>NZ_FWYD01000009.1:19515-116051 GCF_900176485.1 Primorskyibacter flagellatus
CCAGGGAGGAGGAGAGGAGTGCCGCCGCTCTCGTTACGGTTGACGCCAGGGAGGAGGAGAGGCGTCTTCCGAACTATGCTGGGCCATCTGGGCCCGAATACGGTTGAGCAGCGACACTCCAGGGAGGAGGAGAGGAGTGCCGCCGCTCTCGTTACGGTTGACGCCAGGGAGGAGGAGAGGCGTCTTCCGAACTATGCTGGGCCATCTGGGCCCGAATACGGTTGAGCAGCGACACTCCAGGGAGGAGGAGAGGAGTGCCGCCGCTCTCGTTACGGTTGACGCCAGGGAGGAGGAGAGGCGTCTTCCGAACTATGCTGGGCCATCTGGGCCCGAATACGGTTGAGCAGCGACACTCCAGGGAGGAGGAGAGGAGTGCCGCCGCTCTCGTTACGGTTGACGCCAGGGAGGAGGAGAGGCGTCTTCCGAACTGTGCTGGGCCATCTGGGCCCGAATACGGTTGAGCAGCGACACTCCAGGGAGGAGGAGAGGAGTGCCGCCGCTCTCGTTACGGTTGACGCCAGGGAGGAGGAGAGGCGTCTTCCGAACTGTGTCGGACCGTTTGGGCCCGGAATTCCGGACGACGATCTCCGGGAGGATGGAGACCGTCGCCAGTTACGAAAGGCTCAGGGAGGAGGAAAAGCCTTTCGATCCTTGAAACTTGTTCAGACCTCGTATGCGGCCTGGTAGGCGATCCGGTTCAGCGAGCTGCGGTTCAAGCCCAGATCTTCGAGTTCGCGGGTCGACAGCGATTGCAGCTCTGTCAATGTGCGCTTGTAGACGCGACGGCGTTCGAACCGGGTGCGGATGGTGTCCAGAGCGTCGCCGACGCGTGCAGCGAATGCGCTTTGAGTGTTTGATGTGTGCGTTGCGTATGCCATTGTGATGCTCATTTTCGTGTGTTGTTGTTCGTTTCGTTGACACCAAGATAGGCGTATGCTGCAGATGCACAATACCCCAATGGTCAATGCTGCTATGCAGCAATTGCATAGTGGAGGCTGACGTAACGTCATAAAATATTGTGATTTTTTTGTGGTTGTCGGGTTAGGGTTGTGTTCGCTCGCAAAGCTGCCACCTTCGGCAGCAACGATGATGGAGAATTGAGCATGAATGAAATTCGCGATGAAGTAGAGCGGGTTTTGGCAGGACTCGCCTTGCCGGATGGCGGCGATCTTTTTTCGAGCGATATGGTGCGCGCATTGAGTGTCGATGGTGGCACCGTGCGGTTTGTCATCGAGGCCCCAAGCCCCGAAGTCGCGCGTCACATGGAGCCTTTGCGCCGCGCGGCCGAGGAAGCTGTGACGCGGATCGAGGGTGTGACCTCGGCCAGTGTTGCGCTGACGGCGCATGGACCGGCGGAAAAGACGCCGCCGCCCAGTCTGAAATTCGGCGGTCATGCCAAGCCGCAATCACAGCCGATGAACCCTCCCGGCGTGGATCGGATCCTTGTCATCGGTTCCGGCAAGGGCGGTGTGGGCAAATCCACGGTCTCGGCCAACCTTGCCGTGGCGCTGGCGCGTTCGGGTCGGCGCGTGGGGCTGCTGGACGCGGATATATACGGACCCAGCCAGCCGCGCATGATGGGGATCAACAAGCGCCCGGCCTCGCCCGACGGCAAGACGATCATTCCCTTGCACGCGCATGGCGTCACCCTGATGTCCATCGGGTTCATGCTGGAGGAAGGCAAGGCCGCTGTCTGGCGCGGGCCGATGCTGATGGGCGCGATGCAGCAGATGATGACTCAGGTGCAATGGGGCGAACTGGACGTGCTGCTCGTCGATCTGCCCCCCGGCACCGGGGATGTGCAATTGACGCTGGGCCAGAAGGCCGATCTGACCGGGGCATTGATCGTCTCCACCCCGCAGGATGTGGCGCTGCTGGATGCGCGCAAGGCCATCGATATGTTCCAAACGCTTAAGGTGCCGATCCTCGGCATGATCGAGAACATGTCCACCTATATCTGCCCCTCCTGCGGGCATGAGGCGCATCTGTTCGGGCAGGGGGGTGTCGCGGCAGAGGCGGCAAAGCTGGGCGTGCCCCTGTTGGGATCGCTGCCCGTCGATCTGGACACGCGCCTGTCGGGCGACGCGGGCAAGCCGATTGCAGCAGGCGACGGGCCGGTGGCGCAGGCCTTTGCGCAGCTGGCGGACCGTCTGGTCAAAGACGGGATCGCCTGACCGGGCGCTACCTGCCGAACCGGGTGCCGTCCGCTGAATCGGATGCCGCCTGCTGATCCGGGCGCTACCGGCGGAAGGCCAACGGGATCTGGAAGAAATACGCCGCATCCGTCAGCTCTGACGGGGCGGCGGGCAGGCGGGCGCGATTGACCGCGCGCAAGGCCGCCTGATCCAGCGTGTCATCGCCGGAGCCGCGCGCGATGCTGGCACCCACGACCCGGCCTTGCCGCGTCACCTTTATCTTCACGACAACCGTTCCGCTGGCGCGGGTGCCGCGCGGATAGCGCTGGGCGCGAGCGATGCGCTGGCCGACCTGTGCATCCCAGCGGGCCTTGGCGTTGGCAATCTGTGCGGTGCTGGCGCGTTGCTGTTGCGGCGCGGTTTTGCCTGCACCGGCGGCGGTCTGCGCCGCGCGCCCGGCGGAGGGTGCTTGCGGGGGCGCAGAGCTTGCGGGCCTGCGCGGGGACTCTTTTGTCGTGCTCTTTTGCGACTCTGTCGGGGGCGTGGCGCGGGCCGGGCGCGCTTGCGGACGCTGTGACACGCTGGGCGCATGGCCACGGGGTTGAGGGGGTGCCGCGCTGTCCACTTGTGGCAAGGCCGCGGTGTCGCGTTGTTCGGGCGGGCGCGGCGCGGCTGGCGGTCTTGGCAGCGCCTGGGGCGCGGCTTCTGGCAGATCCGGCAGGCCAATTGCGGGCGCTGCTGGCGCGCGCAGCCCCGGCGGGGCGTCGCTGTCCAATGCCGCGGGGGCGGGCGATCTTGTGTCCAGCACCGGAGCTTTGTCCCCGGCAGGATCATACGGCGCGTCCGGGCGCGGTGCCATGGCAGGCGCGGGCAGGGCCGGTTGCGTCTCCGGTGCAGCGTCGACCGCCGGCGCGTCGGGCAGGTCCATGGGCGTCGAGGTTTCCGGCGGCGCATCCCAGCGGTCCAGCATCCCGGCCATGCTGGGCGGCAGGGCGGCAAGCGTCACGCTGTCACTGCCTTGGTCGCCCGTCTGCGGTGCGGCGGATTGCTCTGGCGACAGGTAGTCGCCGACCCAGAAAAAGCCCGCCGCGTGCAGTGCGGTGGCCAGCGATAGCGCCGCCGCGGTTTCCAGCACGCCCCTCATCGGTCAAGGCCGAAGCGGCAAGCGGCGGGCCGGGTCACGGCGCGGCCTCGGTGACGACGGAAACCTGCTGGACGCCAAGCCGGGTAAGGCGGGTCAGCAAGGCGGCGAGCGCCTGCGCGGGTGCGTCGCGATCGGCCCGGAGCAGTACCGACGCACCCGATGCGGCAGCGGTTTCGGCCTCTGCGCCGCGCAACGTGCCAAAGGCGATCCGGCCGTCGCTGGCAAGGTAGAGCGTGTTGCCTTGCTCTGCCGCCGTTTCACTGGCGCTTTGCGGCAAGGTCAGGGGCAGCGGATCGGGCGGGGTCAGGCTGGCGGTCATCAGAAAGAAGATCAGCAGCAGGAACACTACGTTGATCATCGGCACGACCGGTTCGCACGTCGCGCGCCGGGGGGTGGGGGGCAGAAGGCGGGTCATGGCAGGGCTTTGCGGTCTGATCTGCTCATTTCGCCACCACCAGCGATGTCAGACCAGCGGCGCGCAGCAGGTCCATCAGGTCCAGCATGTCCTGAACCGATGCGCCCTCGCCGCCACGCAGGATCACCGGCGCATCGGGCGTGGGCATCAGCGGGGCGAGGGCATCCGTCAGCGCGCCCTGCGCCACCGGAATGCCGTTGAGGCTGAGGCCGGTGGCATTGATCTCGACCAGCCGTGGCGGGCCGGTCCAACCGTCACCCGCGCCGCCCACATCCAGCGGCACCGCGTTTTCGCCGCCAAACCGCGCGGCAAGCATGAAGAAGACCAGCAGCAGGAACACCACGTCGATCATCGGTGTCAGGCTGGGCTTGCGGCGGCGTGGGGGGGCGGCGAGGGACAACATCAGGTGCGCGGTCCGGTGGTGAAGATGCGGGTGGCGGCGTCCTCCATATCATGGGACAGGCGTTCGGCGATGCTGTCGAACCATGACAGGGCAACGCCTGCGGGGATGGCCACGGCCATGCCTGCGGCGGTGGTCAGCAGCGCCTCCCATATGCCGCCTGCCAGGGCTGCGGGATCGGCGCGGCTGCCAGTGTCTTGCAGGGCCTGAAACGCCTCGATCATGCCCAGAACCGTGCCGAGCAGGCCAAGGAGCGGCGCGATGGTGGCGATCAGTTCCAATGCGCGCAGCCCGGTGCGCGCCTCGATCAGGGCGGCGCGGGCGACGCGGGCGGTTTCCTCGCGGGCGGGGTCGGGGGCCACGCCGCCTGTGAGCGCCCGCATCGCGGCATGGGCCACGCGGGCGCGCAGGCCGGGGCGGCCGGACAGGTGGTCGCGGGCGGCGTCGCGCTGACCGTCAGACCAGAGCGTCAGGGCGGACTCGACCCGCGCGCGCCGCCATGCGCCCAGCACCGACAGGCGCCACAGCTTCCACAGGATCAGCGCCAGCGTGACCACGGACAGCGCCGCGATGACCCAAAGCGCGGGACCGCCGCGCGACAGGAGGGGGGTGATCTGGCCTAGCATCGCAGTGGCTCCTTCGGGGCAGTCATGGCAGGACGTCCAGCGGTTGGAAGAGCGGCCCGTGATCGGTGTTGATCATCCGCGCCTCGAGGTGAAAGACACGGGCGATATTCTCGGCCGTCAGCACATCGGCGGGGGGGCCGTCGGCCACGAGCAGCCCGTCGCCCAGCAAGATCAGCCGTGTGCAATAGCGCGCTGCGAGGTTGAGGTCGTGGAGTGAGGCCAGCACCGCGCGACCTTCGCGCGTCAGCTGCCTGAACACCCGCAGCGTGGCGATCTGAGCTGCCGGGTCAAGCCCGGCAGAGGGTTCGTCCGCCATCAGCAGGGGCGTTTCCTGCGCCAGCGCGCGGGCGATGAGAACCCGCGCCTGCTCGCCACCGGACAGTTCCGTCGCCAGCCGGTCCCTGAAGGCGGTCAGCCCCATGCGGGTCAAGGCGGCCTCGACGGCGGTTCGGTCGGCGTCGCGCAGCCTTGTGCCGCGTGGTAGATGCGGCAGGCGACCAAGGGCCACCAGCGCCTCGACCGTGACGGGCCAAGCGATCTCTCGCTTCTGGGGCAGCCATGCGGCGGTGGCGGCACGGTCGCGTGCGGGCATCTCGGCAAGGCTGCTGCGGCCTTGGTGTGCCAACAGGCCAAGGGCGGCGCGCATCAGCGTTGTCTTGCCCGCACCGTTCGGGCCGATCAGGCCGACGCATTCGCCGGGGCCGATCGAGAAGGACACGCGATTCACCACCGGACGGTCGCCGCGCCGGACGGTCAGGGCACGAAGCGTGAGCAGGGTCATGCCATTTCCCTCCGCGTCTTGTAGATCAGATGCAGGAAGAGCGGCGCGCCGATCAGCGCCATGACAACGCCAAGCTTCAGGTCGCGATCGGGCAGGATCAGCCGTACGGCAAGGTCGGCGGCCAGCACCATCGCCGCGCCGCCAAGCGCCGAGGCCCAGAGCAGCGTTGACGGGCGCGCGCCGGTCAGCGGGCGCAGGATATGCGGCACGATCAGGCCGACAAAGCCGACAGCGCCTGCCACGGCCGTTGCGGCCCCCACGGCGGCGGCGGTGCCCGCCAAAAGGGTCAGGCGCAGGCGCGATAGCGGAATGCCCATCGCCTGCGCCGCATCCTCGCCCAGTGTCAGCGCGTCCAGCCCCCGGCCCAGCGTGAACAGCGCGGCCCAGCCCAGCAACATCAGGGGTGCGGCCAGCGCCACATGCGCCATCGAGCGGTCAGCGACGGAGCCCATCATCCAGAACATGATTTCCGACGCGGCATAGGGGTTGGGCGACAGGTTCAGCACCAGTGCCGTGAACGCGCCTGCGAGTGCCGAGATCGCGATGCCTGCCAGGATCAGCGTCAGCGACGATCCTCGCGGGCCGGCGAGGGCGAGGATCAGCAGGACCGCAGCGAAGGCAAAGCCAAGGGCCATCAGTGGCAAGACCAGCGCAAAACCCGCCGCCAGCCCGGTTTGCAGCGCGATCACTGCGCCCAGGGCGGCGGACCCGGACACGCCGATCAGTCCGGGTTCGGCCAGCGGGTTGCGCAGATAGCCCTGCATCGCAGCACCCGACAGGCCCAGCGAGGCACCGACCATCGCCGCCAGCAGCGCACGCGGCAGGCGGATCTGCGTCAGGATCAACGTGGTCAGCTCTTCGCCCTGACCGGCCAGCGCGCGCAGCGCATCCATCGGGCCAATCGCGGCGTGACCCAGAAACATCGAGGCGGCGAACAGCGCCAGCACAAGCAGGCTGAGCAAGGCGGCGAGGATGCGGGGGCTCATTGCGCGGCCTCCCAATCCAGCCGCAGGGCGCGCATCTGCGCCACGGCATCCAGTATATAATGTGTCTCGCAGGTCCATTTGGCGCCATCGTCGATCCGCCGCAGCGCGCCGGTGGCGGCAAGGGCGGGGTGGTCGAGCAATTCGGTGGCGCGCGCATGGCCGCCATAGGGTGCGCCGATCAGGATCAGATCGGGTTGCGCCAGCAGCAGTTCTTCCAGATGCAGGCGGCCCCCGAAAGGCAGGCCCAACTCGGCGGCGATATTGCGAAAGCCCGCGGCGCGCAGCACATCGCCTGCAAGCGTGTCAGTGCCGGTCGTGGTGCCAAGCGCCTGATACATGACAACGCGCGGGGTGGTGTCGGGGGTTTCCGTCAGGGCGGCCAGCCGGGCGTCAAAAGCCGCGATCAGCGCGGTGGCGGCGACCTCGCGTCCCAGCAACGCCCCCATCCGCGCCAGGTTGTCGCGCACATCCGCAAGCGAGTTCGCAGGCGCGAAGCGTTCCACGCGCACGCCCAGCCGTTCCAGCATCTCGACGGTGGCGCGGGTGGTGTAGGTGCCCGCCAGCACCAGATCGGGAGCGCGCAGAAAGACATCCTCGGCGCTGCCATCGGTGACGGGCCAGCCCTCGGCCTGTTCGGCCATCGCGGATGTGCGCGGGTCCGACGCCAGCTTGGAGACCGCCATCAATTGGCCGGGACCGGAAAGCAGCATCGCCATCTGGTCGGTGCAGACGTTCAGAGACACGACCCGCTGCGGGGCCGCGAGCGCCGCCGCGCCGGAAAGAACCAGCGCGGCGACAAACGATATGAGCCTAGAAGGACGCACGGATCCCGACATAGGCGGCACGACCGGAGGTCTCGTAGCCCGGAATTGGCTCGTATTCGCGGTCGAACAGGTTTTCGACGCGGACATAGGCATCAATGCCATTGTCGAAGGCGTAGCCCAGCTGCGCGTTGACCACGGTGTAATTTGCCACATCCTCGGGCGTGAAACCCGTGCCGAAGGTTGCGGGCAAGTCAGCGCGACGTTGCAGGCTGGCCGACGCGCTGATCCGGTCGGTGATGTCCGCGGCAACGCCAAGGTCAAGCGCATAGCGCGGCACACGCTGAAGCGGATCGTTGTCGGAGTCGCGCGCATCGGTGTAGGTGAATGCGCCGGTCAATGTCACCCGGTCAGAAATCGGCAGGAGGCCCGAAAGCTCAACCCCTTTGGACACGGATGTGCCTTCAACCTGATTATAGGCAGTGGTGTACTGGATGAGATCGTCGATCTCGGTATAGAACAGCGTCGCCGTCACCTCTGCGCCGTTTGCAAAGGTCTTTTCCAGCCCCAGATCGAAGCTGCGGCTTTTCTCCGGGTCAAGGTTCGGGTTCGCGCCGAAGCCGCCGAACAGCTCGTTCAGGGACGGGGCGCGGAAGCCGTTGGCCAGCGTCGAGCGGATGGTAAGGTCATCGCGCAGCCGCCAGTTCAATGCGGCACGTCCGGTGGTGAAACCGCCGAATTGCAGGTTGTCGTCATGGCGAACGGACAGGGCCAGATCCAGATCGGGCGTCGCCGCGTATTGAACCTCGCCAAAGAGGCCGCGCACCACAACCTCGTCATCGGTGAAGCTTTCAGCGGTTTCGCGGGTCCAGTCGGCCCCGAAGGACACGGTCAGGGCGTCGGTCGCGGTCCAGGTTCCGTTATAGCCGACCTTGTCGCGTTCGCCTTCATAAGCCTGAATGAAGGACAGCGGCGTGTCGCGATCCACGGTAAAGCGGGACATGTCGAATTCGTGATGCACGGCACCGGTATCGGCCTCGACATAGGCGCGCAGGCCCCGTTGTTGCGTGTCGCCGGTGCTGGCACCGGGGTCGTAGTCAAACTCGGAATCGAAGGCGAAGCCAGTCAGGCCAACTTTGATATCCGGCGTGACGCGGTAATAGGCGTCGAACGTGTATTGGCCGCCGGCAAAGCCGTCTTCCTCATCGTCATTGGAGTAGGCGCTGATGCCGTCGGTGCGCACCCGCGAGGCGGTGACCGCGAACCCTGCATTGTCGGTCGCGATACCGTAGCTCAGCGTGCCGCGCGCGGTTCCGTAAGACCCGGCTTCGATCGCGACAGAGCCTTCGCGGCCCGGTTCTTCGGGGGCTTGGGCGGCGGTGATGGCGATGACGCCTGCCACGGCCTCGGACCCGTATAAGGCCGATTGCGCGCCTTTGACGACCTCGACCCGGCTGATGCCACCGAGCAGCGTATTCTTCCAGTCAAAGCTGGTCTGGGTGGCGGATGGGTCGGAAATGTCGATGCCGTTCAGCAGAACCGGGGCGTATTTCTGGTCAAGCCCGCGCAGGCGGACGTAGTTTGCACCGCTATATGAAAGACCGCCCGGCCCGTCGGGCTGGGTAAAGGTGACGCCAGCCGTGCCGGAGATGATCGAAGACAGCGACGCGCTGGGCGTGTCGGCAATATCATCCTTGTCGATGACATCCACGGAAGCGCCTGTGCGCGACAGCGGCAGGCTGGATTGGTTGGCATAAACGGTGATCGTGTCGAGGATGGTGTAGTCCTGCGCCATTGCGGGCAGGGCGAGGCCGATCGCCAGCAGGGAGGCCGGGGCGAGGGTTTGTTTCATGGACGATCCTTTCCAGATCGAAGCGGCGCAATCCGGGCACCGGCGCTTTATGTCTGGCTCGGGAAAGGGGTGCCCTTCCGCGAACGGTGAAGGTCTGTCACCGCAACGGAGAACCGTTATCCCGGCGCCCCCCGCGCCCGAATAGGGTGATCTTCCCGGCAGGTCTCCTGGCTTGCGGGTCGTCGCTTGGCCGGGCCTTCCCGTGGGTGCGCACACACCACAGTGACATCATCCGACCGCGCTCGCCGCTCACAGTTGCGGGGGCAGCCGCGGAATAAGGGCATGCCCCGCACCGCGTTCCCTCTTCGTCGGACGTTTGACAGCCCGAACCGAGATACGAACGCTCTACTGCGCAGGCATTTTCAAGGCAAGAGTGGAATTATAAGGGCGAAAGAAGGCTGTCAGACGGGATTGCATGGGACGGATGGGAATTCATGCCGCCAACAGGGGGATTCCGCGCAAAAGCGACAGATGCAGCCACGATTCGTGGCGATGGCTGGGCCAGCGCTGTGTGAAAGCGGTCACCAGTCGAGAAAAAATCGACAAACTCATGGGAAAAACGCGGCGCGGTTTGGGCGCTATATCTGGTGTGTAGTTTCTGTCCATCCGCTACAAATCGCGTCCAGTTTTGCAGGATGGCAACGATATGTTGTTTTGTAGGGGTGTGGAAAACTAGATACGGTGGCTCAGGACCATAAATTCCTATTGATCGCCATCAATTCCCATAGTATCCCTGTAAGCACGATGAGGGACGGGACGAAGGGGCACACAAAGAACCCCGAAACATTCTCCCAACAAAAACAAGAACGGCAGGTTTCATACAGGCTCCGCCTTTCATCGTGACCAAAGATCCGGCGCGCGAGCGAGCAGACATCCCCCCAGATGGCGCGTGTAGCTGGACATATCCGCACAAAGCGGGACGAGGGTGGCGGGTTGATCAGTGGCAGCAGATCAGCCCGCCCTTTCGCGTTTAGGGGCCGGGAAAACCGGGTGGGGCAATCGAAGGAAGCGGCAGGGCAGTGGGTCGCAGGTTCAGAGGCGAAAGCCAACTCAAGGTAGATGCGAAAGGCAGGGTGTCCATCCCGGCCTCTTTTCGTCGTGTGCTGGAAGAGTGCGACCCGAACTGGACCGAAGGGCTGAACCCCGAGCTTGTGATTGTCTATGGCGACCATCGCCGCAAATTTCTGGAATGCTACACGATCGAGGCCATCGAAGAGGTGGACAGCAAGATCGACGCAAAGCCGCGCGGATCGCGGCAACGCCGGATTCTGCAACAGCTTTTCCAGGGCCAGTCCCATCCCACCAATGTCGACGAGACCGGGCGTCTGGTCCTGCCTGCCAAGCTGCGCCAGAAGATCGGCCTTGACGGGCAGGCGTTTTTCATTGGCGCGGGCGATACGTTCCAGATCTGGAATCCCGAAACCTTTGAGCGGGAAGAACTGGCCAAGACCGAAGAATTCCTGGACGAGCTGCCCGACGATTTCGATCCGCTGAGTTTCCTGGAAGATGAAGGAGGCGCGTAAAAGATGCCACCCGCCGCCCCGCCTTCTGCCCCGCATATCCCGGTCTTGCTGCGCCCGCTTCTGCGGGCGGTTTCGCCTGTAGAAGGCATCTGGATTGACGGCACCTTCGGTGCGGGCGGCTATGCGCGCGGGCTGTTGGAGGCTGGTGCCGATCAGGTCATCGGCATTGACCGCGACCCGATGGTTTTTGACATGGCCGGGGACTGGGCGGCGGAATACGGCGACAAGCTGCGGCTGGTCGAGGCGAATTTCGCCGATATGGATAAACATGCCGAGGGCGTCGACGGCGTGGTGCTGGATCTGGGCGTGTCCTCGATGCAGCTGGATCTGGCCGAGCGTGGCTTTTCCTTCATGCGCGACGGGCCGCTGGATATGCGGATGGGGGTCACGGGCGACAGCGCCGCCGATCTGGTGAACAGTGCCGAAGAGGTCGATCTGGCCGATATTCTGTATACTTACGGCGAAGAGCGCGCCTCTCGTCGCATAGCCCGTGCGATTGTCCGCGAACGCGAAAAAGAGCCGATCACCCGGACGCTGCAACTGGCCGGGATCATCGAGGGCTGCCTGCCACGGCAGAAGCCGGGACAGTCGCATCCCGCCACACGCAGCTTTCAGGCGCTGCGGATTGCGGTGAATGATGAATATGGCGCGCTGTATCAGGGGTTGCTGGCGGCGGAACGGGTGCTGAGGCCCGGCGGCTGGCTGGCGGTTGTCAGCTTTCATTCCATTGAGGACCGCATGGTCAAGCGTTTCTTTCAGGCGCGCGGCGGGGCGCTGGGCAATGCCAACCGTTTCGCGCCCGAGGTCGAAGCGCCGGACCCGCAATTCAAGATTGCCAACCGCAAGGCCATCGGCGCCGATCCCGAAGAGCTGGATGTCAATCCGCGTGCGCGCAGCGCCTTGTTGCGGGTGGCCACGCGGACGGACGCACCTGCGGGCGAGATCGACGCCAAATCCATTGCCATGCCATTGCTGAAAGGAGCGAGATAATGCGTAGCCTGTTTTTTGTGCTGACCGCGCTTTCCGTGATCGGGTTGGCCTTCTGGGCCTATCACGAGAATTACAAGACGCAGGAGGCGCTGTCGAATGCCGAACGCCTGCAACACAAGATCGGGTCCGCGCGCGCGCGCCTGGCCGTGCTGAAGGCCGAATGGGCCTATCTCAACCGTCCCGACAGGCTGCGCGATCTGGCCGAGGTCAACTTTGAAAGCTTGGGGCTTTTGCCGCTGCGCCCGGATCAGTTTGGTCGCGTCGATCAGGTGTCCTATCCGCAGCGTGCCGCGGTGATTGACGAACAGGCGATCACGGTGGCCAGCTCGGGAGAGGACGAATGAACCGGACCGCGCTGCGCCCTCTCGCCCGTATTCTCGAAGCCCGCAGCCGGGGCGAAAACCCCGATGCCATTGAACGCGAAAACCTGCGCATCCGCCACGAGCAGATGCGCGACCGGTCCCGCACCCGCGCCGAGGGGCGGCTGTTGGTGCTGGGCGTGATGTTTTTCTGCGCATTTTCGGTGATCGGTGCCCGCATGGGCGTCTTGTCGGCCTCCGAGGCGAGCGAGCCACGCGCACAGGCCGCGGGCGCGTCGATCATCGCGCAGCGCGCCGATATTGTGGACCGTCGTGGCCGCATTCTTGCGACCAATATGGAAACCCACTCTCTCTATGCGCATCCGCAGCAGATGGTTGAACCGGAACGCGCCGCCAAGGCTTTGGCCGGGATCTTTCCGGATCTTAAGGAAGAGCGCCTGATCAAGGATTTTTCGGGCAAGCGCAAATTCGTCTGGGTGAAAAAGAAGATCAGCCCCGAACAACAACAGGCCGTGCATGATATTGGCGAGCCGGGCTTGCTGTTCGGCCCGCGCGAGATGCGGCTGTTTCCCAACGGGTCCATCGCCAGCCACGTTCTGGGGGGCGCTGGATTTGGCCGTGAAGGCGTGCATTCGGCAGAGGTGATCGGCACTGCCGGGGTTGAGAAATATTTTGACGATGTGCTGCGTGATCCGGCCCGCGAAGGCGCACCGCTGGAACTGTCGCTGGATTTGACCGTTCAAGCGGCGACCGAGCGCGTGCTGTACGGCGGCATGAAGCTGATGAATGCCAAGGGTGCCGCCTCGGTCCTGATGGATGTGCATACCGGCGAGGTGATTGCCATTGCCAGCCTGCCGGATTTCGACCCCAATGACCGCCCGCGCCCCCCGACCGAAGGCAACCCGTCCGACAGCCCGCTGTTCAACCGCGCGGTGCAGGGGGTGTACGAGCTTGGCTCTACCTTCAAGATCTTCGCGACGGCACAGGCGATGGAACTGGGCCTCGTTAGTCCCGAAACGATGATCGACATCCGTGGTCCTCTGCGTTGGGGTCGGCACCGAATCCGCGATTTTCACAATTACGGCAAAGAGTTGTCGGTCACCAAGGTGATCGTGAAGTCGTCGAATATCGGCACCGCACGGATTGCCCAGATGATCGGGGTAGAGCGTCAGAAGCAGTTCCTTGAAGCGCTGGGGTTCTTCAAGACAACCGGATTGGAAATGGTGGAATCGAAAGGCGGCAAGCCTTTGCTGCCGCCGCAATGGTCGGAATTGTCCACCATGACGATTTCTTACGGTCACGGGCTGTCCGCGACGCCTCTGCATCTGGCGGCGGGCTATGCCGCGATTGCAAATGGCGGCTATCAGATCACGCCGACCTTGCTGAAACAGTCCGGCTCGCAGCTTGGTCCGCGGATCATGCGCCCCGAGGTTTCCGCACGCTCGCGTGCCATGCTGCGCAAGGTGGTGACCGAGGGCACGGCCAGCTTCGGCGAGGTTCCGGGCTATGCGGTTGCGGGCAAGACCGGCACCGCTGACAAGCCCAAGGAACGCGGGGGCGGCTATTACAAGGACAAGGTGATCGCGACATTCGCCGCGATGTTCCCCGCGCATGATCCGAAATACGTGCTGGTGGTGACGCTGGACGAGCCGTCCGAGAACTCTGGCGACAAGCCGCGCCGCACCGCCGGGTGGACCGCTGTTCCCGTCGCGGCCGAGATGATCGGTCGGATCGCGCCGCTTCTGGGCATGGCACCCGAGGTTGAGCCGGGACAGCTTGCTGGTATAACGCTGACGTCCAATTGACGCAGCGCCTGCCCTTGTCATGCGCGGCTGCCGGTGGCACCTGCGGGCAATGGTCAAAGACGGGAAGACGCGTATGGGGAACGGTGCAAAGACGCTGAGCGAGCTGGGGCTGACAGCGCGGGGGGGGCGCGAGGCTCGGGTGACGGGCCTGGCCGTGGACAGCCGCGAGGTGCGCGACGGCCATTTGTTTGCGGCCTTGCCGGGCACGCGGGTGCATGGGGGTGAGTTCATCCAATATGCGCTGCGCATGGGCGCGGGCGCTGTCCTGACCGATGCCGAGGGCGCAAGGATTGCCGCAGACGAATTGGAAGCGTCAGACGCCGCTCTGGTGATTGCCGAAGATCCCCGGCAGGCGCTGGCCTATACGGCCGCGTTGTGGTTCGGCGCGCAGCCAGAGGTGATGGTGGCCATCACCGGCACCAACGGCAAGACCTCGGTCGCCACATTTGTGCGTCACATCTGGCAGGAGTTGGGTCATAGCGCGGTCAATGTCGGCACGACGGGCGTCGAAGGCGACTGGGACGCGCCACTCGCGCATACGACACCCGAACCGATCACCTTGCACCGGGTCTTGTCGCAGGCCGCTATGGCGGGGGTGACCCATGCCGCGATGGAAGCGTCCAGCCACGGGCTGGCGCAGCGCCGTCTTGATGGCGTGCATCTGCGCGCGGCGGGGTTCACCAATTTCAGTCAGGATCATCTGGATTACCACGCCAGTTTCGAGGAATATTTCGACGCCAAGGCAGGGCTTTTCGCCCGTGTGCTGCCCGATGACGGTGTGGCCGTGATCAATATCGACGACGCGCGCGGCGTGGACATGGCGGCGATTGCCAGCGCACGCGGCCAGCATGTCCTGACCGTCGGCGATGCCGAAGGGGCCGATATTTGCCTGAGCGCGCAGCGGTTCGATGCCACCGGACAGGAAATCCGCGTCGTGCATGAGGGCGTCGCCCGACAATTGCGCCTGCCGCTGATCGGCGGCTTTCAGGGCGAAAACGTGTTGCTGGCCGCCGGTTTGGTCATCGCCTGCGGGGCAGAGCCGGAACAGGTGTTCGACGCGCTGCCGCAATTGCGCACCGTCCGGGGCCGGATGCAACTGGCCGCGACGCGCGAAAACGGCGCTGCGGTGTTTGTCGATTTTGCCCATACGCCCGACGCGATTGCCACCGCCATTCAGGCGCTGCGCCCGCATGTGATGGGCCGTCTGGTGGCGATCATCGGCGCGGGCGGCGACCGCGACCGCGCCAAGCGTCCGCTGATGGGGCAGGCGGCGGCGGAACATGCCGATCTGGTGATCGTGACCGACGACAATCCACGCTCTGAAGACCCCGCCGCGATCCGCGCCGCCGTGCTGGAAGGCGCGGGCGATGCGTCAGAGGTGGGCGACCGTGCCGAGGCGATCCTGCGCGGTGTCGACGCGCTTGGCCCCGGTGACGCGCTGCTGATCTGCGGCAAGGGGCACGAAAGCGGCCAGACTGTGGGCGATATTGTCTACCCCTTCGATGACGTTGAACAGGCCAGCGTGGCCGTGGCCGCACTGGACGGGAGGTTGCCATGACGCTTTGGACCGCCGCCGAGGCGGCCGCGGCCACCGGCGGGCGGGCTGTCGGCGATTGGGCGGCGACGGGCGTTTCCATCGACACGCGCACGATTGTCCGGGGCGATCTGTTCGTGGCGCTGAAAGCCGCGCGCGACGGGCATGAATTTGTCGCTCAGGCGTTGCAAGGCGGTGCCGCCGCAGCACTGGTCGATCATGTGCCCGAGGATGTGCCTGCGGACGCGCCGTTGCTGATCGTCGATGACGTGTTGACCGGTTT
Organism: Primorskyibacter flagellatus; assembly: GCF_900176485.1. Taxonomy (GTDB): domain Bacteria; phylum Pseudomonadota; class Alphaproteobacteria; order Rhodobacterales; family Rhodobacteraceae; genus Primorskyibacter; species Primorskyibacter flagellatus. Next base: position 35,071 of record NZ_FWYD01000009.1, read on the forward strand.
GGAACGGCTGGGCGGAGCAGCACGCGCGCGGACCGACGCGCAGGTCGTTGCGGTGACCGGCTCTGTCGGCAAGACCTCCACCAAGGAGATGCTGCGCAAGGTTCTGGGCGGGCAGGGAAAGGTCCATGCCGCCGAGAAGAGCTATAACAACCATTGGGGCGTGCCGCTGACATTGGCGCGGATGCCGAAAGACACCGATTTCGCGGTGATCGAGATCGGCATGAACCACCCCGGTGAGATCGGCCCGCTGGCGCGGCTGGCAAGGCCTCATGTCGCCGTGGTGACCATCGTGGCACCTGCGCATCTGGCAGCGTTCGAGAATGTGCAGGGCATTGCGCGTGAAAAGGCCGCGATCTTCGAGGGGCTGGAACCGGGTGGTACGGGAATCGTCAACGGCGATCTGGCAACCTCGGCGATCCTTATCGAGGCCGCGCAGGCGCGTGCTGCGCGGGTGATCACCTTTGGCGAAAGCGCGGCCTGTCATCACCGCGTGAGCAATGTGCAGATCGGCGATCAGGCGACGGTGGTGCATGGGCGCGCCTGGCGCACGCCGCTTTTGTACAAGGTTGCGGTGCCGGGGCGGCATTTTGCGGTGAACGCGATGGCTGTGATCGCGGTGGTCAGTGCGCTGCATCTGGACCGCGCCCTTGCCATGTTGGCTCTGGGCCGCTGGCATCCTGTCGAGGGGCGGGGCGCGCGCGAGGTCATTAGGCTTGACGCGGTTGATACGCAAATGGCGTTCGAGATGATTGATGATGCCTATAACGCCAATCCGGCATCGGTCGGCGCGGCGCTGGAAGTGCTGGCGGCGGCTTCTGTGCGTCACGATCTGGGGCGTGTCGCGCAGGGGCGACGGATTGCCTTTCTGGGCGATATGAAGGAACTGGGTGACGACGAGGCTGCCTTGCATGCGGCGATTGCCGATCTGGCGGCGATGGACCGGATCGACCGGGTTCATGCCGTAGGGCCGTTGATGCACCACCTGTGGGAGGCACTGCCCCAGGAAAAGCGCGGCCGCTGGACCGAGACCAGCGCCGAGATGGCCAAGGGGCTGCGCCACGATCTGGACGCCGGAGACGTTGTTCTGGTGAAGGGGTCGCTGAGCATGGGGTTGGCGCGCGTGGTTGACGGCTTGCGCAAATTGCGCCAAGGCCCAGCCCACAGTGAGACCACGGAGAACTGAACGGATGCTTTACTGGCTGACGGCCCTGTCTGATGGCGGCGACTTTTTCAACCTGTTCCGCTATATCACCTTCCGGGCCGGTGGGGCTTTTCTGACGGCGCTGCTGTTCGGGTTCATCTTCGGCGTGCCCTTGATCAACGTGCTGCGCAAGCGTCAGGGCAAGGGCCAACCGATCCGGGATGATGGCCCCGAGGGGCATTTCCTCAAGGCGGGTACGCCCACGATGGGCGGGCTGCTTATTGTGGGTGCGCTTTTGACCTCGACCCTGATCTGGGCGCGGCTGGACAATCCCTATATCTGGATGGTGCTGTTCGTGACGGTGTCTTTCGGCCTTATCGGTTTTGCCGACGATTACGCCAAGGTCAGCAAACAGAACGTGGCCGGCGTGCCCGGACGTGTCCGGTTGCTTCTGGGACTTCTGATCGCGGCGGCGGCGGGGTTCTGGGCCGCGCAATACCATCCGGCGGAACTGACCAACCAGTTGGCGCTGCCGGTGTTCAAGGACACGCTGATCAACCTGGGCTATTTGTTTGTGCCCTTCGCGGTGATCGTCATTGTCGGATCGGCCAATGCGGTCAACCTGACCGACGGGCTGGACGGGCTGGCGATCATGCCGGTGATGATCGCGGGCGGCACGCTGGGGGTGATTGCCTATGCGGTAGGACGCACCGACTTTACCGAATATCTGGACGTGCATTATGTGCCGGGGACGGGTGAGATCCTGATCTTTTCCGCAGCCCTGATCGGCGGCGGTTTGGGCTTCCTTTGGTATAACGCGCCGCCTGCGGCCGTGTTCATGGGCGATACCGGATCGCTGGCGCTAGGCGGGGCGCTTGGTGCCATCGCGGTTGCCACCAAGCACGAGATCGTGCTGGCGATTGTCGGCGGGCTGTTCGTGGTCGAGGCGCTGTCCGTGATCATCCAGGTGCTGTATTTCAAGCGCACCGGCAAGCGGGTTTTCCTGATGGCACCGATCCACCACCATTACGAAAAGAAGGGCTGGTCGGAGCCGCAGATCGTGATCCGCTTCTGGATCATTTCGCTGATTTTGGCGATGCTGGGTCTTGCGACGCTGAAGGTGCGCTGAGACCTCTCGGATTTGCTGCCTGTTTCAGGTGGCACCAGCGGGGGTTTTCCACCCCCGCACCCCCGGAGAGTATTTTGCCAAGAAGAAGGCCGGAGCGGCGTGTCGGTAATTGCCGGTCATGGTGTGGGGCGCGTCATCGGGGTATGGAAAGGGCTATCGTAGAAAAAGGATAGGCAGATGATTCCGGTGAATGGTTTCGAGGGGCAGGAGATTGCCATTCTGGGTCTTGGCAGATCCGGTCTTTCGGCGGCGCGCGCGCTGCGGGCGGGCGGGGCGGAGCCGGTATGCTGGGACGACAATCCCGCGGCCCGCAGCATCGCCGAAGCCGAAGGGTTCGTCTGCCGCGATCTGGGCCATGTCGACGGGTTTCGCGGCATTTCCCGGCTGATCGTCTCGCCCGGCATCCCGCATCTTTATCCGGTGCCCAACCCGGTGGTGGCGGCCGCCTGGGACGCGGGGGTGCCTGTCGACAATGATATCGGGTTGTTTTTCCGTTCACTCGCCGTCGAGGATTGGGACGATCACGGTGCCACGCCACGGGTGATCGCGGTCACCGGGTCGAATGGCAAGTCCACCACCTCGGCTCTGATCCATCATGTATTGCGCCATGCCGGTCGCGATGTGCAGCTTGCGGGCAATATCGGGCGCGGGGTGCTGGATATTGATCCGCCGGGCGATGGTGGGATCGTGGTGCTGGAGCTGTCGTCGTATCAGACCGAACTGGCGCGGGCGCTGACGCCGGATGTGGCGGTTTTCACCAATCTTTCGCCCGATCATCTGGATCGGCATGGCGGGTTGGGGGGCTATTTTGCCGCCAAGCGCCGACTGTTTGCCGAAGGCGGCCCGGAGCGTGCGGTGATCGGCGTGGACGAGGCCGAGGGCCGGTTTCTTGCCAATCAGCTTTCCGAGGCGGCGGTGGATGCGCGGGTGATCCGCGTCTCATCAGGCCAGAAGCTGACCGGGCCGGGTTGGCATGTCTTTGCGCGCAAGGAGTTTCTGGCGGAATGGCGCAAGGGGCGGCAGATTGCCTCGATCGACCTGCGGGGCGTGCAGGGCCTGCCGGGCGCGCATAACCATCAGAATGCCTGCGCGGCCTATGCAGTGGTGCGCACATTCGGAATTGCGCCGCGTGTGATCGAGGCGGCGTTCCACGCGTTCGAGGGCTTGCCGCATCGCAGCCAGACCGTCGCCGAGGCCGGTGGGGTCCGCTATGTCAATGACAGCAAGGCCACCAATGTCGACAGCGCGGCCAAGGCGCTTGCGGCTTTTGGAAAGGTGCGCTGGATCTGCGGCGGTTTGCAGAAGGAAGGCGGGCTGGAGGCGTTGGCGGCAGCCTCCGGATCGGTGGTCAAGGCCTATGTGATCGGACGTGAGGCGGCGGCGTTTGCAATGCAGCTTGGCGGCATGGAGACTGAAGTTTGCGGCGACATGGCGACTGCCGTTGCCCGCGCATCGGCTGATGCGGAGGACGGCGATGTTGTGCTTCTGGCACCCGCGGCGGCGAGCTTTGACCAATATGACAATTTTGAGCAGCGCGGTGAGGATTTTGCCGCACAGGTGCACCGGGTGCTGGAACAGGCGGGGGGCACCTGACACGGCTGCGCGGTCAGGAAGTCTTGCGTCAGAGCGCCCGCGCGGCGCAGGCAAGCGCCTGGTCTTCGCGCACCGCATCGCCGCGGCGCAGTTTGGCGAACCGGGCATGTCGGGCTGCTGCCGCCAGGAACGCGGCGCGTCGGATCGTGCCAACGGGGCGGCCGAGACGTTCAGCGGCGCAGGCGGTGGTTTGCTCGAACCGGTCCAGATCGCTGTCATCGGTCAGGGTTTTGGGTAGCAGGCGATAATATTCAGCGCCTTGCAGGGCCCAGCCAACGCCGCCCAGGTCAATCGCGACCGAGCTGCCGTCCTTGCGATGCCGGATGTTCGAACTGTGCAGGTCGTTGTGAACCACCGCGCGGGGTTGGGCAATGATGTCATTCAGGGCGTCGCGGACGGATCCTTCATCCCGGCCCGTCCTGTGGGCCAGGTCTTTGACAAATTTGCGGCTGGTCAGACTGTCGAGCCAATCCAGACGCGATGTTGGCGCGGCATCGGCCAGCACCCGTGTGGCCATGGCAGAGAAGTCGCAGGCCAGCGCGGCGTAAGCCTCCGGGCTGATCGGACGCGGATCTTCACCGATGAATTCCTGAAAGATGTGCAGCATCGGGCCGCGCATGGCACATAGCAGGATACGCGGATGGCAGGGCGCGTCCTGATGCTGCATCAAGACCTTGGCAATACGAAACTCACGGGTGTTGGTGGTGACCTTCTGGAAGACGGAAACCTCGGCACTGTCAATTCGGTACAATCCCATATTTCCCCGTCCTTCGGCTGGCAGGCGGCACACCGTGAATGGCTCGGACACGCTTGACCCGGCATTTAGCAAGGCGCGCTGACGAATCCGTGGCATTCGTTCAAAGCGGAAACCGTTGCGCGCGGAATAGCCGAGGGCGTCGAAAGCATCGGTGAGGGTGGTCGGCATGAATGCGCCTTTTTGAGGGCCGGGATCCGCATCTTCCGCCGCAGCGTGGGGTCTGTGCAAGAGGTTTTGGAACTCGATCCCAAGCAGCGGCGCCGATTTCACGTTGTGCGTGATGTCTGTGCAATCGCCTGTCCTGCGGCCCAGCCAGACGACCAGGCCCATTGAAAATTGTATCCGCCCAGCCAGCCGGTGACGTCAACAGCCTCGCCGATGACATACAGGCCGGGGACATCGCGCGCCTCCATCGTGCGCGAGGACAGGGCGGCGGTGTCGATCCCGCCCAGCGTCACCTCGGCGGTGCGGTAGCCTTCGGTGCCCGAGGGAAGCAGCTGCCACGCGTGCAGGCTGTCGCAGATCTCGGCCAGCCGCGCGTCATTCTGATCGGCCAGATTGCCGGTCAGCGCAAGCGGAGCTGCGAGGTGGTGCACCAGTTTTGCGGGCAGGACGGCGGAAAGCTCGGTCGTCAGGTTGCGTCCGCCATGAACCTGCCTGCGGGCCCGCAGATGATCGAAGAGTGACAGGCCGGGGCTTAGATCAATCGCCAGAGGCTGACCCTCGCGCCAGTAGGAAGAGGCCTGCAACATCGCCGGGCCGGATAGGCCGCGATGGGTGAACAGCATCGCCTCGTCAAAGGTCGTGCCGCCGGTGGTGGCGCGGACAGGCAAGGCGGTGCCGGACAGATCTGCGAAACGCTTTTCAGGAAAGGTGAAGGGGACAAGAGCCGCGCGTGTCTCCGTAACGGGCAGGCCGAATTGGCGGGCAATATCATAGGCAAAGCCCGTGGCACCCATCGCCGGGATCGACTTGCCGCCCGTCGCGAGCACGACATTGCGGGCGCTGACGCGGCGCTTCTTGCCACGCGCAGGAGTGAGGGTTGCGGTGAAGCCATCCGGGCCACGCTCGATCGCGTCGACACCGGTTTCGAGGTGCAGGTCTGCACCCGCTGCCGCGGCCTCTCGGGTCAGCATCGCGACGATCTGTTTGGCACTGTCGTCGCAAAACAACTGGCCAAGCGTCTTTTCGTGCCATGCGATGCCGTGCTTTTCGACCAGCGCGATGAAATCCCACTGGGTGTAGCGGCTGAGGGCGGACTTGCAGAAATGCGGATTGCCGGACAGGAAATTGGCCGGGCCAGCATGCAGATTGGTGAAGTTGCAGCGCCCGCCACCAGAGATGCGGATCTTCTCGCCCGGCTTTTTCGCGTGATCGACCAGCAGGGTGCGGCCCCCGGCATGGGCTGCACACATCATACCGGCCGCGCCTGCGCCTATGATCAGGGTATCAACTTCCATCCGGGGGGATTAGACACAGCGGCCGTGTCCCGCAAGGGCGCAAGTGCCAACGCCGATTGGCAAATCCGGTCAAAGGCCGCGGTGGGACTGGCCGTTCCTCTTTTCCATCCCGGCGCGTCGGGCGGTGAATTTTGTGCCACCCGGCAGGTGGATCGGGCCGTCTTTGGACTGGCCCGGACATAAAAAATTGGTTACACTTGTAGGCAGACCCCGAAAAGGGGCGCTTTGAGGCAGTATTGGCGGTGTTCCATGACGGAGATGGTTTATGGCTCGGTTCCCGTTCGCGACGGGGAGCCGATTTTACCAAAATGGTGGCGAACGGTCGACAGGTGGTCGATGTCGTGCATTCTTATGCTTTTTGGCGTGGGGATTTTGCTGGGGCTGGCAGCATCGCCGCCTCTGGCCGCCAAAAACGGGTTTGACCCTTTCCACTATGTGCAGCGGCAGGCCTTTTTTGGCGGGCTTGCGCTGACCGCGATGTTCCTGACCTCGATGATGTCGCCTGTACTTGTGCGACGGTTGGCGGTGCTGGGCTTTCTTGTTGCCTTCGTGGCGCTGGCCTTTCTGCCGTTCTTCGGCACGGATTTCGGCAAGGGTGCCGTGCGTTGGTATTCGCTGGGTTTTGCCAGCTTGCAGCCGTCGGAGTTTCTCAAGCCCGGTTTCGTCGTGGTCGCGGCCTGGATGATGGCCGCCGCGCAAGAGATCAACGGCCCGCCGGGGCGGTTGTGGTCCTTTGCGCTGGCCGTGGCGATTGTGCTGATGCTGGCGATGCAGCCGGATTTCGGGCAGGCCTGTCTGGTGCTTTTCGGCTGGGGTGTGATGTATTTCGTCGCCGGTGCGCCAATGCTTCTGCTGGTCGGCATGGCCGGGCTGGTCGTGCTGGGCGGATCGTTTGCCTATAACAACTCTGAACACTTCGCCCGCCGCATTGACGGGTTTCTCAACCCGGATGTCGATCCGACCACGCAGCTGGGCTATGCCACCAACGCGATCCGCGAGGGTGGTTTCTTTGGCGTCGGCGTCGGCGAGGGGCAGGTGAAGTGGTCGCTGCCTGACGCGCATACGGATTTCATCATCGCCGTCGCGGCCGAGGAATACGGTCTGGTTCTGGTCCTGTGCATCATCGCGCTTTACACGACCGTTGTCGTGCGTTCGATGGTGCGGCTGATGCGGGAACGCGATCCGTTTATCCGTCTGGCCGGGACAGGGCTGGCCTGCATGTTCGGCGTGCAGGCGATGATCAATATGGGCGTGGCCGTGCGGCTGCTGCCTGCCAAGGGCATGACGCTGCCCTTTGTCAGCTATGGCGGGTCGTCGCTGATTGCGGGCGGGATCGCCGTTGGCATGTTGCTGGCCTTCACGCGCAACCGACCGCAGGGCGAGATTGGCGATATTCTGCGGGGGCGGCTAAGATGACCGTGATCACACACGCCCGGTGCGCCGTTGCCGGTGCCGTTTCGGTCCCGCCGCGCGGAGCGAACGCATGAAACAGCCGCTTCTTGTGATGGCCGCGGGGGGGACCGGCGGGCATATGTTTCCCGCTCAGGCGCTGGCCGAGGCGATGTTGCGGCGCGGCTGGCGGGTGAAGCTGTCAACGGACGCGCGCGGCGCGCGCTATACCGGTGGCTTCCCGCATACGGTTGAGATCGACCAGATCTCCAGCGCCACTTTCGCGCGCGGCGGGCTGATCGCCAAGGCAGGCGTGCCGTTCCGCATTGCGGGCGGCGTCACCTCGGCCGTGGCGGGGATGATCCGCGACAAGCCCGATGTCGTCGTGGGCTTCGGCGGCTACCCTTCCATTCCGGCGCTGTCGGCGGCAACGCTGCTGAAGCGTCCGCGCATGATCCACGAACAGAACGGCGTGTTGGGGCGCGTGAACCAGATCTTCGCCAGCCGTGTCGATGCGGTGGCCTGCGGCACATGGCCCACCGAATTGCCCGAGGGGATCGAGGGGTATCATGTCGGCAACCCGGTGCGCCGCGCTGTGATTGAACGTGCCGGCGCTGGCTATATCGTACCGGGCGATTATCCGATGTCGGTCCTCGTGATCGGGGGCAGTCAGGGCGCGCGCATCCTGTCGGATGTGGTGCCGCCGGCAATCGCGCAATTGCCGATGGAGGTGCTGCGCAGCCTGCGGGTCAGTCATCAGGCCCGCGAAGAGGATATAGAGCGTGTCGCAACCTACTATGCCGAACATGGCATCGATGCCGATGTGCAGCCCTTCTTCAATGATATTCCGCGCCGCATGACAGAGGCGCAGCTTGTCATCAGCCGCGCGGGTGCGTCCTCGCTGGCTGATCTTTCTGTGATCGGGCGTCCGTCCATCCTGATCCCCTATGCCGCGGCGGCGGGCGATCACCAAACCGCAAATGCGCGGGGGCTGGTCGATGCCGGGGGGGCAATCATGCTGCCGGAATCGCGCATGACGGTCGAGGACTTGGCCGCACAGATAGAGTTGGTCCTGACAGAGCCTGACGGGGCATTGCAGATGGTGCGTGCCGCCCTTGGGTTCGGGATGCCCGACGCGACAGAGCGTCTTGTTACGATGGTTGAAGAGTTGGCAGAAAAGGGCAGGACATGAACGCGAGCGCAACAAAGCTACCCGGAGATGTCGGGGCGATTCATTTCGTCGGGATCGGCGGGATCGGCATGTCGGGCATTGCCGAGGTGTTGTTGAACCTGGGCTACACCGTGCAGGGGTCTGACCTGAAAGCCTCGAAAATCACCGACCGGCTGAAAGACCTGGGCGCGGTGATTTTTGAAGGCCAGCGTGCCGAAAATCTTGACGGGGCAGAGGTTGTGGTGATCTCGTCCGCGATCAAGCCTGGCAATCCTGAACTGGACGAGGCGCGCCGCACTGGCCTGCCCGTCGTGCGCCGGGCCGAGATGCTGGCCGAGTTGATGCGCCTGAAATCCAACATCGCGGTGGCGGGAACGCATGGCAAGACGACCACCACGACGCTGGTTGCGGAACTGCTTGTCGCAGGCGGGATCGACCCCACGGTGGTGAATGGCGGGATCATTCACGCCTATGGATCGAATGCCCGGATGGGGCAGGGCGAATGGATGGTGGTGGAGGCCGATGAAAGCGACGGCACCTTCAACCGTCTGCCCGCAACCATTGCCATTGTCACCAATATCGACCCGGAGCATATGGAACACTGGGGCGATTTCGACACGCTGCGGCAGGGCTTTCTGGATTTCGTGTCGAACATTCCGTTCTACGGGCTGGCGGTGTGCAACACCGATCACCCCGAGGTGCAGGCGCTGGTTGGCAAGATCACCGACCGCCGGGTGCTGACCTATGGGTTCAACGCGCAGGCCGATATTCGCGCCGTCAATCTGACCTACAAGACCGGCGTGGCGCATTTCGACATCGCGTTGCAGGCCGAGGGCAAGATGATCGAGGGCTGCACCTTGCCGATGCCGGGCGATCACAACGTCTCGAACGCGCTGGCGGCCGTGGCGGTTTCGCGCCATCTGGGCATGAAACGCGACGAGATCCGCGAAGCACTGGCGGCCTTCGGGGGCGTCAATCGCCGCTTTACCCGCGTGGGCGAGGTGGACGGCGTGGCGATCATCGACGATTACGGCCATCATCCCGTTGAGATTGCCGCAGTGTTGAAGGCTGCGCGTCAGGCCTGTGATGGGCGTGTGATCGCGGTCCACCAACCGCATCGCTATTCACGCCTGCATTCGCTGTTCGATGATTTCTGCGCCTGTTTCAACGAGGCTGATGTGGTTGCAATCGCAGAGGTTTACGCCGCCGGCGAAGATCCGATCGCAGGCGCAGGGCGTGACGATCTGGTGGCCGGGCTGATCCGCCACGGCCACCGGCACGCCCGCGCCTTGCAAAGCGAAGACGATCTGGAACGCCTTGTGCGGGAACAGACCCAGCCGGGCGACATGGTCGTCTGTCTTGGGGCGGGCACAATCAGCACCTGGGCCAATAATCTGCCGGGCCGGTTGTCGACGTGACGCGCGCCAAGATGGCCGCCCGCCGGGATGGGCTGCTGACATTTGCACTGGCCCGACGGGCCGGTTTTCTGACGATGCTGCGCAATCCGCCCTGCCATATCCGGCAGCGGCCTCGCGGCGAAGCACTGGAGTGCGCGCGATGACGACATCGCTTTTGCTGGCTTGTATCTGGGCGATCGCCGCCGCTGTCACCGCAATGCTGTGGCCGGAAGAAGAACAGCCGAACAGTGCTTATCTGCTGATCGTCACCGGGGTGCCGCTTTTGGGTTTTGCCACCTGGCAGAACGGCCCGTGGGTCGGGCTGTTGGTGCTGGCGGCGGGAATGAGCGTTCTGCGCTGGCGCGTCGTCTTTGCCGACACTCTGCTGCGGCGTCTGTTTGGCAGTGTGGTGGACTGACGAAGGATCGTGGCGCATGATCGCGGGCATGGTCTATCTCATCCCGGCTTTCAGTCTGATGACGACGCTGATCGTGGCGCATGTCGTGGTGCGCGGGCGGCGGGGCTGGATCGCGGCTGCCATGGCCGGGATGGCGCTGACCGGGATGGTCTGGGGCATCTGGCAGGGACGGCAGCAGGTCGGCTGGGACGGCATCGGCTATACGATCTTTGCGGTGCTGATGATGGCACCCGCCGTGATTGGAACCGCCCTGGGCGCGCTGATTGCGTGGTGGCGGTTTCGCCGGGGGCCACGGCGGATTGAGGGTTCCGGCGCTTGCTCTTGATGCGCCGAGTTTGTAGCAGGACAGCCATGACAAAGAGATTTCCCACCCCCAAAGGCCGCCTGACGGCTGGCCGCTCGCTTGCTGAACTGACATGGCTGCGCGTCGGCGGGCCTGCCGACTGGCTGTTCCAGCCTGCGGATGTCGAGGATCTTGCCACGTTTCTGCGTGAACTGGATCCCGCCGTGGCCGTTTTTTCGATGGGGGTCGGCAGCAACCTGATCGTGCGCGACGGCGGCCTGAGCGCCGTGGTAATCCGGATGGGGCGCGGGTTCAACGCGATCACCGTCGAGGGCAACCGCGTGACGGCGGGCGCTGCCGCACTGGATGCGCATGTCGCCAGACGCGCGGCAGAGGCAGGCGTGGACCTGACCTTTCTGCGCACCATTCCCGGTGCTGTCGGCGGGGCCGTGCGGATGAATGCGGGATGCTATGGGTCATATGTGGCGGATCATTTTGTCGAGGCGCAGGCGGTGACGCGGGCAGGCGAGGTTGTCACCCTTGATGCCGATGACCTCAATTTCCGCTACCGTCAGACCGATCTGCCCGAGGGCTGCGTGATTACACAGGCGACGTTCGAAGGTGTCTCGGGTGACCCCGAAGAACTGGCCGCGCGGATGGACGCGCAGTTGAAAAAGCGCGACGAGACACAGCCCACCAAGGACCGCACCGCAGGCAGCACGTTTCGCAACCCCGCTGGCTTTTCCAGCACCGGGCGGGCCGACGACGCCCATGACCTGAAAGCGTGGAAGGTGATTGATGACGCGGGAATGCGCGGGGCAACACTGGGCGGCGCGCAAATGAGCCCGATGCACTCTAACTTTCTGGTCAATACCGGCGGCGCGACTGCCGCCGATCTGGAAGGTTTGGGCGAGGAAGTGCGAAAAAAGGTTTTCCAACACAGTGGAATAGAGCTAGTGTGGGAAATCATGCGTGTGGGCAAACCCGCACCGGAATAAACGCCGAAAAAACGGCGGTGAAAACGCAGCCACAGGCAGGTTGCGACAATAATACGGGCCAAAGGTCCGGTATATCGAGGCAGTTTTGGGTATGTCGAGCAGGACAAGCCCGAAAGTGGTGGTACTGATGGGTGGCCCCTCCGCAGAGCGCGAGGTGTCTCTGAGTTCAGGGCGTGAATGCGCCACCGCTTTGAGGGATCAGGGATTTCAGGTCGTCGAGGTCGATGCAGGCCCGAATTTGGCGCAGCAACTGGCTGACGCCGCGCCCGATGTGGTGTTCAACGCCTTGCATGGCCGGTGGGGCGAGGACGGCTGCGTGCAGGGCATGCTTGAATGGATGCGGCTTCCCTATACCCATTCCGGCGTTCTGGCCTCTGCCATGGCGATGGACAAGGAACGGACCAAGCAGGTCTACCGCGATGTCGGCCTGCCCGTCGTCGAAAGCGTCCTTGCGGCGAAACCCGAGGTCATGGCCCGCCATGTTCTGCCGCCGCCTTATGTGGTGAAGCCCTATAACGAAGGCTCGTCGGTCGGCGTCTATCTGGTGCATGACGCGGCCAACAGCCCGCCGCATCTGTCGGACGAGATGCCCGATGTGGTCATGGTGGAAACCTATGCGCCGGGGCGCGAGTTGACGACGACCGTGATGGGTGACAGGGCGCTGACCGTCACCGACATTCTGACCGATGGCTGGTACGATTACGACGCCAAGTACAAGGAAGGCGGATCGCGCCACGTTGTCCCCGCCGACATCCCCAAAGACATTTTCGATGCCTGCATGGATTACGCGTTGCGCGCCCATGACGCCCTTGGCTGCCGTGGTGTCAGCCGCACGGATTTCCGCTGGGACGAGGCGCGCGGGCTGGAGGGCTTGATCCTGCTGGAGACCAACACCCAGCCCGGCATGACGCCTACATCGCTTTCGCCGGAACAGGGGGGTGTTCTGGGTATCAGCTTTGGCGAGATGTGCCGCTGGATGGTGGAGGACGCGTCTTGCAACCGGTGAACCGCCCCGATCCGGCGCCTTCACGGCTACGCTACCGGATGCAACGGCTGATGTTGACGCCGCTGTTTCGTGTCGTTCTGCGGGTGGGCTTGCCGATGGCCGCAGTGCTGGGGGCGGGTGGCATCTATCTCGCCGATCAGGAAAGGCGCGAGGCGATCATCACCACCATTCAGGACTATCGTCGGTCCTTTGAGGAACGCCCGGAATTCATGGTCAAGCTACTGGCGATCGACGGGGCCTCAAATTCGGTGTCCGAGGATATTCGCGATATTCTGCCGCTCGATTTCCCGGTCAGCTCTTTTGATCTGGATCTGGATGCAATGCGCGCGACGGTCACGGGTCTGGACGCGGTTCAAAGCGCCAGCCTGCGCGTCCGTCAGGGCGGCGTGTTGCAGGTGGATGTGACAGAACGCGTGCCGGTCATGGTGTGGCGCACACAGGACGGGTTGGAACTGCTGGATGCCGACGGCGTGTTGGTCGGCCCGCTTCTGGCGCGCGACAAACGCCCCGACCTGCCGCTGATTGCCGGGGCGGGGGCGGACAGAAACGTGGCCGAAGCACTGGAACTTGTCGCCGCCGCCGGGCCGCTGACGACGCGGTTGCGCGGATTGGTGCGTGTCGGCGAGCGTCGTTGGGACGTGGTCCTGAACCGCAATCAACGAATCCTGTTGCCGGAAACCGATGCCGTTCAGGCGCTGGAGCGGGTGATTGCGATGCATCAGGCCGTGGACATGCTGTCGCGTGATCTGGTGACGGTGGACCTGCGGCTCTCGAACCGCCCGACGGTGCGGATGACCAGCGTCGCGGTCGAGGAATTGTGGCGAATGAAATCATTAGAGTTTGGAGAAGAATGAACCATGATCGAGCTCTATGAAACCCAGCGCGCGATGCGCAACATGCGCAAAGCGGCGATGCAGCGAGGCGTCATTGCCATTCTGGACGTGGGATCGTCCAAGATCGCCTGTCTGGTGCTGCGTTTTGACGGCAATGAGCATGCCAAGGAAATCGACGGCATAGGCTCCTTGGCGGGGCAGTCCGGGTTCCGGGTGATCGGTGCTGCGACGACCCGGTCGCGCGGTGTGAAATTCGGCGAGATCAGCGCCATGGCCGAGACCGAGCGCGCGATCCGCACCGCCATTCAGGCGGCGCAGAAAATGGCGAATATCCGGGTCGATCACGTTATCGCCTGCTTCTCAGGCGCGGGCCCGCGCAGCTACGGGCTGGAAGGCAAGGTCGAACTGGAAGGCCAGACCGTCAGTGAACAGGATGTCGGCCGGGTTTTGTCGGCCTGCGACGTGCCTGATTTCGGCGAGGGCCGCGAAGTGCTGCATGCCCAGCCGGTGAATTTTGCGCTGGACCATCGTTCGGGCCTGCAAGACCCGCGCGGACAGATGGGCCAGGAACTGGCCACCGACATGCATATGCTGACGGTGGACGCGCTGGCCGTGCAAAACCTCGCCTATTGCGTCAAGCGCTGCGATCTGGAACTCGCCGGCGTGGCAAGCTCTGCCTATGTGTCGGGCATCTCGGCACTGGTCGAGGACGAGCAGGAGCTTGGCTCTGCCTGTATCGACTTTGGCGGTGGCGCGACAGGCGTTTCGATCTTCATGAAAAAGCACATGATCGCGGCGGATGCGGTGCGGATCGGCGGCGATCACGTCACGGGCGACATCTCGATGGGGCTTCAGATCCCGATGGCCACTGCCGAACGGATCAAGACCTTTTACGGCGGCGTTGTCGCGACGGGCATGGATGATCGCGAAAAGATCGACATCGGCGGGGATACCGGCGACTGGGAACATGATCGCCGCACCGTCAGCCGGGCCGAACTGATCGGCATCATGCGTCCGCGGGTCGAGGAAATCCTCGAAGAGGTGCGCGCGCGTCTGGATGCGGCGGGCTTCGATCATCTGCCCAGCCAGCAGATCGTGCTGACCGGCGGCGCCAGCCAGATCCCCGGACTGGACGGGTTGGCCAGCAAGATCCTCGGCCATCAGGTGCGGTTGGGTCGGCCGATGCGGGTGCATGGTTTGCCGCAGGCCGCGACCGGCCCGGGCTTTGCCAGTGCGGTCGGGTTGTGCCTGTTCGCAGCGCATCCGCAGGACGAATGGTGGGACTTTGCAATCCCCGTGGAAAGATACCCGGCGCGGTCTCTTAAGCGCGCGGTAAAATGGTTCCGCGACAACTGGTAGGCGCGCGAATTCCGCAAAACTCTTCCGACCTCCACGATTGGACATCACCCGCACCATTATATTGGCGCGGGGCGTCATATTTTTGTGCAATTGCGGGTGACGGCACCGAATTTCTTTGTTAGATTCAACGTGAACCGCACGACAAGATGTGGTCAGGGGATGTCGGGCAGACTCCCAATAGAAGCAGCCTTTTGATTCGCCACGCGCTTCGTGATGCTTGGCGTTCCTCTAGTGGTGCTTTTTTTGTCGTACACTGCATATGGGTGTGTCGGCAAAATGTCGCGTATGTCGTGGGGGGTGGGGCCATATTCCGTGGTTTTCGGCTGCTTTTTGCGTGACGAAAGGCGCTTGGGTCGATAAAGTTGGCTGGAATAGGCGGAAAAAGGGTCCGATAACGGGCCAAAACAGCAGGCGGATGTATTGATGACATTGAACCTAACGGTGCCAGGACACGAAGAACTGAAACCCCGGATCACGGTGTTCGGCGTTGGTGGCGCGGGCGGCAACGCCGTCAACAACATGATCCAGAAACAGTTGGACGGCGTTGACTTTGTCGTTGCCAATACGGACGCGCAGGCGCTTCAGCAATCCATGTCGGAAAGCAAGGTGCAGCTGGGTGTGAAAGTGACCGAGGGGCTGGGCGCGGGTGCGCGTGCTTCTGTGGGCGCGGCAGCAGCTGAAGAGAGCATCGAGCAGATCGTCGATTATCTGGCGGGCGCGCATATGTGCTTTATCACCGCTGGTATGGGCGGCGGCACCGGCACCGGCGCGGCCCCGATCATCGCGCAAGCCGCGCGGGAACTTGGCGTCCTGACCGTTGGTGTCGTGACCAAGCCCTTCCAGTTCGAGGGCGGCAAGCGGATGAAGCAGGCCGAAGACGGCGTCGAGGCGCTGCAAAAGGTCGTAGATACGCTGATCATCATTCCCAACCAGAACCTGTTCCGGTTGGCGAATGAGAAAACCACCTTTACCGAAGCGTTCAGCATGGCGGATGACGTGCTGTATCAGGGCGTGAAGGGCGTGACCGACCTGATGGTCCGTCCGGGCCTTATCAACCTCGACTTTGCCGATGTTCGCGCCGTGATGGACGAGATGGGCAAGGCGATGATGGGCACCGGCGAGGCCGAGGGCGAGGATCGCGCCATTCAGGCCGCCGAGAAAGCCATCGCGAACCCGCTGCTCGACGAAATCAGCCTGCGCGGTGCGAAAGGTGTTCTGATCAACATCACCGGTGGGCATGATCTGACCCTGTTCGAACTGGACGAGGCAGCCAACCGCATCCGCGAAGAAGTTGACCAAGAGGCCAATATCATCGTCGGCAGCACGCTGGATGACGGCATGGAAGGCAAGATGCGCGTCAGCGTCGTCGCCACCGGCATCGATGCAACGGATGTGAACCTGGAAATGCCCGTGCCACGCCGTTCGCTGGCACAGCCGCTGCGCACTCCGATCTCGGTCGAAGAAGACTTCGCCCATCACGAGCCGGAACAGCAGCCCATCGCAGCCCAGATCGAGGACGTGGCAGAGCCTCAAACTGCTGTCGTAGCGGAAGAGCCTTCGTTGTTCGAGACGCTCGATGACGGATATGCCGATGCGGGAGAAGCGCAAGAGGAGGTCTTCGAAGAGGCGCAGCCGCAATATGCGCCGCGTCGTGAAGTGCGTGCCGGTGACGAGCTGCCGGCCCCCGCCTATCAGCCGCCAGCAGAGCCCGTGGCCCATATCCACCGCAAGCAGGACACCCGCACTCCGGCTGCCGGAAGCTTCGTGGCACCCCGCGCCCCGGCTGCCGGAGCAGCGTCACCCGAGGCGCTGGCCCGGTTGCAGCAGGCTGCGGCCCGCGCCCGTCCGCAAGCCGCGACGCAAGGCTATGACGCCGATCCGGAGCCCGCAGACGCAGAGCGCCCCCGGTTCGGGATCAATTCGCTGATCAATCGGATGACCGGTCAGGGGCAGGCGCATGGCCACGACGCTCCTGCACCTCGTCGTCAACCGCCGGTTCACGGCCATCAACCCGAGCGGATGGCAGAGCCAGAGGCTGACCCCGATCAGGAGCGGATCGAAATCCCGGCCTTTCTGAGGCGTCAGGCGAACTGAAAACAGTCATAAACAGAGATGAAAAGCCCTCCGAAAAGGAGGGCTTTTTTATTTCAAAAACAGTAGTTTGCAGCGCGTTTTTCTAGTTTTGGCGGGTTCTCGCCCATCATGTTGCGGGCATGTTTCAAAGCGTAGCAATGTTTGATTTGAGCGCGCCGCCCCCAGAGACTATTTCCAATCACAAGACGCGCTGGTTCGAATTCAGGCGCGCAGATGTTTGGGGGTTTGTCGTGCAGACGACGTTGAGATCGGCAGTTAGTTTCGAAGGTGTGGGTCTGCATTCGGGCAAGCCCGCGTGCCTCACGTTGCGCCCTGCAAGCGCAGAGCATGGCATCTGGTTCAAACGGACTGATATCAGCTTGGGCGATACGTTGATCCCCGCGCGTTGGGATGTGGTCGAGCAATCCCCCCTTTGCACCCGCATCATCAACAAGGCGGGTGTGTCCGTATCGACTATCGAACACGTCATGGCAGCCCTTGCCGGTTGTGGCATTCACAACGCACTGGTCGAGATTGACGGCCCCGAGGTTCCGATTCTTGATGGCAGCTCGCAACCTTTCGTGTCGGGCATCCTTGCCCGCGGCGTGCGTGAACAATACGCGCCGATCCGCGCGCTTGAGATTCTGAAGCCCGTTGAAGTGCGCACGCCGAACGGCTGGGCGCGGCTTGATCCGGCGGATCGTCTGGTGATTGATTTCCATATTGATTTTGCGGATGAGGCGATCGGCGAACAGGAAATGGCGCTGGACATGGCAAACGGGGCGTTTGTCCGCGAGCTGTGCGACAGCCGGACGTTTTGTCGCAAAGCCGACGTGGACATGATGCATGCCAATGGTCTGGCGCTTGGCGGCACGCTGGAAAACGCCGTTGTCGTTGACGGTGCCGACGTGCTGAGCCCCGGCGGGTTCCGGCATGCAGATGAAGCTGTGCGCCACAAAATGCTCGACGCGCTTGGCGATCTGGCCCTTGCCGGTGCGCCGATCCTCGGGCGTTATACAGGCTTTCGTGCCGGTCACGCGATGACCAACACATTGCTGCACGCGCTGTTCGCAACGCCGGGCGCTTTCCGGATGACGGTTTGTGATCCGGAAACTGCCGCACGGCTGCCCGGATCGGGCGTTGAACGCCACGAAATTCCCGCCGTCGCCTGACACAACGCGTGTCCTTGGTCACATCCTGCGCATGAATCGTTGCAAAGGCGTTTTGCACCGGAACTTTCTATGCTAGGAGCGGGGCAGGAAAGTGGGTGAAACCCACAAGGTCGAACGAGGAAGAGCAAGCATGGCAGGCGTCGGATCGCGTACGGGGGTGGTCACAGCATTGCTCGTGTCGGCTTTTCTAGCCGGCTGCGGCATCTTGCAGAAGGCACCGGGCCGTTCTGGTGGCGCGCCGCTGGAGAGCTATACGGCTGAGCAGATCTATGAACGTGGCGAATTCGAGCTGAATCGTGAAAAGCCGGAAGATGCTGCGTTTTACTTCTCCGAGATAGAGCGGCTTTATCCCTATTCGGACTGGGCCAAGCGGGCCTTGATCATGCAAGCCTTTGCCTATCACAAGGACAAGGACTACGAAAACAGCCGGGGTGCCGCGCAGCGCTATATCGATTTTTATCCAACCGATGACGATGCGGCCTATGCGCAATATCTGCTGGCGCTAAGCTATTACGATCAGATCGAGGAAGTCGGCCGTGATCAGGGGCTGACATTCCAGGCGCTGCAAAGTCTGCGGACCGTTATTGAACGCTATCCTGACAGCGAATATGCCCGCAGCTCGATTCTGAAGTTCGATCTGGCGTTTGATCATCTCGCCGGCAAGGAAATGGAGATTGGCCGTTACTATCTACGGCGCGAGCATTTCCCCGCAGCGATCAATCGTTTCCGGGTGGTCGTCGAGGATTTCCAGACCACGACGCATACGGCGGAAGCCCTGCACCGGCTGGTCGAGGCGTATTTGTCGCTGGGTCTGACGGACGAGGCGCAGACCGCCGGGGCGATCCTTGGTTACAACTATCAATCCACCGATTGGTATCAGGACAGTTTCAAGCTGTTGACCGGTCAGGGGCTTGAGTTGAAGGCCGCAGGCGACAATTGGTTGGCGCAGATCTATCGCCAGATGGTCAAAGGCCAGTGGTTGTAAACCATGGATGCCGAGACGACGCGCGCCTTCGGCGACGCCCCGCCCGCCATCCCGCTTTCGGGGTGGCGACTTACGGATTATTGCTGATGACGTTGAGCGCTGTCGGGGCTGAGACGCCGTCATGGCGGGATTAGGCCATGCTTCGGGCGCTTGAAATTCGTGACATGTTGATCATCGACCGGCTGGAGCTTGAATTTCAGCCGGGCCTCAACGTGCTGACCGGGGAAACCGGGGCGGGCAAATCCATTCTGCTGGACTCGCTGGGTTTCGTGCTGGGATGGCGGGGCCGCGCCGAACTGGTGCGCGCGGGCGCAGAGCAAGGAGAGGTTGTCGCGGTATTCGATCTCGTGGCAGGGCATGCGGCGCATGCGGTGCTGGAAGAGGCTGGCTTGCCCGCTTCTGACGAGTTGATCCTGCGACGCATAAATACACCTGACGGGCGCAAGACGGCTTGGGTGAATGACAGGCGCGTTTCTGGCGATGTCTTGCGGGCCCTGTCGGAAACCTTGGTGGAACTGCATGGTCAGCATGACGACAAGGGATTGCTGAACCCCCGCGTCCACCGGGTGCTACTGGATGACTTCGGCGGCCACGGCGGTCTGGTCAGCACAGTCAGAGAGGCCTGGCGTGCGGTCTCTGCGGCGGCCAAGGCGGTTGTGCAGGCAGAGGCAGACCTGTCCGAGATGCGCGCGGAGGAAGAATTCCTGCGTCATGCCGTGGATGAGTTGGGAAAGCTTGATCCGCAGCCCGGGGAAGAGGCGGCGCTGGATGCCCGCCGTCGTTTGATGCAAGGGGCAGAACGAACCCGTGCGGACGTTTCGCGGGCGCTGTCGGCGCTAGGTCCCGAAGGGGCCGAAGGGTCGATGGGCGATGCAATGCGCTGGATCGACGGCGTGATTGACCGGGCGGATGGGCGGCTTGACGGGTCTGTTGCGGCGCTGGAACGTGCCATGGTCGAGCTTGGCGAAGCGGCGCAGGGCGTGGAGGATGCGTTGCGCGCGCTCAGTTTCGATCCGCGAGAGCTGGAAGACACCGAAGAGCGGCTCTTTGCCATACGCGGGGCGGCGCGGAAGCATCAGGTCAGTCCGGACAGTTTGGCGGATCTCGCCCGCGATCTGATGGACCGGTTGGCAGCGCTGGATGCGGGGGATGCGGGACTTGCCGATCTCAGAACTGTCGCGGCGGATGCTGAGGCCGCGTATGATGTCGCCGCGCGCGCCTTGACAGACGCCCGGCGCAAGAACGCCGCCGCCCTTGATGCGGCGGTTTCTGCCGAGTTGGCACCGCTGAAGATGGACCGCGCGGTCTTTACCACGCAGATCGACGACGGTTCCGCTGGACCTGAGGGGCGCGATGCGGTGGCTTTCACAGTCGCCACAAACCCTGGCGCGCCGTCCGGGCCGCTGAACAAGATCGCCTCCGGGGGGGAGCTGAGCAGGTTCCTGCTCGCCCTCAAGGTCTGTCTTAGCCAGCACCAGTCCGGCATCACGATGATTTTCGACGAGATTGACCGAGGCGTCGGCGGCGCAACGGCAGATGCCGTCGGGCGCAGGCTGGCGGCGCTTGCCGAAGACGGGCAGGTGCTTGTCGTCACGCACTCGCCGCAGGTGGCCGCGCTTGGGGCGCATCACTGGCGGGTGGAAAAACGGGTAGCCGACGGGATGACAACGTCGACTGTCACACCGCTTACCCCACCAGACAGAATTGATGAACTGGCCCGGATGTTGGCCGGCGATACCATCACCGATGAGGCACGGGCAGCCGCGCGGGTTTTGCTGAAGGTCTGAGGTCTTGCGCAACCGGCACCACATGCGCGTGGGGGTGAATTGGCCGAGAGGCCAAGAGGGGGCGGTACGCCCCTTGCAAGAAAACCGACCTGTGCGCCGAAAGGCGCTCAATGAGGTCAAGCTCGGTCCCTGTTCGCTATGGGACGAGTTTCCCGGGATTCAGAAGGTCCAAGGGGTCCAGTGCCTGTTTCAACTGGCCCATGACCGCCCAGCCATCGCCATGCTCTTTTGCCATATAGTCACGCTTGCCCAGACCCACGCCATGCTCGCCTGTGGCCGTCCCGCCAAGCGCCAGAGACCGTTTGACCATCCTGTGTGACACTGCTTTTGCCGCCGCCATTTCCGAAGGCTCTGCGGGATCCACCAACAGGATGGCGTGAAAGTTGCCGTCGCCCACATGTCCGAGAATGGGCCCTGCAAGGCCTGACTGTGCGATATCCGCGCGGGTTTCTTCGACAGCTTGCGCGAGGCGAGAGATCGGCACGCAAATATCTGTCACCAAAGACCGCGCTCCGGGCCGCAGTGCCAGAATCGCATAGAATGCGTTGTGTCGCATCGCCCAAAGCGTTTTGCGATCCTGGGTCCGGTCGGACCACTCAAAGCCGCTTGAGCCGTGATCGGTGACAATATCTCCAAAACGCTGCGCATCCTCGGCGACACTGTCGGGACTGCCGTGGAGTTCGAACAAGAGGTGCGGCTTTTCGGGAAAGGTCATGCCCGCATAGGCGTTGACGGCGGCGGCGCTGGCTTCGTCCAGAAATTCCATCCGGGCCAATGGCAGGCCCATCTGGATGGTCTCGATCACGGCGTTCACGGCCCCGTGAAAACCCTCGAAGGCGCAGACCCCGGCCGAGATCGCCTCTGGCTGGCCGTGCAGCCGCAAGGTCAATTCCGTGATGATACCCAGCGTGCCTTCGGAGCCGACAAACAACGCCGTCAGGTCATAGCCCGCACTGGATTTGCGCGCCCGCGTCCCGGTACGGATCACGCGGCCATCGGCCAGAACCACCTCCAGCGCCAGCACATTGTCCCGCATCGTCCCATATCGCACCGCTGTTGTGCCGCTGGCGCGGGTTGCTGCCATCCCGCCAAGTGTGGCATTGGCACCGGGGTCAATCGGGAAAAACAGACCTGTCGCGCGCAACTCTGCGTTCAGGGCCTCGCGCGTCACACCCGGCTGTACCCGCACATCCATATCCGCCGCCTGAATGTCGAGCACGCGATTCATGCGCCCCATATCCAATGTCACGCCGCCTTTGACGGCCGAGGTGTGCCCCTCCAGCGAGGTGCCAGCGCCCCAGGCGATCACCGGGCAGCCATGCCTGGCACAGATTTGCATGATACGGCTGACCTCTGCCGTGGTTTCGGGATAGGCGACCGCATCGGGAGGCATTCGCGGAAAATGGGTCTCTGATTCGCCATGCAGAGACAGATCGGACTTGGACCGGCTGAGCCGTTGGCCTAGGAAGGCTTCAAGCGCGTCAAGCGCTGCGTGGATGTTCATGCGGGACACTCCGTAGGGGCGGGGCGCATCCTATCCCGACCCGGCCAGTGGGGAAAGGCGAAGCGAGGCAAAGACTTTGAGCGGACGGTATGTAACGGCGCTGCAAGCACAACTGGCGGATATGGCCCGGATGTTCGGCCGCGGCTGGCAATTGCTGCGCAATCGCGGACCCAGCCAGATCCAGTTCTGGTTCATCGCGCTGGTGATCGGCATCGCGGCGGGCTTTGCGGCACTGCTGTTCCGTAGCGGCATCGACATCCTGCAAACGGCTTTTTACGGCACGTCAGACGTGAACAGCCTGCACAGTTTTGCCGGGACATTGCCTTGGTATGTGGTGCTTCTGGTGCCAGTTGGGGGTGGGTTGACCGTGGGCCTCTTGCTGCATTGGTTCACGTCCGACAAGCGCGTTCACGCGGTGGCGGATGTGATCGAAGGGGCCGCGCTGAATGACGGACGGGTGCAGAAAAGGGCGGGACTGGTCTCGGCATTCGCGTCGTTGATCACGCTGTCAACCGGCGGCTCGTCCGGTCGGGAGGGGCCGGTGGTCCATATCGCGGCGACGATTTCCAGCTGGATCAGCAACCTGATCCGGGCCGATGGGATCACCGGACGCGATCTGATGGGCTGCGCCGTGGCGGCGGCGGTTTCGGCCAGTTTCAACGCGCCCATTGCCGGTGCGTTGTTCGCGCTGGAGGTTGTCCTGCGCCACTTTTCCCTGCACGCTTTTGCGCCGATTGTCGTGGCCAGCGCTGCGGGGACGGTGATCAACCGGCTGGCCTTTGGCGACGTCACGGAATTCACCCTGCCCGGAACCACGACACTAGAATTCTACCTTGAACTGCCTGCGTTCCTTGTTCTGGGTCTGGTCTGCGGACTGGTCGCCGTGGTGATGATGCGGGCGATCTTTTATGCGGAAGACGTTGAAAACCGGCTGGAAAACCGCATCGGCCTGCCGGTCTGGGTGCGGCCAACGCTCGCAGGGCTGATCCTTGGCGTGATGGCGATCAAGTTCCCGCATATCATCGGTGTCGGCTATGAAACGACCAGCATGGCGCTGACCGGCCAGTTGTTGACGCATGAGGCGATTGTCTTTGCCGTTCTCAAGGTCATCGCGGTGGCGGTGACCTTGGCAGGTCGCATGGGTGGGGGGATCTTCTCGCCCTCGTTGATGGTGGGGGCGCTGACGGGGCTGGCGTTCGGCGGGATCGCCACGGGACTTTTCCCCGACAGCTCTGGTGCCGACACGCTTTACGCGCTGGCGGGCATGGGCGCGGTCGCGGCGGCGGTGCTGGGCGCGCCGATCTCGACCACGCTGATCGTGTTCGAACTGACAGGCGACTGGCAGACGGGACTGGCTGTGATGGTCTCGGTCTCCCTGTCAACAGCGCTTGCGTCACGTCTCGTCAACCGGTCGTTTTTCCTGACCCAGTTGGAACAGCGCAACGTGCGGCTGGCCGCCGGACCGCAGACCTATCTTCTGGCGATGTTCCGCGTCACGGGGGTCATGCGCCGGGTCACGGACGAAAACACCGCAGATGAGGAAACCTGCCAGGAGATGATCGCGCAAGGCCTATACGTTCAGGAAAGTGCGACGCTGGAGACGGCCCTGCCGGTATTTGATAAATCCGGCGTCGCCTTCCTGCCGGTGGTGAAGCTGGAGGGTGAGGCGGCGGTTCTGCAAGGCGCGCTTTACCATGTCGACGCGCTCAAGGCCTATAACCGGGCTCTGGCGGCGACTGCGGCCGAAGAACACCGTTAACGCAGCGCAGCTTTCACGGCGTTGATGATGGACGCGGATTGCGGTGTCGTCAGTGCGCCCCATGTGCCCAGAACGTCGCCCTCGGGTCCGATCAGGATCTTGTTGAAATTCCACGACGGGACAAAGCCTGTCCGGGCCTCGACCCAACCGTAGAACGGATGCGCATCCTGCCCGCGCACATGGTTTATGGTGGTCATTGGCATGTCGAGATTGAAATTGAACTCGCAGAACTCCTTGACCTCTTCTTCCGAGGCCAGCTCTTGTTTGAAATCGTTGGAGGGCACGGCCAGTACGATAAATCCCTGGTCCCGGTAGTCGTCATAAAGCGCCTGCAACCCGTAGAATTGCGGCGTGAACCCGCAGCGAGACGCGGTATTCACCACCAGTACCGGCTGACCTTTCCACTGATCCAGAGACAGCGTGCCGCCGTCGATGGATTTGAACGTGAACCCCTGCGCAGCAAGGCCGGGCAGGGCGGTGAAAGCGGCCAACAACAGGGCAATGACAAAACGAAACATGCGAAAAATCTCCTTTGTCTTGAAACATAGCGGCGGCGGCGAAAGGTCAAGCGGCCAAACCCTTTGCAGAACCGGTGCGGGTGCTTATGTTTAAGGCAGGCTGGCTGACGGAGGATGGCATGGCAGGCGGATGGGCGCGCGACGGCGCGGTAAGCGAACAGATCGAGGCGTCGATCAATGACGAGCTGGCACGTCTCAAGGCGCGGCGCGGGCCGACGGGCGAAAGCCTGACCCATTGTGCCGAGTGCGAGGAAGAAATCCCAGAAGCCCGCCGTATCGCCTTGCCGGGGGTGAAACTTTGCATCGACTGTCAACAGGAACGCGACGGCGCGTTCAAGGCGCGCGGCGGCATGAACCGGCGCGGGTCGAAGGACAGTCAGTTGAAGTGACCGGCCACGGTCCGGATGCCGCTCGGTCTCGCCGGATCGCGTTGGTTTGGCCTGCGCTTCGTGGACCTGTCGCAGCAGCGCCAGGGCAACGATGCGGCGCGGCGGTCGCTTTGCCTTCAGCTTCTGCAAATCCGATGACGGCTTCGTTGTGCAATCTTCGACAAGGTGACTACCGGCGGTTACGGGGCAGCATGGCGGTGGAGCGTAGTTGAGGCAAAGCCTCATCAGCGTTGGATTGCGGTCAGCGGCTCAACTATTTCAGCATCCGCTTTGACAACTGGGACTTTCATCTCAGCCAGTGTGGTATTAGGTGATAAGCATCACAAGCTGAGGTTGGGTATGTCTTTTTTCGGCAAGATGAAGAACCGGTTGTTCAAGTCGTCGTCAAAGCTGGACGAGGGGCTGGAAGCAATCGTTGGCGAGGGCGGCGAAGAAGACGAAGCGCCATCCGAGCCACTGCGCAGCGCGGAACAGGAACGGGCGGTGCAAACCGCGCCTGAACCTCCGGGCGAGACGCCTTCGCCCACCCCGCCCGCGCCAGACGCGCCCACTGAAGTGCCGCCTGCACCGGAACCTGATCTGCCGGAAGAGCCGCAGCCGGTGCCGGAGCCAGATTTGCCGCCGCAGACCCCGCCAGAGCCGGAGGTGCCGCCAAACCCGGCACCCGAACCCACGCCCGGCCCGGACATTCCCGGCAACAGCCCTGTCGAAGTACCACAGCAGGCACCGCAGGAAGTGCCCGTGCGCACGCCTGATCGGGTGCCCGCACCCGCGCCGCTGGAGATCCCGATTGAAGCACCGCAGGAAGTGCCCCCCCGCAGCACTGGCTTGCTCAACCGCCTGTTGGGACGGCGCGAGGATCGCATTGTGGTGCGGCGCGCGCTTGACGACGACATGCTCGAAAGCCTCGAAGAACTGCTGATTGCCTCGGATATGGGCGTTGATACGTCTTTGCGGGTCACCGCCAATATGGCCGAGGGGCGCATGGGGCGAAAGCTGTCGGTGCCGGAAATCAAACAATTGCTGTCGGACGAGATTACCCGGATCATGGATCCGGTGGCCCGCCCGATGCCGCTGTACCCATCCAAACCGCAGGTCGTGCTGGTGGTGGGCGTGAATGGCTCTGGCAAGACCACGACGATCGGCAAGCTGGCCAGTCAGTTTCGCGCGGCGGGCAAGTCGGTCGTGATTGCGGCGGGCGACACGTTTCGTGCAGCCGCGGTAGAGCAGTTGCAGGTCTGGGGGGATCGCGCGGGTGTGCCGGTGCTGACCGCGCCCGCAGGCTCTGACCCGGCCAGCCTGGCCTTTGACGCCATGACCAAGGCGCAGGCGGATGGTGCGGACCTTCTGATGATCGACACGGCAGGTCGTTTGCAGAACAGGGCTGACCTGATGGAAGAACTGTCCAAGATCGTCCGGGTGATCCGCAAGAAAGACCCCGACGCGCCACATAACACGCTTCTGGTGCTGGATGCGACGACCGGCCAGAACGCGCTGAGTCAGGTTGAAACCTTCAGGAAGCTTGCCGATGTGTCGGGGCTGGTGATGACAAAGCTTGACGGGACCGCCAAGGGGGGCGTGCTTGTCGCATTGGCCGATAAGTTCGGCCTGCCGATCCATGCCATCGGAGTGGGCGAGCAGATCGACGATCTGGCCCCGTTTGACCCCGAGGATTTTGCCGCCGCTCTGACCGGTCTAGACCGGGCGTGACCGACGACAATCAGATGCTGCCTTGCAGGCGCAGGCCACCTGTAGACGCGCGCTACCGCGTGCCCATCCAGCGCTCAACCTCACGCAATAGCAGTAGGACGGCCAGAACGATCACTGTTGCCATCGCGGCCAGCGGCAGTTGTCCTGATCCGCAGGCAAGTCCCACAGCCCCGGCCAGCCACATAGATGCGCCGGTCGTAGTGTTGCGGACCTTGTCGCCAGAGGTGAAGATAATCCCGGCCGCGAGGAATGCGACACCTGCGGTCACCGCCTCGATCAGGCGCAGGGGATCGACGCGCAGGCCGTCGGTCTCGGCGAACATTGCGGCAAGCTGCTGGCTGACGACGATGAAAAGGCAGGCGGCCATCGACACCAGCATATGTGTCCGCAGCCCGGCCGGTTTTTCGCGGCGTTCACGCTCTAACCCGATCATACCGCCGAACAGGACCGCTGCGAGCAGCCGGACCGCGGCAACCTCTGCCGGGATGGCGGCAAAGCTGCCTTTGAATTCACTGACAATTGTTTCGAGCATGCCTCCCCCTGCATTGCGATCCGGCCGGATCATGGACAGTCAACTCGTTTGCTTGGCGCGTGGTTCCGAAAGGTCGGGTATTGTATGAGCGCCTGGCTGATCTCTTTGGAAGGCACCGAAGCGGGGCACCAGCTTGCGCTTGTGCTGGCCTTGCTCGCCGCGTTCCTGCATGCCGTATTCGGCGCATTGCAAAAAGGGCGGCACGATCCGTGGCTTAGTCGCGCGGCAATTGACGGCAGCTATGGGTTGATGGCGGCGCCGTTTGCGCTGTTCGTCGTGCCCTGGCCAGAGCCACACATGTGGCCGATCTTCGCGGGGGCCTTCGTCATTCACACCGGCTACAAGCTGTTGCAGGCGCAGGCCTATACCAAGGGTGCCTATACGGTGGTCTACCCGGTCGTGCGCGGGACCGGACCGCTCTTTGCAGTCATCGGGGCCTATCTGATCTTTGGCGAGGTGTTTTCGGTCACGCAGTGGCTGGGTGTCGGTGTCCTGCTGGCGGGCATCTTCGGACTTGCGGTCTACAATCTGATCTTTCTGACCCAGGCGCGCGATACCTTGTGGGCGGCGCTGATGCTGGCCTTTCTCACCGGGATCTTCGTGGCGCTTTATACGACCTACGACGCCTATGGCATCCGGGCCACCGCCGACCCGTTTACCTTTCTGGCGTGGTTTTTCATGATCGATGGGGTGGCATTTCCGGTGCTGGGCGTGATGCGCTGGCGAAAACTGTCCGAGCGTCCGACGCTGCCGCCGCTTCTGGTGCGGGGTGTGGTCGGCGGCGTGATTGCGTTCTTCAGCTTCGGGTCGATCATGCTGGCAACCCGGCTTGACAAGGTTGGCGAGGCGGCGGTCCTGCGCGAAACCTCGACCGTGTTTGCGGCGCTGATCGGCTGGCTGGTGCTGAAAGAGACGGTCGGACCGCGACGGATTGCGTTGATGACCTTGATTGCCGCAGGCGCGGTCATAGTTGAATTTGGCGGCTGAGCCCGCATCACCGAAATGGAGGCCTGTTTTGGCAGAGCGCAAGATCAACCCGATACTGAAACTGGCGCTGGAGCTTGGCCCCGTCGTCGTGTTCTTCGTGGCGTTTCTACGGCTGAAAGGGAACAGCTATGAAATCAACGGAACCATGTATGACGGGTTCATCCTGGCAACGGCGGGCTTTGTGCCACTGATGATCCTTTCGACGCTTGCGCTGTGGAAGCTGACCGGCAAGCTGTCGCGGATGCAGGTGACCACGCTGGTTCTGGTGGTGGTGTTCGGCGGGCTGAGCGTCTGGTTCAACGACGATCAGTTCTTCAAGATGAAGCCGACGATGATCTACCTGCTGTTCGGGGGTGCGCTTGGGATCGGCTTGCTGCGCGGCGAAAGCTATCTGAAATTCGTGATGGAAGAGGTCATGCCGCTGCAACAAGAGGGCTGGATGATCCTGACCCGGCGGCTGACGGCGTTCTTCCTGACACTGGCGATTCTGAACGAGGTGATCTGGCGCACGATGAGCACCGAGACCTGGGTCTATTTCAAGACATTCGGGCTGACGGCTGCGATCTTCGTGTTTTTCATGACCCAAAGCGGTGTATTCAACCGCTACGCCATCGAGGACGACACCTGAAAGCGGGGGCGGCCTTTTGTCCAAAACGCCCCTGTGCATAAGCGATTGCCAGCCCGCTTCGTGGTAGATCACTGAGATATGCCGGGGCACATCACGATCTTTTCATCCCTGCGCGCAGGTGCCCGGAACCGCCTTCCCGCGGGGCGGGGCTGGACAGTTTGCACGCAGGGATTAGTCTCGCCCACAAACAACAACGGACGCCAACGGGAGAATGGGATATGGATAAATTTGGCAAGAGTCAGCCAGTCAAACGTGTCGAGGACGTCCGGTTCCTGACAGGGCATGGCCGCTATGTCGATGATATAGCCCCGGAAGGGGCGCTGTTTGCGTATGTCTTTCGGTCGCCCGTCGCGCATGCCACGATCACCACGTTGAACGTGGATGAGGCGCGCAATGCGGATGGAGTGCATGCGGTGCTGACCGTTCAGGATCTGCTGGATGGTGGGCTGGATGTTCACATTCCCGGTGCCACGCAGCCCAATCGCGATGGTACGGACGGTGCCGCACCCGAACGTCCGGTTCTGGCGCGGGTCAAGCTGCGTCATGTCGGCGAGGCCGTGGCGATGGTGGTCGCAGACACGCTACAGCAAGCCAAGGACGCGGCAGAGCTGATCGAGCTGGACTATGACGAATTGCCCGCCCAGATGGCCTGTGCGCCGGGCGACGTGGCGATCCATGACGAGGCACCGGACAACCGGGCGCTGGATTACGGTCTGGGCGATGAAGAGGTCTGCAACGCGGCGTTCGAGGCTGCCGCCCATGTGGTCAGCCTTGAAGTGCCCGACAACCGGATCATGGTCTGCTCGATGGAGCCGCGTGGATGTTTCGCCGAATGGGACGCTGACAAGCTCCATGTCTCGGTCAACGGCCAGGGCGTCTGGGGGCAGAAGGACCTGCTGTCCAAGGCGTTTGGCTTGCCCGACGACAAGGTGCGCGTGACCAACCCGGATGTCGGCGGAGGCTTCGGGATGAAGGGGTTTGCCTATCCGGAATATCATGTTGTGGCCTTTGCCGCGAAGACGTTGGGCCGTCCCGTGCGCTGGATGTCGGACCGGACAGAGGCGATGCTGTCGGACAATGGCGGGCGCGATCTGGTCAGCCTGGGCGAGCTGGCCTTTGATGAAAACCTCAAGATCACCGCCTACCGCGTGCATAGCAAATTCAACCTTGGTGCTTACAATTCGCAATTTGCGCAGGCTATTCAGACCTTTCTGTTCGGCCGCGTGTTGATGGGCACATATGACGTGCAGAACACCTGGCTGCGTGCCGAAGGGTATTTCACCAATACAGCGCCGGTTGACGCTTATCGCGGTGCCGGACGGCCCGAGGCAATCTACCTGCTGGAGCGGATGATGGACCGCGCCGCGCGCGAGCTGGATATTGATCCGATCGAATTGCGCAAACGGAATTTCATCCCCGAGGCATCGTTTCCCTACAAGACCGCCACCGGGGAGCTTTATGACGTCGGCGAGTTTGCCAAGCTTCTGGACAGAGCCGTGGAAGAGGCGGACCACGCCGGACTTGCTGCGCGCAAGGCGGCGTCCGAAGCCAAGGGGCGACTGCGCGGGTTGGGCATCTGTTACTATATCGAAAGTATTTTGGGGGATCCTTCCGAAGGTGCCAGAGTAGAGTTCGAGGAGGATGGCAGCGTGACCTTGTTTGTCGGAACCCAGTCGAACGGTCAGGGCCATGAAACTGTCTATGCGCAGTTCCTGTCCGACCAGTCCGGCATTCCGGCAGATCA
Source organism: Primorskyibacter flagellatus (assembly GCF_900176485.1). Classification (GTDB taxonomy): domain Bacteria; phylum Pseudomonadota; class Alphaproteobacteria; order Rhodobacterales; family Rhodobacteraceae; genus Primorskyibacter; species Primorskyibacter flagellatus. Next base: position 65,793 of record NZ_FWYD01000009.1, read on the forward strand.
GATCCGTGTGGTGCAAGGTGACAGTGATCTGATCGCCAAGGGCGGCGGCACGGGCGGGTCACGCTCTGTCACCACGCAGACGAACGTGACGCTGACCGCAGTCGCAAAGATCGTGACAGAATTTTCGGCGTTTCTGGCCGAAAAACTGGGCGTCGACGCGGCTGATGTCAGCTTTGATGATATGCAATTCCGCGCCGAGGGGTCGAACGTTACGCCGACCATGCTGGAAGTGGCCCAGATGGCGCGCGAGGCCGGGCGCGATGATCTGCTGCGCCACGAAGCGCGCGACGAATTGCCGGGACGCTCTTATCCAAACGGTGCGCATATTGCCGAGGTCGAAATTGACCCCGAAACTGGTGATGTGCAGGTCGACCGCTATACGGTTGTTGATGATTTCGGCAACCTCATCAACCCGATGCTGGCCGAAGGGCAGGTGCATGGCGGGGTCGCTCAGGGGCTTGGTCAGGCGATCACGGAACGCGTGGTTTACGACGAGGATGGGCAACTGCTCACGGCGACGTTCATGGACTATGCGGTTCCACGGGCCGACAATGTGCCGATGATTTCCTTCTCGACGCGCCCGGTGCCGTCGACGGCCAACCCGATGGGGATGAAAGGTTGCGGAGAGGCGGGAACTGTCGGGGCAATGGCGGCTGTGGCCAATGCCGTGCAGGACGCTTTGTGGCAGCGCGGGGTACGTCAGGCCGACATGCCCTTCACGCCGCACAGAGTATGGGAAATGTTGAACGATGTGGCCATCGCGGCTGAGTGACAGATTCGTAACCTGGCTGCGCCGGACATTTCGGGCCGATCATTCGGCGTTGAGCGCCCGGCGTGGGATTCGCACTCATGTGATCGTTCTGGATGGCACGATGTCGTCCTTGGTTCCCGGCGAAGAGACCAATGCCGGCATCACTTACCGTCTGCTGGAAGAGATGAACGGCCAGCTGTCGCTGTATTACGAGGCAGGCATTCAGTGGCAGGAATGGCGCAGCACCGCGGATGTTCTGACCGGGCGCGGCATAAACCGTCAGATCCGAAGGGCTTACGGTTTTCTGGCGTCGCGCTACAGACCGGGAGACAGGATTTTTCTGTTCGGGTATTCGCGTGGTGCCTATGCGGTGCGGTCTTTGGCGGGTCTGATCGACCGCGTTGGACTTCTTCGCGCCGAAGAGGCGACAGTCCGGAATATCCGGACGATCTACAGGCTTTACGAAAGCGACCCGGCAGGCCCGGTCACCCGGTCGTTTGGTCAGGTCCATTGCCATCCGCAAGCCCCGATCGAGATGATCGGCGTGTGGGATACCGTCAAGGCGCTTGGCTTGAGATTGCCCGTGTTGTGGCGCTGGATCGAGGATAAGCACGGGTTTCACAACCATGAGCTGGGCGCGAGTATCCGGCATGGCTACCACGCGCTGGCGCTGAACGAGACCCGTCATGCCTATGCGCCGGTTTTGTGGACAAGCCCGCCGGATTGGCCGGGCAAGGCCGAACAGGTCTGGTTTCGCGGCACCCATGGGGATGTCGGTGGACAACTGAACGGGCATATCGCGTCACGGCCTTTGGCGAATATTCCACTGGTCTGGATGTTGGGCCGGGCCGAGGCATGCGGTCTGCCCTTGCCCGATGGTTGGCGTGCACGGTTTCCCTGCGATGTCACGGCACCCTCGGTTGGCACATGGAATGGCACGGGAAAGCTGTTTTGGTTCCGCAGGGCGCGCACGGTCGGGCGGGACGCTTCGGAGCGTCTGCACGAGTCGGTGGGAGCGTCAGATCACCCTGCGCATCCCGGCGAAGCGCAGGCCATTTGATCGTCCGCGAAGTGTTGGGATTCAGCTGTCAATCACATTTCCTTGAGTGGTCCTTATAATTTTCAGCCTGTTGCCTATCTACTGTATCAAGAGCACGGGCCGGAACCCCGAAGCTCTTTTACACTGTCCCTCGTTCCGCTACTGGCGCTCAAGACTGGTTCTTGAGCGCCTTTTCTTTTTCGACTTTTGTCGGCACGATGATGACGGTAGCTTGGGCGCATGAGTGAAACATATTCCGACGCCTTCCTGAAAAAGATACTGACCCGGACGAAAACCATCGCGGTGGTCGGGGTGTCGCCCAATCCGGTGCGGCCCAGCCACTATGTTGCCCGGTATCTGGCGCTGAAGGGGTTTCAGGTGATTCCGGTGAATCCCGGTCATGTTGGTAAACAGCTTTTTGGTGCAACGGTGCGGGCATCGCTGACAGATATCAAGCAACCAGTCGATATGGTTGATATATTTCGCCGCTCAGAGGCTGTGCCCGATATTGTTGAAGAAGCGCTTCAGGTGTTGCCTGCGCTGCGTACGGTCTGGATGCAGATCGGTGTTCAGCATGATGAGGCGGCACAGGCGGCCAGAGCGGCCGGTTGCGATGTGATCATGAACCGTTGCCCGAAGATCGAATACCAGCGATTGTTCGGTGAGTTGCGTATGGGCGGCTTCAACACCGGGATATTGTCGTCGAAACTAACGTGACGTCGTGCGCCGCTGTTCCGGCTGCGCCGGAAGGCGCCCCGCCCACCGTCCCGTCGTCAGCTATTCCGAGCGCGACGCTTTTTCGCTGATGCCGGAAGTGCCTTGCCGCCGCGCCAGTTCCGCCATGACATCCGAGAGCGGCACGTTGCGCGACTGAAGCATGACGAGGAGATGAAACAGGACATCGGCAGCTTCTGACGTGAGGCGCGATTTGTCATCTTTGATGGCTTCGATAATGGCTTCTATCGCCTCTTCTCCGAACTTCTCGGCGCATTTTTCCGGGCCTTTGGCGAGAAGCCTGGCCGTCCAGGAGCTATCCGGGTCGGCTTGGACGCGTGCCGCGATCGTGGCGGCGAGATCGTCGAGGGTCATGTCATCCTCATAGGAATGCCGGCGGCAGCCATATGGGCCTTGGCCTCGGTAATCGTATAGTCACCGAAATGGAAGATCGAGGCGGCCAGTACGGCGGAAGCCCCGCCCAATGTGACGCCTTCGACAAGGTGATCGAGCGTGCCGACGCCGCCCGAGGCGATCACCGGGACAGAAACAGCATCCGAGATGGCGCGGGTCAGCGGCAGGTTAAAACCTGCACGCGTGCCGTCGCGGTCCATTGAGGTGAGCAGAATCTCTCCGGCACCTTTCTCGGTGACGGTCCGGGCGAAATCCACAGCATCAATGCCGGTGGGACGGCGGCCGCCATGGGTGAAGATTTCCCATTGGCCTGGGGCTGTGGTCTTGGCGTCTATGGCTACGACGATGCACTGGCTTCCAAACTGGTCCGCAGCGCGGGCCACGACGTCCGGATCGGCGACGGCGGCGGAGTTGAAGCTGACCTTGTCGGCACCTGCCAGCAGCAGCGCCCGGACATCAGCAGCGGTTCTTACTCCGCCACCGACTGTCAGGGGGATGAAGCATTGCTCTGCCGTGCGGGTGACCACATCGAACATTGTGCCGCGGTTTTCATGGGTCGCGTGGATGTCGAGAAAGCAGATCTCGTCGGCTCCGGCCGCGTCATAGGCGCGGGCGGCATCGACGGGGTCACCGGCGTCGCGCAGATCGACGAAGTTGACGCCCTTGACGACACGGCCGTCGGCCACGTCAAGGCAGGGGATGATGCGTGTCTTCAACATGGGCGACGTCATACGCGGCGGCAGGGCGGGCGGCAAGCGTGGAAAACACGCAGGTGGTGCGACGTGGCTGAGTGACCTGCCACGACCTTGCAGTTAGCGGGTGTCGGTGGAGTTGGCGAAAAACCTGTCGCGGGGGCGGGGCGATTGATCTATGGCAGCCATATGGAAAACACGTTTGAGATCTTTCTGGCGGCAGCGCCGGGCTTGGAAGAGGTGCTGGCCGAGGAGGTTGGCGCGCTGGGATTTGGACCGTTGGAGGCCGTGCCGGGGGGCGTGAGCTTTCAGGGCGGCTGGCCCGAGGTCTGGCGGGCCAATCTTGCGCTTCGCGGTGCCGGGCGGGTGCTTGCACGGATCGGCGGGTTTCCGGTGTTCCATCTGGCGCAACTGGACAAACGGGCGCGCAAATTTCCCTGGGGGGACGTCCTGCGGACGGATGTGCCCGTGAAGGTCGAGGTCACCTGCCGCCGGTCAAAGATCTATCATGCAGGGGCGGCCAGCGAACGGATCGTGCGGGCGATCACCGAAGAGCTTGGCGCGCCGGTCGCCGATGACGCGCCGGTGCGGGTGCTGGCGCGGATCGAGGATAATTTCTGCGGCTTTTCCGTCGATACTTCGGGCGAAGCTCTGCACAAGCGCGGCCATAAAGAGGCCGTTGGCAAGGCCCCGATGCGCGAGACATTGGCGGCGCTGTTCCTGCGGCAATGCGGCTATGACGGGGCCGAGCCGGTGGTTGACCCGATGTGCGGGTCGGGCACATTTCCGATTGAGGCGGCAGAATGGTCGGTAGGTCTGATGCCGGGGCGGTCGCGGGCATTTGCCTTCGAGAAGTTCGCAGGCTTTGATGCAGAGGCATTCGCTGCAATGCGCGGGCCTTCCGACCTCGCTGACGGGCCGGTGCGGTTTTACGGATTTGATCGTGATGCCGGTGCGATCCGGATGAGCCAGGCCAATGCCGCGCGGGCCGGCGTTTCTGCACTGGCGCAATTCAACTGCCAACCCATCAGTGCGCTGGAGCCGCCAGAAGGACCAAAGGGGCTGGTGATGGTCAATCCGCCATATGGTGGGCGTATCGGCAACAAAAAGCTGCTCTACGGGCTTTACGGGTCTTTGGGGCAGGTGCTGAAAGAGCGGTTCGCGGGATGGCGCGTCGGGATCGTGACCAGCGAGGCGGGGCTGGCGAAAGCGACTGGACTGCCATTCGCGCCGCAGGGCGCGCCAGTGTCGTTCGGGGGGCTGAAGGTGCGGCTGTTTCGGACGGGGCCGTTGCGTTAGCGGCAATCCGCCGGAACGCCACCTCACGAAATTGTTGATGGGCAGGCGCGTGCGGTTACACGACGATAGGGGCAAGTTTTACAGCCATCGGAGTGCTTTATGAAACACTTGCTTGCCGCCGCCTTCTGCCTTGTCGCAGCCCCCGCCCTCGCCAGTGATGACGATATTATCAAAGTGCAGGCTTCCGGAGATGTCGCCACAACGATGGACCGGCTGGAAGAGGCGGTGACAGGGGCTGGTGCTACCGTCTTTGCACGGGTGGATCACGCGGCGGGGGCGGCCTCGGTCGACATGGTGCTGGATGACGAGCAACTGCTGATCTTCGGCAATCCCAAGCTTGGTACGCCTGCCATGCAGGATGACGCGTTGGCGGGACTGTATCTGCCGCTGCGGGTGTTGGTCTACAAGGACGGCGAGGGCCAGGTCTGGCTGGCTTATGAAGATCCCGAGGAAATGCTGGACGAATTGTCCATTCCCGACGATGCCGAATATGTGAAGATGATGACCGGCGCGCTGGCCAAGCTGACATCTGCCGCCGCTGGCAACTAGGCCTTCAGCGCCGTGAGGGCCGCTTTCAGGTCGAGCGCCCCGTCATAGAGCGCACGACCGGAAATCGCGCCGTTCAGGTTGGCCCCGCAGTCGCGCAGCGCGATGATATCTTCCAGTGAGGACACGCCGCCGCTGGCGATCACCGGGATGGATACGGCGCGGGCCAGTGCCGCGGTGGCCTCGATGTTGGGGCCCTGCATTGCGCCGTCGCGATTGATGTCGGTGTAGATGATCGCGGCGACGCCGGCGTCCTCGAAACTGCGCGCAAGATCGGTGACCATGACATCGGTTTCCTCGGCCCAGCCCTTGGTGGCGACACGTCCGTTGCGCGCATCGATACCCACGGCGACCTTGCCGGGGAAGGCGGCTGCTGCCTCGCGCACCAGCGCAGGGTTTTCCACCGCAACAGTCCCAAGGATCACGCGGGCGAGGCCCCGTTCCAGCCAGCGCTCGATCGTTGCCATGTCGCGGATACCGCCACCCAGTTGTGCCGGCACTTTTGTCCGCGCGAGAATCGCCTCGACCGCGGCCGCATTCACCGGCTCGCCCGCGAAGGCACCGTTCAGATCCACCAGGTGCAGCCACTCACAGCCGGCCTCGACAAACTCCATCGCCTGCGCGGCGGGGTCGTCGTTGAAAACGGTGGATTTCTCCATATCCCCGCGCAAAAGCCGCACGGCCTGGCCGTCCTTGAGGTCGATGGCGGGATAAAGGATCATCTGCGTCTTCCTGTCTGTCTGTTCCGGTTCGGCTTTTGCACCGGGGACGGACAGAATGCAACGCGACCTGACGTCAGACTTGATCAACGCAGCTTCGACACGTCAGGATTGTCCCATCACTCAGGGAGGAACAGAGATGAAAATAATGGCATTGGCCGCTGCAGTTGCGCTGGTCGCAGGGGCGGCATTGGCAGATCCGGTCGAGGGCACCTGGCAAACCCAGCCCGACGACAACGGTAATTTCGGTCTGGTCAAGATCAGCACCTGCGGTGCCGAGATCTGCGGCGTGTTGGGGCAGGGCTATGACAAGTCGGGCAAGAAAGTCAGCTCGCCCAATATCGGCAAGCGGATGATCTGGGCGATGCAGCCTAAGGGCAACGGCAAATATGCCGGTGGCAAGATCTGGGCGCCCGACCGCAACAAGACCTACAACTCCAGAATGCAGCTGAACGGCAGTTCGCTCAAGGTGGAAGGTTGCGTGCTGGGCATTTGCCGGGGGCAAACCTGGAGCCGGGTGAACTGAACCGACGCAGTTTTACTTGGGAAATTCGCCTGTGCGGGGCGGCAAGCGCTTGCCTCGCACAGCATGCGAGCGTGCGCTTTTGCGCGCCAATCTCGGAACCTGAAGCGTGTGCAGCATAGCCGGGAACCGACCCGGTTTGCAGCCTGCGCCATGATGTAGAATTAAATGGTAGCGGAGGAGGGACTTGAACCCCCGACACGCGGATTATGATTCCGCTGCTCTAACCGGCTGAGCTACTCCGCCACGGTGGACGCTAGGTAGTGCAGCACTCGGAGGGCGTCAAGCGTCTTTTTTGCCCTGAAAGACGGGTTTTTCTGCCCGAGCGAGAGACCGGCGAATTGCGACGCAGATGACAAAGAACGGGGTATCAATGCGATACGCCAGTTCGCTCCAAGCACGGGATTACCGGCAAACAAGGATGCCTTTCCGGTTTTTCCGTATCGCTCGATGGCGGTGTTCAGAAATCAGGAATTATCCACCAAAATAAACAGGCGCTGATACATGGCATCAGGCATCTACCGGATATTCTGTTCGAAAGATCGGTGGATCGCAGCCGGACATGGGGCTGCGGCTACCTGGTCCGGAACAATTCACCTTTGGTGTCATTGGTGACGACCTGCGAAAAGTCATCGGGATAGAGGTGATGCGCCAGTTCGCTTGTATAGGGCAGTTTCTGAAGCACCGTTTTCGGGAACCGGCGCTCTACCTGATTGCGACGGAACTTCACGTCTTCCGGGTTCTGCTCGGTGTCGAGATCCTGGTCATTATTGACGTAATGGCTCTCTCTGATTTCATCGAATTTGGGATGCGCGGTGAAATTCGTGACCTCCAGCCCAAGGCTCCGTTCAATGTCGTTCAAGCCATCGTTCAGGGATACTTCGTCCAGGTTCAACGTAATTGTCCGGCCAAATGGCATGTCCCATATCGGATGGATCTGAGAGCAAAGATGAGTATCCACCTGTCGCGCCGCCCGCGTCAGATCCACTGTTTTCAGAACCTCTCCGAATTCTCGCAAAGACAGGCCGTCACGCTTGATATTGATTCCGCGTTGCAAGGCAATCTCGTCCGCAATGGGAAATCTGACAGCATGTCTTAGAATCGCGACAAGGCGCTTGACCGGGTCGCGCGTGACCTTGATCAAGGTCCAGTCTTGTTGCCCGTTGGCCAGAAGTGCATTGCGTCGCCGTCTAAATTGCGCACTGTCATAATAGACTTTGGTGCGGAAATTATGCGGCCAGGGGTGATAGTAGTTCGCAGCCGCCAACAGGCGTTCTTTCAGAAAGAACCACGTCACCACATGCGAGCATGCCGATTTTGGCGAAAAGGAAACGACGATCCGCTGTTTGCTGAATATCAAGGCCCGAGGATTGACTTGAAACGCGTCGAACCATTCGTCTTTCGGCTCTTCTGTCGTAACGCTCTTTTTCAAGCCTAAACGCGCTAACATGACCATGTTCCTTACCATTGAACCGACTTTCGAACGGTTCCTAAATCCACGTCCGACCTTATACAAGGCGAACAGGGCGAACAACCGTCATGCAAGCCTTGCGTGTGGGCGCAAAGGCGCGGAAATGATGCGCGTCTCATGCCGCTGGCAGCACCGCGCCGGGGTTCAGAATGCCTGCCGGGTCCAGCGCGGATTTGATGGCGCGCATGGCTGACAGTTTTGCCGGGTCGCCGTAGCGGGCCAGATCATCGACCTTCAGTCGCCCGATGCCATGCTCGGCACTGAGCGAGCCTTCCATGTCATGCACAAGGTCGTGGACGGCGCGGGTCATTGCCTGTTTCAGATTGGAAAATTCGGCCTTGTTACGGCCTTTCGGCGGGAAGATGTTGAAATGCAGATTGCCGTCTCCGACATGGCCAAAGCAATTCACCCGGAAATCGCCCATGGCGGCAATGACTTTGCGGCCACGAGCAATGAATTCTGGCAGAGCGCCCAACGGGACAGAGGTGTCGTGGCTGGCAATCGCGCCGATCTGACGGTTGGCGAGCGGTATGGATTCGCGCATGGTCCAGAACTCTGCGCGTTGTGTATCCGACTGCGCGACCAGCCCATCGGTGACCAGACCGGCGTCGAATGCGGCCACGAACAGCTCTTCCAGCGCTTCCGAGGGGACCAATCCGCGCGGCAGGCCTACTTCTATCAGGACCATCCATTCGGGCATCGGGTCAAAGGGCAGGCGGACATCCGGTAGCTTTTCGGCCAGAAAATCGGTGCCGGTGCGGTCGATCAGCTCAAAGGCGCTGACTGCTTCGCCGATCTGGTCACGGGCCAGCGACAGCAACGCCAATGCGGATGCGGGATCGCGCACCGCCATGATCGCGGTTCCGCGCCCGGCAGGTATAGGCGACAGTTTCAGCGCGGCTGCGGTGATGATGCCCAACGTGCCTTCGGCCCCGATCAGAAGGTGGCGCAGATCATAGCCGGTGTTGTCTTTGCGCAACCGCCGGAGCCCGTGCCAGATTTGACCGTCGGGCAGGACCGCCTCCAGCCCGAGGCAGAGATCGCGGGCATTGCCATAGCGCAGCACGTTCACGCCACCCGCATTGGTCGACAGATTGCCGCCGATCCGCGCAGTGCCTTCTGACGCCAGCGACAGCGGAAACAACCGCGACTCGGTCTCGGCAGCAGCTTGCACATCAGCCAGAGTCGCGCCAGCTTCGGCGATCAGGACGTTCTCCTGCGGGTAGACGGCGCGGATCGCGGACATGCGCTCCAGTGACAGGACGAGCGTTTGCGGACCGTCTCCGGACACCTGTCCACCGACGAGTCCGGTGCCGCCGCCGTATGGCACAATGCCCACCCGCGCGGCCTGACAGGCGCGCAGGATCGTCGCGGCCTCTTCGACGGTGCGGGGCAGGGCAACCCATTCGGACTTGCCCATCCAGGCACCGCGCGGCTCTTCCAGATAACGTGGTTCTGCGGGGCGTAGAGTGTCGTCAGGAAGGTCCCCAGCAAGTCTTTCGACAAATTCCGCATCGGCCGCGTTCAGCATGTTAATCCCCCGGTGTTTGCTGGGTCATCTTTACCAAACCGCCCGAGTGCTACAAGCAGAGTCGCTGCGCTTGCCACCGCTGGGTTGGACATCGGCCCACACTGTCGTCGGCAGGAAAAAGAACTGCGCGGCAAAACTTGGAACGTCTTGCGTGCAGGTTGATGTGGGGCCGGAAATGCATCGAGTGCCCTCGGCACGTTCCGCATGACCGTCTACCGGGGGTGGAGGCCAAAGGCACCGAGGCGGGCGTAGACAATAACAGGGCCAGCGACAGTTGTACGGGACTTTCCAGACTTTCGCCGCAATTGCGCGGATCAAATCGGCTTGGGACCCTAACGGTGAAGGCCGTTTTCTTACGCGGCCTCGTAGCTGGAAAAGACCTCCGTGCTACCGTCTTTGCGGATCAGGAAAACGTCATAGGCTTCGCGCGCATCGACTGGTCCCATGCCCGGCGATCCATAGGGCATGCCCGGCACGGCGAGACCGACGGCTTCGGGACGCTCCGCAAGGAGCCTGCGGATATCGGCCGTCGGCACATGGCCTTCGATCATGTAACCCTCGATTTCGCCGGTATGGCAGGACGTCATCTTCTGGGGGATGCCGTTATCCAGTTTGTGCCGGATCAGAAGGGTGCCGAAGCTGCGCTCGGTGGTGACCGTGAAGCCATCTTCGCGCAAGATTTTGATCCATGCCGTGCAGCAACCGCAGTTCGGGTCCTTCAAGACGTGAATCGAGAGCGCGTCCTGTGCCAGCCCGGCAGTTGCTGTCGCGGCGGCAAAGCTCGCAGCGCTGGCCATCATGGCGCGACGGGTAAGGGTCATGTGTGTTTCCTTTCAAGTGGAGTGGTCACGGATGCAGTCTTGCGATCTGTATCCGGTGTCTGTTTTGTGGCTGGACCTACCATATCTCTCGGGTCCGAAGGTCGAAAAAACAAAAGTCGCAGGGCGTTCATCGTCACCAGAACCGTAGCGCCGGTATCGGCGAGGATCGCGATCCAGAGGCCCGTTATACCAAGCACGGTGGTCACGAGGAAGACCGCCTTCAGCCCAAGTGCTATGGCGATGTTCTGACGGATGTTCGACATGGTCGCACGGGCAAGCCGGATCTTTCCCGGCACGTCCGTCACGCGGTTGCGCAGGATCGCGCCATCGGCCGTTTCCAGCGCCACGTCGGTGCCCGAACCCATAGCGACCCCGACATGGGCGGCGGCCAGCGCAGGCGCGTCGTTGATCCCGTCGCCGATCATCATGACCCTTGCGTCGGACGTCAGCTCGCGGATGGCTGTGACCTTGTCCTCTGGCATGAGTTCCGAGCGCTGTTCAATGCCAAGCCCGTCGGCGATGGCCTGGGCGGTGCGGGAATTGTCCCCGGTCAGCATGACAGACGAGATGCCGAGCCTGCGAAGCTGCGCCACCGCGTCCGCCGCATCGGCGCGTGGTTCATCCCTCAGCGCGATCATGCCCTGGGGCACGTTGTCCCGCAGCACGATCACAACCGTCTTGCCCTCGGCTTCCAGCGCCGCAATGCGACGTCGAAGGACGTCATCGATCGCAGCGCGCTCCTCTGCAAGCCGCGGCGAACCTACGCAGACGGTCACGCCGCCGATCGACGCTTCCGCGCCCTTTCCGGGCAGTGCCCGGCTGTCGGTGGTCGCAGCCACGTCGATGCCTCGTCGCTCCGCTTCTGCGCAGATCGCTTGGCCCAGCGGATGGCTCGCGCCGGCCTCGACACTGGCCGCAAGGGCCATCAGGTCGTCTTCGTCCCCGGTCAGAACGGACACATCCGTCACCCGAGGCTTGCCGTGCGTCAACGTTCCGGTCTTGTCAAAGGCGACATGGGTGGTCCGCGCCGCCGCTTCGATCACCGCGCCGCCCTTCATCAGAAGGCCATTGCGTGCCCCGGTGGACAGCGCCGAGGTGATGGAGGCCGGCACTGATATTACCAGCGCGCAGGGGCAGCCAATCAGCAGAAGCGCAAGTGTGCGGTAAATCCACTCGCCCCACTCTTGCCCGAAAGCCAGCGGCGGGACGATCGCGACCAAGAGTGCGGCTCCGACAACGGCAGGCATGTAAACCCGGCTGAAGCGGTCGATGAAGCGCTCGGTCGGCGCTCGGGCGCTCTCGGCCTCCTCGACCAGCCGCACGATGCGGGCGATGGTATTGTCCTCGGCTGCTTTTGTAACCCGTACGCGCAGCAGCGCCTCTGCGTTGATCGATCCGGCATAGACCTCGGCACCCGGCTCTTTGAGGATCGGGACGCTCTCTCCCGTCACCGGGCTTTCGTCGACGCCTGATGTTCCGTTGATGACCTCACCGTCACAGGGCATCCGGTCGCCGGGACGGACCTGAACGATCTGGCCCACTTGGAGCCTTTCGGCTGAAACCTCCCGGGTTCTTCCGCCGACTTCAACTCGCGCGGTTTTGGGTACGAGTTTCGACAAGGCACGGATGCTGTCGCGTGCCTTGCCGGCCGAAATGCCTTCCAAGAGCTCCCCGACAGCGAAGAGAAAGACGACGAGCGCGGCTTCTTCCGGCTCGCCGATCACGAGCGCACCGCCGGCGGCGATCGTCATCAGCATTTCGATGGTGAAGGGCATACCGGCCCGGGTCATTGCGAAGGCGCGTTGCGCCACGGGCACGATCCCGATCAGCGTGGCAAGAACGAAGGCCCAATGCGCGATTTCGGCAGGCACCACGAGACGCGACGCCCAAGCCGCCGCGAGCAATGCGCCAGTGCCAAGCACCAGACGGCCCTTGGATGTCTGATACCACGACGGTGTCGGCACCGTCTCGGTCCCTGCCGTGTTGTCGTCCTCCGGCTCCGATTCTTCTTCCGCAGCGGGGAACGCCCCGTCCGGCAGGACAAAGCCTCCCTTTGGCTTCTCCGGCCGTGCCCCCTTGGGTGCGATGCCGAATCCCACATCACGCACTGCCTTCTCAATTCGTTCGGGGGAGGTCTGATCGGCGTCCAGCGTCAGACGAAGCCGTTCGGCCATAAGCGCGACATCGACACCTTCGACGCCCGGCAGACGCTCGACCGCGCCCCGGACCTTTGCGGCGCAGGCCCCGCAATCCATGCCCGTCACCCGCCACTCGCGTCGTCCTTCACTCCTGTCCGCCATCATATCTCTCCGCCGTGATTCCCGTCGGAACCCGATATACGATCTACAGCAACTATAGGTTCAAGGCTGAATTCCAGTTTTTTGATAAATAGCCTGGTCCCGTCCTCACCCGAAGATCAATTGGTGCCGCGCTGCTGCGCATCCATCGCCCCCTTCGACCGGGTAGAAGACGGCCAGTTCCGCTGCGCCTGGCGCGGCGATAGCGACGGCCGTACATAACCCTTTCTGAAGTCTGGTCATCTGCTCGGAATGCTTTGCAGTACCTCATTTTGACGCTTGCATAGAAGCTACAGCAGGTAGAGGTTCGGGCTCTTTTCTGATCGCAAACATGCAAATAGTCTGTTCGTGAAACCCTTGCCTGTCCGAGCGACGAAACCTACAATGGCTGTAGCAATCAGGAGGCTTCCCATGTTGTCGATCGGCACACTTGCCAAGCGGACTGGCGCGAAAGTACAGACGATCCGTTACTACGAACAAATCGGCTTGATGCCGGAGCCGGGTCGGACCGAAGGCGGTCAGCGCCGGTACGGAAATGCGGGGCTTGATCGTCTGGCGTTCATCCGCCACTCTCGCGAACTCGGATTTTCTCTCGAGGCAATCCGGGAGTTGCTGGACCTTTCGGACAGCCCTGAACGATCCTGCGCGCAGATCGACGCGGTCGCCCAGAGACAGCTTCACGAGGTCGAGGCCCGCATCACTCGGCTGAAGGCGCTTCGGATCGAGCTGCGACGGATGCTTGACGAATGCAGTGCTGATCGGGTTGCCGATTGCCGCATTCTCGAGGTGCTGCGCGATCATGAAGAGTGCCTGTCCAATCACGACGGGACTGGCATCTGACGTTGGCGGCGCTGATCTACCCTCTCGCTGCGCTGGCCGAAATCGCCGGATGTTTCGCCATCTGGGCTTGGTGGCGGAGCGGTGCATCCGTGCTTTGGCTTCTTCCCGGCATTACGAGCCTCGCGCTGTTCGGCTGGTTGCTTGCGCAGGTCGAGGCCGGCTTCGCAGGGCGCGCCTTCGCGGCCTATGGCGGTGTCTATATCGCCGCCTCGCTCCTCTGGATGTGGGGTGCGGAAGGGCAACGGCCGGATTTCTGGGATTTTTTTGGCGCAGCCCTGTGCTTGATTGGTGCCAGCTTGATCCTCGTCGCCCCGCGCGCAGGGTAACAAAGTCTTCAAAGATACCGAGTTTAAGTGCGGTGCAATCAAGGCTTCCGCGCTAGTCAAAACGGCGCTTATGGGCTCTCTGCGCCGATCAGGGATGACCGGTTTCATTCTGTAAGCGCCAGTGAACCGCCGATGAAAGCCTGCTGAACTTATATGTGACGAACGACCCGTCAGAGGGTAGGCGGTACCGCGGATACCAAAGAACCAGCACCTATTGGCAATTCCATCGGGAAGAAAGACGTCAGCCGGTTTCGGTGCGGCCGCGCCGATCCATGCGCAACGCGGAATAAAGAACATGTGTCCGCCAGCGTCCGTTGATCTGAAGATAGCTTTGCGCCACGCCTTCATATTTGAAACCGCAGCCTTCCAGCACCGCCCGCGACGCAAGGTTTTCCGGAAGGCAGGCGGCCTCTAGCCGGCTAAGGTCCATCCGGGTGAAGGCGTGATGCTCGATCGCCCGGATCGCCTCTCGCATATAACCGTGCCGCGCAAATGGTGCGCCGATCCAGTAGCCAAGCGTGCCGGACTGCGACGGGCCGCGGCGGATATTGTCCAGTGTTATGGCACCCAGCAGCATGTCATCCTCGCGCCGGATCAGGAACATCGGCAGTGCCGTGCCGCCGGAAACAGAGCGGGACGCCCAGTAGACACGGTTCGTGAATGCCTTGCGGCTGAGATGGTCATTGGACCAGGTGGGTTCCCAGGGCGTCAGGAAATCGGCGCTGTCATGGCGCAGGGATGTCCAGGCATTGAAGTCCGAATGCTGCGGCGGGCGCAGGGTCAGTCTTTCGGTCTCTATCCTGACCTTGCGCCGGGACAGCAGCATCAGGCCACCCGGCGGGCCTGCAAGTCATCAATCGTCGGCGCGGTGCCGATTGGCCCGTAAAGCGCCAACGCGGCGGGGGCGGAACTGGCGATGGCGCCTGCAAAATCGCGGACATCCGGCAGGGTCACGGCCTCTATCCGCGCCACGGTTTCTTCCAGCGACGGGACGCGCCCCCAGATCTGGATCATGCGGGCATGACGTTCGGCGCGTGAGGACGGGCTTTCCAGCCCCATCAACATGCCGGCCTTCATCTGGGCGCGGGCACGTTCAACCTCGGCCTGCGACATATCATCGGCGGCGCGCTTGAGTTCGTCAATCGTCAGCCCGATCAATTCGCCCAGCTGTTCGCCGCTTGTGCCGGCATAGATCGTGGTCATGCCGGTATCGGCATAGGCGCCGGTCTGGGCGAAGATCGTGTAGCACAGCCCGCGTTTTTCGCGGATTTCCTGAAACAGGCGCGAGGACATGCCGCCGCCAAGCGCCACAGACCAGATCTGCGCGGTATAGATACTATCATCGCGGTAGCCCGGCGATTCGAAGGCCAGCGCGAAATGCGCCTGTTCCAGATCCTTGTCGCGACGGAAATCACCGCCCGAGAACTGTGCAGGCAGCGCGATGGCTGCATTGCGCGGCTTGAGGTCGCCGAAAAGATCCTCGGCCATGGCAACGATGGCGTCATGGTCCACGGCACCGGCGGCGGACAGGATCATCTGGTCGGGGCCGTAATGTTCGTTCACAAAGCCCGCCAGATCATCCCGGCTGAACCCGCTGACGCGGTCAACCTCGCCCAGAATGGTGCGGCCCATCGGCTGATCGGGATAGGCCCGTTCCTGCAACCAGTCAAAGATCACATCGTCCGGCGTGTCATGCGACTGGCCGATTTCCTGCAAGATCACGCCGCGCTCGATCTCGATTTCCTTGGCATCGAAAACCGGGTTGAGCAGAATATCCGCGATCACATCCATGGCCAGCGGCACATCGGCCTTCAACACGCGCGCATAATAGGCCGTTACCTCGCGGCTGGTATAGGCGTTGATATAGCCGCCCACATCCTCGATTTCCTCGGCGATCTTCAGCGCGCTGCGCGTCTTGGTCCCCTTGAACGCCATATGTTCAAGGAAATGCGCGATACCGTTCTGTTCCGGTCGCTCATGCCGTCCGCCGGCGGTCACCCAGATGCCTATGGCCGCGGATTGCAGGCTGGGCATGTGTTCGGTGACGATACGGAAACCATTGGCAAGCGTGGTGGTTCTGACGGTCAATTGGCAAGTCTTTCGCGGATGAGGGTTTCGAGGGCACCAAGGTCGTTTTCAATCCGGGTGACCCGTTCGGGACGGTCATACAGGTCCGCCATGCGTTCGGGAAGCCCCGGACGAATGCCACTGGCCTTTTCGACCGCATCAGGGAATTTCGCGGGATGTGCGGTGGCCAATGTGATCATCGGCGTGGCCGGGTCGCGCTGCGCCTCGGCAACCTTGACGCCCACGGCAGAATGGGGGCAAAGCAGCTCGCCCATGGAGGCATGCGCGGATTTGATCGTGGCCAAGGTTTCTTCTTCGGACACGCGGCCGGAATCGAAGTTTTCCGCGAGCGCCTGAAGCGCCCCCTGGCTGACTTTGAAACCGCCCGATTTCAGTTCGTCCATCAGTTGCGCCACGGCCTTGCCATCGCGCCCGTAGGCGTCAAACAACGCCCTTTCAAAGTTGGAGGACACCTGAATATCCATCGAGGGGCTGATCGAGGGGTGAACCTCGGAAGTGTGATAATCGCCGCTCGTCAGGCACCGGTGCAAAATGTCGTTCTGGTTGGTCGCGACCACCAGCCGGTCGATGGGCAGGCCCATGCGCTTGGCGATATAGCCCGCGAAGATGTCACCGAAATTGCCGGTGGGCACGGTAAAGCTGATCTTGCGATCCGGCGCGCCAAGGCTGACAGCGGAAGAGAAGTAATAGACGACCTGCGCCAGAACGCGCGCCCAGTTGATCGAGTTTACCCCGGCCAACCGAACCTCGTCCCGAAAGTCGAAATCGTTGAACATATCCTTGAGCCGCGCCTGACAATCGTCGAAATGTCCGTCCATCGCCAATGCATGCACATTCGCCTCTGACGGGGTGGTCATCTGGCGGCGCTGCACCTCGGACACACGGCCATGCGGGAACAGGATGAAAACATCGACCGCATCCAAGCCACGGAACGCCTCGATCGCGGCCGATCCGGTATCGCCGGAAGTGGCTCCGACAATGGTCACACGCTCGCCGCGCCGGGTCAGCGCCTCTTCGAACAGTTGACCGATCAACTGCATGGCAAAGTCCTTGAAGGCCAGCGTCGGCCCGTGGAACAGCTCCAGCAGGAAATGATTGGGTGCCAGCTGTACCAGTGGCGCGCGCGCATTATGGCCGAACCCGGCATAGGTCTTGGCAATCAGATCTGCAAAAGTCTCGTCGCTGAACGTGTCGCCCACGAAAGGGCGCATGACACGAAAGGCGATTTCCTCGTAGGGCAGGCCGTTCAGGGCGCGGATGTCGGCGGCGCTCATTTGCGGAATGCTCTCGGGCACATATAGCCCGCCGTCACGGGCCAAGCCGCTCAGCATCGCCTCTTCAAATGTCAGAGCGGGGGCGCTGCCCCTGGTCGAGATATATTTCACGTTTTAGAGCCTTCCTTGCCTTTGCGCAGCCGCAGCACATAGGCGGCAGTCATGATCAGCCAGATCGCGGCCAGCGAAAACCACGTTATGGCATATTGCAAGTGATCGTTCGGAATCCCGCTGATGTCCACCGGCAGCGGCGTCACACCGGGCGCTTCGGGGGTTTCGCTGCGCGCGATTACCAGAAACGGCTCGGTGTCCAGTTGTTGTGCCATTGCGTCGATGTCCCGCGCGAACCAGATATTGCCCGGCACGTCATTGTCGGGCGTGGAACTGTTGCGGTCATCGGGCCAGTGCAGGTTGCCGATGATATGAGTCTCGCCGGAGCGGTGGGTCTGATTCTCATCCTCGACCGGAACAAAACCGCGATCCACCAGGATGGTGCGGCCCTCGTCGGTGGTGAAAGGTGCGATGATCCGGTACCCTGCGCCGACGCGTTTGACCGATACCAGCACATGCAATTCGCCCGCGCCGATGCTGCCGCGCAGATCGACCGGGCGGTACTTCTGCGCTTCGGGGTCGGGGGTGACGGGCAGGGGGATGGGATCGCCTGCGATTGTCGTCTCGATCCGGGACAGCACGCCACGCTTCCACTCCAGACGCTGGATCTGCCAGACGCCCAGCGACAGCAGGATCGCGGCACCGGCCGCAGCGAAAATCAGGGTCAGATAGAGGCGCTTCACTAAAGACGGGTCCGTTCCATGAAAAGAGGCGCGCCCGGATGGACGCGCCTTGGTTTATGCCGGTGCGGTGTCTGAATTCAACCGCAATCGGTGAGACGTTCAGCCGGCCCAGATGTAGACGACGGCGAAGAGGAACAGCCAGACCACGTCAACGAAGTGCCAGTACCAGGCCGCCATTTCGAAGCCGAGATGCTTTTCCGGGGTAAAATGCCCCTTCAGCAAGCGCATCAGACAGATGAACAGGAAGATGGTGCCGATCACCACATGCGCGCCGTGAAAACCCGTCGCCATGAAGAAGTTCGCGCCATAGATATTGCCCGAGAAGCCGAAGGCCGCGTGGCTGTACTCGTATGCCTGGAAGATTGTGAACAGCACGCCCAGAACGATCGCAATGACGAGGCCCCATTTCATATCCTCGCGGTTGTTCTCATGCACTAGCGCGTGGTGGGCCCATGTCGCTGCCGCACCCGAACACAGCAGGATCAGCGTGTTGATCAACGGCAGGTGCCAAGGGTCGAATGTCTCGATCCCGGCGGGAGGCCAGATACCGTCCACGGCAGGGCTGAGCGGACCCATCGGGTACATGGCATGTTTGAAGATCGACCAGAACCAAGCGGCGAAGAACATCACTTCGGAGGTGATGAAGAAAATGAAACCGTAGCGCAGGCCGATGGCAACAACCGGTGTGTGGTCGCCAACGTGGCTTTCGACCACGACATCCGACCACCAGCCGAACATGACGTAAAGTGTGGCAACGACGCCAATCACAAAGACCCAAGGGCCATTGTCGTGGAACATCAGCACGGCCCCGAAGAGCATGACAAATCCCGCGACGGCACCCAGAAGGGGCCAGATCGAGGGGTTCAGGATGTGGTAGTCGTGGTTTTTGACATGGGCCATTGCGTTTCCCTCGTGGCTTGGCTCAGTTTACGTTTTTTTCGTTGGCGGGACCGTCTTCCAGCGCGGCCTGCGCCTGTTCGGGCAGGTCGATCTGGTGGAAGGTATAGGAAAGGGTGATGTGGTTGGTATGTTTCGCGTCGCGATCATCGACGATTTCGGGATCGACGTAGAAATTGACCGGCATCTCGACGCGTTCGCCGGGTTGCAGGACCTGCTCGGTGAAGCAGAAACACTCGATCTTGTAGAAGAAGTTACCAGCGGAATAGGGCGCGACGTTATAGCTGGCCTGACCGGCGATGGGCTTGTCGGTGGGGTTGTAGGCTTCATAGAAGGCCAGACCCTCTTCGCCGATGCGCAGCGTCATCGTGCGTTGCATCGGTTTGAATTCCCACGGCATGTCACGGTCGGTGCTGGCGTCAAACCGGATCTTGATCGTCTGATCCAGAATGTCGGCCCCTGCGGCAGTGGCGACATTGGTCACCCCGCCAAAGCCGGTTACGCGGCAGAACCAGTTATAAAAGGGCACAGATGCCCAAGCCAGCGCGCCCATCACGACGACGACGCCGACCAGCTGTACTGCGGTCTTGTTTTGTCGATTCATTGTCATCAGTTCTGCACTTCCGAACGAGGCGCTTCGTAGTCGCCGCGCGTCACCTTGACCACGGTCAGGCCGAAAACGATGGCGATCACCGCGACCAGCACCAGACCGACACCAAGGTTGCGGCCAAAGCGGCGTTTGTGGATTTCATGTTGTTGACCAAAGCTCATGCCCAACCTCCCAGGCCGAAGCGGGTCAACCCAGCCTCGACCAGAATGGCACCGAAATGCGCGAAAAGATACAGCAGGGACAGCTTGAAGAATTTCCGCTCGGCCGCAAAGTTGTCGGCCTCGCTCATATCTTCGTCGCGGCGCCAGATGTCCACCGCGCCCTTCAGGAAGAGCGCGTTCAGCACCACGGCCACGGCCAGATAAACCGGCCCGCCGACAGAGGTGAACCCGGTGCCGATGGCAAGCGCTGCCAGCAGAATCGTATAACCCAGAATGTGGTTACGGGTCGCGCGGCGACCGTGGGTCACGGTCAGCATCGGCACGCCGGCATCGTCATAATCGGACCGCATGAACAGTGCCAGCGCCCAGAAATGCGGCGGGGTCCACATGAAGATCAGGGTGAACATCAGGATTGATTCGGGCGCAATGCCGCCGGTCGCGACAGCCCAGCCGATCATCGGAGGGAACGCACCGGCCGCGCCACCGATCACAATGTTCTGCGGGGTCCAGCGCTTCAGCCAGATGGAGTAGATCACGACGTAGAAGAAAATGGTGAAGGCCAGCAGGCCCGCCGCGACCCAGTTTGACGCGAGGCCAAGGAAGATGACGCCAAAGGCGGCCAAAGCAACGCCGATGGCCAGCGCCGTGTCGCCGCTGACGCGGCCGGCGGGGATCGGACGGTTGCGCGTACGTTTCATAACCGCGTCGATATCGGCATCCCACCACATGTTGAGCGCGCCAGACGCACCGCCGCCGATGGCGATGAACAGGATCGACACAAACCCGATGAACGGATGCACCGGAACGGGGGCGGCCAGCAGGCCGACAAATGCGGTGAACACCACCAGCGACATCACGCGCGGCTTCAGCAAGGCGAAGTAATCACCAAACTGTGCTTCGTTCTCATAGGCGTGGTTGTCGATGCTCGTATCGGTCATCTCGGTCTCCGGTGCGGCGGGGGCTGGCCCGTCCGCGAAGCAGGGGCGGGACGGCGGAATATCCGCCGCCCGTGTCAGGCTTAGTTCGCGGCTGCCACGTCATAAGACAGCGGCTTGCCTGCATATTCTTCGATCGCGCCCTGAAGCCACTGTTCGTAGGCTTCTTCGCTGACGACCTTCACGGTGATCGGCATATAGGCGTGGTCCTTGCCGCAAAGCTCGGAACACTGGCCGAAATAGACGCCTTCCTTCTCGGCTGTGAACCAAAGTTCGGCCAGACGGCCGGGAACGGCGTCCTGCTTTACCCCAAAGGCCGGGATGGTCCAGGAATGGATCACGTCGCCGCCGGTGACCTGCATGACGATGGTCTTGCCAACCGGTACGACCACCGCAGTATCCGTCGCGAGCAGGAATTCATCCGCGCCATAGCCTGCTTCTTCCAGCATCGCCACGACCTCGGGGGTTTTGACGTAATTGCCGCCGGTCGCGGGTTGGCCAATCATGTAGCTGTCAAAGCCGAACTCGTGATCGACATATTCATAGCCCCAATACCACTGGTAGCCGGTCACCTTGATGGTGATGTCGCCTTCGGGAATTTCCTGCTGCTTGAACAGCACCGGCAGCGAGAACGCGCCGATGAAAACCAGAATGACGATTGGTACGACCGTCCAGGCGATTTCCAGCGGCGAGTTATGGGTAAACTTCGCCGGGGTCGGGTTGGATTTTTCGTTGTAGCGGAAAATGATGTAGAACAGCAGGCCGGTCACAAGGACCACGATGGCGGTGATGATAATCAGAATCATCCCGTCCAGCCAAAACAGGTCGCGGGCCAGTTCGGTCGCCGCAGGCTGAAAGCCCATTTGACCGGGCAACGGTTTGCCAATGATCTCTAGGCCGTCCTGCGCGGCAGCAGGCATTGCGTAAAAGGCCGCCATGAGGCCAGTCAGCGTGGATTTCAGTCGCATGTGTCACCCTGATCGGTTGCGTGTCTTAGTCGGTCAGGGCGATACCACGAACATCTGCCGTGGGGCACCCCATTGTGTTGTCGCTGCTTAAAACCATATTCTGTGGGACAGATAAAGAAAGTTGCTTGCGGCAAACAGACGCTTTCGTTGATTTAGATCAAGTTTTCCCAGAGGTTTCCATGCCCGATACACCATTTCGCCCTTTTGATACACTGCTGGACGAGGGACGCTCGCTGGCGCAACTGCGTACAGCGCTTGACGGCGCCGAGGACGGAGAGCTGTTTCTGGAGCGTCGCAGGTCCGAAATGTTGATGTTCGACGATGGCCGGGCCAAAACCGCCAGCTATGACGCGTCCGAGGGCTTTGGCCTGCGCGCGGTGCGTGGCGAGGTGGCCGGTTATGCCCATTCGACAGAGATTTCCGAATCCGCGATTGCGCGGGCCTCGGAAACCGCCCGGCTGGCAGTGGGCGATGGCGGCGGCACCCTGGCCGATCCGCCCCGGCATACCAACCGCAGATTGTACACGGATGCCGATCCAATTGCGGGCGCGTCGTTTCCCGTGAAGCTGGATACGCTGCGCGAGATCGATGCCTTCGCCCGCGAGCTTGATCCGCGCGTGGTACAGGTTACGGCCTCGATCGCGGCATCCCTGCAAGAGATCACCATTCTGCGCCCCGACGGGGTGACAGTGTCGGACACGCGCCCGATGACCCGTGTGAACGTGTCCGTAATCGTCGAGGATGCCGGTCGGCGCGAGGCCGGCACCGCGGGCGGTGGTGGGCGGCTTGGTCTGGACGGATTGCTTGATCCGGCGGACTGGCAGGCCAAAACCCGCGAGGCCCTGCGAATTGCCACCGTCAACCTTTCGGCAGAGCCTGCGCCCGCTGGCGTCATGGACATTGTTCTGGGGCCGGGATGGCCGGGTATTTTGCTGCACGAAGCCATCGGGCACGGGCTTGAGGGTGATTTCAACCGCAAGGGCAGTTCGGCCTTTGCCGGGCTGATGGGCCAACGGATTGCCTCGCCGGGGGTGACGGTGCTGGATGACGGCACCATCCCCGACCGGCGCGGGTCCATTACGGTTGACGATGAAGGCACGCCGTCCGCCAAGAATGTGCTGATCGAGGACGGCATCCTCGTGGGCTATATGCAGGATCGCCAGAATGCGCGCCTCATGGGCGTGGAGCCGACCGGCAACGGTCGCCGCGAAAGCTATGCCCATGCGCCGATGCCGCGGATGACCAACACATATATGCTGGGGGGCGATGCCGATCCTTCGGCCATCGTCGGCGATCTGAAAGACGGGATCTGGGCCGTCGGCTTTGGCGGTGGGCAGGTGGATATTACCAACGGCAAGTTTGTTTTCTCCTGCACCGAGGCGTACCGCGTGAAGAACGGCAAGGTCGGTGCCCCGGTCAAGGGTGCCACGCTGATCGGCGACGGGGCCACGGCCCTGATGAACATCCGGGCGCTTGGCAACGACATGGCGCTGGATCCGGGCATGGGCAATTGCGGCAAGGCCGGGCAGTGGGTGCCGGTGGGCGTGGGCCAACCAACGGTCATGATCGGCGGACTGACGGTCGGTGGCGCTGCGGCCTGAGTCGAACTGAACGATCGAGGCGTGTCGATTCGCGGTGCCCGGTCGGAGACAGTGCGACCGCAGGCTGACGCAGGTGTCTGCTCATCACCTTGGGTCAATAGACTATCCTTTATTTTCAGTTGGTTGCATTTATATTTTAAGATTGAGGGCTGAGACGACCAACCGTTCACGGCCCATTAACCACCCGTGCGTACCAATTGGATCAGCAAGACGACGGGGACATGATGACCAAGGACGCACCTTCCACTCACCCCCCACTCCCACCCACCACGGAAGCCGAAAGGCTGTCGTGTCTCCGTCTCTTGCGATCACGCCGGGTTGGCGCGACCACATTCCACCGGCTGATGCAGGAACATGGCTCTGCCGCAGCAGCACTGGATGCACTGCCGTCAATCGCCGCCGCTGCCGGTGTTGAGAATTACACAATTTGCCCCGAAGGCGTGGCCTTGGCCGAATACCGCGCGGGCAGGGCGGCCGGTGCGCAGCTGCTGTGCTGGGGCGATGCGGCCTATCCCGAAGAAATCTCCGATCTGTCTGACGCGCCGCCGCTTTTGTGGGCGATGGGCGATCCGGCATTGCTGGCGCGTCCGATGGTGGCGCTTGTCGGCGCGCGCAATGCCTCGTCCCTGGGAACACGCATGGCGCGAAAGCTGGCCGGCGATCTGTCCGATCTTGGCTATGTCGTGGTGTCCGGCCTGGCGCGGGGTGTGGATACGGCGGCGCATCTGGCCAGCCTTCAGGGTGGCACCGTCGCCGTTCAGGCCGGGGGCGTGGATGTCATGTATCCCGCTGAAAACACTCGTCTGGCCGAAGATATCTTGGCCAATGGCGGGCTGCGCCTGTCCGAAATGCCGATGGGTCTGCAACCACAGGCGCGGCATTTCCCGGCGCGCAACCGGATCATTTCCGGGCTTGTGCGCGCGGTTGTCGTGGTCGAGGCTGCTGCCCGGTCCGGATCGCTTATCACCGCGCGGTGCGCGCTGGATCAGGGGCGAGAGGTGCTGGCAGTGCCGGGCCATCCTTTCGATGCGCGTGCAGGCGGGTGCAACATGCTGATCCGCGACGGCGCGACGCTGGTACGCTCTGCCGAGGATATCGTCGAGGCGCTGCCGCAGATTGACGCAGCGCCTAAACAGGCTGAACTGGACTTGCAGCCCGTCGCGCAAAAGACGCAACAGCAAGCGTCCCGGCCAACGCGCGCGCAGCCAGCCGACAAGCCAAAGCCCAAACGCAGCCTGAAGCAAATCGCGGCGCTGCACCAGTTGATCCTTGACCGTCTGGGGCCGTCCCCGGTGGCGGAAGACCAGCTGATCCGTGACCTTGGCGCGCCTGCCCAGTCGGTGGCGCCGGTGCTGATAGATCTGGAGCTTGACGGAAAGGTCCGGCGTCAGCCCGGCGGTTTGCTGTCGCGGGGGTGAACCGTGACGCAATGTCGGCGGGATGACGCCATTGCAGGGGCTGTTTCGGGCGATTGGCGAAGCGATGCGCGGACCGACGCATTGACTTTTTCTTCTTGCAGGACACATGTTGCGCCGCCATACGCCCCAAGTAACCAATCAGTGAGGTTGTCCGTAACATGCCCGTCGTCGTCGTCGAATCCCCGGCCAAGGCCAAGACAATCAACAAGTATCTGGGGTCCGACTACACGGTTCTTGCCTCTTACGGCCACGTCCGGGACTTGCCTGCGAAGAACGGTTCGGTCGATACCGACCATGATTTCGAGATGAAATGGGAGGTCGGCGCCGACAGCCGCAAGCATGTCAAGGCAATCGCCGATGCGCTGGCCAAGGATAACGCCCTGATCCTCGCAACCGACCCTGACCGCGAAGGCGAGGCGATCAGCTGGCATCTTGAAGAGACGCTGCGCAAACGCCGTGCGGTCAAGAAGGACACACCTGTCAGCCGGGTCGTGTTCAACGCCATCACCAAGGCTGCCGTGACAGAGGCGATGAAAAACCCCCGTCAGGTCGACGCGCCACTGGTTGAGGCTTATCTTGCCCGCCGCGCGCTGGATTATCTGGTGGGCTTCAACCTGTCGCCGGTGTTGTGGCGCAAGCTGCCTGGTGCGCGCTCTGCCGGGCGGGTGCAATCGGTCTGCCTGCGGCTCATTGTCGAGCGCGAGATGGAGATCGAGGCGTTCCGCCCGCGCGAATACTGGTCCGTCAAGGCGCTGCTGACCACGCCGCGCGGGCAGGAATACGAGGCAAGGCTGACGACGCTCGCGGGCAAGAAGCTTGACCGTTATGACATCGAGAACGAAACGCAGGCCGAACTGGCCGTGCAGGCGGTCACCAGCCGCGAGTTGTCGGTCGCCTCGGTTGAGGCCAAGCCGGCCAGCCGCAACCCTTCGGCCCCGTTCATGACCTCGACCCTTCAGCAGGAAGCCAGCCGCAAGTTCGGCATGGGCGCGCGGCAATGCATGAATGCGGCGCAGCGCCTCTATGAGGCTGGACACATCACCTACATGCGGACCGACGGCATCGAGATGGCGCCAGAGGCTGTGACCGAAGCGCGTGACGCCATCAAGGATCGTTACGGCGCGGAATATGTGCCCTCCAGCCCGCGGGTCTATAAAAACAAGGCCAAGAATGCGCAGGAAGCGCATGAATGTATTCGCCCGACCGAGATGACCAAGGACGCGGCGGCGCTGAAATTGACCGAATCCGATCAGCGCAAACTGTATGATCTGATCTGGAAGCGCACGCTGGCCTGCCAGATGGAAAGCGCCCGGATGGAGCGCACGACCGTGATCGTCGCCAGCAAGGACGGTCAGGTTGAACTGCGTGCCACGGGGCAAGTGGTCCTGTTTGACGGCTTTCTGCGCGTCTATGAGGAAGGCCGCGACGATGTGGCCGCCGATGATGACGACAAGCGGCTGCCGCAGGTCCATCAGGGCGAGCCTGCCAAATTCGGCAATGGCGACGCGCTTCGGACGCAATATGACAAGGGCGACGACAGCGTGGTCGACACCACTGCCGGGATGCTCAAGAACAGTGCCGCCGTGCTGGCCGAAAATCAGGCTGTTCTGGCGCTGCAATCGCATACCCAACCGCCGCCGCGCTATACTGAGGCGACACTGGTCAAGAAGATGGAAGAGCTGGGCATCGGGCGCCCCTCGACCTATGCCAGCATTGTCACCACGATTCAGGAACGCGAATATGTTCGCAAGGAACAGAACCGCCTGATCCCCGAAGACAAGGGCCGGATCGTCACGATTTTCCTGCTGAATTTTTTCAAACGCTATGTGGAATACGACTTCACCGCTGCGCTTGAGGGCGAACTGGATGACGTGAGCGCAGGCGAAAAGGACTACAAGGAGCTGCTGGCGCGATTCTGGCGCGATTTCTCGGCGGCAATTTCCGAGACGTCAGATTTGCGCATCGCCGAGGTGTTGGACGTGTTGGACGACGCATTGGCGCCTCAACTATATCCGCCGCGCGAGGATGGAACCGATCCGCGTATCTGTCCCAAATGCGGGCAGGGGCAGTTGCACCTTAAATCGTCGCGTACCGGTGGCTTTGTCGGGTGTGGCAACTATCCCGAATGCACCTATACCCGTCCGATTTCAGGCGAGGGCGCTGATGGCGAAGAAAAGCTGTTGGGCGAGGATGCGGGCGACGAGATCTGGCTGAAATCCGGCCGCTACGGTCCCTATGTTCAGCGCGGAGAGGTCACGCCGGAGAACAAGAAACCCAAGCGGTCTTCGCTGCCGCGCGGTTGGAACAAGGACGAGATGACGCTTGAAAAGGCGGTGACTTTGCTGTCATTGCCACGCCCTATTGGCATGCATCCCGATGGCGGTGAGATCAGGACGAATTTCGGCCGTTTCGGTCCTTATATTCAGCATCAGCTGCCCGATGAAGCAAAGCCGGTTTACGCAAATCTCAAGGATCCGGCGGATGTGTTCGAGATCGGCATGAACCGTGCGGTCGAATTGCTGGCCGAAAAGCGCGCGAATCCGGGACGGCGGGGCACAGCCGCCAAGGCATTGCGCGAAATGGGTGATCATCCGGATGGCGGGAAAATCTCTGTCATGGAGGGACGTTATGGCCCTTATGTGAAGTGGGAGAAGGTCAACGCGACCCTTCCCAAAGGGACAGAGCCAGAGCAGCTGACGATGGAAACCGCGCTGGAACTGATCGCTGCAAAGGCGAAGGGCAAGAAGAAGCCTGCCGCCAAGAAGACCACCGCCAAAAAGCCTGCCGCCAAGAAAACGACCACCAAGACAGCCGCTGCAAAGAAACCCGCGGCGAAGAAGCCGGCAGCCAAGAAGCCTGCGGCGAAGACGGACGACTGAGGGTCGCAAATGCCCCTGTTTCGGCGGGGGCACGCAACATAACACATTTCAAGAATATGTTACTGGCCAAATGCCGGGACTGGCCTCAGAAGAGGCTGGAAACGAGCAAAGAATGAGGCCAGAAAATGTCACGAAGCCCGATAAACCGCCGAACCCTGATGATCAGCGCCGCCGCAAGCCTGTGTATGCCCGCCGTGCTGCGCGCAGCACCAGACGTGGCAAGATCCAACATCTCCGGTTTTACGGGGCAGGATTGGCGCGACCATTTCGAAACCCTTGGCAAGGGCGCGATCGTTTGCGACACCGGGTCGCGGGCGCTGCATTACTGGAATGCCGATGGCAGCGATTACCGTGTCTATCCGACCTCCGTGCCCAAGACCGACGAGTTGACCAAGCGCGGCTACACGGAAATCGTGCGCAAGAAGGTTGGTCCTTCCTGGACGCCGACAGCCTCGCAGATGGAACGTTTCCCGGATTGGAAACCGGTGGCTGGCGGTGCGCCAGACAACCCTCTTGGCACACATGCCTTGTATTTCGACTGGCCAGCATATCTGATCCACGGCACGCAAGACACGCGCAAGATCGGTCGGCGGTCCTCCGATGGGTGTATCGGTCTTTACAACGCCAAGGTCGAAGAGCTTTTTGCGATCACGCCGATTGGCACACAGGTCCGCTTGATCTGACCCAGAACCGGCCGAAAACTCCGACGTCGTGGTGCGGCTCGCGTTGACTCTCTGCGGGTTGCGGGCGACAACTCACGCGATCAGTCAAGGAGCGTCTTATGAAGAAAGTCTACGGATCGGCGGCAGAGGCCCTCGACGGGCTGCTGTTCGACGGCATGTTCATTTCGGCCGGAGGATTCGGTCTTTGTGGCATTCCCGAGCTGTTGTTGCAGGCGATCAAGGAGGCCGGAACAAAAGATCTGACATTCGCGTCCAACAACGCGGGTGTCGATGATTTCGGCATCGGTATTTTGCTGCAAACCCGTCAGGTCAGGAAGATGATCTCGTCCTATGTAGGCGAGAATGCCGAATTCATGCGCCAGTATCTGAGCGGCGAGCTGGAACTGGAATTCAACCCGCAAGGCACGTTGGCCGAACGCATGCGCGCCGGCGGCAGTGGTATTCCGGGGTTCTACACCAAGACGGGTGTCGGCACGCAGATCGCCGAAGGCAAGGAACACAAGGATTTCGACGGGGAAACCTACATCCTTGAGCGTGGCATCGTCGCCGATCTTTCCATCGTGAAAGCGTGGAAAGCCGATGATACCGGCAATCTGGTGTTCCGCAAGACGGCGCGCAACTTCAACCCTCCGGCAGCCATGAGCGGCAAGGTCTGCGTGGCCGAGGTCGAAGAGATTGTGCCGCGTGGCAGCCTTGACCCTGATCACATCCATCTGCCGGGGATTTACGTTCATCGTCTGGTTCAGGGCGAGCACGAGAAACGCATCGAACAGCGCACCACGCGCAAGCGGGAGGACGCATAATGCCTTGGGATCGCAACCAGATGGCCGCACGGGCGGCAGAAGAGCTTGAAGACGGCATGTATGTGAACCTCGGTATCGGGATTCCGACGCTGGTGGCCAATTATGTCGGCGACAAGGATATCACGCTACAGTCGGAAAACGGCATGCTGGGCATGGGCCCGTTTCCGGTTGAGGGTGAGGAGGATCCTGACCTGATCAATGCGGGCAAGCAGACGATCACAGAGCTGGCCCGGACCTCTTATTTCGACAGTGCGACCTCGTTCGGGATGATCCGGGGTGGCAAGATTGCCGCAGCCATACTGGGGGCCATGGAAGTGGCCGAGAATGGCGATCTGGCGAACTGGATGATTCCCGGCAAGCTGGTCAAGGGCATGGGCGGCGCGATGGATCTGGTGGCGGGCGTCAAGAAGGTGGTCGTGGTAATGGACCACACCAACAAGCATGGCGACAGCAAGCTGCTGAAAGCCTGCACGCTTCCGCTGACCGGCAAGAACGTGGTGAACCGGATCATCACCAATCTGGGCGTGCTGGACGTTGTCGACGGCGGTCTGAAGATCATCGAGACCGCCGCAGGTGTGACCGAAGACGAGCTGCGCGCGGCGACGGAAGCCACGATCGTCAACTGATCTCGCAGGCTTGACCTGGCGGAGTGCGCGTTGCGCGCACGCTCTGTCGGTTTGACGTACACGCAGATGGGGGCGCTGCCCCCGTCTGCCTTGCGGCAGACTCCCCCGGAGTATTTTGACCGAGAAGAAATGGTGTCAGAGTCGGTCGAAAGCGCAGAGCGCATGGACATTCCTGCGGATTTCTTTCGAAACGGTGCGACCTTAAGACCCGATAATTCGAAGATTGTGACACCGCCGGTGATGTTGCCATGCAGCGGCTCCACCACAAGGGTAACGGCTTCTGTCAAGCCAACGGCGTTCGTCAGGTTGCCGAGGATAGGCATGGATTCGACATGTGTGCCGCGCTTTAAGTTAAAAGCCGCCCCGCACGGCGTCGCGTTTGATCAGCGGGGGGCTGTTCCGGCTTTTGAAGAGTGTCAGGATGAAGCGTCCGGCGCTTGGCCGCAGCCAGGAGGGCAGGGAGTTTGCTTTGTCGTGAACCGCAGTAATCTCGTGATCTGCGTGCGCGCGTTGTCGGCTTTACCTGTCATGGTGGTGACAATGTCAGAGAGTTCACCTCGCCGTGTTCCGGATACCACCTTTCATAATCCGTTGCCAGTACGGCGGAGGCGTAGCACAACAATGTCTCGCGGGCGAACCGAGCCTCGGGCATGTTGGTCATGCCGATCACGTCGGCACACCCAGCTTTCGCGAAATATCCGTGATTCCGTCCGGGTTGAAAATTGCGGGTCCTTTATGATCAGGTAGGTGCCGCCCTGAGACATGGTGGCGTCTGTCGCGCGCGGCGCTGGCACAGGTATTCGTCAGATGCGGGCAGGTCGGATCGCGCAAGGCTCACATGGGCGATGTCTGCTGTTTCGACCAAGCTTGCAGCGCGCAGGTATGTCCGGCCAGTAGCTGATCCGACGGCTTGCGCCAAGGGCTGTCCTCATCGCGCCGTTGCGCATTGTCCGGCCCGCCAATCCGGTAGAGGCGAGAAGAGCGCTTGGCGGACAACTGACATGGGCGCGCCACGCCGCCGGTTTTTTTGAGGGCGCGGAGGTAGCCAATCGCACGGGATTGCAGTAAGAGCGCGCGATAGCGCCAACATCTTCCCGAAGGATTGTCCATGCCCCGAGCCATGCTGGCTTCGTTTGCCCGTCGTATTGCTGCCTCTGACCTGAACCTTTTGCCAGAGGAAAAACTGACGCCGACGCGGATGCGGATAGAGCTTCTGTCCGGTTTGACGGTGGCGCTGGCGCTGGTGCCCGAAGCCGTGGCTTTTGCCTTTGTCGCAGGGGTGCATCCGCTGGTCGGGCTGTACGCGGCGTTTCTGGTGGGCTTGATCACGGCACTGATCGGTGGGCGTCCGGGCATGATCTCCGGCGCGACGGGGGCCTTGGCGGTCGTCATGGTGGCTCTGGTGGCGCAGCACGGCGTTGAATACCTGTTCGCCACGGTGGTTCTGATGGGGCTGTTGCAGATCTTCGCGGGCGTGATGCAATGGGGCAAGTTCATACGACTGGTGCCACACCCGGTGATGCTGGGCTTTGTAAACGGTCTGGCCATCGTGATTTTCCTTGCACAATTGACGCAGTTCAAGGTGCCCGGCTCGGTCGTCAGCAACGGTCACGGCATGAGCGGGGGCGAGTGGCTGTCCGGCATGCAACTGGCGATGATGCTGGGGCTGGTGGCGCTGACCATGGCGATCATCTGGGCGACACCCAAGATCACCAAGGCGTTTCCAGCGCCACTGGCAGGCATCGGCATCGTCGCGGTGATCGTGATCGTGCTGGGGCTGGATGTGCCACGGGTCGGGGACCTCGCCTCGATCCAGGGCGGATTGCCCGCGTTCCACATCCCGGTGGTGCCGCTGACCTATGAGACGTTCCGGATCATCCTGCCCTATGCCGTGATCCTTGCAGCGATTGGCCTGATCGAATCCTTGCTGACGCTGAACCTTGTGGGCGAGATGACCGGCAAGCGTGGCGGAGCCAGCCAAGAATGTGTGGCGCAGGGGCTTGCCAACACCGTCACCGGTTTCTTCGGCGGTATGGGCGGTTGCGCGATGATCGGTCAGTCGATGATCAACGTGAAATCTGGTGGCCGAACCCGTGTTGCCGGCATTGCCGCCGCGCTGTTTCTGCTGATCTTTATCCTCTTCGCCTCGCCGATCATCGAAGTGATCCCGCTGGCGGCGCTGGTCGGTGTGATGTTCATGGTGGTGATCGGGACGTTTGCGTGGAACTCGCTGAAGATTCTCGCCAAAGTGCCGTTGATGGATGCGTTTGTGATCGTGCTGGTCACGGTCGTGACGGTATATTCCGACCTTGCCGTTGCGGTTGTCGTGGGCGTGATCGTCTCGGCGCTGGCCTATGCCTGGAACAATGCGCGCCGTATTCATGCCAAGACCCGCGAATCCCTGACGGATCACGGCGCGAAAGTCTACGAAATCCAGGGCCCGCTGTTTTTCGGGTCTGCTGACGGCTTTGCCGAGCTTTTCGATGTCGAGGGCGATCCGGATGTGGTGATTGTCGATTTCGCCGACAGCCGCGTTGTGGACCAATCAGCCCTACAGGCGATCGAGGCCGTCGCGGGCAAGTATGAGGCCGCAGGCAAGATCATCAAGCTGCGTCACCTCAGCCGGGATTGTCATCGCCTTTTGAACAAGGCCGGGCATCTGGTGGTCGATAGCGATGATGATCCCGATTACGAGATCGCGGTGGATTACAACGTGCGCACCGGCATTCTGGGCGGTCACTGATACGGCACGTCAGGGTGCCCACGCGGGCACCCTTGTATGTGCGTTGCATAATCAGGCCCGATGGGGCTGCCTGAAATCAAAGTTTCAGGGCCGAAACACAGCAAGCGATACGAGCCAAATGGCAAGGCCGCGCCTCTTGAGATGATTGAGGATGCCCCGGCGAGGGGTCTAGTCGCCGGGCCGCTTCAGGCTGAACTTTTCGCGGACCACCGAATAGTCCCGGTATCCCATACGCGTCAGCGGGTTGAACCTGAGGACGTCAAACTCTCCGTCTATCAGGCAATCATCGCGCAAATGGATGCCGGTTACCTCTCCGAACACGGTGAAGTTCGCCTCGCCCGGAAGCTGGACGATCTGTGTCAGCTTGCATTCAAGGTTGGCGGGCGCTGCGGCGACGCGAGAGCAGGCAATGGTGTCGCATGCGGCTTTCTCGATCCCGGCCAGTTCAAATTCGTCGATCTCGCGATCCCACGGGCCTGATGTTTGGTTCATCACGTCTTTCATCGCGAATTCGACAATATTGACGCAGAACACGCCGGTTTCACGGATATTAGAAACGCTGTCCTTCGTGCCGTCCCGGTCGGGCTTGGCAGAGGTGGAGGCAAACATCACCTGCGGCGGCTCATACGCCACGGCGTTGAAAAAGGAATAGGGCGCGAGATTATCGCTTCCATCGGCGCCGCGGGTCGAGATCCAGCCAATGGGTCTGGGCGTGACAATGGCATTGAACGGGTTGTGAGGCAGTCCGTGGCCGTCCTGGGGTCGATAGAACATATGTGCTTTCTCCTGTTTGAACGGGACCTTGGACCGTGCTAGGCCAATGTCAACCGCGAAGTCCAAAGGCCGCCCGTGTACCATCTTGAGAAAGAGAAGCCAGACGACTGGTGGGAAGTCGAGGCGCTGTATGATCTGTGCTTTGCGCCGGGTCGAACGGCACTGTCGTCGTATCGTTTGCGCGAGGATGTGGCCCCGGTCGCGTCACTGTCGCGCACCGCGCGGGACGAGGGCGGTATTCTGGGCGGGGCGCTGCGCTATTGGCCGGTGCGGGTTGCGGGTAAGCCCGTGTTGTTGCTTGGACCGGTCGCCGTTCATCCGACCACACAAGGCGAAGGGCTGGCAGCAGCGATGATCCGTGACAGTCTGGCGGGGGCCGCCGAGGAAGGCTGGGAGCGCGTGCTGTTGGTGGGGGATTTGCCCTATTACCGCCGGTTCGGATTCGAGCACGGGCAGGGTGTCGAGATGCCACCGCCCACTAACCCTGAACGGGTTCTGGTGATGTCCTTGGTGCCAGGTGCCTGGGAGGGTGTTGTCGGCATGGTCGAGAAGGACGCTTGAAAGCGGACGCCCGAGGGCCAATGTTACCTAGAGTTGTCAGGAGGGCAGGATGACCGGAACCGCGTTGATTTCCACGGATGTGGATGCCGAACTTGACGGGCTTGCACGTCGGCACAAGGCTGCTGGTGGCATGGGCATGCAGGTTCTTAACCTTCTGGGTGGGCAGGCGGAAAACCTGCTGGAACGCTTGCCTGACAGCATCAAGGATCGGTTGGAGGACACGACAACGCGCGCGTTGACCGTCGCAATGGACGCGGCTGCAAGGTCGCGTGGCGTGGTGCCGGACCAGCGCGGCTGGCTGAATACGGCGGTGACGACAGCTATGGGCGCTGCGGGCGGCTTTGGCGGCTTGCCCACGGCGCTGACAGAGCTTCCGGTGACAACGACCGTGCTGCTGCGTGTGATCCAGGGCATCGCTGCCGAACATGGTCTGGACCCGAATGACCCCGAAGTGCGCAAGCTGTGCCTGACGGTTTTCTCCAGCGCGGGTCCTCTGGAGCGCGATGACGGGGCCGATCTGGCCTTTCTGTCGGCGCGGGTCACACTGACCGGTGCAACGATGCATTCGGTGATCGCCCGTGTGGCACCAAGACTGGCCACCGTGCTGGGCCAGAAGCTGGCCGCGCAGACCATTCCGTTGTTGGGCGCGGTGGCCGGGGCGGCGACAAATTATGCCTATACCAGCTACTACCAGGAAATGGCGCATGTTCAGTTCGGGCTGGAATCGCTTGCACGGCGCAGTGGGCGTGCGCCGGTAGAGCTGATCGAGGATTTGCGCAGGCGTTTGTAACGCGCATCACGCAGAGCGCAGATAGTCCATCACCGCACCGCGCACCGATTGATCGCCGCGTTCTCGCGCCTCGTTTATGGCTGCCTTGACAGCATTGAGGTCCGACCGTCTCAGCAAATGTTTGACTGGCCCGATAGAGGCGGGACGCATCGACAGGGAGTGCAGACCGATGGCGGCGAGGCACAAGGCCTCGACCGGGCGACCTGCGTCTTCGCCACAAAAAGAAAGTTGGGTATTCGTATTCTTGCAGCGCGCCACGATCTGTTCGAGAAAGGTCAAAAAGCTGACATTCAGCGTATCGTAGCGTCGCCGCACACGTTCGTTCTCGCGATCTGCGGCAAAGAAGAACTGTTTAAGATCGTTGCCGCCGATCGACAGGAACTCGACCTCGTCAAAGAACTGGTCGGGCGCGTAGGCAAGCGACGGCGTTTCCAGCATCGCGCCGATTTCCAGCCGTTCCGGCAGGACATGGCCCAGTTTCTCTTCGCGGGCGATGGCCTTGTCCATTTCGGCACGCGCGGCGCGAAACTCTTCGAATTGGGCGACGAACGGGAACATCACGGATAGGGGCCGCCCGTTGGCGGCGCGCAGAAGTGCCTGAAGCTGCATCCGCATCACGCCGGGCTTGTCCAGTCCGACCCGGATCGCGCGCCAGCCAAGCGCCGGGTTGGGTTCGTCATTGGGTTTCATATAGGGCAGAACCTTGTCCGACCCGATATCGAGCGTGCGGAACACCACACGCTGACCCTGAGCGGCATCCAGCACACGGGCATAGAGCGCAGACAGCTCTGATCGTTTGGGCATCTTGTTGCGCACCAGAAATTGCAGCTCTGTCCGGAACAGTCCCACGCCCTGGGCACCGGACCCCTGAAGCGACGGCAGGTCCGCCATCAGACCGGCATTCATCATCAATGAAATGGTCTTGCCGCATAAGGTCTCTGCGGGCTTGTCTCGGATCGAGGCATAGCGTTCTTGCGCTTCGGCCTGCATCGCCATCTTGTCACGAAACGCGGTGACGACGGTGTCGTCGGGACGCAAGTGAACCAGACCTTGATCGCCATCGACCATGATGTGATCGCCGTTCAAGGCCTCGGTCGTGATGCGGCCCGCATGGACCACCAGTGGAATCGCCAGCGCGCGCGCCACGATGGCCGCATGGCTGCCGACAGACCCTTCCTCCAGCACTACCCCTTTGAGCGACCGGCCGTAATCCAACAGTTCGGCCGGACCGATATTACGCGCGACCAGAATCGGGTCGTCCGGCAGTTCCGCGCCAGTCTCGCTGCCTTGTCCCGACAGCAGGCGCAACAGGCGATTGGACAGGTCATCAAGGTCGCTCAGACGTTCGCGCAGGTAGTTGTCCGTCACCTGTGCCATGCGTGACCGGGCGGTGGATTGTTCTTTCTCGACGGCGGCTTCAGCGGAAAGACCGCGCTGGATGTCCTCTTCCATTCGCCGCATCCAGCTTTTGGAATTGGCGAACATGCGGTAGGCTTCGAGCACCTGAAGCTGATCATTGTCGCCGCCGACCGCGCCTTCCAGCATCTGATCGACCCCGACGCGCAGCCGTTCGACAGCTTCGTGAAGACGTTCCAATTCGCGTTCCGGATCGTCGGACACCAGATTTGTGACAACAACGCGGGGTTCGTGCAGCCAGACATGGCCTTCTGCCGAGCCCTCCTGACCGGTGGTGCCACGCACGACAACCTGATGCTGATGGCGTGCAGACAGTGCTGCACCCTCGCCCGCAAAGGCACCCAGCTCTGTCATCTCGGCCAGCACCATGGCGACGACTTCCAGTGCGTAGGTCTCGTCGGCGGTGAACTGCCGTGCCTGTTTCGACTGGACGACCAGAACGCCCAGAGTTTCCCCCAACCGTTGGATCGGAACGCCGAGAAAGCTGGAATAGATCTCTTCGCCGGTTTCCGGCATGAAGCGGAAACCTTTTTCAGAAGGCGCATCGGCCGCATTGATGACGTTGCTGGTGCGCGCCACGCGCCCGACCAGACCTTCGCCAAGGCGCATGCGGGTCTGATGGACCGCTTCTGGTTTCAATCCTTCGGTCGCACACAGCTCCAACGTGTCTTCGTCGCGGAACAGGTAGACAGAGCACACCTCTGTCTTCATCGAATCGGCTGTAAGATGTGTGATCTTGTCGAGGCGCGCCTGCCCGGCAGCGTCCTCGGCCATGGTGTCTCGCAAACGGCCAAGCAGTTTGCGGCTTTCGGATTCAGTCGTTTGCACCATCGTGTGGTTGGCGTTCCCAATCTCTACGGTCGCTCGACCTTAGACCACATGAACCCCGGAAGAGAAACGTGTAATGCAACGCTGTTACACGAAATTCACGTTATGCGGGTGCAGGACCTCGGTCAGGCTTTCTCCAACTCGAACGCATCATGCAGGGCCTGAACGGCCAGTTCCATGTATTTGCGATCAATCAGCACAGAGATCTTGATCTCGGACGTTGCGATAACCTTGATGTTGATGCCTTCGTTCGACAGCGTCTTGAACATCTTGGCAGCAACGCCGGACTGGCTGCGCATCCCGATGCCCACGGCCGAGATCTTGGCAGTGTCCTTGTCGGCGATCAGCTCATTAAAGTTGATCTCACCGCGTGTCTTGGCTTCGGTCAGCGCCTTTTCGGCGCGCAGGACCTGATCGGTGGGGCAGGAAAAGGTCATATCGGTACGACCTTCCTCGGCGATATTCTGGATGATCATATCGACATTCACGCCCGCGTCGGACAGCGGTCCGAAGATCGCCGCGGCAATGCCGGGACGGTCGGCGACCGATACGAGGGTCATCTTCGCCTCATCCCGAGAGAAGGCGATACCAGAGACGGGCCGATTTTCCATAATTTCCTCCTCGTCGCAGACCAATGTTCCTGCGTCGTCAGATTGCTCTCCGAAAGAGCTGAGCACACGTAGTTTCACGTTATACCGCATGGCCAGCTCGACAGAGCGGGTTTGAAGCACCTTGGCCCCCAGAGAGGCCAGTTCCAGCATTTCCTCGAACGCGATCTTTTCAAGCTTGCGCGCCTTCGGACTGACGCGGGGATCCGTGGTGTAGACGCCATCGACATCGGTGTAGATGTCGCAGCGTTCGGCACCGAATGCGGCGGCAAAGGCCACGGCGGTGGTGTCAGACCCGCCACGCCCCAGCGTGGTGATGCGGCCCTCGTGGCTGAGGCCCTGAAACCCCGCGACCACGGCCACGCGCATGCCTTCGGCAAATTTCGCGTTGATATTTTCGGTGGGAATTTCTTCGATGCGCGCGGCGGAATGGGCCGATGTGGTGCGCACCGGGACTTGCCAGCCTTGCCAGCTGCGCGCGGGCACGTCCATTTCCTGAAGCGTCAGCGCCATCAAGCCTGCGGTGACATTTTCGCCAGAGCTGACGACGGCATCATATTCGCGGGCGTCAAACAGTGGCGAGGTTTCGTTGACAAACCCTACCAGCTTGTTGGTTTCGCCCGACATGGCCGAAACAATGACGATCACGTCATAGCCTTTGGCAACCTCGACGCCCACGCGTTTCGCGACGCGCCGAATACGGTCCAGCGTGGCGACGGACGTGCCGCCGAATTTCATCACAAGAACTGGCATGGTGTGCCCTCGGGATCAGCTTC
This sequence comes from Primorskyibacter flagellatus, assembly GCF_900176485.1. Classification (GTDB taxonomy): domain Bacteria; phylum Pseudomonadota; class Alphaproteobacteria; order Rhodobacterales; family Rhodobacteraceae; genus Primorskyibacter; species Primorskyibacter flagellatus. Next base: position 104,009 of record NZ_FWYD01000009.1, read on the forward strand.
TGGGGCCATTTACGCAAGCAATGCGCCATAGGCAAGGCCAACCCGCGCGGACAGACGCGCCAAAGCGCCGCTTTCGTGCGCATTATGTTGTGTAAGGCTGTGTCCAATCGGGCATGACGCACATACAGGAAGAAGCCAAACGCGGGTGTTCGTCGCCCGGCTTGCGCGGTGGAACTCTTGATCGGACCGTGCTGCGATCAGTTGGTCTTGCGCGAAGGCATGAAGGGCAGGGGGGCCACCTGAACGCCGTCCTCCAACAGTTTCCTGGCGTCCTCGCCCTTGGCCTCGCCCCAGATCGGGCGGGCTGGCGCATCGCCATCGTGCATCGCCCGCGCCTGGGTCGCGAAATCGCGGCCCACATAGGTCGCGTTTTCTTCGACATGTTGGCGCAGTTTCGCCAGTGCCTGTTCGGCAGGGTTTGCCGGCTTGGAAAGTGGACGGTCATTGGAAGACTGTGCGGTCTCGCGCGATTGGCTGACACGCGGTGCCATGATCGCCTTTTCCACCTTGGACGAGCCGCAGACGGCACAAACGATCATGCTCGCCGCCTTGAGTTTTTCAAAGGCGGACGCGGACTGAAACCAGCTGTCAAAGCGGTGATCGTCGGTGCATTTGAGTGTGTACTGGATCATGTGAAACCAAAAAACCGTTGCCCGTCAAAGATAAGCACTGGCCCGACAAGATCAAGCCGGACTAGAGCTGCAACGCCTTGGGATCGAATTGCAGCAACAACTGTGCCAGATCGGCCTCGCGCACAGCGGCGGCGGCCTTCTTGCGACCGAACCACTTGCGCTTGCGCTGCCCCGCCTCTGGATAGGTCTGCTCCAGGGTTTTGACCTTCAGGGGGTGAACCATGGCGACGCAGGTCATCCCGGCCTGTTGCGGGCCGGACTTCGTATAGGTGAAGATGCCGATACACGCATCGTACAGATCACCCCTAACGCCGGCTTCTTCCCAGGCTTCCTGCCGGGCGGCCTCACCCGGCGTGTGCCCACGAATCGGCCAGCCCTTGGGCAGGATCCAGCGATTGGACCCGCGTGTTGTGACCAACAGGATCTGAGGCTTGCCTTTCCGGACCCGATAACAAAGCGCCGCGCATTGTGTATGCAGCCCGCCGGGACCGACAGTGTGAAGCGGCGTTGTCTGAGGCTTTCCGATGAGCGTCATCCGGGGACCATTGTATCAGCGTTTGAAGGAAGGGTAGAGGTCAAATTCCGACTTGACCAGACCAGAGATTTGGCGCGCCCGATATTTAGCGAAACCCGCGTTTTGGCTCAGCCCGTCAACAGGTGCCCGAGATCCGCTTTCACTTTCTTCAAAGCGTCGCCCTGCATCAGCGCGGCTCGAGCGGCCGCGCCGAATTCGGCCTGTGAGGCGGTCGTGTCCAGATCGCAAAGCGCCTTTGCCAGCTCCTCGGCATTGCCGATGCAGATCGAGGCGCGTGCGCGTTGCAGCCGACCGAAGGCCGACGAAAAGTTGTCGACATCCGGTCCGTGGATCAATGCCGCGCCAAAGGCTGAGGGTTCGTATGGCGTGTGTCCACCGCGATCGCTGAGCGTGCCGCCGATGAAAACCGTGCCTGCCACCGCATACCACAGCGCCATTTCGCCCATCGTATCGGCAAGCAAGACCTCTTTGTCGATTGCGTCCGACCGGCTGCGCTGCGCGAATTTCAGGCCCGCCGCTGTCAGGGCTTCGGCAATCCCGGCACCGCGTGCGGGATGTCGTGGTGCTATGATCAAGCGCAGACCGGGACGGACCGCGCGGGCCGCGAGATGGGCTGCGATCACCACCGCCTCATCGCCCGGATGGGTAGAAGCTGCCAGCCAGGTCTGCGCGCGTGGAAAGCAGGCGCGCAGCGTGGCGTCTGGTGTCAGATCTTGCGGTGGGGTGTAGCTGGCCTTGAGATCCAGCACCGGACCCACGGCAGAGGCGCGCAACCCCAAAGCCCGCAGTCGTGCCAGCGACCGGCTGTCCTGCGCGGAAAGGTAGCTGATACGCCCCAGCACCTTGCGGGCCAAGCCCCCGAACCGTGCCCAGCCCCGCGCGGTGCGTTTTGTCAGGCGCGCGCCGAAGATTGCCACTGGTATGCCTGCGGCAGCGCAGCGGATCACCCTGTCGGGCCAAAGCTCTGATTCCATTGTGATATGCAACTGAATGTTCCATCGCCGCAGCATGCGCCGATTGATGAAACCAAGATCCAAAGGCGCTAGGCGGACGTGAAGCCTGCTGATCCCCCAGGACCGTGCGAGAGTGGCTGCGGTGGCGGTGTTGCACGTGATCAGCACGCCCATATCGGACCGCACCGTCAGAACATGCTCAATCAAGCCGCGCGCCGATGCCAGTTCTCCGTTGGAGGCGGCGTGCAACCACAGGTGCGGTCCAGAAGCCGCCGGGCCGCGTCCAAGACGGTCAGATGCCAGGGCCCAATCGCCCCGTAAGCAGGGGCGGACCAACAGCACAACTGACGCAAGGGTCATGAGAATTCGATACAGGAACACAGAGGATCAAAGCGCTCGTAAGGTGAGTGACGTGAATGTTAGGGACCTATGGCGCGGTGCGGTACTTGGCAAGTCTTTGACATGCCCCTGCGGACCAAGGGCGGACGTCGGACTGCGCATCAGGCTTGCTCCGGCGTTGGGATTCGTGAACAATTGACGGGTCGTTGCAGGTCTGCCTGTCCTGGCCGCCGGGTTGATGTTTGGTGCTATGACATGAAGTACCGTTGAGCAGCAGAGCCGACCCGCGCGAAGCAAGAGTGCCAAATGCAATCCGATATGTGTTGCACGCTGCATTCACCCCGCAATATTGCCCTCATGGTCATAATCTGCCGATGAAGATTTATAAGTACTGACAATTCGCTGTTATAATTTAAGGCGCTACAGCTAATTTTTAATGTCGGCGCACGCCATCTGCAAAATGTCGCGATTTTTTCCATTCACAGCGGTGCCAATCGCGTTACTCTGCCGGAGATTGTGGGATAGGTGGAAGACATCAATGTCGCTGGACAGGTTCCTGAAAGTACAGGCACAGACTTACCCCGTCGCGCTGGCCGAGATTCGCAACGGCAAGAAGATGACGCATTGGATGTGGTTTATCTTTCCCCAGCTCGCCTCCTTGGGCCGGTCGCAAACATCGGAAATTTTCGGGATTAGCGACGGAGCCGAAGCGGCGGCCTATCTGGCCCATCCGGTGTTGGGCACCCGGCTGATAGAGATTTCACGCGCGATGATGCAGCACGAAGGCACCCCGCCGATTCAGATCCTGGGAAAAGTGGACGCGCTGAAGCTTCGGTCCTCGGCGACGCTCTTTGCGGCCCAAAGCAACGATCATGCTGTGTTTGATGACATCCTCGGCGCGTTCTACGGTGGCACACCTTGTCCCCTGACGTTGAAGTTATTGTCGCGGGAATAGACAAACGGGACCGTCAGGCGATGGTCGCGAGAATCCTAGCTTCCAGTTTCTTAAGCAGAACGTCATTGTCAAAACGCTGCTCGGCCACCTGACGGGCGCGGATTGCCATCTCCGGCAGATCGGGGGCTTGCATTGCGTGGCGAATGGCTGCGGTAAAGCCTGCCGCGTCGTGTTCCTCCACCAGCCAGCCGGTGCTGCCCTCGTCAATCGCTTCGGGAATCCCGGCATGGCGGGTTGAAACAGTGACGCATCCACAGGCCATCGCCTCTTGGATCGCGGTTGGAAGGCCTTCGGTATTGCCATTGGACGCCGTGATCGAATGTTGCAGGAAGAATTGCGCGGTGGCCAGTTTTCCTCGAACAAACGCATGTGGCTGGCTGCCGTGAAAGCTCACACGGGGCATTGCATCCAGATCGTTGGCCAGCTTTTTCGCATCTTCCAGAAGTGGACCATCGCCGATGAAATCCAGATGCGCGTCTGGCAGATCATGCGTCGCTTCGGCAAAACTGCGCAGCGTGGTCAGCGGTGCCTTTTTCTCGACAAAGCGCCCGACGGCCAGACAGTTGAGCGGCTGTTTCTGCCCCGGCACGAATTGCCTGACATCGACGCCGGACGGGATCACCGTGGAGTTGAGATGGCGGATGCCGTGTTTTGCCAGATTATCCAGCAAGAATTGCGAGACCGAGAACACACCCTCCAGGCGCGGCATCATCCGTCTGTAAGCCTCTCGCATACGTTCGGTCTGGATGGCCTTGGACGCATCCGTGCCACGGAAATAAGTGAATATCGGCAGGCCCAACTCATTGGCGATCGGTGCCATTGCAAGCGCCTGAGTGCCAAATTCGGCAAGGATCAATTCCACTTTCTGGGTACGCAGAAAATCTGCCAGATCACGCTTGGCCTTGCCGAACGGCAGGCGGGACGTGTTGTGCACGATCCGGTTGTGCAGCATCCAGTAGGGTGCCGTCAGCAGGTCAGCGGTAGAGGGTTTTTCGCGCCGCGCAAACCATGCCTTGTCATAGGGGTTTTCACCGTGAAAACGCCCGCAGACGACCACGGTATCGCCGCCAAACAGGTGCTGGATGTGGCGGTTGATGAAGGTTTCGCCGCCGATATAATATTCGCCTGTGACAATTGCCGTGCGCATGCGCCATTTTCTCCGGCTGAACGTGTTCTGCTCAGGTCCGTAGCAGCGCGGGCGGCTGCGGGCAATGTCGGGTGCGCGTCAGACATGGCGGATTTCCGTCCAATAGGCGCAGTATGACGGTTTGGTGCGTGATTGCAAAAGGCCCGCGAGACGATTCCCGCAGACCCCTTGATTGCGATCCTGATTGCCGATCAAGCGCGGCGACGGCGCCCCCCGCGACGACCCGAGGTTGCCTCGCCTGCCGTCGCACCGACCTTGTTGAACTGGATCCAGGATCCGCCATGCGCATCATTGTTGGTCAGCAGGTTGGCGGCGCGGATCGCCTCCATCTCTTTGCCCGGACGCGGCAGGGTGGAGCCCAGTCCGAAAAGCGTCACGAAGGTTTCGTCGTCAATATCGTCGGGCAGAATGATGCCTGCTGCCATGACCTGTGCCTTCTTCTCGGCGATCTTGGTCTGGTTCACCGCCAATGCCACCGGGTTCATGATCGCAGACGTCATGCCTGCGCCCATTGCCATCGGCAGGAAAGCGTTGTTGATCCCGTGACGGTTGGGCAGGCCAAAGCTGACATTGGACGCGCCGCAGGTGGTGTTCACGCCCAGTTCATCGCGCAGACGGCGCACCAGCGCAAAGACCTGAAGGCCGGCAGTGGCCATCGCGCCGATCGGCATGACCAGCGGATCAACGACAATGTCATGCGCGGGGATGCCGAAATCCGCGGCGCGCTCGACAATTTTCTTTGCCACGGCAAAGCGCACGTCGGGATCTTCGGAAATGCCCGTGTCGTCGTTGGAGATCGCCACCACGGGCACATTGTATTGCTTGACCAGCGGCAACACCATTTCCAGACGCTCTTCCTCGCCGGTGACGGAGTTGAGCAGCGGACGGCCTTCGCAGGCCTCCAACCCCGCCTTCAAGGCGCCGGGCACCGAACTGTCGATGCAAAGCGGCGTATCGGTCACGGCCTGAATGCGGCGGATCATTTCCGGCATCAGCATCGGCTCGACGAAGTTGTTGTCGGCATAGCGCGGATCTTCGGCCATCTTGTTGGAAAAGACCGCGCCCGAGTTCACATCCAGGATGTTGGCACCCGCAGCGGCCTGCGCAATCGCATCGGCCTCGACGCGGGAAAAGTCATCGCGCTCAAGCTCTTCGGACAGGATCTTGCGGCCCGTGGGATTGATCCGCTCGCCGATCACGCAGAACGGTTCGTCAAATCCTATGACGGCGGTTTTCGATTTGGATTCAACGATGGTACGGGTCATTCTTAACCTTTCAGCTATTGGCTGGTTTGGTGGCGTCGCCACCGTTTTGGGTGGCCCATTCGGCATTTGCCTTGATCCCGCCCAGCGGGAAGAAGTGCACCTGCTCGATATTGAAATCGGGATGTGCGGCCTTGTGGGCGGCGAGCTTGGCGATCACGTCGGTCGGTTCGTAGGGAAGGAGCAGTTTTGTCACGTCCATGGCGCGTTTCTGAAGCACCTTCATTGACGGCCCGACCCCGCAGGCGATGGCGAATTTGATAAGCGTCTGAAGCTTTGCAGGACCGGCAATGCCGATATGGATGGGCAGGTCGATACCAGCCTCCTTCAGCCCGTCGGCCCATGCGATGATCGGATCAGGGTCAAAGGCAAATTGCGTGGCCAGCGCCATCCTGGCATCGGTGCGTTCGCTGAATTTCTGTTTCCATCGAAGCGCATCGCCGACGTTCTTCATGCTGCCATCCGGGTCAATGTCACGGTTGCCCTCTGGGTGGCCCGCCACATGCAGACGCGTAAAGCCCGCCTTGTCGAACAGTCCGGTTTCCAGAAGCTGCATGGAACTGTCAAACGCGCCTACAGGCTGCGAGACACCGCCAGCCAGAAGCAACGCCTGGGTCACGTTCGCCTCGCCCTGATAGCGCGCGATCCAATCGGCCAGCGTTGCCTGATCCTTGATGATCCGGGCCGGGAAATGCGGCATGACGTTATAGCCATCGCGCGCCAGCCGTGCGGCTGTCGCAACCATGTCGGCAATATCCGTGCCGTCGATATGGGCGATATACACGCGAGTGCCTTCGGGCAGGAGATCGCGGAAGTCCTCGACCTTTTCGGCGGTGCGCGGCATCACCTCGATAGAGTAGCCTTGCAGGAAAGACTGAACCTCGGGCGCGATTCCGGGGGCTGCGTCAGCCTTCTTACGAAAATTCAAAAGCGCCATCGCGGCCTCCCAAAGCGTGGCTGGACTCATGCCCGGCCATTGTTGTCGATCAGTTGCTTGATACGGTCCCGGTCATATTCGGCGTCCAGACGCGCCACTTCCGCGGCCAGCACCTCTTCCGATGCGCCCTCGACGGGATAGGGGGCGGCCTTGCGCCATTCCGCAAGGTAGTCATCCGTTCCCGCCGCGCCGGATTTCATCGCCGCACGGTCGATGGCCTGCTCGAACCTTTCGGGCAGTTGCGCCTTCGCCCCGCGACGGCCTTTGCCAACGATGATTTGCGCAGGAATGTCGCGCCAGTAGACGATAGTGACATCGGGCATTTTCGAATCCTCGGACCAGTTAGGCATCTGTAATTCACCGGAGCAGCATCCCGGCGACGTTTTTCGACATTTGTGACGCTTTGAGCGACGCTGCCACCTTACGGCTGGGCGCGGGCAGGGGCCAGTGGCGGGGCAATGAAATAACCGGGGACAAATGATGAGCCTCGCTCATGTTAGGCGGTCAGGCGCCGCTTGACCCTGCGCCGCCATATGCGGATAGTGCCGCGCGAAGAACGGTGGGCGGGAGCCGCCGCACCGTCAGGCAGCATGCAGGAACATTCATTGGCCATCGCCATTCCAGCGTACAAGATCGCCTATATGGCTGTGCCCAAGGCGGGGTGTTCTTCGGTCAAGGCCGCGCTGGCGCATCTTGATCCCGGCGTCACGATCCCGCCCGAGGACGAGATCACGGTGATGACATGGCATGCGATCTATCCGACGGTGCGTTATCGGCGGCGAGCGTGGCACAATCTGTCGGACCACTGGCGCTTTACCGTGGTGCGCGATCCGGTACGGCGGATGCTGTCGGTCTACACCAACAGGGTGGTCCAACTGCGCGACCTTCATATGAGCCGCAAGTTGCGCGACCGTCCCGAATTCGCCCATCTCAGCCGTGATCCAGACCCGGATTATTTCTTTCAGCACCTGCCCGAATACATGAAAGGGTCATCGGTCATCAAGCATCACTGTCTGGGGACAAAGCTGTTCATCGGTCCGCGGCCGCTGCAATATGACCGCGTCTACAAGACCGAAGAGATGGGCCAACTGGCGCGTGATCTGTCGGACCGGACCGGGCAGCCGGTCGAGATGCGGCGCGAAAACCCGTCCGAGATGAAGCTGACACTGGATGATCTGGCACCGCAAACCATCGACGCGATCCGGCCCCTGCTGGAGATGGAATACCGGCATCTGTCCGAGTATTTCGAGAATCCACTGAAGTAGCGTCACGACAATCTTGCAGGTCATGCGCTTGCTGCGTATCGTGACAGCAAGTTGAAAATCGGAAAGGCGCATCACATGGCGCCAAAGCGTCCCAAAGGTGCGGGCGCATTCCCTAAACCGGTTGAATGGTCCGCGCCCAAACCGCCAGATCCATCCGAGCTTTATGCCGCGCTGGATCTCGGCACGAACAGTTGTCGAATGCTGATTGCCCAGCCCAAGGGCAGCCAGTTTCACGTTGTAGACAGTTTTTCCAAGTCGGTGCAGCTCGGCTCTGGGTTGGAAAGGTCTGGGCGGCTGAGCCGTGCGTCCATGAACCGGACCATACAGGCGTTGCGCGTCTGCCACCAGAAACTGTCGCGCCACGAGGTGCGCCACATGCGGCTTGTGGCGACAGAAGCATGTCGGCGGGCCTCCAACGCCCGCGACTTCATCCGGCAAGTCAAACGTGAGACGGGCTTGGACCTTGAGGTTATCCAGCCGGAAGAAGAGGCGCGTCTTGCGGTCATTTCCTGTGCGCCGCTGGTGTCGACAAAAACCGAACAATTGCTGGTGGTCGATATCGGGGGCGGCTCGACAGAACTGGTCTGGATTGACCTGTCCTCTGTGCCGAACCGTGAACGGCCCCGCGCCATCATGCGGCTTCATGCCGGGTTCCACACCAGCGTCAGCCCGTTTACGGCCGCCAAGGTCGTGGACTGGATATCCGTGCCGCTTGGCGTGGCCACCCTGCGCGACCAGTTCTCGGACGTCGAGGACGATGCCGCGCGTTATGCCTTGATGAGCTGGTTCTTCGAGGAAAACCTTGCCGAATTCGCGCCCTATAAAGATGAACAGGCGCGCGAGGGGTTTCAGATCGTGGGCACCTCCGGCACCGTCACCACGGTTGCGGCCTCTCATCTGGGGCTGAAACGCTATGACCGGACAAAAGTTGACGGGCTGCGCATGACATCCGACCAGATCGAGAAGGTGATCAATCGCTATCTGGAGCTTGGGCCCGCGGGGCGCTACCGCGATCCCCGGATCGGTCAGGACAGGCAAGCCCTGATCATGTCCGGCTCTGCGATCTTGCAGGCCTTGCTGCGGTGTTGGCCGACCGACAGGCTGTCCGTGGCCGACAGAGGCCTGCGCGAAGGGCTTCTATACGCGCAGATGTGCAGTCACGGCGTTCTGGAAGACGGGCCTTACTGACGGGTCTTTGACGGGGCGAGGTTGGACTCTTATATGTCTCGCAGAAATTCGCCCCGACCCGACGCCGCGCAATGCTTATCGCGAGTCAGCCGGATATGGCTGGGGGTCGCGCGTTCACAAGGTCTTTGCCGTCGCGGCCATGCCGCCCCCAGCCTTCGTTGTGCCGCGCCGGATTGAAACCCGTCGCCAACCCTCGTAGGATATGCCACCGGATGCCGGAGCCCCAACACGGGCGCCGCCCGCAGGAACGGCACGAAACGGATCCCATGGCAAAGAACACCTCCGGGCGCGGGCAGCGCGACCTGAAAGTCCAAGTCAAAAGCGCACGCGGACGCAAGCTGTCTTCGACGCGCTGGCTTCAGCGGCAGTTGAACGATCCTTATGTCAAGCGCGCTGCCGCCGAGGGCTACCGGGGCCGGGCCGCGTTCAAGATCCTTGAGCTGGATGAAAAGTACCGCTTTCTGGTGCCCGGTGCGCGGGTCGTCGATCTGGGCTGTGCCCCCGGCGGCTGGTGTCAGGTCGCCGTCAAGCGGGTGAACGCTATGGGTGAGAAATCCGGCAAGGCGGTTGGCACGGTGTTGGGCATCGACCTTCAAGAAGTCGAGCCGATCCCGGGTGCGGAAATCCACGTCATCGACTTTCTGGATGAAAATGCCGACACGCAGGTACGCGACTGGCTGGGCGGTTCGGCCGATGTGGTGATGTCGGACATGGCTGCGTCGTCCTCGGGGCACAAGCAGACCGATCACTTGCGGATCATCCATCTATGCGAGGCGGCCGCGTATTTTGCTTTTGATGTGCTGTCGCCGGGCGGCACGTTTGTCGCCAAGGTTCTGGCAGGCGGGGCAGAGGGCGACCTTCAGAAACTGCTCAAACAGCGCTTCACCAAGGTCGCGAACGTCAAACCTCCATCCTCACGCTCGGACAGTTCAGAGAAATTCGTGGTCGCCACTGGGTTTCGGGGCATCGAAGAAAGCTGATCCGGCATCCATCGCAAGGATGCGATCGCGTTTGCCTGAAAGCTGCGCGTAACATGCGGTGAGACGCAGGCATACTCGGCGTCATATGTCGTCACGCCCTGCATGTGCAAAACTCGCGTTTGCAGGGGTGTCACCCGCAAGCGTCGTTTCTCCTTACGGGACACTGAAGACCTTGCGACGTTGCATGCCGTTTTCTTTGCAGTCACATGATGGCCGCCAATCCTTGGGAACGGCTTAAAGCGTCAGTTTGCAGTGCATTTGCGACACAATCGACTTGGTCGGTCGATTGGCGCTGGCGGGGCAGGGCGAAATTGCTGACTGGACAGGGCGTGCTTCTCCGCCAATGCTGCGCAAAGACAAAGCAGAGAGGCAAGCGATGACCACCATCCTCGTCTATGGCGACAGCAACAGTCACGGCACCATACTATTGCAGCGGTTGGGACAGGCGGTGCGGTTTGCGCCCCAACATCGCTGGCCCGCCGTTATGGCCGACAGGTTGGGCCCCGAGATCCGTGTGATCGACGAAGGGCTGCCGGGCCGGACCACCGTACATGATGATCCGATCGAGGGCGGCGCGCGCAATGGGCTTGCCGTGTTGCCAGCGGTCCTGCTCAGCCACGCACCGCTTGATCTGCTGGTGCTGATGCTGGGAACGAATGACCTGAAGTCGCGCTTCTCAATCACCGCATGGGAAATCGCGCGCGCGATCGAGCGGCTGGTCGTGACGGCGCGCACCGAATTGCCAGGGCTCGACATAATAATCATAGCACCAGCCCCTGTGCGCGAGGTCGGTTCGCTTCAGGATGTCTTTGTCGGGGCCGAGGCGCGCCAGTCCGGGCTAACTGCCCATCTGGCGCGGGTTGCGGAAACGCAGGGCTGCGGCTTTGTCGATGCGAGTACACATATAGAAGTGTCGATGGTCGATGGCGTCCACTGGGAAGCCCCGGCACATGTGAGCTTCGGCACGTCAATGGCCGATCTTGTTGCGGCGCGCCTGAAGAGCGGAACATGAGAAAGGCAATCGTCTGGCCGCTTCTGCTCGCGGGGTGCATTGCAGCAAAGCCAGACAAACCTACCGTCAGCTTTCGCGACACCTCGGTTGCAATCTCTTCGAGCACCAGATTCGATCCGCAAAGGTTCGCGGGCGACTGGACCCGTCTGGCAGACTTCGGCTCCCCCTATACTGATGCAGGCTGCGGCACGCTGCGATTCACCCCGCTGCCCGACAATAAAATGGCGCTACGAAGCTGCGGAGAAGGGGCCGGGGCGGCTATGCAGTACGCGATCGCACCGTTCGGCCGCCTTGAGGCGGAGGGGACGGATCCAATCTGGGTGTTGTGGATTGCTGAAGATTTCGGAACGGCCGTGTTGGGTACACCATCGGGGGCTTTTGGCTGGATTGTGAACCGTGGGCCACGCATCCAGCCCGATCGCTATAATGCGGCAGCAGACCTGTTGGAGTTCAACGGTTACGACTCCTCCCGACTCAAAAGGCGTCAATGACGCCAAATCGAGCGCCAGAGTCCGCGAATGAATCGGTCGACCGTCATTGTCGGCGGTTGCCCTTGGGGAAGTCCCGCTGATTCACTCGGGAGTCGCCGGGGATTCGTCTGATCTTGGGCTGAAAATGGTGAAATCCAAGTGTGTCGCGTAAAAAAAGACGATCTTTTCGAACTTCAATTTATTATTGTAAATCAATAAGATAATCGTGTTTTTGGTGTCGAAATTTGACCCTAATAGCAAAAAAATGGGGGTAATCCATATTTTCTATAAGAAAGTGCTTGCGGGTTTTGTGCACTGGCCGTAGAACCCCCTTCACCGGCGGCGCAGAGATGCACCAAGGGGACGCC
>NZ_FWYD01000007.1 GCF_900176485.1 Primorskyibacter flagellatus
TATGTCCAGAAGCAGCTCGGCCATACCTCGGCAGAGATGACGCGCCGCTATCAGCGCAGGCGCGATAGGTTCCGGGTCAACCTGACCAAGGCCGCAGGGCTCTGAGCCTTGCAAATCCCTCCGTTCTGGTGAAGCGCTAAGGTGAAATTCAGACGCTGCGGTCTCAGCTTAGCGACTCAATTGAAATCGGGAACTAAACGCGACACTCATGATAGGTTATGCGCGCGTTTCCACAGGGGATCAGCCCCCCCTGCCCCAGTCAAAGGCCCTGCAATCCGTAGGCTGTGTCGAGATATTCGAAGAACACGCTTCAGGCGGCAATCGCGCGCGGCCAGTGCTGGCCGGTGCCGGACGCCGCAACACCGACGACCGCTTGCCGGCGATCATTGCGGCCATTAAGGGGGCAGATCCCAACATCACGCTGCACGCAATCTGTGACCGGCTGGAATCCATGCGCGAACGTACCCCGCGTCGACGAACACGTTGGCAGCCGTCGTCCGCAAAGATGCTGCTCGAACGGGCCAAGCGCCTCGGGCTGTTGTAGTCCGCCGTGGCAGGAGATCTACTGTTCTTGCTTGACCGGCAACTCCCAGAATCATCGGCACCACGAACAGAGAGACACCGAAACATCCAATCAGGGCTTAAGAGTAGTTCAGACGCGCAAGAAAACTCGCGAGGCACGCACGTCTCGCTAGGTTCATATTTTTTGACGTATAATCAACATATTAGAAAGCGGAAACGGGATGTCCGCCCATTGGGGCTGTGGATAACTCTTTTACTACATTTAGATTCTACTTGCCGGACTCAGTCGTTCGTGGCATTTCAGTTCTGACGGCAAAACGCGTCAGACGTGGCTTCATCCGTCAGAACGATAAAGAGCCTTAGCAAAGGCCATGAGAGGCGGCAGTACATGGATGATCAAAATACGGGCTACACGCAAGGGATAGGCTCTTCGGACATCGGAGCATACGCAGACAGTCTTGCTGAGTCGCTTGACCGGCAGATGAAAGTTGCATTTGAGCCAGAAGAACGCAAATCTTTGCGGCGCTTCAGCTCCACTGAAGTTGCCGAATTGCTACGCGTCAGCCCGTCGAACCTGCGCAATCGCCATAAAGATGGCAGTTTTCCTGAAGTTCACACGGACGGTCGCGGCCACAGGTTTTACTCGGCCGAAGATATTGACGAACTCCGCAGCATTTTAGCCCGGACAGGAAAGAACGCTGACGCATACCGGCCCGGACGCCGAGAGGGCGACCGCCTTCAGGTCATATCGGTCGTGAATTTCAAGGGCGGAAGCTCGAAGACAACGGCGACGATTCATCTTGCTCACCGCTATGCCTTGCGTGGCTACCGTGTGCTTGTGCTGGATCTTGACCCGCAAGCCAGTTTGACAACCTTTTTCGGTTTCCGGCCCGAGCTCGAATTCATTGAAGGTGGCACGATCTATGACGCCTTGAGGTACGAAGACCAGGTCCCACTCTCGGAGGTGATCCAGAAAACATATTTTCATAAGCTCGATATGGTCCCGGCCGGCTTGATGTTGTCCGAGTACGAGACCGAGACAGCAAACGCGCTCGCGCGCCGTGTTCAGCCGATTTTCGCGGAGCGTCTCGCCCTGGCTTTGGAGGAAGTCGATTCCGACTACGACATCGTGCTGATCGATTGCCCTCCGCAGCTGGGCTTCCTGACACTGACAGCATTGGCGGCGTCGACGGGCCTGCTCGTGACGGTCGTTCCCGGCATGCTCGACATCGCGTCGATGAGCCAATTTCTCAAGCTTGCTTCGGAAACGGTCAAAGCCGTCGAGGAAGCGATTGGACGGCAAGTCACTTGGGATTTGGTGAAATTTCTGATCACGCGCTACGAGCCCTCGGATGGGCCACAAACGCAAATGGCCGGATACCTGCGTTCGATCCTCGCAGGCCAAGTCATGACTGAGCCGATGCTGAAGTCGACAGCCATATCTGACGCCGGAATGACGCAGCAAACCATCTACGAGGTAGACCCAAGCCAGTTCATTCGGAAGACGATTGATCGCGCTTCGACCAGCGTGAATAGCGTTGCCGATGAACTGGAGCAGGCAATCCAAATGGCATGGGGGCGTCGCTGATGGCCAGAAATATATTCAACCAACCTCCGAAAGACGAGAAAGAGCCGGCAGCCCCCTCCCCTGCCCCGGTCAAGTCCGCGAAGCTACCTGGCTCCGTTGGCGGATTGCGGGATTCGCTCCGCGAGATCACTGCCAACTCAATCCGAGACATCGAGCCCGACCGGATCATTATGGATGGTCTCCGGGATCGGCTGATCCTAGAAGATAGCAGCATTGATGACCTCGCCGAGAGCATTCGCAAGCATGGTCAGCAAGTACCGATCATGGTTCGCCCCTCAGACCAACCGGATCGATACCGCATCATCTACGGTCGGCGCAGACTTGCGGCCATTCGAAAAGTTGGCGGAACGATCAAAGCAATCGTTCGAACACTCGATGACGATGCCTCACTGATCGCGCAAGGTCAGGAAAACAACCTGCGGCTGGATCCTTCATTCATTGAAAAATCTATATTTATCAAAGAGATGCAAGAGTCCGGATACAAGCCAGGCGTAATTCAGGACGCTTTGGGCCTAACTCGGCAAGGTGTGTCGAACCATCGCGTGGTCATCGAGCAACTGCCCATCGAACTTGTCCGACTGATCGGTCCTGCGCATGGCGTGGGTCGACGGCAATGGAGTGATTTGGCTGCGCTTTCAAAGAAAGCACCGCTTGTCGACATTGCGCGTGAGACACTGACCGCCCTCCCTGACGCCACTCCGAGCGCAGACAGATTTCAAGCCGTCTACGTCGCTTGTTCCAGAAAAGCGCGTCGCACGGCCAAAGTCACCCAAGGCCAAACGACCGTGGTGAAAGACAAGAGCGGTCGCCCTGTCGGCACAGTTTCAGTTGATGGCAAGTCAATTGCCATCAAGATCACCCGCAAGGAGAACCCGGAATTCGGCCAATGGCTCGAAGAGCGCGCGGAAACCACACTGCGACGGCTTTTTGAACAATGGCAGAATGAGAGTGACTCGGGGGCCTGATCCCCGGTCATAACTATAAACACGAGCAGAGGAGAAAGGCGACGACCAGAAAGAAAAGAGCCCCCCAAAGTTTCCCCTGGAGAGCCCTCATCATCAGTTTGCACCTATGATGTAGCAATCTCCGACATGCCGGTCAAGCGTCACCGATTCGGTGGACGTCTTTTTGTTGCCTTTTCTTGCTTTAAACTGCGGGAAGAGCCGGGGAAGTTGTGGGCCGCAACGGTCGTCGTCCAGAAAACATGGCATTCACAAAACTTTCCGTTCAACCCTCGGACGTCGGCAAGGTCATGGCCCACGCGTCCACACCTGAAACCGACATCTGGGCTATTTTTCGCGCACTCAGAGACACTCGTAGCCTGTTCGGGCTCCGCCCTGGGCATGTCCAAACGCTTCAAGCGATGCTAAGCTTTCTCAAGCCTGGCCACGGCGATACTGTATTCGCTTCCAATACAGCGATCTGCCGTCGAATTGGCGGGATCGATGAACGGACCCTTCGTAGGCACATTGATCGCTTTGTAGAACTCGGCTTCATGAAGCGCCAAGACAGCCCTAATCGCAAACGATACCGAGTGAGGTCATCCAGCGGCCAATCCATCAGCTATGGCCTATCACTCACACCGTTGTTGGACCGTGCCAACGAGCTACTTGCCGCGGCTCAAGAGATGGAAAACGCACGCCGTGATCGCATATTCTTGCGAAAGAGAATCCTGTCGAGACTTGCACATCTAGAGGAGGCAGACCCCGAAAGCATACACTCTCATGGCATACGTCGAGTTCTTCGGAGGAAACTCTCGATCGCAGAATATCGCGCACTGCTTGACGAGTTGGATGCTCACTGCGAGCAGATGTCCACCGCGGTGGACACGCCAAATACAATGGAACTGCCCGCCAATGACGGACAAAATGTCCGGCACCATTCTAAGTCTAAAAAAGAAGAAAAAGACTTAGAAAGCGCCCATAACGGCGAAACGCCCGTCCTGCAAACCCTGACCGCGGTCTGCGATCAAGCCACATCTCTCGCAACGGCCTCACTAAAAAACTGGGATGACGTCGAAAGCCATGCCAGGGCCCTCGCTCCGATGATGGGGATTCACACAAGTACGTTCGAAAAAGCTACAAGCAAGGTGGGTTCTCGAAAAACATCCTGCGCCATCTTCATAATCCTACAGCTAGGCAACCGTATCCGAGACTTTGGAGCTTATTTTCATAGTATCACTCTCGGTCGCAGAGAAATCGATTTCAATCCATCGCGCTTGTTGGAAAGGCTTTCTCATTCACCGGCAACCCCTGCATGATGTCCACCGCGGTGGACAAGCTGAAAGGACGAAGGTACCTGCGAAAAGAACAACTGAAAGTCAATTCGTGAACGTGGCCTCTAGAACTCTCTGTTGAACATATGATGTGAACGTAGTAGGGAAAGTGACCCTGCCTTTCTCCCGAGATGTCGTCTTCGATAAGGTCGCGTTAAGCTGATCGAACATAGCCCGCGGCAAGGTTAGCATATCGGTCAAGGTGCCTGCCGAGAACATCACCCGCTGAGAATTGCCCCTAATCTGAGCATCCAACTTAAACCGCGGCTGATGGTCAATGATCTCAGACCCAGTCGCTCGTGACGAAGCTGGAACGCTTGCCGAAAACAAACCACACACCCTTGGCCAACAGGCCTTCAATTCACATGTGATGCCGTCCCAAATACAGTGAGCGGCCCTGCAAGTGAACGGTGCCTACCAACATTACCATATGCTAGCGGGCCATCAATTCGACGCGTTGCGCTCCCAAGCGCAGCGAGCCGGGGTTTCGCACGCGTATGACCGTGATCGCTTCAGCACGACTGGATGGCGCGAAAGCTTGTCCGGCACAGGAAATCGAGGGTAATCGAACAGAAGGTGTCAGATCTTCGCCAACAAGGATTTCGCCTCCAAGGCGAATCTTGGACGCATAAGAAAGAACATAGGAGCCGCCGACGAAAATCAGACTGGTCACAGCCGCCAGTAAGGCACAACCTGCAATAGCGGGGCAGGGGGGTCATGTGCATCGCGTGGTCGGATTGGCGGTCCGTCGTTGACCGATCCATTTCTGATGATGGTTGATTTTCGTAAAGATGATCCGCAGTTTGGCTGAGAAATCGTGGCCGTCTCGGGTCGGGCGTCGCGCATCCGGAAACGCCTTCGGGCAGCGCCAAGGGCCAGATGGACAGTTTCTAGCTCTGGGCCAACCTATCCTGTGTCGTCAAGTTGTAGCGCATTTTTCTTCGCGGAATTCATTCGTAGGACCAGGCCCAAGCAGTCTGGTGCCTTTTCAGGCCATCGTATTCCTTTTGAAATCACTAGATACGCGGTCAGGGTGTATCACCGGTTTCCCTTGGCTCATATAAGGCCGTCCTCGGCAGCCGTCACAGAAAGATCGCCCAACGCGTCTGATCTTGTGGCGTCACGCTTTTCTTTATAAGCGAACAGATCATTCGCTCGAACGCGGCGGTGCCGCCCCGTTTTCGTGAACGGAATTTCTTTCGTCTCAAGAAGTTTCACCAGGAACGGGCGTGAAACGTTGAGCAAATCTGCTGCCTGCTGTGTTGTCAGTTCCTCCTCGACCGAGATCATCCGAAACCCACGACCGCTCGACACGAGGCGCAAGATCTCGAGGAGAGCTGCCGTCAAGGCTGGTGCAAGGGCCACGGTTTGAAATTCGCCGCTGCAATGGGCAAACGATAGGGTTGTGGGCTCGCCTTCCTTGATTTGGGAAGCGACAATTGCTTTGAGTTGTTCGGCGTTCTTGATCTCCACCTCGTCGGGCAGGAGAATAAAAAACGCCGCTTTGTCGAGAGCGTTCATCCTGTCTCTCCAGTTCTTACAGTTTGGGTTAGATATAGGCTATCAATCATCCGAAATATTCGAAATATTCGAAATATTCGAAATATTATCAAGCCATGTGAACAGACCACAAGACAGTTAGGCGACCTGCCGGCACCGGCCTCGAGCAGACAGTCGTCGATATGCGAGCCGGTGATTTGACCATGAATAGTAGCACCAGACAATCCGGCGGTAACAGAAACGCGGCGTTCTTCAACCGGCTGTGACGCCAGTGACGCGCGGGCCCAGAAGGAGCATGAAAATCACCAGGGCGAGAAACGTCATGGCGTTATCCAGAGCCCTATTTTTAACTCGATTTCTGCCTCGTTGAATTCCAAACGACCAAAAACACCGCGACACATCCGCGACGCAACCTGTGCGCCATTCAAATACCTATCTGCAACGACAGCTAATTTCGTCCATTCCACAAAGCGAATTGAACATTTTTGTCCCCATTGTGCTGGCGATCTTGGGAACTGCCACAGAATTCGCCGGTTTCACTTCCGCATTTCGCAGGGCAAATCTTGAAAGATCTCGCCGTTTGGTGAGCAAATGCTGGACGAGACCGCCAGCGTGACCGAGGACCAGCTCTCCGTCACGCGCTGGTTGGTTGATGCCACTTTCCAGTATCACGTCTGATGATCCGAATAATATTCTCGTTACCTGGCAGAAACTGCCGTGTATGCGCACCGGTTACGATCCGCCGCCGCGATGCGCTGCTTTGAGGGGGGCCGTATGTTATCGACGGTCATGATCGGCCGTCTTTTGCGCGCCGTGCCGGCAAAATGGTCCCGGTGCATGGTCCGAACCCAATACGGTAGCCGTCGCCTTGCGCGTGGCCGTTCAGTGTCAGGGTATCGCCATCCTCGATAAAGGTGCGAGTTTGACCGTCATCCAGGGTGATGACGTCTCTGCCACCCCATGTCATTTCCAGAAGCGAGCCGAACATGCCTTTTTCGGGACCGGAGATCGTCCCGGAGCCGAGCAGATCGCCAGTGCGCATTGCACAGCCCGACGAGGCGTGATGCGCAAGCTGCTGGGCGGCCGAATAATACAAGGTATTGTAATTGGTCCGGCAGATCTCCGTTGCCTCCCCATCTGGCGCAGCCATGGTTACGGAGAGGTCGATGTCATAGAGCATCGGCCCGGTGTCCTTGATATGCCGCAACAGATCATGTTCACGCGGTGGCGTATCGCAGCGGAACGGATCAAGCGCCGCCTTGGTGACCACCCAAGCGCCGATCGTGGTGGCGAAGGCCTTGGCCTGAAACGGTCCCAACGGCTGGTATTCCCAGGCCTGAATATCGCGCGCCGACCAGTCGTTGAGCAGAACATAGCCGAAGATCATGTCGTCGGCCTGATCCACGCTGATGCGCTGGCCCATCTCCGAAGGCGTGCCCACGACCGCGCCCATCTCCAACTCGATGTCGAGCCGTTTGCTGGGGCCGAAGCGGGGCGTGTCGTCCTGCGGCCCCTTGAGCTGGCCCATGGGACGGTGGAAGTCGGTGCCGGAGACGACGACGGTTGAGGCACGCCCATTGTAGCCGATGGGCATGTGCAGCCAGTTTGGTGGCAGAGCATTTTTCGGGTCGCGAAACAAAGAGCCGACATTGAACGCGTGTTGCCGGCCAGCGTAGAAGTCGGTGTATTCCGTCACTGTGAAAGGAAGATGCGTCGTGACGCTGCTCATGTCGTGCAAGGCATCGGCGACCGCTTGGGTCTTGTTGCCCTCACGCAGCAGCTCGGTCAGCTTTTGACGGACGTCGGTCCAGACCTTCTTGCCCTTGCCCATAAAGGTGTTGAGGGCAGGGGAGGCGAACCCGTGCTCTGGCAGCACCCCGGCAGATTGCAGTGCTCCAAGGTCCAGCACACTGTTGCCGATGGCGACGGCGCAACGCGGTGAGTCACCCGCTGAAAAGACGCCGTAGGGCAGGTTGTTCAGAGGGAAAGGACTTTGGGGAGCGTTTGCAGTCTCAACCCAGGAGCGGATCAGATCGGGCATTGGAATATCCTTTGTCAGGTAGCTTCTGGTTGGTTTTCGGGGCCGGGCCGCAACAAAAAGGCGGCGAGGTCAAGTCACCGTGCCTCGTTTGCGGTCAGGTGGGCAAAGGGCGTCAGGCCAGCCCCCCGCGATGCGCATTGCAGAGCTGCGGCACAAGATACAGCGCCCCCAGTTCCGTTACCTGGCCAAAGCAGAACGGCGCGTAAGAACCGATCAGCTTGTTGAGCGCGGTATAACTCGTCGTGTTCTGCTTTCCGGCAACCTGGCCCACCGGGATCGCCGTGACGGTGGTCCCTTTGAGGTTCAACCCGATCCTGACACGGTAGGAGGTGGTGGAGCGCCGATAGGTGTCGCGCTTCATTTCTTGCCCGGCGAGCCATCGAACTTTTTCTCAATGTCCTTCCAGCAATCAATGTAGTCGTCCTGAAGCGGGGCGTCCTTGCCGGCGAACTGGGTCAGTTGCTGCGGAAATCGGGTCTCGAACATGAAGGACATGGTGTTGTCGAGCTTGTCCGGGCCGAGATTGGCGTTCGAGGCTTTCTCGAAAGCTTCGCGGTCCGGACCATGCGGCAGCATCATGTTGTGAAGGCTCACGCCACCGGGCACAAATCCCTGCGGCTTGGCATCATATTGGCCATAGATGTTGCCCATCATCTCGGACATGATGTTCTTGTGGTACCAGGGGGGCCGAAAGGTATCTTCCATCACCATCCAGCGCTCGCGGAACAGCACGAAGTCGATATTGGCCGTGCCGGGCTGACCAGAGGGTGCTGTCAGGACCGTGAATATCGACGGGTCGGGGTGATCGAAGAGGATCGCGCCGACCGGGCAGTAGGTCCGCAGGTCGTATTTGTAAGGCGCGTAATTGCCGTGCCAGGCAACCACGTCCAGCGGAGACTGTCCGATCACCGTCGTGTGAAACTGGCCGCACCATTTCACCGTCACGGTCGAGCGTACCTCGCGGTCTTCAAAGGCCGCAACCGGTGCCTTGAAATCGCGCGGGTTGGCCATGCAATTCGCGCCAATCGGGCCACGGCCGGGCAGCTCGAATTTCTGGCCGTAGTTTTCGCAGACAAATCCACGCGCAGGGCCGTCGAGAAGCTCAACCCGGTAAACCAGACCACGCGGGATGATCGCGATTTCCTTGGGTTCCAGGTCAATGACCCCTAGTTCGGTTGCGAAACGCAGGCGGCCTTCTTGCGGTACCACCAGCATTTCACTGTCAGCAGAGAAGAAATACGCGTCCTCCATAGATTGCGTCACCAGATAGATATGCGTGGCCAGGCCTACTTGAGTGTGAACATCGCCCGCCGTCGTCATCGTGCGCATACCCGTAAGCCAGTCCAGCGGCTCCTCCGTAAGCGGGATGGGGTCCCAGCGGTACTGGCCCAATGACGTCACGTCGGGATGAATGTCGGGTGCTGAGCGGAAATGCGGCAGATCGATTTTCTCGTAGCGGTGGGAATGCTTGACCGAGGGGCGAATACGATAGCACCAAGTCCGTTCGGGCCGCACATCGGTAAATGCCGTTCCCGAGAGTTGCTCGCCGTAAAGTCCATAATTCACCTTTTGAGGCGAATTCATGCCTAGCGGCAGGGCACCGGGCAGCGCCTCGGTCTCAAAATCATTGCCGAAACCCGGCATATAGCCTGGGGTAATTGTCATGCCATCGGCTTTTACAAGCGGTGTTGGGTTCTGAGTTTTCATATCATGCCTCCTGCGTCATAATGACGGTTTGCTCCATCAACCACAATTTTACAGGACGGTGGTTCGCACCGATGAGACGGTCAAAGCGCCGTTTCATCAAGTGAAACCTTAGAGTGCGGCAGAAAGCGTCCTCTTGGGCTAATGTGACAACGCTTTCGGACAGATTTGATGCGTCCGGTCTTTGATGGTGTCTTGAACAAGACCCCCGACATTGTCGGCTTCGTTCCGCACAGATTGGCATCTGTGCGTTCCACCACAACCTCGTCCAGACGGCCCGTGTTTCTGTGAATCACGGTTGCGTCGAGCAGATTCAACGCTGCCATCCGATGGTACTGGCCTTCCAACGTCCGGTCCCTGATCTCTTGCTGACGCCTGACCCACAGCACGTTCTTTGGCGCGTGGTGGGCCTTCATCGCCAGCGGCATGATATGGCGTCGCAGCCACGATTGACAGCAATCGTATTTTTTTGCCTTCTGGAAAGTGCGTTCGGGCAAGACGATCTCCACGGTGAAATCGTGCGGCCTGACTAACTATTGATGCATCAGGCTGCTCGTTGGCCGGAGGGTGAACTTGCAAGCTTATGTCAGTATCTGATATGATTGAGCATATAAGGAGTGCCTGATGCCAAACATCCACTTGACCGAACCGATGCAAAAATATGTGCAGTCGCAGATAGAGTCCGGTGCCTATGCCAATCTGAGCGAAGTCGTGCGCGCTGGCGTGAGGTTGCTGATGGAGAAAGACGGTGCCAGACAGTTCTATGCCCTCAAGGCCGATCTCGAGAAGGCGGCCACTCTGGCGGAGAATGGGGATTTCTCGGAGTTCGATGCCCAAGCCTTCGAACCGGGTGCATTTGACCGCTGAATGGCATGACCATTAGGCTATCCGGTCTGGCCAGGTTCGACCTCGAAGACATCCGAAACTACACTGTTGAAACTTGGGGCAGGGACCAGTGGTTGATCTACTACCGCCAACTGGTCAACGCCTTCGAGCGGATCACCGAGGATCCCGACACTGGCCGAGACCGGAGCCTGTTCGTGCCGGGCATGCGGTCCGTCAACTGCCAGCGCCATGTGATATTCTTCAAGCGGCTCGACGCGGCGGGGGGCGCAGCGGTCATCCTGCGCATCGTGCACCAGCGCCGCAACATGCCCGCCTTGGTCTACTACGAGGATCTGGACGGCGGTTAGGCCTTTGCTTCACCTCACGCCGATATCTCGACCAGTCCTCCATAGTCGCGACTGACCTCCTGCGCCTCGCGAAATACGAGATTGCTTTTACGCTTGGCTAAGACGGCATATATCACCGGCTGAAAAACGCTGCGAACTGTGCTTCGATCGGGTCCAGGAATCGTGTCGTGCCACGCGAAGGTTCGCGCAGTGCGGGCATGAGCAAGTCGTAGCGGAAAGGTTGTTCGGGGTGTAGAGGACTCGGCCGCTCGCCGCGAAATTGGCGGCCGTCACAGGCTCGACGATTGAAAGGCCCGCCCCGTTTGCCAGCAGTTCGCGGATTGAGGCCGACAATTGCGCTTCCGC
Source organism: Primorskyibacter flagellatus (assembly GCF_900176485.1). GTDB lineage: Bacteria > Pseudomonadota > Alphaproteobacteria > Rhodobacterales > Rhodobacteraceae > Primorskyibacter > Primorskyibacter flagellatus. The sequence continues at coordinate 11,169 of NZ_FWYD01000007.1, forward strand.
GACGATACACGGCCGCGCGTTTCCGGTAGCAAGGAATATGTCTGTCTCAGACCGCGTAGCGATTTCGGCTCCGAGCGCCACGAAGGGCTGTTCGTGGAAATCGCCGGGCTCTAAGCGGATTTTCCGCCCGAGCGGATGGCCGACCGGGAGTACGGCCTGCATCGGAGCGGTGTAGGCCGGCCTGCGTTTGACCGCCGGATGATCGGTGTCGAGTGCGGTGAAACCGAGGTCGAATTGCTGTGAACTGAGGTGCCGCAGCACCGCTTGCGAGCTTCGGGCACGGAATCGAAACAACAGTCTGGCATTGAACAGATCCGAATGGGTGACAAGGCGCGCGCTGAATGAGAGGGTGCCTTCTAACAGCGACGCAAGCTCAAGGGAAATCGGTGATACACGCCAGACGGCGTATCCGATGATTTCAGAAGGAAAACGATGGCCTGAAAGGCACCGGATGCCTTGAGTTTGGTCATACGATTGCATTCCGCGAATGGACATGTCCCACAACTTGACGATCCGGCTGGATCGTGTTCCGGTTTGTTGCAATGAACTTGGATACAGGTTTGCCTTTGTCAGGTGCCGACAACAACGGTTGCGGTCATTTGTTGGAGGCAAGCGATGACGCTCTGCGCGGTGATCCGCCCGGTTGCCGGGTTTTCGTCACTGGGTCGGTTCTGGATGGTCGCGGTAAAGTCTGAACTGTCCGATACCACGCTTACCGAATGCAGGTTGTGTTGCAGGGCTGGATCAGCCCAGACTTCCATCTGCGTTTGGTCCGGCCCAAGGCCCGCAAGGCTGAGTGCGGCGGCCACATTCACGTTTGCGGGAAATTCCTTCGCAATCTCGGTGACGCTACCGGCCATTAGCCGGTATGGTTCTTTGATCGCCGTCAAATCGACATCGATCTTGGTCAGGTAGGGCGCATTCAAAAGCCCCGCAACGGGTTTGGACGTTTTGATCGTGACGGATTTGAGTTCACCGACAGCGACTGCCTTCAATGCATCAATCGCAAGCATCGCACCTGACGGGACGACGATCCGTGCGCCGGTTGCCTTCGCGCGCGAGATCAAATCCTCCCGACCAAGAAGCTGGCTGGCCGACAGCACGACAAGCGTTTTCCCGGCGTCGATAACCGGTCGCGCAATATCCGCAAACATTTGCGGAGGGAGGCATTCCAGAACGATGTCACAGTGATCCGCGATGGCGTCCATGTCATAGATCGGGACGGGCGTTGCGAGTGCTTCGTTCAGTTCTGCGCCGCGTGTTTGTGAACGTGCGCAGAAGCCAGCCAATTTCATGCCGGGCAACGCACCACGATCCAGTGCCTTGGCCACGGTCATTCCCACTGCACCCATTCCGGAAATTCCGATTTTCATGCGCGGTACCTCTCAACCAGCTCGACAATTCTATGCGCTGCGGCCACGGCGGCATCATGGTTCTGCGAGAAATTGAGCCTGATACTATTGGCAGAGTTCGGCCCGAACTCTGCGCCCGGAGTCACGGTGACATTGGCCTGACTGCGCAGCAGACGTACAAATATGTCGGGTTCATGCACCAACTCGGGCAGCTTTGGAAAAATATAGCTTCCCCCTTGCGGCGTCGAGGTCTCCAGCCCGGCAGCGCGAAACACCTTCAACAGGTCATCGCGGATCGCCTGATGTTGCGTGATCCGGTCTGCCAGCCATCCGTCAGGCTCTGCAAACCAGGTCGAGAGCGCCGCCTGATTGTACCCGGCTGCCCGCAAAGACACGATGGCCTGAAGCTTTTCCATCCGTTCGATCAGTTTTGGCGTCCCGAACGCGACGCCAAGCCGGAACCCGCTGAGCGATTCCGTTTTGGACGGCCCCATGATCGTGATCAGGTTCTCGGGGCGAGACGGGCAGGCCCGCAAATGGCAAAAGCTCTCGCCCTCGTAAAGCAAACGGGAATAAAGCTGGTCGACAATCACCGTCGCGTCGTATTGCGCGGCCAGTTCCGCAATCCGTTCAATCGTGGACTGGGAATAGATCAGTCCCGTCGGATTGTTCGGCGTCGAAAACACCATGACCCGCGTGCCGGTTTTGAACGCCTGCTCAAGGATCGCAAGATCCGGTCCCCTGGTGTTTGAGTCCATCCCGTAGTCAAGGGGGATGGGCACGACCACACCGTTGAAAAACCGCACCAGTTTCCGGTTGGCGAAATAGTCGGGCTCGACAACGGCCACCTTCGTGCCGTTCTCGACGACCGATCCAAGCGCGAGGAATAGCGCGCCCTGGGTGCCCGGCGTCACAATCAACTCCTGATCCGCATCAAGCGGCGCGCCGGTGAACGCGGCAAGCCGTTCTGCCACATCGCTACGAATTGAACGATCGCCGCGATATTCCGTATAGGCCTGCTGACCCCCACGTTCATAGCCCTCCTGCCACGCGGCCTGAGCGCCGGGGGTTGGCGCGAAGGCATCAACGTCGCCATGTGAAAAATCCACGGCAATGCCGTCCAGTGGTTCGCCGCGCGACATGGAGGACAGGGCGCTGTTGTCTTGCCTGACTTCCTGACCCGGTGCATTCTCTGCGCCGAGTTCCATGAATTTTCTGTCCAGCGTCTCCATAGCGTCACTTTCGTTCTTGAAGGGGTGTCGGTCGCCCTTGGTGTCGTTTTCAGACCTTTGCAGTGTTTGCGATGAGCATCGGTCAAACAGCGTTGTTATTTGCCATGCGCTGACTCTAGATCCAATCCAGAGAGCGGTAAATATTCTGCATGGCGTTGCCAAGTCGCTGGTGCGTCACCAAAGGTAACAGGCGGACATAAAAAGACCAGCCCATGTCCCGCGCCTCGAAGGCTTTGATTGTCCACGCAAAGTGACCGCATAAGCAATGGCAACGTCGCAAACTCTTGAATCACCCATCTTGGTGCTGCCGATGTCATCGCCAGACCAGAACCAATGCCCACTGGATTTGGGATGACATCACGCGTGCGTTGAAGGCGACCTGAGATCTAACGCCCCGGCTTTCGCTGACAGGAACTCTGATACCTTGACGGTGCCTGCGGGATTGTTGTCGCCTTTGCTCCTTCGCAGCGTTGCTGACTGTCGTATTGTCATGGGGAGCCGCGCAATAAGTCCTGAACCATAGAAAGATCCGACCAGCCTGATGCCTTCGCGTGCTTCCAGCGAAATCTGAACCTCCGCCAACGTGCTCCTCGAAAGTACGTGGGATAACACACTTTACGAATCCCAAGTTTCGCCCACGCCGTCAAACGCGGAAGCGCTACCCCCACGTCAACTTGATCAACCCACCTAGTAGACGCACTATTATTGTTTACTTTTCGGGCTGAACAGGTAGCACTTACTTCTAAAACAACTCGAAAAATGTGCATTTCTTGCATGATTGATACATGGGGAAGCAATGGAAATCGCGCTTCAGGCGACAGGGTTGACGAAAGAGTTCAAGGGCTTTGTTGCCGTGAACAATGTCGATCTTTCGATAGAAAAGGGAACGATACACGCCTTGATCGGCCCGAACGGCGCTGGCAAGACGACCTGTTTCAACCTGCTGACAAAGTTCCTGCAACCCACCCGTGGAACAATCAAGTACGAAGGCCGCGACATCACCCGCATGAAGCCCGCCGAAATCGCCAGATTGGGCATGGTGCGGTCGTTCCAGATATCGGCGATCTTTCCGGACCTGACCGTGTTGCAAAATGTCAGGGTGGCTTTGCAAAGAGGGCGCGGGGAAAGCTATGATTTCTGGCGCTCCGACAAGATATTGTCGAGGTTCGACGACCGCGCGCGCGCCTTTATCGACGAGGTGGGCTTGACCGAGTTCACCGATGAGCGTGCCGCTGCCTTGCCCTACGGGCGCAAACGCGCGCTTGAGATTGCCACGACGCTCGCCCTGAGCCCCGACATGCTGCTACTGGATGAACCAATGGCCGGCATGGGGCGCGAAGACGTTGAGCGGATCTCGAAGCTGATCCAGAAAATTGCCGAAAACCGCACCGTTTTGATGGTGGAGCATAACCTGTCGGTCGTGGCCGACCTGTCGGATCGCATCACGGTACTGGCACGCGGCGAAATCCTGGCGGAAGGCACTTATGACGAGATTTCGAAAGCGCCCGAAGTGATCGAGGCATATATCGGAGCAAGCCATGACTGACGCGTCCGAAGTGCTTTTGAAAGTGTCCGACCTGCAAGGCTGGTACGGCGAAAGCCATGTTCTGCACGGTGTGGATTTCGAAGTGCGCCAGGGCGAAGTGGTGACCCTGCTGGGACGCAACGGCGCGGGCAAGACCTCGACGCTTCTGGCGATCATGGGAATACTGGGAAAGCGCACCGGCTCTGTCACGTTCAAGGACACCGAGACGATCGGGATGCAGCCGCGCGCCATCGCCCGGCTGGGTATCGCGCTTTGCCCCGAAGAACGCGGCATCTTTTCTTCGCTGAGCGTCGAGGAAAACCTGATGCTCCCCCCGCGCATCGCTGATGGCGGCCTGACCGTGGAACGGATCTATGATCTTTTTCCCAACCTGAAAGAACGGCGCACCAGCAGTCAGGGCACGAAACTGTCGGGCGGCGAACAGCAGATGTTGGCGATTGCCCGCATTCTGCGCACCGGGTCCAAGATGCTTTTGCTAGATGAACCGACCGAAGGACTGGCACCGGTCATCGTGCAACAGATCGGGCATACCATCGCCGCGCTCAAGAACGAGGGTTTCACGATTGTTCTGGTCGAACAGAACTTTCGTTTCGCGGCATCGGTCGCCGACCGGCATTACGTCGTGGACCAAGGCCGCGTCGTGGACATGATCCCCAACGATCAGCTTGAAGAAAACACCCAGAAACTTCACGATTATCTGGGCGTCTGAACCAATAATAAAGGCGCGTCTGCGCCGTAACCAGGAGGAACCCCATGTTCAAGAAACTCGCAGTCAGTTCCGCGGCCCTTGCCGCGATGATCGGCTCACCCGCGCTGGCGCAGGATATCGCGGTGAAGCTCGGCGTTCTCAATGACCGATCCGGCGTCTATGCGGACCTGTCCGGCGAAGGATCGGTTGTGGCCGCGCGCATGGCGGTAGAGGATTTCAAAGCAGCCGACAAAGGCATCGCCGTCGAAATCATTTCGGCAGATCACCAGAACAAGCCCGATATCGGCTCGAACATCGCGCGGCAGTGGTATGACGTGGATGGTGTGAACGCCATTCTCGACGTGCCGACATCCTCTGTGGCGCTTGCGGTTGGCGACATCACGGCCGAGAAAAACGGCGTGATGATCAACTCTGGTGCCGGGTCTACATCGCTGACCCGCGAACAATGCCGTCCCACCACGGTTCACTGGACCTATGACACCGCAGCCCTGGCCACCGGCACAGGTGCGGCAATGACCAATGCGGGCGGCAAGAAATGGTTCTTCCTGACCGCTGACTATGCCTTTGGTCACTCGCTTGAGGAAAATACGTCGCGCGTCGTCGAGGAAAACGGCGGTGAGGTCGTCGGACAGGTCAATGTGCCGTTCCCGGCGCAGGATTTCTCGTCCTTCCTGTTGCAGGCTCAAGGATCGGGCGCTGACGTGATCGGTCTGGCAAATGCCGGCGGCGACACCGTCAACGCGATCAAGCAGGCGTCGGAATTCGGCATCACTCAGGCGGGACAGAAACTGGCCGCCTTGCTGTTCTTTGTCACCGATGTGCATGCTCTGGGCGCGCAGACCGCACAGGGTCTGTCGCTGACCGAAGCGTTCTACTGGGATCAGAACGACGAGACCCGCGCCTGGTCCAAGCGGTTCATGGACACGCATGGCGCGCAGCCAACGATGGTCCAGGCCGGCGTCTATTCGGGGACGATGGCCTATCTAGCAGCGGTTGAGGCCGTGGGCAGCGCCGATGACGGCAAAGCCGTATCCGCCAAGATGAAAGAGATGGAGTTCGACGATCCGCTCTTCGGCACAGTCACCGTGCGCGGCGACGGGCGGGCGATCCACGATATGTACCTGTTCGAAGTGAAGACACCCGACCAGTCCGAAAACGAGTGGGACCTGTACAACCAGATCTCCTCGATCAGCGGCGAAGAAGCGTTCTTGCCGATGCTGGAAGAGTGCGACTTTACCAAGCAGTGAACATTGTCCTGCCTCTGTCCGACTGTAACGGTCGGGCAGAGGCTATCTGATCAATCGACCAACAGGACCGCAAAATGTTTGAACTTCTGGGAATACCGCCGCAGGTTCTGATGGGTCAGCTTTTGCTGGGCCTGATCAACGGGTCTTTCTATGCGGTCCTGTCGCTGGGGCTGGCCGTGATCTTCGGGTTGCTCAACATCATCAACTTCGCCCATGGCGCGCTGTATATGGCCGGCGCGTTTGTTGCCTGGATGCTGCTCAACTACCTCGGCATCGGTTACTGGCCCGCACTTATTCTGGCACCGCTTATCGTGGGTGCCTTCGGCATTGTTCTGGAACGCACTATGCTTTCAAGGCTGTATCATCTGGATCACCTTTACGGGCTGTTGCTGACCTTCGGATTGGCGCTGATCATTCAGGGGTTGTTCCGCAACTATTACGGCATTTCAGGGCTTCCCTATCAGATTCCAAACCTCCTCTCCGGGGGACAGAACCTGGGCTTCATGTTCCTGCCCAACTATCGCGCCTGGGTCGTCGTAGCATCGGTTCTGGTGTGTTTCGGCACATGGTTCATGATCGAAAAGACCCGGCTCGGTGCTTATCTGCGCGCCGCCACGGAAAACCCGGTGCTGGTTGGTGCCTTCGGTGTGAACGTCCCGCTGATGATCATGCTGACCTACGGGTTCGGCGTCGCTTTGGCGGGGTTCGCGGGCGTGCTGGCCGCGCCGATCTATTCGGTGAACCCCACGATGGGTGAACAACTGATCATCGTCGTCTTCGCGGTCGTGGTGATCGGCGGCATGGGGTCAATTATGGGGGCTATCTTGACAGGTTACATGCTTGGCATCGTCGAAGGGCTGACACGCGTCTTCTACCCGGAAGGATCCGCCGTGGTCATCTTCGTCATCATGGCAATCGTTCTGATGATCAAGCCCGAAGGTCTGTTCGGGAGGCCCGCATAATGGCTATGGCTGAAAAAACAAGTGACGCCGCACCACAGGCGCAGGCGGTCGGAATGCCGGCCCTTCACAAGGTCATCTTTGGCGTCCTGCTTGCCGGGCTGATTGTCCTGCCGTTCTTTGTTTATCCGGTCTTTGCGATGAAGGTGATGTGCTTTGCCCTGTTCGCCGCCGCCTTCAACTTGTTGCTGGGCTTCGGTGGGCTGCTCTCATTCGGACACGCGGCCTATTTCGGCGGCGCCAGCTATATCTCGGCCCATGCCGCCAAGGTCTGGGGTCTGACGCCCGAACTGTCGGTCTTGTGTGGAGCGGCCGCAGCCGGTGTGCTGGGTCTGGTCATCGGCTCGCTCGCGATCCGCCGACAGGGGATCTATTTTGCCATGGTCACCCTGGCATTTGCCCAGATGGTGTATTTTGTTGCCTTGCAGGCAGAATTCACCGGCGGCGAGGACGGTATCCAAAGCGTACCGAGGGGCGATCTGTTCGGGTTGATCCCGCTGGCCGACAACATGGCATTGTATTTCTTCGTGCTGGCCGTGACATTCGGTGGCATCCTGCTGCTGTACCGGATCGTCCATTCGCCCTTCGGCCAGGTGCTGAAAGCCATCCGCGAGAACGAGCCGCGTGCCATCTCGTTGGGCTATGACGTGAACCGGTACAAGCTGATCGTGTTCACATTGTCTGCCGTGATGTCAGGTGTGGCCGGAGCCACCAAAGCGCAAGTGTTCCAACTTGCTTCCCTGACCGATGTGCATTGGTCAATGTCGGGCGAAGTTGTGCTGATGACGCTTCTGGGCGGCATGGGCACAGTCTTTGGGCCATTGGTGGGGGCGGGCATCATCGTCACGATGCAGAACTATCTGGCCACTTTTGGAGCATGGGTCACCGTCATCCAGGGTGTCATCTTCGTAGTCGGGGTGCTGATGTTCAGAGAAGGGATCATCGGCGTCCTGGCGCGCTGGTTCAAACGATCACTTTGAACCGGCGCTCAGTGTTTTGACGCAAGTACCCGAAATTGCCGACCCGCGCTAAGCGATAATAGATTCAAGGCGGGCAGTTCAAGCGACGCATCAGCCAGCCCTGCAAGATGGCGTGATACTCCAACGGGCGAGCCGGACCACACCCTTTGGGTAAGTCCGGTCGCTTTTTGATAGTATTCAGGCGGGGAGCATTAGAACCTGATAGCCGCCGAAATGCGCAGTGCTCTGCCCGGTTCATACAGGGGCACAACCTCGCCTGCAAAATCCTGACCGTAGGTTGCGCGCGCAGCATACTGCTCATCAAAGATGTTGTTTACCTCTGCCCGGAACGTGAGGTTGTCCATCTGTCGCGGTGTATACTCCACAAAGGCATTGGCAACGGTGTAGGATGGCAACGCCGGACCCGAGCCGCCGGACGCAAAGCTGTAGGTGCGGGTGTTTTTCAACACATGTTCCACATCGCCACCAATACGCAATCCGAGCGTCTCAAAGTCATGCACGGCTGACAGGGTGATGACCTCACCCAAGGGCATGGTCAGGTAATTTCCTGAATAAGAATCCGCAATGCGCCCATCCACATCGCTTTCGATATTGGCATAGCCAAGCTGGACAGAGCCATTGGCCCATGCATAGGCCACGCCAACCTCATATCCACGGGTTTCCACATCCGCAGTCAACGCTGGGCCACCGCCGTAAGAGGCGTTGCGCGCATTGTCGATGTCGGTCTGGAAGAGCTTTGCATCGAAAACCCAAGCCCCGGTCCGCAATTCCGCAGCGATAAAGGCGTTGCGGGCGGTGATCGAGTCAAACCCGTCAGACGGGTAAGTCCAGGCAGCGTTCATGATGAAGTTCTCTGCCAGATCGATCCCGCCCCAGACATGCGAGTAACCACCGCTGAGGGTCACGCTGTCGGTCAGGTCATATTCGGCCGCGAAATTGCCCGAGATACCGGAATCGTCATGCTTTGACCCATCAACACCTTCAAGCTCTCGGAAATCAGCACGCGCGCCGAAGGTCAGCCGTAATCCGCCGAGGGGTTCAAGCCGGGCCTGGCCGAAGACCCCGACGTTGCGCAGCTTTTCAATCGGGTGTTCATTCCACGCGGGGTTTGTGGAGCTTTTATAATCCATTTCGCCTTCGTCGCGGAAGAAGTCGAGTCCGGTGGTGACTGTTCCGCTGGCAACTGCAAACGTGTTCTGGAACACACCAGAGAAACTTTGCGTGCGGCCATAGGTGCTTTGATCCTCTTCCGGCAGATCCAGTTCGGTCTTGGCGAAGGACAGTTGGAATTTCGGATCCCACCAACCTTCCGGGGTCTCATCCGTGTAGGTCAGCACCACATTCCTGCGATCCAGAACATAGTTCCGCGTCAGCGGCACAGGCCGCCCGCCGATCAACCGTTGGATATTGCCGCGGTAAGGGCGCGCTTCGTCGTCATGGACCTGCTCGTAGGACAGTTCGAACCGGTGGCCCTCGTCTGTCTCATAGGCCAGCTTCAGCAAGCCGCTTGCAAGGTTGGTGCCAGAGCCAGTGATGTCATCGCCGGCACCATCCTGCCGGGTGTCGCCCTCGGCGCGTTTCAGAAACAGAAGCGACTCAAACCCACCTTGGCGGCTGTAGACCGCACTGCTGGCGGTGCCGACATCACCATTACTGTCATATTCAAGCTTCACGCGGCCGCCAGCGGTTGCACCGGGGTCCAGCAGATCCTCAACATCCTTGGTTTCGAAAGCGATCGTGCCCGCCAGCGCGCCGGGGCCAGCGTCCGCAGGGGCAACACCCGGATCGACACGCGCCGATTTCAGCAGCGCCGGGTCGATCAGGTTGGTGGCGGCATGGTGGAACACCTTGTTGTTCTGGCGCGCGCCGTCGATTGTGATGCCGAGCCGAGTCTCCTCAATCCCATTCACATAGACTTTCTGCGACATCGGAATGGAACTTCCGACGGAAATGGTTGGCTCGGACCGGAACAACTCCTGAAGGTCGGCGGGGTTCTTGCGGTCTAGATCGTCGCTGGTGACGTCCTTGTCGTTTATTGCGTCTCCACCGGTGCTGTTGATGGCCAGCGTACCTAGAAAAATTGCGTTGGACTCGAACGGTGCGTCCTGTGCATAGGCTGGTGCAGTGAAGACACTGGATAGAAATACGGTTTTAAGAATTCTAGCGCGCATAGGTAGCCCCCTGTTTGTCGCAAAACTGCGAAGACCAGGTGGCTGAATCAAAGGATCGTAGCTGCCGTTACCGGCTGTCTTGGACGTGCCATGCCGCGACCACAAGTGGTACGGAAGCATTCCGAGTGTTTTCGTAGGGTAATTGCATCCACGGGTTGCCTTTGCGCCACAGTACCAAGAGCTGCGTTGGCCGAGTATCAGCTTGACCAACTCATGTGTTTAAACCCCTCACGAAAGGCGAAGGTCTCAAGATGGCTGTCGATAACGCCGCGCGCGGCGTCAGTGTGATCTGGCGAGGACAATTCAAAACGCACCGTCAATGCGACCTCATCGGCGCTGAGATACGCAGGTCCCATGACGAAATGGCAGATGCCTTCCTGCGCGGTGTGATCGACTTTGATCTTATGGGCAAAATGTTTGCAGAGTTGTTGCAGATATTTACTGGCATTTGGTGTCTCAAATCGGCCGATTAGCTTGTGCATGTCTTATCCTGAATGTTTTTGTCAGAATAAGTGCTGGACCCTGCGGAAGCAAGCGAATACACCCTGTTCCCAGAAGCGAGATGCAAGCCAGACGCCAGTGTTGCGCTCTTCCACATCACTGGAGGTTTAAGATGAAACATGTCCTGTGCCGGGCTGTGCTGCCGCTTGCCGCAGCTCTGGTTGCCACCGCCACCTGGGCCACCGAGGTCACCGTTGAAACCCATCAGGGCGAGACGAGTGTCCCGGCAAATCCCGCAAAAATTGCTGTGCTTGATATTGCTGCACTGGATACGCTTACGGCGCTCGGAGTTAAGGTCGCGGGCGTTCCGCAACCCCATTACGTCAGCTATCTGGACGAGGTTGCCGATCAAGCAACCAGCATCGGATCATTGTTCGAGCCGGATTTCGAAAGCCTCGCGATCATGGCACCTGACCTGATCGTCGCGGGTGGGCGGTCGTCCAGCCAGACCAAGCCCCTGTCACGCATTGCACCGACAATCGACATGACCATCTGGGCGGATGAGAACAGCACGCAAGTGAAGCAGGCTCTGACCCGACTTGAGACCTATGGCGAGATCTTCGAACGACAGGAAAAGGCCGCAGACCTTCGAAAGGCGTTTGAGGAAAAGCTGGAGGAAACCAAGGCGGCGGTGGCAGGCAAGGGCAATGCCCTGATTATCCTCACCAACGGTCCCAAGGTTTCTGCCTACGGAAAAGGCTCTCGCTTTGGCTGGATACACGAGGCTCTTGAGTTGCCGGAAGCCAAAGAAAACGTTGATGCCCAAACCCATGGCGAGGCCGTGTCGTTCGAGTTCATCGCCGAAGTGAACCCCGACTATCTAATCGTCGTGGACCGTGGAGCTGCTGTCGGTGCAGAAGGCGCATCGGCAGTCGAGACTCTGGACAACGCGCTGGTTGCAGGCACCAGCGCTTGGAAAGCTGGAAACGTAATCTACGTCGATCCGGCCATGATCTATATCGCTGGCGGCGGCATTCAGGCCATGACCGGCGTTCTGGACCAGATACGGGCCGGTTTCGAAGGCTAAATTTAGACCTGTTCCGGGTCGCATAAGGTCCGGAACACCGCTCGCAAGGTGCCATGCGGTTTTCTTATCTCCTCACGTTCGTGGCCTTGCTGGTCCTATCGCTGATCTCGGCTGCGATCGGGGCGGCAACGCTTGATCTGGGCACATTGGGCAGCGACCCAGAGGCGCTTCGTCTGATGCTGGCCAGCCGTCTGCCCCGCACCTTTGCCGCCCTCCTGACCGGTGCGTCAATGGCCGTGGCTGGTGTTATCATGCAGCTGCTGGTGCGTAACCGCTTTGTCGAGCCGGGCACCACAGGGACGACAGAGGCCGCGATGTTGGGCCTTTTGGCGGTCACGCTGGCCGCACCTGCCATGCCATTGATACTGAAGATGTCGGTCTCTGCGCTTGCAGCGCTTGTGGGCATGGGCGGTTTCCTGATCTTGATCCGCAAATTGCCCCCGTCGCAGCCGCTACTCGTGCCGCTGATCGGGCTGATCTATTCGGGCATCATCGGGGCGGGAACCACCTTTATAGCGTATCAATGGGACATGATGCAGTATCTCGGCGTGTGGATGAGCGGAGAATTTTCCGGTGTCCTTGCCGGGCGCTACGAATTGCTCTGGCTTGCCGGGTTGATGACGGTCATTGCCTATATCGCGGCGGACCAATTCACGATCGCAGGATTGGGCAGGAACGCATCAATATCTCTTGGTTTGAAATATCGGCAAGTGATGGCACTGGGGCTGGTGACTGTGTCGATGGTTACTGCGCTGGTGGTTGTCACGGTCGGGATGGTGCCCTTCGTCGGTCTGGTGGTGCCGAATATCGTAGCGCGCATGATGGGCGACAATCTGCGTGCGTCCTTGCCTGTCGTCGCGGGTATGGGCGCAGGGATGGTCCTGGCCTGTGACGTGCTTGGTCGACTTGTCCGTTTTCCTTATGAAATTCCGGCTGGAACGATATTCGGCGTGTTTGGCGCGGTGGTTTTCCTCTGGCTTCTGCTTGCGAGGCCCGCCCGTGCCTGACCGTCGGCTCTTACTGCTCGCAGGGTTGCTGCTTGCTGCGTGTAGCTTTTTCCTGTTCTGGGGTCTCAAAGGTCCAGTGGGGTTCATTCTGGAATTGCGCGTTGTAAAGCTGGCGGCACTTTTGCTGGTTGGTGCTGCAATAGGCGTCAGCACGATGATTTTTCAGACCGTCACCGGCAATCGTATACTGACTCCGGCGATCATGGGGTTCGACGCGCTGTTTCTTCTGATCCAAACGCTTCTGGTGATTGTCTTGGGCGGGTCGGCTTATATCGGATTGCTTGGTCCCGCAAAGTTTCTGATAGAAACGGCCATCATGATGGTTGCTGCAATGGCGCTGTTTTCCGTCCTGATGGGCCGAGGCCGGACCGATCTTCACCGGATGATCCTTGCCGGGGTGATCTTCGGCGTTCTCTTCCGTTCGCTCACTGCGTTCTTCCAGCGCATCCTTGATCCATCGGAATTCTCGGTCGTGCAAGGTGCCATGTTTGCTTCGTTCAATTCCGTCGATACGGCGCAACTGGCATTGGCCGGCGTCGTTTGTCTTGCGGCGTTCACGGCAATACGGCCCTTGATCCGCGCACTCGATGTCGTGGGGCTGGGGCGCAAATCCGCGATCGGGCTTGGCTTGCCTTACGACCGGATGGTGCTTGGATTGCTGGCACTCGTGGCGGCTTTGGTGTCAGTCTCTACCGCGCTCGTCGGACCGATCACTTTTCTCGGATTGCTGGTTGCGGCGCTTGCTCATTCTATGATGCGAACCCATCGCCACGCGCTGTTGCTTCCCGCCGCCGCAATGATTTCTGCGCTTATCCTCGTTAGCGGGCAGGCAATTTTTGAAAGGGTTTTGCGGATGCAGTCTACGCTTTCGGTGATTGTCGAATTCGCCGGCGGTATGCTTTTCCTTTATCTCGTGCTCAGGGGGCGCGTGCGATGATTCAAATCCAGAACGTCAGCCATGTGATCGGCAAGTCGCCAATTCTTACGGGGATTACGACGCGTATTCCGCGTCACGGCATCACCGCGCTGATTGGCCCCAACGGTGCGGGAAAATCCACGTTGTTGAACCTCATCGCGCGGCTGACGCCACTGCAAAGCGGTCAGATCACTGTCGATGATGTGGATGTTTCCACGGCGCCCACGCAAGAACTGGCCCTGAAAATTGCCGTCGTTGCGCAACAGCTTGGTGTGTCTTCGCGGTTGCGCGTCCGCGATCTTGTGGCGTTCGGACGTTGGCCACACCACCGAGGACGTCCAGCGCAACGGGATGAAGATGCCGTCGACCAAGCCATTGCTGCCTTTGATTTGCAGGCTCTTCAGTACCGCTTTCTGGATGAGCTTTCCGGCGGTCAGCAACAGCGTGCGTTCGTCGCGATGGGCGTTGTTCAGGATACCGATTGGGTGCTGCTCGACGAGCCGCTCAACAATCTTGATATGTACCACGCCAAAGAGCTCACGGCCGGCTTGCACGCAATGAGCCGCCCCGGAACAGAGCGTTCCCGCAGCATCGTCATGGTTGTACATGAAATCAATTATGTCGCGGCCTGGGCAGACCACATTGTTGCGCTCAAAGATGGAGCCCTTGTGTTTTCAGGCCCCCCCGACCAAGTACTGACAGAACCCATCTTGTCAGATCTTTTCGGAATGCCGATCCGTGTTGTGTCGATCGACGGAAAGCCCGTCATTCTCCACCACATGTAAGATGTCGCCGCAAATGCCGAACTCTACACATTCGATCTGGGTGCTTTTGACGTCTAGGATCTTCAGATCCTCTGGCTTTGGGTCAAGGTTGCAAACATAAGGAGAGCAGCCTTGATCCGGCACGTTTTAACCAACGTGCAACGGGTGATCATCGAACCCTATTGCCTGGGAAAGCTCAGCGATCCGGGGCAGGCCGGGCGTGATCCGCTTGTTCGCGGAAACGGTGTGGTGGAGTGTTTGGACCGCGCGTCAACTCAATGTGCCTGGATCAGGATCCGGGGAAGTTTGGGTTGGGGTTGAGTTGTGCATTACCGCACGGCAAAGATGGCCGGAGCAGTTGCTCCGGCCATGGTTTTCAGAACGTTTTTGTCAGGGCGACTTTGAGTGTTCTTCCCGGGGCTTTGCGGGTTGGGGATGAGAGGTGGCCGACATAATCGGTATCGAGGATGTTTTCGACTCCGAAACGAACCTCGGTGTTGTCTAGCCAGCCTTGGCCCTCGGGTTTCCAGGTGGCGCGCAGGTTATGGACCGTGCTGTCGGGCAAACCATCGCCTAGCGCATCACGGCGATCAGCGCTGTGCACGATTTCCCAGCTCAGATCGAGAGTCTCGGTCCATTTCCTGCCCAGGGTCAACTGAACACGGTCGGCCGGGCTGTTGCGCCAGGTCGTATCGGACCCATCGGGGTTGAACTCTGTTGCGTCGCCCAGATGCCCGGCAATATCGACATAGACCCCGCTTGCCATCCCGTAAGAGGCCTCCAGTTCGACGCCGCGGGAGTCAACCCGTTCCAGCTCTGTCGAGGTGGATCCGGCAACGGTATAGCTGGTGATGTCCCATAGCCTTGTCTGGTACAGGTTGCCACGAATGGTGAAATTGTCATCCGCGGTGAAGACGCCCGTGCCGGTATATTCCGCCCCAAGCTCGAACGTTTGCGACTTTTCCGTCATGTCGATGCGCCGTTGTGCGGTCGCGCTGGTGCCAAGATCGTCGATGATCGGCAGACCCTCGGTATAGGCCGCGCTGCCGAAGACCGACAGACCGTTGCCGAAATCATAGGCAAGCGCCAGCCCGCCCATCAGCGCATCCGACTCGTAGCTTGTCGGGAATGTGCCCAGGTCGTTCTCGCTTTCGATCCGGGACGTCTCGTAGCGCAGGGCAGGTGTGAGGGTGACCTGGCCCATCGCCATCTCATCGACGACAAACAGCGCGAACCGGTCATTGCGCCCACCCGGCGCGCCCGCATCGGTGTTGTCCGCGCGGACACGCCGCTGCGCCTCAAGCCCGAACAGCATGTCATGCGACACAGCACCAGTGTCGAGCAGCGCCCGGTTGGTCAGGGTCAGTTTCGTCGTCTCGTAGCGCTGATCGGCATTGACCGTGTTGACGAGGAAAGGAAACGACGGGGTGCCTTCCGCCGGAGATGAGCCGGGAATGTAGTCATACGCGATCTGCTGATCGGCGTAGGACAGGTTGGCGCGCAGATCAATCAGGTCACTGGCCGGGTTGAAACGGTATTCCAGAACGGTTTGCGCGGTTTCTGTCAGCCGGTCCACATTGCCAAAAGTGCCGCCGGATGTGTCAAACTGATCGTAGGGCACATCCTTGTCATCCGCCACGGTCCGCGAATGGCTGAGCATCAGCGAATGGGCGTCGTCCTGCCCGAAAGTGAATTTCCCTTTCGCGAGGTATGAAGGCGTGCGGAAGGCGCTGTTGCCGATTGTCGAGCCATCGCCGGCGGTCAGGTCATCCTGATCACGCAGCGAATAATTGAGCAGGAATTCGGCGCGGTCCGTCGGCATCCAGGCCAGGTTTGTCGAGCTGACCCACCCATTGCCGTTAGAGCCATACTCGAATGTCTGCGATCCACCGACCCCCGGCGCGCCACCGGTGAAGTCCGACGCATCCTTGGTTTCCAGCTTGACCACACCGCCGACGATCCCCGACCCATAGGCAAAGCTGCCGATGGTGCCGCGCAGCACTTCGACTTCGCGGTAGAGCAGCGGATCGGTGAAAAGCTGCGTGCCGATCCGGTACAGCTCTTCCGAGCCGACGCTGGCACCGTCGATCTGAACGGCGATCTTCTGGTCCGAGCCGAAGGTCGTGTTCGCGCCAAAGCCGCGAATGTTGATGCCTGATCCTTGCGGCGTTGTGCCATTGACCAACGTGACGCCGGGGACCGAGTCGATCAGTTGCGCGACCGTGCTGGCTTGGCGATCCTGGATCTCTTCTTCGCCCACCACGGTGCGCGACAATGCAGTGCCAAAGCTGAGGTCGCGTTTGCCCCCGGTCAGAATCAATGTGCCCAGAAAGCCGGAGGTATCGGCGTCTTGTGCCGCGACAGGCACGGCCAGTGACAGGCAGACAAGCGCGGTGGTGCCGCGCAACAGGGGGGTAAGCATATGCGCCATCCTTCTTGAGTTCCATTTCCGTTGCTTGCGAAAGCTGGCGCGGGTGTTTTTGGTGGTTATGCGATAAATCCAACCGCAATGGGTTGCAGCGTTAATCGTATCAAACTAAAACAGTCAAATAATTTGAAAAGCCACGCACCGCATCTGTTCGGGCGCAGCCATCGGACCCCAACCACTCTCCGAGGACGCCCATGACACAGCAAACCGTTGTCTCCCCGCAAGACATCCGTGCCTATCAGGCTGAACACCCCAAGCTGCGTGCCAGGGATGCAGCGGATGCGCTTGGCATTTCCGAGGCGCAGCTTGTCGCGGCCCGAATGGGGCAGGGGACAACACGCATCGACGCGCATCCTGACCGGATCATTCCCGCCGCCGAAAAGCTGGGCGAGGTCATGGCGCTGACCCGTGTCGCGGCCTGCGTGCATGAAAAGGTCGGGCAATACGGCAATTATCACCCCGGCGAACATGCCGCGATGACGCTGACCGAAAATATCGACCTGCGCATCTTTCCGTCCCACTGGGTGCATGCCTATGCGGTCGAAACACTGTCCGAGCAGGGCGTGCGTCGTTCGTTGCAAGTATTCGATGCGGCCGGCGATGCGGTTCACAAGATCCATTTGCGCGACGGATCGAACCTGGATGAATGGGCCGGGATCCTGGCCGATCTGGCCATCGAGGATCAATCCGAAACACAGCAGGTGGAGCCGCGCAAACCCGTCGAGGGCGCGAAATCCCACCCGGAGAAAGTGGACATCCTGCGCAAGGAATGGGCGCGCCTGACCGATACGCATCAGTTTCTGCGGCTGTGCGCCAAGCTCAAGATGAACCGGCTGGGCGCCTACCGGATCGCCGGCGCGCCTTGGGTGCGCCGGCTTGAACCGCAGGCCGCCGATGCGATGTTGCAGGCGGTGCGCGATGCCGGGATCGAAGTGATGATCTTTGTCGGCAATCGCGGCTGCATCCAGATTCATACCGGCCCGATCCACAAGCTGCACCCGATGGGGCCGTGGCAGAACGTCATGGATCCGGGCTTCAACCTGCATCTCCGTCTGGACAAGGTGGCCGAGGTCTGGGCCGTCGAAAAGCCCACGCAACGCGGGCCTGCGGTTTCCGTCGAGGCCTTCGATGCCGAAGGCGGGCTGATCTTTCAGGCCTTTGGCGTTGGCAAGCAAGGCCGGGATTCGCGCGCCGAATGGGGCGGGATTGTCGCGGCGCTGCCCGCGCTGGCAGAGGTGCCCGCATGACCCGCAAGCGCAATGGTTTTGCCGCCTTCACAGGCATATGGATCGCGATGTTCGGTGCGGTCGCGGCCTTGACAGTCAGCGCGCAGCAGGCCGAGCAGGGGGGCGATCCACATGCGGATGTCCTGTCGATCGGCGGCTCCGTGACAGAGATTGTCGTGGCGCTGGGGCAGCAACATCGGCTCAAGGCGCGCGACACCACGTCAAGCTACCCGCCTGACGTGACGAACCTGCCCGATGTCGGCTATATGCGCGCACTGTCGCCCGAAGGGGTGCTGTCGGTCGGCCCGTCATTGATCCTGTCAGAGGAAGGGGCCGGGCCGCCGGAAGCGCTCGATGTCATTCGCGCCGCGAATGTGGACTTTGTCGAAGTGCCGGACGCCTTGACCGCCGAGGGCATCATCCGCAAGATCGAGGTTATCGGAGCGGCCCTTGACGTGGAGGCTCGCGCCAAAGGTCTTGCGGCCGAGGTCGAAGGCGCGATGGCGTCGGCATTGGCGGATGCAGAACGCCCTGCGAACAGCAAGAAGCGCGTGCTTTTCGTGCTGTCCACCCAGGGCGGCAAGATCAATGTGTCCGGCACCGGAACGGCGGCGGACGCGATCATCCGCATGGCCGGCGGCGTGAATGCCGTGACCGCTTTCGAAGGCTACAAGCAGATCGGGGACGAAGCCATCGGACTGGCGGCACCGGATGTGATCCTGATGATGGATCGCGGCGGAGATCACGGCGCGCAAAAGGACGAACTGTTCGCAATGCCGGCGATCAAGCTGACACCGGCCGCGCAGACCCGTTCCGCCATCCGCATGGACGGTTTGCTGATGCTGGGCTTCGGCCCCCGTACAGCGCAGGCCATCGCCACGCTGAACGACGCGCTTTACGGCAAGGGAGCGTGAAATTTGGCAGCCCTGAGCGACATCGAAACCATCCCCCACCACCGTGAAACCCGCGCGAACACCCTGCATTGGGCGCTCGCAGGGGCGTTGGTCCTGTCCTGTTTCGCCAGCCTTCAGGTGGGGGCCACCGATGTGACGCTGTCTACAATGCTGGCGAAGCTGATCCATGGCGAAACGCTGAGCCAGATCGAGCGTGTTGTGCTGTTCGACATACGTTTGCCCCGGCTTGCCATGGGTGTGCTGGTCGGGGCCGCGCTGGCGGTTTCGGGGGCCGCGATGCAGGGGCTTTTCCGCAACCCGCTGGCCGATCCGGGGATCGTCGGCGTTGGTGCGGGGGCCGGGTTGGGGGCGATCTTGGCGATTGTGCTGGGAACGTTGCTACCTGCATGGCTCATTGACCTGACGGGCAACCAGTTGACGCCTTTTGCTGCGTTTCTGGGCGGCTGGGGATCGACGATCCTGCTCTATCGCGTCTCGACACGCCATGGGCGCACCTCTGTTGCCACCATGCTTCTTGCAGGGATCGCGCTTGGGGCGCTGGCAGGCGCGCTGTCGGGCATTCTTGTTTATATCGCCGATGATACGCAGCTGCGCGACCTGACCTTCTGGGGGCTTGGATCGCTGGCGGGCGCAAGCTGGGCCAAAGTGTTTGCTGCCGGCCCGATGATCCTGCTTGCCATCGGGGTGTCCCTGACGCTGGGCCGGGGGTTGAATGGACTGGCTTTGGGCGAAGCGACCGCCGCCCATATCGGCATTGACGTTCAGCGGATGAAATCCACCGGCATTCTGGCCGTGGCCGGGGCGACCGGTGCCGCGGTCGCCGTTTCGGGGGGGATCGGTTTCATCGGCATTGTCGTGCCGCATCTGCTGCGGCTGGCCTCGGGGCCGGATCACCGGACGTTGCTGCTGAACGCGGCTTTGCTTGGCGCGACCTTGCTGATCCTTGCTGATATGATTGCCCGCGTGGTGATCGCCCCCGCCGAACTGCCCATCGGGATCGTCACGGCCGTTCTGGGGGCACCGGTTTTCCTTTGGATCCTGCTCAAGCGGCGGGGACTGGTCGAATTATGAGCCTGATCGCCGAGAATATACGCGTGTCATACGGCAAGCGAGAGGCGCTGAGGGGTGTCGGCCTGACCGCTTTGCCGGGTGAGGTCACGGCCATCGTTGGTCCGAACGGGTCGGGAAAATCCACCCTGCTGGGCGCGATCACCGCCTCTCTTGCCTATCAGGGCCGCGTCAGCCTGAACGGTCGGTGCGTCGAGCGGATGAAACCCTGGGAACTGGCGGCGATACGGGCTGTTTTGCCTCAGGCGTCGCGGCTGGCCTTTCCCTTCACCGTGATCGAGGTCGTGCGCATCGGTCTTCAATCCGGCACCGCGGGCGACAGGCCCGAAGTGCCAATGCAGGCGCTGGCGCGCGTCGGCCTTGCGCATTACGCCCATCGCACGTTTCAGGAACTGTCGGGTGGCGAAGCACAGCGCGCCATGCTTGCCCGCGTGCTGGCGCAGGTCTGGGCACCGGTTGAAGACGGACAGCCTCGTTGGCTGTTGTTGGATGAACCCGTGTCCAGCCTTGATATTGCGCACCAGTTGCAGGTCATGGAGATCGCCCGCGATTTTGCCCGCGCCGGTGGTGGCGTGCTTGCCGTCATGCACGATCTGAACCTGACTGCGCTTTATGCCGACCGTGTGGCGGTGCTGGCCGACGGCGAACGCCTCGCCTTCGGCACCCCTGCCGAGGTATTGACAGACGAGACCCTGTCGCGAGCCTATGGCTGTGCTCTGCGGGTCTCGGCGACACCGCCCTCGGGTGTGCCATTTATTCTGCCGCATGCGGCATCCGCCTGAAAGGAGCGCATATGCGCCTTGCCATCCTGTTGTTTTGTCTTGCCACGCCCGCGCTGGCGCAACCTGTCGCTGACATCGTCATTCTGGGCGAAGTCCATGACAACTCCGATGCGCATCTGGGACAGGCCGCTGTGCTGGAGGACCTGCGGCCCACGGCAATCGTGTTCGAGATGCTGACCGCCGAAGAGGCCGCCAGAGCCGATGCCGACCGGACCCTGATCGCCGAGGCATGGAACGCAAGCGGCTGGCGCGATTTTCCGATCTACGCACCGATCTTCGACGCTTTGGGCAATGCGCGCATCATCGGAGCCGCTGCACCGCGCGAGACGGTGCGCACCGTCTACAGCGACGGGCCAGAGGGCCTGTTCGGCCCTGATGCGGCGCGTTTCGGACTGAACGAGCCCCTGCCGGGCGACCAGCAGAAAGCCCGTGATGAAATGCAGTTTGTAGCGCATTGCGAGGCGATGCCGTTGGAGGCGATGGCAGGCATGGTTGCGGTTCAACGCTACCGCGATGCGGTTTTTGCGCGCGCGGCACTGGCGGCGCTTGAAACCTACGGGCCGCCAGTGGCGCTGATAGCGGGCAACGGCCATGCGCGAACGGACTGGGGCGTGCCCGCGCTGATCGATCTTGCAGCGCCCGACGTCACCACCCATTCCATCGGCTTTGTCGAAGGCGACACGGACACGCCCTTTGACGAAACCCGGATCGTCCCGCGCGCCGAGCGTGAAGATCCCTGCAATTCCCTGACATCGAACTAAGGAGACACCCCATGTATCTTGCCATGAACCGCTTTACCGTACCGCTTGAAAATGCCGCGGAATTCGAAGAGCTTTG
Organism: Primorskyibacter flagellatus; assembly: GCF_900176485.1. Taxonomy (GTDB): domain Bacteria; phylum Pseudomonadota; class Alphaproteobacteria; order Rhodobacterales; family Rhodobacteraceae; genus Primorskyibacter; species Primorskyibacter flagellatus. Next base: position 32,835 of record NZ_FWYD01000007.1, read on the forward strand.
GCTCACCCGCGAAAGCCGCTTGCAGGACATGGAGGGCTTCGTGTCGTTCCAGATGCTGAAAGGCGCTGAGACAGAGGGACGCATTCTGTATGCCTCGCACACGACATGGCAAAGCGAGGCGCATTTCCGCGCGTGGACAACCAGTGAAGAATTCCGCGCCGCCCATGCGAAAGCCGGTCAAAGCCGCAAGCTGCATGAGGGAGCGCCACGTTTTGAGGGGTTCAGCGCCATTCAGAAAATCGACGCAAAACAACCGGCATGATCCCGAAGGTCACACAGATCGCGCCGATTTTCCGCAGTTTCGACGAGTCAAAGGCGCGGGAGTTCTATGTCGGCTGGCTGGGCTTCACATGGGAGGGCGAGCATCGCTTTGATGCGACCGCGCCGCTTTACGCTTTTCTGCGGCTGGGAGAGTTTCATTTGCATCTGAGCGAGCATCATGGCGATGGCACGCCGGGGGCGGCCGCTATGGTCTACGTTTGCGGATTGCGGGACTGGCACAGCTCTCTGCTGCCCTATCCGAACAGCCGACCAGGGTTGGAAAAACTGCCCTGGGGTCTTCAGATGCAGGTTCTCGATCCGTTTGGAAATCGGCTGCGCTTTCTCGATCAAACGGATGTCTCGGGACGCGGACAAAGCGAGGAGTAATCTGTCTGTTTGCGCTTTCCGCACGCAAGGCACTTTGCGATTTCATGGTGTCATTCTGCCGCGCCTCTGGAGGGTCGGTGCGTGCGATCTGCGCAGCTGGTAACGATAATGGCCCCACTATTTTCTGAAGCGCCAATTTGCCCTAGCTGTAGTGAAACCCTGCCATTCTTGCAGCTTTGTGCAGGTGAGGTAGACCATTATCGATCACGTCATTTGGGTTTGCCGCCACCGGTCGCCAGATGGCAAGGGCGGACGCAATGGCCTCATGGACGTGATTCATGCTTTCCAGGGTAGTGATGCCATCGAATTCAACGTCGACGAGGGCCTGAAATGCTGCCTGCCAGTCGATCATGCCTGTTCCCGGTGCGCCGCGATTGCTTTCTGACAGATGGACGTAACCCAGATGTGGCCCGCAGTCGGCAAAACCTTGGGCGAATGATACCTCTTCGATGTTCATGTGGTAGGTATCAAGATGGATGAAAAGGTTGTCCGCCCCCACGGCCTCGCAATAGGCACGCCCGTCTGCGCCAGTGTTCATGATATGGGTCTCGTATCGGTTGCAAGGTTCGATGCCGAGACCCAAGCCGAACGCCTTTGCGCGCGCCGCCGCGCGCTTGATAAAGCTGGCCGTGCCGTCAAATTCAGCCTGCGTGCGCGGGCTACCAGAGATTTTGCCGATGGTTCCATAGGTCACGCCCGACAGCGACGGCGCCCCAATGCCAGAAGCTACGTCAAAGGCAGGTTCGAGAAACGCCATGCCTGCATCCGGATCGGTGATCACATCAATTTCTGGCGGAAGACCAAGCGAGCACACAGGTGTGATGCCGGTTTCCTCGCAGAACGCGCGTGTCTCCGCGACATCGATTTCCGATGGGTCGAGCAAAGGGATTTCCAGAACGCGCACCTTGTGGGTTTCAAATTTCATGCGCAGTGTGCGCATGGTCGCGACATCCCATTTCGGGGCGACGGCGAATGTGTGCAATCCAAGTTGTGCCATATCTAACCCTGTGCCTCATGTGCTGCGGCCTCTGCCATGTCACCACCACCGACTATCGCGGAGACGACATCGGTCATCGTTGTTTCCTTGGTGACCAGATTGGCCGCTGCACGCCCGTGATGCAGAACGACGATCCGATCCGTGACAGATAATACGTCGTTCAAGCGGTGTGAGATCAGGATCACGCCGATCCCCTGATCCCGCAACTGACGGATCAGGTCCAGCACGCCTTGCACTTCGCGGACCGCAAGGGCCGCGGTCGGTTCATCCATGATCACGACCTTGGGATTGAAAGTCAGTGCACGGGCGATAGCGACCGATTGTTGCTGACCGCCAGAGAAGGACCCAACAGGTCTGTTGATCGCGGGCAGGTTGGCACCCAGTCGCGTGATCATTGCTTGCGCATCTTGTTTCATCTTGGTGCGGTCGACAAAGTTCACGCCAAAGACCCGCCGTACAGGTTCACGACCCAGAAAGATGTTGGCGGCGACATCCTGTTGTTTGGCCAGCGCAAGGTCCTGATAGATCATCTCAATCCCCTTGGCGCGCCGCTCGCCCGGCGAAAGGTCCAGAACGGAAGTCCCGCCAAGAACCACGTCACCCGCGTCTGCCTTATACATGCCGGTCACAATTTTCATCAGGGTCGATTTTCCAGCACCGTTGTCACCGACAAGGCCTAGAACTTCGCCGGCACCGACACTGAAATCGACGCCATGCAGCACATCAACCGCGCCAAAGCTTTTTCGGATACCGCTGACGGTCAAAAGGGTCATATCCGGCTCTCCTTGCGGACCTGATATTGGTCGATGAAAACGGCCAGGATCAACACACCACCAATGGCCATCTGCTGATAGTAGCTTTGGACGGCCAGCAGGTTCAGGCCGTTCTGAAGAACACCCATGATCAACGCGCCAATCATCGTCCCGAGGATGGAACCCCGCCCGCCAAACAGGTTTGTGCCGCCGATGATCGCTGCCGTGATCGCGGTCAGTTCATAGGCAATTCCCGCCGTCGGATCGCCAGAGTTGATCCGGGTTGCAAAAAGCAAACCGGCAAGGCCAGCCAGACCGCCTGAAAGGACATAAAGCGTCAATCGATGAAAATCGACGTTGATCCCAGAGGTGCGCGCGGCGTTCTCGCTGTCGCCAATGGCCAGCGTGTGCCGCCCATACCGTGTGTAGGCCAGCACCATATGCGTGACGATGGCGGTCACGATAAAGATAATGACAGGCATTGGAATACCAAACGGTCGTCCTTGGCCCAAATAGACCATCGCATTGGGCAGACCGTAAATGACCCGTCCGTCCGAGATGACCAGAGCGAGGCCGCGCGCAATTCCCAGCATGCCCAGCGTTACAATGAATGCCGGAACAAAGGCCCGCGTAATAATCAGCCCATTTACCAACCCGGCCAACGCCCCGGCCCCGATCGTTGCAATCACTGCGATCGGCATGGGCGCACCCAGCTTGACCGCAACGGCCGCCCCGCAGACACCCGAGAAGCCCAGAACAGAGCCCAAGGAAAGATCAAGCCCGCCGGAACTGAGCACGAACGTCGCCGCAATCGCCAGCACGCCAATCGTCGACGTGGCGAGCAATATGTTCAGAAAGTTGCTGACCGAAAGGAAATACGGTGACAGGATCGCCATCAACGTCGACAACGCGATCAGGACGATCAGGCTTTCAAGTCGGACGTGAAGTTGTTCGATGGATCGGGCTTGAAGACGCGCCCATCGGCCCGGTCGCCGTGCGTCTGTCCGGGTTGGTGAAGTTGCCATATTGCCCTCGTGTTAAGAAATGTATCACCGGCACGGTGTACGCGCCGGTGATATGGTGCAGGCTAGGAATTGATCCTGCACCACCGGAAGGATTACTTGACGGACTCGAGCAATGGATCAGTGCCTGCATCCATGACCTCTTTGGTCAGGACAAGTGTCGGAACGGTGATCTGGGGCTCGACATCGCCGCCCTCGAGCACGGCCTTCACGTTTTCGACCGCTTGCTGACCAACCAGATACGGCAATTGCGCAACCGAAGCTGTCAAGCGTCCGGCCTGAATTGACGTCACAGCGTCCGAGTTGCCATCGACTCCGATGATGACGACATCACCGCCCTTACCTGCGGCAAACACGCTTTCAACCGCCCCTAGCGCCATACCGTCATTGGCCGCAAAAATGCCGACCAGATCAGGGTTGCGGGTCAGGATATCGTTGGTGATGTTCGCCGCTTTGCCGCGATCCCAGTCACCCGGCAGGGAGGCCACGATCTCAAGTCCGGGGGCCAGTTCCGCCAGTTTGTCAGCAAAGCCAGAGGTCCGGTTTTGACCCGTGATATTGCCCGACAGCCCTTCGATCACGAGGACCGGACCTGTGGCATCCGCGCCCAGCTGGCCGACCATGAATTCGGCACCCTGCGCCCCGGCAAGTACGTTGTCCGACCCGATGCGGAAGGTGATTTCAATCCCTTCTGCGTCCAGAATTGCGGGGTCAAGGTTCCCGTCAAGGTCAACGATCTTGATTCCGGCATCTTGCGCGGATTTCAGGCAAGGCAAAAGATTGGTCGAGTTGATCGCCGCTGTGATCATGGCGACGGGGCGGCGTTCCAACATCGTGTTGCACACGTTCAGCTGGCTTTCTGCCGCCTGATCACTTTCTACAGCTTGAATGAAGTATTCGACGTCAGCGGCCTTTGCGCCGTCTTCTACGCCTTGACCCATCGCACCCCAGAACGGGTTCGCGAGGGTTTTCATCAAAATGCCGTATTCCCCTTCGGCCTGTACGGGGCTTGCCGCTGCCGCAGCAGCCAATACGGCAGCACTCAGTTTTGTTTTGAACATCTTGTTGAACATGGTCTCTCCTCCACTTTGTTTTAATCGCGTTGGTATTGTCTTGAATTGCGCAGCATCATCGGGCGCTGCCCGCTGGATTGACGAGGCCGCAATTCACACGGCTCCAGATGTTGCACGCGAAACCCATCGATGTTGCCTTCGACCCGGCCCAAAAGCGTGGCAATCGACCGCCGCGCGATCTGTTCGACAGGTTGAGCGACAGCGGTTATCGAAGGCCAGGTGATCCGCATCCATTCGGCATCGTCGAAACCCACAAGCGCCACGTCATCGGGGATTCGCATTTCGCGGCGCCGGATCTCGCCCAGCACGATCAGGGTAGAGTGTTGCGATAGCGAAAAAACCGCAGTGATTGGATCATTGGGATCCATCTTGTCAAAATAAGAGCGGATCCCTGCGCGGTGTCCTTCGACGCCGCCGTCCGAAATCAGTGTGTCGATGCGCACAGTGGGATCAAGAGCCTGCACCCGTGAGATGAACCCTTCCTGCCGGGTGCGCGCCGCCTTTGAAATCCGCGTCGCACTATGGAGCAGAATGGATCTGTGCCCTTGCCCAACCAGGAGATCGGCAACGCTGGCGGATGCCGCAAAATTATCTGCGGCGATTGTATCGAACCGATCACTGGCAGAGACCCGATCAACAAGCACTGCGTGCATATCGAGCGCGTGCAACTGTTCGGCACCACGCCCGCGTTCGGACCGGACCGGCACCAGAACGGTCCCAGCCACACGCCAATCATCCATCCGGGTAATCAGATCCGCCTCGCGCCCCTCATCCTCGCAAGAGCTGGCGATGATCATCGTGTAACCGGCGTCCTCTGCGGCACTTTCAAGCCCGGTAACAAGTGCGCCAAAGAAAGGGCTTTCCAGATCAGGGACGACGGCCCCGATGATCCGGCGTTGTTCGTTGCGCAAGCCGGATGCAAGCGGGTCCATCCGGTAATCGAGTTGCGAAATGGCTTCTTTGACGCGCACGACATTGGCGGGTTTCACAGAGGTGACCCCACGCATGACCTTCGATACGGTCGCTGCCGACACGTCTGCCATACGGGCAACATCGTGGATGGTCGCGCGCCTGCTGTTTGTCATGCTCCCCCTGGGCCATCGAAATCAATGAAAACGAAAATATGGCTCGAATCGAAAGATAAATCGGTTTATATCAAAAGTAAATCGGTTCAACGGCCGAAGTTAACAGGAGTCTCTCGTGTCTGGAAACAAGCCAATCGTCATATCTGCACCCGAGCCGCGCAGCCTGGATCTGATTTTTACACCCGACAAACTGGCCCAGTTGCGCGCAAAGTATGAGATCGTGGAAACCAGCGCGGCAGACGTGGCGCAATTGGACGGTTCGGTGCTGGCGGGTGCGCGCTACATCCTTGGCCAGCCGCCCTTGTCGTCAGAGACACTGGCGCGACTTACGTCACTGCGCGCGGTTCTGAACGTCGAATCCAACTTGCAAGATAACATGCCTTACGATGAAGTGTTTGGCAGAGGCATCCATGTTCTGACAACGGGTGCCGCATTCGCGCTACCCGTCGCAGAGATTGGTCTAGGCTTTGCTTTGGACCTGTTGCGCGGCATTACCCCTGCGGATACCGGATTTGCCGATGGAACCGAACAATGGGGCGGGGATGGCAACGCGCAAGCACGGCTTTTGACAGGTGCCGATGTCGGGATCATTGGCTTTGGCGATCTGGGGCGTGCGCTGACCCGTGTTCTGGCCGGGTTTCGCTGCAACATTCAGGTTCATGATCCATGGATTGCACCCTCCATCCTGCGCGACCATCAAGTGATACCTGCGACCCTTGATACGGTGTTGGCGCAGTCTGATGTGGTTTTCGTCGTTGCTGCTGTGACGACGGACAATCGCGGTTTTCTGGGTGCCGATGCATTTGCGCAGATGCGCGAGGGTGCGGCGTTTATCTTGCTCAGCCGCGCGGATGTAGTCGATTTTGACGCCTTGCTTGATGCGGTGGCCGAAGGGCATATCATCGCCGCCACCGATGTCTTCCCGGAAGAACCACTACCAACCGGTCATCGGGCGCGGACGCTGCCTGGATTGCTGCGCTCTGCGCACCGGGCGGGCGCGCTGGATGTTGCCTTCAAGCAGATGGGGGACATGGTTCTCGAAGATATGGACTTGATGGACCGCGGTCTGCCACCGATGTGCTGTAAACGGGCGGAACGGGAGACCGCCGCGCGGATGCGATCCCGACCGGTTGATAAGAACTGACGCATCTCTGCCCTACGTTTTCTTTTCACGGTGACCCAACTCGACAATGCCGCCTTTCCTACGGCAGGCAGCTGGCTGATGCTCGCGTAGCGCAATATCGGTTCGGACTGCTCAATTCGCCTCGAAAGCGGCTCGTGCTAAAAATTCAGCCGCTGCTGTCCTTGTTGGACAAGTGGGTCAGGAGGTCGCTGAATGCGGGCACGATCAATCTGCATGTCACGAAGTTGGAACCGGCTTCTATATTGCCGTCAAGACGGCCTATGTTTCGTTCGGTTGGTTCTATGCAGGTATAACCGCATGGACCGGTCTTTTCATGCGGAACCATAGACCTGCTAACGGCCAGTCATCTTTCGAAATCCGGTCGGCGATATTCCGACCGTGCGGGAAAAGACCCGGCTGAAATGATATGGGTCCGGATATCCGCATTTCTGACCAACCTCGAATATCGAAAGATCGGTCGCGGACAGAAGATACTTGGCCGCATTGATCCGCTCAAGTTTGAGCCACTCCATTGGGGATACCCCTTGGATTTTCTGAAACTTCCGGTGAAAATGTGACGCGCTGCACGCTGCGAGTGAAGCCATTTTGCGCACGTCCCATCGCTCGTTCAATTCGTTCTTCACCGCCGTCATGAGGAGATGGAATGGCGAGGATGACGGCTCTTCCAGAACTTCGTCGGTATTGGCCAGGATCTCGACCAGATGTGCCGCCAATAGTGCCGATATCGGTGCCTTGACACCACTGGTGTCTTTCAGATGTTGCAATACGTCCTCGAACACTCCACGCATCTTCACATTCGCCCGATGTACGGGATTTCGGCCACCGGTTATCCTTTCGAACAGCATATCCAGCCCGTAGCCGGACATGCCGAGCCAGATATGTTCCCAATGGTCGCTATCGGGATGGCAGGAATGTGCATATTTCTGTGAAGTGTCCAACCAAGTGACCGTAGCGGCACATGCATCCGTTGATCGGCCAGCCCATGTGATCCTGCCCTTTCCGGAGAGCGTCAGGATAAACGTGTGATGTTGATAGACCGCAGTGTGGGCAGGGCGCTCAGGCCCGGTTCGGCTGCGCCCTGCCGCAAGGATCTGATAGGGGAAAGGCTGATCCAGCGTACCGGGTGTGTAGTAGTGAATCTCACGGTAGCGATGGAATGCTGGCGGCTTCAGGGGGTCTGACATGTGATAGTAATATCCATTTCTTTGAGAGTTGGGAACATCCTTCCTGTCGCTCGCAGGTGATAGAAGCAATCTGACGCCACAACATCAACATCAAGCAGGGGAGATCAGGACATGCTGGATGAACAAGGCGATACGATCGACTTCCGGCCGCTTTCGGCCGAATTCGCCCAAGACCCGTATCCTACCTATGCCGCGATGCGAAAGCTCGACCGGCCTTATTTCTACGAGGGCGAAAAGACCTGGATGCTCACGCGGTTTGCCGATGTTCAGGAAGTCGCCCTGGACAAGTCGATGCTGCGGGTCGTCGACGAGAATTTGAGCGAAACCGAAAAACTGGCGCGCAAGACCCGGATGAACATGCACGACATGCCGCATCATGAAAGGTTTGTGCAAAACAGCCTGCTGGACAGCGAAGGCGATACCCATGCCCGTCTTCGCAAAGTGGTTTTCCGTGAATTTACCCCGGCAATAGTGGAGCGCCAGCGGGCTGCGGTGCAGGATATCGTCAACGCGTTGCTCGACAAGGTGTCCAATCAGTCCGAAATTGATTTCATCGCGGATTTTGCAGCCCATGTGCCGGGTCACATCATTGGTCGTGTCCTCGGTGTGCCGGCTGATGACAGTGCGCGGTTGCGCAAATGGTCGGAAGACATCGTATCGTTTTGGAATATCGGGCGGACGCAGGCCGGCAAGGATCTGGCAGAGAATGCAACACGAGAGTTCTACGAGTATCTGTCGACACTTCTGGACCAACGGGCAGTCAAACCTCAGGATGACCTGCTGACCCGGATGTTCGAGGCCAAGCAGGCCGGTGAACTGACCGAAGATGAGTTGGTCGCGCTTGCCATGCAGGTTCTGCGCGCAGGTCACGGATCAACCATCGATACGATCGGGTCCGGCATGCATGCGCTGCTTCAGTTTCCGGATCAGATGGCACGGCTCAGGGCTCAGCCCGAGTTGATGAAGACCGCGATCCAGGAAATGTTTCGCTATAATTCGCCGCTGCCATACTTCCACCGCTTCGCGACGCGGGATGTCACGGTCGGGGGCTACGACTACCCCGCCGGCACACGGTTCGGTCTGCTTTACGGGGCCGCAAATCGCGATCCGGCACAGTTTGATGATCCCGATGTCTTCGATGTCGGGCGCTCACCCAACCGACATATCTCGTTTGGGGGCGGTACGCATTTCTGTCTTGGCAACCACCTCGCGCGTCTGGACATGGACGTGATCTTCAACACCTTGTTCAAGCGCTACAGCGAGATCGAGCTTGTCGATGAGAACCCGGAATACAAGCGCGGATTGTCGGTGCGGGGACCAAAAACCCTCATGATCAAACTGAAGGAGGCCTAGAGCCTGATATGCCGTTGATTAAATTTGTCGAAGCAGATGGTAAAGAAACAGAAGCAGAGGTTTCCGTAGGCGGAACCGTCATGCAGGCTGCGATTGATGTCGGGGTGGCCGGGATCATAGCAGAGTGCGGAGGATCCTGTGCCTGCGGCACCTGCCATTGCTACATCGACGCCCCCTGGCGCGAAAAGCTGACACCGGCCAGGGATAACGAAGTGGGCATGCTTGAGTTCGTGATCGATCCCGCCACGGAAAGTCGTCTGAGTTGTCAGTTGACGGTCGACGAAAGCATGGACGGCATGATTGTCAGAGTGCCCGACACGCAAACTTGAAAATAACAAAATACCCAACAGGAGAGTACAATGAAGAGCACTTCCAAAACCGGTTTCACCCGCCGGGGCCTTTTGAAATCTGCCGGTGCGACCGCCGGCATGGCTTGCGCCGGAAATTTGTTCCAGATCTCGCCGGCACACGCGCAGGACAGTTTTGCCGTAACCTTGCAGCTTGGCTGGCTGGCCAGCAACGGAATCATCGGCGAAGTCGCCGCCGACAAACTGGGTTATTACGCGGACGAAGGGTTGACGTTAAAGGTAATGCCAGGTGGCCCGCAGATTGATGGTGTGGCGTCGGTGGCCAGTGGGCGCGCGAACCTGGGGTCCATCTCGTCCAGTCCGTCGCTCATGCTGGCGCGTTCCGCCGGGATACCGGTCAAATGTATCGCCGTTGGATATCAGCAGCATCCGTTCACCTACTTTTCTCTCAAAAGCAACCCGGTCAACAAGCCGGAAGATCTCATTGGCAAGAAGGTTGCGACCAATGGCTTGGCTCGGGTGCTGCTTCAGGCATTGCTGGCTGAAAACGGAATGTCCGAAGACGATATTGAGCTCTCGGTGATGGGGGCGGACATGACACCGCTGATGACCGGCCAGGTCGATGTCGTGACTGGGTGGAATACAAATACCAGCGCGCTTGAAATTCTGGGCGATCAACGGGTGGACATGACGTTGTGGGATGCAGGCGTCAAACTCTACGCCAACCCGTACTATGTGACGGATGAGACGCTTGCGAATTACCGGCCTCAGGTGGACGCCATGATCCGAGCCGGCTCAAAGGGCTGGGGCTGGGTCTATGACAACCGCGAAGAGGCCGTTGATTTTCTCGTTGAACGTTATCCGAACCTCGACCGGGACAATGAAATGGCAGCCGTGGACCTTGCAATGGATTATTCCTTTGACGAAAAAACCGCAGCAAACGGATGGGGCACGATGGACCCAGCCACATGGCAAAAGCAGATCGATATCTATTCGTCACTTAACCAATTCGCACAAGATCCACCGAAAGTAGACGACATCATGACGATGTCAGTACTTGAAACCACTGCCGAGGCCCGTCCCAAACTCGGCGGGTAGGTGTTGCAGGACGCTCATGGCACAAACGGTTCCTTGCCAGGTCAATTGGCACCCAACCGTGACTTTCCATGAGCGTCCACAATGGCAACCGTCTTGTTCCGGCTGTAATTCAATAAGGTCGGCACCTCGGGGCATTTCAAACGAAAGAAGGAGATGATGGGCGCGCGCCCGGTCTCGCGCGCCCATCCATGTCGTTATTCCGACAGCGTGAATGCAGCCGTGTAATTGCCCACATTGTCGGCTGTGATCAGCAGGCAGTCGAACAGTTGCTTTTCTGTGTCGACCATCGGCTCACCGTTCTTGATGTAGTGGTCAGCCTGGATCACCGCCTCGCGCGAAAAGACCGCGACGGGCTGGAGGACAGTATAGGCCATTTCACCGGCCTTGACCGCGTCCACCGCGTCGGGCGAGCCATCGAACCCGCCGACGATCATGCCTTCCAGCTTGCCAGCTTCCTTCAGCGCGGCAATCGCACCAAGCGCCATTTCATCGTTGCCCGAAATAACGGCATCGATTTCCGGGTTTGCCTGAATGATCGACTGCATCTTGTTGTAGCCTTGCGTGCGGTCCCAGTTGGCGACTTCCTCGGCCACTTTTTCAAGGTCCGGATACTGGCTCAGCACCGTCTCGTAGCCATTTGATCGCGTGGCCGCATTGTTGTCGGCCGGGTTGCCGAAGAACTCGACATATTTGGCCTCGTCACCCACGAGCGATTGAAACTGAACCGCACCAAGCGCCGCACCCTGGGCGTTGTTCGACACCAGCTGTGCGATTGCAATGCCGCTTTCGTTGATCTCGGCATTCACCAGGAAGACCGGGATGCCGGCCTCGGTGGCCTTGCGTACGACACCGACAGAACCGTCCGCATTGGCCGGGTCGAGGATGATCGCCTTGGCACCGTTGGTGATGGCAGCGTCGATGAGATTGGATTCAACGTTGGTGTCGCCCTTGTGCGCGGCCACGGTGGCGTCATATCCCAGTTCTTCGGCGGTGGCCTTCGCGACTTCGCCTTCGGTGAACCAGTAGGGGTTCGCCGGATCAGTCACGATGATAGAGATCAGGCCTTCGGCCCAGGCGGACCCTGCCATCAGGGGCAGAGCGGTTGCCGCGGCCAGAAGGGCGCGTTTGGTGAACTTGATCATTTTGATGTCTCCCATGGTATTTTGGTTGTTGCCGGTTGCCCGGCGGATCTTCGCGTCGGGTCTTTCCGCCCGAAACAGCGCGAAACTGGGTCGGGGTCAGCCCTTGCGGGTCTTGCCCCCGTATTGGATGGAATTGAGCATCACGGCGAGCACGATCACGGCACCCGTGAAAACGGTCTGCCAGTAGGACGAGACGCCGATGATGACGAGGCCGTCAGACAGAAAGCCGATGACAAAGGCACCCAGCAGCGTGCCGCGTACCGAGCCGCGCCCGCCCATCAACGATGCGCCGCCCACCACGACCGCTGCGATGGCGGTCAGTTCATAGGTGGTGCCTGCGGTCGGCCCGGCAGAGGTCAGCTGCGAGCTGAGCACAAGGCCCGCGATTGCCGCGCACATGCCCGACAGCACGTAGACGGCGATCTGCACCTTCTTGACCGGAACGCCGGACAATTCCGCTGCACGTTCATTGCCGCCCGACGAATAAAGCCAGCGGCCGAAGGCAGTTCGCGACAGCAGCAGCCCGGCGGCAATCGCCACCACGGCCAGCACAACCACCCCGATCGGCACTCCGCCAATGCGGTTGAAGCCCAGCCAGTCAAAGCCTGTATTGCCGAAACTGGGATCACCGGAAAGGTTGTTGAAGGTCAGCCCGTTGGTCATCAACAGGGCCACACCCCGCGCAACGTAAAGCGACCCGAGCGTCGCGACGAAGGCCGGCACCCGGAAGAACGCCACCAGCACGCCATTGACCGCGCCGACGAAAGCACCAAGCGCGAGGGTCAGGACCACGACGGCCCAGACCGGCGGATAGAGGATCACACCGCTCGCTTCCACCTCGATCCCTTGCATCAGGTACCCGGCAAACACTCCGGTCAGACCCAGCACCGAACCCACCGACAGGTCGATGCCGCCGTTCAGGATGACCAGCAACATGCCGACCGACAGAAGACCAAAGATCGCCACATGGTTGGCCATGATCAAAAAGTTCGACACCGTCGCGTAATTCGGTGACAGGAAGGAGAATACCGCGATAATCAGGATCAGAGCAAAGAATGCCCGGCCTTCCAGCAGGATTTGCACAATGCTGGCATTTTTTCCGAAAACGCTGGCGAACAACCCGCCGGAGCCATGTTTCTTGTTGGTGGTGACATCGGTCATGTCGAGGATCTCCGTTTCAGTGCTGCGCCGCGTCGGGCTTGTCCATGTCGACAATGGCCCGAGCAGTGTGTTCGTCTGTGATCAGGCCGCTCAATAGCCCGCTTTCCAGAACCGCCTTGATCGCATGGATCTTGACGGCTCCCCCTGCGACAGCGACGATCCGACGGCCTTTCAATTTATCCAGCGGCTGCGTCAGGATGCGATCGCTGATGTCCTGCCCCACCGATTTACCGCGCTCGTCGAAGAAATGGCCCAGCATCTCGCCAACGCCCCCGGCGCGGTAGATTTCCACCATTTCTTCCTGCTCGATCATGCCGGTGGCAACCAGTTCGGCCTCCGGGGCCGTGGTGCCGATACCGACGATCATCAGATCCGCCCGACTTGTCAGATCTATCGCCTTCTGCGCCGCCTTCTGGCCCAGAAGAACATTCCGGTCGGCGGTGGAGTTTGCGATGAACGGCACCGGCATCGACGCCGGTTCCGCGCCGGTCAGTTCCGCCAGTTTCGCCACAATGGCATGGGGGTTCAGATCCGCGCCGGTGGTCAGCGCCCCCATCAGCGAAACGACCTTCAGGCCGGGGGCCGGTTTCCCATCCAGGTTTTCGACACAGGCTATGAGCGTCCGACCATGACCCGCGCCGATTATCTTGTCGCGCCCATCTAAAATTTCTGCCGACAGAAATTTGCCGCCGGCGATGCCAAGCGCCCGAAGCGCCAGATCGTCCTGGTGCAGATCTGTCACCACCTCGCAATGATCCAGTCCGAAAGACGCGATCAGGCTTTGTCGCAGATCGACCTCGCCCGAGGCCGCCATGATCTGTTCCTTGGTGGCGTCGGGGCCGAAAGTGGCCGAGATTTTGCCCTTGTGCATGACGATGATGCGGTGGGCGATGGACAGACATTCGCTGACTTCGGACGTCGAATAGACCACCGCGAGACCCTGCTGCGCACCCTTGGCCAAAAGACCGAACACCTCCGCCTTTGCGCCGATGTCGATGCCGCGCGACGGTTCGTCCAAAAGCACCACCGAAGGCTTGGTCGCCAGCATTTTTCCGATCACCACCTTCTGCTGGTTGCCCCCTGAAAGCGACCCGATGGCCGCCCCGCCGCCGTCGGTCTTGATCGTGACCTCGCGGATCGAACGGTCGATGATCGCCTGTTCATCGGCTTTCGAGGTGAACAGCCGCCGGGTAAAGGCCCCGATGGAGGCCAGAGACAGATTCTGACCGACGGTCATGGTCTGCACCAGCCCGTCGCGCTGACGGTCTTCGGGCGTAAGGACGAGCCCCGCGTCTATCCTCTGTGCGATGGTCATACCGGCGATGTCGCGGCCATGCAGGGCCACCTTGCCGTCGGAGGAGGACAGACGCCCTGCAATGCATTCCATCAATTCGGTACGGCCCGCCCCCATCAAACCGTAGATGCAGACGATTTCGCCCTGACGTACATCCAGCGACAGCCGATCAACGACCGAATAGCCCGAACCGCCCGGAGCGGGCACCGTGAGATCCTGAACCGATAGCGCCACGTCGCCAAAGGTCGTGTCGGGCGGCGACCCAAGGTCGAAATTCTCGCCGACCATGTTGCGCACGATCCATTCCAGGTCGATGTCGGCGCGCGGCGCATAGGCTGTCATCACCCCGTCACGCAGCACGACCGCGTGGTCGGTGATGGTCAGGGCCTCTTCCAGATGGTGCGAGATATAGACGATGGAGACCCCGCGTTCCGTCAGGTCGTGGATCACCTTGAACAGCACGTCGACTTCCGATGCGGACAGTGCCGATGTTGGCTCGTCCATGATCAGAATGCGGGAATTTACCGAAAGCGCGCGGGCGATCTCGACAATCTGCTGCTGGCCAAGGCGCAGCTCCTCGACCGGCGTCAGCGGGTCGATGTCTTCCTCCAGCTCTTCCATCAGCGCGCGGCACTGGCGTTCTTCTTCGGCGAAATTCACGCCGCGCGGTCCCATGATCTCGCGGCCCATGAAGATGTTGTCCCGCACGTTCATGTTGGGTGCCAGCGACAGTTCCTGGTGAATGATCGAAATGCCCAGTTCGCGCGCCTCGACGGTGGATTTGATCTCGACGGGATTGCCATCAAGAAGCAACTCACCGGATGTCGGTAATTGCACGCCCGAGAGAATTTTCATCAATGTCGACTTGCCCGCGCCATTCTCCCCGAACAGCGTGGTGACCTGTCCGTGCCGCACATCGAAATTCACGCCCTTCAAAGCGTGAACAGCCCCAAAGCTCTTGGTGACATCCCGCGCGGCCAGAACCACATCGGCTGTTTCCGGCGCGCGCGTCAAGGTTTCGTCATGGACCGAGGTTTTCATCACTGCACCTCGAAAGCCACCGGGGTGACCAGCCAGTTTTTCGGGTTGATCATGGTAAAGGCACCGGTGACGGTGATGGTCTTGCCACTTAACGACTCACGGTCAATATCTGCCAGAATTTCTGCGGCCATGGCGCGGTTGATGCCTGCGCCGGCATCTTGGTATTCAATCTGGTTCTTGAAAGCGCCAAATTCGATGTCCCCGGTGACGTCGCGCAATTCCGTGCCGTTGATTGCCGGACCGGTCTGAACCCGCAGGCCGAAACCTTCGGGCAAGCCTTCGACGTCAACCGTGAAGATGCCGGATTTGCCATCCGCGACGGTGCCGGTGAATGTCACCGGCATCACCGGGAAAGCCCCGGCCATCGTGCCATAGGCGGCGATGGCGGCGTTTTTGTCAGCCACCAGTTCTTCGGCCAGCCGTGCCGCATCGGGCGCTTTATCAGTCACATGGTCGCGGATGCGGGGAAACTCCCGCGTGCCGAAACTGTCGGGATTGAAGGCTTGCTGGCGCAGATCCTCGTCGCCGCCTATCGTGACCACCTTGGTGTCAAAGGCGATCGCGCCCAAAAGTACAGCCGCCGCGATAGCTGTGATTGCCTTGCGTCGCGTCGCCTTGGATGCGCTGGCAGATACGGTGCCGGTTTTTGCCATTGCGGACGTGCCCCCTTGCTGTCCGACCCAGAAAGCCGGGCCGCGTGATTCTGCGTCAGAAACCTCTGGCGCCGTCATTGAATGGAAATGCCCACCTTTCGATGTTGGGCTTCTCCTCCACCGTCACTGATCCAAAGGACTCCTCAATCCTGCGTATGGATTAGCGACTCGCCGCACCCTTTGTGCGACTAGTTAACCAGACCATAGTAGAAAAAAATTACTCTGTCTGTAAAAAATTTCACACGGCGCAATTTATTTGTGATACATCCAGTTTAACCAAGCGCAGTGAGGTTCGACTTTCAAGGACATTGAGACGTCTTCGAAAAACACCGCTGAAACGTGGGATAAACAAGGGCGTCGCGTAGGGAAGACCGCGGTGACAAACCCCTGCAAGGAGACAGCAAATGGCCGATTCGTCCGATCTGATCATCGGCGTGGATGCAGGAACATCCGTCATCAAGGCGGTGGCGTTCGACCTGAAGGGTCAGCAGTTGGCGTCTGCCTCGGTGCGCAATTGCTATGTCATGGGTGCCGACGGATCGGCCACCCAATCGCTGCCTCAGACCTGGGCCGATTGCGTCGCCGCCCTGCGCGGTTTGGGCGAAAAGGTCGGTCGGCTTTCCGAACGTACCGTTGCCGTGGCGCTGACGGGTCAAGGCGATGGGACATGGCTCGTCGACAAATCCAACGAGGCCGTCGGCGATGCTTGGCTCTGGCTTGATGCGCGGGCGGCCCCGACGGTACGGCGGCTGTCCTCGGGCGAAGCGAACCGTGCGCGGTTCGAGGCGACGGGCACCGGGTTGAACACATGCCAGCAAGGCAGTCAGATGGCGCATATGGCTGCCACTTGCCCTGAATTGCTGGATCGTGCGGATGTGGCGCTGCATTGCAAGGACTGGCTGTTTCTGAATCTGACCGGAGTTCGGGCAACCGACCCCTCCGAGGCGAGCTTCACCTTTGGTGACTTCCGGAGCCGGCGATACAGCGACACCGTGATCGCGGCGCTGGGGTTGGAAAATCACCGGCGCCTGCTGCCCGAGATTATCGACGGTGCGCAGGAGACACGGGCCTTGACCGCCCAAGCTGCGACGCAAACCGGCCTTCGTGCAGGCACGCCGGTTTCCTTGGGCTATGTCGACATGGTGATGACGGCGCTTGGCGCGGGCGTGCATACCGGCGACGCAGGCGCGGCCTGTTCCACGGTGGGGTCGACCGGCGTACATATGCGGGCGGTCAGATCCGACGAGGTACATCTCAATGCCGAGGGGACGGGATATGTCATCTGCCTGCCCATCCCTGACCTTGTCACGCAGGTGCAGACCAACATGGCAGCGACGCTTAATATCGACTGGGCGCTGGCGCTGGCCGAAGATTTGATGGCAGAGGTCGGCAGCGCGCCCACCCATGCCCAGATGGTTGCCAAAATCGACGGCTGGATGGCGCGGTCGCGCCCCGGCGCGCTGATTTACCATCCCTATATCTCGGAAGCGGGCGAACGCGGACCTTTCGTCAATGCCGATGCGCGGGCCAGTCTTGTCGGATTGAACGCAGCGCATCGCTTCCCCGACGTGATTCGTGCGGTGATCGAAGGGCTGGGGATGGCCGCGCGTGATTGCTACACCGCCATGGGCGATATGCCCCGCGAATTGCGCCTGACCGGCGGGGCGGCACGATCCGATGCCTTGCGGAAGGTTCTGGCGGCATCGCTCAATACGCCGGTTCGGGTGTCGTCGCGTGATGAGGCGGGGGCCGCGGGCTGCGCGATGATGGCCGCTGTCGCGATCGGTGCCTACGACACGATGGACGCCTGCATTGCAGACTGGACAACGCCGCTTTTGGGAGAACCGGAGGCACCCGACCCGGATCTGGTGCCAGTCTACGACGCCCTTTTTACCAATTATAGACATGCGCGCGAAAGCCTTGCCCCCGTCTGGGACGGGCTGGCGGCGGGGCGTGCCTCGCAAGGAGCCTGAGAGATGACAGATATTCAGAAAGTCGACCTGTTCGTGATTGGCGGCGGTATTAACGGTGCCGGGATCGCCCGCGATGCAGCCGGGCGGGGGCTGAGCGTTGTTCTTTGCGAAAAGGACGATCTGGCCGAGGGCACCTCTTCGCGCTCGGGCAAGCTGGTGCATGGGGGCCTGCGCTATCTGGAATATTACGAGTTCCGCTTGGTCCGCGAGGCGCTGATCGAACGCGAGGTGCTGATGAAGAACGCGCCGCATATCATCTGGCCGATGCGCTTTGTTCTGCCGCATTCGCCGCAGGACCGTCCGGCCTGGCTGGTGCGTCTTGGCCTGTTTCTTTACGACCACTTGGGCGGGCGCAGGAAATTGCCGGGCACCCGCATGTTGAACCTGCACCGCGATCCGGAAGGCGCGGCCATCAAGGACCAATACAAACGGGGTTTCGAATATTCCGACTGCTGGGTGGATGATGCGCGACTTGTCGTGCTGAACGCCGTGGATGCGGCCGAACGCGGCGCGACCGTGCTCACCCGCTCGCCATGCGTTTCGGCGCGGCGCGACGGCAATATCTGGCGGGTGACAACAGAAAGCACCGTGACCGGCGAGACCCGCGAATTCGAGGCCAGACTACTGGTCAACGCCGCCGGCCCCTGGGTAACGGACGTGGTCAACCGCGTGGCAGGCTCCAACAGCGCGCGCAACGTGCGACTGGTCAAAGGCAGCCACATCATCGTGCCGAAATTCTGGAAGGGCGAGAATGCCTATCTGGTACAGAACCACGACAAGCGCGTGATCTTCATCAATCCCTACGAACGCGACAAGGCGCTGATCGGCACCACCGACATCGCCTATGAAGGCCGCGCCGAAGACGTGACCGCCGACGAGATGGAGGTGCAATACCTGATTGACGCGGTGAACAAATACTTCAAGGAACAGTTGACCCGCGAAGACGTGCTGACCACCTTTTCGGGTGTGCGGCCACTCTTCGACGACGGGCAGGGCAACCCGTCGGCTGTGACTCGCGATTATGTCTTCGACATCGACGAAACGGGCGGCGTGCCGCTGTTGAACATCTTCGGTGGAAAGATCACTACCTTCCGCGAACTGGCTGAACGCGGCTTGCACAAGATCCAGAAGTTTTTTCCCCGGATGGGTGCCGACTGGACCGAAGATGCGCCTCTGCCCGGCGGCGATATGGACGCGGCCGATTATGGGGAATTCCGCAACCGGATGAAGCAGGACTACCCCTGGATGCCGCGCGATCTTCGGCGGCATTACGGGCGGCTTTACGGCACCCGGATTGCGCAGATCGTTGACGGTGCAAGCTCGCTTGACGGATTGGGGCGGTATTTCGGCGGCACCCTTTATGAAGCGGAAGTGGCCTATCTTGAAAGCCATGAATGGGCACAGACCGCTGAGGATATTCTTTGGCGCCGAACCAAGCATCGGTTGCATCTTACCGATGCCGAACAGGCCGCATTTACCAAATGGTTCGAAGACAAGCGGGAGGCCGCGTAATGGCGCTGACGCTGTCGCTCAACACCAATCCGCTGGTCAATCGATTTGCTGAACCCGATGACCTGATCGACGCCATCGCCCGCGATATCCGCATTCGCGACATCCAGTTGACCCATGAATTCATCAACCCGTCCTGGCCCGCCCCGGTGATCCGTCGTCTGACCCGAGATATGGGCGCGGCCCTGACGCGCACCGGCGCGCGGGTTACGTCGGGCATGACAGGGCCGTACGGACGGCTCAATCATTTCGGTCATCCTGACCGGGACGTGCGGCGCTATTACGTCGATTGGTTCAAGACCTTCGCGGATATCATCGGCGATCTCGGCGGCACGTCGATCGGCACGCAATTCGCGATCTTCACCTATCGGGACTTTGATGATCCCACCCGCCGCGAGGAATTGCTTCAAATTGCCATCGACTGCTGGTCCGAGGTGGCGGAGCACGCAAAACGCGCCGGGCTAACTAATGTCTTCTGGGAGCCGATGTCGGTGGGACGCGAATTTGGCCACACTATTGCGGAATGCATGAAGCTTCAGGACCGTCTGACTGCTGCGGACATGGCGGTGCCGATGTGGATGATGGCCGACATTGATCACGGCGACGTCACGTCGCCTGATCCCGACGATACCGATCCTTATGCTTGGGCCCGCGCCGTACCCAGGGTTTCGCCGATCATTCACATCAAGCAATCCATGATGGATAAATCGGGCCACCGCCCGTTCACGGCCCAGTTCAACGCAAAGGGGGCAATCCAGCCGGAGCCTTTGTTGAAGACCCTCACCGAGGGTGGGGCAGGGGACAATGAAATCTGCTTGGAATTGTCGTTCAAGGAACGCGAACCAAATGACCGGCAGGTGATCCCGCAAATCGTCGAAAGTGTGGCCTTTTGGGCACCGCATATCGACAGTGGGGTCGATGATCTGAATGTCTGAAACGGCGCGCATGACAGACACTTGCCTTTTCCGGAAATTGCCGTCATGTGAGGCGCGTTCTCAGGGCGGGGTGAAATTCCCCACCGGCGGTGACAGCCCGCGAGCGCTTTTCGATGAATGTCGAAAAGGACAAGCAGACACCGGTGGAATTCCGGGGCCGACGGTCAAAGTCCGGATGGAAGAGAACCAGCCGTCTGGCACCCTGTGCCCGGACGGTTGGAATCGCCTTGGGACCACTTTTGAACAGCAAAGGATGGTTCCATGACTGAAAAGACCAAAATCGCCTTCATCAAAGCCAGGTGGCACGCCGAGATCGTGGATCAGGCGCTGACGGGTTTCGAAAAACGCCTCGCCGAGACAGGCAAGGCGGTAGAGATTGTCGCCTTCGATGTGCCGGGTGCCTTCGAGATGCCCCTGCTCGCGCAGAAGCTGGGCCAAAGCGGCAAATACGACGCCATCGTCTGTGCGGCCCTGGTTGTCGATGGCGGCATCTATCGCCATGATTTCGTCGCGCAAGCGGTTGTGGACGGGCTGATGCGCGCGCAGTTGGACACCGGCGTGCCGACCTTTTCGGTCTCATTGACGCCGCATCATTTCCAACCGACGCCAGAACATATCGGATTTTTCCGTGAGCATTTCGTCAGCAAGGGCGAAGAGGCTGCGGATGCGGTATTGATGATCTCGGCGTTGGAGTTCTAAGCAATGAACCTGTCTGCCTTCCGCTTTGCCACTGCTGCCGAAATTCGCTTTGGCCGTGGCGAAGCGCGGCGGGCGGTGCCGGATCTGGCGCGCCTCGGGCGGGCTGTCTTGTTGGTGCATGGCGCTTCGGCAGCGCGTGCCGACTGGCTGCGCGATGCCTTGACCGGCGAAGGCTGCGCAGTGACGAATTTCGCGGTCTCGGCCGAACCGGATATTGCGCTGATCACGGCGGGCGTTCTCGCCGCGCGCGAGGCCAACGCACGGGCCGTCATCGCCATTGGCGGTGGTGCGGCGATCGACGCGGCCAAGGCCATATCCGCGCTTGTTCCTGCGACGAGGCCGATCCACGATCATCTGGAGGTGGTCGGCAAGGGTCTGCCGCTGGATCTGGACCCCCTGCCATTCGCCGCGCTGCCCAGCACCGCCGGGACCGGGGCGGAAGTCACGCGAAACGCCGTGATCGCGGTGCCCGAGGCCCGACGCAAGGTGTCCCTGCGGGATGCACGCATGTTGCCGCGTTTGGCGGTTGTGGACCCGTCCCTGACTGATGGCTGCCCGCGCGCCGTGACGCTGGCGTCAGGTCTTGATGCCCTCACGCAAGTGATCGAGCCGTATTTGTGTACGCAGGCCAATGCGGTGACAGATGCGCTGTGTCTTTCTGCGATAGAAAACGGATTGCCCGCGCTGATGACCTTGATGGAATGCGAGGATGGGCGCGCGCGCGACGCCATGGCTTGGACCAGCCTGTGCGGCGGCTTGGCGCTGGCCAATGCGGGCTTGGGTGTTGTGCACGGGCTGGCCGGACCGCTGGGCGGGCTGTCGGGCGCGTCTCATGGTGCGATTTGCGGTGCCTTGTTGCCGCACGGGCTGGCCGCGAACGCCGCCCGGGCCACGGGCGACACCGCTCGCCGTATCGACAGGGTAAAACACTGTTTGGCGAACGCGCTGTCGACGAGCCCGGACAACGCCTTTTCATCGCTGGCCGAGTGGTCGCGACACGCCGGGCTGCCGAGGTTGGATGCGCAAGGCGTCACCGCAGAACATCGCGCAACGGCGGCCCGGATGGCGGCCAGTTCGTCGTCGATGAAAGCCAACCCGGTGCCGCTGGATCCGGCGGCACTGGCGGAGATAATGGACAAAGCGCGCTAGGCGCTGACCAACGGAGGATGTGACATGGCCAAGGACCGCAACTCGGGGGACGCCGAGCATTCCTTGGCGATCCGTGCCGCATGGCTTTATTATGTCGGCGGCTTGCGCCAGGCCGAGGTTGCCAAACGGATTGGCGTTCCGTCGGTCAAGGCTCATCGGCTGATCGCTCGGGTTGTGGCAGAGGGTGCCGTCAAGGTTTCGATCGAGGGCGATATCATTGAGTGCATCGAGCTGGAACAGGCGCTCTGCATTCGCTACGGGCTGGAAAACTGCGAAGTCGCCCCGGACCTGGAAGAAGAGGGGATACCGTTCCGGGCGCTCGGTCTGGCCGGTGCGTCCCGGCTCAGGCGTTGGATGGAAAGCGGCGAGGAACTGACCATCGGCATCGGCCATGGCCGTACCCTGGCCGATGCCGTCCGCGTAATGCCCCATTTCGGTACTGCGGGTCTCAGCTTTGTTTCGCTGCTGGGCGGGCTGACCCGCAACTTTGCCGCCAACCCGCATGATGTGATGCACCTTCTGGCAGAGAAAACCGGCGCGCGCGCCTATGTCATGCCGGTTCCGTTCTTTGCGAATACGGCCGAGGATCGTGAGGTTCTGCTTTCGCAACGCGGCGTGGCGGAGGTGTTCCAGATGGCCGAGACGGCCCCGCTGAAGATCGTCGGCATCGGCACGGTTGGGGCGGAAACCCAGCTTGTGACCTCGGGCATGATCGAACCTGCCGAGATCGAGGAAATTGCCGGCGCTGGCGGGGTTGGCGAGTTGCTGGGGCATTTCTTTGACGCGGACGGCAATGCGCTGGAAACGCCGTTGACCCTGCGGACGCTCTCTGTCTCTCTCGATGGCACGCGCGACGACAGGATCATTGCGCTGGCAGGCGGGCCCGAGAAGATCGCACCAATCCGCGCCGTGCTGAAAAGCGGGCGCCTGTCGG
This sequence comes from Primorskyibacter flagellatus, assembly GCF_900176485.1. Classification (GTDB taxonomy): domain Bacteria; phylum Pseudomonadota; class Alphaproteobacteria; order Rhodobacterales; family Rhodobacteraceae; genus Primorskyibacter; species Primorskyibacter flagellatus. The sequence goes on from NZ_FWYD01000007.1 coordinate 55,989, forward strand.
GGTTGATTACGGACGAACGCACGGCGCGCGCGCTCCTGGACGAGGTTTCGACCAAGCCCCGCTGACGGGGCCTGGCCAAGCCACTGTCAAAGGATCGACTGCCCGGTTGCGGCCCAATCCTTGGCAAACTGGTCCAGCCCCTTGTCGGTCAGCGTATGATTGGCCAGCCCCTTGATCACCGAGGCCGGGATCGTGGCCACATCCGCGCCCGCGATCGCCGCATCCTTGACGTGATTGGCCGACCGGATCGACGCCGCAAGAATCTGCGTCTCGAACCCGTAATTGTCATAGATTTCGCGGATTTCGTGGATCAGGGTCATGCCGTCGATGTTCAGATCGTCAAGCCGCCCGACGAAGGGTGAAATATAGGTCGCACCCGCCTTTGCGGCCAGGAGCGCCTGATTGGCGGCAAAACACAGGGTCACATTTGTCTTGATGCCTTTGGCGGTGAAGTGGCGGCAGGCTTTCAGCCCGTCCAGTGTCAGCGGCAGTTTGATCACCACATTGTCGGCGATCTGTGCCAGATGCTCGCCCTCGGCGACCATGCCGTCGTAATCCATCGCGGCCACCTCGGCAGAGACCGGCCCGTCGACCACCTCGCAGATTTCGGCGATGACTTCCTTGAAATTCCGGCCCGACTTGGCGATCAGCGACGGATTCGTGGTGACACCGTCGAGCAGACCATAATCGTTCAGTTCCTTGATCTCCGCGATGATGGCGGTGTCGACAAAAAATTTCATTCCATTTCTCCTTGGTTCCGTTTCAGTAAGTCGATGTCATTTCAGGCCATGTCCGGTGCTTTGGCGCGGCCGCACGATCGGGATGCGTGCAAGGGTGCCGTCCTCCTGTGTCGGATTTTCCGACCAGATAGTCTGTGTGAGGCGTGTTTCGTCATCACCGATCCAATGCGCCAGATGCAGCCCCTTTATGGCCTTGTCGGGGCGGCGGATCCTTGGACATGGTGTCCTTCTGCGTTGGCGGTTGGATAGCGCAATCCCAAAAATATCACAATACAAAATCACAAAATAACGTTATTGACGATATTTGTGTGGCGTGCAATGTTATGAAAAGGAGGGGTCAGCTTGAAACGTGACGACCGACAACAGGCAATTATGGATCTGCTGGTGACAGAAGGCGAAGTCGATCTGGACGCGCTTTCCGACCGCTTTGCCGTTTCCCGCATGACCATTCATCGCGATCTTGACGATCTTGAAGGCGCAGGTCTTCTGCGCAAGATCAGGGGCGGTGCCACGATCCGATCCGGCACTCAATTCGAAAGCGATTTCCGGTTTCGCGAACGTCAGGACGGTCCTGCCAAGATGGCGATGGCCGAGGCGGCACTTCGACTGATAGAGCCGGGAATGAGCGTGATGATCAACGATGGCTCCATGGCCGCGATTCTCGGACAGATGCTCGTGGTCAAGCGCCCATTGACGGTGATTACCAACAACGCCGCGGTGATCGACGCCCTGAAGACCGAGCCGGGGATCAGTCTGATCGCGCTCGGTGGCGTCTATTCGGCCAAGTTCAATGCGTATTTCGGCAAGGTTACCGAAGATGCGCTTGCCGGACTGCGTGCCGATATCGCTTTCATCTCGACCCCGGCAACCTCCGGGATGGAAGTGTTTCATATGGATGAGACGGTGGTGCGGGCCAAGCGCGCCATGATGGATCAGGGTGCATCATGTGCGCTGCTGGTCAATCACACGCGCTTTGGACGGGCCGCATTGCATCGTCTGGCAATGTTGTCAGAGTTCGATCACATTATTACCGATACAGCCCCCGCCACCGAAACCTGCGCCGCATTGCGTGACGCCGGTTTGACCCTGACACTGTCCGATACCCCGGACGAACAAGAGGCCCTCGGATGACCCAATCCCGATACTGGATCGGCACCAGCTGGAAAATGAACAAGACGCTTGCCGAAGCGCAGGAGTTTGCCAAGGCTCTGGCCGCGGCTGACGGCACGCGCGATCCCCGCATCCAGCGTTTCGTGATCCCGCCCTTCACCGCGGTCCGTGAGGTCGCACAGATCCTGGCCGGAAGCTCTGCGAAGGTCGGCGCCCAGAATATGCACTGGGCCGATCAGGGCGCGTGGACCGGCGAGGTGTCGCCGGTGATGCTGAAAGATTGCGGGCTGGATATTGTCGAACTGGGCCATTCCGAGCGCCGGGAACATTTCGGCGAAACCGATGACACTGTCGGGCTGAAGGTCGAAGCCGCCATACGTCATGGGTTGACCCCGCTGATCTGCATTGGCGAAACTCTGGAAGACCGCGAAGGCGACCGGGCGCAACAGGTTCTGGAGACCCAGGTGCGCGGGGCTTTGGCTCGGCTGAGCCACGACCAGAAGAACGCCGAGATTCTGCTGGCCTATGAACCGGTCTGGGCGATTGGTGAAAACGGCATCCCCGCGACCGCCGAGTATGCCGATGCGCGCCAGGCCGAAATCATTGCCGTGGCCAAGGACGTGCTGGGCCGCCAAGTGGCCTGTCTCTATGGCGGCTCGGTCAACCCCGAGAATTGCGAAGACCTTATCCAATGCCCACATATTGACGGGCTGTTCATCGGGCGGTCCGCCTGGAATGTCGAAGGTTACCTCGACATTCTGCGCCGATGCGCCGCCACATTCTGACCTGAAGGAGACACTCCATGAAAATCGCAGTTGCAGGCGACAGCGCGGGCGAAGGCCTTGCCAAAGCCCTTGCCGACCATCTGAAAGACAAGCACGAGGTCGCCGAAATCTCGCGCACCGATCAGGGCCCGGACGCTTTCTATGCCAACCTGTCGGATCGCGTGGCCTCGGCCGTTCTGGCGGGCGAGTACGACCGTGCGATCCTGTGCTGTGGCACCGGCATCGGCGTGTGTCTGGCCGCCAACAAGGTGCCGGGTATCCGTGCCGCACAATGTCACGACACCTACTCGGCGGGCAAGGCCGCGACGTCGAACAATGCCCAGATCATCACCATGGGTGCCCGTGTGATCGGGGCCGAACTGGCCAAGGACATCGCCGACGCTTTCCTGTCCGCCGCCTTCGATCCCGAGGGCCGTTCGGCCGGGAATGTGAAGGCCATCGACGACGTTGACGCCAAGTACAACAAGGTCTGAACGTCCGCCGACGGGCTGTCCTGCCGGAACCCGCAATCCCAGCGTTGCTCGGCGTTCCGGTTGCGCTGCCGGCTGATACGGAGCCATCACATGGACAGAATCCTGACAATCGACAGCGGGCTGACCGTTACCAAGGCGGTGCTGTTCGACCTTGACGGTAGCCAGATCGCGGTCAGCCGTCGCAACGTGCCCCAATCGAAACCCGCGCCGCGTCGGGTGGAGCGGGACATGGCGGAGTTGTGGCACCAGACGGCCTCTTCGATCCGCGAGGTGCTGGAGACAAGCGCGACCGATCCGGCGCGGATCATCGCTGTCGCCGCAACCGCCCATGGCGACGGGGTATACCTGCTGGACCGTGATGGCGCGCCGCTTGGACCGGGTATCCTCTCGTTGGACAGTCGGGCCGTGGGTGTCGTCGAGGCATGGCAGCGTGACGGCACACAAACAGCGGCATTGAACCTTACTGGCCAGATGCCGCACGCCTCTGCGCCCTCCGCACTTCTGGCATGGATCGCGCGTGAGACACCCGAGCGGTTTGCCCGGATCGGGCATGTGCTGTCCTGCAAAGACTGGTTGTGTTACTGCCTGAGCGGGCATATCGGAGCCGACCGGACCGAGGCCAGCACCTCTTTTACCGATGTCAAAAGTCAGAACTACTCCCCCGACGCGCTGACACTTTTCGGGCTGCGGGATCTGGAAAACGCGCTGCCCGAGGTGGCGCATTCCGCTGAAACCGTCGGGGCAATCACCGCAGAGGCGGCCCGGATCACCGGGCTGGCCAAGGGCACGCCGGTGGTTGCCGGATTGCATGACGTGACGGCCTCGGCGCTTGGGATCGGTGCCCACCGTCCCGACGTCATCGGCATCGTTGCAGGCACCTATTCGATCAATGAATGCGTCTCCACCGCGCCGCAGATTGACGCTGACTGGTTCTGCCGCAATGCGGTCGCACCGGGACACTGGAACAACATGGCGATCTCGCCGGCATCGGCCACAAACTACGACTGGTTTCTTGACACCCTCTGCACCGCAGAGAGGCAAAGCACGGACAGGTCCATCCATGCGCAGCTTGGCCCGGAAATAGACGCCGCGCTGGAGCGGCCCTCGTCGGTTCTCTATCATCCTTATCTCTTCGGCGCGCCGATGGGAGCGGCCCCAAGCGCCGGATTTCTGGGGCTGCGCGGCTGGCATACCCGTGGCGACATGCTTGCCGCGCTTCTGGAAGGCATCGTCTTCAATCACCGCCAGCACATAGATGCCCTGCGCGGCGGCTTTGGCGGCACCGAGGCGCGCCTGACCGGCGGCGCATCGCGCAATGCGACCGTCGCGCAGCTTTTTGCGGACATCCTCGACATGCGCGTCACCGTGACTGACACCGACGAGGCCGCAGCCTGGGGTGCCGCGCTCTGCGCCGGGGCTGCGGTCGGGGCGTTTGACAGGTTCGATGCCGATCCTCGGGACATCGAGGCAAATGCGACGATTTATCGACCGTCCGCCGACCGCGCCGCGCATTATGCCCAACGGTTCACACTTTACAAAGAGGTCGCGGAAACCCTGGGGCCAACCTGGGACAAACTGAATGAACTCGAAGCTATGGGCCGGGGCGCGCGCAATGACTGACGCAGAGATCGACCATTTCGACGTTCTCATTATCGGCGCAGGCGTCAATGGTGCGGGCGTGTTCCGCGATCTCTGTGCGCAGGGTGTGAAATGTCTGATCGTGGACAAGGGCGATTTCGGATCAGGCACCAGCGCCGCCCCGTCGCGGTTGATCCATGGCGGGTTGAAATACCTGGAAACCGGAGAATTGCGTCTGGTCGCCGAGTCGACCTATGAGCGCAATCTTCTCCTGAAAAACGCTGCACATTTGGTCAGGCCGCTTCCCACGGCGATCCCGATCCTGTCCTGGGGCAAGGGTGTCACCGCCGCCCTGCGCACGCTGTTGGGTTCGACGACGGCGCCGCGCAGCCGTGGCGCGCTGTTGGTGAAGGCCGGGCTGGCGATGTATGACTTTTACGGGGCGCGGGCGCGACAGATGCCGAAACACCGCATGGTCGGCGCGCGCCGGGCGCGGGCGGAAATCCCCGCTTTGACGCCCCGGATCAAAGCCCTCGGTACGTATTATGATGCCACCGTGACCGCCCCGGAACGACTGGTGCTTGAACTGATCCAGGACGGGCTGAAAGCGTCGCCCGGATCTGAGGCGATGAACTGGTGCACCGTGATGGGCCAGTCGCAGGGCGTGGTGAGCGTCGGGCCGGAGGGCGGCGAAAACCGCCGCATCAAGCCGCGGATCGTCATCAATGCGGCAGGCCCGTGGATCGACCGTGTGAATGCCGTGCTCGGGCTGGACAGCCGGTATATCGGCGGCACGAAAGGCTCACACGTTCTTTTGGATCATCCAGAGCTTCTGCGCCAGTTGAATGGCAGGATGCTGTATTTCGAGGCCGATGACGGGCGCATCCTTCTGGTCTTGCCGTTTCAAGGGAAAGCGCTTGTCGGGTCCACCGACATTCCTTCGGATGAACCCGACAGGGTTGCCTGCACAGACGATGAAACCACCTATTTCCTTCAAAGTCTGCGCGATCTGCTGCCGGGACTTGCGTTCAGCCGGGATCAGATCGTCTATGCCTATGCGGGCATCCGGCCGCTGCCGAACTCTGATGGCGTGGCACCGGGGCTGATCAGCCGCGATCATTCGGCACCGACAGACCCCGCCACCGGGGGCCGGCCCTTTCCGGTCACGTCGCTGATTGGCGGCAAATGGACGACGTTTCGCGCCTTCTCCGCCCAGGTGACTGACGCGGTGCTCGACGATCTGGGGGTACCGCGCTTGCGCCAAACCGACGACATGCCCATTGGCGGCGGGCGTGACATGCCGCGCAGCGAAGAGGCGCGAACCGCGTGGATCGACGCAGCTGTCCGGACGACGGGTGCCAGATCAGAACGTCTTGCGATATTGCTGGACCGTTATGGCACCACAGCGCATGACATTGCCCGCCATGAAGGGGTCGATCCGGTTGAGCTTGTGGATGCGCCAGACTTCACCGAATCCGAACTTGACTGGATTTTACGGAACGAGCGTGTGGTGCATCTGTCCGACATCCTGTTGCGCCGAACACCCCTCGGAATCAGCGGGCAGTTGACCCCGCGTCTGTGCCGCCGGGTCGCATCCATTTCCGCAGAAGTGCTGAACTGGACTTCCGCGCGCGAACTGTCGGAACTGGCCGACCTTTCGACACTTCTTGCGGAACGTCATGGCCTGCATCTCGATTTTGGGTGACGATCCCAAAGGCGCGCAGGCTATTTCGCAACCATTCCAATCTGATTGAGACGATCGGCGTTTGTCCATGTTGGGGCGCTGGCCGCCGGATGTGCATCGACACCCTGCGAAACCCATTCCGCGAGCGATTGCGACCAGTGAAGCCGACATGGTGGATCAGGCTGCCCCGGCGGTCCGGAGCCCGCTTGCGCGTGCGTCGGAAGTGCGGCGTGAACTATTGCATTATTAAATTTACGTTTGTATGCATGGTGCAGCTTCAACCAATGAAGCCGGAGGAGCACGGCGATCCAGACAGGCGCCGTGAAAGATATTCAGGAGGACATTCTATGTCGAAACTGTTCGTTTCGCTGGCAACCGTCGCGTGCCTAGCAACCGCTTCACAGGTCGCGGCACAAGACGCGCCCGGCACCGTATCCAAGGACAGCTACCGTTTTGTTATCGTGCCGAAAGTCGTGCACCCGTGGTTTGACAAGGTGAACGATGGCGCGCAGATGGCCGCCGCCGCCATCGAGGCCCAGACCGGCGCGACCGTCGAGATCAACTACTCTGCGCCGCAAGCTGCCGACGTCGTGCAACAGAACCAAATCATCGAAAGCTCCATTGCAACGCGCCCTGACGGCATCGCCGTCGACCTGCTCGATCCGGAGGGGAACCGCGCCTCGCTTGAGGATGCCGCCTATCAGGGCATCCCGCTGACGCTGTTTGACAGCGTGCCGCCGGAAGGCATGAATATCCCCTATATCGGGTCCGATTTCTGCGAGCAGGCCAAGATCGCATCGCGTCGCTTGGTGGAAATTCTGGGCGAAGAAGGTCAGGTTGCCATCATGATGGGCGTGCCCTCTGCCCCGAACCATGCGATCCGCGCAGAATGCCACCGCGAGGTTTTTGCCGAATATCCCAACATCGAAGTCGTGGCTGAAGGCATCGACAACGATGATATCCAGATTGCACAACAGCAAGCTGCGGCGATCATGCAGGCCAACCCCGAACTTGACGGCTGGGTCGCTTCCGACGCGGCCGGTCCGGTGGGCATCGGGCAGGCCATCGTCGAAGCGGGCAAGCAAGGCGAAGTGCAGCTTGTCGGTCTCGACAACCTCAACGAGATGCTGGATCTGATCCGCGACGGTGTGGCCGACAGCTCTTCTGCATCGCAGCCGGAGCTGCAAGGCTACTGGTCTGTCATGCTGCTGTGGCAGCAGGCGACTGGCGCGCCAGTGCCGAACTTCATCGACACGGGCAATGCCTTCCTGACGAAGGACAACGTTGACGGCTGATCGCGTCGTTATCCGACAGGTCGCACCCATTGGCGCGACCTGTCATTATTTTCGCTCAAGGAGGACCCGCTATGGCCTACCTGGAAGCCCGTGGTCTTGGCCGCGACTTTCCCGGCGTCACTGCGCTGAACGACGTGGACATCGATGTCGAATCCGGTCGCGCGCACGTCCTGGTCGGTGAAAATGGCGCGGGGAAGTCCACCTTCGTCAAGCTGGTCACCGGCACTGACCGTCCCAGCCGCGGCCAGATCCGGATTGATGGCAAGGACGCGGCAGAGCATCCGGACCTGTTTCGCTATATCGCCTATGTGCCGCAAGAACTGAGCCTGTTTCCCCACATGAGCGTAGCCGAAAACCTGCTCATGCCGTTTCACGCGTCGGGTCATCGCGGTCTTGTGCGGCGTCGCACACTGGAGGCCAAAACACAAAGCTACCTTGATCGCTTCGGAATCGCGGCGAAGCCCTCCGATCTGGTGCGTAACATTTCGGTGCCCGATCAGCAGCTGCTTCAGATCGCGCGGGCCTCGACCAATACCGACATGCGCGTGCTGATCCTGGACGAGCCGACCTCTGCGTTGACCCCTGTAGAGGTCGAGCGCGTATTTCGTGTGGTCCGCGATTTCCACGAACGCGGTATCGGCGTCGTCTTCATCAGTCACAAGATGGACGAGGTCTTTGACATCGGTGACGACTATACCGTTCTGCGCAACGGGAAAAAGGTCGATGCCGGGCAGTTGGCCGACGTGGATGAAGATCGGCTGATCCGCGCCATGTCGGGACAGAAGCTGGAGTTGGGAACGATGTTCCGGCCCAAGGTCCCACGCGGCAAACCATTGCTGACGGTCACGGGCTTGTCGGGCCGTAAATTTGACGACGTGAGCTTTACGCTCGACCGTGGCGAAATCCTGGGCTTTGCCGGGCTTGTAGGCTCTGGCCGGTCGGAGATCATGCAGACGATTTTCGGCTTTCTCAAGGCACGCGGCGGTCGGGTTTCCCTGGATGGTGCCGACTGGCCGCTTGGCGACACGACGAAAAGCGTAGCAGGCGGGATGCTCTATCTCTCGGAAGAGCGCAAGCATCACGGCATTTTCCCGCATCTTTCCCTGCGCGAGAATATCGGCCTGTCGATCACCGATCTCACGAATTCGCCGCTGGGGATTAGCGCGGCGCGGGAACGTGCTGCGGTTGACGACATCATAAAGGATTACGAGATCCGCACTGCAAGCCGCGAGAAGAAGATCTCCTTCCTGTCGGGCGGCAATCAGCAAAAGGCGATTATTGGCCGCGCCATGGCGATGACGCCGAAAATCCTGATTTTCGACGAACCCACCAAGGGCATCGACGTCCGGACAAAGGCGCAGATCTACAAGATCATGCAGGGTCTCGCCGAACAGGGCATCGGCATCATCCTCGTGTCCTCGGAGATGGACGAGCTGCGCAAGTGCGCCAGCCGCATCATCACCATGCATTCCGGCCGGATCACCGGCGATTTCGACAGTGCGACGGCTGACAGTGAACAGTTGGTCGGTGCCATTTTCGCAACGGAGACAGAACATGTCTGACTTACAGAAAACTGCGCCCGGACAGGGCCGCGAGGCCAGCGTCATGCGCGCGTTGTTGCAGCATCCGATCCTCGGGGTCTTGTCGGTGCTGGTGGTGATCTTTGTCGCCTCGGCGCTGCTCTCGCCCTATTTTCTGACCCCTTATAACCTAAGTGTCGTGGCGCGCGGGTTGGCGTTCGTGGCGCTGGTCACCATCGGGCAGGCATCGCTAATGATCCTTGGCGAACTGGATCTGTCCTTGGGAACAATCGGCGGGCTGAGCGGCATCCTGACCGGCATGTTGATGGTGAACGCCGGGATAAACCCGTGGCTTGCCATCGTGATTGCCATCAGCTTTGGCGCGGTACTAGGCTTTATCAACGGTATTCTGACCACCAAGCTCCGGCTGCATTCGCTGGTGTTGACCATTGGCACCGCCGGGATATACGGCGGCGCGATCCTTGTGCTGACACGCGGCGTCGCGATCACCGGCATCCCGCGCGAAATTCAGTTCCTTGGGCGCGGGACACTGCTGGGCGTTCCCATGCCTTTCATCATCATGCTGGTGATGCTGGTGCTTGCGGCTTTCCTTACGATCAAGACGCCCTTTGGGCGCTACATGTATGCGATCGGCAACAACAGGGACGCTGCGCGGATGCTGGGCATCCCCGTAGACCGTATCCGTGTGCTGGTTTTTGTGATGGCCGGGGCGCTGTCGGCCATGGCAGGTGTGCTGTTGGTCGCCCGACTGGGCACGGCACAGCCTTCCATCGGCGATGCCTGGGTACTTGGCCCCATCGCAGCCGCGGTGATCGGCGGCGTCGCCACCACCGGAGGTGTCGGCATGATCGCCGGCGCGATCTTCGGTGCCGGTATCATCGCGATCATTGAGAACATCATCGTGCTTTTTGGCGTGTCGCCCTACTGGCAAGGCATCGTCAGCGGTGCCATCGTGGTCATCGCCATATCCTTCGACGCAATATCGCGGCAATGGCTGCGCAAAGAATCCTGAGAGATGAACGTTATGACATCGAAAACCCGAGCCAAGAAGCTCATCAATGCCCCTGAAGACATCATCACGGAGGCGATCGAAGGCATGGTGTCCGCTCATCCGCACTTGTTGCGTGTTGAGGGGGCGACCGGTCGGGCGGTCGTCGCGCAGGACGGCCCGCGCGACGACAAGGTCGGCATTGTGATCGGCGGCGGATCCGGGCATGAACCGGCCTTTGCAGGCTATGTCGGGCGTGGCCTGGCGGATGCCGCGGCGGTTGGCAACGTCTTTGCGTCGCCGTCGCCCGAGCAGATATTGGACGCGACCCGCGCTGCGAATGGCGGGGTCGGTGTGGTGTATCTGTATGGAAATTACACCGGCGATGTGATGAACTTCGACATGGCGGCCGAAGAAGCCGCCGGCCTCGGCATCGAATGCAGATCAGTTGCGGTGGCGGATGATATCGCATCCGCCCCCGCGGCGCGCGCCCATGAACGGCGCGGGATCGCCGGTGATTTCTTCGTCTTCAAGATCGCCGGAGCCGCCGCAGAAGCCGGCCGGGATCTTGACGGCGTTGAGGCCGCCGCACGCGCCGCCTTGGCCAACACCCGCTCTATGGGTGTGGCCTTGACACCCTGCTCTTTGCCACAGACCGGCAAGCCCAACTTCGAGATCGGCGAGACCGAGATGGAGATCGGCATGGGCTTGCACGGCGAGCCGGGCATGCGACGCGGAGACATGGCGCAGGCTGACGCGGTGGTGGACGAACTGATGGCACCCATCATGGCCGAATTGGCCTTCAAGGCGGGGGACGAGGTCGCCGTGCTGGTCAACGGGTTAGGGGCCACGGGCCTGCTGGAGCAGTATATCCTGCACCGGCGCGTGGCAGCCATTCTGGCAGAAGCCGGGATTCGCATCCATTATTCCTGGGTCGGCGAGTATGCCACGTCGCTGGAGATGGCGGGTGCCTCGGTGACGCTGATGAAGCTCGACGCCGATCTCAAGACCTTGCTTGACATGCCGTGCCGGACGGCCGCGCTGACAGTCGGCGACGTGACAGAGCGCGCCCGCGCATCGCGCCCTGATCGGACCGTGGCGGCCGTGTTCGAAAAGAAGGTCGAGACACGCGAAACCCACTTGGCCAAGGATGGACCGATCACGCCGACGATCTTCCGGGCGATGGTCAGCCTCGCCGGAGAGCGCATCGGCGAAGAGGCAGAACGTCTGTCTGCTTTGGACGGCGTCATCGGCGATGGCGACCACGGCATCACCATGGACATCGGCTGGAAAGCCGTGCGGGCGGCGCTTGCACAGAGCCCGGCGGACGAGACCATCGAGACGTCCTGCAAACGGATGGCGAAGGCGTTCCTTGACGCTGTCGGTGCATCCTCCGGGCCGCTTTATGCCACGGCTTTCCTGCGGGCGGGGACGGCGGTCAAGGACCGACTGAACCTTGACGCCGGGGCCATGGCCGCCTGGATCGGGGCCGCCAGTGACGGCGTGCAGGAACGCGGTCGCGCCGCGCCGGGGGACAAAACCATGGTGGACGCCTGGGTTCCGGCTGCCGAGGCCGCGCGCGCCTGTGCAGAGGCGGGTGACGACGTGTTGGCCTGTCTCGATGCGGCCTGCGCCGGCGCCGAACGCGGGATGAATTTCACCCGCGACATCGAAAGCAAACGCGGACGGTCTGCCAAGCTGGGCGCACGGTCCGTGGGACATATTGATCCGGGCGCGGCGTCGACCGCTGTGATCCTCGCGGCCATGCGGGATGCTGCCCGCGACCTTCTGGCTTGAAGCTGTGACATCTGGATGATGTTGAGGGGCGGTCCTTTCCGGGGCCGCCCCTCAACATTCCAAAAGCGCCTGTGCGACCTCTTCGTTCGTCGCCAGACGGTTCACATAGCCCCCCCGCAGGATTGCCCGGATCACCTCTAGCTTGTGCAGACCTCCCGATACCAGCACGGCATGCGGTTTCATCCGTAATTTGTCCGGGGGCAGGGCGATGATCGTTTCATTTATGAAATGGTCGATGGGGCGGCCCTGTGCATCGATGAAACAGCCCAGTATCTCTCCCACCGCGCCGGCGGCAACGATCGTATCGAGGTGATCCTTTATCACGCGAACCTGCGTGAGCGAGCTGGCCTCATCCACCGCCCCGCAGCTGACCATCGCGATGTCGGCGATTTCTGTCCGCGCCAGTACGTCCGTCAACTCATCGATCAGCAGCAGGGCATCACGGGCATCGCGCGACGCGCAGTAAATGGGGGCCGTCAGATAGTGACATTCAACGCCAAGCTGCTGCGCTGCATTCGTTGCCACATCGAAAGAATTCGATCCGGTGGCGCGAGTGATACCACCAATCAGTCCCACGACCCAGCTTCCGTTGCTGGGAGGACCCGCCATCCGGCCCACCGCGTAACTGAGCGTGCGCCCCGAGCCGATGCCGATCCCCATGTCCTGGCCCTTGATCAGCGGGTTCACCATGGTGCCCGCGGCCTCGCCGATCATCCGCTTCTGCAACACGAGGTCTCCGACATCCGGCACGACGACGACATCCTCCAGCCCGTAGCGCTCTGCCACTTTTTCGGCAAGCGCGCGGCAGGCGATAAGCGGCATGTCCAGTTCGATCTTGACCTGGCCCGCGCTGCGCAACTGGCCGATGATCCGGTTGACCTTGAGACGGGTTATGTCAAGCCGATCCGCGATGTCCTTTTGCGTCATCCCCGCAACAAAGTAATACCATCCGACCCGCGCGCGTTCGTCCTGGGATTCAAAGTCGTGGTCGTGCATGGATTTTTGTCCAATCACTGGTATTTGACGGGTTAACTTGTCGAGTAGGCGTAACATCGGCATCTGGTCAACCGAAGATTCGTGTAACATCTGTTCGGAAAGCCGCGCGTCGCATCACCGGCCACTTCACTTGGGGGAAGAGGGTCGGGCCGAGCGTGGCCATCATCGCCATGTGGTTCAGCGGGTTCCGGGCGGTGACGGTCGCCCCATACCTTTGGCAGAGCAGTGTGTTGTTCTTTTGAGCTGTGCGCGAAGTCAGAAGCGATCCACCGCTTTTCGCATCAGCGCAAGATGCGCTCGACCCAACGGCACCGATCTGGCATTGCTGTGAAGGTTAATCCGACGTCATGCCACACGCCCTTGCGACTTGTCGCATTTCGGATGGCCCCAAGGGAAGGAACGACATGGTGCCGAAGCGGCCGGCGATCAAAAGAGTCACGATTCAACAGGTTGCGGAAGCCGCCGGGGTGAATCGTTCCACCGTGTCTCGGGTTTTCAACAATCCCGACATATTGCTTGAAGAAACAGTCCGGAACGTCCGGGAAGTCGCGCGGAAGCTGGGGTATTCGCCCAACGCAGCAGCGCGCGCCTTGCGAACCGGGCGCAACAGCAACATCGCCCTGGTCGTTCCCGATCTGACCAATCCCTTTATGCCTCCGATTGCGCTGGCGGTGCAGAAGGAAGCCGCTGCACGGGGGTATTCGGTGTTTATCGGCAATGCGGATGAAAACCCGAATCAAGAAATGGATCTGCTGAAAAGACTGTCCGATCAGGTGGGCGGAGCAGTTCTGGTGTCACCGCGATCAGACAGCGAACAGATCCACGCGCTCGCAAGTGACATGCCGCTGGTTCTGATCAATCGCGATATTAAAGAGGTGCCGCGCGTGCTGATCGATTCCGGGCAAGGTATGGCGCAGGCCGTGCGCCATCTTGCCCAGCTGGGTCATCGCCGGGTTACCTATGTCGGAGGCCCCGAAAATTCGTGGTCCAACAGCCAAAGATGCGCCGCCGTTACCCATGCAGCGCACGAACACGGCATTTCGATGAGCACGCTCCCCGCCGGGACAGCGTCCTTCGTCAGGGGCGTGGAAATCGTGCCAGCTCTTCTGTCCTGCGGGGCGACCGCCTGTATCGCCTTTGATGACGTTCTGGCACAGGGGATCTGCTACGGGTTGGTCGAGAACGAACTGGAAATTCCCGAAGATTACAGCGTCATAGGCTGCGATGACATCCTCGGTTACCCGATGTTGACCACGGTTTCGGGTCCCGCAGCCAAGGCCGGCCAAATTGCCGTTGATTTGCTGATGTCATCATTGAATACGCCCTCAGAGGAGGATGTGCGTATCGTGCTGGAGACGGAATTTGTTTCACGGGATACGGTCGGCCCCCCAAAATATCGTTGACCGAAACCAGCGGCCTTTTTGAAAATCCAGACGTTGACATGCAATCGATTGCATGGTGTGCTGTCGGGTAACGAGAGGACAAGATTCATGACGATGACAGACCATGTTGCAGATGTGCCGGCCGACCCGGACCGCAAGTTCACTGAAAAGTACTGCGTTGAGATCTATGAAACTCGGACTGACATGGGGCAGGCTGTTGCATCGGATGTCGCAAAACACATGCGCAAGGTTGCCCGGGAAAAAGGCAATGTCCGTATGGTATTCGCCGCGGCACCCAGCCAGTCAGAAATGCTTGCGACCCTGGTGGCGATGCCGGACCTCCCCTGGGACAAGGTCACCGCGTTTCATATGGATGACTATATCGGGCTGGCTGCGGACGCGCCCCAACGATTTGGCAACTGGCTTGAGACGCATTTATTCTCCATGATTCCTTCGGCCACGATTCATCGCATTCCTGCCGAAGGTGAGGCCGAGGAAATCTGCCAGTCATATTCCGGGCTTCTCGGTGCGGAGCCGATCGACATTGTTTGCCTTGGAATCGGTGTAAACGGGCATATTGCCTTCAACGATCCGCCGGTTGCGGATTTCGACGATCCGGCTCTGGTTCGAGTTGTCGATCTCGACGAGGTTTGCCGACAGCAGCAGGTTGACGATGACTGCTTTGATGATCTTGACGCCGTGCCGCAGCGTGCGATCACGCTGACGATCCCGGCGATCATGGCGGGTGAGGCGCTGTTTTGCACGGTGCCGGGCGCGCGCAAGCGAGCAGCGGTGAAAGCCGCTTTGGAAGGGCCGGTCAGCACCGATTGTCCGGCCAGTATCCTGCGCACGCATCCGAACTGCACCATCTATCTGGACCGCGAGGCAGCCCCCCATGGATGACACCGCGCCCATCTCCGCTGACGCCATCTGCGACGGCTATCTGGCCGATGTCATGTCGCTTATGCAGCGTATCCAGAGCGAGGAAAAAGAACCGCTGGACGCGGCTGCATGCCTTATTGCGGATCACATCGCCGAAGATCGGCTGGTGCATGTCTTCGGGCCGGGCGGGCATTCCAATCTGGCAACGCAGGAAGTATTTTTCCGCGCCGGTGGCCTGATGCATATCAACGCCATTCTGGATGAAGGCACGTTGCTTTCGAACGGCGCATTGCGGTCCATGGCGATCGAGCGCACGCCCGGATATGGCCGCGTCGTGATCGAGAACCAGGGGCTTGGCGAAGGCGATGTCCTGATCCTCGTCAACGCCTATGGCATCAATGCGGCGCTGATCGATGCGGCGCTCGTCGCGCGGGAACGCGGCGTCAGTACCATCGGGATAAGTTCGCGGCAGCACGCAGAAGAGACGGCGGCCGACCATCCGGCGCGCCATCCCACCAAACAGAACCTGCATGATCTGGTCGATATCGCGATTGACACCAAGGTTCAGATCGGGGACGCCATCGTCGATATTCCCGGCATGACCGAGCGGGTTTCGGCCGTTTCGACCTACGCAAATGCCACGGCTTTGAACCTGCTGGTGATCCGCACGGTGCTGCATATCCGCGAAAAAGGCATTGAACCCCCGGTCTGGCGCAGCGGCAACGCACCGGGTGGTGACGAGGCAAATCGGAAGTTTCTGGGGAATTTCCGTGGAAGGGTTCGCGCGCTTTGAGACAAGAGGCCACTTACTCCGGCCGCGATTTTCACAGCGGCGAAGGCAGGGCGCTGCATGTGCGTGGGGGCGTGATCGAAAAGATCACGGACTGCGCGGCCGAGGGCCTTCCGCTGCTGTCGCCGGGATTTGTCGATCTACAGGTCAACGGTTTTGCCGGCCATGATTTGAACGACGGTCAGTTGACGCCGGAAACGGTAGAAGCCCTGAGCGAGGCGCTCGCCGCGGTTGGGGTCGCGGCCTATTTGCCGACCCTGATCACGGCATCGGAAACCGAATTGTGCCAGCGTCTGTCGGCCATTCACACGGCACAACAGACCATGCCCTTTTCGCAAGGCATGATTGCGGGTGTTCACGTCGAAGGCCCGTCGATCTCGCCAAAAGACGGACCACGAGGCGCGCATCCGTTGGCGCATGTCCGGCCCCCGTCCATTGAGGAATTCAACCGTTGGCAGCAGGCGTCGGGCGGGCTGGTGCGCATGGTGACCCTCGCCCCGGAGGTCGTTGGCGCCTGTCAGTATATTCAGGCATTGTCGGCAAAGGGCATTTGCGTGGCGCTCGGCCATTGCGATGCGACTGAGACAGACATCGAACGCAGCGCCGCAGCGGGGGCGTGTCTGGCGACCCATCTGGGAAATGGCATTGCCGCAACGCTGCCCCGGCATCCGAATGCGATCTGGTCACAGTTATCAGATGATCGTCTTGCGGCCAGCCTGATCCTTGACGGGCATCATCTGCCCCGCTCCACCGCCCGTGCCATGGTGCGGGCCAAAGGTATCGAGCGGACCATACTCGTGTCCGACAGCGTGAAATTCGCTGGAATGCCCGCAGGTCGTTACACCTCGCCGATCGGCGGCGAGGTCGACGTTGGTGAGGACGGCCGGGTTTCCATAGCCGGCACCGCGTATCTTGCCGGCAGTGGGTCTTGCCTGCTGGACATCATTTGCCGCTACCAATCGTTCACCGGGTTTCCGACGGCAGAGGCCCTGACGATGGCCACGACCAATCCGGCCCGGATGATCGGGCGCAATGCGGCGCTGGCCCCCGGCGCGCCTGCCACTTTCCTGCTGCTGGATACGACTGAAGCCGATACAGCGGTGCGTCCCGTTGAGATCCTGCACAATGGCGCGAGTGTTCTGCCATGACGATGGTTGGTGCCTTCGTTGTCGAAATCACGCCGCCGGGTGGCGGTGCCATGGCCGGTTTCGCGGCCCGTCTGTCCGGTGCCCAAGGGCACCATGATGCGCTGACGGTGCGGGCGTTGGTGGTAGATGATACTGCGCTTGTAACGGTGGATGTGATCGGCATCGATGCGGGTTTGTCTGCCCGCGTTCGCGCGCGCAGCCCGCTTCCGGCAGCAAATATCACGATTGCGGCCACGCATACGCATGGCGGCCCGGTCTCCATGCCCGGCCGCCTGTCGATCCCGGCGGATCCTCTGTACCTCCAGCAGATGGAGACCGCCATTCTGAACGCGATCGAGCAGGCCGCCGATGCGCGCGCGCCAGCCCGCCTCTATGGCGGTTCCGGGGAGGAGCCGGGATTTGCAATCAACCGGCGGCACACGGGTGGCCCGGTGGATCGCGGTGTTCCGGTGATGCGGTTTGATCGGATGGATGGCCCCACTATTGCCCATTTCGTTTCCTACGCGTGCCACCCGGTCGTGTTGGGCGCGGACAATCTGCTCTGGACTGCGGATTACCCGCATTTTGTGCGGGCGACCCTGGAAGACGCCTGTCCGGGGTCTGTCGCGTTGTTTGCCACCGGCTGCGCGGGCGACGTGAATACCGGGCACAGTGCTGCGGCATCGCTTTCGGCTCAGCGCCAGGCTGATCGCACTTATGCGCAGGCCCAACGAATTGGCGAAGGCGTGGCGCGATCCGCCCTATCAGCGGATATGACAGAACTGTCCGGTCCGATAGGCAGCGCGGAAGCCTTTGATGACCTCCGGTTTGAAAGCCGCGAAAGCAGTGCCGGGGCTGACCTTGCCCGCACATGGAGGGCGGCGTCCCGCACCCCCGGCGATATCCACGACATCTGGGCAAATTGGGCCGAGAACAAGATGGGCCGCGATCTGGATCAGATCCCCGCCCGGTGCACCGCTTTGCACTGGTCCGGTGCCCGGATCATCGGCCTGCCTGGCGAGATCTTCGCACAGACGGCGCTGGATCTGCGTCATGCTCTGGGTGATGGTGGCCCGGTCCATATCCTTGCCTATGCCGACGACAACCCCGGCTATATCCCACCGCAAGAAGAATATGCCGCGGGCGGATACGAGGTGGACGAGGCCCACAGGTTTTACGGAATGGGCGCGTCAATCGCGCCCGGCGTGGCGGAGGCGTTGTCGAGTGCAGCACAACGTGCCGCCGAGACGGCGGCGGCGCTTGCGACCGCACAAGACTGCGCACCCAAAAAGAAGTCCAACATGAAGGGAAATCAAGATGCCATCACATAAGAGATACGGCCCCTTGGGGAAGACTGTCACACTTTCGGCAGGCCTGATGCTTGCCGGTTCCATTTCGGCACAGGCACAGGATATTGTTGTCTGGGGCGGCTTTCCGGAACTGACCGATTATTATGAACGCGTTGCCGAAGGGATGAGCGACGACTATCCCGATCTCAATGTTATCGTCGAACCCATCGGCCTGCGCGACCATGAGAAACGTGTCGCCCTTGCCCTGTCTTCGGGGCTGGACGATGCGACGGTGCTGGAGCTGATAGGTTCTACCGCAAATCGTTATATCGTGAACGACCTGCTGCCACCGGCGCCGTCCGGCGTTGCCGATTTCGTGAATGACGGCGAAAATTTCGAACCCTTCTTCCGCGACACCGCGACGGTCGATGGCTCGGTCTACGGCGTTCCGCTGTTCCGCGGTCAGGGTGCCTTGTTCTACAACACCGACATGCTGGCCGAGGCCGGTCTGGACGGGCCGCCGACCACCATGGAAGAATATGACGACTATGCGGCAAAGCTGACGCAGCGGGACGAGGGCGGAACGCCCACCGTGTCGGGCTGGTCGCTGCGCCTGTCGGGTGGCGGGGCAGGCATTGCCGAGAAATTCTGGATCAACATGCATCAGCACGGCGGCTCTGTCCTCGAACAGGTTGGCGACAAATACCGGGCCGGTTATGCCAACGAGGCAGGGCTCGCGGCACTTCGTCAGTATGTCAACGCGGTCAGCGGCGACAAGACCGTGTCCATTGACATGCCAGCTGACGCCGCCGCGTTCCAGCGTGGCCAAACGGCCATGTTCATCCGTGAAAGCTGGGTCATCGGGGATACAGAGAAAAAGGCCCCCGATCTCAACTACGACACAGCCCTTCTGCCGCGCGGGTCCATCGCGTTGCCGGTAAACCTGTATGTCTCGGGCGGTTCCGACAAGGCACAGGAAGCGGCCTGGGCTTTCGCCATCGAAGCCAACAAGCCGGAACACTTGATCTGGATGCTGGACAATGTCGGTTGGCTGCCCAACCGGGTGGGCGTCGATTACAGTGGCGTCATCGAGGCCAAGCCGCAGTTTTCGGCATTCGTTGACCTGCCGGAAGATTACGAGCTGTTCACCTTGCCCTCGATCGAGCCGATCAACGAGATCCTGACCCGCTTTGCCGCCAAGCTGACAGAGGCGTTCGCGGACCCGTCTCTGGCCGGTGATGATGAAGCGATAATGGCCATTCTGGAATCTTCAGCCGAAGAGACCAATGCGATCCTGGATCGTGCCGGCATTCTTGCCGAGTAAAAGACTGAAATGACTGCCCGGCACCTTGGCGTGTCGGGCGGTGCGAACGCAAAAGGCTGGCCATGTTGAGACGCAAAAAATTCCTGTTCGCGATACTGGCGATCATCCCGACCTTCGTGATCTTCGGGTGGGTGCGGATGTTTCCGATCATCGAAACACTTCGGCTCAGCATGTACGATTGGAACCTGTTGTCGAAGAACAAGACCTTCGTCGGGTTTTCCAACTTTTCGCAATTGTTCCGCGACGATCAGTTTCTTGACGCGCTGACCAATACCGCAATCATTGCATTCGGGGCCATGGCCGTCACGATCCCTGTGTCGATGGCGCTGGCCGGTGTCATCTATCACCGAACCCGCAGCCGGTTTGCCGGGTTTTACGAGACCGCGGTCTTTATTCCGCATGTCGTCTCTCTGGTGCCAGCAGCGATGGCCTGGAAGTGGATTTTCGACGCCAAGCTGGGTCCGTTGAACGCAATCATCATGTCGCTTGGCGGCGAGGCACAGGCCTGGCTGTTCGATCCTGTGCTGTCGGTAATCTGCATCATCCTTTTGGTGTCGTGGCAAACGCTGGGCTACGCTGTCCTGATCTATCTGGTGGGTTTCAGGAATCTTCCGAAATCCGTCTACGAGGCCGCACGGCTTGATGGTGCGAGCGGCATCCAGTCATTCCTTTTCATGTCGGTGCCACTGCTGAAGCCGATCACGCTTTATGTTTCGGTTGTGACGCTTATTTCCGGCTTCAACGTCTATGCGCAAGCTTATGTTCTGGCTTCAGATACCCAGGGCGCGCCGGGCAGGCTGGTCCGGGTTCTCGTGCTCGATATGCTTGAAAACAGCTTCCAGAATTTCCGTGTCGGCTATGCCGCGGCCGAGGCCGTGATCCTGCTGTCCATCGTACTGGTCCTGACGGCGGTTCAATTTAGTCTGCTACGACAGAAAGGGGGGAACTGACCATGTCTGCCAAAGCCCGCACACGCCGTTCGAACTTCCTGATCGATGTTGCGTTGTTTTTCATCTGCGTGGCGCTTCTTCTGCCGCTGATCATGCTGATTGCCAACGCGTTCAAGACACCGGCAGAGATGCTGCAATGGCCCCCGACATTGCTGCCCCGAAACCCCACGCTGGACAATTTCGTCACGGTCTTTACCGAGACGCCGCTTTTGCGCTGGATGTTCAACAGCTTTGCCTTTGCCTCCTTGTCCATGATTGCCATCGTCGCAACATCGGCACTGGCGGGCTATATCGTGGCAAAGTTCCCGTTCAGATCCATCAACGTGATCTTTATCCTGTTTCTCACGACGGCGATCATTCCCTTCGAGGTTTACATGATCCCGCTGTATTTTCAGGTAAAGGCGCTGGGGTTTCTGAACTCGATCACCGGATTGCTGATCGGTTATCTGGTGATGAGTTTCGGGATATTTCTGATCCGTCAGAATGTCATCGCGTCGATCCCGGACGAACTTCTCGAAGCCGCCCGGATCGACGGTGCGGGTGAATTCTGGATATTCACGCATATCGTTCTGCCGCTATTGCGCGGACCGCTGGCGGCACTGGCCGTGCTGGCGTTCTTTCAGGCCTGGACAGCGTTTGCCTGGCCCATCATCACCCTGACAAGAAAGACGGCCTTCACCATCGAAGTGGGGCTCGCGAATTTCCAAAGCGCCTACACGGTCGAGCTTTCGCTGCTAAGTGCAGCCTCTGCCGCCGTCATGGTGCCGTCGGTGCTCGCCTTTGTCCTGCTGCGCCGCAACTTTGTCGAAGGCATTGCCGCAAGCGGGATGAAAGAATGAAACCCGTTTTGAACCCTGTTCAGCGACTTTCGAAAGACTGATAATGACCCAAGTTGAAATCAAAGACCTCAGAAAAAGCTTTGGCGCTGTCGAGACGCTGCACGGGGTTTCCTTCGAAATTCCGGATGGTGCCTTCGTTGCGCTTGTCGGGCCGTCTGGCTGCGGAAAATCCACCATTCTGCGTCTCATCGCCGGGCTTGAGGAAATTACCAGCGGTGAGGTCCGGATCGGCGACAAGGTCATCAACGACGTGGAATCCAAGAACCGCGATATCGCGATGGTCTTTCAGAACTATGCGCTTTACCCGCATATGACCGTGGCTCAGAATATGGGGTTCTCGCTTCGGCTACTGAAGACACCGAAGAAGGAAATCGCCCGGTCGGTGAAGGACACCGCGACGATGCTGGGGATCGGCGAGCTGCTTGATCGCTACCCGAAGCAACTTTCCGGGGGGCAGCGCCAGCGCGTGGCCATGGGGCGGGCGATTGTGCGCCAGCCGCAGGTATTCTTGTTCGACGAACCGCTTTCTAACCTCGATGCAAAGTTGCGCGTGCAGATGCGGGCCGAACTGAAGGCCATGCATCAAAGGCTTCGGACCACGACAATCTATGTCACTCACGACCAAATCGAGGCTATGACGATGGCCGACATCGTGGTCGTCATGCGAGACGGTCATGTGGAGCAGGTCGGCAGGCCGCTTGACCTTTATGATCACCCGGTCAATCGCTTTGTGGCCGGTTTCATCGGCTCGCCCGCGATGAATTTCCTGCCGGTTTCAACGACCCGTGGTGACGCAGAAATCACGCTGAGTGACGGCCAGAGGCTGAGCCTGCCGCAGTTTCGCGATCTAGACGGAGATTTCGAACTGGGGCTTCGCCCTGAACATCTGCGTCACACCCCCGACGATGCGGGACTGCGCGCGACGATCGAGTCCAATGAACAGACCGGATCGGAAACCCTGCTTCAGGCAAATCTCGCCGGAGTCACGATCACCGCATTGTTGCGAGAGCGGTTCGATTGCCATGTCGGTGAAACCCATGGTTTCACGGTCGATCCGGCAGGTGCGCAGCTTTTTGACTGCGCGACCGGTGCGCGTATCGTACCTTAGCGATTGATCGTCCGGATCGCAGCCAAAAGACTAAGCCCGGTGTGATAACCGGGATCAAGGTCAGGTGTCGCGGGAACAAAATCCACAGGGCCGTCAAGGGTTCGTGTCTGAAAGGCAAAATTGCATTCTTCACGCCAGTAATGTGTGAAGAATGCGGTGTCGGCCTTCTGCCAGGGGGCGATCAACCGGCTGTCCCCAGTCAACTGATACCCCAGAGCGCAGGCGCGGATCGCTTCTGGCATGGGCCACCAGGGGAAGTAGGGCGAGGTGAGTTCACCGCTGGATGCCGAAAGATAAAGCGCGATACCAGGCCCCTGCTGTCCGACCTCAAGGCAGCGCAGCAGTATATCGACAAGCTGTCCGATCCGCGCATCATCCGGGCGCGTTGACAGGTGTTCGAAGGCGAAGCCGCAAAACTCGATTGCATGTCCTACATTGCAGATATCTTCACCACTCACGGTCAAAAGCAGACCGGATGCGGGATCATAATGCCGGTCGAGCACATGGTCGATGAACCGGTCAGCAAAGCCGGTTTCTGTGGAATACCCCAGCCGATGCAATAGCCCCGCCACGGCAAGAAGGATCATTCGAGGCCCAAAATCGTCCGGTGCCGCCGCGATGTTTTCGCGTGACAGCGGCTTTGTCTCGTCCATCTGAAACCGGCCATCCTCTATCGCCGCGATGACCTGTTTGAGGTAGGCCAGATGGGTTTCCGCTGCACCCGCGTCATAGTGATGCGACGCAGCAAACAAACCCTTTGCAGTGAAAGCATCCGAATAGGTAAAGATCGCGCCCGCGGGGGTCTGCGCATTGGCCGTGCCGTCCTGAAAAATAACCGGTTGTCCGTCGCGCTCATAAAGGAAATAGGCGTGCCCGTCCTTGGCCTGCTCGTCGGCCAAACGCCTGTAAAGCGCCGCTCCGAAATCATGGAGCCTGCCTGCAAATTTCGGATCCGTGGTCTGATAGTGAGACGCAAAAGTTGCCAAGGCTTCAAGCCCGCGCCCCTGAATCCAGCCATAGGTATAATCCGGGCCGCGCAAGCCCGAGGCCTCATCGTAATCGGTGCCGGTGATCGAATACACCTTGGTGTTCAGAAAACCGCCGCCCAGTGACCCCCGCGCCAGAATCCAGTTCAAGGTCGCACGATTGCAACGGTCATAGCGGCCCGCCGCTTCGCGCATCCAGTCTGTCGTCATCATGTCTTTACTCCCAACGGCCGGACCATGCGGGAGTATCTGTCAATGATCAAGAAACTCGCGGGAGATATTTGGCCAGAATGACGTTCTGCCGTGCCCGCCCGGATGAGAAACACAATCGGTGCGCGCAGATCTTTGGCGACGGTGCCTGGATCATCGTGGTATCCCGGCGATCCGGTCGCTGGTGCCAGAAATGTGGATGTTCATCGCTTCAGGCTTTTGTAACTTTCCTAAACCGTCCAGGGTGCCGCAGTCGCGGGGTCGATGCCGAAACGTTTCATGGCTTTGGCCAGGGTCTGCTGCTTGACCTCGCCGCTGCGCACCAAAGACTGAATCGCCGCAAGCGCGATGTTTTCGCGATCGACTTCGAAGAAGCGGCGCAGCGCAGCACGGCTGGCCGAACGTCCAAAGCCGTCGGTACCCAGTAGCATCATTCGGCCATTCAGATACGGCGCGATCTGGCCCGGCACGGCGCGCACATAGTCACTGGCTGCCACAACCGGCGCGTTGCCCTGCAACTGATTTTCCAGATGCGAGCGTTCTGGATTGCCGAAGCGGCCGCGTCTCTCGGCCTCGGCTGCATCGCGCGCCAATTCGCTGAAAGAGGTGACGGAGAAGATTTCGGAAGCAATGCCGAACTCTGTCAGCAGATCGGCCGCCGCGATGACTTCGCGCAGGATCGTACCCGAGCCAAGCAAGCGCACCTCGGGTCCGTCTCCGCCTTTACGATCCAGCCGGTACATGCCCTTCAGGATATCCGCCTCGACATTGTCAGGCATGGAAGGCTGGGCATAGTTTTCGTTCATCACGGTGATGTAGAAGAACTCATCGCGCTTTTCGTCCAGCATCCGCGTCATGCCATGCTCCATGATCACCGCCAATTCGTAGGCGAAGCAAGGATCAAAGGCGCGGCAGTTCGGCACCGTGGCCGCAACCAGATGGCTTGAACCGTCCTGATGTTGCAGACCTTCACCCGAAAGCGTGGTGCGTCCGGCGGTGGCACCCAGAAGAAACCCTCGGGCGCGCTGATCGGCGGCGGCCCAGATCAGATCCCCGACACGCTGAAAACCGAACATCGAATAATAGATGTAGATCGGCAGCAATTCCGTACCATGTGTCGAATAGGCGGTGGCCGCAGCGGTCCAGGAACTGATTGCCCCGGCCTCGGTGATGCCTTCCTCCAGAAGCTGCCCGTCGGGGGTTTCCTTGTAGAACAGCATTGAGCCTGCGTCTTCGGGTTCATAACGCTGCCCACCGGGCGCATAGATCCCCACCTGACGGAACAGGTTATCCATGCCAAAGGTCCGTGCCTCATCGGCGACGATGGGCACGATGCGCGGGCCAAAAGCCTTGTCGCGCAGCAGCCCGCCCATCATGCGCACGGCGGCCATGGTGGTCGACATCGTCTTGCCCTCGGCTTGCAGGGCGAAGCTACCGTATTTTGAAAGCGGCGGGCGGGCCGGCGCGGGGGAATTTGCGTGCAGTGCGCGGGTCGGAAGATAGCCGCCAAGCCGGCTGCGACGGTCCTGCAAATAGGTAACTTCGGGACTGTTCGGGCCGGGATTATAGAAGTCCAGCGCTTCCACTGCCGTATCCGACAGAGGCAGGCTGAAATTATCTCGGAACGCTTTGAGCGCATCGAAATCAAGCTTCTTGGCCTGATGCGCGATCATCCGGGATTCCCCGGCCCCGCCCATACCGTAGCCCTTCTTGGTCTTGGTCAGGATCACCGTCGGTTGTCCCTTATGAGCGCGGGCGGCGGCAAATGCGGCGTATAGCTTTCGCAGGTCATGGCCGCCGCGTTTCAGCCGGTGAATATCCTCGTCGGACAAATGCGCGACCAGCGCGGCCGAGGCCGGGTCGGCATCGAAAAAGCGCGCGCGATTGTAATCGCCGTCCTTGGAACCAAGCGTTTGATATTCGCCATCGACGGTTTCGGCAAAGCGGCGCAACAGCACGTTGTCGGTGTCACGGGCAAAGAGGTTGTCCCATTCAGACCCCCACAGCACCTTGATCACGTTCCAGCCTGCGCCGACAAAGAGCGATTCCAGCTCTTGTATGAGCTGTCCGTTGCCGCGCACCGGCCCGTCCAGCCGTTGCAGGTTGCAATTCACCACGAAGGTCAGATTGTCGAGTCCCTCGCGCGCGGCAAGGGTCAACGCGCCGATCGATTCCGGCTCGTCCATCTCGCCATCGCCGAAAACCCCCCAGACCCGGCGCTCGGTCGTGTCGGCCAGTCCGCGAGCGTGCAGATACCGCATGAAGCGCGCCTGATAGATTGCCGACATCGGCCCGATGCCCATCGAACCCGTTGGAAATTGCCAGAATTCGTCCATCAGCCACGGATGCGGATAGGAACACAGCCCCGTGCCTGGGACTTCTTGGCGATAATTGGATATGTCCTGCTCGGACAGACGCCCCTCAAGAAAGGCGCGGGCATAGACACCCGGTGCCGAATGCGGTTGGAAATAGACCAGATCGCCTGCGCAATCCTTGGTCTTGCCGCGAAAGAAATGGTTGAAACCGACCTCGAAGATTTCGGCGGCTGACGCGTAAGAGGCGATATGCCCGCCAAGTTCCCCATATGCCTTGTTTGCCCGGACCACCATCGCCAGCGCGTTCCAGCGATTGATCGACGTGATGCGCTCTTCCATCTCCAGATCGCCGGGATAGGCGGGTTGCCGGGTCAATGGGATCGTGTTGCGATAGGCAGAGTAGGGCAGCCCGGCTGTTGTCACACCCAGCAGTCGGGCATGATCTTGCACGCGACCTAGTACGAATTGCGCGCGCGCACGCCCGTCGACCTCTGTCAGAGATTCCAGCGCCTCGACCCAATCCTGAGTTTCCACAGGATCGGGATCTTGTTGGGTAATAGCATCGGCTCGTGACATGGCATCCTCCCTGATCAGGGCGAGCGTAGCGAAGCCGGCTTAGCAACATGGGTTAACTCAACCGCATGATTGAGATATATTAGCTTGAAGCAGCAACATTTTCTCTTTTGATAGCAAGAACAGCCAAGGTGCGTGATGAAATTTGATATTGATGCCATTGATTTGAGTATTTTGCGAGCGCTTCAGAAAGACGCCCGTCTGTCGCATCAAGAGCTAAGCGAACGGGTCGGTCTCTCGCCCTCGCCATGCTCGCGACGCATCCGTATTCTGGAAAGCAAGAACATCATCGACGGCTATAGCGCCCGTATCGACGAGCGGCTTCTGGGCTTTGCCATGAACATCTTCGTTTCGGTCAAGCTGGAAAGGCAGGTCGATGGCTGTCTGGCCATTTTCGAACGCGAGATCAACCTTTGCCCCGAAGTGGTGGACTGTTGGCTGATGACCGGAACGCGCGATTATCTGATGCGCGTCTCGGTGCGGGATCTGGACGAATTCGAGCGTTTCCTGACTGCGCGGCTGACTGGCATAAAAGGTGTCGCTTCCATCGAGTCAGCGATACCGATACGCCGCGTCAAGGGCGGCATGGCGCGGCTGGTCTGACAGCGTATCCAGCACGGATATATGGCGGCACTCCGCGCGTCGGCCGCAAAGTCGTTGTTGCAGGCAGTCTGGCCTTTCGGGCCAGTTCATCCTTCTGGATGCCCAAAATGCCACGCCGCAGATCTGTACCTGCTTCGTCATTCCGCAAGACCGCATCGCAACTGCTTTCCGCACGGTCCAGAACCAGAACAGGCAAGGGGTGTGTAATCAGCAATCCAGGCTGTTCGCGGGGCATTTTCATCGAGCCTTTCCGGGTCGGTTCCTTTGTGCGCGCTCGGGGTTATCAGTAAGGATTCTCTACAATAGTTGTGTGTTTTCAATGAGTTGATTTTCAATACTAAATAGTTTGACCAATTGATATGAAATTGTCTAATCTTTCGCCCACGGGAGGATCCAATGACAGAATTCAAAGGCGATAACAGGCCTGACGGAGCAACACCATGAAGCGCTTCTGGGCCGATCATTCGCGCCACGAATTTTCCAAGCTCGATCACGACCGGCTGATCGCAGTACAACCGATCGGAGCCATTGAGCAGCATGGTCCGCATCTGCCGATGTCGGTCGATGCCTGCACCGTCAGTGCCGTCGCCCGACGCATGGCAGATGCCTTGCCTGACGACAGTCCGGCGTTGATCCTGCCCACACAGGCGGTCTGCAAAAGCGATGAGCATATCGACTTTCCCGGCTCGCTGACCCTGACGGGCGAGACGTTTCTACGCGTCCTGACCGAAATAGGTGCCAGCGTCGCACGGGCCGGTGTGCGCAAGATGGTATTTCTGAACGGACATGGTGGTAATATTCCGGCGATGGACCTGGCCGCCCGACAACTGCGCGTGAGCCAGAACATGATGACGTTTTCGGTCAATTGGTTCGGCTTCGGCATGCCCGAGGGGCTTTACTCCGAGGCGGAGCGCGCCCACGGCATTCATGCCGGTGACATGGAAACATCCGTCATGCTGGCGCTGGACCCCGATAACGTGAATATGCAAAAGGCACAGGACTTCCGGTCGCGCGGGCAGGATCTGGTCGAGAATTTCGAACATATCGGCCTGGGCCGTCCCGCCAAGATCGGCTGGAAAACCCAGGATCTCAACGTCTTCGGTGCCTGCGGCGAAGCCCATCTTGCCAGCGCCGAAAAAGGTGTCGCGACGCTTGATCATGCCGTTGGCAAACTGGTCGAAGCCATGGCCGAAATCGACCGCATTCCGCTGAGCTGGCTGGATCAATCCCCGGAGACACAATAGATGACAAAGCTTCCCTTTCATGGAGATCAGGCAGAGCTGATCTCCATGCGCGATGTCGACAAGGTATTCGGTAATGGGACCGTCGCCGTGCGCGACATGTCCCTGTCGATCAATCAGGGCGAATTCGTCAGCTTCCTTGGCCCGTCGGGCTGCGGCAAGAGCACGGCATTGAAGATGATCTCGGGGCTTCTTTCGGTTTCGAAGGGCAGCATAACCGTCAATGGGCATCCGGCCGGGGCAGGCGGTGATGGCGATGACATAGGCTATGTTTTTCAGGAAGCCACGTTGATGCCCTGGGCCAATGTTTTCGAAAATGTCTATCTGCCGCTGAAGCTGCGCGGGTTGAAGAAAGCGCAGGCCCGTGAGCGCGTCGAGAACGTGCTTTCGATGGTCGGGTTGATGAATTTTGCCAAATCCTACCCCCGAGAGCTTTCGGGCGGCATGCGGATGCGGGTCTCGATCGCGCGGGCCATGGTTACAAAACCCAAGCTTCTGTTGATGGACGAACCGTTCGCGGCCTTGGACGAGATGACCCGCACCAAACTGAATGACGAGGTGCTATCGCTGTGGAAAACCCATGGTTTGAGCGTGATTTTCGTCACCCATTCGGTCTTTGAATCCGTCTACCTGTCCAGCCGCGTCGTTGTCATGGCCGCGCGGCCGGGCCGCGTTGTCCACGATATTCCGCTGACCAGCGGATATCCTCGCAACGCCGCCTATCGCATGTCACCTGAATATGCGGAATCCTGCAAGACCGTCAGCAGCGCACTGGAAGGGACACTAGACAATGTCGACCTCAACCATTGATCCCACCCCCGCGGCAGAGATTGCGACATCCCGGAACAATCCGGTAATCCGCCGCGAGCGGCGCGAAAAGCGCCTGCGCATCGTGCTGCCCATCGCCGCGATCGCAATTGCCCTGGCGCTGTGGGAGTTTCTCGTGTGGTATAACGAGGTGCCACATTATCTGATCCCGGCACCCAGCCTGATCGCCAAGACACTTGTCACCGACTGGGCCTCGCTGATGCAAAGCGCCGTTTTCACCGTCAAACTGACGCTGATGTCGCTGGGGCTGGCAATTGTCGGGGGGGTGCTTCTGGGGATGCTTTTCGCGCTTTCGCGGCCGATTGAAATGAGCCTCTTTCCTTTCGCGGTCATCATGCAGGTCACGCCCATCGTCGCCATCGCGCCGTTGATCCTGATCTATGTTTCCAACACCTTTGTTGCGCTGCTGATCTGTGCCTGGATCGTGGCCTTCTTTCCGATCCTGTCGAATACCGCCATCGGATTGCGCAGCGCCGATCACAACCTGCGAGATCTGTTCAGCCTTTATCGCGCCACGCCCTTGCAGCGGTTGCGCTATCTGCTGGTCCCTTCCGCCTTGCCCTATTTCATGGCGGCGCTGAAGATCGCCGGAGGACTGGCCCTGATCGGCGCGGTGGTTGCGGAATTCGTCGCGGGAACAGCGGGTCAGAATACCGGCCTTGCCTCGCGGATCCTAGAATCCAGCTTCCGCAACGAGATCCCACGCATGTTCGCGGCGCTCTTTCTGGTCTCGCTCTTGGGGGTCGTCATCTTCCTGTTCACCTCTTGGCTGTCGCGCGCTGTTCTCGGACATTGGCACGAGAGCGAAATCAAGCGGGAAGGCTGATGAAAATTCACGCATCGCCGCGCATCACGGGCAATCTGTCGGGTGTGACGCTGGCTGGACAAGCAGGGACATGGGATCTGACCCATAGCGGTGGCCGGATCGCCGCGCTGCGCCCCTCGCGGCAGACAGGCGGCGGAATGGTGCTGCCGCTGATGGCCGATATTCATGTGCATCTGGACAAGACAATGACCATTGGGCGTATGCCGCGCCGGGCCGCGTCCCTGTTCGATGCCATCGAGATGATGGGCGAGGATGCGGCGGGCTGGACCGAGGCGGACATGCGCCGCCGTGTCGGCACTGCGTTGGCGCGGGCATACCGCCATGGCACCGCCCTGATGCGCAGCCATCTGGACTGGAACACTGCCGAGGCGCCCCTGGCCTGGCCGGTCCTGACTGAACTGGCGCAGGAATGGCGCGGGCGGATCGACTTGCAGCTTGCTTCGCTCACCGCGTTAGATCTGATTGAAGAGCTTGGTCCCCGCATCGCCCCGCAATTGCGCGCCGGCGGCGGCGTGATGGGTGCCTTTGTGTATCGCAACGCCGACATGCCGCGGAAGATCGCCTTGGTTTTCGATCTGGCCGAAGCGCATGGACTGGATCTAGATTTTCATGTCGATGAGGGACTGGAACCCGAGGCGCAGGGATTTGACGCCATCCTTGACGAAACCGAACGCCGTGGCATGGCAGGGCGTGTCCTTTGCGGGCATGGCTGTTCGCTGTCGGTGCGCGATCCCGATCAGGTCTTGCGACTGTTGGAGCGCGCCGCGCACGCCGGGGTGGGGCTGACCGTGCTGCCGGGGGCCAACAGCTATCTTCAGGATGCGCAGGACGGGCGCACACCGCGTCTGCGCGGGATTGCCCCCCTGCAAGAGGCCCGTGCCGCCGGGATGCCGGTCATGATCGCGTCGGATAATGTGCAGGACGGCTTTTTCCCTTTCGGCGATCACGATCTTTGGGACGTCTACCGCCTTGCCGTGCTGGCCGGGCATCTGCCCCATGCCGACTGGCTGGATGCCATCACGTCCACTCCGGCGCATTGGATGGGTCAGGACACCACGATTTGCGAAGGCGGCCCGGCCTCCTTCATCCGCTTCGAAAGCCCGAGCCTGATTGACGCGCTCAGCCGTCCATCTGCGGTCCGGCAGGTATGGCGTGACGGACAGATTCTGCTGCATGACGAAGGAGTCGAGACATGACACAGACTTGGGACAAAGAGGCCTTCAAGGCCGAACTGGGCGGCATCCGCTGCCATGACGATGAGAAATACCTCGAAGCCCGGTCCGGCGACTATTTCTGGTACAGTCCGATCCTGAACGAGCAACTGAAAGATCTGCGCGGCGAGCTGGTCGTCATACCGCAAAACCGCGAGGAGGTGATCCTGGTTGCCGCTGCGGTGGCCCGACACAAGGTGCCGCTGACCTTGCGCGGCGGCGGCACCGGCAATTACGGCCAATGCGTGCCGCTGGAGGGCGGGGTGATCATGGATCTGACCCGGCTGGCCGATGTCATTGAAATTACCGAAGGCCATGTCCGCGTCGAGGCCGGTGCCCGCATCTCGCGGCTGGACGATGCCGCCCGCGAGACCGGACAGGAACTGCTGATGTACCCTTCGACACGGCAGATGGCGACCATCGGTGGCTTCGTCGCCGGCGGATCGGGCGGTATCGGATCGCTGCGCCACGGCATGCTGCGCGACCCTGGTAACGTTTCCTATGTAAAGGTCGTGACCGTCGAACCCGAGCCACAGATCATCACGCTGGAAGGTGACGACATCCAGAAGGTGCAACACGCTTATGGCACCAATGGCATCGTGATCGAGTTGGGCCTTGCCCTGACCCCGTCGACCGACTGGATCCATACCGCCGCCCTTTTTGATGGCTATGACGCAGCGCTGCGTTTCGCATGCTGGGCGCAGGAGGAGGGGCTGGATTGCTATCTGCTCACCGCAGTGGAACGGCGCTTCGCCGCTTATTACACCAAGTTCCGCGATCACTTTCCCGAGGATCGCGATGCGATCTTCGCCATGGTCGCCCCCGGCGAGATGACCCGATTTCAAGCCGAAGCAGAACGGCGCGGGGGACGTATCTCGTTTGCCATGACCAAGCCGGAGATCCGTGAAGCCGGGTTGCAGCCGGCTTATGAATGCGGCTGGAACCATACCACCTTGCAAGCCCTGAAGGTCGACAAGGGCTGGACCTATTTGCAGGTCGCGTATCCACGTCCCTTCGATCCCGATCTGGTCACGCGCCAGATGGACCGATACGGCGACGCCATGTTCTGGCACCATGAAATGGCGCGTATGGAAGGCGAGATCCAGATCTTCGCTTTGCCCCTGTTGCGCTTTCGCAGCAAGGAAGAGACCTACCGCGTCATCGCAGAGCTGGAAGAGACCGATGGCTGCACGATCTTCGATCCGCATGTGGTCACGATCGAAGATGGCGGCATGAAGGAAATCGACGATACACAGATCGCCTTTAAAAAACAGGCCGACCCATACGGCCTGATGAACCCTGGAAAAACACGGGGATGGACCGACGACATGGTCCGCAATGACAGCACATCCCATCAAGGAGAAACAGCATGAGAAAATTCACCATCTCGATCGCCGCCGCCTGCCTGCTTGCGGCCGGATCGGCCTGGGCACAGGACAAGGTCGTCTTCGGCACCAACTGGTTGGCCCAGGGCGGGCATGGGGGCTACTATCAAGCCGTCGCCGACGGCACATATGAAAAATACGATCTGGAGGTCGAGATCCGACCCGGCGGCCCTCAGGTCAACAACCGTCCGATGCTGGCGGCCGGGCGGCTGGACTTTCTGATGACCGGCAATCTGCTGCTGTCTTTCGACAACGTCCGCAACGGGATTCCCACCACGGTCGTCGCGGCCATCTATCAAAAAGATCCACAGGCGCTGATCGCCCACAAGGGTCAATACGCCAGTTTCGACGATCTGGCGAGCGCGCCAACCGTGCTGATCGGAAAGGACGGGCAGTTCAGCTTCTGGCAATGGCTGGTCCAGTCCAAAGGGTTCCAGAATGAGCAGCTTCGCCCTTATGGGTTCAACCTGGCGCAATTCCTCAGCAACGAAACAGCCGTGCAGCAGGCTTATGGGACGGCAGAGCCGATCTATGCCGCCGAACAGGGCACAGAAGTGGATACCTTCCTGTTGGCCGATCACGGCTACAACACCTATGCCTCGACAATCGAGACGCGCCAGCAGCTCATCGACGAGAACCCCGATCTGGTGCAGCGCTTCGTGAATGCCTCAATCGAGGGCTGGTATAATTATCTCTATGGCGACCGTTCTGCCGCCTATGAGGCGATCATGGCTGCAAACCCGGAAATGACCGAGGCCAAGTTGGATAAGGAAATGGCCCAGTTCGAAGCACTCGGCATCATTGACGTGGGCGAGGCAATCGACAAGGGCATCGGTGCCATGGACAGCGATCGCATCGCATCTTTCTATGATCTTGCCGTGTCCAACGGTATCATCAAGGAAGGCGAGGTGGATCTGGACAAGGTGGCTGATACAAGCTTTGTCAACAAGGGTCATGGCCTTGACATCAAGGCCGAACTGACTGGCGAATGAAACATTCGCGGCGCACGGACTCTGCATCCGCGCGCCGCTTTGTCCCCCCAAAAGAGGCATTGCGGCGTCTTGTGCCAATCCAGCCAATGACCCGGTGCCGAGGTCAATCGAGGAGCCGGACGGGCAGGGTGTTCGTTCAGGCGAAAAACAACCCCGGTTTCGGCGGGCCTCCTGAGCAGAGGACAGCAACATGAGCGTTGCAAAGGAAAAACGGTCCCGGATAAGGGCTGCCATCCGCGACGGTGCCCTTCGGGAGTTCGCCCGCAACGGGCTGGCCGGGACGTCTACCCGAGCCATTGCCGATGCCGCCGGGATCACCAAGGCGCAGTTACACTACTACATCTCCAGCAAAGAGGACTTGTATCAAGAGGTTCTCAGTTTCATTTTTTCCGAATGGAGGGCGTTGTTTTTCATTTCTTCCGCCCAGGACGACCCCGAAACGGCAATCCGCGCCTATATCACGCGCAAGCTTCGGCACGCTGTCGAACATCCGGAGTTCTCGCGTCTCTTTGTCAACGAGATGGCCCGAGGTGCCCCGGAGATGAACGAACACTGGCCCAAGTTGAAGGCTGCGACGGAAGAGGCCTCCGCGGTGATCCGCAATTGGATCGATGAAGGAAAGATCGCTCCTGTCGACCCCTTGCTGTTTCAGATCAACATGTGGGCGGTGACGCAGCATTATGCAGAATACGAACAGCAAAGCCGAGTCCTGTTCAATGTCGGGCCGGATCAACCCCTGGACATGTCGCGGATCAATGACGAGGTCACGCAGCTTTTCTTGATGCGCTGCGGCCTGCTGAAAGCGGAGCTTGTTACATGAAAATTCACAACCCTGCACAAATGCCCGCGCCTTTCGGCGATTACGCCCATGGCACCAGCGCCGGCGGCCTGATCGCCACCTCTGGCCAGCTGGGCCTGAACGCTGACGGAAGCATCCCCGCCGATGTGCAGGCTCAGGCTGAGATCTGCTTCAGCAATATCCGTGCCATTCTGCAAGATGCCGGCGCGGATATTGCGCATGTGTTGCGGTTTTCGGCCTTCGTCACACGGCGCGAGGACATGGCCGCCTATATGGCGGTCCGCGACCGCTGGGTGGCGGACCTGAAGACAAAACCGGCCTCGACCCTGGTTATTGTCAGCGGATTTACCCGCCCCGAATTTCTGGTCGAGGTCGAAGCCCTGGCCAGCTTGCCCGGCGGCGCTTGTTGATTTCCGACGCCGCGTTGCGCGATGATATATGGCGACTTGGTCGCGGCGAGTACGAAGCGTTTCGCTATGGAGATCTGGTTTGACGGTTAGGGCTTGATCGGCCTCTGTGTTCTCACTTTTGAGGTTTCGGGGCGTTCGCAAATCCCAACGGTTCGGCAATACCTGTGATGTTGCTACCTGCTTTGACGCCTCAAGCGGATCAGCAGCAGTTTCCGCAGGATTTCGGCGATTGTGCCAAGGACAAGGCCAAACAGGGGGTTCGCAAAGACCGTTGCGAGTGCCGTGATTGCGATAACGGGGCGACAGGACGGGCGCGCGTCGACAAGGCGACGGTTGGCAGCAAGCTCTACCGCTGCAATCAGCAGAAGCGCCCCTAGCGTGGCGGCGGGTATGGAGGACAAGGCACCATCGCGCAGCGGGGCCGGAAGCAGCGCCAGTAGCAGAAGGCTTGCCCCCAGCATGACGGGCGCGCCGCCGGTTCTTGCGCCAAAGCGATGATGTGCGGTCACTCCGCCTGCGCCATGACACATTGGCAGTGCGCCCAGAGGTGATAGCAGCAGATTGGCAGCACCGGATGTCAGGCACAGCTTGCGCGGCGTGACATGGGCGGCGGATGGTCCGAAACGATCCTGCGCCACCAGGGCGGTCAGGAAAACCGCATTGGTCAATGTCAGGGCGAACTGCGGCAATGCAAGATCGGTGACAGCCATGCGGATGTCTTTGACCGTAGGGACCGACGGCATCCAGTCGGTGCCTTGTGGCATGCTGAGTTGGACCAAATCCGCTCGACCGAATACAAGGCCCAGCACGACGCCACTCAGGATGGTTGCAAGCGCGGCATGCGTCCCGATCCTGAGGGCCGCCATGGCAATGCCCAATGACAACGCCCCGATGATCATCTGATCTTTCATAAGGCCAAGCGCAATCCAGCCAAGGGCCAGCCCCAGCCCCAGTTGCAGCCCCGACAGTACGGATTGAGGCACCAATCGCGCCAACCGGTCGATGATGCCGCTACCACCAAGAAACAAAAGCGCGCTTCCGATCAACACACCGCTGAGGGCGAGCGCGCCGGGTGTCACCTCGCTTACCAGCGCCACGGCGGCGATGGCCTTCATCGGCTGGACCGGGATCGGCAGGCGGTAAATCACGCCGGTGGCGATGTAGAAAAGTCCGAAGCTTAGCAACACATGCGGGGCTGACAGGCCAATCAAGGCAATTGACCCGATCACCAGCGGCAGCAACGTTCCGACATCGCCGAGCGCGCCATTCGCCTCGGGCAAATCGAAGCGAAACCCGTTTCCCGGATGGTCACTCATCGTGCTTCATTCGGCCGCTGCCGCTCCTGTAGGGTTCGTCACGTGCAGAGTTGTATTTGCTGATATGGCACTCTAACACCTGAAACCAAACAGAAGGAGCAGCAAATTATGAAACTGAGCGCACGGAACAAATTGACCGGAACAGTGGCTTCGATCGACAAGGGCGCGGTCAATTCGACCGTACAGATCAACCTTGGCGGCGACACAGTTGTGACGGCGATGATCACAAACGCCTCTGTCGCTGATCTGGGGCTTGAAGTAGGCAAGACGGCTCATGCGATCGTCAAGGCGTCAGATGTAATTGTGGGTGCAGACTGACAGGCCAGCGACGGCAAACAGACCTTGCGGCCAGAGGATGTCGTCTCGACCGAGACGGGGATGCCGTAGACATTGCTCAGGCTGGCATCTGTCAGCACCTCATGGGCCGAACCCTGTGCCTGTCTGACGCCGTCTTTCATCAGTAAAACCTGGGCATTCAGCGCGAAGGCCTGATCCGGATTGTGCGTCGACAGGATCACGGCGCAGCCCCGGGTGGCAACATCCTGAACAAGCCCCGCGATTTGCGCCAGAACCTGCGCCTGATTGCCGAAATCAAGGCTGGCCGTGGGTTCGTCCATGACAATCAAGGGCGCTTCCTGCGCCAGCGCACGCGCAATCAGCACAAGCTGGCGCTGCCCGCCCGACAATCGCGAATAATCCCTGTGCGCCAAACCCCCGATGCCCAACCGGTCCATCGCGTTGCGCGC
Organism: Primorskyibacter flagellatus; assembly: GCF_900176485.1. Classification (GTDB taxonomy): domain Bacteria; phylum Pseudomonadota; class Alphaproteobacteria; order Rhodobacterales; family Rhodobacteraceae; genus Primorskyibacter; species Primorskyibacter flagellatus. Next base: position 93,108 of record NZ_FWYD01000007.1, read on the forward strand.
GATGGCGCGATCGTTACGGCCGGGCTGCCCGAACAGGCCAAGCCGCGCGGTGCGGCCCATAAGAACAACCTCAAGCGCCTCAAAAGGAAAGGGCGGGGCATGTGCCTGTGGCACATAAGCGACCTGATGCGCGATCTCGGCACGGGTCTGTGCCGTGATCGGCTTGCCACCCAACATCACAGTGCCGGACAGGGCGGGCAACAGACCCAGAAGCGTCCGGAACAGCGTGGTCTTGCCGCACCCGTTTGGCCCCAGGAGGCACAGAATATCGCCGCTTTGCACGGTCAATTCCAGCCCAGACCCGATCCGGGTCTTGCCATAGCCGATGGATAGGCTCTGCGCCTTCAGCATCACGACCATCCGTGCCGACCGCGCGCCAGCAGCCAAACGAAAAATGGTGCGCCAATGACGGCCGTCAGGATGCCCAGGGGAACCTCGACCTGCGCGATGGTCCGTGCCAGCGTGTCGACGATCAGCAAATAGCTGGCACCGATCAGGATCGAGGCGGGCAGCAGCCTTCCAAAGCCGGGACCGACCAGCATCCGCGCGATATGCGGGATGACAAGCCCAACCCAGCCCACGACACCGGCCAGCGCCGTGACGCTTGCGGTGATCATCGTGGCCGAGGCGATGACCAAAAATCGCGTCCGCGCCACCTCTATCCCTAACGCGCGCGCCTCTTCGTCGCCAAGACTGAGAACATTGATCCGCCAGCGCAGCAAAGCCAGAGGCACCAGCCCGATCAGCACCATGGGCAGGGCAGGCAGGATGTCTTCGGTTGTCGTCGCAGCCAGAGACCCCAGAAGCCAGAAAGTGATAGCGGGCAACTGGTCGTAAGGGTCGGCGGTCACCTTGAGCAGCGATGTCGCGGCCCCAGCCAATGCGCCGATCACCACACCGATCAGCACCAAAGTCAGTGTCCGGTCGGTGTTCTGCACGAGGGCGGCAACAAGCGTGACGAAACCCACCGCAACCATGCCGCCCGCAAAGGCTGTGGCTTGGATTGCCGCTACGGGCAGAGACAGGAAGATACCGGCAACCGCCCCAAGGCCTGCGCCTGCCGACACCCCCAGAATGTCCGGCGATACCAAAGGATTGCGAAACAGCGCCTGATAGCTTGCGCCGGCAGCCGCCAGTGCGGCCCCGACCAGCAGCGCCGCCGCCACGCGCGGCAGGCGGATGTTCCAGACGACGATCTGCGCCTGCGGATCACCCCGGCCTGACAATGCCGCCAGCGTTTGGGTCGGCGTCAAACCGTAAGGCCCGATCATCACGGCCCCAAAAGCCAGCACCGCAAGACACAGCGCCAGCCCCCCGGTCAGCGTGATCGCGGGACGGTGCAGGCTTACATCGGTGATCTTCCCTGCGTCCATTCAAGGAGCCTCCCCAATTCCTCGTCACTCAGATCGACATGATAGTAGAGCTTGTAGAAGGCACGGGTGTCTTCGCGCAGATCGCCGTCCCACCGTTCGGGATAGAGCAAACCGGCCATCCAGATCAGCCCCATCATCCGATTGACCGATGGCGGCCGGTCGATCCAGCCGAAGGGTGCGGTCGGGGACAGGTGGACCCGACCGTCGCGCAGCGCGTCAATGCCTTGCCAAAGCGGATCGTCGAAAACCTTGCTGTAGAAGTTCGGATCCCATGTGACGATTGTATCGGGGTTCGCCACGATCACCTGTTCTATCGAGGATTGCACCAGCCCGCGTGTCGCACCGCCATCATCGGCGACGTTGCGCCCGCCTGCGCGTTCGATGATCTCGGTGTTGATCGAGCCTTTCATCCCGGTCTCAAGCCCATCGGGGCCACGGGCGAGATAGACACGGGGACGCTCTTCTTCGGGGACGTCCGCAAGCATCGCGTCAATCCGTTTGAACGTCGCCTCTACATCCGTCGCCAGTGCCTCGCCGCGTTCCGGAACGCCAAGCGCCTCGCCAACGATCCGCATGGCTGCGGCGGTATTCTCGAACCGTCCGTCAATCAGAAGGTAAGGGATGCCGGTCTGTTCCTGCACGCGGTTGGCGAGATCGATATAGGTGTCGCGGACCGATCCGAAATCAATGATGAGGTCCGGCTTGATCTGCAACACACGTTCCAGATTTGCCTCGCCGCCGCGTCCTGTAATGCGCCCGGTTTCAGGCAGGTCACGGTAAGGTTCGGCAATGTAGTCCTGTTCTTCCGGGCGCAAGGCGCGCGGCCAGCCGGTCAGCGCCTCGGGTTTCATGGTATAGACAAGGATCGCAGCCGGCGGACCCGCGGCGAAGACCGTGTTCACCTCGTCGGGGATTTCGACCGTGCGCCCGGCGCTGTCAACAACGGTGCGCGCCGAGGCGGGCAGGGCAAGCAGGGCGAGAACAATCAGAAGAAAGCGCATCTCAGTCACCTTTCGCGACAGCGCTTGCGTCAAAACCGTATTCGGCCAGCACCGCTTGTCCGGCGGGCGACAAGATATGCAGCGCCAGCTTCCACGCCTCTGGCGGCGCTCCGTCCAGCACGATCAAGCCGTAATCGGCACCGACCGACAGCGCCTCGGGGACTTGCACGATCTGAAGATCCGGCACTTCGGTTTTGGCGAGCACGGCATTGGTGCAATAGGTCAGGAAAATGTCAGCCTGATCACTGTCCAGCACCCAGGCATAGTTGTTCCGGCCCTCTGGCGGCTTGGCGCTGTCCGGGCCACCGGTCAGTTGCAACGCCTTTGCCTTCAGCGCATCCGCGTGGCCGCTTTTGTCAAACAGGTCGAACGCATAATCACCGGACGGATCGGCCTTGGGTGTCGATGTGCCAAGCCGTGTTTCACCATCCAGCATCACGTCCAAAAGCGTGTCAGTCGTGACCGTCACTTCGGGGCGCGCCAATGCGCACAATCTGTTGCGCGCGAACAGGGCCACCGGCCCGCCCGTGCCGGCCTGCGCCAGCGTGTCGGGGTGGCGCATGTTGGCCGACGCAAAGACATGCGCCGCCTCGCCTGCCTCGATCCTCTCGCGCATCAGCCCGGATGGGCCGAATTGCGGTGTGACCCCGGTGCCGTAAGCCTCGGTATAATCCTCAGCGAGATCGGACAGCGCGGCTTTCAGGCTGCCTGCCGCATAAAGCGAAATGTCTTCGGCCGCGGCCGGGCTTATACCACAGGCCAATATCACAGCCAGTACTGCGTTGCGGTGCATCTTGTTCTTCCCATATCCGTTTTATGATGAAACCTGTCGATCGCCCGGTTTGGGCGGGGCCTTCGGCGTAAAGGCGCAGCGGTCGGGTTTGATGTCGATCAGCGGTGTCCCGTCAAGGCAGTCCAGACCCTGCACATGCAATGTGCCGTTCTCGATCCGCAGCAGTTTGACCATGGACGTGCCAATCGGATTGGGCCGCACCGGCGAACGCAGAGCAAATGTTCCCACTGTCCGGCCGTCGCTTTTGGGGCTTTGCCGGATCAGGTCGCGGCGGCTTTTGTCCAGCCAATAAAGCACCTCGATCGTCTCGTATTCGTCCAGCCCCAGCAGCCCATCCCGCCAGATCGGATCGAGCACCAACTGGCATTCGGGTCCGTCAAGGCGGCCTTGGCGGGGGCAATCCTCGCGATCGGTCCAGGGGGTTCGGATTGTCCCGATGAACCGCAGCGTGGCGTCAGTAGCCGGTGCAAGATCGACAGTGCGCTCGTTGGGGCGCAGCTCCGCTGTCTTACTCATCGCGACCGCCGGAAATTATGCAGTAGTGTTTTCATGTCGCCTCACGGTAAAAATTGCTATTTTTCGTGACTATGCCGCCAAAATTGCAGCAAGACCAGCCTTGAACTTCTGCCATTTAGCTGCATACCTATCCATGTGACGAAAATTATGCATATAGGTGAAAGCCCTGCAAAACATCGGTGACGCCTTGGGAGTTGCTGTCGCGCTGGTGCTGTCCGGCGACGCGGATCTGTTGGAGATCGTTCTGCTGTCGCTGCGCGTCAGCCTGACGGCGACGGCGATTGCCTGCCTCATCGGTCTGCCGGTCGGAGCGCTTGTCGCGATTGGTCGCTTTCGCGGCCGGAATGCGGTGTTGATCGTGATGAATGCCCTGATGGGATTGCCGCCCGTAGTGGTCGGGCTGCTGGTCTACCTGCACCTGTCGCGCTCCGGCCCGCTGGGCTTTCTCGGGCTGCTCTACACCCCGACGGCGATGATCATCGCGCAGACAATTTTGATCACGCCCATCGTGGCGGCCTTGTCGCGGCAGGTGCTGGAGGACTTGCATGCAGAATATGCCGAGCAGTTCCGTTCGCTTTGCCTGACACGGTTGCAGGCCGTGCAGGCGCTTCTGTGGGACGCGCGCTATTCGCTTTTGACAGTCGGGCTTGCCGGGTTTGGCCGCGCCGTGGCCGAGGTCGGCGCTGTCATTATTGTGGGCGGCAATATCGATCACCTCACACGCGTGATGACAACGGCAATCGCGTTGGAAACCTCGAAAGGCGATCTGGCACTGGCGCTGGCGCTTGGCATCATCCTGCTGGTCATCGCCCTTGGCGTGAATGCAGCCGTGCAATCGGTGCGGATGACCGCTGCAAGGCAAGCCTATGTCTGACGCAGCACTCATCACGCCGATACAGGCAGCGGTCCGCGCGCAGCCCAAGGCGCTTGGGCCGCTGCAAGTGCGCGACCTGACACTGCGCTTCGGAGAGACCACCGTTCTGGACGATCTGGCGCTGGACCTTGGTACAAGCGGCTGCACCATGATCATGGGGTCCAACGGGGCCGGAAAAAGCCTGCTTCTGAAGCTGTTGCACGGTCTCATGCAGCCAACCTCTGGCCGGATCAACTGGGGTAGCCAGGCACCTTGCGAGGTGACAGCCCGGCAGGCGCTGGTCTTTCAAAAGCCGGTGCTGCTACGGCGGTCGGTGGCGGCCAATATTGATTTCGTGCTGAAATCACGCGGGAAGGACAAGGCGCGGCGGCACCGTTTGCTGGATCATGTTGGCCTGTCCCATAAGGCCGATCAGCCTGCGCGTTTGCTGTCGGGTGGCGAGGCACAGCGGTTGGCGCTGGCGCGCGCGTTGGCCACCGATCCAGAGGTTCTGTTTCTTGACGAGCCGACGGCCAGCCTTGATCCGGCCTCGGTTTTGGCGATCGAAAGCATCGTGAACGAGGCCCGCAGCCGTGGCGTCCGGATCGTCTTTGTAACCCATGATGTCGGACAGGCGCGGCGCATCGCCGATGACGTCGTGTTCCTGCATCGCGGCCGCGTTGCCGAACATAGCGCGGCGGCTGACTTCTTTCCCGAACCGCAAAGCGAAGCGGCGCGGAACTACCTGAACGGCAGAATTGTCGTCTGACACAGCAAATCTGAAATTGGGAGATACCAAATGCTGAGAACCACAATCGGAGCAACCACGCTCGCGCTGATTCTGACAGGCGCGGCGTGGGCGCAGGACCAATCCATCATCGTGCAATCCACCACCTCGACCGCGAATTCGGGATTGTACGACTATCTGCTGCCGATTTTTCAGGACAAGACCGGCATTCAGGTCAACGTGGTCGCGGTTGGCACCGGTCAGGCGATCAAGAACGCCGAGAACTGCGATGGCGATGTGTTGCTGGTGCATGCCAAAGCCTCGGAAGAGGCGTTCGTCGAGGCGGGTTTCGGCACAGAGCGCACCGATCTGATGTTCAACGACTTCGTGATCGTCGGCCCGGACGCTGACCCGGCCGGCGTCGGCGGAATGGACGACGTTCAAGGCGCGTTGACACAGATCGCAGAGAAAGGCGCGCTTTTCGCCTCGCGGGGGGATGACAGCGGCACGCATAAGAAAGAGGTTTCGCTCTGGTCCGACAGCGGTGTCGATCCGACGGCGGCAAGCGGTGATTGGTACCGCGAGACAGGCTCTGGCATGGGGGCGACGCTGAATGCCGGAATTGGCATGGGCGCCTATGTAATGACCGACCGCGCCACCTGGATCAGCTTCGAGAACAAGCAGGACTATGCCATTCAGGTGCAGGGCGATGAAGATATGTTCAACCAATACGGCGTGATCCCGGTCAGCCCGGAAAAATGCCCAGAGGTCAACGTGGACGACGCCCAGACATTCGCCGACTGGCTTTTGTCAGGCGAGGGGCAGGACGCGATCGCAGCCTTCAAAGTGGCCGATCAGCAGTTGTTCTTTCCAAACGCACCAGAGAATTGATAGTCTTGTCGGGGTGGCGACGACCGCCCCGACAAATTGAACGGATCACGATGACTGGACCTGCCTTTCCAGACCATGAGTACCTGACGGTCAAGGAACTGGCTGAATTGCTGCGGCTCAAGGAACGCAAGGTCTATGATCTTGCGGCTTCCGGGGCGGTGCCCTGCTCAAAAGCGACTGGAAAGCTGCTTTTTCCTGCGGCAGAAATCCGACAGTGGATTGAGCAGGCGCAATCCGGCAGCCTGTCCAAAACGCCAACCAGAGCAACGGTGCGCCCTCCGATCGTGCTGGGCAGTCACGATCCGCTTCTGGATTGGGCGATCCGGCAATCACGCTGTGGGCTGGCCAGCTTTTTCGATGGCTCGCTTGACGGGCTGGAACGCTTCGTTCGCGGCGAAGGCGTGGCCACAGGTCTGCATATTCACGACGCGAAAACGGATCGCTGGAATGTGCCCGTCGTTTCCGTTTCGGCCGCCGATCAGAATGCGGTGCTGATCTCCTTTGCAACACGGCGTCGAGGGCTTGTTTTTCGGACTGGAAGGGCAAAACCTGTGGGCCTGTCGGATGTGGCCGGACTGCGCATGGTTCCCCGTCAGGCGGAATCCGGCACCGATACGCTGTTCCGGGAATTGGCCGCAAAGGAAAGGCTGGACCTGTCGAAGCTGGAATTCGCCGCCTTGGCCCGCACCGAGGACGAAGCGGTTGAAGCCGTCCGGCGCGGCGATGCCGATGTCACCTTCGGGCTCGAGGCCGTCGCGCGCAGCTACGGTCTCGAATTCAGCCCAATTGTGGAAGAGCAATTCGCTCTGCTCGTCGACCGCAAGGCTTGGTTCGACGAGGCCGTTCAGAGGCTCATGGCGTTTTGCCGAACCAATCAGTTTTCAAATCGTGCCGCAGCATATGGAGGCTACGACACGAAGGATCTTGGATCGGTGATCTGGAACGCCTGAAACCTACCGAGGCCGCACCCTAGGGCGGATGCGGCGTATTCTCAGATAACGCCCAGCATCCGCATCGCTTTGGCCACACGCACAAAGCCCGCGATGTTGGCACCAAGAACATAGTCGCCGGGGGCACCATATTCATCGGCGGTTTCCGCGCAACGGTCGTGAATGCCTTGCATGATCTGTGCAAGACGCGCTTCGGTCTGGGCAAAGGTCCAGCGGTCGCGGCTGGCATTCTGCTGCATTTCCAGCGCAGAGGTCGCAACCCCGCCGGCATTTGCCGCCTTGCCCGGTCCGAACAGGATGCCCGCCTCGCGCAGGATGCGAATGGCTTCGGGGGTACAGGGCATGTTTGCGCCTTCGCCCACGGCCTGAACGCCGTTTTTCACCAAGGTCTTGGCATCTTTTCCGGAAAGTTCGTTCTGGGTGGCGGATGGCATCGCCACGTCACACGGCACATCCCAAATTGAGCCTTTGTCGACCGGAATGAAATGCACACCATCGCCCCGGCGTTTCGCGTATTCCGAGATGCGTTTGCGACAGACTGTCTTGACGTCTTGCAACAGGGCAAGATCGATCCCGTTTTCGTCGATGACATAACCGCTGGAATCCGAACATGCGATGACCGTGCCGCCGAAGGACTGCACTTTCTCGATGGTATGAATCGCGACATTGCCCGACCCTGACACCACCACGCGCTTGCCGTCGAAACTGGTTTTCCGGGTTTCAAGCATCGCCTTGGTAAAATAGGTGTTGCCGAAACCTGTGGCCTCGGTCCGGGCGCGCGACCCGCCATGGGCGAATGCCTTGCCAGTCAGAACCCCGGCTTCGTAGCGGTTGGTCAGACGCTTGTATTGGCCGAACATATAGCCGATTTCGCGCCCGCCTACACCAATATCGCCCGCAGGCACATCGGTCTGTTCGCCCAGGTGGCGATGAAGTTCGATCATCAGGGACTGGCAGAAGCGCATGATCTCGCCATCTGATCTTCCCTTGGGATCGAAATCCGCGCCGCCCTTGCCGCCGCCGATGGGCAGGCCGGTCAAGGCGTTCTTGAAGCACTGCTCAAACCCGAGGAACTTTATGATCCCCAGATTCACCGAAGGGTGGAACCGCATGCCGCCCTTGTAAGGGCCAAGCGCTGAATTGAACTGCACGCGAAAGCCACGATTGATCTGGACCTGACCTTGATCATCCACCCAGGGAATGCGGAAAATGATCTGGCGCTCGGGTTCGCAAATGCGTTCGATCAGTGCCTGTTCCAGATAATCGGGGTGTTTCGCCACGACCCGGCCAAGGCTTTCCATGACCTCGTGAACGGCTTGGTGAAATTCCGGCTCTCCGCTATTGCGCCGTAGCACTTCGGCAAGGATGGGTTGCAGCTTTTCGTCTATGCTGTTCATACTGGTTCTTTGCGTTTGGAAAGGTTTTCGTCGGACGGTGAAATTTCAGGCAATTCAGGTGTCACCTGCCCGTTTTTCAGACGTGTATTTCATCTTTCAACGCTTCGCAAGCCAGTCTCGGTCAGGATAAGATCAAGCGGGATGTCGTGGGGCTGTGGGTGGATCGTCGCAATATGTGCGGTTTCAAAGCCTATGCCTATGGCAAAGGGCTTTGGGTCCAGCGCCGCCAGTGTCCGGTCGAAATACCCGCCGCCATAGCCCAGACGAAAGCCGTCCGTCGTCCAACCGATGAGCGGGGCCAGCGTTATATCCGGCGTGACGACGGGTGCATCCGGGGGCGGGACGGGAATGTTCCAGTCACCACGCACCATGCGCGTTTCGGGGGTCCAGAGGCGGAAAGTCAGCGGGGCCGCCTTCGTCTCCACCAGGGGCAGGGCGACGGTGACGCCCGCCTCGTGCAACTCGGCCATCAGCGGGCGCAGGTCAGGCTCGCCTTTGATCGGCCAATAGGCGGAAAAAACCATGCCTTTCGCACCATCAAAACGGTCGTTGAGGATCTGTTTCAAGTGGCCCGCCAATGCCGAGCCGATTTCCGTGCGCTGCGCTACGGACAGATCCTGGCGTTCTGCGCGCAGGCGTTTGCGCTCGGCCTTGCGCCAGAGTGCGACATGCTCCGGGTTTTTCGGGTCAGTCGGGGTGTTTTTGGCGGCAGGCCCGCCGGGCGAGCTAAAGCCGCTGTTGCAGGCGAAGCTTTCGAATTTGTCACTCATGGGATGTCCTTGGGTTCGTTACGAAGGGTGGCGTCAAGGATATGCTGTGCCTGCGCGACCATGCCGCCAAGGCGGTCGGCCGCGTGCGGAATATCACTTATACGTCCGGCGCTGCGTCCGGCGAAAAGCGCCATCGCTTCAAGATCGCCGGTTGTTGTCCGCAGCGGTGAATCCGTACTGAACCGCAAACGAGGCTGATCGTCGTCCCAGGCAATCGCCTCACGCGGCAAGGTGTCAGGATCGTGACCAAGATAGTCGCCGCTCAGGCCATCCGTCACGCTGTTGGCGATCACCCGTACAGCCGCGCCTTTTGGCCAGTTGAGCACAAAAACGTCCGTCAGCACCGTGTCATCCCCCGTCGCCTCGACGATGCGGGATTTGTGATAGGGGTGGGCGAAGGATTCCCTTGTTGCCAGAAAGGCTGTCCCGCATTGCACGCCGCTTGCGCCGATTGCCAGCGCAGCCGCCAGCCCTTCGCCAGTCGCGATCCCGCCCGACACGATAACCGGCAGGTTAGACTGTGCAAGGATCTGCTCTGCCAGCGCAAATGCAGGGCTGCGTCCGTGGACATGGCCGCCCGCCTCGACACCTTGGGCGATGATCACATCCGCGCCTGCATCCTCAGCCATACTGGCGGCCTCCAACGTGCCAACCTGATGCAGCACCTGACAGCCTGCCTGCTTCACGCGGGCGACGATTTTCGGCAACACATCCCAGAAGAAACAGAAGGCAGGCACGCCAAGATCAAGGCATCGTGAAATCTGCGCATCCAGCAGCCCCGGCTCGGTCGCGGCGGGGATCAGATTGACCGCAAAGCGCCGATCGGTGGCAGCCTGCAATGCGGTGACCTCGGCAGCGATCAGGTCCGGGTCTTCGCGTACCATCCCCAGCATCCCGTAGCCGCCCGCATTGGCCACCGCCGCCGCCAGTTCCCATCGGGATACGCCGCCCATGCCGGCAAGCAGAATGGGCACATCGCAACCAAGCAGGTCGCAAACTGGCGTTCGCAATGAGATCCCAGAGTGTCTGCCTGTCATTCTTCGCCTCCTATTCGGAGCCATCCGCGCAGGTAATTCCGCAACACGATGGCATTGTTATGTTCCTCGTCCTTCGAGGCGTAAAGCAGCGTGACGACATCATCGCGCGCATATCCGGCAAGCTCGCGAGTCAAATCGTCGCGCGTGGCGAGTTCCGCTTCGTAACGTGTTCTGAATTCCTGCCAATGATCGGGATTGGCATGAAACCAGTGTCGCAACCCGTCGCTTGGTGCGATGTCCTTGCACCAGTTGAACAGGCGGGCGCGGTCTTGCGCCACGCCGCGCGGCCAAAGACGGTCAACCAGAATCCGCTTGCCATCCGACACCCGCGCTGCGCGGTAGACACGCTTGATGCGTATCCGCTCGGCCGGGGTTTCGGGGACAGGCGGGCGGGCGGGCATCAGCTGTCCTGCGTGTCTTCATCGTCGATCAGGTCAACCGCCTGCAAAGCATGGGCCCAGGCAGCACCGGCCCGCATTTCGGAGGCCACCCAGATCGCCTCCATAATCTGTTCGCCCGAGGCCCCTTCGCGGTTCGCGGCCTTGACATGGCCTTCAATGCACCATGGGCATTGGGTGACATGGGCGACCGCCACCGCGATCAGCTGCTTGGTGCGTTTATCAAGCGCCCCTTCGGCAAACACGGCCTTCGAAAACGCGCGAAACGCATCTTCGCTGTCCGGTGCCAGGGCGCGCCGCCGCTCGACAAGGGCTTTGGTTGGTTTCAGGTGATGTTGCTGGGACATGGACTGTCCTTTCATGGTTCGAGTTGCGGGAACAGGTTCAGGCCGATTGGCTTAGGACGCGTGCGCCGTGATAATCGACCGGACATCAGAGCGATCGAGAACCATCCGCGACAGATGCGCGTTCCAGTCTTCTCCCCGGTCCGCGAAGGTCGGGCCAGAAACAAAATCTTCGCGCATGTTGATATGGAATTTCTGCACAAGATCTGTCAGCTTGGCATCATTCACGCCCCGCTGCGCCAAGATCGCGGTAGTCAGCGGCGGTCGGGCGGGTATAGTCTCAGGTTCGGCGGATGACATACGATCCTCCACGATTTGAACTTGTACCGGATGCTACATCTGCTAATCTGGTATTGTAAATACCTATTTGGTAAAGCGGGATGACATGAGATTCACCTCCTTCACTGACTATGGGCTTCGTATGCTGATGCGGATGGCAAGTGCTCCCGATCAGGCGTTTTCGACCGCCGATCTGGCAAAGGAATTCAACCTGTCGCGCAACCATCTGGCAAAGATCATGCAGCGGCTTGCCCATGGCGGCATCGTCGAAACCCGGCGCGGCGCGCATGGCGGGGCCGTCTTGCGCCGCAGCCCTTCCGAGGTACGGTTGGGCGATGTCGTGATGCTGCTTGAAGAAGGTCAGGCGCTGGTAGAATGCTTTGCACCGGACGGGGGCGACTGCACGATAAACGGCTGTTGCCGGTTGAAAGCCCGGCTGCGCCACGCAGAGAACCGGTTCATCGAGGATCTGAACAAATCCACACTTCGCGATATTGCGCTGCCTGTCCGGGCAGCGGCATGACTGAAAAGGGCAGGACAACATGACTGCATCGCTTACAGTAGCAGAACGCCGAATTGGTCTGCTGATCTCTATCCTGCTGGCCTTGATGGGCCTTGTCATGGCAGCGGCGGCGGGCCACGGGGTCATGTCGTTGCATGGCTTCATGGCGCTCGCACTTGGTTTGGGACTGGCGTTCATCCTTGGCGGATCGCTTTACGAGGCCGAAGCGCCAGCCGACCGGCTGAGCCGCTATTACGACGCGCCCACCCGTTTCGGCATTTCGATGACGCTTATCTGGGCAATGATCGGGATGGCTGTCGGTGTCTGGGTTGCGGCCTTGCTCTACTGGCCCGAAGGCACGCCGGCCTGGCCCGCGACCAGCTTTGGCAGGCTGCGACCCGTCCACACGACCGGCATCATCTTCGGGTTTGGCGGCAACGCGTTGATCGCCACGTCCTTCCACGTCCTGCAACGCACATCCCGCGCGCGGCTGGCCGACTCCGTCAGCCCCTGGGCCGTGCTGATCGGCTATAACCTGTTCTGCGTCTGGGCCGTCACCGGATACATGTTGGGATCAACCCAATCCAAGGAATATGCCGAGGCCGAATGGTATGCCGACATCTGGCTGGTGGTGATCTGGGTAACATATTTCGTGCTGTACCTGCGGACGCTCGCCCGCCGGAACGAGCCGCATATCTACGTCGCCAACTGGTACTATCTGGCCTTCATCCTGGTCGTGGCCATGCTGCACATCGTCAACAATCTTGCACTCCCGGTGCAGTGGACCTCGGCAGAGAGCTTTCCGATCTGGGCCGGCGTGCAGGATGCGATGGTGCAGTGGTGGTACGGGCACAATGCCGTCGCCTTTTTCCTGACATCAGGGTTCCTCGGGATGCTCTACTACTTCCTGCCGGTCCGTTCGGGACGCCCGATCTGGTCCTATCGGCTGTCGATTGTCAGCTTCTGGGGGATCGTGTTCTTCTACATCTGGGTCGGGTCGCACCATCTGCACTACACGGCGCTGCCGTTCTGGGCCCAGACACTGGGCATGACCTTCTCGATCATGTTGCTGGTGCCAAGCTGGGCGTCGGCCGGCAATGCCATCGCCACCCTCAACGGGGCCTGGCACAAGGTGCGCGACGACGCGACCTTGCGGTTCATGTTCGTGGCGGCGGTGTTCTACGGGCTTTCGACATTCGAGGGATCGTTCCTGGCCATTCGCCCGGTCAATTCGCTGTCGCACTACACCGACTGGACGGTGGGTCATGTGCATTCCGGCACGTTGGGATGGGTCGCGATGATCGTCTTTGGCGCGATCTACACCATCGTCCCGCAGTTGAGCGGCAAGACTGACATGGCCTCGGCAACTGCGGTGGAGTGGCATTTCTGGCTGGCGGTGTCGGGCACGCTTATCTACGTCATCTCGATGTGGAACGCGGGCATCACCCAAGGGCTGATGTGGCGCGCCTACGAGGAAAACGGCGCGCTGTCCTACAGCTTTGTTGAATCGGTCGAGGCAATGGCACCCTATTACCTGCTGCGCACAATCGGCGGCGGGCTGTTTCTGGCAGGGGCGGTGATCTGCGCCTGGAATTGCCGTGTCACGATGCGCAGAGCGGTGGGACATGCCACCGACCGCCCACTAGTCGCGCAACCGGCGGAGTGAACCCATGTTGAAACTGCATTACAATCTCGAAAAGATCTCCATGGGACTGGTCGCGGCGATCATCCTTGCCGCATCTGTCGGCGGAATCGTCGAGATCGCGCCGCTCTTCACCATCGACGAGACGGTTGAGTTGCCCGATGATCTGCGCCCGCACACGCCGTTGGAACTGGCCGGTCGCGAAATCTATATCCGCGAAGGGTGCTATGCCTGTCACAGCCAGATGGTGCGCAGCCTTGCCGATGAGCTGGACCGTTACGGCCCCTATTCGCTGGCATCAGAGAGCGCATATGACCATCCGATGTTGTGGGGGTCCAAGCGGACCGGCCCGGATCTGGCCCGTCTGGGCGAAAAATATTCCGATGCCTGGCATGTGGCGCATCTGATCAATCCGCGCGACGTCGTCCCGGCATCGATCATGCCATCCTATCCTTGGCTTACACGGTCGCTGGATACGGAACTGTTGTCCCCGTCGCTGGCCACGCTGGCCCGTCTTGGTGTCCCTTACGACGAGGCGATGATCGCGGCGGCCGACGCTGATGCCGCAGCGCAAAGCCGCCCCGACAGCGACGCGATGGACGGATTTATTGAACGCTACGGCGAGCGGCCCGCAGCCCGCGACTTTGACGGCGATCCGTCGCGCCTGACAGAGATGGATGCGGTTGTGGCCTATTTGCAGTCGCTTGGCACGTTGACAGACGCGCCCTATCAAATCCTGACGGAGGGTGGACAATGACCCATGATACGCTTGTGTACCTGTCCAAGACCGTCGGCCTGATCTGGCTGATGGGGTTTTTCGTGATCGTTGTCATTCGCGCTTACAACCCGTCGCGCCGCGCGGCGCATGACAGGGCGGCGCGTTCCATTTTGAAGGAGCAGCGCAGCGATGAGTAATACCACCGATCCCAAAGAGCTGCCCGGTGCCGATCCCAAGACTGGTGAGCGCGCGATTGATCCCGTCAGCGGCTACGATACCACCGGCCACGATTGGGGCGGCATCACCGAACTGAACACGGCATTTCCGAAAATCGTGATCTGGGCGCTGATCGTAACCCACGTTTACGCAGTGATTGCGTGGATCCTTCTTCCCGCATGGCCGACCGGCAACAGCTATACGCCCGGACTTCTGGGGCTGGACCAAGGCGAGCAGGCGATTGAGGGCTATCAAAACCTTACCGACAATCGCCAGAACTGGATGTCGCGCTTTGAAAGCGCAGAGTTCGATGCTCTGCAATCCGACGACGCCTTAATGGCCCTCGCGATGCCTGCCGCCTCGCGGTTGTTTGCGGATAATTGTGCGGCCTGCCACGGGACCAACGGGGAAGGCGGGCCCGGATTCCCGGCCCTTACCGATAATGCCTGGTTGTGGAGCGGCGATCCCGAGGAGATCGCTCTGACGCTTCATCACGGGATCAACACCGAAGACCCCGATACGCGCTACGCGGAAATGCCTGCCTTTGACTGGATGGACCGGTCAGAACGCGCATCGCTTGCGCAATTTGTTGCAGATTTGCCGGACGGCTCTGTCGATTTCGAAAGCCCGGCTGGCATCCTGTTCACCGAAAACTGTAGTTCCTGCCATGGTGAAGCCGGTGAAGGGGGCCTTGAGATCGGCGCGCCCTCATTGACCGACACATCCGTGATCTACGGGCAGGATGTGGACACGGTCATGGCAACGCTGAAACAGGGCCGTATGGGTGTGATGCCCGCCTGGTCCGGCCGGTTGTCCGACGCCGAGATCAACCTTCTGACCGTCTATGTCGCGCGGCTTGGCGACGATGCCGGTGATCCGCAATGACACGATCTGCGCAAAAATGGCTGGCAATCGGGGCGTCTCTGACGGCCGTGACGCTGTTCATCGGAGCGAATGCGCATCTTTTGACCGTTGCCCTGCGATCGCAACCCGAATGCCGCGAAGCCGCAGGAATGATGCCTGCCAAGCGCGCCTGCTGAAAAGGAGACAGCGATGCTGGAACCACTACCGACCGTCCGCAAGCCGGACCGCCCTGCATCGCCCTATGCGCGCAACCTGCCGGAATCCTCTGCTATGGACTGGTTGGCAAAGGGCTGGCGTGACCTGCGGATGGCTCCTGTGTCCAGCCTTGCCTACGGGCTGATCCTGACGCTGATTTCCTATGCCGTCCTCTGGGCCCTGTACGCCAGTCAGCTACTGTATCTGGCGCTGCCTGCAATCGCGGGGTTTCTTATTGTTGGCCCGTTTCTGGCCATCGGACTTTATGAAAAAAGCCGCCGACAGACGCAGGGGGAACGGGCGGACTTTTCCACCATGGTGGTATTTCGTCCGGCCTCGGGGGGGCAGTTGGCCTATGCGGGATTGATGCTGGGTCTGCTCATCCTGTTCTGGCTTCGAGCAGCTGACCTGCTTTATGCGTTGTTTTTCGGGCTGAAACCCTTCCCCGGGGCGGCGGATGCGCTTGCCAACGCCTTCACGACGTTTCGAGGCTGGGCGCTGATCGTCACCGGCTCTTTCGTCGGAGCGTTGTTCGCAGGTTTTGCCTTTGCGATCAGCGTATTTTCCATTCCGATGCTGGTGTCGCGCAGAACCGATGCGCTGACCGCGATTGGTCAGAGCTTTGTCATGACCCTTCAGAATCTTCGCCCGATGCTGGGCTGGGGTCTTATCGTTGCGCTTGGTCTGGCGCTGTCGCTTGTGACGGGACTGATCGGGTTGATCGTCGTCTTTCCGGTTCTGGGACACGGCACATGGCACGCCTATCAGGCGATTGCCGGAGAGGGGACATGAGCCTGATGCTGCTTATACCCTTGTCGATCAGCCTGGGCTTGATGGGCCTTGCTGCCTTTTTCTGGGCGTTGTGGAACGACCAGTTCGATGATCCCGAGGGTGCCGCATGGCGCGTCATACGCACAGAAGACCCACCTGATACGGAAGGAAAAACCGATGACAAGCTGGCTGCCGACACTGAAGACCGCGACGCCCGAAGAAGGCTATGATCTTGCCGTCAAACTCTCGCGGGTGGCGGTCAAGCTGACACAACCGGATGCAGAGGTTCGCGACAGGTTGCGCCCGGTTTATGCCGAGGATTCCGACGCGCTGATCGCGGCCAGTCAAGTGGTCGCGACGCATTTCGCCACCGTGGCCGCCGCCAATGATTTCTGGCGAGACAAGTTATGACCAAGGTCGAGCGGAACGGGGATCAGTTCATCGTGGACGCGGAAGTCCTGTCCAAAGCGTTTGATCTGCCGCCCGAAGAAATCCGTACCCGCATGCAAGATGGTCAGATTACATCTCTGTGCGAAGCAGGGGCCGACGCGGATGCCGGTCGTTGGCGATTGACGTTTCGCCACGAAGGCCGCGCCTTTCGTCTGGTCGTCGATGAGAGCGGTGAAATTCTCAGCAAAAGCGCTTTTCCGGTCGGCCCGTCGAGCGCAACACCGCAGACAAAAACCGCAATTGGCGTGACATCCGGACGCAAGGAAAGCTGAGCACGCGAAAATATCGGCAACCAAGGGCAACGCCGATTGGGTGCCGTACCGTCTCATGGACTCCTTTGCTGACGGTTTTGGCTATTTGTGGAAGTCTGTAAAACTGACGCTTCAATCCATGTTCAGGTCATGGACATTCTTGCCGACCGAGGATTATCTGTTCTACGGGGTGCCTCTGTCAGGTCGGCAGGCGCGCTTTTAAAAAAATGCTCGATCTCGGGAGGAAACATAATGGATCGTCGTTCTTTCATTCGCAAGGCAGGTGTTCTGGGCGCGGGCGCAGCCGCGACAACCCTTGCCGCACCGGCTGTTGCCCAAGGGAACATCACTTGGCGTATGGTCACAACCTGGCCAAAGAATTTCCCTGGACTGGGCGTTGGTGCGCAACGTATGGCGGATCGTATCACCGCGGCGTCGGGCGGGCGGCTGACCATTCAGGTTTTTTCGGCAGGCGAGCTGGTTCCGCCGCTGCAATCCCTGGACGCCGTCATCGACGGTACCGCCGAAATGAGCCACGGTGCGGCCTATTACTGGCAGAACAAATCACCGGCCCTGTCGTTTTTCACCGGCGTGCCATACGGGATGACTACACCCGAATTGACTGCGTGGGTTCGCTACTTGGGTGGGCAAGAGATCTGGGACGAGATCTATGACCAGTTCGGTGTTCAGGGCTTCTTGTCGGGCAACACGGGCACCCAGACAGGTGGTTGGTTCCGCGAAGAACTGAAAAGCGTCGAAGACGTTAAAGGCGTCCGGTTCCGGACGCCGGGTTTGGGTGGCCGTGTCTGGGAAAAATTGGGCGCAACGGTGACCAATATGGCCGCGGGCGAGATTTTCCAGGCATTGCAATCGGGCACGCTGGACGCCGCGGAATTTGTGGGACCCTACAACGATCTGGCGCTAGGCTTCCACCAGGTTGCCAAGAACTATTACATGCCGTCCTTCGTTGAATCCGGTCTGGCGACAGAGCTTGTCGTGGACAAGAAGAAGTATCAGGAGCTGCCGGACGACTTGCAGGCGATCATCCGTGATGTCAGCCAGGCGGAGTACGAACAGGTTGCCTCTGACTTCATCGCCAACGATCCGCGTGCGCTGAAAACTCTGGTTGATGACCATGGTGTGATCGTGCGCAACTTCCCTGACGACATCATGGAAGCGGGTGCCAAAGCGTCGGTCGAGGTTGTCGAGGAACTGCGCAACAGCGACGACCCGCTGGTGAAGAAAACCACGGAAAGCTTCATCGAGGCGCTGAACCTGGTGCGGACACGGACAGAAAACATCGACGCGCCTTATGTGATGGCACGCGAAAAGTACCTCAAGTACTGATCACTGCAATACCGCGAAATGAAAACGCCCGGTGTCTCCACCGGGCGTTTTTCTGTTCTGCCAGCCTAGCCCGCGATCAATCGCGGCAACCAGGTGACAATTTCAGGAAACGCAAACAGGATTGCGATTGCCACGACCTGAAGCATCACAAACGGAAGAATGCCCTTGTAGATCGCGCTGGTCGGCAGCTCGGCGGGGGCCACACCGCGGAGATAGAACAGCGCAAAGCCGAAGGGCGGCGTCAGGAAAGAGGTTTGCAGGTTCACGCCTACGATCACGCCTAGCCACACCGGATCGACGTCCAGCGCCAAAAGCACCGGTGCGGTGATCGGAATCACGATAAAGATGATCTCGAACGTGTCCAAGATGAACCCCAGGAAGAACATGATCAGCATCACAACCGCAACTGCGGCCATTGTCCCGCCCGGCAGGTTGCTGAGGAACTCATGCACAAGGTTGTCCCCGCCCATCATCCTGAACACCACCGAAAAGACCGAGGCGCCCAGCAGGATCACGAAAACCATGCTGGTGATCGTGGCGGTGGAAATCATCGTTTCCCGCAATATCGTGAAGGACAGCCGCCAGCGCAGGGCCGCAAGGACCATCGCACCCACGGCACCCACAGAGGCCGCCTCTGTCGGGGTGGCGATACCGCCAAGGATAGAGCCGAGAACCGCGAGGATAAGCAAAAGCGGCGGCACGAGGGCGACAAGAACCTCGCGCAGCAGCCCACCCTTTTCCTCGGCCGGAACCGGGGTTGCCGGGCAAGACGATGGATCGGTCACAGCTTTGAACAGAACAAAAGCCAGATACAGCGACACCAGCAGCATTCCGGGCAGCAACGCACCGGCAAACAGATCACCGACCGAAACCGGCGTGGGCGCAAAGTTGCCCTTGGCCATCTGGACCTGACTGTTGATACCGGACAGCATATCGCCCATGAAGATCAACACGGTCGAGGGCGGGATGATCTGGCCCAAAGTGCCGCTGGCACATATGACACCGGTGGCAAGTTTCGGATTATATCCGGCGCGCAGCATCGCGGGCAGTGAAATCAGGCCCATCGTGACCACCGTGGCCCCCACAACCCCCGTCGAGGCCGCCAGCATCGCCCCGACCAGCACCACAGAGATCCCCAGTCCTCCGCGCATGTTTCCGAAAAGCTTGCCCATGGTCAGCAAAAGCTGTTCGGCAATCTGGCTGCGTTCCAGCATCACCCCCATGAAAATGAACAATGGCACAGCGACAAGGACTTCATTCGTCATAAAGCCGATATAGCGGTTTGGTAGCGAACCGAAATTTGACGGATCGAAAACGCCGTAAGCTATCCCGACGCTGCCGAACAACAGCGAAACCCCGGCCAAAGTGAAAGCTACCGGAAAGCCCAGAAGCAAAAAGCCGATCACGCCGAAAAACATCAGCGCGGCGAGAATCTCGCCAATCAACACCGGATCCATCAAGCGGCTCCCTTCGGGAGTTCAGGCACTTTCGCGTCAGCCCTGTATTCAATCGACTTCGGGACCAGATGGGCATTGCCGCTTAAGACCAGAACCGACCGTATGGCCATCGCCAGACCTTGCAGCGCGATCAGGGCGGCAAACCCGATGATGAACGATTTCAGGATATAGAGGCCCGGCATCCCGCCGACATTCGCCGACGCTTCGTGGTAGCTCCAAGCACGCTGCACGAAGGGCATGGAATATTGGTAAACGACCCAGGTAAATGGTAGCAGAAACAGGAACACACCGATCAGGTCGGTCAATGCCCGCGTTCGCATGCGGGCCGGACGATAGAATATGTCGACGCGGACGTGATCGTCGCGCAGCAGCGCGAAGCCGGCCACGGCAGTAAACATCGCCCCGTTCAGCCAGATATAAAGATCTTGCATCCAGACGTAACTGATGGCGAAAAGGTAACGCTGCACGACCACGGTGAAGCATACGACAACGATGGCCAGAGACAGCCACGCGAATGTCTTGCCTATGATCAGATTAACGGCGCAGATAATTGCGGCTATGCCAGCGAGAAAACGCACAGCTTCCCTTTCTTCGATTTCGACCGATCGTTGCAGTCTTCAATCAAAGCGTGGCCTGAAAATGTCAAGTTTTAGATGCGCAGGCAGGATGGTGCGTTCAGGTAACGCCGCTTCAAAAGATGTATTTGGTTTTGGATCCGGGGAAGTTTGGGTTGGGGTTGAGTTGTGCATTACCGCACGGCAAAGATGGCCGGAGCAGTTGCTCCGGCCATGGTTTTCAGAACGTTTTTGTCAGGGCGACTTTGAGTGTTCTTCCCGGGGCTTTGCGGGTTGGGGATGAGAGGTGGCCGACATAATCGGTATCGAGGATGTTTTCGACTCCGAAACGAACCTCGGTGTTGTCTAGCCAGCCTTGGCCCTCGGGTTTCCAGGTGGCGCGCAGGTTATGGACCGTGCTGTCGGGCAAACCATCGCCTAGCGCATCACGGCGATCAGCGCTGTGCACGATTTCCCAGCTCAGATCGAGAGTCTCGGTCCATTTCCTGCCCAGGGTCAACTGAACACGGTCGGCCGGGCTGTTGCGCCAGGTCGTATCGGACCCATCGGGGTTGAACTCTGTTGCGTCGCCCAGATGCCCGGCAATATCGACATAGACCCCGCTTGCCATCCCGTAAGAGGCCTCCAGTTCGACGCCGCGGGAGTCAACCCGTTCCAGCTCTGTCGAGGTGGATCCGGCAACGGTATAGCTGGTGATGTCCCATAGCCTTGTCTGGTACAGGTTGCCACGAATGGTGAAATTGTCATCCGCGGTGAAGACGCCCGTGCCGGTATATTCCGCCCCAAGCTCGAACGTTTGCGACTTTTCCGTCATGTCGATGCGCCGTTGTGCGGTCGCGCTGGTGCCAAGATCGTCGATGATCGGCAGACCCTCGGTATAGGCCGCGCTGCCGAAGACCGACAGACCGTTGCCGAAATCATAGGCAAGCGCCAGCCCGCCCATCAGCGCATCCGACTCGTAGCTTGTCGGGAATGTGCCCAGGTCGTTCTCGCTTTCGATCCGGGACGTCTCGTAGCGCAGGGCAGGTGTGAGGGTGACCTGGCCCATCGCCATCTCATCGACGACAAACAGCGCGAACCGGTCATTGCGCCCACCCGGCGCGCCCGCATCGGTGTTGTCCGCGCGGACACGCCGCTGCGCCTCAAGCCCGAACAGCATGTCATGCGACACAGCACCAGTGTCGAGCAGCGCCCGGTTGGTCAGGGTCAGTTTCGTCGTCTCGTAGCGCTGATCGGCATTGACCGTGTTGACGAGGAAAGGAAACGACGGGGTGCCTTCCGCCGGAGATGAGCCGGGAATGTAGTCATACGCGATCTGCTGATCGGCGTAGGACAGGTTGGCGCGCAGATCAATCAGGTCACTGGCCGGGTTGAAACGGTATTCCAGAACGGTTTGCGCGGTTTCTGTCAGCCGGTCCACATTGCCAAAAGTGCCGCCGGATGTGTCAAACTGATCGTAGGGCACATCCTTGTCATCCGCCACGGTCCGCGAATGGCTGAGCATCAGCGAATGGGCGTCGTCCTGCCCGAAAGTGAATTTCCCTTTCGCGAGGTATGAAGGCGTGCGGAAGGCGCTGTTGCCGATTGTCGAGCCATCGCCGGCGGTCAGGTCATCCTGATCACGCAGCGAATAATTGAGCAGGAATTCGGCGCGGTCCGTCGGCATCCAGGCCAGGTTTGTCGAGCTGACCCACCCATTGCCGTTAGAGCCATACTCGAATGTCTGCGATCCACCGACCCCCGGCGCGCCACCGGTGAAGTCCGACGCATCCTTGGTTTCCAGCTTGACCACACCGCCGACGATCCCCGACCCATAGGCAAAGCTGCCGATGGTGCCGCGCAGCACTTCGACTTCGCGGTAGAGCAGCGGATCGGTGAAAAGCTGCGTGCCGATCCGGTACAGCTCTTCCGAGCCGACGCTGGCACCGTCGATCTGAACGGCGATCTTCTGGTCCGAGCCGAAGGTCGTGTTCGCGCCAAAGCCGCGAATGTTGATGCCTGATCCTTGCGGCGTTGTGCCATTGACCAACGTGACGCCGGGGACCGAGTCGATCAGTTGCGCGACCGTGCTGGCTTGGCGATCCTGGATCTCTTCTTCGCCCACCACGGTGCGCGACAATGCAGTGCCAAAGCTGAGGTCGCGTTTGCCCCCGGTCAGAATCAATGTGCCCAGAAAGCCGGAGGTATCGGCGTCTTGTGCCGCGACAGGCACGGCCAGTGACAGGCAGACAAGCGCGGTGGTGCCGCGCAACAGGGGGGTAAGCATATGCGCCATCCTTCTTGAGTTCCATTTCCGTTGCTTGCGAAAGCTGGCGCGGGTGTTTTTGGTGGTTATGCGATAAATCCAACCGCAATGGGTTGCAGCGTTAATCGTATCAAACTAAAACAGTCAAATAATTTGAAAAGCCACGCACCGCATCTGTTCGGGCGCAGCCATCGGACCCCAACCACTCTCCGAGGACGCCCATGACACAGCAAACCGTTGTCTCCCCGCAAGACATCCGTGCCTATCAGGCTGAACACCCCAAGCTGCGTGCCAGGGATGCAGCGGATGCGCTTGGCATTTCCGAGGCGCAGCTTGTCGCGGCCCGAATGGGGCAGGGGACAACACGCATCGACGCGCATCCTGACCGGATCATTCCCGCCGCCGAAAAGCTGGGCGAGGTCATGGCGCTGACCCGTGTCGCGGCCTGCGTGCATGAAAAGGTCGGGCAATACGGCAATTATCACCCCGGCGAACATGCCGCGATGACGCTGACCGAAAATATCGACCTGCGCATCTTTCCGTCCCACTGGGTGCATGCCTATGCGGTCGAAACACTGTCCGAGCAGGGCGTGCGTCGTTCGTTGCAAGTATTCGATGCGGCCGGCGATGCGGTTCACAAGATCCATTTGCGCGACGGATCGAACCTGGATGAATGGGCCGGGATCCTGGCCGATCTGGCCATCGAGGATCAATCCGAAACACAGCAGGTGGAGCCGCGCAAACCCGTCGAGGGCGCGAAATCCCACCCGGAGAAAGTGGACATCCTGCGCAAGGAATGGGCGCGCCTGACCGATACGCATCAGTTTCTGCGGCTGTGCGCCAAGCTCAAGATGAACCGGCTGGGCGCCTACCGGATCGCCGGCGCGCCTTGGGTGCGCCGGCTTGAACCGCAGGCCGCCGATGCGATGTTGCAGGCGGTGCGCGATGCCGGGATCGAAGTGATGATCTTTGTCGGCAATCGCGGCTGCATCCAGATTCATACCGGCCCGATCCACAAGCTGCACCCGATGGGGCCGTGGCAGAACGTCATGGATCCGGGCTTCAACCTGCATCTCCGTCTGGACAAGGTGGCCGAGGTCTGGGCCGTCGAAAAGCCCACGCAACGCGGGCCTGCGGTTTCCGTCGAGGCCTTCGATGCCGAAGGCGGGCTGATCTTTCAGGCCTTTGGCGTTGGCAAGCAAGGCCGGGATTCGCGCGCCGAATGGGGCGGGATTGTCGCGGCGCTGCCCGCGCTGGCAGAGGTGCCCGCATGACCCGCAAGCGCAATGGTTTTGCCGCCTTCACAGGCATATGGATCGCGATGTTCGGCAGCCTTGAGCGACATCGAAACCATCCCCGCCACCATGAAACCCGCGCGAACACTGCATTGGACGCTCGTCGGCCACGGCATTTATATCGCGGGTAGAAATCGGCACGGGCTTCCTGCCTTAAATGCAAGTTCCTGAGTTTCGCACAAAATTCCTCCGATATCGAAAAGATCGACATCGGAGGGGATTGTTGACAGCTATGAATTTTTTGAAATGTGCCGGGCCTTGATGGCTTCTGTTTAGGGCCCGGTTGAAATTTCTTGAATCAGCATTTGCCGAACGACTTGGACAAGATCACCTTGCCCGCAACGCTGATGGTCACGCGGACACCGGTCGGAATACCCCAAGTGGTGCAAATATTCAGGCACGCTTCGGCAGCGGTTCCGTTCGGAATGATGCTGGGAATGGGAAAGCAGAATTTGCCAATGCCCAAAGGGAGGTTCAGGCAGATCTTGCCGTTTTCAACCTTGACCGAGATACAGCCCGCCGCAAGGGCAAGATGTCCGTCGTCGTAGGCAGCAAGTGTGCCAGTGGCCAGTGCACCGGCGCTGACTTGCTCGTCGTAGTGGCCTTTGGCCGCTTCGAGGGCGGCTTCGATGGCTTTGTCGTCGAAGCTATGTACAGTATTGGCCATTTATTTTCTCCATCATCAATAAATTTTCAGGTCGAGAGCGTGCCATCTTGCGGGGTTTGGGATGCATCAAGCTGCACGCCGTATCACCAGTTTCCTTCAAAACGGCGCGAAGGTCCTGAAACCCGTACGAAACAATTCCGAAATCAAAACAGCCCGGTTCACAGAGCAACGTGACAAAGATTGGAAATTCATCAGAAGGATTTCAGTTTTTCGGCTTCGGCCCGAGGTATGAATGTCCAGCGCGCTTTCCCCGATGGCCAAGCGCAGTCCCGAATGGCAACCCCGTTTGGCATGTCCGTGTCACACGCGTGCTGCCAAGCCGCACGAGTAGCGAAAGGCCGGGTATGGAATTTGCAGTGGAACGTCTGACAGAGATAGCCGTCTACCCCTGTTTCGGCTCTGTCTCGTTGGAAGTATCGCCATGTCTTGCAGCTGTCGAAGGCCGATACGCACGCGGGAATGTCGAACATATGGCTTATGAAGGCCTTGATCTGGAGCTTGCTTCTGCCAGTTCCGCTCTGACCATCGGTGCCACATATGTGGCCGTCGGTCTGGGGGCGAACGGTGCCCAGGTCCAGACACATTGGATGTATTGCACCCAAATTGCACCTCATCCGACGTTCGGAATCTCGCGCAATCAGCGCATTCCGGGCGTCTTCGGCGCCGCACCTTTCGTGGCCTCGTCTTGTTTCGTGGTACTGGAACCGTTGCGACACGTCGTCGGGCTGACATCACTCACGCCTACGGATCTGGGAATTTCGGAATACAAGCTGAGCGGCACCGGAGATCTGATCGCAACGGCGTTCGGCGTTCCGCATGCCATGGGTATCCGCGTGGAGGACCCGTTCATGCCGCCACATTTCCTGACCGGGGCACGCAATCTTACCCTGCTGGCAAAATCGGCACGCACGGGACAGACCATCGGTCTGAGCGGATTGAAATGCATCCGCGCAATCAGCCCCGCGATTTTCATTCAGGAAGACTGGCAATGATGAGTGCAGCAACACATTCCTTGTCGCAAAACACTATCCTGCCAAAAACCTATCCTTTTAGACGCTTTATTGTCCTGGACAGAGAAAACAATCGTCAGAGTTGTCGATCTGAAACGAGATTTCACTTTTTTGTTGAATACTACGCCTCACTGCTCAACTCTAAGAGTCCGGATACCGGGACTTATCGGGGGGCTGAGTTCCATGTGATGGCCGAAACGAACACCAATGAAAAGATCGCGCTTGGTTCTACGCGCTACCTGCCCGAAGGTGACCAATTGCTTGGTGCCGACGGCGTACCGATCTTTCTGCGTGCGCAATCGGCGCGTGTGCTGCACTACATGGCCCAGCGATTGGGTGTTCTGGTGACGCGCGATGAGTTGATCGATGACGTGTGGCACGGTCTTTCAGTCACCGACGACAGCCTCACACAATGCATCGCGGATGTGCGACGCGCGATTGGCGACACGAACCGCACGATCCTCAAGACAATTCCAAAACGCGGGTTTGTCTTGAACGGTGCGCCCGTTTCCGCGCCACGGCCATCGACTTTCGAAAATATGAAAACGGCGCGCGTTTCGGCGTCCGGATATTCCTCTGGCGATCCGGTGATGGCGTATGCCCGTGACACCGCCAAGACGGTGGAGTTGAAGGGCGATGGTTGCCCCCGTCCGACAAGCGAACGCGTCCACCGGCTGCCGCCCAAAGCACGCGGCGGCACAATGATCACGCAGCTATCAGAGAAATCCCTGCTGCCCACGATTTCCGTGATACCACTGAAAAATGCCCTTCAGGAAGGCGAGGACGTTCTGGGATCGGTTTTTGCCGATGTATTGACCGCTGCTTTGGGAAGCTCGGAAGAAATCAACGTCATCTCGCGGTTATCGTCGGCCACATTTGCAAATGCCAATGCAGATCTGGCCGAAATCGGGCGGCAGCTGAATGCGGAATTCGTGCTGTCAGGTTTTTTCATCCCTCGGGCAGACCGGCTTCAGATCAATCTGGAATTTGCCGAGGTTGCCACGCAGCGCATGCTGTGGGCGTTCCGCCTTGAACTGCCGGTCGCGGATCTTCTTGGAGATTTTGAGGCCGCACATGAAATCGTTGCCAAGGTTCGGCGCGCAATTCTGATCAACGAGATACGCCGTGTGAACACCACACCGCTCGCCGATATGAAGAATTACTCGCTGATGTTTGGAGCCGTCGGCCTGATGCATCGCTTGTCGCCCAACGATTTCCGCAAGGCCCGAGCCATGTTGGACGCGCTATCCGAACGGGCTTCCAATCATCCGGTGCCTTTGGCCTGGACCGCACGTTGGCATTTGCTGCGCGTGGTTCAGGGCTGGTCGGAAAATCCCGATGCCGACGCACATGCAGCCTTGCGTTGCACCGGGCGCGCGTTGGATCTTGATCCTGAAAACGTGCTGGCGCTGGCTTGCGAGGGGCATGTTCTGACGAACCTTCTGCACCGGCTTGACGATGCGGAGGACCGGTACAACCTGGCGTTGGAGGCAAACCCGAACGATGCCAATGCCCGATCGCTGCGCGGCATGATGCTGGCATTCCAGGGTCGCGGGGCCGAGGGCGTTCACGACACCGAACGTGCGCTGCATCTTTCGCCGCTTGACCCGCACCGGTTCTTTTACCTCGCCATGGCGGCCGGGGCGTACCTGACGCCCGGCGATTTCGAGAAGGCCGAGAAATATGCCAAAGCCTCTTTGCTTTTGAACCGCACCCATATCTCGACGTTACGCATGCTGGCCGTGGCCCAGCAGAAATCGGGAAAGACCGGGGCCGCACAGGAAACGGTTTCGGAACTGATGCGTCTTCAACCGGGGCTGCGCGTGCAGAGCTGGCTGAAATCTTCCCCCAGCGCAGAATACGACACCGGACGTCAGTTTGCGCAAGCGCTGCGGGATGCCGGTGTGCCCGATTGATTTTTCGAAACCACTTGGACCAAGGAATTTGAAAATGACTGCTGAATCTTTTGGAAGCCCACAAGGTGGCCAGGGCGCTTACGGCGCGTATGGTGCCTACGGCGCATACGGGGCATATGGAGCGTACGGCGCTTATGGCGCTTACGGATTGCCGGAAAGTCCGGTATCCGCCGAGGCGTTCATTACCACCCGCGACGGGATCGTGGGCGCACCGCTCGACAACATTCCCCCGGCGCGTCCGGGCGTTCCCGAAGATGTCCGGAACCTCAAACGACTGTCACGCGAGGTGCGGGCCGCGATCTTTTCCTTTGAACTGGATGCCCAGATCGAGTTGACCGTTGATGTCGAGGAAACAGCGACCGCAACACTGTGGCGTCGGCAGCACAAGGAAGACAAACACCGCCCCCGTTGCGATTACCACAAGCTTGCCGTTTTGACCGCCCCGCGGATGGACGTGTTCCAGGCGCAACTGGCCTATGTCACGGGCTATGCCGACATTCGTCAGGACCGCGCCGCTGAGATCCTGTCACAACTTGCAGCCCCGGTCCCGTTCTATCAGACGATCAGCTTCATCGACCCGCAGCGCACGCCCTACACGATCGAACTTCTCGCGACGGCCCTGCGCTTTACCAATTTCTGCGAGCAACGGGTCAAATATGCGCTGGCAGCCAAGCGTCCCATCGAGCTTTCTCCGCAGGTGCAGCCGATGATCCCGACACCGACCCATGGTTCCTTGCCCAGTGGCCATGCGACCGAGGCATTCGTCATGGCGCGGCTGATCTGGAAACTGATGCGGCAAGGCGGTGCGCCTCAGTACCAGGGGGCGGGGCATTGGGGCGAGATGTTGATGCGGCTTGCTTCGCGGATCGCGGTGAACCGGACAGTGGCCGGAGTGCATTTCCCCGTCGACAGCTCTGCCGGTGCGGTGCTTGGTCTGACATTGGCTGATTTCATCACCGAACGCTGCACGGGTCAGGATTGGACCTCGGCCAAGTTCGACGGCCACCACTACAGCCCCTCTGCCGATTTCGACTGGCATCAGCTCTACCAAGCTGATGATGATACCCAATATCCCAAGACCGAAGGATCGGAAGGCATTTGGGCGAAGGCCAGATCACACGAGTCTCAATGCGGGAAATCGCCTGTTCTGGCGTGGCTCTGGGAAAAGGCGCTTGCAGAATGGACCGATTTTGATCCCTGCGCTCAGAACTAGGAGACACGCACATGGTTCTCAAATGGACAGCGTCGGACACGGGCGACCACATCCCGATAGACGCACTCACCTACAAGCGCCTTGCTTCCGATTATGCTTCGGTTCTCGATATGGCGTGGTGGTCTGCAATGATTGAACTGGAGCACACCAGCATCGCCGACTTGGAAACCCGGATCGAGCGGCACTTTCCAAACGATCTGATCATTCCCGCAGCCTATGACGAAGCCGACCGTAGCGACCCGAAAGACCGGCAATTCGTCGCAATCTTCGCGCGCCGATCCGTGCTGGCAGAGATGAACCACACCGGGAACGAATTTGGCGTCAAGAATGTCCATCTTGGCATGGTGACGTCGCATGATTGGCTGAACCGCGAGGCCCGAAACGGTGACATGCCAGATATCGAGGTCCCGCCCGGCACCGTCGTGATGGCGATGATCGACGACGGGCTTGCCATTGCGCATGAGTTGTTTCGCGCCAGTCGCGACACGACCCGTGTCGAGTTTTGCGCGGTCTTGCCCACACCCCCGGACACGGCGCGCGGCGACGCCACACAGGGCCGCATTCTGCGCAAGGCGGAGATTGACACCTATCTGAAGAACCTTACCTTTTCCGACCTTCTGGATGAAGAGCAATTCTACAGCCAAACGGGCCAGACCGATCTGGCCGCAGGCACATTTTCACCGGTGTCGCTGAGACGTTCACACGGGACGCATATCATGGGGATTGCCGCAGGCTTTGCCCCCGAAATCGCAGAGGCCGCACGACCCATCATTTGTACGGTGCTGCCGCCCCGCGTGGTCGAAGACACTTCGGGGATCAGTTTGCTTCCGGCCTTGTCGCTGTCGCTGCAATTGCTGAGCAAACAGGCGTCACGATACAAATGCGCCGGACAGCCCGTGCCGCTGGTGCTGAACTTCTCGTTCGGCAACTTTTCGGGGCCACATGACGGCACCAGCGAAGTCGCGCGCCTGCTGGAACAGTTTATCGCTGACAATCCCGCCCAGAAGCGCTGGATGACCCTGCCTGCGGGCAACGGCAATCTGGCGCGGTCGCATGGCGTTCTGCAATTCCCGGAATCCTGTCCGGAAGAGATCACGCTGGATCTTCGCGTCCTGCCTGATGACAATACCGCCAGCCATGTCGAGCTGTGGATGCCCTATTCCGAGCACTCCCCACCGCCCGACTATGTCTCGGTGACAGTGACGCCGCCGTTCGGTCCGGAAAGTGCAACGGTCGATGCGCGTGAAGGTCAGATACAAGCGCTGCATGATGGCGAGGGTCGGGTCGTTGCGACAGTCCTTTACACATTCGAGCCGCCACCGACGGCGCGCGGACTGATCACGCTGGCAATTGACCCCACGGCCAGCCTGAAAGCCGATGCCCCGCTTGCCCCCTCGGGGCGCTGGAAGATCACGACACGGCCAAAGGCGATCTCGGCAGACCAGCAGGTAGAGGTCTGGATCAGACGGGACGAGACCTTGCCCGGCTATCGGCCGGGCGGACGGCAATCATTCTTCGACAATGGATGCTATCAGCGGTTTGGACCGCTGGGCCGGCCACTGACGGTCGATCCGCCCGATGATCCCTGTCCTGTGCGGCGGGCGGGAACTTACAGCGGTTTTGCTGGTGGGGCCTCTCCGATGGTCATTGCGGCATATACGGACAAATCCCATCAACTCTCGGAATATTCCGCAGCGGGGCCGTTGACGCATACACCCATGACGCCAATGCCCTATCGCAACGGGCCGGACGCCTCGGCCAAAGCGGACGAGTCGCGGGTTTTGTGGGGCGTTCTCAGCGCCGGATCCCGCAGCGGGTCTTATGTCCGACTTGACGGGACCAGCGTCGCTTGCCCGCGCGTCGCGCGACAGGCATCTGACGAAATCGCGCACTGGCCGTTGACAGCGCGGGAATGGCTTTCTCACGCGGTTTCGGAACATCCGTTCAAGCTACCGCCAGATACCGCCGAAAGCCGAACGGGTGCCGGAGGGATTGTCATTCCACTGGACTGGCAGAAAAACGCGGCAAAGTAGAGCGGAAGCGAAATAGTACCGGTGCCCAAAACTGCGAGTGAAAGCGAAGGAGGATTGGCAGATCGATGACGCCGGCAATTCAATTACTTTGCCACTTCAAACTGACCGATGGCGTATATGGCTTGCATGGCAGTCAAGCTCATTTCGCCAAACGTCGTGGAATGCTGTGCAAGGTGCGGTTTGGCTATGGGATCATGGATAGATCGAAATCGTTATAATCGTGTTGGTGAGCTAAACATCTTCATTGTCCTTGCCGCGCCCCGCTCAATTCTGAAAGAATGCTGCAATGTTAAGTGACTTCCTCACGGATCTGGCGGCACGCATGGCCGCGGTGCCCGAGCGTGGCGCGGTGGCCGATTACATTCCCGAACTGGCGCGTATCGACCCGAACCAGTTCGCCGTGTCCGTCTGCCTCGCGGACGGCACACAGATCAGCCACGGCGATGCCGATGTGCCTTTCTCGATCCAAAGCGTCAGCAAGGTTTTTGCCCTGGCGCTTGGTCTGGGGCGCTTTGCCGATAATCTGTGGATCCGCGTCGGGCGGGAACCGTCGTCCAACGCCTTCAATTCCGTGGTCGATCTGGAACTTGAAATGGGCAAGCCCCGCAATCCCTTTGTCAACGCCGGGGCCATCGTCGTCACGGATGCCCTGCTGACCGCACGCTCTCCGCGCGAGGCGTTGGCGGAGATGCTTCGCTTCGTGCGCGCCGCCGCTGGCGACGATCACATCTACATTGACGAAGAATTGGCGAAATCCGAGAACCTGACCGGCCATCGCAACTGGTCATTGGCGTATTTCCTGAAATCAAGCGACAATCTGACCCATGAATGCGACCTGACATTGGGCACTTATTTTCACCAATGCGCTATCGAGATGACCTGCACGCAACTTGCCCGCGCGGGGCGTTTTCTGGCCGGTCTGGACACCAAGCACGAGCTGATTTCCCGCAACAATGTAAGGTCGATCAATGCCTTGATGATGACCTGCGGTCACTACGATGGATCTGGCGAATTTGCCTACCGTGTCGGTTTTCCGGGCAAAAGCGGGGTTGGCGGCGGCATCATGGCGGTCGTGCCGGGCATCGCGTCTATCGCTGTCTGGTCGCCGGGGCTGAACCGCTATGGAAATTCGCAGCTTGGTACAATCGCACTGGAAGAAATCTCGGACGCTCTGAACTGGTCAGTGTTTGATGTGAAGTAGCCATCCGATCCGCAACCATAATTGTCACACAAACATTGGTTTGCTGTTTCTCGATATATGTTCCACGAACAGCCGTATTTTGGGGTCCTGAAGCTTCTTGTGGGGATAAAGACATCCGAACATGGTCTGCACGGGCGGTGTGTGCTCCAGCACTTCGACAAGCCTGCCCGATGCCAGATGGTCGCGGACATCGAAGCGCGGTTTGTTGACGATGCCGCGCCCGGCAAGCGCCCAATCAGTCAGGACATCGCCATCGTCGGCGTCGTATTTGCCACGCACTTCAAGCTTTTGCGGCCCCAAATCTGTCTCCACGGTCCAGTAATATTCCGGTGACCTTGGATAGCGCAGCAAAAGGCAATTATGCGCCCCATGCAGAAGGTCTTCGGGGGTTTGTGGCGTTCCGAACTGCGACAGGTAGGCAGGGGACGCGCAGAGGACGCGCTTGCAATCGGCGATCTTGCGCAATTTCATGTTTGAATCGCTGGGTTCGCCGACGAAAAACGCAATGTCGAGACCATCAGCAAGGAGGTCCACCTTACGGTCGGACAGGCGCATGCGAATCTCTGTTTCGGGATACATGTCGGAAAATTCGGGAACTAGCGGGGCCACGACCCGGCGGCCTACGCCCAATGGCGCCGTGACCCGGATGGCACCGCGCGGTGTCGCTGAAAAATTGGCAACGCGGGCTTCAGCGCTTTCCAGGGCGCGCAAAACAGCTTTGGCTTCGTCATAGAACACAGTGCCGACTTCGGTGGGTGTGATCGAACGAGTGGTGCGATTGAACAGCCGCACGCCAAGCCGTTTTTCCAATTCCTTCAAACGCTTGCTGGCCACTGCCGGTGTCAGACGCAGGTCGCGGCCACCCGAGGTGATGCTGCCAAGCTCCAGCACGCGGACAAAGACTCGCAGACTTTCAACATAAGACATATTATCTTCCACTTGTTGCCATCCCAACAACAAGGAAAGTGCCGCACCCGTCACGCATTTTCAACGTTCTGTTGAAAGTATTTGCCGTTTGCGTGGATTTATCGACTCAAACATTCCCCCTAAGGTCGAGCTGTTCCCGATTATTTGCTTCGGGACGACAGGAGGACACCATGACACATCGCACCGATATCCGCTTCATCCTCAATGGGACCGAAATGTCCGTGCCTGATGTTGCGGCCAGCCAGACGCTTCTTGATTATCTGCGGCTGAACCGCCGACTGACCGGCACCAAGGAAGGCTGCGCCGAGGGCGATTGCGGTGCTTGTACCGTATTGGTCGGGCGATTGACCGACACCGGCCTTGTTTATGCCCCGGTCAATGCCTGCATCCGCTTTCTGGCCTCGGTCGATGGCTGCCATGTCGTGACCGTCGAGCATCTGTCCGGTGCGGACGGGCGGCTTCACCCGGTGCAGCAGGCAATGATCGACCATCACGGCAGCCAATGCGGGTTCTGCACACCGGGATTTGTGATGTCGCTCTACGCGCTGTGGATGCAGACACCGGAACCAACCGAGGCGCAGGTGGAAACCGCCGTGCAGGGCAATCTGTGTCGCTGCACCGGATACGAGCCCATCATTCGCGCCGCTGTCGCCGTCAGCCGGTATGGGACGCCCGCCTCGGACCATCTGACCACGGAACGCGAGACGATGACCGCGCGGCTGCAAAGCTTGCAGAGCGACGAACGTCTTGTTTCGGGTCCAGAGGACGATCTGTCGGTGATCCCTTCCAGCGTCGATGATCTGGCGGACTGTCTGTTGGCCTATCCCGACGCGACGATTGTTGCCGGGGCCACCGATGTCGGCCTTTGGGTCACGAAATTCATGCGCAATATCGGGCCTGCGATCTTTACCGCGCATCTCAACGCATTGAAAACCATCGACCATCAGGATACGACCCTGCTTATCGGAGCGGGTGCAAGCTATACTGACTGTCAGGACGCCCTGTCCCGGCACCTGCCCCATCTGTCGCGCTACTGGGATCGTATCGCGGGCTGGCAAGTGCGCAATATGGGAACCGTGGGTGGCAACATCGCCAACGGATCGCCGATTGGCGACACCCCGCCGGTCCTGATCGCGCTTGGAGCAGAGATCGTGCTGCGGCGCGGCAATGCCCGCCGGACAATTGCCTTGGAAAAGTTCTTCGTCGATTACGGCAAGCAGGATCGCGCACCCGGCGAATTTGTCGAAACAATCCGCATCCCGATCCCCGGCCCAAACACCCTGAACGCCGCCTACAAGATCTCCAAGCGTCGGGACGAGGACATCTCGTCCGTCGCGGTCGGCATTCAGATCACCGTCGAGGACGGGCGGATCACCCAAAGCCGCATCGCGTTCGGCGGTATGGCGGCCACCCCCAAGCGCGCGGTCGCTGCCGAGGACGCATTGCAGGGGCAGATCTGGTCGGCTGACGTCTTTGACGCCGCGGCCAAGGCGCTTGCGGAGGATTTCGCACCGCTCAGCGATTGGCGGGCATCGGCAGAATACCGGATGCTGAGTGCGCAGAACCTGCTGCGCCGCTTCTTTCTCGAACAGGATGTGGCGACCACCGCCGCCGTTCAACTGGAAACCGCGTAAACGCCGGGAAGGTCTAGACCATGAAAGATACTCATTCCATCACAGGCGCGGCGCATACCGACCGCAATCACGACAGTGCCATCAAACATGTGACGGGTCGCGCCGATTACACCGACGATATTGCCCAGCCCGAAGGCACGCTGCACGCCTATCTTGGCGTATCGGATGTGGCCCATGCCACGCTGAACGGCATGGATCTGTCCGCCGTGCTGGCCTATCCGGGCGTCGTGGGCGTTCTGACGGCCGAGGATATACCCGGCGTCAACGACATCAGCCCGACCGGGCTGAACGACGAACCGGTTTTCCCGACGGACAAGATCCAGTTTCACGGCCAGCCGTTGTTTGCCGTGGTCGCCGAAACGCGCGATGCCGCGCGTCGTGCGGCAGAGCTGGCCCGGATCGACTGTGCCCCGCTGCAACATGCGCTTGATCCGATTGCCGCGCAGGAGGCCGGGTATCCGCATGTGACCGCCCCCCTCAAGCTGGAACGCGGAGATGTGGACACGGCCTTTGCCGGAACCGCGAACCGGATCACCGGGCGCATGGCCATCGGCGGGCAGGATCATATGTATCTTGAAGGACATATCGCCTTCGCCATTCCGGGCGAGGATGACGACGTTATCGTGCATTGTTCCACCCAGCACCCGTCCGAAGCACAGCATATGGTGGCCCATGTCCTGGGTGTCCCATCGAACGCGGTGGTGGTGAATGTGCGGCGCATGGGCGGCGGGTTCGGTGGCAAGGAAAGCCAGATGAACCTGTTCTGTGCTGTCGCTGCGATTGCCGCGAAGAAATACGGCCGCGCCGTCAAGATCCGCCCGGACCGCGATCAGGATATGACCGCCACCGGCAAGCGGCATGACTTCGTTGTGGATTACGATGTGGCCTTTGACGATGCCGGACGGATCGAAGCCGTGGGAGGCACCTTTGCCGCGCGTTGCGGGTTTTCCGCCGATCTGTCGGGGCCTGTGACGGACCGAGCACTGTTTCACGCCGACAATGCCTATTTCTATCCGCATGTCCGCCTGACCAGTCGTCCGATGAAAACCAACACCGTGTCGAACACCGCGTTTCGGGGCTTCGGTGGCCCGCAGGGGGTCATCGTTGCCGAACGGATGATCGAGGAAATCGCCTATGCAACCGGGCAGGATCCGCTTGATGTTCGCAAGGCCAATTTCTACGGCGGTGAAGGCCGCAACCTGACGCCGTACCATCAGGAGGTTGACGACAATATCTTCGATCGGCTGGTGTCGGAACTGGAAGACAGCGCCGCATATCGTCAGCGGCGCAAGGATATCGTTGCTTTCAACGAAACATCGCCGGTGCTGAAAAAGGGCATCGCGCTGACGCCGGTCAAGTTCGGCATCTCGTTTACCGCGACGTGGTACAATCAGGCCGGCGCTTTGGTGCATGTCTACAATGACGGCTCGATCCACCTCAATCACGGCGGGACCGAGATGGGTCAAGGTCTGAACACCAAGGTGGCGCAGGTCGTGGCCGAGGCGTTTCAGGTGAATTTCGAGCGGATCAAGATCACCAAGACCACAACCGAAAAGGTGCCCAACACCTCTGCCACCGCCGCGTCGAGCGGCACCGATCTGAACGGCATGGCGGCGCTGAACGCGGTGGAACAGATCAAGGAGCGGCTAGTCGCTTTTGCGGCGGATCACTGGGGGGTCGCGGCCGAACTGGTGCGCTTTGCCGCCAATCAGGTCCATATCGGCGATCTGACGCTGACCTTCGATGCGTTCATCAAGCAGGCCTATCTCGCCCGCGTGCAGCTTTCGGCTGCCGGGTTCTACAAGACGCCAAAGATTCACTGGGATCGGGAAAAGGGACAGGGCCGCCCGTTCTACTACTACGCCTATGGTGCGGCCTGTTCCGAAGTCACCATCGACACGCTGACCGGCGAATACCGGGTTGAACGGACGGACATCCTGCACGATGTCGGCCGGTCACTGAATCCGGCGCTCGACAAGGGTCAGGTAGAGGGTGCCTTCATTCAGGGCATGGGCTGGCTGACCACCGAGGAGCTGTGGTGGGACGATGCTGGCCGTTTGCGCACCCATGCGCCCTCGACCTACAAGATCCCGCTCGCCTCGGACCGGCCACGCGTTTTCAACGTGAAACTGGCCGACTGGTCCGAGAACCGCGAATTGACGATCAAACGCTCCAAGGCCGTCGGAGAACCGCCCTTCATGCTGGGGATTTCGGTGTTCGAGGCGCTGTCGATGGCGGTGGCCTCGGTCGCCGATTACAAGCGTTGCCCGCGTCTTGATGCACCGGCCACACCGGAGCGCGTGTTGATGGCCGTCGCCCGTATGCGGGACGGAGGGTGATCCGATGACCGAGGGTAAAACCAGTTTGAATCGGTTTTTCGACACGCACGACGCCGTCATCCGGGTCACGCTGACCCGCGTGCGCGGATCGTCCCCGCGCAACGAAGGCACAGAGATGTTCGTGGCTGCGAATGCTCTGCACGGCACGATCGGGGGCGGGCAGCTTGAGTTTCTGGCGATCCAGACCGCCCGCGACATGGTCCGCGACGGGGTGCTGCACAAGCACATGGACGTGCCGCTTGGCCCCGAAATCGGCCAATGCTGCGGGGGCCGGGTGGAGCTGTCGCTGTCGCGGATGCGCGGCTCTGATAAGAACGCCGCGCGCAGGCGGGCTGCCAAGCAAGACGATGACCAGCCGCATGTCTATGTCATAGGCGCGGGCCATATCGGCCGCGCATTGGCCCGGATCTTTCAGCATCTGCCGGTCCGCTGTATCCTTGTCGATACCCGCGCCAGCGAAATCGCATTGTGCGACGCTGCGGTTGAAACGCGCGTCAGCGCCATCCCGGAAATCGACATCAGCAACGCGCCGCCGCACAGCGCCTTCGTGGTTCTGACCCATGACCACGCGCTTGATTTCCTGTTGACCTCGGCGGCGTTGGAACGTGGCGATGCCGCCTATGTCGGGATGATCGGGTCCGCGACCAAACGCGCCAAGTTCCGCAATTGGGCCCATGCCCAATGTGACGGGCTGACGCTGGACAATCTGACCTGCCCGATCGGGGCAAGCGGCAGCCAGGACAAGCGCCCCAGCGTCATCGCCTCTTTCGTCGCGGCGGAGGTGATTGCTGAACTGACGTCAAATACCGTGGCAGCCGCGCCGGACAGACCACACGAACGGCCCATCAAGGGCCAAACATCCGACCGGGAGGGACTGTCGGCCCGACATCCTGTCAGCCGATAGAGCGGTCACATCACAGGAGGAGTCCGTCATGGACGGGAGAACCTACAATTACAAATTATTCGTACGCAGTGATTTCAGCGCATTCTGGGCGCTTTTCACCGACAACCTTGTCAACCTGCTGATCCTGTCAGGGGTTTGCCAGTTTGTCTTTCAGATGCCCGCCGAGATCGTGTTCGGCCGCATCGTTCCCGGT
This sequence comes from Primorskyibacter flagellatus, assembly GCF_900176485.1. GTDB lineage: Bacteria > Pseudomonadota > Alphaproteobacteria > Rhodobacterales > Rhodobacteraceae > Primorskyibacter > Primorskyibacter flagellatus. The sequence goes on from NZ_FWYD01000007.1 coordinate 131,002, forward strand.
GCCGCCATTGCCATTCTGGCGGGTGTCGTCGTCTATACATTTCTGGCAAAATGGGCCGCCGAGAAACAGGGACGGGATGTCACCGCCCTGCCCTACGGTATTTCGACCCCGGTGATGTTCGTCTACCTGTTCGGCGTCATCGGCCCGATCTACTGGGCCACCAATGACCCGCTTCTGGCCTGGCAGGTCGGCATCGGCGCGGGCTTCATGGGCGGCATCGTCGCCGCACTTGGCGCGCTTGTCGGTCCGTTTCTCAAGCGTATCACCCCGCGCGCGGGCATGCTTGGTACGCTGTGCGGCATCGCGCTGGTCTTTATCGGGTCGGTGCCGCTGGCCGAGATTTTCGAGCATCCGATCATCGGCTTTACGTCGCTGCTGTTCATCCTTTGGGGCCTGATCGGACGGTTTCGCCTTCCCGGCAACGTCCCTGCTGGCCTGGTCGCCATCGGCGCTGGCACCCTGATCGCTATTCTGCTGGGAGAGTCGAGTTTCGACACCAGCGGTATCGGCTTTTACCCGCCCGTGCCGTATTTCGGAGACTTGATCGCTGGCGTGCAATATCTGTTCGCCAACCCGGAGCTGTTTCTCGTCCTGATTCCGGTGCAGATCTACAATTTCATCGAAACCATGAACAACGTCGAGTCCGCCGAGGCTGCGGGCGATTCCTATCCAGTCGGGTTGTGTCAGCTCACCGATGGGGCGGGCACGATGATCGGGGCGCTGTTCGGCTCTCCGTTTCCGACAACAGTCTATATCGGGCACCCGGCCTACAAGCGTCTTGATGCGCATGCTGGCTATATCGTCGGCGTGGCCCTAGTGATCGGGGTGGCGGCTTTCCTGGGGTTCCTGTCATTCCTGGCGGGACTTATCCCGATTGCTGCGGCAGCACCGGTGCTGGTCTTCGTGTCGGTCAGCCTGATCACCAACACCGCCTGGGCCGTCAAGCCGATGCACATGGCTGCCGTATCGTTTGCGATCCTTCCGCACATCTCGGCCTTCCTGATGACCAAGTGGGGATCTTTGATGAATGCCCTGCGCAGTTCAGGTGTCGAAGGCTTGCCATCTCTGGGCGATGACAGCCTGACCGCCGCGCTGCTGGTGGAAGGCGCGCATTACGAGGGGCATCTGGCCCTGTCCCAAGGGGCGATCCTTACCGGATTGATCTGGGGGGCCATCGTTGCGGATGTGATCGACGGGCGGTTCCGGATGGCCGGTGGCTTTTCGATTGCGGCGGCAGTGATGTCGTCGGTGGGGATCATCCATTCGTTCACCTTGCAAATGCCGCAACTGGACGGGATCACCATCGGCTATCTGATCATTGGCGGTTTCCTTTACCTCTATCCGCAGATTGCCCCGAAAGAGGATCTGGAAAACCGGATCATCGTCCCGGACGAGCCGGATTTCCTCGATGATCACAAGCCTGCACCCCAAACCTGATCCAAGCCGCCGGGGCGGTGCGACCACCGCCCCGGCAATGCCCTTCCATCCTTAATCCAGAGGTCAAAATGACCGAGACATTGCTGCGCGGCCGTTTGCTGACGTTCCACCGCGAACCGGCGGACGGTAACGACACCGACGCCTTTACCTATATCGAAGACGGTGCCTTGCTGCTTCGTGACGGGCTGATCGCCAAATCCGGCACGTTTGCCGATATTGCCGCGCAGGCCCCATTGGCGCCGATCACCGACCATCGACCACATCTGATGATGGCCGGGTTCATTGATACCCATATCCACTTTCCACAGGTGCAGGTCATTGCATCCTGGGGCGCGCAACTTCTGGATTGGCTCAACAATTATACGTTCCCCGAAGAGACGCGGTTTGCCGACGAAGATCACTGCGCGCTGATGGCGTCAGCCTTTTTCGACCAGCTTGTCGCGCATGGCACGACCACGGCCGTTGCCTATTGCTCGGTCCACAAGGCAAGCGTCGAGGCATTCTTTGCCGAGGCAACGCGGCGGAAGATGCGCATGTTGGGCGGCAAGGTGCTGATGGACCGCAACGCCCCCGACGGGCTGCGCGATACGCCGCAAACCGGCTATGACGACAGCAAGGCGCTGATCGAACGCTGGCACGGAAAGGGCCGGAACGGATATACCGTCACACCCCGGTTTGCGATCACCTCTACCCCCGAACAGATGGAGATGGCACAGGCGCTTGTCGCGGAACATGCCGACTGCCATGTGCAAACTCACCTGTCGGAAAACCATGACGAGATTGCGTATACAGCCACGCTTTACCCGCAGGCGCGCGACTATCTGGACATCTATGAGAGCTACGGGCTGCTCGGCCCCAAGACGTTGCTGGGGCACGCAATTCACCTGACACCCCGCGAAATTGATGCGCTGGCAGCGACAGGTTCGCATCCGGTGTTCTGCCCGACCTCGAACCTGTTTCTGGGCAGCGGGCTGTTCGACAACGCGGGACTGCGCGCGCGCGGCATCCGAAACGGCATTGCAACCGATGTCGGGGCGGGCACCAGCTATTCCATGCTTCAGACGCTGAACGAGGGCTACAAGGTGCTGCAACTTCAAGGCCAGTCGCTGCATCCGCTACAGGCGTTTCATTGGGCGACACGCGGCAATGCCGCAGTTCTGGGGATGGAGGACCGCATCGGCACGCTTGATCCTGGCACTGAGGCGGACGTTATCATCCTGAACGCTCGTGCGACCGGCGCAATGGCCCTACGGACCGACCGCGCGACCACGCTGGCGGAGGAACTCTTCGTATTGCAAATGATGGGCGATGACCGCGCGATCGAAGAAGTTTATGTCAGCGGCAAACCAAGCAAGGCGCAGCGGCCCCGTCAAAAATTGGCGGACTCTGACCCCCGCACCTGTAAGGCAGAACCTGTGATTTGATCATCCTCGCGTCTCTGTTTCATCGTCGCTTTTCTGAGGATACGATGAAACAGACGCGTGAAACATCATGAGTGCAGCCGATACGACGGTCACGAACACGCATGTCATGTCGGCGGTAGATCTCCATGACGCGGACATCGCCGGTACGGCCCGACGCAGGCATGATTGAGCCGTAATTCGCGCCCCCCGCGCGGCAGAGCAAACTCGGTCCCTTCGCGAAGAAGCTGGCTGGCTGGTTGAAGACGGAGGCCGGAAAGTCGCGCAAGAAGCGGCTCGACGCGCCTGGCAACGCACATGAAATCCGAAACTTTACGACGCTGCACCGCGCGCCTTTGATCGAGGCACCGGCTGTGCGGATGTCCATCCCGAATGCACAAAATCACAGCGAGTGTGCGTATTCGCTATGGCATTGCGCCGAAAATTGGGGCAGGTGCTGCGGGAAAGACCCTAAATCACGGTTCTCCCGAGCCGTTTCGCGTCATGATAACCGACCGCGGACATATAGTGTCGAAGACCATTTGAATAGCAAGGTAACCTATAATGCCGAAGCGCATCATTTCTACTGCTCTCGTGATTGCCGCGCTGGCAATGATGGGCACACCCCATCAGGTTGAGGCGCAGCAAGGCGCACAGGGCCGCCCGCCCGCCGCAGTCACCGTCGTGACCGTGGAGCCGCAGACCACGACGCTGACCACGACTTTGCCGGGTCGTGTGGCGGCTTCGGCCATGGCCGAAGTTCGGCCACAGGTGGCAGGGATCATCACGCATAAGTTCTTCAAAGAGGGTAGATCAGTGGCAGAGGGCGACGCGCTCTACCAAATCGACCCAGCCAGCTATGACGCAGCGCTGGCTCAGGCCGATGCCTCCGTAGCGCAGGCGCAGGCGCAGTTGAACGCGGCCTTGAAAGCCGCCGCGCGGGTGGACGAGTTGCAAGCGCGCAATGTTGCCAGTGCTCAGGCCAAGGACGATGCGGATGCTGCTCGTGCCAGCGCCGAAGCCAATCTTCAGGCGGCCCAGGCGCAGCGCGCCGCCGCGCAGATCGAGAAGGACAGGACGACCATTCACGCCCGTCTTTCGGGCGAAATCGGCTTGTCGCAGACCAGCCCGGGCGCGCTGGTCACGGCAAGCCAGGCCGTTCCGCTGGCCGTGATCCGCAACATCGATCCGGTCTATGTGAATGTCACTCAATCCGCAGCGGACCTTCTGGACTGGCGGCGCGGACAAGCGACGGCTCAACTGGAAAGCTTCGATCCGACCGTGATGCTGACCTTGGCCGATGGCAGCACCTTCGACCAGACAGGGAGTCTGACTGCCGCGGAGCCGAATGTTGACGAACAGACCGGAGTTGTCGTGCTGCGGATGGAGTTCGCAAATCCCGACAAGCTGTTGCTGCCGGGCATGTATGTTCAGGTCGAACTGCCGACCCGCACCCTCGACAATGTCTTCCTGGTTCCGCAAGAGGCCGTCACCAGAGATCAGCGCGGCGAGGCGATCGCCCTTGTTGTCGACAAGGACAACGTGGTGCACGCCAAGGTTTTGAACGTCCTGACCGATCAGGGCACCGATTGGATCGTCGACGCAGGCTTGAAAGCGGGCGACCGCGTGATCGTTGCCGGGCTGCAAAAAACGGCACCCGGGGCGACCGTCGCCCCCGAAGAACGCGTGCAAGACGATGCGCCGGACGACAATGTCAAGAACGCGTCCGCCGCCGACTGACCTGAGAACACAGGCCAAATACCCGCCACGCGCCGCGTCAGATTGTCGTCCGCATTATTCCGAATTCCTGTTTCGAAAGAGCTAACATGGCCCGTTACTTCATCGACCGCCCGATCTTTGCTTGGGTCATTGCGCTTTTCATCTCTGGTCTCGGGATCCTTTCGATCCTTTCCCTTCCGATCGCTCAATATCCTCAGATTGCCTCGCCCTCGGTGGCGATCCGCGCCTCGTATCCCGGAGCCTCGGCGGATACCGTCGCCAACACCGTGACCCAGGTGATCGAACAGCAGATGACAGGGCTGGACGGGTTGCGCTATTTTTCGTCCAGTTCAACCTCTGCAGGTGGTGCCAGCATCACCTTGACATTCGAAACGGGAACCGACCCGGACATCGCTCAGGTTCAGGTTCAGAACAAGCTGTCGCAAGCGACGGCCCTGCTGCCGGAATCGGTGCAGCGCCAGGGGGTGACGGTTCAGAAATCCTCGTCGGGATTTCTGATGGTTGTGGCGCTGATTTCCGACGATGGCAGTTACAATGCGACCGACCTGTCTGACTATTTGTCATCCAACATCGTCAATGACATCAGCCGGGTGGACGGCGTCGGCAGTGTGCAGGTTTTTGGCGCGCAATATGCCATGCGGATCTGGCTGGACCCGGCAAAATTGGCGGCGTTCAACCTGTCGCCGTCCGATATCGTTCGGGCCGTATCCGAGGAAAACGCGCAGATTTCAGCCGGGTCATTCGGCGCGCGCCCCACTTTGCAGGGCCAGCAGTTGAACGCCACGATCACAGCCCAGTCGCTGCTGCGCACGCCAGAGGATTTCCGCCAAATCGTGATCCGCGCCGAAACGGACGGCGGGTTGGTGCTGCTTCATGATGTGGCCCGCGTCGAGATCGGGGCAGAGAACTATTCGACCATTTCGCGGTTCAACCGCTCGAATTCAACCGGCATGGCGATTTCGCTGGCACCGGGGGCGAACGCACTGGACACCGCCGACGCGGTGGAAACCCGGCTTGAAGAACTCGCACAGTTTTTTCCCGACGGTGTGAGATATGTGATTCCCTATGACACAACACCTTTCGTACTGATTTCGATTGAGGAAGTGGTCAAGACGCTCGTCGAAGCGGTGGTGCTGGTCTTCCTGGTGATGCTGTTATTCCTGCAAAACCTGCGTGCAACGCTGATCCCGACGCTGGTCGTGCCAGTGGTCTTGTTGGGAACGTTCGGGGTTCTGGCCGCCTTCGGCTTTTCGATCAACTCGCTGACGATGCTGGCCATGGTGCTGGCCATTGGCCTGCTGGTGGATGATGCCATCGTCGTCGTCGAAAACGTCGAACGGGTGATGGAACAGGAAGGTGCGACACCGCTGGAGGCCACGCGCAAATCGATGGACGAGATTACCGGCGCGCTGATCGGTATTGCGGTGGTGCTGACCGCCGTGTTCGTTCCGATGGCGTTCTTCCCCGGATCGACCGGGGTTATCTACAAGCAGTTCTCGATTACCATCATATCCGCGATGGTGCTGTCGGTGGTGCTTGCGCTAACGCTGACGCCGGCCCTTTGCGCAACCTTGCTGAAGTCCAAGAAAGAGGGCAAGCGTTCCGGTCCGTTCGCGTGGTTCAATACCGGTTTCGGTGTCACTTTGTCGGGATACGCGTCCAGTATCGGCTGGATCGTACGCCGCCCGTTTCGCGTGGGTCTGATCTATTTTGCGATCATCATCGCGACGGTGTTCCTGTTCATGCGCACGCCTGGCGGTTTCCTGCCGGATGAGGATCAGGGCATCCTGTTCACATTGATCCAGACACCCACCGGTGCCACCGCAGAGCGGACGCTGGAGGTGGTCAAGCAGGTCGAAGATTACTTCCTCGAGCAGGAAAGCGATGTCGTCGAGTCGGCCTTCGGCGTGGTTGGCTTCAGCTTTGGCGGCCAAGGTCAGAACCAGGCGCTGGCTTTCGTGCGGCTCAAGGACTGGTCCGAACGAACCGAACCGGAACAAAGCGTGCAGGCACTTGCGGGTCGTGCCTATGGGGCACTTAGCCAGATCCAGGATGCGATGGTGTTTCCCATCGTCCCACCATCGGTCATCGAACTCGGCAACGCATCGGGTTTCGATTTCTACCTTCAGGCCCGCGCTGGCCAAAGCCATGAAGACCTGCTGAACGCCCGTAATCAGCTCCTTGGCTTGGCGGCGCAAAGCCCGCTGATCGCATCGGCCCGGCCCAGCGGGTTGGAGGACGCGGCGCAGTTCAATCTGGATATCGACTGGCGCAAGGCCGGGGCGATGGGCGTGTCGGCGACCGACGTTGGCACCTTGCTCACGACCGCTTGGGCCGGGCGGTATGTCAACGATTTCATCGACCGGGGCAGGATCAAGCGGGTCTATGTGCAGGGCGAGGCGTCTTCGCGGTCCACACCGTCCGATCTGGATAAGTGGCGCGTGCGCAATGCCAGCGGTGGGCTGGTTCCGTTTTCCAACTTCGCCGAAGCCTCGTGGATTTTCGGACCTCAGGGGATCAACCGCTACAACGGCGTGGCGGCGATGCAGATACAAGGCTCACCCGCTCCGGGCGTCAGCACGGGCGAGGCGATTGCCGAGATCGAACGTCTGGTGAGTCAATTGCCACCGGGCTTCGGCGCGGCCTGGACTGGTTTGTCGCTTGAAGAGCAGGAGAGCGGCAATCAGGCACCTTTGCTTTATGCGTTGTCACTGGCGGCGGTATTTCTGGCACTCGCGGCACTTTACGAAAGCTGGTCGATCCCGTTCGCGGTCATGCTGGCGATGCCCATCGGGTTGCTAGGCACGTTGCTTGCTGCGTTGCTGGGTGGGTTCGAAAACGGCGTTTTCTTCCAAGTGGGGTTGCTCACCGTGATTGGTCTGACCGGCAAGAACGCGATCCTTATCGTGGAGTTCGCGCGCGAACAGATGGAGTCCGGAAAACCGTTCCTTGAAGCCGCTGTAGAGGCCGCGCGTCAGCGTTTTCGGCCAATCATCATGACCTCCATGGCATTTTCGTTTGGGGTGGTGCCGCTGGTTCTAAGCTCTGGCGCCGGGTCAGGTGGTCGTCAGGCGATCGGTGCGGCCGTGCTGGGCGGGACGTTGTCGGCGACGATCATCGGCGTGCTGTTCGTGCCCCTGTTCTTTGTCATTATCGCGCGGCTGACCGGCGAAGGAAGAGGGTCGAAATAGCAGCCGCAGGGAGTGGACGAAAGGGCGTGGTATTGCCAAATTCTTGCGGTCAGTCGTCGAGGGACGAGGCCGACATGAAAATACCGGCCTCTCGCCCACGCCTTGATGGTTTCCACGAGCGTTCAAAATTACTCATGTCGTGCCAGCCTCGTTGTAATCTCCTGACAACTGGCCGGAGGTGATGGCAGATACCGCAACCATCAAGGCGGCCGTGGCAAGCATAAGCGTCAATCCCCCGACCTGATAAGTCAGACCTGACAATACGGTCCCCACAAGCCGCCCTCCGGCATTCGCCATGTAGTAGAAGCCCACATCCATCGTGACCCGCTCCGCCTTGGTAAAGGCAAGGATCAGATAGGAATGCAGCGCCGAATTGATGGCAAACAACGCGCCGAACGCCAAGAGCCCGACAACCAGAACCATCGTCAACCATGTCTCTGGGCCCGTTGCGATCCAGGCCGCCGCGGTCAGCGCTGCGGGGACCACCGCCAAGGCCCATCCCCGCGCCGCGTTGATCAATTGCGCTTCATTGCGGGTTTTGGCGCGCAACAGGCGTGGGGCTGCGGCTTGAATAGCTCCGTAGAGAATGATCCAGAGCGCCATGAATATACCGATCACGAAAAAGGCGGCGCGGTTGCCCGCTTCGGTCCCGTCGGACAACGCGGCGTAGAAATAGATCGGAATCCCGACGACAAACCAAACATCACGCGCCCCGAACAGGAAAACGCGGGCCAGTGACAGCCAATTCACGTTGGCCGATTTCGAGAGGACTTCAGAGAACTTGGCCCCTTTGCGCCCCTTCGGAAGCCCGGCTGGCATGGCGATCAGTACCGCGATGAGAATACCGAAGAGGACGGCCGCCATCCCGAGAACGGCGGTTGTAAAACCAAATGTGGCCAGCAGGGCGGTGCCCAGCAGAAAGCCGAGCCCTTTCACGGCGTTCTTGGAGCCAGTCAGCAAGGCGACCCAACGAAACAAGCCATCCCCTTGCGCAGGCGCCAGGATCTTTACGGCGGATTTCGATGACATTTTGGCCAGGTCTTTCGCAACGCCACTCGCCCCTTGGACGACCATCACAAAGGCAACCGACGCCCCTATCGCCCAGTTCGGGTCCAGTTGAGTCAGCGCCAAGAGCGCGAGCACCTGAAGGCCGAGCCCCGCGTAGAGCGTCGAGGTCAGGCCAAACCGAGCCGCAATCCACCCGGCGGTCAAGTTGGTGACCATGCCGGCGATCTCGTAGAGTACGAACAGGTAGGCCAGTTGTACCGGCGTGAAGCCGAGAGTGTGGAAATGCAGCAAAACAAGCATGCGCAAGGCGCCGTCTGTCAGCATGAAAGCCCAATACGCGGCCGTAACGGCGATATAGGCCGACAGACCCTCGGGCCGGGTTGGACCTGTCGCGCTTTTGTGCCGCTCCAAGTGCTCGTTTAAGCCACCTTTCGTTCGAAAGCGACGGGGCTTTTCCAACCCAGTGCTGAGTGTAG
>NZ_FWYD01000006.1 GCF_900176485.1 Primorskyibacter flagellatus
CATCAAAAACAAGCAGCATAATCAATCAAACAACCGAACCAGAGCCTCCAATGTTCAAGCCGCTCTGATGTCCCATTTTATATGACGACAGACAGGCCGCTCAAGATCCGTCAGATGCCCGTCGGCATTCAGGGTTTCCGCAATCTCACGCTCCGAGCGGCCATCCTCGACGAACATTCGGTACATGCGGCGCACGACATCCTGTTCCTGCTCAGGGCCCGGTACAAGGACGACACGGTCAGTCTGAAGGCTCTTATGTTCGCCGCGGGACAACGCGCCCTTGGGGTTGCCGTGTTCGTCGATCAGCACCCGACGCAGGCCGTATCCAGCTGCACCGCCTTGGCGGTAACCCAGCTCCACCAGGCGGCACTGCCCGGCAAAGACCTTCACGGAAAGCTCACGACTGTATTCGCCCGCCATGACCCGCTTGACGGTCTTCAGCAGGTTGGAGCCGATGCTGCCGTCGTTTTCGAACTGCTCGCCGCAATAATGGACCCGGATCCCGGCACGAGAGCAGACATGCTCGTGGTAGGCCCCTTCATCAGCATCCTGAAACCGGCCCCAGCGGCTGACGTCATAGACCAGAATGGCCTTGAAATCCGCTTGCCCGGTTCGGACCTCTGCCATCAGGTTCTGCAGCGCCTCGCGACCGTCCAACCGCAACCCGGACCGACCGGAGTCCTCGAAGACACGCAGGATCTGCAGGCCCCGGGAGGTGGCGTAATCCCGAATGATGTCGAGTTGGTTCTCAGTCGAGTACTTCTGGTGATCGGTCGACATCCGCACATAGGCGACGGCTGGGATATCCAGTCCGGCCTCGCCGCCTTTGTCCTCGCTGTTGTATCGACCGTTATTCAAATCGGGTTTTCCTTTTCAGCCTTGTTTGGTTTCTATTTTTCCATCTGACACAAGCGCGTCTGGAAAGTCGTTTCCTGAAACGGGCAAGGTTTTTCCGTTTGCCCGGCTTTCATTTTTCAAATTCCAATTCATTACTGCGCTCCTAAAATCAGTAGTGTCCGTCAAGCGCGGTCCAATGACCCGCAACGGACAAGATCGACTCCCGCCGTTTTCATGGTTCTTCAACTGTTTAACGAAGAAGGACGTGAAAATGCGCGTGAAGATGGGCACAGTTGTGCCGAAAATGGGCACATTTGTGCACCTGGTCGAAGAACCAACCGATTATCGAACCGCCATAGCGATGGCTCTGCACGAAGAGTTGGACGACACACACAGGGCAATCAAAATGGCCATGCGCTGGACGGGTGCCAGCGAACGCACCGTGAAGTACTGGTTCTCGGGCGAGCGGGGGCCGAGCGGCGACCATCTGATCGCCCTCGCGCGGCATTCGGATGCTGTGCTCTATGTTGTTCTTGCACTTGCGGGCCGCCACATTGTCGAGGAGGCGGACGACTGACTGTGTTTCCAAGGCTGGGAAGGCGGGTGATCGACGGCTTGTTTTGTGTGCGTTTTTGGTTATATTGAATACATGCGAGATGAGAGGTGCCGTGCCATGTCCCGAACGACCACGATGACCGTCCGCCTTGGTGGGGCCCTGAGTGACTTTGTGTCGGCCAATGTAGGCGATGACGGGTCCTATGAGAACGTCAGTGAGTACATCCGCGACCTGATCCGGCGTGACAAAGAGAGGGCGGAGCAGGAAGCCTTCAACCGGCTGAAGGGCGAGCTGACCCACGCGTTCGCAGCGCCCGAGGAGACGTATCAACCGCTGACGGCAGCCGAGGTGATTGCGCGGAACAGGGCCTGATCCGATGCCCGCCGTTCGAATCCAGGAAGGGGCGTCCCACCGCCTCGATGACATCTACCGCTACACCCGTGACAGGTGGGGAGATTATCAGGCGGAGAAATACATCACCGGCCTGTTTGCAGCCTTCGACAAGATCGCTGACCACGGCGTTGCGTCAAAGCCCATCCCGGCCGAGTTCGGCCTCAACGGATTTTTCTTTCGCTACGAACGCCATTTTGTCTACTGGCGACATCTCTCGAATGGCGACATCGGGATCGTGACCATCCTGCATGAGCGCATGCATCAGATCGACCGGTTCCGTGATGACTTCGGCCTAGGCTGATCGGCTGATTTTCCAATGAGCGTCAGATTTGCGCAGGGTTTCGCGTGGGTCCCTCGGGGTCCGACGCTGGCACGAGAGAGAGTTCGTTGCATGTGTCATTCCCTCCGCCACTTGTGTTCGCCCGCCATCACCCGCTTGACGGTTTTCAGGAGGTTGGAGCCGATGCTGCCATCGTTTTCGAACTGCTCGCCGCAATAGTGCACGCGGATCCCGCCGCGAGAGCAAACATGCTCGTGGTAGGCCCCTTCATCGGCATCCTGAAAGCGGCCCCAGCGGCTGACGTCATAGACCAGAATGGCCTTGAAATCCGCCTGGCCAGTTCGGACCTCCGCCATCAGGTTCTGCAGCGCCTCACGGCCGTCGAGGCGCAACCCGGACCGACCGGAGTCCTCGAATACGCGCAGGATCTGCAGGCCCCGGGCGGTGGCGTAATTCCGAATGATGTCGAGCTGGTTCTCGGTAGAGTACTTCTGATGATCGGTCGACATCCGCACATAGGCGACGGCGGGCACATCCGTTTCAGGCGGCTCGTCGCTCTTGTCGGAATGGGTCGCCCATCGACCAGTCACATGCGTATCTTTTCAAAAACCCAGGCAAATCCATCGCTCCCGTCGGAATCAACGGTTGAATTCTTCGCATCCATGTAAAGCGAAGGAGTGTGGAATGTCGTTTCCGAAAAAGGGCAAGTTCTTTCTAAAAGAAATCGGATATCATGGCAAAGGCGATCATCAAACGAAGGGATCCCTTGTCGAAGAAATCGCATCGGCGCTGAAACGGTAGCTCGGTGACAGTCGGGCGGGTGTCAAAACCGTGGCGGCCTGGACAGGTGCCAATGAGAAGACTGTAAAGAACTGGTTCTCGGGCACCTACGGTCCGAGCGGGGCGCATTTGATTGCGCTGACGAGGTGCTGGGCACCTTCCTGGCGATGGCTGGGCGCGAGGATCTGATGGTGGCCATCAAGCTCGCGGCGGCCGAAGACGCGATTTCGGATCTGCTTGATGCCGTGCGTCAGCTTGGTGGTTACGACCCAAGCGGCAAGGTCAACTGATCAGCCGAGCGAACTGAAATCTATTGTCCCTCAATGGCGCGCAGGATTTCGAAGCGATCCCGTGCGGTGGAAGGCCGCACGGGAGAGAGGGTTGGGCGCGTGAGCCATCCGCTCCGCCACAAACCATTCCCGAACCCGAGACGAGGCCCCAGTGTGGGCCTTTTTTCTTTTTGGTTCAAGGGGTTTAACGAGGCCATCCGACTTTCGGAGACTGGCCGTTGGCTCGAAACTGGTCTCCGACGCGCCCCGCGTCTCCTTTCACCCGCCCTTCTCCCAAATCGGGGCGAATTCAAAACTGGTCGTTTTTTCAGATGCTTGCCGAAAATGAATTACGCCGCAGTTGACGCAGGTTCGACCGCTATGAAAGCAAACGGAGACACCATCCATGAACACGCCGCGATGAAGTTGGCGCACGAGTGGCTTCGTTGATGTCACTGGCGGCAACGAAGCCTGACAGGCCCTTGGCGGCCGGAAAGCGGGTGCCTTTCATGTTATAAGCGATGGGCCGGACCTCCCGATCGGCCAGTTCGGCCTTCAGCAACTGGGCAAGCCTCAAGAGAGGGATCCGGTCACCGCCGGGCTTGCGTGGCACGAGGTTTTGCAGCTGTTTGAAAGCCGGGGTGAATTCCGAGAAAGCTGCACTCATTCCTGAATGGCCCTGGCTTGCGCTGAAAGACGGTCAGGGAATGCCGCTCGACGACGACGGCCCCGGTGTTAAGGCGTTCATGACGGTGCCTTACGTCGGTGCCTGCATTCATGACCCTTCGCCGGCAGCGAGCTAGTTCGTATTCGCTACCGCAGAGCGGCCTCATGACTCTGACGGCTTGTTTGCACCGGTGCGCTTCAAGCCGGGCCAGGCACTGAACACTGCTTTCAAGGTTGGAATGCTCTCTCGTCGACGGCACGAAAACAAGTAACGGCTTCCGAAAGTTTTTGGGAACAACCAAAGCTTGAACCCGTTTGGGTACAATACGCCCTGACCGGCAGGAATCCGGTGGCCAGCGCGGGCGGCACCCCCGGCGGCGTAGGCGAGCCTTCCGAAGGAAATAAGGGGCGGCACCACGGCCGAACCCGCGGCGGCCGCAGACTGACGGGAAGGAGCATCCATGTCATACATCCGTTTTGGACTTATGATCCTCACCTCGACGGTGGTGATGTTCATCCTGATGTATCTGAATACCTATGCGTGGGAGCACGTTTTCTTCTCAGAGACGCGGACGTACATGGCGATCATGATGGGCGCGACGATGGCGGTCATCATGCTGGCGTACATGCTGGGGATGTATTCCAGCAAGCGGCTCAACATCGCCATCTTCGTGGGTGCCGCCGTCGTTTTTGCCCTGACGCTTTGGCTGGTGCGGAGCCAGGTAACCGTCAGCGGTCCGAGCTACATGCGCGCGATGATTCCGCACCACTCGATCGCGGTGATGACCTCGGAGCGGGCGCAGATCCGCGACCCACGCGTCGCGAAGCTCGCCCACGAGATCATTCTGGCGCAGCGACGCGAGATCGCGGAGATGCGCTACCTGATTGCCGAGGTCTCTGCGGAAAACACCGTCGAGTCGATCTACCAAGACCCGCCAGCTGAAGTTGGCACCGTCGAGGACGCCATTGCCCGCGCCCTGATTTCCACCCTCGATCCCTCGCCAATGCCCGAGGGCGAGGCCGAGCAGATCCTCGCGACCGGCCCCCGCTGTGTCTTCAACCTCAGCCCCGAGAGCGACCCGATCCTCTGGACGGCGGAGAAGAGCGGTCAGGCCGCCATGAAGCTCAACGGCGTGCTCGTGCCGCTTGAGGCGGGAACCGAGACCGAGAACGGTTTCGGGTTCACGGCGCAGGGCGTCACCGTGACCGTCCGTCCGCTTGGGGACGAGTCCGACTGGCGCGCCGATGCCGAGCTTGTCTTCGAACTCGATCAGGGGCTTTCCGTCGGCTACCGCGGCTTTTACAAGTGCGAGGCGCGCTGACGATCAATGACGGAGTTGAAAGGAGGTCGCGAAATGACATTGGACCAAAGCGCGAAGACCGCGCAGCTCTACCGGATGGTAATGCCCGACCATCTCTGCCCCTACGGGCTGAAGTCGAAAGATCTGCTCGAGCGCCAGGGGTTCACGGTCGAAGATCACCATCTGAAAACCCGCGAGGCGACCGATGCGTTCCAGCGGGAGCACGGGGTGGACACAACACCCCAGACTTTCATCGACGGCAGACGCATCGGTGGCTACGACGACCTTCGCGCGCATTTCGGGAAGGAAGTCCCGCAGGAGGACGAAACGAGCTACAAGCCGGTCATCGCGATCTTCTCGGTCGCGTTCCTGATGGCCCTTGCCGTCAGCTGGGCCGCGTTTGGCACCGTCCTCACGGTTCGTGCGCTCGAATGGTTCATCGCCATCAGCATGACTCTTCTTGCCGTCCAGAAGCTGCAAGACGTCGAGAGCTTCTCGACGATGTTCCTGAACTACGACCTGCTGGCCCGCCGGCAGGTCCGCTACGGGTACGTCTATCCGTTCGGAGAAGCGCTGGCGGGCATTCTGATGATTGCCGGCGCGCTGATCTGGGTCGCGGTGCCTGTTGCGCTTTTCATCGGGACGGTCGGCACCGTCTCGGTCTTCAAGGCCGTCTACATCGACAAGCGGGAGCTGAAATGCGCCTGCGTCGGTGGATCGAGTAACGTGCCGCTCGGCTTCGTCTCCCTGACCGAGAACCTGATGATGATCGTCATGGCGATCTGGATGCCGATCCGGATGTATTGGCTGGGATAGAAGTTGCCTTTCATCGTATATGCTTCGATGCCCGTTTTCGGAAAGCTATGCAAAGAGGCCGTCAATTCCGGTCATTTTCAACCTATTTAGAAAATAAGTCAGGTATGTGGAATAAGTATGTGTGTTCCCTAAACAAAACAATGCGCGAGCAACATTGAAGGGCTGTTCTCGACGCTGTAGGAACTGCACAAACGCCATCACCTTGGAGCCACTTTCATGAGCCTCTCCGCTCGTATTACTGCCGCGCTGATAGTGGGCTTTGCACATGTCGTTACCGCCGTGCGCGGGGTGTGGGACGGAATCGCACCGATTCCGGGACAGCGCATATATTTTGCCAATCACAACAGTCATGGCGATTTCGTGTTGGTTTGGACAGTCTTGCCACGCGCCCTTCGCTTTCGCGCGCGGCCCGTCGCGGGCGCGGATTATTGGCTGACCTCCAAACTGAAGAGCTTCATCGGCAAGGATGTGTTCAACGCCGTTCTCATCGACCGCAACTCGAATACGCGCACTTCCGACCCGGTGACGCAGATGAGCGCCGCCCTGAAAGAAGGTGACAGCTTAATCCTGTTTCCTGAGGGCACGCGGAACACCGGTCAGGCGCGACTGCTGCCTTTCAAATCGGGGTTGTTTCACCTCGCGACGGCAAACCCGGAGATCGACATTGTTCCGGTCTGGATCGAGAATCTCAACCGCGTGATGCCCAAGGGTGCGCTGGTGCCGATTCCACTGATCTGCACCGTCACTTTCGGCGCACCCATGCGGCTGGCGATGGGCGAGGGCAAAGCGGATTTCCTTGCGCGCGCCGAAAGCGCGCTCAACGCATTGGCACCTGAGAGAAAGATCTGACATGAACGGCCATTTCATCATCCTGCTGGGCATTGTTCTGTCCGTTCTGTTGATCGCGACGGGCGCGGCACAGCTCCTGAAGCGGCGAGGCGGACCGGATAATTTAACCATCCAGAACCTCACGGCGCGGATCAACGCGTGGTGGGTCATGGTTGCCGTCATGGCCATCGCCTTCGTTGCCGGGCCGACGGGGGTGGTCGTACTTTTCGCGATCTGTTCGTTCGCCGCACTGCGCGAATTCCTGACGCTGACCAACACGGCGGCGGCGGATCACTGGGCGCTGACGGCTGCCGTCTTTATTGTGCTGCCGCTGCAATATCTGGCCGTCGGCATGGGATGGTATGGATTTTATTCCATCTTCATCCCGGTCTATGCGTTCCTATTGATGCCAATCCTCTCAACACTGCGCGGACAGGTAGAAAACTTCCTGATCCGGGTATCCGAAGCCCAATGGGCCCTGATGATTGCCGTCTTCTGCGTCAGCCATGTTCCTGCGTTGCTGAGCCTGAAGATTCCAGACTATGAGGGGAAGAACCTGTTCCTGATCTTCTTCCTGATCGTGGTCGTACAATCCTCCGATGTGCTGCAATATGTCTGGGGCAAGCTGCTGGGGCGCCGCAAGATCGCGCCGAACCTCTCGCCGTCCAAGACACTGGAGGGGCTGCTTGGCGGCATCCTCAGCGCCAGCCTGCTGGGCGCGGCACTGTTCTGGATCACGCCCTTTTCCGTGCTACAGGCCTTCGCGCTTTCACTGGTCATTACGCTTATGGGCTTCTTGGGCGGGCTGGTCATGTCCGCGATCAAACGCGACCGGGGGGTCAAAGACTGGGGCCATCTGATCGCCGGGCATGGCGGGTTCATCGACCGACTGGATTCGGTGATCTTCTCGGCACCGATATTCTTCCACATCGTTCGATTTTACTGGGATCTGCATTGAATATCCAACGCCTCATGTCCTCCACCCCGCTGCATGTGGCGGTCGGATTTTTGGCGATGGGCGGCTGGGCCGTATTCGCCAACGCAGGCCATGGCCTGCGCGCCATGCTGCTGGCCGGGCTGGTGCAGGGACTGATCTCGGGCGCGCTGACGCTGGGGCTGAAACGCTCGGTCGACTGGATGCGCCCGCGCATGGCGCGCGGACCTGGCTATTGGGTGCCGCCGCTGATCGCAATCTGCGGCTCGGCCCTGCTGTTGGTTCTGACGCATTGGTTGAGTGATACTCCGGAAATCGCGGCGACGATCGCGGTGCCACTCGGGGTGTCGCTAAGCTATATCTTTGCCTACAATATCCAGTGCCAGTACCGGAGCAGGAACAGAGGCTGACAGGAAATAAGCGCATGGTTGATCTGAAAAACCGCCGCCCGCTGGGCAGCCGTGATACGAAATGGGCCGCACGCTGTGCCGGTGCGCTTGCTGATAAGGGTGTGACGCCCAACGCTATATCGCAGGCCAGCATGGGGGCGGCGCTTGTGGCAAGCCTCGCCTTTGTGGCGAGCGGGTATGTGCAGGGCGCGGTGGGAGTCGGCGCACTTTTGGTCCTCGGCGCGCTTTGCTGTCAACTGCGGCTGCTGTGCAACCTCTTTGACGGGATGGTCGCGGTCGAAGCAGGGCGTAGCGCGCCTGATGGACCGCTTTGGAACGAGCTTCCGGATCGGGTTTCGGATCTGCTAATCCTTGCCGGGGTTGGTCTGGGCATCGGTCATCCTGCGCTTGGAATGGTGGCAGGTGCGATGGCAGTGCTGACGGCTTACACCCGCGAGCTGGGTGCCGGGTTGGGCCTGCCGCCTGATTTCAGTGGCCCTATGGCAAAGCCGCAGCGCATGGCGCTGGTGACGGGCGCGGCGATTCTGGCAGTGTTCGAACCGCTGTTTGCGACGTCGGGCACCGTGCTGACTGCGGCGCTGTGGATCGTTGCCATTGGCGCGGGGTTGACCAGCCTCCGGCGTGCTGCGCGTATTCGCGCGGAGCTGTCGGAACGTGGCTAGGGGCACCAACGAGTTTCGGGACCGGCTGCGGGTCATCAAAACGACATGTTGCAAGGCCATTGGGGAGACTTGGCGCTTACGGATCAACAGCTATACGACCAGTTGGCTATGATGGCAGGTGAGCGGGACGATGAAGCCGCCCAGTCTTTCCACTTCGCCGCGAGAACAGTGTCCCGCGTGTTCAACAATGGTGACTGGGAACAGGGCGGGCGCTTGTTCGCCTTCCCTCTATGGACGAAAGGATAGGCCAGCGGAAGTGGTAAACCCCGTGTCTCGAGGGGCTTAGATAGGATGACAGCATTATAGGGCGTGTGTCCCACTTTGTGTCACACTCGACTATCTAGCCTATAACCCATTGATTTAGAATTAAATGGAGGCGAGTACCGGAATCGAACCGGTGTACACGGATTTGCAATCCGCTGCGTAACCACTCCGCCAACTCGCCGAATCCGTCGTTTCTTTAGACGGGTTGACGGATGGCTGCAAGGGGGATCAGGATTTCGTTTTGCAACTCGTTCGTCATCTGCATTGGCAGACAGGGCCGGTCAGGGGGGCGCACAGGCTTTGGTATCTGGAGCACCAATTATTGCTTTAGGATATCCCAACAAGCTTATCGCGCTACGCGTTTCAATCAGCGCGGCTCGATAGCGGCGCGGTGCTCTCGCGCGCGATCAGCGTCACGTCGAGAAGTTCCACCTCTGCCGCGGGAGCATTGTGCGCGTTGGTCATTTGTTCAAGCAGCAGCCGTGCGGCAGAGCGGCCAAGGCCGATCCGGTCCTGGCGGATCGTGGTAAGCGCCGGAACGTAGTGTTCGGCCTGATCAATGTCATCGAAGCCGACCACCGAGATGTCTTCGGGAACCCGCAAGCCGGCCGCGTTCAGCCCGGCGATCAAGCCAAATGCGACCTCGTCCGAGGCGCAGAATACTGCACTGGGCCGGTCCTGCATCGCGACGATTCGCTGCGCCGCCTCGCGGCCCGAACGCAAAGAGAAGTCACCGCGAATAATCCAGTCAGGGCGTTGCGGCAAGCCAAGGCGTTGCCTTTCGGCCAGCATGCCTTCGCGGCGCACATGAGTCAGGCGGTTGTCCGCAGGCCCGGTCACATGCGCTATGCGCCGGTGGCCCAACTCGTACAGGTGCTGGATCGCGATCTGCGCGCCCTTGTAATTGTCGCTGCGGACCGATGGCATCGGGGCATCCTGCACCCATTCGCAGGCAAAGACGATCCTGTCGCCGACATTCTCGCGGGCGAATTCTGTCATGTCGGTCGTGGTGAGATTCCCGTCCAGCGAGATCATCCCGTCGATGCGGCCATCCAGAAAATAATCCGTTAGCCGCCGGTCATGTTCCGGCAGATGATTGGCATCGGTGATGAGCACCGAAAAATCACTGTCAGAAAATCCCTCGCTGATCCCTTCCAGGATCTTTGAAAAGAACGGATTTCCCAAGTTGGGAACCAGCACAAGAATCGCATTGGCGCTTTTCTTGCGCAGGTTTCGCGCCGCGCGATTGACCCGATATCCGGTGCTGCGAACTGCCTCGAAAACGGCCTCTCGGGTGGGTTTGGTCAACAGATCCGGGTTGCTGAGCGCCCGGCTGACGGTTGCCGTCGATACCCCTGCCGCGCGGGCAACATCTTGAATACGGGGGGGCTTTTCACTCATGGATTGACGGGTCACTTTTGGCCAAACACGATTTTTGACATGGACGGCTTGACACGAATCCGCCTCAGTCCGATTATAAGTGTAATCGTTTACATGGCAAGCAGAGTTGGTCTGACGTCGAATGTAAACGATTACGCGGCGACCTAAGATCGCTTCAGATAATGCCGGTCCGGATCCATCCGCGCCGGAAGGGAGGAACAAACATGACTGCATTCCGCACTTTCTTCGCGGCCACCACGGCGCTTTGCGCGGGCACGGCAGCTTTTGCTGCTGACCTTGAGGTGACCCATTGGTGGACGTCCGGTGGCGAGGCCGCCGCCGTGGCCGAATTCGCCCGTGAGTTCGAGGCCCAGACAGATCACACATGGGTGGATGGTGCCATCGCCGGCGGGGGCGGCACGGCTCGTCCGGTGATGGTCAGCCGGATCATCGGCGGTGATCCGATGGGCGCCTTTCAGTTCAACCATGGCCGCCAGGCTGAAGAGCTGATCGAAGCGGGCCTTCTGCGCGACATGACGGATGTGGCCGAGGCCGAGGGCTGGAAGGACATCGTGAACCCGCCATCGCTGCTGGATGCCTGCACGGTGGACGGTCGGATCTATTGTGCGCCGGTCAACATCCACTCCTGGCAGTGGTTGTGGCTGTCCAATGCCGCGTTTGAAAAGGCCGGTCTGGATGTGCCAAGCAATTGGGATGAATTCGTCGCCGCTGGCCCCGCGCTGCGCGAAGCGGGCATCACGCCGATGGCGCTTGGCGGGCAACCCTGGCAAAGTTCTGGCGCGTTCAACGTGTTGATGGCAACGCTGGGCGGGCCGGATGTTCTTCAGAAGATCTATGGCGACGGCGATGCCGAAATGGCCGCGGGCGATGCGATGAAGCGCGTCTTCAAGGCGGCGGCCGACATGCGCGAAATGGTGCAGGGGTCCAATGTGCAGGACTGGAACCAGGCGACCAACCTCGTCATCACCGATCAGGCCGGGGGTCAGATCATGGGCGATTGGGCGCAGGGTGAATTTGCCGTGGCCGGCGAGGTTGCAGGCGAAGATTACACCTGCCTGCCGGGCCTTGGTGTCAACGAGGTCATCTCGACCGGTGGGGATGCTTTCTATTTCCCCGTCGTGGATGACGAAGAGATCTCGGCCGCGCAGGATGCACTTGCCGCGACGCTGCTGAACCCGGAGACGCAAGTGGCGTTCAACCTCAAGAAAGGCTCGCTGCCGGTGCGCGCGGATGTTGACCTTGAGGCCGCAAATGACTGCATGAAAAAGGGACTGGAGATCCTCGCCTCGGGGGCGATCATGCCCGATGTGAACATGCTGAATACCGAGGACACGAATAACCAGCTCAACGATCTGTTTGTTCAGTTCTTTCAGGATACTTCAATCAGTGCCGATGATGCGCAGGCGCGCTTTGTCGATATCGTGGCAAACAAGGACTGACCGCCACTCACGTCCGATGGGCCGGGCCGCGCCACGCGGTCCGGCCACTTTCACCTGACAATGCCACCACAGGGGGAGCGATATGGCCGCCACCCGACCGAACCGGCTGTTCCGGAATCTGACCGCCAAAATCGCCGCGATCCCGATGATCCTGACCGCTCTGGTCGTGTTTGTCGGGGGAACGGTCTGGACCGTGACCTATTCCTTCACCTCGTCCAAACTGCTGCCGAAAACCAAGTTCGTTGGTCTGGACCAGTATGAACGTCTTTGGAACACGCCGCGCTGGCTTGTGTCGATCGAGAACCTGCTGATCTACGGCATCTGCATGATGGTGCTGAGCCTCGTGATCGGCTTTGTGCTGGCGGCTTTGCTGGATCAGAAGATCCGATACGAGAATACGTTTCGCACGATCCTGCTTTATCCGTTTGCTTTGTCCTTCATCGTGACGGGGCTGGTGTGGCAATGGCTGCTCAACCCCGATTTCGGCATCCAGAGCGTGATCCAGCGACTGGGCTGGCAAAGCTTTGATTTCGATCCGCTTTATAATGCCGATATCGTCATCTACGGCGTGCTGATTGCCGGGTTGTGGCAAGGATCGGGGCTGGTGATGTGTCTGATGCTGGCGGGTCTGCGCGGCATCGACCAGGAGATCTGGAAGGCCAGCCGCGTGGACGGGATACCGGCGTGGAAAACCTATATCTTCATCGTCATTCCGATGATGCGCCCGGTGTTCATCACCACGCTTGTCATCATCGCCAGCGGCATCGTGCGGCTTTACGACCTGATCGTGGCGCAGACCGGGGGCGGCCCCGGCATCGCATCCGACGTGCCCGCGAAATACGTCTATGACTACATGTTTCAGGGCCAGAATCTGGGGCAGGGCTTTGCCGCCTCGACGATGATGCTGCTCGCGGTTCTGGTGATCGTCGTGCCCTGGGCCTATCTGGAATTCGGAGGGAAAAAGCGTGTCTGATCCTGCCACCATGTCTGCCGCCGTTGTCGGGTCGGACGCTGCATCCGGCGCGCTCTCCGGTCCGCGCGGACCCAAGCCGCGCCGCCGTTTTTCGCGCCGCAACGTGTTTATCTACGGCACGCTGATCGTCGTCGCGCTTTACTACCTGTTGCCGCTTTATGTGATGATCGTGACATCGCTGAAAGGCATGCCGGAAATCCGGCTGGGCAATATCTTTGCCCCGCCTGTCGAGGTCACGTTCCAGCCCTGGGTCAAGGCCTGGTCCGAGGCATGCACTGGCCTTAATTGCGACGGGCTGAGCCGCGGTTTCTGGAATTCCGTGCGCATCACCGTGCCGTCGGTCCTGCTGTCCATCGCGATTGCGTCGGTGAACGGCTACGCGCTGGCCAACTGGCGGTTCAAGGGTGCGGATGCGTTCTTTACCATCCTGATCTTCGGTGCCTTCATCCCCTATCAGGTCATGCTGTACCCGATCGTGATCCTGCTGCGCGAGATGGGGATCTACGGCACGCTGGGCGGGCTTGTGATGGTGCATTCGATCTTTGGCATGCCCATCCTGACGCTGCTGTTCCGCAACTACTTCACTTCGCTGCCGGAAGAGCTGTTCAAGGCCGCAAGGGTGGATGGCGCCGGGTTCTGGCAGATCTATCTTCAGATCATGCTGCCCATGTCCCTGCCGATCTTCGTGGTGGCGATGATCCTGCAAGTCACTGGGATATGGAACGATTTCCTGTTCGGCGTGGTCTACACCAAGCCCGATCTCTATCCGATGACGGTGCAGCTGAACAATATCGTCAACTCGGTTCAGGGTGTGAAGGAATACAACGTCAACATGGCGGCGACGCTGCTGACGGGGCTTGTGCCGCTCGTCATCTATTTCGTCTCCGGAAAACTCTTCGTGCGTGGCATTGCGGCCGGCGCGGTGAAAGGCTGAGCAATGCAAATGGACCCAAGCATCTCGATCAAGAACCTCAAGCTGAGCTTTGGCGCAGTCGAGGTGCTGCATGATCTGAACCTCGATATCGGCAAGGGCGAATTCCTTGTCCTGCTGGGATCGTCCGGCTGTGGGAAATCCACGCTATTGAACTGCATCGCGGGGCTGCTGGACGTCACGGATGGTCAGATTCATATCGGCGGGCAGAATGTGACGTGGGAGGAACCGTCGAAACGCGGCATCGGCATGGTGTTTCAAAGCTATGCGCTTTATCCGCAGATGACGGTCGAGGGCAATCTCGCCTTCGGGTTGAAGAACGCCAAGATCCCCAAGCCGGAGATCAAGGAGCGCATCGCACGCGCCGCCAAGACCTTGCAGATGGAGCCGTTGCTGAAGCGCAAGCCGGCGGCCCTGTCC
This sequence comes from Primorskyibacter flagellatus, assembly GCF_900176485.1. Lineage (GTDB taxonomy): Bacteria > Pseudomonadota > Alphaproteobacteria > Rhodobacterales > Rhodobacteraceae > Primorskyibacter > Primorskyibacter flagellatus. The sequence goes on from NZ_FWYD01000006.1 coordinate 14,161, forward strand.
GGCGGTCAGCGTCAGCGGGTTGCCATCGGCCGGGCGCTGGTGCGCGATGTCGACGTGTTTCTGTTTGACGAGCCGCTGTCCAACCTCGATGCCAAGCTGCGCGCCGATCTGCGGGTGGAGATCAAGCAGTTGCACCAGACACTGGGCAATACGATGATCTACGTCACCCATGACCAGATCGAGGCGATGACGCTGGCCGACCGTATCGCCATCATGCGCGGGGGCAGCATCCTTCAGCTTGATACACCCAAGGAGATCTACAACCGACCAGCCACAAAATATGTCGCCGAGTTCATCGGCTCGCCGACGATGAACTTTCTGGACGGACGGATCGAGGGCGGGGCCGCGCCGCGGTTTACCTCTGACGTCGCCAGCTTTGACCTTGCGGGCTATGAATTCACGCCGCAGGGGCCGCAGGCTGGCGACGCCTGGTTCGGGATCAGGCCGGAACATATCATTGTCGGTCCCGAGGCAGCGCATTCGCCGTTCCAGCTTGAGGGGCAGGTCGAACTGGTAGAACCGCTCGGCTCTGACACTTTGGCGCGCGTTACCTCGGGCGGACAACGGTTGTGGGTGCGGATGGACGGCCAGGCCGACATCACCCCCGGACAAACCCTGCCGCTGGGCCTGACCCCGGCGCTTGCCAATATCTTCGACAAAACCACAGAGGCCCGCCTGTAGCGCGCCTTTCTGCCAACTAAAAACAGGACATTCCAACATGGATCTTTCGTTTCAACTTTACTCCGCCCGCGATTTCACCCCGTGGGAGGATGTCATCAAAACAATCGCCGGGCTGGGTTACACTCAGGTCGAGGGGTTTGGCGGCGTCTATGAGGACCCGGCTGCCTTTCGGGCGCTGCTGGATGCCAACGGGCTGACAATGCCGTCGGGCCATTTTTTCCCGGTGGGCAATTTTGAATCCGAGATCGACAAGACACTCGCCACGGCAAAAACGCTGGGCATGCAGCGGTTGTTCTGCCCCGCGCCGGAGGATGCCTATCGCAACGGCGCCGATGCGGAAGCCTGGGTCGGGTTGGCGAAACGATTGGAAGAGGCATCGAAGCGCGTGCAGGATGCGGGCCTGCGATTTGGCTGGCACAACCACCACTGGGAATTCATGCCGCTTGCAGATGGCACCATCCCAATGCAGCTGATCCTCGACAACGCACCGTCCATCGAATGGGAAATGGACGTGGCCTGGGTGGTGCGCGGGGGCGGCGATCCGCTGGAATGGATTGCCGCCAACGCCGACCGGATCACCACCGCGCATGTCAAGGACATTGCACCCGCAGGGATGTGCGAGGACGAGGACGGCTGGGCCGATGTCGGCCATGGCACGATGGACTGGCCCGCGCTGATGGACGCCCTGCGCAAGGCAGGATGCGATCTGTTCGTCGCCGAGCATGACAAACCCAACGATGCGCGCCGCTTTGCCGACCGTTCCATCGCCAGCTTCAAGACATATTGAAAGAGACCGACACCATGAGCAAATCACTCGGAATCGGCGTTATCGGCTGCGGCAATATCTCCGCCGCCTATATGCGCCTCGCCCCGCTTTTCGCGGGCATCGAAATGCGCGCCTGCGCTGACCTCAACGCCGACGCGGCCAAGACCCGTGCCGAAGAATACGACCTGCGGGCCGAGACCATCGAGGGGCTTCTGGCGGCGGATGACATCGACATTGTCGTCAACCTGACCGTCCCCAACGCGCATTTCGCCGTCTCCAAACAGGTGCTGGAGGCGGGCAAACACGTCTATTCGGAAAAGCCGTTCGTTTTGTCGCTGCAAGAGGGTCTGGACCTCAAGGCGATTGCCGATGCCAAGGGTCTGCGGGTCGGGTCCGCGCCCGACACGTTCATGGGCGGCGCGCATCAGCTTGCGCGTCATCTTGTGGATGCAGGTGCCGTGGGGCGCATCGTCTCGGGCACTTGTTTCGTGCAAAGTCCCGGCATGGAAATGTGGCACCCGAACCCGGATTTCTTCTTTCAACCCGGCGGCGGCCCGATCCTTGACCTCGGCCCCTATTACATCTCCAATCTCGTGCAATTGCTTGGCCCGGTGGCGCGCGTTACGGCACTGTCGTCCAGCGCCAGTGAATACCGCACCATCACGTCAGAGCCGCGCAACGGCGAGAAGATCAAGGTCGAAACGCCCACCACGATCCATGCTGTCATGCAGTTTGTCAGCGGCGCTCAGATCACCTACTGCGCCAGTTGGGACGTGTGGGAACACGGCCATTCCAACATGGAGCTTTACGGCACGACAGGCACCCTGCACGTCCCCGACCCAAATTTCTTTGGCGGCGAAGTGCGCATGACCGAGAAATCCGCCTTCGTGAACCCGTCCGTTGATTGGGATCACCCGTTCAGCAAGGCCAATGACAACGGTCGGGCAAACTATCGCTGTGCCGGTCTGGCGGATATGGCGCAGGCCATCTTGAACGACCGCCCGCATCGGTGCTCGGATGATTTCGCCCTGCATGTGGTGGACGTGATGACCGCAATCCTGCACTCAGGAGAGACGAAAACACTCGTTGAACTGAGCAGCACCTGCGAACGCCCCGAGGCCCTGACCCCGGACGCCGCCGCGGCGCTGCTCGCATAGGAGAAACCTATATGGTCTGGACCGCGTCCGACACAAGATACGACACGATGCAATACCGCCGCTGCGGGCGCTCGGGGCTGAAGCTTCCGGCGATCTCGCTGGGGCTGTGGCACAATTTCGGCGATGACACGCCGCATGAAACCAAGCAGGCGATCACCCGTGCAGCCTTTGATAACGGCATCACCCATTTTGATCTGGCCAACAACTACGGACCAGAACCGGGCGCGGCTGAATCCGCCTTTGGCGAGATCCTCAAGACCGATTTTGCCCCATACCGGGACGAGATGATCATTTCGTCCAAGGCCGGTTACGGCATGTGGCCGGGGCCGTATGGGGAATGGGGCAGCCGCAAATATCTGGTCGCGTCCTGCGATCAGTCGCTGAAGCGCATGGGGTTGGATTATGTCGACATCTTCTATTCCCACCGGTTCGACCCCGACACACCGCTGGAAGAGACGATGCAGGCGCTCGACTACATCGTCCGGTCTGGCCGCGCGCTATATGCGGGCATCTCAAGCTATAACGCCCAACGCTCGCGCGAAGCGGCGGCGATCCTGAAAGAACTGGGCACGCCCTGCCTGATCCACCAGCCCAGCTATTCCATGCTCAATCGCTGGGTCGAGGAGGACGGTCTGCTGGACGCGCTGGACGATCTGGGCATCGGGTCCATCGTGTTCAGCCCGCTGGCGCAAGGCATGCTGACCAAGAAATATCTGGGCGGTATTCCCGAAGGCAGCCGGGCGTCTCAGGGCAAGTCCCTGCGCGAAAATTTCCTGACTGACGAGGCGCTGGAAAATGTCCGCGCACTTAACGCCATTGCCGAAACCCGTGGTCAGACGCTGGCTCAGATGGCGCTGGCTTGGGTGCTGCGCGGGGGCCGCGTGACCACCGCCCTGATCGGCGCGTCAAAGCCCAGTCAGGTGGTCGATTGTGTGGGCGCGGTTGGCAATCTCGACTTCACCGACGACGAGCTGGCGCGCATCGACCAGCATGCCAAGGACGCGAATATCAACCTGTGGGCGGCCTCCTCCGAAACCGAGGGACCTTCGCGCAAATGATCCGCAATCCGATCCTGCCCGGTTTCAACCCCGACCCGTCGATCTGCCGGGTGGGAGAGGAATATTTCATCGCGACATCGACCTTCGAATGGTATCCCGGCGTGCAGATTCACAGGTCCACCGATCTGGTGAACTGGGATCTGGCATGCCGACCGCTGTCGCGCGCCTCGCAGTTGGATATGCGCGGCAATCCTGACAGCGGCGGCATCTGGGCGCCCTGTCTCAGCTATGCTGACGGGCTGTTCTGGCTGGTCTACACGGATGTCAAACGGCTCGATGGCAATTTCAAGGACGCCCATAACTACATCGTCACCGCCCCCACGATCGAAGGACCGTGGAGTGACCCGATCTATGTCAGCTCTCACGGGTTCGACCCGTCGCTGTTCCATGATGATGACGGACGGAAATGGTACATTGTCCTGCAATGGAACCACATTTCCAACTCGGTCGGTGGCAGTCCGAAACATCCCGCCTTCGATGGCATCCTGTTGCAGGAATGGACGCCCGCAGGCGGCTTGCAGGGCGCGATCCGCAAGATCTATTCCGGTAGCCCGCACGGGCTGACTGAAGGTCCGCATCTCTACAAGCGCGACGGCTGGTACTATCTGACCGTGGCCGAGGGCGGCACGGGCTATGGACATGCGGTTACGATGGCCCGGTCGCGGCAGATCGAAGGACCATATGAAACTCACCCTGACACGCACCTGATTACATCGAAAGATCACCCGGACTGGCCGATACAGCGCGCCGGCCACGGCCAGATCGTGGAGACGCCGGATGGACAGGTTTATCACACGCATTTGTGCTCGCGCCCTTTGCCGGGCAGGTTTTCTCCGCTTGGTCGGGAAACCGGCATTCAGAAATGCGAATGGCGTGATGATGGCTGGCTGTATCTGGCGGACGGCGGCCCGCTGCCGCAGGTCGAGGTCACGCCGCCAGCACCCGCCACGCGCCGCGCTTCAGTATCTGTGGAACGGCGCTTTGAGGGCACAGAACTGCCGCCTGAATTCCAGTGGCTTCGCACACCGGAAGCTGAACGTATCTTCGCACTCACCGGTACCGCGTTGCGCCTGATCGGGCGCGAGAGCATTGGAAGCTGGTTCGAACAGGCCTTGGTCGCGCGGCGGCAGGAGCATCTGCACTACCGGGCGGAAACCACGCTGACAGAGTTCACACCGACCACCTATCAACAGGCCGCAGGGCTGACGACGTATTACAACCGGCACAAGTTTCACTTTGCCTGCGTTACGCATGTCGCAAACGAAGGCCGCTGCCTGACGCTGATGTCCTGTGCGGGGGACTGGCCTGACGGACGTCTCAGCTTTCCGACTGATCCGGTCCCGCTGAAGGATGGCCCGGTGGAACTGGCGGTCGATGTCGCCGGTGCCACACAGCAATTTGCGTATCGTCAGGGCGGCGACTGGCAAGCCTTCGGGCCGGAACTGGACGCCAGTGTCATCTCTGACGAGGGCGGTCGCGGTGAGCATGGGTCTTTCACCGGCGCATTTGTCGGCATGGCGGCGTTTGACATAACCGGGCAGGGCAAGACTGCCGATTTTGCCCGCTTCAGCTATGTTCCGGGGGATACGTGATGGTGTCCTATCTGGAGATATTCGATCTGGCGACGGGCGACAGCAGCACACTGTTCAAGACCGCTCGCCACATCGAGGCACCGAACTGGACACCCAGCGGCGCGGACCTGATCGTAAACGGCGATGGGAAACTGTTTCGCGTGCCCATTCATGCGCCCGACCTTCTGATGATCGACACAGGTTTGCACGCTTCGCTGAACAACGATCATGGCATTTCACCCGACGGCCAGACGCTGGTGATCTGCGACAAGACCCTGACGCCGCATTCCTGCATCTATACCATGCCCGCTGGCGGTGGTTTGCCCACGCGCATTACCGACAAGACGCCATCGTGGTGGCATGGCTGGTCGCCGGCCGGAGAGCGGCTTGCCTATACGGTCGTGCGCGACGGAGAGTTCGGGATCGCGACGATTCCCGTCAGTGGTGGCAGCGAAGCGTTGCTTATTCGCAGTCCGCACCATTATGACGGGCCGGACTATACGCCCGACGGACAGTGGATCTGGTTCAACTCCGATCGCGGTGGCAGCATGGATTTGTGGCGGATGCGGATTGACGGGACGGAGCCGGAGCAAATGACCGATGACGCGGCGGTCAACTGGTTCCCGCATCCCTCGCCGGACGGCGGCCATGTCCTGTACCTTGCCTATCCCGAAGGAACCGAAGGTCATCCGCCGGACCGCGAGGTCTCGTTGCGGTTGATCGATCTCGACAGTAGGAAAACCTGCATTCTTACAACACTTTGGGGCGGCCAAGGCACGCTGAACGTGCCCTGCTGGTCGCCCGACAGCCAGCGTTTTGCCTATATGCGCTACGCGCGCCCGTGACCAAATCCGGAGGATCCGATATGCCGACGACGATGAAAGGCCCCGCGCTGTTTCTTGCCCAGTTCGCAGGCGACGCAGCCCCGTATAACAGCCTTGAAGCGATCACCAAATGGGCCGCCGGTCTGGGCTACAAAGGTGTCCAGATCCCCACTTTTGACGCGCGACTCTTTGATCTGGACAAAGCCGCCGACAGCCAGACCTATTGCGACGAGGTCAAGGGCATCTGCGCCGATGCGGGTGTCGAGATCACCGAACTTTCGACCCATTTGCAGGGCCAGCTTGTCGCGGTGAACCCCGCCTATGACGATGTGTTTGACGCCTTCGCGCCTGCGTCGGTTCATGGCAATCCGCAGGCCCGACAGGAATGGGCGGTGAATCAGGTGACCAAGACGGCCAAGGTCAGCCGGACGCTTGGCCTTGATGCGTCCGTCAGCTTCACCGGATCGCTGGCCTTTCCGTTCCTGTACCCATGGCCGCAGCGCCCCGAAGGCTTGATCGACGAGGCCTTTGCCGAGCTTGCCCGCCGCTGGAAGCCGATCCTGGAGGTCTACGACGAAAACGGCGTCGATATCGGCTACGAGATCCATCCCGGCGAAGACGTGTTCGACGGTGCCACATACGAGATGTTCCTGGATGCGCTGGACGGTCATACCCGTGCGCGGATCAACTACGATCCCTCGCATTTCCTGCTGCAACAGATGGATTATCTTGCCTTCATCGACATCTACCACGAACGCATCTGTGCCTATCACGTCAAGGATGCGGAGTTTAACCCCGATGGCCGTCAGGGGGTCTATTCCGGTTATCAGCCCTGGGTGAACCGGGCCGGACGGTTCCGCAGCCTTGGCGACGGGCAGGTGGATTTCTCGGGCATCTTCTCGAAACTCGCGCAATATGGCTATGACAGCTGGGCGGTGCTGGAATGGGAATGCTGCCTGAAAAGCCCCGAACAGGGGGCCGCCGAGGGCGCGCCGTTCATCGCGCACCACATCATCGAGACCACGGACAAGGCGTTCGACGATTTCGCAGGCAGCGAAACCGACAGGGGCGCCATCCGCAAGATGCTGGGGATCGAATGATGGAACGGTTGCGATTGGGCATGGTCGGCGGCGGGCAGGGGGCCTTTATCGGAGGCGTGCACCGCATCGCCGCGCGGATCGACGGACAGTGGGAATTGGTCGCAGGTGCGCTAAGCTCTGACGAGGAACGCGCCGCGGCCTCTGCGGCGGAACTGGGCATCGCGGCAGATCGCAGCTATGCCGATTTTGCCGAGATGGCCAAAGCCGAAGCGGCGCGCGAAGACGGCATTGACGCCGTTGCCATCGTCACCCCCAACCACATGCATGCCGCGCCCGCCGTGGCCTTCCTGCGGGCGGGCATCCATGTGATTTGCGACAAGCCACTGGCCGCGACGCCCGAACAGGCGGCAGAGATCGCCAGGGTCGTCCGCGAGACCGGTCGGCAGTTCATCCTGACGCATAACTACACCGCCTATCCGCTGATCCGGCAGGCGCAAGCCATGGTAGCGGCAGGAGATCTGGGCGAGATCCGCGTTGTTCAGGTGGAATATGCGCAGGACTGGTTGACCGAACCCGCCAGCAACAAGCAAGGCGACTGGCGCACCGATCCGGCACGCTCTGGCGCGGGGGGCTGTGTGGGCGATATCGGAACCCATGCGTTCAACCTTGTCAGCTTTGTCACCGGGCTGAAAACCACGTCGCTGGCGGCGGATCTGGACGCATTCGTGCCGGACCGGCAGGTTGATGACAACGTGCATGTCATGCTGCGGTTCGACGGGGGCGCGAAGGGGATGCTTTGGGCCAGTCAGGTCGCCGTCGGTAATGAAAACGCCCTGCGCCTGCGTGTACATGGCACAAAAGGCGGGCTGGAATGGGCGCAGGAAAACCCCAACCAGATGACGTTCACCCGGTTTGGTGAGCCAAAGCAGATCCTGACCCGTGGCGGCGCTGGCGCGAACGAGGCCGGGCTGCGCACCACCCGCATTCCGCCGGGCCACCCCGAAGGCTATCTCGAAGGCTTTGCCACGCTGTATTCCGAGGCCGCGCACCTGATCCGCCACGCCGATTCCGGCACGCCATTGCCCGTAGGGGTGCATGCCCCGACGATCAAGGACGGGCTGGACGGCATGCGCTTTATCTCGGCCTGTATTGCCTCGTCCAAGGCCGATGCGGCGTGGACGGCGTTGGACTGAACGTACGGACCGGTTAGGCAAATCATCCGATTGCAAATCCGCGCGGCGTGGACAAGACTGCGCCGCGAAAGAGGCCAGCGTGATCAAGCTTTTACATACTGCCGACATACATCTCGACTCGCCGCTGAAATCGCTTGCGCTGCGCGATCCGGATCTGCGCGACCGGGTGCAGGCCGCCACGCGCGGCGCCTTCACCTGCATCGTCGATACGGCGCTGGACGAAGACGTGGCGGGGCTGTTGATCGCTGGGGACCTGTATGACGGGGCCGCCCGCAGTGCCCGGACGGCGGCGTTTCTGACCACACAGTTGGATCGGCTGCGGGCTGCTTGCATCCCTGTCTTCCTGATCAAGGGCAATCACGACGCCGAAAACCCTATCACCGGTGAAGTTGCGCTGCCCGATAACGTCCATGTCTTCAGCGGGCGCGGTGGTGCGGTGCAACTGGGCGCGCATGACATCTGGATCCACGGTGTCAGCTTCAGCGGCCGTCACGCGCCCGACAGTTTGCTGCCGAAATTCGCGCCTCCGGTCGCGGGCGCGGTCAATATCGCTTTGCTGCACAGTTCGCTGGCCGGTGCGGCGGGGCATGACACCTACGCGCCCTGTACCGTGGCAGAGCTTGGCGCGATGGAGTTCGATTACTGGGCGCTTGGCCATATCCACAAACGGCAGATCCATTCTCAGGCACCGTGGATCGTCATGCCCGGCACGCCTCAGGGCCGCGATATAGGGGAACCCGGCCCGCAAAGTGCGACGCTGCTGTCTATCGAGGGTAGCCAGATCAGCGTTTCCGACTGTCACACCAGTCAGGTCGAGTTTTTGCCCGTGGAGGTGGATGTCACGGATTGCGAGGACGAGGATGCGCTGCGTGACCACCTGCGCAAGACCATTCAGCAATGCGCGGCGTCGCTGCAATCTGATGCCGCCATTCTGCGTTTGCGCCTCACCGGAGGATTGGCCCGGCGCTGGCAGATCGACCGTGACCGCGACACCTGGGCAGAGACTGTCAGCGGCATGGCGCGCGAAACCGGATGCCTCTGGGTCGAAAAGCTGGAGATTGCCCTTACCGATCCCGACGGACCACGCATTGACAGCAGCGCCACCGCCGAATTGTCCGCGCTGATGCAGGCCATACGGACCGAACCCGGATATGCAGCACAGATCGAGGCGCAACTGGCAGAGATCCTGTCCGATCTGCCCGCCCATATCCGGGCTGCCCTGATCCCCGACGAGGCCGCCGCAACCACGCTTGCACAGCGCTTGGCCGAGACGGGCGCGCATCATGTGACAGCGCTGATGAAAGGGGCGTCGGAATGATCCGGCTGCGACGGCTTGATCTGGAACTGTTCGGACAGTTTTCCGGCAAGTCCTACGATTTTGGCCCCCGCCTTGACGGAGTCTCTGACTTTCACCTGATCCACGGCCCCAACGAGGCCGGCAAGACCACCACGATGGAAGGTTTTCTGCGGCTGCTCTACGGTTTTCCGCTGCGCGAGCCTTATGCCTTTCAGCATGATCGCAAGACATTGCGCATCTCGGGTGTGCTGGATCTGGGCGATGCCGAATGCGAACTGACACGTCTGCCAACGCGCAACGCCAATCTGGTGGACGCGCAAGGCAAGCCGCTGCCCGAACAAGTGCTGGCGGCGCATCTGGGCGGGCTTGGGCTGGACGACTATCGCAACCTGCTATGCCTTGACGATGAAACTATTGAGCGCGGCGGCGAAGAGATCGCCAGCGCCAAGGGAGATATCGGGTGGCTGTTGTTTTCGGCGGCGGCAGGGATCAGTGATCTGACCGAGGTACTGGGCTCGGTGCGCGACCGCGCCGATGCGCTTTACAAAAAGCGCAGCAGCAAGACCCGTATGGCGGAACTCAAGGCGGAACTGAAAGACATCGACCACCGGATTCGCGAGGAGGATGTCACCGCCGCCGCATACCGGTCGTTGCGGCAGGCCCGCGACCGCGCCGCGCAGGAAGAAGCCGAGACGGGCGAAATGCGCGCGGCCCATGCAAGCGAGCATGCCGCCACCCTGGCCAAGCGCGACGCCCTGCCGGTGCTGGCCGAAGTCGACGGATTGGACGCGATCATCAATGCGCATCCGGGCTTTCCCGACCGGCTCGACATCGAGCCCGAGGCGCTGGTCAACATGCTGACAGAGCAACGACAGGCCAAAGCGGATCAAGAACGTCTGACACGCGAAATCGAGGTGCTGGAAGGTCAGCGCGACGGGGTTGAGCGGCATCCCGAACACCTTGCGCTAGGCGCGGCGCTGGATGATCTGGACGATCTGCGCAGTCGTCACGCCACCGCCGGGAAAGACCTGCCAAAGCGACGCCGCACCCTTGAAGAGGTGCGGGCCGACATGGCCCTCGCCGCCCGCGATCTGGACGCGGCCGAGGGCACCGATCCCGAAGCGCTGGTCCTCGCGCCGGGGGCACTGGCACAGTTGGAAACGGCGCGCGATGCGAAGCGTGCGGCGATGCAGAAGGCCGAGGCCGCGCGAGACGAGCTTGCCCGGTTGGCAGAGCGCATCGCCGGGGCCGAGGCGGCGATCACCAGCCAAGATGAGGAGGGCGCGCCGGACATAGGTGCCGTTCTCGACCGCTTTTCAGTCGATACTTTGGCCCCGCGTCACGCAGCGGCGCAGCAGGCGGTGGCCGAGGCAGAACGCGACTGCGCCGAAACCCGCGACGTGCTGCTGTTAAAGGGGCAGGGCTTTGCAGACTTGCCTGTCTGTCCACTGACCAGTGAAGAAGCTGCCGCGCTGGCAGAGACGCACGCGCAGCTATGCGGCGACCTGCGTGCGACCGAAGAGGCGATTGAAACTCTGGAGGCCGAGACTGCCGACCGTTCGATAAAAATCGACGGGCTGGCGGCCTCGGCTGCGTTGCTTGGGGATGATGCGGCCCGCGCCCTTCTGGAGCGCCGCGACGCGCTTTGGCAAAGCCACCGCAAGGCGTTGACCGAAGCAACAGCAGATTCCTTTGAGGCGGCGATGCGGCAAGTTGATGCTGCTGCACAGTCGCGGCTGGCCCATGCGCGCGAACTTGGCCAGCTTCGCCACCTTGAGGAAGACGCCCAACGCGCCGAACACCGCATCCAGAAGGCAAAGACAAAGCGGGACGCGCTTGTCGCAAATATCGCGCAGGTTGAGGGGCAATTGACCGTTGCCGCCCGCGAGAGCGGGATCGATGCCCACCTGACCCCACCTGCCTTTGCCGCATGGGTCGTACGCCTGTCCGAAGCACAGGCCGCAGAACAACGGTTGGCGCGCATCCGGGCCGAGCATGCCAATGTCTTCGATCAGGCCGCGCGTCTGTCAAAGGCGCTGTCTGCGTATCTCGATCTGGAAAGCCCGGATTTCGAAACCCTGTTGGCGGCTGCCCGAAGCCACGCCTCTGAGGCCCGAAAACTGCACGAGGCCGCGCAAAACGCGCGCGCCCGGTTGCGCGAACTTCACGGCGAACGAAAGCAACGGCAGGCGCATCTGGTGGAATGCGAGAAGGCCGACGAAACAGCCCGCTCGGTCTGGGCCGAGACGGTTGCGGAAAACTTCAACGGCGCTGTGCAAGGCGAAGCGCTGGAGCGGTCCTTCGCCCCCCTGCGAAGCTTGCGGGAATTGGACACGCGACGCACAAGCATCGCGCGCCAGATCGCCGCGATGGAGGCAGATCAGCGCGACTTCGCACAGGCTGTGGCAGCGCTTGCTGAGGCATCCGACCTGTCCGACCCTTTGGCTGCCTTTGCAACGCTGCGTGACGCGGCGGATCAAGCGGAAGCGGCGGAAAAGCAGCATGCCGACACGCTCGCGACGCTCCGCCGCCATTGCGAGGCGCGAGATACGGCGCTGCGGGCGTTGAATGCGATCGAAACCAAAATGCAAGACATCGCCAGCGCTTTCCCGAAGGACGCGGATACAACAACACTCGATGCCCTGCGAAAAACCGTCGGGAAGGCGCAACAGGTGATCGAGGCAAAGGCCCGCCGCGCGGCGCTTTTGTCCGGGCTGTGCCTCACGCTCGACGTGGCCGATCTGAGCGCAGCCCGCAGCATGTTGGACGATGTGACCGACACAAGCCTGGCGGCGCAACTGATGCAGCTTAACAGCGACGGCGCGGCGATAGAGGACCGTTACCGCGACGCCATTGCCACGCGCAGTGCCGCCGAACGCGATTTGCGCGCGGTGACCGGCGATGCCGATATTGCTGTGCTCACGGAACGCAAGGCGACCCTCGAGCTTGAGATACAGGAGACCGCACTGGCCTATCTGGAACTGCATCTTGGCCATGATCTGGCAGAAGAGGCGATCCGGCGCTACCGCGATACCCATCGCAGCGGTATGATGAAAGCCACCGAAACGGCGTTTTCAGAACTGACCAATGGTGCCTACACGCGGCTGATGACGCAGCCAGACGGCACCGCAGAGACACTGATCGCGCTTGATCCTGCGGGGCAGTCGAAACAGGCGCAGGATATGTCCAAGGGCACGCGCTTTCAGCTTTACCTGGCGCTGCGGGCAGCGGCCTATGAACAGCTTGCCCAGCAAGGCACGGTTCTGCCGTTTTTCTGCGATGACATTTTTGAGACCTTTGACGAAGATCGGACACGCGCGGCCTGTCATGTGATGGCCCGGATCGGACGCACCGGGCAGGCGATCTACCTGACCCACCACCGCCATGTCGTCGATATCGCCCGACAAGTCTGTGGCGACGAGCTGCGCGTGCACGAGATCTGAAGTCCTGCGACACCCAAGGCGTGTCACCCGTCGGAAACGCCGCGGCATTTATTCGGCCTTTCGGCGAAGATTGTTGGCACTATCAAAAATCCCCTGAAACTCTTGTCTTGCAAATGGCAATGGTTGTCTTGGGCCGGCGCGTCCATAATGACCACAAACTCACAGGATCGAGGACGCCGATGACCGCAAAATATTTCGCTCCGACCGGGGGGCACCCCTCTCAGCAACAACTGCTGACCGACCGTGCGATGTTCACCGACGCCTATGCGGTTATTCCCAGAGGCACGATGCGGGACATCACCACCAGTTTTCTGCCGTTCTGGGACAAGACCCGGCTTTGGGTGATCGCAAGACCGCTGAGCGGCTTTGCCGAGAGCTTCTCGCAATACATCATGGAGGTCTCGCCGGGGGGCGGTTCAGATCGGGCCGAGACCGATCCCGAAGCCGAAGCCGTCTTGTTCGTGGTCGAAGGGTCCGCGACGCTGACTGTGGACGGCGCAACCCATACTCTGGCCGAGGGGGGCTATGCTTACCTGCCGCCTGCGACCGATTGGGCATTGCACAACACCGGCACGGAAATGCTGCGGTTTCACTGGGTGCGCAAAGCCTATGAGCCGGTTGAAGGGCTGGATGCCCCCGACGTCGTTATCGCCAACGAGCAGGATATCGCCCCGACCGTGATGCCGGACACAGACGGCAAATGGGCGACAACGCGATTTGTCGATCCCGCCGACCTGCGCCATGATATGCATGTCACCATCGTGACGCTCCAACCCGGCGCTGTGATTCCGTTCCTTGAGACCCATGTGATGGAACACGGTCTTTATGTCCTGGAAGGCAAAGCTGTCTATAAGCTGAATCAAGACTGGGTGGAGGTCGAAGCCGGCGATTATATGTGGCTGCGCGCCTTCTGCCCGCAGGCCTGCTATGCCGGTGGCCCCGGCCCGTTCCGCTATCTGCTCTACAAGGATGTGAACCGCCACATGCCGCTACGTCTTGGCCGCGGCGCGTCATCTTCGAAATAAAGCTGCTCGTGTGTCCGGGACCGCTCAAAGAGCGGATCCCGTGACCTCGGCACATGTCTGGCGGCCAAATGCCGTCGGTCAGCAAGGCCGCACGTCGGCATTGCTTTTCCCGCGATAGCAACCTGGGCAAGAGTGGATTATCATCCGGCTTGGCAAGACTTGTCGCACATAACGGTCCGTTCAAAACCAAAACTCCCGCGGCCAAAAGGCGACGGGAGCTTCATTCGTTCAGCATCAAGGGATAAAAACTTATCCCTCGCGCTCCAATTTCTTGCGCGCGAGCTTGCGGGCACGACGAATCGCTTCAGCTTTTTGACGAGCGTTCTTCTCGGAAGGTTTTTCGAAATGCTGCTTAAGCTTCATTTCACGGAAAACACCCTCTTTCTGAAGCTTTTTCTTAAGAACCCGAAGGGCTTGATCGACATTGTTGTCGCGAACACTGACCTGCATGTGGTTGACACCACCTCTCTGAATATGGACCGCAAAGATGTTAATTGAGGGGGTAAATAGCAACCATGTGGCGGTTTGTACAGTATGTCTGTCATCAAGTTTCGCAAAGAATAGCGCCTTTTTACGGCCTGAGCCCCCCGGAAACGCCATGTCGTTTCTCAATGTGGCAGTTGTGAGATGCCGCAATCGCGGGTTTCGAGTTGTTCCCACCTTGTTCTCTCACCCTGTCCGATCGGACAGCACATGGCATCACAGAATGCCCGTGTTCCTGGGCGGCGGATGCAGGGGCATATCGGACCGGCCGTCACGCGCGCAGCTCCCGTTCCATCATCTGGCACAAGGCGACGGCACTTCGAACGGGCAGCTGCGATGTCAGCGACGGTAATGCAGTCCCGGCCATCGTGAGCGGTGTGACCGGGGACGCGCTGATGATGGTCCGGGTCGGAAAAGACGCAGATAGCGCCACCTTAGAAGAAGAACACGTCAGTCCGATGGAAATGTCGGAACGGAGGCCGCAAGGGTTCGTTCTGGTCGATCCGTCCGGGCGTCAATCGGAGCGCACCCTACGCGAATGGGCCTCTCGCGGATGGGAGTTCGTGGCGACGCAGATAAGCAAGGAGCCCGTGTCACACGCATGGTTTGACAACCCATAACCGCGCGGCTATCTATCAATCATAGCCGCGGAGTTATTCATGAAGCCTGATCACGACGCCGTATTCAAGTCCCTCTCCGATCCCACGCGGCGAGCGCTTTTCGAACGCCTGTGTCTCGACGGTGAACAGACTGTCGCAGCTCTGACCGAGCAGGCGGGGATTTCCCAACCGGCTGTCTCGAAGCATCTGGGCGTTCTGAAACGGGCGGGACTCGTCAGCGGTCGCCACGAAGGACGACAGACGCACTACACCGCCCGGAAAAAGGCGCTGGACCCACTAATCGACTGGACCCGACAAATGGGCGGGTTCTGGGATACGAAGCTCGACAGCCTCGAAAATCTGCTGGGGAGGATGGATCAATGAACGGCGCTGGCAAAGACAGCCGCACTGTCGTCAAAGAGCGCGACCTGCGTCATGCTCCCGAAAAGGTCTGGCGCGCGCTGACGCAAAAGCACCTTATCGAGGAGTGGCTGATGGAAAGCGATTTCAAGGCCGAGGTCGGCCATCGTTTCGCGTTGGACGCCGAGTGGGGCACAATTGCCTGCAAGGTTCTGGCGGTCGAGCCGCAGAAGTCCCTGTCCTATTCGTGGCAGGCGCACGGGCTCGAAAGCGTCGTGACCTGGACGCTTACCGAAACCGATACCGGCACGCACCTGCGGATGGAACAGACCGGCTTCACCGCCGATCAAGAACAGGCCTATCGCGGCGCGATCTCGGGCTGGACGCGGTTTCTGGACAAGCTGGAACAGGTGACAGCAGGCCTCGACTGAGTGCGAATTTCAAGGAGTGCATAAATGAACATATTCCTATGGATACTTCAGGTCCTTCTGGCACTGCACACGGGCATCGGCGCGGGCTGGAAAATCGTCAATTCCGAAGCGTCGATCCCGACGCTGAGCGCCTTGCCGCATTCGGTCTGGCTGCTGCTGATCCCGCTGGAACTGCTCTGCGCCATCGGGCTGGTGATCCCGGCCCTTGTGCCGTCGCTCGGCTGGATGGTGCCGCTTGCCGCCATTGCCGTTGCCGTCGAGATGCTGATGTTCTCAGGTCTCCATCTCCGTGCCGGTGCGGAGGAAAATGGACCGATGTTTTACTGGCTGGGCGTCGCGGCGGTCTGCGCGGTGATCGCGCTCGGGCGGCTCTTCGTTGCTCGGCTGTGATCCAGGAGACCAACCGTGGCAGATGATCCAAGCGTCAACGACCTATTGGGCAAGAAAAACTGGAACACTGAGCGTAGGGCCCTGCGCGACCTGATCCTCGACTGCGGCTTGGAGGAAGCCGTCAAGTGGGCAAAGCTCTGCTACACCTACAAGGGCAACAACGTCGTGATCATCTACGGCAAGAAAAATCACTGCGCGCTCGGGTTCTTCAAGGGATCGCTTCTGGAGGATCCGGATGACGTGCTGGTTCGGCCCGGCAAGCATTCGCAGGCGATGCGGCAGATGCGGTTCGAGAGCCTGGAGGAGATCGCGGACAGCGAAGCCCTGATCCGGCAATTCATCGAGAAGGCGGTACAAGCAGAAAAGGATGGGCTGGAGGTCGATTTCAGCGAGAGGGACGACCTTGACTATCCCGCCGAGCTTCGGGACGCGCTGGACGACGACGCGGAGCTAGCCAAAGCCTTCGAGGACCTGACTCCGGGGCGCCAGCGCAGCTACGTTCTGCATATAGGGGATGCCAGGAAATCCGAAACACGCGCCCATCGGGTGCGTAAGGCCAAGTCGAAGATCATGATGGGCAAGGGGCACAACGAGCGGTGATCGCATCTGCCGCAACTGAAATTCGACGGGGCAAGGAGCAAGTAGATGAGCAAAGACAATGATGTAAAACTGCTGTCGGGAGGCAATCCCCAGATCCCCAAGGGCTACGGTAACAGCCCGGTCGAGAACTACATCGCCGCCATGCCGGATTGGAAGCGGAAAATCGGTCGCCGCCTCGACGATCTGATCGAGAAAGCCGTCCCCGACGTGACCAAGGCCGTCAAATGGAATTCACCCTTCTACGGAACACAGAAGGACGTCTGGTTCCTGAGCTATCACTGCTTCACGAAATACGTGAAGGTGACGTTCTTCGATGGTGCCTCGCTTGACCCGCCCCCGCCGGAAAGCTCCAAGCAGGAGAAGGTCCGGTATCTCAACATCCACGAGGAGGACGATTTCGACGAGGAACGGTTCGTGGACTGGGTCCGGCAAGCCAGCAAGTTGCCGGGTGAGAAACTGTAGCCTGCCCGTCAGCCGAACGCGAGGTGCTGCCGGAGGTCGTCCGTAATCTCAAACCAGTCGGCCTTCGATCCCACGAATATATGCGCCGCCGGCCGGATGCCCGGCGTATCGATAAGCGTGCCGGGCGCGACAGATGATCTTCGCCAGAGACGATTCCGATTCTGTCGATGCCGATTCCGGCCATAGGCTTGAAGGCGGACCCGGTCGCCCGTCCGCAATCCGAAGAATGGCAGTTCATCGCGTATTCGAAACTGTCGGCGCCCGCGCACGCTCCCCTCAACTGCCATCGAGAAGACCCACTGTGTTGCCCTCGGGATCGGCGAACTCCGCATAGCGCAGCGTGTCGAACCCCTCGACCTTCACCGGCTCTGGCACCTCGATCCCCGCGCGGCCCAGCCTTTCGGTCTCTGCGTCGAGATCGGGAACGTGCAGTGTCACGGTCGTGCCACCCTGGCCATCATCGCTGTCGAGAACCTCGAACAGCACGCGACCCGTCAGATCCCATTCGTGGCAGGAGGGCATCGGTTCGCGGTCCCAAGGCCGGCCGATGAAATTTTTCCACCACTCGGACTGAGCGGCGAAATCGGCTGCATTGATACTGAGAAAGAGGTGATTGATTTTCATTCCGGTTTCCTCGTTCTGAATAAGCGCACCGGCCCTTTGCTACCGCGCTTGATCACGCCCTTGGCTTCCAGGTCGAGCTGCACGGCGGCTAACCACCAGCCAGCTTTGTCACCGCCGGGGAACAACGCGTCACAAAGATCAGGCAGCAAGGCCGCTTTGGCATCGGCGAAGGTCATTCCGGGTGCTTCGGTCGGAAGCACCGGAAGGAAGGCGTCGCGCATGGTTAGATACTTGGCGCGGTTCACGCGTTTTATCTTGCCTGGCTGCGTGATGCTCTCGACTTCAATCATTTCTTCGGTGTCGGACATTGATCTCTCCTGTTTTCGGTGTCTTCGGATTGCGGAACCGCATCGCGACCCAAGCGCCGAAGTTTCTTGCGCAGAAGGCCAGGCCCTGTTTCCTTGCGTTTGGAATGTCGTCCGGCAGGCGCGCTCCTTCGGGCAGATCCGAGGCCATGTTGCGCATCTCCGTTGTCGGCATCGCGCCGTCTGGCCAGAGCGTGCCGTAGAGGCTCAACCAATGACCGTGTTTGACATCAAGATAGACCAGCGTATTGCAGCAGGTCGCGATCACCAGCGCGGATGTGGCATTCGGTGCCAGCCGAAATGAGGCAGGGTTCTCGAGGCCCCGAAATAGACCGCAACCGATCCTTGCGAAACATCACGAAAGGCGTGGCGTCATGGCTCGTCAAAATCAACGGCGCGCCATCAAGTCCTTGCATCCGTGCGGCGGCCTCCCGGCGGGACGAGCAGCAACATTCGATGCTGGCGATATGTTTGCCCTGCACCTCAAGGCGGGTCTGTCCGCAGGAACATGCGATCTCGGTTGAATCACCCATGCGCTGGCTCGTTTGCTGCCGCATCCAATGCCGCAATATCGATCTTGCCCATCTGCATCATGGCTTTGCTTACGCGCTGAACGATGCCCGGATCATCGCTGGCCAGAAGGTCCGGCATCCGCTTCGGCACGATCTGCCAGGATACGCCGAAACGGTCCACCACCCAGCCACAGTGTCCGGCCTCGCCCCCATTTCCGGTCAGCGCGTCCCAGAGCTGATCGGTTTCCTTCTGATCCTCAGTGAGGACGCTGATCGAGGCGGCGGGCGTCAATTTGTGATGCGGGCCCGCTGTCAGGATCATCATCGGCGAACCGGCCAGGTTGAACTCGACGATCATCGGATCGTCAGGCTGGCCATTGTCGCGCACCGCTTCAATCCGGCTGTCTGGCACCAGAGCGACATATTCCTTGGCCGCCTCAACGCCACCTTTCTCGAACTAGAGGCAGGTCCGCACCTTGGCTGCATGTTTCATTGGTCAACTCTCCCTCTCTGTTGTCGTTTCTGATTCGGCATCGAGGTCGAAAAGCGCTCGCACATAGCGGATCAGGTGATCGACGCTCTCTCGGGCGAGGGCCGGATCGCCGGTCGCCTTGGCAAGGATGAACCCACCCTGAAGCACGGCCTGCGTATGACGCGCGAGGCTTGCGGAGGTCCAGTCTGCGTCGATGCCGCGTTGCTCCCGGGCCGCTTCGATATCAGCCTCAAGCGTTGCGGCATGGCCGAGGATGCTGTCCGCGCAGGCATCGCGGATCGCGGGGGCGGAGTCGTGGACCTCCTGCGTCATGGTGCCGACGAGGCAGGTGTATTGGTATGTCTCTCCCCCGATGATCCCATTGCGGAAATCAAGGTAGGCAAGAACCCGGTCCAGCGGATCGTCCGGCTGGTGATAGGGCGCGCTGGCGAATAGGGCGCTGGTTGTCTCGGCCCAGTAGTTCGCGGCCGCCACGCCAAGCGCGTTCTTGGTCTTGAAGTGATGGAAAAATGCGCCCTTCGTCACCCCCGCCGATTGGCAAAGATCATCAACGGAGGTTGCGGCGAATCCCTTCTGGCGGATCACGTCACGGGCGGCTTCCAGAAGCCGCGTCTTCGCGTCGCCGCGCTCGGGGGAATGTTTGGTGGGTCTCGGCATATTGATATACATACCACTTGGTTTGTATATTGTGAAGGGAAAATGAGAGGGAGAAATGACAATGAGCTATGTCGACGGGTGCATCTTGGCGGTGCCGACCGCGAACAAGCAGAAATTCACTGATTAGGCGAACACCGCCAACCGTTACTTCATGGAACGCCCCGGAACGTGACATCGAGGACCGGATGCGACAGCTCGGCCGTTCCGAAGGCGATGACCGGCTCGATCACGTTGCCATACCACGCTAACCAGCTCAGATATTGCCCCCACTGCGGATCGCCCGCGACAGGCCCCCTCCTGGCCGTCGGAAGCAGGGCGGTGAGATAGAGGATGATCGCGTTCGATTCCCATATCTCGACGCTGTCAACTGGGCTGCCCGTCACGACGAAGAAATGGTCACCCATGGGCCATCCTCGGGTTTAACGAGAGGGGAAGGCTACGATGCGATCAGCGCGCCGAAATGGCGCCAATCAAAGCAGCGTGGATTTTTATGGGTAAAATGGCAGCCGTCTGCGCGGCAGAGGCAAGTCCACTGACGAGAAGGCAGAACTATCTGGCACGTATCAAGTGCGGTATGGTGGAGCCTAGCGGGATCGAACCGCTGACCTCCTGCATGCCATGCAGGCGCTCTCCCAGCTGAGCTAAGGCCCCATTCGCAGCATCGCAACCGACGCTGTGAGCTGCGATGTATGCGATGCGAAGGGCGGGATCAAGAGCAAAATCCAGCCCTTCGCGAATTCATTTCGAGTCAGGAATCGTCGTCGTCCTTGGCCACGTCGGCGATGTCGTCCAACGAGACGTTATCATCGTCGTCGTCATCCAGCACGTCGTCACCCAGGTCGAGATCGACATCTTCGTCATCGTCCAGGGCGTCTTTGCTTTCCTTCTCCTTGGCTTTCGCCTTGGTTGTGGATGCATCTTCGGCGTCCGCCGCGATCATGCGGCTTTTCGTGCTGTCCAGTTCGACCGCCTCGCCCGTATAGGGGCTGACAATCGGATTGCGGTTCATGTCGTAGAATCGTTTGCCTGTAGTCGGGCAAACACGCTTGACGCCCCATTCTTCTTTGGGCATGGGCATTCCCTCTCATATATCATGTGGTCTTGAAGACGATCCGGGCCACCTGCCATAACACCAACGTCGTGTCAAAGGCTTTGACGCGGTCCCGACCGAGGAAGACGTATGGGCGAGTTCACCCTGCCTGGCAACCCACCTATCGACGTGGTGCTCAGGCGCTCCGTCAGGGCGCGACGGATCAGCCTGCGCCTGTCGCGGCTGGACGGGCGCGTGACGATGACATTGCCCAAGCATGTGGCGGTGAAAGAGGCGCATGCCTTCGCCCGCGAGAAAGAGGCCTGGCTGCGGGGCCACCTGTCAGCGCAACCCACCACTGTGACCTTGCGCAGCGGTGCATGGCTGCCGGTCGAGGGGCGGATGCTGCGCATTGGCGAAGGGCAGGGGCGGCGCGTGCGCGTCGAGGGAGAGGCGATTCTGGTGCCCGGCGATGAGGCGCGTTTCGGCGTCCGGCTGTCGGCCTTTCTGAAGGTGCTGGCGCGCGACCGGCTGACCGAAGCCTCGGACCGCCATGCCGCCCGGCTGGGGCGTGCTTACGCGCGGATCACCCTGCGCGACACGCGGTCGCGGTGGGGGTCATGTACGCATGACGCCGGGCTGATGTATTCGTGGCGGCTGATCATGGCACCGCCAGAGGTATTGGATTACGTCGCAGCGCATGAGGTCGCACATCTGGCCGAGATGAACCACTCTCAGGCTTTCTGGGATCTGGTCACGCAGCTTTATGGCGACTGGAAGCCGGCGCGGAACTGGCTGCGAGATCAGGGGGCTGAATTGCACCGCTACCGATTTGGCGATTGACGTTTTTGCCGGTTGTGATCACAATTTCCGCATGTTGACCGCCCCCCGCCAGACAGAGCCGATTCCGGCCGCCGCCCATGACCGCGTTTATCGCCGCTTGCGTGCCCGCATCATGGTGGGCGAGGTGGCACCGGGTGCTGCCCTGACCTTGCGCGGCATTGGCCGGGAATTTGGCGTGTCGATGACACCCGCGCGCGAAGCCGTCCGCCGGTTGGTTGCGGAAGGCGCGCTGTCGCTGTCGTCGTCTGGGCGGGTGTCCACGCCGGAACTGTCCAACGAACGGATCGAGGAACTGGCGGTCCTGCGCGCGCTGATAGAGGTAGAGCTTGCCAGCCGCGCCATGCCGCGCGCGCATATGGCCCTGATTGACCGCCTGCAGACGATCAATTCCAGCGTCGGCGAGATGGTCGAGGAACGCAACGCGGTTGGCTATATCCGAACAAATCTGGAATTTCACCGCACGCTCTATCTGCGCGCTCAGGCCCCCGCGATGCTGGCCATGGCCGAGACTGTCTGGCTGCAACTGGGGCCGACGATGCGGGCGCTTTACGGGCGGCTCAATCGGACCGAGCCGCCGCATTTCCACCGACTTATCATCGCCGCACTCAAGGCCGGGGACGAGCCGGGGTTGCGGCTGGCGGTGCGGTCGGATGTGACGCAGGGGCTGAAGATGCTGGCGGGCTGATCCGGGGCGCGTCGATTCGTCGGCCTGACCCGTTCAGGTTACGCCAGCATGGGCCTCAGGCGGCCAGCCCGCGCGATCCGACTTTCAGGTATTTGCGATGCCGTTGCTTGACCAGATCTTTGCGCGAAATGCTGTCCAGATCCGACAGAAGCGACTGGATCGCTTTTCCCACGGCTGTCACCGCCGCGTCGCTGTCGCGATGCGCCCCGCCAAGCGGTTCCTGAATGACCCGGTCGGCAACCCCCAGCTTGGTAAGGTCCTGTGCCGTCAGCCGCAGCGCCTCTGCTGCTTCTCGCATTTTTTCAGCGTCTTTCCACAGGATCGACGCGCAGCCCTCGGGCGAGATCACTGAATAGACCGAATGTTCCAGCATCGCCAAACGGTCGGCCGTGGCAAAGGCAACCGCCCCGCCAGAACCACCCTCGCCGATGATGACCGATACCAGCGGCACACGAATTTGCAGACATTTTTCTGTCGAACGTGCAATCGCCTCGGATTGACCGCGTTCTTCGGCACCTTTGCCGGGATAAGCTCCGGGCGTGTCCACCAGCGAGATCACCGGCAGGTTGAACTTGTCCGCCATCTCCATCAGGCGGATCGCCTTGCGATACCCTTCCGGACGGGTCATGCCGAAATTGTGGGCGATACGCGATTGCGTATCATTGCCCTTTTCATGGCCGATGACCACCACCGGCCTGTCGTTGAAGCGCGCCAGACCGCCCATCACCGCATGATCGTCGGCAAAATTGCGGTCGCCGGCCAGAGGTGTGTATTCGGTGAACAGGGCCTCGATATAATCCTTGCAATGGGGCCGGTCCGGGTGCCGGGCGATCTGGCATTTTCGCCACGGCGTCAGCGTCTTGTACAGATCTTTCAGCATGTCGGCCGCTTTGCGATCCAGGGCCGCGGCTTCCTTCTCGATATCCATTTCCTCGTTGGTCCGTGCCATGGCACGCAGCTCTTCGGCCTTGCCTTCAATCTCGGCCAGAGGCTTCTCGAAATCGAGGTAATGGGTCATGTCATGCTCCGTTTTGCCGTCTCGCGTCCCTGCTGCTATATGGCGCGGCCATCGAGCAGATGCAACAAAACAAGATTTTTGGCACCGGGTCGCGTTTAGGCTGGCGCGCGTGACAGTACTACTGCCGGGATCGTGCGGATCACTGCATCAAAACAGGGGCGAGAGAACCCACCAAAAGCAGTGCCATGGTCCAGTTGAATAGCTGAAGCCTGCGCGGATTGCTCAGCACGCGTCGCATCTGCTGCCCCATCAGGGTCCAGCTTGAGACACTGGGCAGATTGATCGCGCCAAAAATCGCGGCAACCAGCAGAACGGAAGTCAGGTTTCTTTCGGGCGCATAAAGCGTGATTGCATTCAGTGCCATGGTCCAGGCTTTCGGGTTGACCCACTGAAATGCCGCAGCCTCGATGAAACGCATCGGGCGACCGGTTCCATCGGCAGATCCGGGGGCGGCGGAATGGGCGATGCGCCATGCCAGCCACAGCAAATACGCCACGCTGACCCATGTCAGAATGTGATGCGCCACCGGCCAGGCATCGAACACGCGGACCAATCCGATGCCCACCAGTGCCACCATCACGACGAATCCGATCCCCACGCCCAGCATATGCGGGATGGTGCTTCGAAAGCCGTAATTGGCCCCGGATGCCATCAGCATCAGATTGTTCGGTCCCGGCGTGATTGACGAAACAAGGGCAAAACCTGCCAGCGCTATGAGGATGTTTTCTGTCATGCGTGCACTTATTGCGCGGTCTTCGCGTAATTATGTTGCATTTTGTAAGAATTATGCACTATTTATGCAATTTATGAAGGAACTTGACGAAATTGACCGCAGAATATTGCGTGCGCTGACAGAGGATGGGCGTATCAGCAACCTGGACCTGTCCGCGCGGGCCGGGCTGTCGCCGTCAGCCTGCCTGCGGCGGGTCACGGCGCTGGAACGGGCGGGCGTCATCTCTGGCTATCGCGCGGTGCTGAACCCCGAGGCAATGGGCACCGGGTTCATCGCCTATGTAACGGTGGGGTTGGGTCAGCATACGAAGGCCGCACAACAAGCGTTCGAGCGCGCAATCTCGCGCAGCCCCGAAGTCCGAGAGTGCCACAATATCACCGGCTCCGTGGAATATCTGTTGCGGATCGAAGCCGCCGATCTTGCCGCTTACAAACATTTCCATACCGAGGTTTTGGGAACATTGCCGCAGGTGGCCGCGATCACGTCCTACGTCGTGATGGGGTCACCCAAGGATGAACGCAGTTAGGTTATGTTCAGTCGTTCAGCCTGACCGTATCCGTTCTGGACACGGCGAGCGTCGCGTCAAGCTTGGCGAACAACGAATCGCGACTCTGGCGCGTGCCATTGCCCGCTTGCGCCGCCGCATATGAGGTTGGCTGCCCATCGCAAGACTCCGCCGGAGGAGAGTCGATGCTCTCGACGGATTGCAGCAGATCGAAAAGTTCCGCATCGTTCTGCGCCGGCAGCACCCGCAACTTTGCGCCAAAGCGGAACTTCTGTCCGGCCGAGAGGCGCAGTTCGGTTTGTGCAAGGCGGCGCGACAGGCTTTCGGTGGCATCCCGGTGTTGCGCGACCTCTTCCGCAGTCAACGGAACCAGAAGGTGCCCATGCCGGGACAGGCCAATCCTGCCGGAATGGGTCAACCTTCCGACAAGCGCAATGGCCATAGCGGCCTGCACACGGCTGGTCAGCCCGCTGCCCCAGAACGTGCCTAGCCATTTTGCGTAGACCGGCCAGATCACCAACAGGCCAGCGACCGTGCCCTTGGGTTCTGTTGCGGCCAGCTGGAGGGTTTCGCGGATGAACGAGGCCGGGCGCAACAATCCGCTGTCCGGACAGGTCGAGGCACCCTCCCGCATGAAATGTTCGGTTTCGATCCGGCGGATCTCTCGCTGGATCAACGCTCCGACAATTGGAATGGTCACCAGATAGATCAGCCAGAGAATCGGCGCTGCGTTCCAGACGAACCAGATTGCAATATCCGCAGGAAGCAACGCCGCACTGACAAAGGACAGGCCGGAGATCAGGCCAAGCTGGCAAAGCTGCCAGAAACCGCGGCGCAAATGCGCCCGTGTCGCGCTTGTCCACAGCGCCCCCAGCGCGCCGGAAATCACCACCGATGCAACACCCGAACCGGCACCGACGCCGCCGATATACAGACGCGTGCTAATCGCCATGACAAGGCAGACGGCCAGACCGCGCCAGCCCAGGAAAGCCCCCGCCAGAATGACAGGGACGATGCGCAGGTCGATGATGACGCCCTCAAACGGGCTGATCGGCATCTCCATCTCGATCACGGCGACCAGACCGAAGATCGCGCCCAGCACATATTGTGCCTGCTTCGGACTGGACAGCCAGCGCCGGATTTCGCCTACGCCAACGATCAGAACGCACAACAACCCGATCGGGCCGGCAAAATCGACAACATTGTACCCTTGCAACATGGCAGGTCTCCGGGACAAACACACCTATACGCGTCATACATGCGCAATCGTTACGAGGTCGTAAACGCTCTCGAATTCAGGTGTTTTGCGCGATCATTTCCGATTGTTTCACAATCACTTCGGCCTGTTTGATCGATGCGATGTCAACAAGGCGCCCCTTGTAGACGGTTGCCCCTTCGCCATTGGCCTTGGCTTGCTCCATCGCGCCCAGAATTTCGCGTGCTTCGGCCACGGCCGTGTCGGAGGGCGTGAAAACCTCGTTGGCAATCGCCACCTGCTTGGGGTGGATCGCCCATTTCCCGACCATGCCCAGCGTGGCCGACCGCAGCGCCTGCGCGCGGAACCCTTCGTCATCGGAGAAATCGCCAAACGGCCCGTCCACCGGCAATACGCCATGCGTGCGGCAGGCCGCAACGATGGCCGCCTGCGCCCAATGCCACGGGTCGGACCAGTATTTCTGGCCTTCGCGCGCCATGTAATAGGTTTCCTGCGTGCCGCCGATGCCCGTCGTGGCCATGCCCATCGAGGCAGCAAAATCGGCGGCCCCCAGACTCATCGCTTGCAGGCGCGGCGTGGCAGAGGCGATTTCCTCGACATGGCTGATGCCCGCCGCACTTTCGATGATCACCTCGAATCCGAGCGGCTTGCTGCGCCCCTTTGCGCGCTCCACCGCCGTGACCAGCGCGTCGACGGCATAAAGATCGGCGGCACAGCCGACCTTGGGGATCATGATGATGTCGATACGGTCGCCTGCCTGCTCCAGCAGGTCGACGACATCGCGGTACCAATAGGGCGTGTCCAGCCCGTTGATTCGCACGCTCAGCGTCTTGTTGCCCCAGTCAATGTCGCCGATGGCCTGAATGATGTTGGCGCGCGCCGAATCCTTGTCTGTGGGGGCGACGGAATCCTCAAGATCAAGGTTGATGACATCGGCCGCACTTGCCGCCATCTTCTCGAAGATCGCAGGACGAGAGCCGGGGCCGAACAGTTGGCAGCGGTTCGGACGGGCGGCGGGGGTGGGCTGAATGCGGAAGGACATGGCTGGGCCTCTGCGTAAGGAAGTTGCGTATCTGTTGCTTCGGGTAGTATATTCTTGCGTGCATTGCTGCAAGTGCGAATGTGCGCTTGCAGCATTTGACAGCGCTCCTGCCGAAAACGGATTGCGGCGAAAGGAACGCCACGGGTCAGGGGGCTTTCTCAGGCGGCCCGCCGGGAAGGGCGCGTTCGTGTTCCCTGCTGCGATATAGTGATGAATGCTCCTGAATTTCCGGAACTTCCTGCAAATTTCTTGCAAGCAATGATCAATCTGTCGAAGATTCGTGTGCAATTGCGTGCCTACACCCATAACTTGCGAAACTCATTCACGGCCCCACTTGTTAGGGTCGCAGACAAACGTGATACAGATCCAGAGGTGCCGCCATGATCCAGACCCCCTACCTGTTGTTTCTCGGGGATGCCCCTGATGCGCTTGCAGTAAAAGTTGCTCAGGGCATTCGCGACTGGCGGCCCGACAATGCTGTCGGCCAATTCCGGATGGACGGCTGCAAGGCCGACATGAAGCTGCCGGACATGACGCTGGCCGAGGCAAAGGCGGCAGGGGCCAAGACGCTGGTGATCGGCGTGGCCAACCGCGGCGGCGTGATTTCGCAGGCGTGGAAAAAGGTGCTGGTGGCCGCGTTGGAGGAAGGCTTTGACCTTGCCTCCGGCTTGCACAACCTGCTGCGGGATGAGCCCGATCTGGTGGCGGTGGCGGCCGACTGCGGGCGCACGCTGCATGATGTGCGCGTGCCGTCAGTGCAATACCCTATCGCGGATGGGGTCAAACGGCGCGGCAAGCGCGTTCTGGCGGTGGGGACGGATTGCTCAGTCGGCAAGATGTATACCGGGCTGGCGCTGGATCGTGACATGCGCGCGGCGGGGATGAAATCCACCTTCCGTTCGACCGGCCAGACCGGCATCCTGATCACTGGGGAAGGCATCCCGCTGGATGCGGTCGTGGCTGATTTCATGGCCGGATCTGTGGAATGGCTGACGCCCGACAATGACGACGACCACTGGGACGTGATCGAGGGGCAGGGCAGCCTGTTCCACGTTTCGTTCTCTGGCGTGACGATGGCCTTGATCCATGGCGGCCAGCCCGATGCGCTGATCCTCAGCCACGAACCGTCGCGCCCCCATATGCGCGGCCTGCCGGGCTATGCGTTGCCGTCACTGGAGACGTTGCGCGACACGGCACTGCCACTGGCGCGGGTCGCCAATCCGGACTGTCAGGTGGTGGGCATCTCGGTCAACACGCAGGCGATGGAAGAGGACGAGGCCCGCGACTATCTGGCGGGGCTTGAACAACGCATGGGCCTGCCTGCGACCGATCCGTTCCGCTTTGGTACGCAAAAGCTGGTTGAGGCACTGGCCGCCATTTGAGTTCCGGTTTCGCCCGTGGCAGGTTGCGACGGGCAGCTAATACAGGAGTATACCCGGTGCAGATAGACGTGACGCGCGACGCGTTCCCGCTGGCTCAGGTGTTCCGCATCAGCCGGGGTGCCCGGACCGAGGCCAAGGTGCTGACCGTCCGTATTGCCAAGAATGGCGTGACCGGATGGGGCGAATGCGTGCCCTACGCCCGCTACGATGAGACGCTGGACAGCGTCGAGGCCCAGATCGCGGGTCTTCCCGATACGTTCGACCGCACGGCCTTGCAGGGCCTTCTGCCCGCCGGTGCTGCGCGGAATGCCGTCGATTGTGCCCTGTGGGATTTGGAGGCGAAGACAGCGGACAAGCGGGTGTGGGAACTCGCTGGGCTGGCGGAACCACATCCCGAGATCACCGCCTATACCTTGTCGCTGGACGAGCCCGACGCGATGCGCGCGTCCGCTGCAAAGCACGCCCATCGGCCCTTGCTGAAGATCAAGCTGGGCACGCCCGACGATATGCCCCGGCTAGAGGCCGTCCGCGCGGGCGCGCCGAAATCCAGCATCATCATTGATGCGAACGAGGGCTGGAGCGCCGAGATCTACGCCGATCTCGCTCCGCATCTCAGCCGTCTTGGCGTGGCGCTGGTTGAACAACCGCTGCCTGCGGGCGAGGATTCTGCATTGGACGGGATCGCGCGTCCGGTGCCGGTCTGCGCCGATGAAAGCTGCCATGACCGTCACGATCTGGACAGGCTTCAGGGGCGCTATGACATGGTCAATATAAAGCTGGACAAGACCGGCGGGCTGACAGAGGCGCTGGCCACCCTCGAACGGGCGAAGCGGTTGGGCTTTCGCGTGATGATCGGTTGCATGGTCGGAAGCTCTTTGGCGATGGCGCCTGCGGTGCTGCTGGCACAGGGGGCCGAGGTGACGGACCTTGACGGGCCGCTCCTGCTGGCTAAAGACCGTGACGACGCGCTGGTTTTCAACGAGGCGGGGGTTCACCCGTCCGAAGCCGCACTTTGGGGGTGATCCGCCCCGCTAGCCACGACCGGGTGCCGCACCCGAAAGAACAAAGGACCACGACATGAGCCGCACCGTCTATGTGAATGGCGACTACCTGCCCGAGGCCGACGCCAAGATCTCGATCTTCGACCGGGGCTTTCTGATGGCGGACGGTGTCTACGAGGTAACAAGCGTTCTGGACGGCAAGCTGATCGACTTTGACGGCCATGCCGTGCGGCTGGAACGGTCATTGACAGAGCTGGATATGGGCATGCCCATGTCCAGGGACGACCTGCTGGAGATCCACCGAGAGTTGGTGCGGCTGAACGAGATTGACGAGGGGATGATCTATCTTCAGATCACCCGAGGTGCCCCTGCGGACCGCGATTTTGCCTTCCCCGACCCGGAAGAGACCGCGCAGACGGTGGTGCTGTTCACCCAGAACAAGCCCGGACTGGCCGATAATCCGGTCGCGAAACAGGGCATCAAGGTGATCTCGATCGAGGATATCCGTTGGGGCCGCCGCGACATCAAGACGGTGCAGCTGCTTTACCCGTCGATGGGTAAGATGATGGCCAAGAAGGCAGGTGCCGATGATGCCTGGATGGTCGAGGATGGTTTCGTGACCGAGGGCACTTCGAACAACGCCTATATCGTCAAGGGCAACAAGATCATCACGCGCGAGCTGTCCAAGGACATCCTGCATGGCATCACCCGCGCCGCGGTCCTGCGTTTCGCGCGCGAGGCGCAGATGGAGGTGGAAGAACGCAATTTCACCATCGACGAGGTCAAACAGGCGGATGAGGCGTTCATCACGTCGGCCTCGACTTTCGTGATGCCTGTGGTGGCGATTGACGGCACGGCGATTGGCGACGGGGTGCCGGGCGCAAAGGCGCTGCGGCTGCGCGAGATCTATCTGGAGGAAAGCCGCAAGACTGCGGTCTGAGGTTTCGCGGCGAAACCTAAGCCTTTAATATTAAACAATTAAATGTAAATTCTGTGCGCGATGCAACAAGGGTTTGTTTACTCGACTTGCATCGCGGGCCGTTCATATAGTCCGGTGATGCAGCCGGTTTCGTCGTCGAGTTGACTGGCGCGATAATCCAGACGCTCGGGCACTTCGAAGCGGGCGCAAAGCCGGAAGGTGGTGTCGCTTTGCCGGTCGTAACGGTAGGGCGCGCCAGTGAACGGATCCTCGCGGGGCGTGTCCTCCGGGCAGGCGGCGACCGGCGACAGGGTCGGGGGCAGGGTGTCTTGCCCGCCCTTGCGCGCGACGCAAACCACAAAACGCTCAAGCGCGGTCAGATCATTGAGCCGGGCAAAGTCGCGTTTCTCGGCCCGGCCCATGCCCGGCCCGCCGGTTTGCATCAGCGCAAGCGCCAGCATCGCGGCGACAAGCACGGTCAGGCACCAGACGGCAAGTCGGTCAGGTTTCATTTTCAGCCTTTGTCGGATCGGAGGCCATCAGGCCTTTGACATACAGAAAGGCCAGCACGGCCAGCAGGGCGACAAGGGCGGATTTTGCCGCGAAGCGCAGGGACAGATCGCCCGACAGGAAGGTGAAGACCACGGAAATGGCATCCCCGAGAAGGGTGAGCGCGGCAAGAAACAGCGCAAGAAACCCCAGCACCGCCCGCGCGCGGGACCTGCGTTGGGCACCGTCCTGCCGGGTCGCGCGGACCATTCTGCGGTCAAGGATCAGGAACAGCGGCAGGAATATCGCCAGCACGGCAATGGGCCAGCGCATCCGCGCTGCCAGGCGCATGAGTCTGTCCGCCGGGTCCGGCAGCCAACTGTCGATCAGGGCAAAGCCGAGCGGAACGGAAAAGCCCAGAACCACGGCCAATGCCGTGAACATCAGTGCATAAAGAAAAGCGTCACGCGCGCCCAGAGATGGCAACGGCTTTGGCACGGGCAGGGCAAAACCGTCTTGCGCCCATTGGCCCATCGCATGGTCGATTTCGCTTGCCGACCAGCCCGCAGCGCGCAGCCGGGCGGCAATCTCTGTCCGGTCGTGGCCGGCGGCCAGCGCGGTTTGCACAAACCCTGTCAGCCGATCATCGCCAGCCATTGCCTTGTCAGCCCTTGGGGCCGACATTTTCGGCGAAGGCCTTCTTGAAGGCGTCCTGCTTATCCGCGCCCGCATCGGTCTGGTAGTTGGCTTTCCAGTCGTCCATCGTCATGCCGTAGAACGCCTCGCGGCCTTCGTCCTTGGACATCTCGATGCCGCGTTCATTGGCGGCCTCCTGATACCAGCGCGACAGGCAGTTCCGGCAGAACCCGGTCAGGTTCATCATGTCGATATTCTGTACATCGGTGCGGTCTTGCATCAGGTGCTGGCGCAAGCGGCGAAAGGCGGCGGCCTCAAGTTCGATGCGGGTCTGGTCATCCATGTCGTGTCTCCTTGTCGGTGGCCCTGGCCATCATTCAAAGGTGGGTATCGGCAAGGGCGGCTTCAAGCAGCGGTGCAAGGCGCCGGCCCCAGGCCTGTTGCTGATCCGGTGTGGCGATCAGATCGTGGCGTAGCTCGATCAGTACGTTCAGCCGCCCGTGTTGCAGCGCGTGCCGGTCAATCGAGTCGCCGGGCAGGTGACCGCCGTAAGGTTGGTTCATCCCGACAACCAGATCGCCTTCGGCGGTCAGGCGGTGAAACATCGGTTCCGTCAGGCGTTCGTCGTAAGCGTGCAGCACGCCGATATGCCACGGGCGCGGTGGCCGCCCCTTGAGCTGTGGCGTGAAGCTGTGGATCGACACGATCACCCGTTTCGGATGCAGCGCCGCCACTTCCTCCACTGCTGCATGATAGGGCCGGTGATAGGCGTCAAGCCGGCGCTTGCGCTCTGCCGCATCGGCATGGCGGTTGCCGGGAATCACCGTTCCGTCATAGAGCCGCATCAGCAGGGTCGGGTCATCTTCGCCGCGATTGGGGTCAATGACCAGCCGCGAGAAATTGGACAGCGCCACCGGGGCATCCAGCGCGTCTGCAAGGGCGCGGCTGACGCCTGCGGCCCCTATATCATAGGCGATATGACGCGCCATTTCGCTTTCGGGCAGCCCCAATGTGCCGCCAAGTTCGGGTGGCACAAGGTTGCTGGCGTGATCGCAGGTGACCATCCAGCGAGACGGGCGTTGCGCACCTTCGATGAAATATGGTTGATACGTCATGTGATTTTCATGTTGCTTGGCGATTGCATAGGGCAGTTGCGTCAGAATGTGAAATGGGCAATAACGCCCCAAAGGGCTCGTTAGCGATAACATCGCTGCGCCGATCCCGCCTGCGAAAAATCAATATGCAAAGGAAGAGCTGATATGAGACGCCTGCGGAACGTCAAGATCGTCGCCACGCTGGGCCCTGCCTCCAGCGATTATGACACCATTCGTGCCTTGCACGAGGCCGGGGCGGACGTGTTTCGTCTGAACATGAGCCATGGCAGCCATGACGAGATCAGCAAACGCCACGAGATCATCCGCAAGGTCGAGAAGGACCTGGATTCGACCATCGGCATTCTGGCCGATCTTCAGGGGCCGAAGCTGCGTGTGGGTGAATTTGCCGATGGCGAGGAAGAACTGGTCGAGGGGGCGGCATTCCGGCTGGATCTTGATGAGGCCAAGGGCGACATCAACCGCGTGCGCCTGCCACATCCCGAGATTTTCGCCGCCCTGGAAGAGGGCGCGCATCTGCTGGTCAATGACGGCAAGATCCGCCTGAAGGTCGAAAAATGCGGCCCGGATTTCGCGGATTGCACCGTGATCACCGGTGGGACGATTTCCAACCGCAAGGGCGTGAACGTCCCGGATGTGGAACTGCCGCTGGCGGCGCTGTCGGAAAAAGACCGCAAGGATCTGGAATTTGTCTGCGCGCTGGGCGTGGATTGGCTGGCGCTGAGCTTTGTGCAGCGCGCCAAGGATGTCTGGGAAGCGCGGGAACTGGTCAATGGCCGGGCCGCGGTCCTGTCAAAGATCGAAAAGCCGACCGCGGTGAAATCCTTCGAGGAAATCCTTGAGGCGTCGGACGGCATCATGGTGGCGCGCGGCGATCTGGGTGTGGAACTGCCGGTGCAGAACGTGCCGCCGATCCAGAAGCGTCTGGTGCGTCGCTGCCGCCGGGCGGCCAAGCCGGTGATCGTCGCGACGCAGATGCTGGAATCGATGATCGAATCGCCGATGCCGACACGGGCCGAAGTGTCGGACGTGGCGACCGCGATCTATGAAGGGGCGGATGCGATCATGCTGTCGGCGGAATCCGCAGCCGGCCAGTATCCGACCGAGGCGGTTCAGACGATGGACAACGTCGCCCGCGAGGTCGAGGCGGATGAAACCTACCGTGAAGTCATCGAGGCCAGCCGCAAGGTCGACCGGACCTCGGTTTCCGACGCGATCGTCTCTGCCGCGCGCGAGATCGCCGAGAATGTCGATATCAAGGCGATCTGCTGCTTCACGCAATCGGGCACCACGGCGCTGCTGACAGCGCGTGAACGGCCGCGGGTGCCGATCATCGCCATGACCTCGGAGCGTGGAACCGCGCGCCGGTTGGCGCTGAGCTGGGGGACGAACTGCGTGATGACCGGCGTGCTTGAGCGGTTCAAACAGGCGGTGGTCAGTGCTGCGCGGGCAGCGCGGGCAGGGGGCTATGCCTCTGCCACGGATCATATCGTGGTCACTGCGGGTGTGCCTTTCAACGTCCCCGGCACCACCAACATTCTGCGCGTCGCCCCTTGCGACGAGCGTTTGATCTTCAGCACCGACCCGGACTAGAAACGGCGCGAGACGGCGTTTGGAAAAGAAGGGGCGAGGCATGGAGAGTGATCTTTACCTCGTCCTCGGTTGCGTTCTGGGCACATTTTCGATCACGCGGGCGGCCTCTGCGCTGGCGGACGGGCGCGCGCCGATATTTGCGCTGATCATGTTGATCGTCGGCGGCGGGCTTGTCGGCTATGCGTACCATCTGGAACCCGGCGGGCTGACTTTTGACGACGTGCCGCGCGCTTTCGCTGCTGTTATCGGACGCATCATCAACTGAAATCGCGGATCGGTTCTTGTCATCCGGGCAGGCTGCGCGTATAGGGCGGCTTCGCCTGCGCGTCCGGCTTAAGTGGCATGCCGAGTCGCGCGGTAACCGAACCTAATATCAAGGAGCCGGAAATGCCCAAGATGAAGACGAAATCGAGCTGCAAGAAGCGGTTCAAGATCACGGCCTCGGGCCGGATCAAGGCGGGTCAGGCAGGCAAGCGCCACGGCATGATCAAGCGCTCGACCAAGTTCATCCGCGATGCGCGCGGAACCACCGTTTTGGCCAAGGCTGATGAGCAGATCATCAAGCCAATGATGCCCTACGCGCGCTGAAGGAGATCTGAACAATGGCACGAGTCAAAGGTGGGACAGTCACCCACGCCCGTCACAAGAAAGTCACAGACGCAGCGAAGGGCTATTATGGCCGCCGCAAGAACACCTTCAAGGTGGCGCGTCAGGCTGTCGACAAAGCAAACCAATACGCCACACGCGACCGCAAGAACCGCAAGCGGAACTTCCGCGCGCTGTGGATCCAGCGGATCAACGCGGCTGTTCGCGGCCATGACGAAACGCTGACATATTCGCGCTTCATCAACGGTCTGGGTCTTGCCGGGATCGAAGTGGACCGCAAGGTTCTGGCCGATCTGGCCGTCCATGAGCCCGAAGCGTTCAACGCGATCGTGGATCAGGCGAAAGCCGCATTGCCCGCATAAGCCTGGCAATCGGTCGAAAAGATCAAAGGGTCGTCTCTTCGGAGGCGGCCCTTTTTCTTATGCGGCACCTGCTGCGGGGGGCTCATGACGTTATTGCCCGGTCACACACGCGCTGATAGCATTGCGTCAGCTTGCAGCACGTCCGGGCTGCGCCATACTCAGCCAAGCGGAGCGCGCATGACCCGAATTCTCTCTCTGAAATTCCTCGTTGCGGCGCTTGTGCTGTCGTTTCTTGTCGGTTGCGGGCGTCCGCCGGAACTGATCGGCGTGGTCAACCCGGACTTCCCGGCAGCGTCCTTCGATCTTAACCGTCAGAAAGTCTTTATCGCCACGACGCGGCAGGCGACCGAGGTGACGGGCGCGTTCTTTACCGCCCAAAGAGCGCCAGAGCTGGGCTTGGCCTCTGTCGAGGTCACGATACCGCCCAACCATATGCCCGGCCGGGTGGAGCGTGCGCGGCAGTTGCCGCCGGACCCGAGGCGCGAATTCACCGTGGTCGATCCGACCGTCTTTGACAGCGACGGCGCTTTTATCGCGGCGCTGAACAAGGAGTTGGCAACAAGACCCCCCGGTCAGCGGTCGGTCATGTTTTTCGTTCACGGCTATAACACCAGCGCCAGCGACGGCATCCTGCGGCTGGCGCAGTTCGTCGAGGATACGAAGTTCGAGGGCGTGCCGGTGCTGTTCACCTGGGCCTCGGCGGCGCGAACGCCGCGCTATGTCTATGATCTGAACAGCGCGCTGGTGGCCCGCGCCAAGCTGAAGGAAATCACCCAGATCCTGACCCGCACCAATGCCGAGGGGTTCGGCATCTTCGCCCATTCGATGGGGACCTTCCTGACCATGGAGGGGCTTGTCGATGCGCAACTGGCCTCACGGTTGAAACGTCACGGCAAGCTGGAACATATCGTTCTGGCCGCGCCGGATATTGATATTGACCTGTTCCGCACACAGGTCAGCATCCTTCCGGCCTCGATCCGGGAAAAGATGTATGTGCTGGTCTCCAAGGATGATTTCGCCCTGCGCATCTCGCGCCGCATTGCGGGCGGGGTCCCGCGGGTCGGGGCGGCGGATACGGCGATGCTGGAACGGCTGGGAGTGACGGTGATTGACCTGTCGAAGATCCATGATGCAAGCTCCAGCAACCATACGAAATTCGCGGGCTCGCCGCAGGTGGTGCAGATCATCGGGCAGGGGTTGAACGCCAACACCCAGTTCAGCCAGTCGCCATCGCCGGCGCTGGGGCAGCTTCTGGCGGCGTCACCGATCCAGATTTTCGGAAACTGAGCCGAACCGCGCCGCCTTTGGATCTTTCAACATCCGGCAGACAAGGTACCGGGCGCGGGTGATTGCGCGCGCCCGGTCTTGAATTCACGGCCTCTTGTGATAGCAGGATGCCAATCAATTCCGGGGTGCGGCAATGGACGATCTGAAATCAAAATACCTGAACCTGATTGCCGATGCGGGCGACGAATCCTCGCTGGAGGAGATCCGCCTGACGGCCGTGGGCAAAAAGGGCGAAGTGGCGCTGAAGATGCGCGAGCTTGGCAAGATGACGCCCGAGGAGCGGCAGGTCGCCGGGCCGGCGCTGAACGCGCTGAAGGACGAGATCAACGCGGCGCTGGCCGCCAAGAAGGCCGCGTTGGGCGATGCCGCGCTGGACGAACGGTTGCGGGCGGAATGGCTGGACGTGACGCTGCCTGCGCGCGGCGTGCGTCAGGGCACCATTCACCCGATCAGTCAGGTGACGGAAGAAGTGACCGCGATCCTTGCCGAGATGGGATTTTCCGTCGCCGAAGGGCCGCAGATCGACACGGATTGGTATAATTTCGACGCGCTGAACATCCCCGGCCATCACCCCGCACGGGCCGAGATGGACACGTTCTACATGCATCGCGCCGAGGGCGACGAGCGCCCGCCGCATGTGCTGCGCACCCATACCTCGCCGGTGCAGATCCGGCATATGGAGAAATACGGCGCGCCGTGCCGGATCATCGCGCCGGGGCGGGTGTACCGCGCCGATTACGACCAGACCCACACGCCGATGTTCCATCAGGTCGAGGGGCTGGCGATCGACAAGGACATTTCCATGGCGAACCTGAAATGGGTGCTGGAGGAGTTCTTTTCGGCCTTCTTCGAGGTGGACGGCATCAAGACCCGCTTCCGCGCCTCGCACTTCCCGTTCACGGAACCCTCGGCCGAGGTCGATATCCAGTGTTCCTGGGAAGACGGCCAGCTCAAGATCGGGCAGGGCGACGGCTGGCTGGAGGTTCTGGGGTCGGGCATGGTCCACCCCAAGGTGCTGACAGCGGCGGGCGTCGATCCGGCCGAGTGGCAGGGCTTTGCCTTCGGCATGGGCATCGACCGGATCGCCATGCTGAAATACGGCATCCCCGACCTACGCGCGTTCTTCGACAGCGACCTGCGCTGGCTGCGGCATTACGGGTTCGCATCGCTGGACGTCCCGACCCTGCGGGGCGGGTTGAGTAGGTGAGCTAGATGGGAAGCGCGGCGATTTGGTTCGGGGCACTCTTGCTGAGTGCGTTGAGTTTTCTATTTGGCAAAATTTTTGCGCAGTCTGAGCGGATCCTTGATCAAAAGAGAAAGGCTTATGAGACTTTTCTAACGCGCTGTCCCGCACCAGATGAAGCACACACAAACGTCGACCTGAAAAGCCCTGAGTTTCAAAGGTCAGCTGGACTACTTACGCTGTATTCATCGCCTAAGGTCACGCTTTATGCCGCTGAATATTTTCAAAAATTTGAAGAGGCGCAGCCGGAATTGGTTGAAATTTCCGAACCCGGACATCCGCGCTTTATTGAGGTGATGAGCTATTACAACCGAATGGTTTGGGAGATGCGTAGCGACGTTATGATGTGGTCGATATTTGCCCCAACGAAGCATTCCAAGGAATACAAGCAGGGCAGCTTTGGCAAAAAGGTGCCTTGAACTTTATTTGTCAAAGCATTTTACGACGGGCGGGTTTTGTACTTCGGCGCGGAATCAAGCCCGGAGGGCGCCGCGCAAGGGCCAGTCCGCCCGGACGGGCTGGCGCTTTGGTGAGGTTCGCGCATCGCTGTGAGGGTGTTCGGACTTGACCGCATAAAGCGTGCAGAACAGCCGTCGCGGCACCACCCCGCGGACTGGCCCTTGCGCGGCTTGCGCGATGTGGCGAGCGTGGGAAAGAGAGGCCTCGGAAACTTTGCTCGTGCTTGCTAGGTTAAGTCGGACATTTCCGACACCGCAGAGCGAGGCGCGCCCCATGCAGCTTTTCCGACATTCCAACCGCACCCGTAACGCAAAGACGCAGCGCGTTTATGCGGCCTATGAGCTTGCATATACGCTGGTGGATTTTGCCGCCGCGATCAGTTTCACCATCGGCTCTGTCCTGTTTCTGTGGGACAGCATGAAGGCACCCGCGATCTGGCTGTTCATCATCGGCTCGTTCTGTTTTCTGTGCAAACCCAGCCTGCGCCTGATGCGCGAGCTCAAGCTGTGGCGCATGGGCAAGGTCGATCAATTGGCCAAGCGGGCGGGGGCCGAGTAGCGCCGGGGCCTTTCCCCTCTCGCCCCTTTCGGCTAAGGACGGCGGCAAAGGCAAACAAGCGGCGGACGACCCATGAAATTCACGCTCTCCTGGCTGAAATCCCACCTCGACACCTCTGCAACGGTAGAGGAAATCACCGATGCGCTGACCGATCTCGGGCTGGAGGTCGAGGGGGTCGAAAACCCCGCCGACGCCCTTCGGACCTTTACGCTGGCCAAGGTGACCCATGCCGAGCAGCATCCCGATGCGGATCGGCTGCGGGTCTGTACCGTGGCCACGAATGAGGGCGACAAGCAGATCGTGTGCGGTGCGCCCAACGCGCGCGAGGGGATCACGGTGGTGCTGTGCAAGCCCGGCGATTACGTCCCCGGCATCGACACCACGCTGAGCGTCGGCAATATCCGCGGCGTCGAAAGCCACGGGATGATGGCCTCGATGCGCGAATTGCAGCTGGGCGAGGATCACGACGGCATCATCGAGCTGCCCTCGGGCGAGGTGGGCGAGTTGTTCGTCGACTGGCTGGCCGCGAATGACCCCGCCAGGGTCGATCCGGTGATCGAGATTGCGATCACGCCCAACCGGCCCGACGCTTTGGGCGTGCGCGGCATTGCGCGCGATCTGGCGGCGCGGGGTCTGGGCAAGATGAAACCGCGCGATTGCGACGGGATCGAGGGCGAGTTTGCCTCGCCCATCACCGTCTCGATTGACGAGGACGCGCGCGAGGGCTGTCCGGTGTTTTTCGGGCGGATGATCCGTGGGGTCAAGAACGGCCCAAGCCCGGAATGGTTGCAGGATCTGCTGCGCGCCATCGGGTTGCGGCCGATCAGTTTCCTCGTCGATGTGACGAATTTCTTCACCTATGACCGCAACCGCCCCCTGCATGTGTTCGACGCCGACAAGGTCTCGGGCAATCTGCGGGTGCATCTTGCGGCGGGCGGCGAGGAACTGGCGGCGCTGGACGACAAGACCTACCGGCTGGAGCCGGGGATGGTGGTAATCTCGGATGATGCGGGTGCGCAAAGCCTTGGCGGGATCATGGGCGGCGCGCAGACCGGCGTGACCGAGGACACGGTGAACGTCTTCCTCGAGGCCGCCTATTTCGATCCGGTCCGCACCGCCTATACCGGCCGCGCGCTGAAGATCAATTCCGACGCGCGCTACCGGTTCGAGCGCGGGATTGATCCCGAATGGACGCCCGAAGGCATTGAACACGCGACACGGATGATACTGGATCATGCCGGGGGCGAGGCATCGAAGGTCGTGGTGGCCGGGCATATGCCGGACTGGAAACGCGCCTTCAAGCTGGACCCGGCGCGGGTGCGGTCTTTGGTCGGCATGGACATCCCCGAAAGCGAGCAGCGTCAGACGCTGACGGCGCTGGGGTTCCGGCTGGAGGGCAATATGGCCCATGTGCCAAGCTGGCGCCCCGATGTGATGGGCGAGGCCGATCTGGTCGAGGAAGTGGCGCGCATCGCGTCGCTGACCAAGTTGCAGGGCAAGCCCTTGCCGCGCGTACCCGGCGTGCCGAAACCGGTTCTGTCACCGATGCAGAAACGCGAACAGGCCGCACGGCGCACGACGGCGGCGCTGGGGTATAATGAATGCGTGACTTACAGCTTCATCGACGCCAAGACGGCGGCGCTGTTTGCGGGCGGCGATGATGCGACGATGCTGGCCAATCCGATCAGTTCGGAACTTAGCCATATGCGGCCGGCGCTTTTGCCCGGGCTGTTGCAGGCGGCGGCGCGCAATCAGGCGCGCGGGCAGGCCGATCTGGCCCTGTTCGAAGTGGGCGCGGCCTTTCACGGCGGCGAGCCGGGCGAGCAGCATATGCTGGTCTCGGGCCTGCTGGTCGGACGGACGGGGCCGAAGGATGTGCATGGCGCATCGCGGCCCGTGGACCTGTATGACGCCAAGGCTGATGCAGAGGCGGTGCTGACCGCGATGGGCGCGCCTGCCAAGGTGCAGATCCTGCGCGGTGCCTCTGACTGGTGGCATCCGGGGCGGCATGGCAAGATCTGTCTGGGCCCGAAAAAGGTGATGGGCATCTTTGGCGAGATCCATCCCCGCGTGCTGCGCGAGATGGATGTCAAAGGACCTGCGGTGGGCTTCACGCTTTGGCCTGCGGAAATTCCGTTGCCGCGCAAGCAGGTTTCGACCCGCGCGGCGCTGGTGTTGAACGATCTGCAATCGGTCGAGCGTGACTTTGCCTTCGTCGTCGATGCAGAGGTCGATGCGCTGGCCTTGGTCAATGCCGCCGCCGGTGCCGACAAGGCGCTTATTCAGGATGTGCGCGTCTTCGATCAGTTCATTGGCGGCAGTCTGGGCGAGGGCAAGAAATCGTTGGCCATCACGGTGCGCCTGCAACCCAGCGGTGCCACGCTCAAGGAAAAAGACATCGAGGCCGTCAGCGCGAAGATCGTCGAGAAAGTCACCAAAGCCACGGGTGGCAGCCTGCGCGGCTAAGCCACCTCTGCGCGATATGAAGGAGAAGATGATGTTGAGAGTGTATCTATCCGGTGAAATCCACACCAGCTGGCGCGAAGAGATCATTGAGGCCTGCGATGGGCTGGACATTGCGTTCGACGCCCCGGTGACGGATCACGCAGCTTCGGATGATTGCGGCGTGGCCATCCTTGGGGCGGAGCCGAACAAGTTCTGGCACGACCGCAAGGGCGCGATGGTCAACGCGATCCGCACCCGCAAGGGGATCGAAGAGGCTGACGTTGTTGTTGTGCGCTTTGGCGAGAAGTACAAGCAGTGGAACGCGGCGTTTGATGCAGGTGTCGCCTCGGCGCTTGGCAAATCGCTGATCGTCCTGCAACAGCCCGACCACGATCACGCCTTGAAAGAGGTGGATGCCGCCGCGCTGGCCGTTGCCCGCACGCCTGCCGAAGTGGCGCAGATCCTGCGCTACGTCCTGACGGGCAAGCTGCCCGCCTGAGCGGATGACGTACTGCAATACGCCTTCCGGTGCCAGGAACGCGCCGGAAGGCAGAGCCTGTCAGTCGCGGGCCGGTGTCACCAAGCCGACCTGAACGGCAGGGCGCGCTGTGAACCGCTCCAGATAGGCCTTTAGATTTGGGTGGTCGTCCCATGCCAAAAGGTCTTGCGTGCCATAAAAGTCCGGCGCACGCAGCCAGGGGCCAATGGCCATATCCGCGATGGAATAATCCCCCGCCACCCAGTCGCGCCCGTCCGACATGTGCTTTTCGAACACGGCCATCAGCCGGCGCGCTTCATCAAGATAGCGTTTGGCAGGGTAGGGATCTTTGACCTCCTTGCCCGGACCGGAATGGAAATGGCCCATCTGGCCGAACATCGGGCCAAGCCCACCCATTTGCCACATCAGCCATTGTACGATCTTGGCGCGCTCGGCGGCATTGCGGCCAAAAAACTTTGACGTTTTCTCGGCCAGATAGATCAGGATCGCCCCGCTTTCGAACAGAGCCAAAGGCGTGCCGTCCGGCCCATCGGGATCAATGATCGCCGGGATCTTGTTGTTCGGGTTCACCGAAAGGAATTCCGGGCTTTTGACATCCGCGTCCGCGAGGGTGACTTTGTGCGCTTCATAGGGCAGGCCCATTTCCTCCAAGGCGATCGAGATCTTGACCCCGTTGGGCGTGGGAAAGGAATATAGCTGGATACGCTCGGGGTGTTTCGCAGGCCAGCGGCGGCTGATGAGATGATTCGACAGGTCGGCCATGATGTTCTTTCGTGTTTGTCCTCTGAGGTCGGAACGTAACTCTTTTTCCCCGTATGCAAAGGCGCAGTTTTGTGCGAATCCGGAACCACTATGTTTTTTAACGCACCTAACGGGTGTGAGTAGTTGTCTGGAGGGACCGGAATGGTACAAGAATTCAAGGATTTCATCGCCAAGGGCAATGTCATGGACATGGCCGTCGGTATCATCATCGGCGCAGCCTTCACCGCGATCGTGTCATCGCTGGTTGGCGATCTGATCAACCCGATCATCGGCCTGTTCTCGGGAGGCATCGATTTCACCAACAAATATGCCGTGCTGTCAGGCGAAGTGCCCGCAGGTGCAAGCCTTGAAGCCGCCCGCGAAGCCGGGGCATCGGTCTTTGCCTATGGGTCTTTCATCATGGCCGTCATCAACTTCCTGATCATTGCCTGGGTCGTGTTCATGCTGGTCAAGATGGTCAACCGGGCCAAGGCGATTGCAGAAAAGCCCGATGATGTGGCCCCCGAGGTCGAAACCGGCCCGTCCGAGTTGGATATCCTCATCGAGATCCGCGATTCTCTGAAGAAATCCGCCTGAACTGATCGGACTTGACAGCCAGAGGCCCGTCGCAGCAGCGGCGGGTCTTTTTCGTTGCGCGATCTGAAGTAATTGAAAATGCGAGACATTATCAATTGCGCTGCAAAGCTTGCCGCCCCGATGTGCACAGGCTATCAGGCAGCACGCAAGGCCGGGGGTGCATTCGTGACAAAGACGATGAAGATCGCCTGGGGCAGCCTGTTCGTGGGCATCCTGGTGTTGGGCATCAAGGCGCTGGCCTGGTGGATGACCGATTCTGTCGCGCTGTATTCCGATGCGATGGAAAGCATCGTCAACGTGGCTACGGCAATCGCCGCGCTGATGGCAATCCGTGTGGCGGCGCAGCCTGCCGACGCCACGCATCCCTACGGGCATCACAAGGCCGAGTATTTCAGCGCCGTTCTGGAAGGCGTGATGATCGTCATCGCGGCGCTCCTGATCCTGCATGAGGCGTGGCAAAGCTTTGCCAATCCGCGGCCCCTTGACGCGCCGTTGTCGGGGCTGGCGGTGAACCTTGTGGCCAGTGTCATCAATGGCGTGTGGTGCTGGATTCTGCTGCGCACGGCACGGACGGAACGCTCGCCCGCGTTGGCAGCCGACGGCAAGCATCTGCTGTCGGATGTTGTCAGCTCGGTCGGGGTGACCTTCGGTGTGCTGATAGCGATCATGACCGGTCTGCCGTGGATCGACCCAGCGATGGCGGCGCTGGTGGCGCTGAACATTCTGTGGTCCGGCTGGCATGTCATCGCCGCCTCGCTCAGCGGATTGCTGGACGAAAGCCTGCCTGAGGACATTCTGGTGGAGCTGCGCGAGGTGATCTCGGATCAGGCCGAGGGGGCTGTCGAGGCGCATGACCTGCGCACCCGTCAGGCCGGGACGGCGACGTTTATCGAGTTTCATCTGGTTGTGGATGGCGCAATGTCGGTGGACGATGCACATGTCATCTGTGACCGGATCGAAGCGG
Organism: Primorskyibacter flagellatus; assembly: GCF_900176485.1. Classification (GTDB taxonomy): domain Bacteria; phylum Pseudomonadota; class Alphaproteobacteria; order Rhodobacterales; family Rhodobacteraceae; genus Primorskyibacter; species Primorskyibacter flagellatus. Next base: position 58,097 of record NZ_FWYD01000006.1, read on the forward strand.
GCTTGCTGGAGCGTGTACCCGATTGTGTCGTCACCATCCATGTCGAGCCTGAACACAAGGCCAAACATAGCGGTATCGTCGTGCTTTGAGGTGCCAGAACTGCGCCCGCACCCGCGAGACGCGAACGCAGTTCCAGGCAGTCTTCAGCCGACCTGTTTGAGGATGACTTGCGGTGCTGTCACGTCGATCCCAAGCGCGCGGCCCACGGCATAGTAGGTCAGCTTGCCCGCATGCACGTTCAACCCGTCAAGCAGATGCGGATCGTCGGCGCAGGCTTTCTGCCAGCCCTTGTCGGCAAGTGCCAGCATGAAGGGCATCGTGGCATTGCCCAAAGCGATGGTCGAGGTGCGGGCAACCGCGCCCGGCATATTGGCGACGCAATAATGAATGATGCCATCGACATCATAGATCGGGTCCTGATGGGTGGTCGCCTTCGACTTTTCAAAACACCCCCCCTGATCAATAGCCACATCGACCAGCACCGAACCCGGCTGCATCAGCGAGAGCTGCTCGCGCGAGATCAGTTTGGGTGCTGCGGCACCGGGGATCAACACGGCACCGATGACCATGTCGGCGCGCGGCAGAAGCGTCGCCAGCGAATGCTGGTCGGAATATTGCGTGGTCAGGCGTCCCATGAACACATCGTCAAGATAGGACAGGCGCGGAATGGACCGGTCGAGCACGGTGACATTCGCGCCCATGCCAGCCGCCACGCGCGCCGCGGCCGTCCCCACGACGCCGCCGCCCACGATCACCACATTGGCCGGGCGCACACCGGGAACGCCGCCCAACAGCACACCGCTGCCGCCATTGGCCTTTTGCAGCGCCCATGCGCCGCTTTGCGGGGCCAGCCGTCCGGCAACCTCGGACATCGGTGCCAGCAGGGGAAGGCCGCCACGGCTGTCGGTCACGGTTTCATAGGCGATACAGGTCGCGCCGGATGCCATCAGATCCTTCGTCTGTTCGGGGTCGGGTGCAAGATGCAGATAGGCGAACAGCACCTGGCCTTCGCGCAGCATCTTGCGCTCTGCCGCTTGCGGTTCCTTCACCTTCACGATCATGTCGGCGCTGGCGTAGACCTCTTCGGCGGTTTCGATGATCCGCGCTCCGGCGGCGATGTAATCCTCGTCGGTAAAGCCCGCGCCGGTGCCCGCACCCGCCTGTATCAGCATCTCGTGCCCGTGCTGCACGGCCTCATGTGCGGCGTTGGGCGTGACGCCAACCCGAAATTCCTGTGGCTTGATCTCTGTTGGGCATCCGATTTTCACGACGATCTCTCCTCCTGGTCCATTATCGCGGAGGATCGCGCAGACCTGCCGCAACTGCTTTTAGAAATAGCTCGTAAAACCACTATTGTATCGAATAACCTTGGGCAATCTGCTGCCTTCTGAAAGATATCGTGAATAATGACATTGGATGAGACGGACCGACGGATCCTCAGGGTACTTCAGCGCAGGGGCAGAATCTCCAATGCGGATCTGTCGGAAGAGATAAACCTGTCGGCGTCAGCGTGTCACAGACGGGTGCAGCGATTGGAAGCCTGCGGCATTATCCACGAGTATGTGGCGCTGCTGGAACCGCGCAAGCTGGGCATCTCGACAACCGTTTTTGTGGAAATCACCCTGCAAAGCCAGTCGGATGAGATTCTTGACGCATTCGAGAAGGCTGTCAGCCGCATTCCGGATGTGCAGGAATGTCACCTTATGGCGGGGACGGCGGATTATATCCTCAAGATCGTGGCGGACGACACGGATGATTTCGCCCGCATCCACCGGCAGCATCTGGCGCGTCTGCCGGGGGTGGCGCAGATGCAATCTTCCTTTGCCCTGCGCACCGTGTTCAAGACCAGCGCGCTGCCGATCTAGGCGTCTTGCGCCGGGCGGAACGTCGGGCATCGCCAGCCCGCTGACAGCGGAGTGTTCCGGAAACCCGTTGGCGTTGAAGGAATGTCGTGGCCCGATCGCCGGAATACCTCCCGAAAACGACAAACCCCCGGGCAGGTGCCGCGGGGGTCGTCATTCTGTTCGTAAGCTTGAAGGTCATCAATGACCCCCGGGCAAGGTGATTTACATCATCCCTTCGCGCTGTGCTTTTTTGCGTGCCAGTTTGCGGGCCCGCCGGATCGCTTCAGCTTGCTCACGCGCTTTTTTGACGGACGGTTTTTCGAAATGTTGCTTGAGCTTCATTTCACGAAAAACGCCTTCGCGTTGCAGCTTCTTTTTCAGGGCACGAAGCGCCTGATCAACGTTGTTCTCGCGAACACTAACCTGCATGTGGTTTTCACCACCTTTCTAAGTTCGAGTTGCATGGATTGCAGGAGGTGGCCCTATAGCAAAGCCACCCTAGCTTGTCTACACTACCGATGACCGAACGGAGGCACCGATGACCGACAGTGAACGCTCCCCGCAAGAGCAGCTATTGGATGCGGCCCTGACGCATGTCGCGTTTGACGGCTGGACAGAAACGACGTTCCGCGCGGCGGTCGCGGATACCGGAATGGACCCGGTGATGGCGCGTGCGCTTTATCCGCGGGGCGCGGTGGATCTGGCACTGGCCTTTCACCGTCGCGGCGATGCGCAAATGGTGGCGCGGCTGAAGGCGGCGGACCTGTCCGCGATGCGGTTTCGAGATCGAATCGCCGCTGCTGTGCGGTATCGTCTGGAAGCGGCCGAGGACCGCGAGGCGGTGCGCCGTGGCACAACCCTGTTCGCGCTGCCGATGCATGCTGCTGACGGGGCCAAGGCGATCTGGGGCACCGCCGATCTGATCTGGAACACGCTTGGCGACATCTCTGACGATGTGAACTGGTACACCAAGCGCGCGACATTGTCGGGGGTTTACGGCTCTGCCGTGCTGTTCTGGCTGGGCGACGATTCGCCCGACCATCAGGCGACATGGGCGTTTCTGGATCGGCGGATCGACGATGTCATGCAGATCGAGAAGGTCAAGGCGCAGGTGCGCGGCAACAAGTTTCTCAGCGGGGTGCTTGCAGGGCCAAACTGGTTGTTGGGCCAGATCAAGGCACCAGTACGCAGGCATGACAGTGATTTGCCGGGGCATTGGTCGGGGTCCGGGAAACCCTAGATCCGTTGCGGGTCAGTGCGAAACGTCGGGGCTTGCTGACCGGCACAGAGAGGCTAGTCTGCGCTGTGGCAGTTATCGGGAAGGTTCAGAGCAAATGACACAGACAATGCGCGCAGTCGAGATTTCACAACCCGGCGGGCCGGAGGTGCTGACGCTGGTCGAACGGCCACGGCCCGAGGCGGCGCATGGGCAGGTTGTCCTGAAGCTCGCCTATGCAGGGGTGAACCGGCCGGATGCCTTGCAGCGCGCGGGGGCCTATGCGCCGCCCCCCGGTGCCAGTGACCTGCCGGGGCTGGAAGCGGCTGGCGAGGTTGTCGCCGTGGGGCCGGGTGTCGATTGGCCATCTGTGGGCGACGAGGTATGCGCGCTGTTGCCCGGTGGCGGCTATGCGGAATATGTCGCGACTCCTGCCGCGCATTGCCTGCCCGTCCCGCAAGGGATGGATCTCAAGCAAGCCGCCTGTCTGCCCGAAACCTTCTTCACCGTCTGGTCCAACGTGTTCATGCGGGGCGGGCTGCAAGCGGGCGAGCGATTCCTGATCCATGGCGGATCCAGCGGCATCGGGACGACGGCGATCCAACTGGCGCGGCAGTTTGGTGCCCGTGTCTTTGCCACCGCCGGATCTGCCGACAAATGCGCCGCCTGTACGGATTTGGGCGCGGAGCGGGCGATCAACTACCGCGAGGAGGATTTCGTCGAGATTTTGCGCGCCGAGGGCGGGGCCAACCTGATCCTCGACATGGTAGGAGGCGATTACATCCCGCGCAATATCAAGGCTTTGGCGGATGACGGGCGGCTGGTCCAGATCGCCTTTCTGAGCGGGCCTAAGGTTGCGCTGAACTTTGCGCAGGTGATGACGCGAAGATTGACGATTACCGGGTCTACCTTGCGGCCACAGTCGGATCTGGCGAAGGCGCGGATCGCGGATGCGCTGCGCGAACAGGTCTGGCCTTTGCTGGACGCTAGCAAAGTCGCCCCGGTGATGGATTCCGAATTCCCGCTGGAACAGGCCGCCGGTGCCCATGCGCGCATGGAGGGCAGCACCCATATCGGCAAGATCGTCCTGAAAGTCGGCTAAGGCAATCCGCCGCGATTTGCGGGTTCTCCGAAACTAGTGCAGTTTCGGGTTCTCGTCATACATCCTGCGCGCAAGCTTTATCCAGAAGGCGGGTGGCACCCGGTTCCGGTGCACCAGATTGGGGTCTTTGTTTGGCCATGTGATTTTCAGATCATGGCCGGTCTTGTGAATGTCTTCTTCGAACGCAGTGTTGAGCGGTTCGAAAAAACTGATCATCCGCGCGACCTCTGCCTCGGAATAGACGGTGGTCTTGACGCCTTCGCGGAAATGTTGCTCCAGCACGCTGCGGGTGACGTTAAGAAGTTTCCGGCTGGACGACTGCTTGATCGATATCTGCGCCGAAGCCCAGGCCGTCAACGGGTCTTGCGACACGTTGCTGTCGCCGGCGCTGAGGGCCGACAGCTGCGACGTCAGATGCCCATATCCCGCCAGATCCATGATTTCGCCAATGATCCCGTCAGGCCGCCTTATGGCTTGATCGTAAACGAAGAAACTTATCTCTTCAGGGGCGAAACCACGTTTCAGATGGCCGTATAGCCAATTGAAATCCATCAGGACTCCGGTTGCCATTCGATGCGACAGCGCGCGTTCATACAGTCTGACCCACGGCACCGCGACGGTTGACTTGGCAACCTGAAGGTAGATGGATTGCAGAAAGGACACTTGGTTGCGGATGCAGCAGATGACCTGAAACTCGTCAAATTCCGAGCACAGCTCGCGGATGTCGGCAAGGTTGATGCGCTGTTTCGGATCGCCGCGGGAAAACTCTTCCGAGGACACGAAAACCGTCTTGTCCGTGTTGGCATAGTCGCGCACCAGAGTCTTCCACGCGCTGACCGAGCCTTCTTCGTACTGGTATTGCGGCGGCAAGGTGATCCAGTCGGTCACCAGCCCGTGCTGGCCGCTTTCCGTTCCCAGTTTTGGAAAAATAAACCCATGCTTGGCAAGCATTTTTCGGTTGAGGGCCAGGATGTTCTGTATCGAGGTTGTGGCGGTCTTATGGGTGCCAACGTGAAGGATCAGCTTGGACATTCGGGCCTCGTAACGGGTCGGTTTGCGGGGGTCTGTTAGCACCGCAGCCGATGTTGCGCCAGCCTCCTAGCGCACGGGGTCCAGCAGAGCATCCGTCATCCGGCAATCACGCAGGACGTCGCTGCCACAGGGCACCGGCTCAAGGTCTTTCGACAGACAAATCCGCACCTCCTGAATGCGCGCGCTCTGGCAGGTGATGGTGACCATGTCGGGCGCGAATGTCGGGTTGGCCTTCAGGAACGCTTCTTCGACGACCAAGGCCGGTATTTTCACGGGCTGATCGAGCTTGCGAAACACGGCAGGCCGCGTGATGCTGCCATAGGCCTTGCGGGAGAGGGCGAAATAGGCCTTCGCGGAGAGGCCGGAACAGGTGCCATGCTTTTTCCACTGGTGCCAGGCCAGCCCGCTTGTCCCCATGATGTCGGCCATCGCTGCTGTCTGTTGACGCGACGGCGCGCGTTCCTGCGTCCGGCAGTAGGACGGCCAGCCACGGTGATTTTGCGGCCAAAGCCCGTGCAGAACCCAGCCGAAATCGCGGCCAGCATCGCATTGCTGAGAGTTGCGCGCATCGCCTTCGAGCGCACACCAGGTCGGGGACCAGCTGAGCGACAGGACGTAATAGTTGAATTTGCCCGATGGCTCGCCCTCTGCCTTGGCCAGCCCGGCACTCATCACAAACAGCAATACCAACAAGCGCATTTTCTCTTTCCTCTTCCGTCTTGCGCCACTATATAGGCCCGAAGTTCCCCGACAATGGTAACCGGTCCGGATCTCGGATCAGCCTCTAGGCAGGCATCGGGGAAGATTTGTAAGGAGATACCCGATGGCAAAACTGCTGCATCCCAAGGCGACCGCCGTCTGGCTGGTGGACAACACCACCCTGACCTTTAAACAGATTGCCGATTTTGTCGGCATGCACGAGCTTGAGGTTCAGGGCATTGCCGATGGTGACGTGGCCACAGGCGTCAAGGGGTTCGATCCCATCGCCAACAATCAGCTGACCCAGGACGATATCGACAACGCTGAGAAAAACCCGTTGAACCGGCTGAAGCTGAAGTTCAACGCCGCCGCCCGCGATGAGGAAAAACGCCGTGGCCCGCGCTATACACCTCTGTCAAAGCGTCAGGATCGTCCGGCCTCGATCCTGTGGCTGGTGAAATTCCACCCCGAACTGTCGGATGGCCAGATTTCCAAGCTGGTGGGCACCACGAAGCCGACAATTCAGGCGATCCGTGAACGGACGCATTGGAATATCGCGAACATTCAGCCCATCGACCCGGTCGCGCTGGGGCTGTGTAAACAGTCCGAGCTGGATGCCGCGGTGCAGAAAGCCTCGGCCAAGAAACAGGCCGAGGGAGCCGCACTGTCGGACGATGATCGTCGCAAGTTGCTGTCCACCGAACAAAGCCTTGGCCAGCCCGCTGAGCCGCGGATCCCGACGGCGATCGAAGGATTGGAAACTTTCAGCCTGTCCGACCCGCGGGGTGACGAGGACGAGGATGAGGACGAAGCGGACAAGCGCGATTCCCGCGAATATCTTGACGCGGACAGCTTCTTCAACCTGCCGGAAAGCGGCGAGGACGACGAGCAGCCGTAACACGGTTTTTGACGCGATTTCCAGGGACCCGTTGGCCAGCGCCCGCGGGTCCTTTTTTTGTTGAGGCTGGTTGCTTGATGGCGCGTAGCATGGGCAGGGCGGGAGCGAGGGGCCAGCCCCTCGCGCTCCCCGGAGTATTTTTGCCAAGAAGAAGGCGCAAGAAGAGGGATGATCAGATCGGTTTGCGGGCGTTCAGGGCGGCTGAGATCGTGCCGTCGTCGAGGTAGTCCAGTTCGCCGCCGATCGGGACCCCCTGCGCCAGGGAGGTCAGCGTGACCCTGTCTTCCAGCTGATCGGCAATGTAATGTGCGGTGGTCTGGCCGTCGACCGTGGCGTTGAGGGCGAGGATGATTTCGGTGATGTCCTCGTCACCGATCCGGTCCGCGAGGCGGGGGATGCGCAGGTCTTCGGGGCCGACCGCATCAAGCGCGGACAGCGTGCCGCCCAGGACGTGGTAGCGGCCTTTAAAGACGCCAGATCGTTCCATTGCCCAAAGGTCGGCCACATCCTCGACCACGCAGATCTGGCCATTGGCGCGCTTGTTGGAGGTGCAGATGTCACAGAGGTCGGCGGTGCCGATATTGCCGCAGTTCACGCATTCCCGTGCGGAGGCGGCGACGTTTTGCATGAGGTCGGCGAGCGGCGTCATTTGCAAGGCGCGCTTACGGATAAGGTGCAGCACCGCGCGGCGGGCCGAGCGGGGGCCGAGGCCTGGCAGCTTGGCCATCAGGTCGATCAGCGCGTCGATATCGCGGGTGCTGGACAAGCGGGGTTTCCCTTGCAGGTAGGGCGGCGCGTCCGGAGAAGCACCGCCGGTTGCCGGATCAGAAGGGCAGTTTCATGTCCTTGGGCAGGCCCATGCCTTCGGTCAGCTTGGCCATCTCGTCCTGGGCTTTCTCGCTGGCCTTGGCCTGCGCGTCCTTGATCGCGGCCAGGATCAGGTCCTCGACCACTTCCTTTTCATCCGGATTGAAGATCGACGGGTCGATATCCAGCGCCCGCAGGTCGCCCTTGGCCGAACAGGTTGCCTTGACCAGACCCGCCCCGGATTCGCCGGTGACGGTGATATTCTGCATATCTTCCTGAAGCTGGGCCATCTTGCCCTGCATTTCCTGCGCTTTCTTCATCATCCCGGCCATGTCGCCGAGATTTCCGAGGCCTTTGAACATCTGAAAATCCTTTTGTTGTCGGTTTGGTCGCTGAAATACGCATTGCGGGACCGCGTCACAAGTGGCGAGGGGTCAGCCGTCTTCGAACGGATCCCATTCATCCTCGACCTCTGGCAGGGCTTCGGCCCCGGCTTCGGCGGCGATGTCTTCGGGGGTGCGGATCGTGGTGATACGTGCCTTTGGGAAGGCGGCGATGACGGCTTGCCACATCGGGTGTTCCATCGCGCGGGCCTTCAGGGCGAGGGCCGCCGCATCGCGTTTCTCGGCGATGGTTTCAGCTGTGGCACCGTTCACGACCGACACCGCCCAGCGGTTGCCCGTCCAGCGTTGCAGGGCGCTGCCCAGATTCTGGGCAAGGTTCGCGGGGGCATTTTCTGTCGGTGTGAATTCGATCCGGCCGGGTTGGTAGGCGGCGAGGCGCAGGCCGGTTTCCACCTCGACCAGCAGCTTGACGTCGCGATTGGCGCGGATCAGGTCCAGCACATGTTCGAACGTGGGGAACCGCGCGAGTGCGTGATCCTGCGCGATGGCCTGTGCGGGCGCGCCACCCTGCGCGGTTGCGCCGGAAGAGGGTGCTGGTCCGCGTACGTGTTGGGCAGTTGCTTGTACGGTCGAAGCTGTGGTGCCACCTGTTGGTGCGCGGCCACCCGCTGGTCCATTGGAAGGGGGGGGCGGTGGCGTGTCCTGCAACTTGCGCAGCAATTCTTCGGGCGAGGGCAGTTCGGCCACATGGGTCAGGCGGATGATCGCCATTTCGGCGGCCATCATCGCGTTGGGGGCGCTGGCAACCTCGTCCAGCGCTTTCAGCAGCATCTGCCACATCCGCGTCATCGCACGCATCGGCAACGCCTCGGCCATCTGCATGCCGCGGCTGCGTTCGTCGGGCGAGATCGTGGGATCTTCGGCAGCCTCGGGTGTGATCTTGACGACGGAAATCCAATGCGTGATCTCGGCCAGATCGCGCAGCACCGCCATCGGATCGGCACCATCGGCATATTGGCCGGAAAGCTCGGTCAGCGCGCCTGCCGCATCGCCGCGCATGATCATGTCATAAAGGTCCAGCACCCGGCCACGATCAGCCAGCCCCAACATGGCGCGCACCTGCTCGGCGGTGGTTTCGCCAGCGCCATGGCTGATCGCCTGATCCAGCAGCGAGGTGGCATCGCGGGCCGAGCCTTCGGCAGCGCGGGTGATCAGGGCCAGCGCCTCGTCGGTGATCTCTGCGCCTTCGGAGGTCGCGATCTTGCGCAGCAATGCGATCTGCGTTTCGGGTTCGATCCGGCGCAAATCAAAGCGTTGGCAGCGTGACAGCACGGTGACGGGCACCTTGCGGATCTCGGTCGTGGCGAAGATGAATTTGACGTGCTCTGGCGGCTCTTCCAGCGTCTTCAGAAGTGCGTTGAATGCGCCCGTGGACAGCATGTGAACTTCGTCGATGATATAGACCTTGTAGCGCGCCGAGGCCGCCCGGTAATGCACCGAATCGATGATCTCGCGGATATTGGCGACGCCGGTATTCGATGCCGCGTCCATCTCCATCACATCGACATGGCGGCCTTCCATGATGGCCACGCAATGTTCGCATTTTCCGCAGGGTTCCGTCGTCGGGCCGCCATTCCCGTCCGTGCCGATGCAGTTCATCCCCTTGGCGATGATCCGCGCGGTGGTGGTTTTGCCGGTCCCACGGATGCCCGTCATGATGAAGGCCTGCGCGATGCGGTCGGCCTTGAACGCGTTCTTCAGCGTGCGCACCATCGCGTCCTGACCGACAAGATCGGCAAAGGTTTCCGGGCGGTATTTCCGGGCGAGCACCTGATAGGCGGGAGAATCGGTCATGCGGTCCTTGCTGGGCTTTGGCTGCGTCCGGCAGAGCGTACAAACACCCCGGCCAAAGGTCCAGCGGCGGGGTTTTCGTGTCTCGGGACGCGTACCGGAAACATGGCGTTGATTTTGGGGGTATTCCTTTCTGCTGGTGGTGAGCTTGCGCGCGGGAGGCGTAGAACACACCAAAGTCAATCGGTTGTGCGGGATTGAGGGCAGCCGAGCAAGCGTCCGGGGCAGATGTGGCGGCAATTTGCCAGACGCAACAACGCGGTCTTTTTCTGCTTCGACATGGCGGCGCTGCGTGTATGATATGCGCGGTTGGATCGGCGATTGAAAGGGGACAGAATGCGACTGAGAGGCGTGCGGGCAAGCCGTAATGTAGAGGATCGCCGCCGCTCTGGCGCGAAAGGCGCGGGCATTGGCGGCGTGGGCCTTTTGGTGGTTCTGGCAGTGGGGTATTTCGCCGGTATCGACGTGACGCCGCTGCTTCAAGGGGCCGGAACGCAGTCCAGCGCCCCTCGTGAGTTGAGTGCGCAGGAAGAGGCCGCAGGCAGCTTTGCAGCACAGGTGTTGGGCACGACAGAGCAGGTCTGGAGCCAAGTCTACCCCGCGCAGGTCGGCGAGGATTATACGCCGCCTGTCATGGTCCTGTATTCCGGGGTGACGCAATCGCCCTGCGGGTCGGCCTCTGGTGCCACGGGGCCGTTCTATTGCCCGGCGGATCGCAAGGCCTATCTGGACACCGAATTCTTCTCGACCCTGTCGCAACAACTGGGCGCGTCCGGCGATTTCGCCGCCGCCTATGTGATCGCGCATGAGGTGGCCCACCATGTTCAGAACGAGTTGGGCATCCTCGGCCAAGTCGATCAGGCCCGGCGGCAGTCGAGTGAGACGCAGGCCAACGCACTGACTGTGCGCCTGGAGTTGCAGGCCGACTGCCTGTCGGGCGTCTGGGCGCGCTCTGTCGATGGGCTGCTGGAGCCGGGCGATCTGGAAGAGGCACTGAACGCCGCGCGCAGGATCGGCGACGATTACCTGCAAAAACGTGCCGGCAAAGTGCCTCAGCCGCATACCTTTACCCATGGCACCAGCGAACAGCGTTCTGGCTGGTTCGCGCGCGGCTATGACAGCGGGCGGATGGCCGATTGCGATACATTCAGCGCGGAACAGTTGTAAAGCGATCGGACAGTGGGTCGGCGCGCCCGTGGTGCGCGGACCCTGACGGGCGCTGAACAGTCGCCGCCAAGGCAACCATTCGCGGATCTCGCATGATGCGGGGAAAGGTGAGAGGCTGGACAACGACCCAAGCGGGGCTCGTTACGGCTGCTTCCTTCCGGATCTGACCGGGTTGGCGAGGCGCTCGCCCGCGCCAACCTCTCACCCCCTATCTAGGACGTCGGATCAAGATTCGCAAGGTGCCGGTAACAACCCGGCCTGATGCGCGCCCAACAGCAGGCTGTCCGCGACGATATGGGCGAATTTTCCCGAGGCCGGAATGATGTCGGGCACCTGAATCACATGCATTCCGGCGGCAAAGGCCGCTTGCGCGCCGGTTTCGCTATCCTCGAAGGCCAGGCAGGTTTCCGGGCTGGCGCGCAGGCGGCGCGCGGCTTCCAGATAGGGTTCGGGGTGTGGTTTGGCGTTGGTGATGCAATCCACGGTCACAACGGTTTTTATCCAACGCCCAAGCCCGGTGATGCGCAATTTCTGGTCCGTCTCTGCCTGACTGGACGAGGTGCAGATCGCGCGGGGCAGGTCACGCTCTGCGAGCCAGGTCAGCAGCTCTTCGACGCCGGGCTTCAGGGGAATTTCCGTCTCGAAATGCTCGCGCGCGACCTCGACCCAGGTCTCGAAAAGTGCCGGCAGGTCGATATCGCCAAACTCTGCCCGCAGGATCGACGATCCCGCGACCTTGTCTTTGCCGATGAGGCTGTGCAGCAGCCTGTCCGTCACAGGCAGCCCATGCGCCTCAAACGCGATCCGGGACGAATTCATCGACAGGGTTTCCGTGTCGATCAGGGTGCCATCAAGATCGAAGATTACAGCAGCGAAGGTCATGGTTTCTCCTGTAGCGCCTTTAGTCTCCAGCGCGCGTTTCGCGGGCATCAATCGTATTGCATCACATCGAAATTACTCAGACATGTATCACGCACAGAACGGGCCACCGTGCCGAAGGACTGCATGAACCAGACCTGATGCGAGACGCTATAAACACCAGACGGGCGGCCCTGTCGAGCCGCCCGCGTCGTTATCGTTAGCGGTAACTTGCCGCGTCTGTGTGTCAGAGCATGATGCGGAATTGCGCGAACCCGTCGGCACCGTCGCCCGCATCCTCGATCGTCACGCCCTTGACGTCAGACATGTAGTCACGCGCCTTCGGGCCGGTTTCGAACAACACGCTGGTGTTTTCCAGTGGTGCGAAAGACCAGTTGGCATCGGCCGAGGGATTGATCGTGCCCTGCTCGACAATATAGCGCACGATGACGTCGCGGTTGGTGTCCGGTGCCTCGAAGATGATGGTATCGCCCATCGCGCCCGGAAAACTGCCGCCGCCGCTGGCGCGGTAGTTGTTGGTGGCGATGATGAACTCCATGTCGGGAGTCACCGGCTGGCCGTCATAGGCCAGATCCACGATGCGGTTGGCATCCGGGTTCAGCGGCTCGCCCTTGGGGCCGTATTTCGACGGCTGTGACAGATCGATCTGATAGGTCACACCGTCGATCACGTCGAAGTTGTAGCTTGGAAATTCGGTATTGAGCAGCACCTGGTCGGCCTTGCCCACCTCTACCTGATTGAACATCCCGGCAGAGCGTTCCAGCCAGTCCTTGAGTTGCTGACCGTTCACCTTCACCGCCCGCGCCGTATTGGGATAAAGGTACAGGTCGGCCACGTTCTTGATCGCCACGTCCCCGGCAGGCACATCCGTGTAGTATTCCGGACCACCCCGGCCACCGGCCTTGAAGGGGGCGGCGGCGGACAGGATTGGCAGGCCCTCGTATTCAGTGCCTTCCATCATCTGCTCGATATACCATTTCTGCGCGATCGAGACGATCTGGACAGACGGATCATCGGCCACCAGCGCGAAATAGCTGTGCAGCGGCGCAGAGGTCTTGCCGACGGCGCGGCGCACATAGGCGAGCGTTTCCTCGTGCTGCTGGCGCACGCTGTCCAACACGGCCGGATCATCCTCGACCAGCGCCGTGACGGACCGATCCTCGTTGCGTTTGCTGATCGGGCGCGCCTCTGACGCGGTGGACACGACGCGCCATTCGCCGGCCTCGCGTTCCAGCATCAGGTCGATCACGCCCAGATGGCTGCCCCAGAAGCCGCCCATCGCGGCAGGCTTGCCGTGGATCGTGCCCTTGTCCACATCGACAGCGGCATAATCGGCATAGGTGGGCGATGGAAAGACGAGGTGGCTGTGGCCGGTCATCACCGCGTCCACCGCGTCAACCGAGGCAAGCGGCACGCTGGCATTTTCCATGCCGTCCGTTTCCTTGGCCGCGCCAATACCGGAATGCGAAAGCGCGATGATGATGTCGGCGCCCGCCTCTTTCATCTCGGGGATATAGGCGCGGGCGGTTTCGACGATATCGCGGGCCTCGACATTGCCTTGCAGGTGCTTGCTGTCCCAGTTCATCACTTGCGGCGGGGTAAAGCCGATGATGCCGACCTTGATGTCATGGCTGGCACCCGCACCATCGGTCACGGTGCGGTCAAGGATCACATAGGGTTTGAACAGCGTGGTGTCGTCACGCGGAGCCGCGCCCTTTTCGGTGGCCAGATTGGCCAGCACGATGGGGAATTCGGCCCCAGCGGCGGATTTCATCAGGAAATCCAACCCGTAGTTGAATTCGTGGTTGCCGATCGTGCCCGCGTCAAAGCCCACGGTGTTCATGGCGGTGATGACGGGATGCATGTCACCTTCCTTCATGCCGCGTTCATAGGCGATATAGTCGCCCATCGGGTTGCCCTGAAGAAAGTCGCCGTTGTCGACCAGCATCGAGTTGGTCGCCTCGGCGCGGATGTCGCCGATGATCGACGCGGTGCGCGACAGGCCCACGGTGTCCACCGGGCGGTCGGAATAATAGTCATACGGGAAGACATGCACATGCAGGTCTGTGGTTTCCATGATCCGCAAATGGACCTGACCTTCGGCTGCGCGGGCAGAGAAAGGATGCAAAGTGATCATCGACGCCCCCGCTGCCGTACCGGCAAGGAACGCACGTCGGGAAAGGGTCGGGAATACGGTCTTGGGCATTGTTCGGCTCCGTTAAGGCATTGACGTGACAAGAGCATGCGAAGACTACAATCCGATGACAAGACAACTGGAGCAGGTTGCTAAAAAGAGGGTCAACTCTTGGTTGCGCAGCCGCTTGGTCAAACTCAAGGTGTTTGCCACCGGATCAGGGGCATGACATGGAAAGTGTGACATAAATGGGAGCATTTGCATGCAACTTTCTGAAACCGTGACCTTCGGCGGATCTTCGCTCGACCGGGCAGCAGAAATGCGCGGAGATGCGCCGAAATTGAAGGCGCTGACCGATTCTGACGCGTCACGCGCGGTGCTGTTCTGGCGCGGCAAGCCGCTGGTGGCCGCGTCTGACGATGGTCTTACTTTGGCAAAGCTGTCGATGAGACACCCGATCCTGACGGGTTTGGCCGACCCTGTCTTTCTGGGGCGCGAAAGTGAAGGCACCGGATATTTTGCCTATGAGCTGCGGGGCTGGGTGCCGGAGGGGCTAGACGAGGCGGCGCTTCAGGAATTTCTCGATCAATCCGAACAGACCCATCCGGCATTGACCGAGGGGCAGCATTTTGCAGAGCTGCGCGCCGTTATGACCCGGGTGGATGCACGCGATGCTGAACTGGCCGCGACCGGCAAGGCAATCCTCGGCTGGCATGCCACGCACGGGTTCTGTGCCGCCTGCGGTGTCAAATCGGATATTTTCATGGCGGGTTGGCAGCGTATTTGCCCGGTCTGCAAAACGCATCATTTTCCGCGCACGGATCCGGTTGTGATCATGCTTGTCACCCGAGGAAATTCTGTTCTGCTGGGGCGCTCGCCACATTGGCCGGACGGTATGTATTCTCTGCTTGCAGGCTTTATCGAGCCGGGAGAAACCATGGAGGCCGCCGTGCGCCGTGAGGTCTATGAAGAGGCGGGCATTCGCATCGGGCATGTCAGATACCTCGCCAGCCAGCCCTGGGCGTTTCCATCCTCTTTGATGCTGGGTTGTACAGGAGAGGCGCTGACGCATGAGATCACCCTGGACCCGGTGGAATTGGAGGACGCTTTGTGGATCACCCGCGAGGAATTGATGGAGGTCTTCGCCGGTAGAAGAACCGACATACTGCCCGCCCGAAAGGGCGCAATCGCGCAGTTCCTGCTGAGCAACTGGCTTGCGGACAGGGGCGAATGACGCAAAACTGGCGGTCTGTCAGATCCCGGACAGAACCACGGCAGAGCAGGGCGATCAAACGATGGAATTGACGACGACCGAAGACATCGAGGCGCCTTTGGACGCGGTTTTCGCGACGGTAACGGATTTTGATGTTCTCGAACGCTCTGCCCTGCGTCGAGGGATAGATGTGCGGCGGACGGACCAAATGTTCGAACCCGGTCCGGGCATGACCTGGGCCACGACTTTCGCGTTTCGCGGCAAGACGCGCACGGCAACCATCGAAGTGACGCAATACGAACAACCGGAGTCCTTGACCTTCGCAGGGACGTCAGGCGGACTGGATGTCGGCGTGTCGATAGAATTGGTCGCACTCTCCCGGTCGCGCACCCGGCTGACGATGAAGGTGGTGCCGCGCCCCCGGACGCTGTCTGCGCGGCTGTTGATGCAGTCGATGAAGTTGGCAAAGGGCAATATTGGCAAGCGGTTCCGGGTGCGGATTGCCGATTACGCCAAGGATATTGAAGATCGCGCCAAACGTAACGCGTGAAGCGATGACGCAGGTCCTTTGATCCGAGCGCTTGCAGGTCACGTCGCTGAATCATTTCTGTCTTTTGTCTCGTGAGACAAGGGCCGCGCCTGCCACCCTCACGTATCTGTGGATTGAAACCCTGTGCAGCGCCGCTACAGTTCGGCGCTACTGCCGACCAACCGTAAGGAGTTTGCCGATGCGTGCGCTTGCCTTGATTGCCGCACTCTTTCCCGTCGCGGCCTCTGCCCATGAATTCTGGATTTCGCCCTTGGAATACCAGATCGCGGTGGATGCCCCGTTGGTTGCAGATATCCGCGTCGGCGAAAATTTCGAAGGCTCGGCATTCTCCTATCTGCCGATGCGGTTTCGTCGTTTTGACCTGGCGATGGGCGATGACCTGGCAGAGGTCCCCGGTCGTGCCGGGGACAGGCCCGCGATGACCATGCCCGCACCGCAGGAGGGGCTGGCCGTGGTGATCCATGAAACAACCGATTACCTGCTGACCTATAAGGAGTGGGCGAAATTCGAATCCTTCACGACTCACAAGGATTTTGCCTGGGCGATGGATCGGCACCGCGAACGCGGTCTGCCGGAAGCCGGATTTCGCGAGCGCTACAGCCGGTATGGAAAAAGCCTGATCGCGGTGGGCCGGGGTGTCGGCCAAGACCGCGAAGTCGGATTGTTGACAGAGATTGTGGCACAGGCGAATCCCTATACCGATGATCTGTCCAGAGGGTTTCCGGTGAAGGTGCTATATGAGGGGGCGCTGCGCACGGACACGCAGGTTGAACTGTTCGACAAGGCACCCGATGGCACCGTTACATCTTCGCTTTACCGCACCGACGAGGAGGGGTTGGCGATCTTCCCGGTCAGCCCCGGCCATACCTATCTTGTCGATTCCGTGGTCATGCGCCCGTTGGACCCAGAGGCGGAGGATGACCCGGTTTGGGAATCGCTTTGGGCATCGCTGACGTTCCGTGTGCCGGACGACTGAACCGCGCCACGTGCCGCCGGACCGAGATCATTTGGCCCAGAGGGCGTGAACGCCTTCAGTCGCGCCAGTCAAAGAAGCCCGGTCCGCCCTGCGCCAGAAGCTTGCGCGCCATTTCATGGCCCAACGCGGCCCCGTCCTCGACCGGTGCGCTGGCATCGTCGGACACGGCATCCGAGCCGTCTGGGCGCAGGATTTCCCCGCGCAGCCGCAAGGTGCCGCCGTCCAGTTCCGCCAGCCCGCCGATGGGGGTTTCGCAAGACCCGTCAAGCGTGGCCAGAAAGGCGCGCTCTGCCGCCAGTTGCTTGCCGGTCAGCGCATCGTGGATCGCCGCCAGCATATGGGCTGTGCGGGCATCATCGGCGCGGCGTTCGATCCCGATGGCACCCTGGGCAATGGCGGGCAGCATGTCCTCGGGGGCAATTGCGGTACGGGGCACGTCCGCCATCGCCAGCCGGTTCAACCCGGCCATGGCAAGGAACGTGGCGTCCGCGACGCCGTCGGACAGTTTGCGCAGCCGGGTCTGCACATTGCCGCGAAACTCGACGACAGTCAGATCCGGGCGTCGGTGCAGCAATTGCGCGCGGCGACGCAGCGACGACGTGCCCACGGTTGAGGCATGCGGCAGTTCGAAGATGCCGGTGAAGGCATTGGAGACAAACGCGTCGCGCACATCCTCGCGCGGCAGGTAGCAGTCCAGCACCAGCCCGGCGGGTTGCAGCACCGGCATGTCTTTCATCGAATGCACGGCAATGTCGATGCCGCCGGACAGAAGCTGCTCTTCGATTTCCTTGGTGAACAGGCCCTTGCCGCCGATCTCCTTCAGCGGACGGTCAGCGGCGATCAGCGCACGGTCATCGCCGGTGGTCTTGATCGGAACAATCTCAAAGGCCGCAGGGTCGAGCGCAAAGGCGGCGGCCAGTCTGTCTCGGGTCTCGTGGGCCTGGGCCAGCGCCAGCGGCGAAGCACGGGTGCCGATCTTCAGCGGGGTATCGGGGGAGGGCAAGATATACGTCATGCGCCCAGCTTTAGTCGCGTCATCCTGCCCCGGCAAGTCGCGATGGCTTGACATATCGCCGCCCGCAAGGGACCACGGGTCGATTGACGAGAAGGACGACATGGCGATGAGCAAGACCATTCTGCGCGCACTGGCCGGAGAGGCACAGCCTGTCCCGCCGATCTGGATGATGCGACAGGCGGGCCGCTACCTGCCCGAATACCGCGCAACACGGGCAAAGGCCGGGGACTTCCTGTCGCTGTGCTACAATCCGGAACTGGCCGCAGAGGTGACGATGCAGCCGATCCGGCGCTATGGCTTTGACGGGGCGATCCTGTTTGCCGATATTTTGCTGGTCCCACAGGCGCTGGGCGCGGATCTGTGGTTTGTCACCGGCGAAGGCCCGCGTTTGTCTACCGTGACCGCGCAGGCGGATTTCGACCGGCTGGGGCAGGGCGAGATGATCCACGAAACCCTGTCGCCGATCTATGAGACGATCCGCATCCTGAAGGGGGAATTGCCACCCGAGACCACGCTGATCGGCTTTGCCGGGGCACCCTGGACCGTGGCAACCTATATGATCGCCGGGAAGGGCACGCCGGATCAGGGGCCTGCCCATGCGCTCAAGGCCGAAAACCGCGCGCTGTTCGAGGCGCTGATGGACAGGCTGACAGAAGCGACCATCGACTACCTTTCCTGCCAGATCGAGGCCGGTGCAGAAGTCGTCAAACTTTTCGACAGTTGGGCGGGGTCGCTGAAAGGCGCGGATTTCGACGATTTTTGCCTGAAACCGGCACAGCGCATCATCTCGGCGCTGAAGGCCAAACACCCCGATACGCCGATCATCGCCTTTCCGCGAGAGGCCGGGGACCGCTATGTCGGGTTTGCCAAAGCAACGGGTGCTGATTGTGTGGCCATCGACAACTCTGTCAGCCCGGACTGGGCCGCCAGCCATGTGCAGGTGGATGGATGTGTGCAGGGCAACCTGGCGTCGAAACACATGGTCACCGGCGGACAGGATCTGGTGGACGAGACGCGGCGAGTGGTGGATGCGCTTCGCGGTGGTCCACATATTTTCAACCTCGGTCACGGGATTACGCCGGACGCAGATCCCGACAACGTGCAGTTGATGATTGATACCGTGCGCAACGGCTAGGCCGGACGAACGGCAAGGCTGGCATGTGCTTCTGGATTCGTGGCGATGTTGCTGCGCCCTGCCGAGGGGCAGCCCGGAGGCAGCCCGGATTCGCGTCGAGGGCGATTTCGCACAGACCGACCTGCGCTGACGCAGGTTGCATTCTGAACAGACAGGTTTAGTTTTCGCGTCGCATACAGGAGACGCATATGACGGCTATGGTAAAGATTTCGGACCTTCGTAAAATCTACGATGGCGGGTTCGAGGCGTTGAAAGGTGTTTCGCTGGAGATCCGCGAAGGCGAGATTCTGGCGCTGCTTGGACCCAACGGGGCAGGCAAGACCACGTTGATTTCCGCCGTTTGCGGCATCGCGGTCCCGACCTCGGGCACGATAAGCGTGGGCGGGCATGACACGATCACCGATTATCGCGCGGCGCGGCAACTGATCGGGCTTGTGCCTCAGGAAATCAATCTGGAGCCGTTTCAGAAGGTCATGGATGCGGTGCGGTTTTCGCGCGGGCTGTTCGGATGCAAGCGCGACGACGCGCTGCTGGAACGGATCCTGCGCCAACTGTCGCTGTGGGACAAGCGAAACGCCAAGGTGAATGAGCTTTCGGGCGGGATGAAGCGGCGCGTTTTGATCGCCAAGGCCTTGTCCCACGAACCGCGCGTGTTGTTTCTGGACGAGCCCACCGCCGGCGTCGATGTCGAGCTTCGGCGCGATATGTGGGACACTGTTGCGCAGCTGAAGGCCGACGGCGTGACGATCATCCTGACCACGCATTATATCGAAGAGGCAGAGGCCATCGCCGATCGGGTGGGCGTGATTGCCAAGGGCGAATTGTTGCTGGTCGAGGAAAAGGCCGCTCTTATGGCGCGGATGGGCCGCAAGGAGTTGATCGTCGATCTGCAAGAACCCGTGGCGGAGATACCGGAGGCGCTTGCGGCCTACGATCTGCGTTTGATCGAGGACGGGCGGGCGCTGGTCTATACCTATGACACTACCGCCGACCGCACGGGCATCACGAACCTGCTGGCAGAGATCGCCGCGGCGGGCCTGACGTTGCGCGACATCCGCACCCATCAGTCCAGTCTGGAGGATATTTTTGTTGGCTTGGTGAAGGAGGATGCAGCATGAACCTGCAAGCGGTCCGTTCGATCTATTATTTTGAAATGGCGCGCTTCTTTCGCACATTTCTGCAAAGTTTCATCTCGCCGGTCATCTCCACGTCGCTGTATTTCGTGGTTTTTGGCACCGCTATCGGCAGCCGTATCGATCAGGTCGAGGGCGTCAGCTATGGTGCCTTCATCGTGCCGGGGCTGATCATGCTGACGGTGATGACGCAGGGCATCTCGAACGCCAGTTTCGGGATCTATTTTCCGAAATTCATCGGCACGATCTATGAACAGCTTTCCGCGCCGGTCAACTTTCTGGAAATCGTGCTGGGCTATGCCGGGGCGGCGGCCACCAAGGCGCTGTTCATCGGGCTGGTGATCCTTGGCACATCGGCCTTCTTCGTGGATCTGAGCATTCAGCATCCGCTGGCCATGGCGGGCTTTCTTATCCTGACCTGCATCAGTTTCGCGCTTTTCGGGTTCATCATCGGGATCTGGGCGAAGAATTTCGAACAGTTGCAACTGATTCCGCTGCTGATCGTCACGCCTTTGGTGTTTTTGGGCGGATCTTTCTACTCGATCTCCATGCTGCCGCCGATCTGGCAGACGATCACGCTGTTCAATCCGGTCGTCTACCTGATTTCCGGATTCCGTTGGGCTTTCTTCGGGACGGCGGATGTGCCGGTCGGGCTGAGCCTGCTGGCCATTGCGGGGTTCTGCGCGCTGTGCATGGCGGTGGTGTGGGTCATCTTCCGCACCGGGTGGCGTTTGCGAAGCTGACGGGCGCGGCTTGACGGCGGACCCCTTCGCGCCTACCCGGATCGCACCACCATGCCCCGGAGACTCCGCAATGCCGACATTCACCGCTTTCACCACCCTGACCGGCAAGGCCCCGGCCGAGGCGCTTGGCGCCGCGATGGAGAACATGATCCCCGAGCCAACCGGCATCGGCGTGTTCGAGATGGAGGATGGATCCGGCCTGTGGGAAGTGGGTGGCTATTTCACCGAAACCCCGGACGATGTTGCGCTGAGCCTGTTGACCGCAGCACATGGCGCGCGCGAATTCGTGGTCAGCGAATTGCCGGATGTCGATTGGGTCGCCAAGGTGCGCCGCGATCTTGCCCCGGTCGAGGCGGGCCGCTTTTTCGTCTATGGCAGCCACGATGCCGACAAGGTTCCCGAAGGGTCCGAACCGCTGTTGATCGAGGCCGCAATGGCCTTTGGCACCGGCCATCACGGCACGACACTGGGCTGCCTGCGCGCACTGGACCGAATTGCCAACAATGGATTTGTCGGGCGCAATGTCGCCGATATCGGCTGCGGCACGGCGGTTCTGGCAATGGCGGCCGCGCGGATCTGGACCGATCCCGTGGTGGCGTCCGATATTGACGAGGTCGCAGTGGACGTGGCGAAGGCGAATGTCGCTGCAAACGAACTGGAAGGGCGCGTGGCTTGCCTAGAGGCAATGGGGTTCGACCATCCCGACCTTGCAGCCAAAGCGCCCTTCGATCTTGTCTTTGCCAACATCCTCAAGGCCCCGTTGATTGACCTTGCGCCGGATATGGCTGCACATCTGTGCCCCGGAGGCTGGGCTATCCTGTCAGGGCTGTTGAACGAACAGGCGCAAGAGGTGATCGAGGTCTATGCTGGCCACGGCATGACCTTGTCGCATCACGAACAGATCGGTGATTGGTCGACACTTAGCCTGACGAAGAACACCGCTGAATGACGAAGATCCTGCTTGCGCGGCGCTGAACTGCGCGGGACTGCGGCGTCTCAATCCCAAGTATTACAAAGTAAAACGGCCGCACCTAATGGTGCGGCCGTTGGCCTGCCGTGCAAAGCCGAAATTGGCTTAGCGTCCTCGCGCGACAGAGTTGATCTCGCCGCGTGTCAGGCCGATATCGGCCAGCTCGGTGTCGCTAAGGCTGGACAGAACCTTGCGGGTCTGACGCTCTTCGTTCCAGCCTTTGATGCCTGCATAGGCATTGGCAAGAACCTGACCAACGCGGTCGGCCAGAAGCACGGTGTGAAAGTGGGTGCGGGTGGTGTCGATTACGGGCATGTCACATACTCAAGCGGTTGGCGGGCGTCCTGCCCGAAGGTTTCATTCTGATGCCGAGTTAGGCGGGGGGGCGAATTTCGGCAAGGACCGAAAGCGCATAGGTCATATGCAGTTTTCGCAATGCTTTGAGATTAGGCGCATACCGAAAAAAATAAGTAAATTACGCCATTTATCCGCGTCGCGCTTGGCTGAAAAGAGGCGTTTTTGAGCCTCGACCAGCACCACCCTGTCGCTTTGGTCGCGTCGAAGTCGCTTTTGGACATAAAGCGAGTCGTTTTCATTCTGCTTGGCGTTTGTTCGCGTTTCGTGCTAGTGGGTCAAAAAAACAACAACGGGTGAGCAGTGATGCGTGTTCTGGGGATCGATCCGGGGTTGCGGACCCTCGGATGGGGCGTGATCGACGTCGATGGCAGTCGAATCAGCCATGTCGCGAACGGGCATTGTGTTTCCGAAGGCAAAGTCCTGTCACTGCGACTGCTGGCGCTGCATAGCCAGTTGACCGATGTGCTGATGCGGTATCAACCCGACCAGGCGGCGGTGGAGCAGACCTTCGTCAACAAGGACGGGGCGGGCACGCTGAAGCTGGGGCAGGCGCGCGGTATTGCGATGCTGGTGCCCGCGCAATACGGTATCGACGTGGGCGAGTATTTTCCGAACACCATCAAGAAGACGGTTGTGGGGGTCGGACATGCCGACAAGTCTCAGGTACAGCATATGGTGAAGATGCAGCTTCCCGGTGTGACTTTTGCCGGTGCGGACGCGGCCGATGCGCTTGCGATCGCGATCTGTCACGCGCATCACGCTCGCGCCCCCGGCCTGAGGGTGCGCGCATGATCGGCAAGATTTCCGGACGTATCGACTATCTCGGGGATGACCATGTTCTGATCGACGTGCGCGGTGTGGGCTATGTCGTCTATTGCTCGGACCGGGTGCTGATGTCGCTGCCCGGCGTGGGCGAGGCCGTGGCGCTGTATACCGATCTGTTGGTGCGTCAGGATATTCTGCAACTCTTCGGCTTTCCGACCCTGATCGAGAAAGAGTGGCATCGCCTGTTGATGAGTGTTCAGGGGGTCGGCGCAAAGGCGTCGCTGGCGATCCTCGGGGCGTTGGGGCCGGATGGCGTCAGCCGGGCGATCTCGATGGGCGACTGGAATTCCGTAAAAGCGGCCAAGGGCATCGGCCCCAAGACCGCACAGCGCGTGGTGAACGAGCTGAAAGACAAGGCACCGGCGGTCATGGCGATGGGGGGGCGAGGCGGGGCCGCCAGCCCTGCCACGCTGGACGAGGTGATCGAAACGCCCGTTGCGGCACCGGCTGCGCGCGCCGCACCTGCGCCTGCACCGTCTGCCGCCGCACAGGCAGAGGCGCTCTCGGCCCTCTCGAACCTTGGCTACGCGCCGGGCGAGGCGGCGTCTGCCGTGGCCACCGCCGCTGCCGAGACGCCGGAGGCAGACACATCCGGCCTGATCCGCGCGGCGCTGAAACTGCTCGCGCCAAAGGGGTAAGGGGCCGACATGACCGAACCAGACCCGACATTGCGACCCGAAGCACTGCCAGAGGATCACGACCGCGCCTTGCGCCCGCAAATGCTGGGCGACTTCGTCGGACAGGCCGAGGCGCGCGCCAACCTGCGGATCTTTATCCAATCCGCGCGCCAACGCGGCGAGGCCATGGATCACACGCTGTTTCACGGCCCCCCCGGTCTTGGCAAGACCACCTTGGCGCAGATCATGGCGCGCGAATTGGGCGTGGGGTTCCGCATGACCTCTGGCCCTGTGCTTGCCAAGGCGGGCGATCTGGCCGCGATCCTGACCAATCTTGAGGCGCGCGATGTCCTGTTCATCGACGAGATTCACCGCCTCAGCCCCGTGGTCGAAGAGGTGCTTTACCCGGCGCTTGAGGATTTCGAGCTTGATCTGGTGATCGGCGAAGGCCCCGCCGCGCGCACGGTCCGAATAGAGCTTCAACCCTTCACGCTGGTCGGGGCCACCACCCGGCTGGGCCTGCTGACCACGCCTTTGCGGGACCGGTTCGGTATCCCGACCCGGCTGGAATTCTACACGGTCGAGGAATTGCACATGATCGTCACCCGCAACGCTGAAAAGCTTGGGGTGCAGGCGGAATCCGATGGGGCGTTGGAAATCGCCCGCCGTGCCCGTGGCACGCCGCGGATCGCCGGCCGCTTGTTGCGCCGCGTGGTGGATTTCGCCGTGGTCGAAGGGGGCGGACACCTGACGCGCAAGCTTGCCGACAATGCGCTGACCCGTCTTGGCGTCGACGAGCTGGGCCTTGATGGCGCGGACCGTCGCTATCTGAGGCTCATTGCGGAAAACTACGGCGGCGGCCCGGTCGGGATCGAGACGATCAGCGCCGCCCTGTCCGAAAGCCGCGATGCGCTGGAAGAGGTGATCGAGCCGTTTCTGCTGCAACAGGGGCTGATCCAGCGAACGCCCCGTGGCCGGATGCTGGCGCAAAAGGGCTGGACGCATCTTGGTCTGGCAGTTCCGCGCGCACTGGGGCAGGTCGATTTGTTCGACTGATCCCTGCGGTTTGTCGGGTCCAGGCGCGGCTACAAGCCCGGTCCCGCCCCGGCCCCCGAGCCGGGGCCTTGCGGTTTTTCGCGTCCGGGGCTAGAAATCCGCAACGCGCGCATTTAGTGCAACACCGCATCGAATCGCGCGACCAGAGGATCCCATGACCGCCCTGATGACCCCCGAAGAAATCGCAGCCCATTTCACACGCGCCGATGGCCAGTACCATTTCGCGCGCTGGGGACGGCCTCTTGCGCCGGTCGCCTTCGGGATCGAGGAAGAGACCCTGCCCGTCCTCAAAGGCGCGACCGAGGCAGTGGCAAAGCTGGCGGGCCATGAAGTTGTCGAGACCGACCCGGAACTTGGTGCCAACCTGATGATCTTTTTCTTTCGCGATTGGCAGGAACTGCCCGGCGTGCCCAATCTTGACAGGCTGGTGCCGGATCTGGAACCGCTTGTCGCACGGTTGACCAAGGCGGATGCAAGCCAGTACCGGGTGTTTCGTTTCGACGAGGCGGGCGCGATCCGGGCCTGTTTCATCTTCATCCGTATGTCGGGGGAGATGACAGAGCAACCCGCCGAGACTCTGGCCCTGGGACAGGCGGTGCAGGCGATCCTGCTGTGGTCGGAAGAGGCGTTTGCCAGTCGCTCGCCCCTAGGGCGTCTGGAGGATGGACAAGTGATCCTGCGGCCAGAGATTGCCGGGCTGATCCGCGCGGCATACACACCCGTTCTGCCCGCCGTCGCGCAGGATGCCAGCCATGCGCTGCGTCTCTATGCCCGCCTGACGCCGCCAGAATAACGCAAGCGCGTCCCGGACTTGTGCGGCCGCCTGCCTGCCCCTAGGGTCGCACCCGATGCTTGAAACAAGGGCCAGTGCATGAACCACCGTTTTCCCGTGCATGTCTATTACGAGGATACCGACCTCGCGGGCATCGTCTATTACGCCAATTACTTGAAGTTCATCGAGCGCGCCCGGACCGAATGGGTGCGCGGGCTGGGTATCGACCAATCCAGACTAAAAGAGGCCGAGGGGATCGTCTTTGCCGTGCGCCGGGTCGAGGCCGACTATCTGATGCCTGCCCGGTTCGACGATGCGTTGGAGGTGGACACCACGGTCGAGCAGGTCAAAGGCGCGCGGATCGTGCTGAAACAGGACGTGCTGCGCGATGGCGAACGGCTATTTTCAGCCATCGTGACGCTGGTTGCCTTGCAGGAAAGCGGCCAGCCAGCCCGGCTTCCGGCAAATATCCGCCTGATTTTGCACTGAAGATCGGTGCTGTCGCGCTCGTGATGCGGCAGTTGTTGGTTTCCCCTGTGTTTTCCGCTAGAATCACTGACAATGAGAACGGTCCGGGCGATAACGCACCGGCGGCGGAACCGAGTGAGCAGGTAAATGGAAGCTGAAACCCTTGCCCTGGCGCAGGAGATTGATTTCTCCATGTGGGGGCTTTTTGCGCGGGCCACGATAACCGTGAAACTGGTGATGATCCTGCTGATCGTTGCCTCTTTCTGGTCATGGTCGATCATCATTCAGAAACTGATTTCCTACAGGCAGGCCCGGCGCGAGGCGGCGATCTTTGATCGCGCTTTCTGGTCGGGCGAGCCGCTGGACGAGTTGTTCGGGCAGATCGGTGTCGACCCTTCCGGACGGGCAGAGCGGGTGTTTGCGGCCGGTATGGTCGAATGGCAACGCAGCCACCGCGAGGATGGCGCGCTGATTGCAGGCGCTCAGGCGCGGATTGATCGCAGCATGGATGTGTCGATCCAGAAAGAGGCCGAAGAGTTGCAAGGCGGTCTGCCGGTGCTGGCCACGGTTGGCTCTACCGCGCCTTTCGTGGGACTGTTCGGCACGGTTTTCGGCATCATGAACGCCTTTATCGAGATTGCAGCGCAGCAGAACACCTCGCTCGTCGTCGTGGCCCCCGGTATTGCCGAGGCGCTGCTGGCCACCGCACTGGGTCTTCTGGCCGCCATTCCGGCGGTGATCTTCTACAACAAGCTGAGCGCCGACAGCGACCGTATCATTGCAGGCTACGAGGCATTCGCGGACGAATTCTCGACCATCCTCAGCCGTCAGTTGGATAGCTGAGCGATGGCGGCGGGGCTTCTCAATTCCTCGGGCGGCGGTGGCCGCAGGCGCAGGCGTGGCGGCGGACGCCGCGCGCGGCCGATGTCCGAGATCAACGTCACGCCGTTTGTGGACGTCATGCTGGTGCTGCTCATCATCTTCATGGTTGCCGCGCCGCTGCTGACGGTTGGCGTGCCGGTGGAGTTGCCAAAGACGGCTGCGGGTGCCTTGCCCAACGAGACCGAAGAGCCGCTGACCATCACCATCACAGCCGAGGGCGGCATCCTGATCCAGAACACCGAAACCCCGCGCGATCAACTGGTCGCCAAACTGCGCGCGATTGCCGCTGAACGCTCGGATGACCGGGTGTTCCTGCGCGCGGATGGCATCGTGTCGTATGAGACCGTGGCGCAGGTCATGGGCGCGCTCAATGCGGGCGGCTTTTCGTCGATCGGGTTGGTGACGGATATCGGTGGACCCGCTCTCGACCAGAGCGATGGCTGAGGCCAGACGTGCATACGGGGCAATATATTTCAGGAGCAGGTCATCTGGGCCTGATCGTCTGGCTTCTTCTGGGGCCGGTGTTTTCTGCCGATCCGCCAGAGATGCAGGTGACTGACGTCTCGGTGATCTCGTCAGAGGAATTCGCCGCGTTGACCGAGGCATCGAATGCGCCGCAAAGCGTGCCCGAACCGACGGTTCCGCAGCAGCCGGATATTCCCGAAGACACGGCCCCCGACGTTCCGGCAGATGCCCCGGCCCCCGAACAGGTCGCCGAGCCACAAGCGCCAGCGCCAGAGGAGCCCGCCGATGCTGTTCCGGATGTGCCCGAACCCGCGCCTCTGCCGTCGCCGGACGTTTCAGAACCCAGCCCGCAGCCAGAGCCGCCCGCACCAGATCCGGAGCCGGATTTTGACGTGCCGACGGCCGCGCTGCGTCCGCAACCTCGTCCGGCACCGCGCGTCGCCCCCGAACCCGTGGCCCCGCCGGAACCGGATGTGACCATCGCAGATCAGACCCAGACGGCACCGGACCCGGAGGCCACGACCGACACGCCCCCAGATGCCGAAGAAACCACCGCCGAAGCAGAGGCCGCGACAGAGATCGTGACCGAGGCCGAGGAACCGGCAGCGTTGGCACCGACACGGTCTGTGCGGCCAAGAACCCGGCCTGAACGCGTGGCTGCGACCGAGCCGGAGACACAAGCCGAGACGCAACCGCCCGCAACCACGCCCGACGCGCCTGCGCCACAGCCAAGCGTGTCCGAGGACGCAGTGCAGGCGGCATTGGCCGAAGCGCTTGGCGGCGCGGCAGATCCGGAACCGTCGGCACCATCCGGGCCGCCTCTGACCAGTGGCGAACGCGAGGCATTGCGCGTCGCCGTGCAGGATTGCTGGGTTGTCGATGTTGGCAGCGAAGCCGCGAATATCACCGTGACGCTTGCGATGTCGCTGGATCGCAGCGGCAAGGTGGTCGGCGAGATGCGCATGATCGGCTCTGAAGGGGGCAGCGGATCTTCTGTGGATGTCGCGTTTCAGGCCGCACGCCGGGCCGTGCTGCGTTGCCAGAAAGATGGCTACGACCTGCCGGCCGAGAAATATGAGCAATGGCGCGATATAGAGATGACGTTCAACCCCGAGAAAATGAGGCTGAGATGATGATGACACGCCTGCTGGCCCTGATTTCCGCCCTGTTCATGCTGTCGCTTCCGGCGCTGGCGCAGGATGGTCCGCTACGGATCGAGATCACCGAAGGCGTGGTTGAACCTTTGCCCTATGCCGTGCCCGATTTCGTTTCTGAAAGCGCGGGCGGGTCCGAGATGGCGGCCCAGCTTGCAAGGGTGGTGGCGGACGACCTGACCGGCACCGGGCTGTTCCGCGAAATCCCGCGCGACGCTTTCATCAGCCAGATCACCAGCTTTGCCAGCCCGGTGCAATTTGCCGATTGGAAAGCAATCAACGCACAGGCGCTGATCACCGGGGCCGTCACCGTCAATGGCGATCAGCTTGTGGTCAAGTTCCGGGTCTATGATGTCTTTGCCGGAACCGAGCTTGGATCAGGGCTGCAATTTGCCGGCACAACCGATGGCTGGCGTCGCATGGCGCATAAAGTGTCCGACGCGGTTTACAGTCGGATCACCGGCGAGGGCGGCTATTTCGACAGCCGTGTAGTTTTCGTATCCGAAACCGGCCCGAAGGACGACCGCCGCAAGCGTTTGGGGATCATGGATTACGACGGCGCGAATGTGCAGTACCTGACCGACAGTTCATCCATCGTTCTGGCACCGCGCTTTTCGCCAACCGGCGACCGCGTGCTTTATACCAGCTATGAGACCGGCTTTCCCCGTATCCACATCATCAATGTGGGCAACGTGCAAAGCACCATCCTTGAAAACCGCGAGGGCGATATGAGTTTTGCGCCGCGCTTTGCGCCCAACGGTGAAACGGTGATCTATTCGCTGACCCAAGGGGCAAATACCGATATTTTCTCGATGGACGTGAATTCCCGGCAGACATCGCAGCTGACCTCCGCGCCGTCGATCGAAACCGCGCCCAGCTATTCGCCGGATGGCAACCGGATTGTTTTCGAAAGCGACCGGTCCGGAACGCAGCAGCTCTATATCATGCCCACCGGCGGTGGAGAGGCGCAACGGATCAGCTTTGGCCCCGGTCGTTACGGCACGCCCGTGTGGTCGCCGCGTGGTGATCTGATCGCCTTTACCAAACAGAATGCGGGACGTTTTCATATCGGCGTCATGCGCACCGATGGCAGCGAAGAGCGTTTGCTGACCGCGTCCTTCCTTGACGAGGGGCCGACATGGGCACCCAATGGAAGGGTCATCATGTTCACCCGCGAAACCCAGGGCGAAGCCGGCGAGGCGTCGCTGTATTCGGTCGATATTTCGGGCCGGAACCTCAAGAAAGTGCGCACACCCGGCGGCGCATCTGATCCAAGCTGGGGGCCACTTCAGCCATAAAGCGTGTGGGCGTTTCCAGACGCCCGAAAATATGTTAGAAACCCAAGAAAATATGAGCAGGACAGTAGCCATGAGTAGAATTTCCACCGCCTTGATGCTGAGCGCGGCGCTTGCCGTATCGGCCTGTGCCAATGCCGACCGGTTCAACGGCATGGGCGATGGCAGCAATGCAGGCCTGAATAACGGGTCTTTGTCGAATGCCCCGGTGCCGGGCAGTGCGCAGGACCCACGCTCTCCGGCGTATTTCCAGCAGACCGTCGGTGACCGTGTGCTGTTCTTGATTGACCAGTCCACGCTGACACCTGAAGGGCGCGCCACGCTGGATGGGCAGGCACAATGGCTGCAAACCAATTCAGACTATCTCGCGGTGATCGAAGGCCATGCCGACGAACAGGGCACACGCGAATACAACTTGGCTCTTGGCGCGCGCCGCGCGAGTGCCGTGCAGCAATACCTGATCTCCAAGGGGATCTCGCCATCGCGGCTGAAATTCGTAAGCTACGGCAAGGAGCGTCCGATCGCGATCTGTTCGGAAGAGGCATGTTATGCCAAGAACCGCCGCGCGGTCACGATTATCTCTGCCGGGCTGACCAGCTAAGACCGACCTGAAGGAACCCAGCCCATGTTCAGAGCCACGCTTCTGATCCTTTCCCTTGCGCTGCCCGGCACATTGCTGGCGCAGGACCGCGCGCAATCCCTGGCCGATATTCGGCAGGACCTGACCTTGCTGAGCATCGAGGTAAAACGGCTCCGGACGGAGCTGTCGACGACCGGGGCCGCGCAGGTCAACGTGGCAGGTGATACGCTGGAACGGGTCAACTCCATCGAGGCTGAATTGCAGCGTCTGACGTCCAAGACCGAAGAGTTGGAGTTCCGCATCGACAAGGTGATCGAAGACGGCACCAACCGGATCGGCGATCTGGAGTTTCGGTTGGTCGAACTGGAAGGCGGCGATGTCTCGAAGCTGGGCGAAACGTCGACGCTTGGTGGCGGCGCGGCACCTGCGGTGTCTTCGGGTGCTGTGCAGCCGGCGAAACCGGAGGCTTCATCCGCGTCCGGTGGCGAGTCACAACTGGCCGTGGGCGAAGAGACAGACTTTCGGCGGGCGTCGGAGGCGCTCGCCAATGGTGACTTTCAAAGCGCCGCGGACCAGTTTGAGACCTTTCGCCAGACCTATCCCGGCGGACCGCTAGAACCTGACGCCCTGCTGGGGCGGGGCCGGGCGCTGGAAGGCGCGGGCGACATGCGAGAGGCAGCGCGGGCATATCTTGACAGCTATTCCGGGTATCCGCAAAGCAAGGTCGCGGATGTGGCGCTGTTCAAGCTGGGCGAGGCGCTTGGCAAGCTGGGCAAGACCATTGAAGCCTGTCTGACGCTGGCAGAGGTGGAACAGCGCTTTCCCTCTTCGGCTCAGGTCGTCGAAGCGCAACAGGCGATGGCGGGCCTGTCCTGCCAGTGAGTGGGCAGCCATCGCTGGACCAGCGATTTGCCGACAATATGGGGCAGCTGTTAGGCCCCGATTTTCCCAACGATATTGCGCTGGCTGTTTCTGGCGGCGGGGACAGCATGGCGATGCTGACACTTGCGCATAACTGGGCGCGTGTGTGGGGCGTGCGCCTTTGGGTGGTGACGGTGGATCACGGTTTGCGCGCCGAAAGCGCCGCCGAGGCCGCGATGGTCGCTGAGGAATGCACGGTGCTGGGCCAGCCTCATACAACGCTGCGCTGGCATTGGGACGGGCAGGGCAACCTGATGGATGCGGCCCGCCGCGCGCGCCTGTCGTTGATTGACCGCTGGCGCGCCGGGCTTGAACATGTGCTGATGGCGCATACGCAGGACGACGTGGCCGAAACTTTTCTGATGCGGCTGAAGCGCGGCTCTGGCGTCGAAGGGCTGGCCGCGATGCAGGCCTCTGCCAATGCGTGCCCGCATCCGGGGGCCAAGCCCGCTTTGCCGGCCCGAGATGTCTGTTGGACGGCACCGCCGCCGGCATCTGTTGACGGCCACAAACAATCGCGGGGCTTCCGTGTTCTGCGACCCTGCCTCGACATGAGCCGCGCCGAGTTGCGCCACTACCTGCGCACATTACAGGGCCGTTGGTTCGATGATCCCACAAATGATGACACCACCTATGACCGGGTGCGCATGCGAAAGCTACTGGACGTGTTAGACGCTGAAGGATTGGACCGCGAGACGCTGAGCGCCACGGCGCATCGCTTGACGCGCGCGCGGAATGCGCTGAACGCCCGTGCCCGTGACGTGGCGGGGCGGATCGCCGAGGAAGAAACTCTGAACGGCCTGCGCACCGGTGCCGTGCTGATTGACCGCGACGGCTTTGCCGAGGCCGAGGACGACACCCGGCTGCGCATCCTTGCGCAAGCGCTTCGCTGGGTTGCATCGGCCGAATATCGCCCAAGATTGCAGTCCCTCGAACAGTTGGCAGAGCGGTTGATGGCGGGCGGAATGGGGACGTTGCACGGTTGCGACGTGCGCTGTGTCGACGCGCAAATTCGGGTGGGCCGCGAATTCTCTGCCGTCAGCGCGCCCGCGCAACCCGGCAAGATCTGGGACGGCTGCTGGCAGATCTGCGGTGATGTGCCGAATGGCAGCTATCTGCGCGCTTTGGGGCCGGACGGGCTGAAACAGGCGGGCGGGCGGCCGCGGGGCGCACCTGTTGCGAAGATGCTATACGCATTCCCGGCCGCGTTTCGCGCCGAAGTTCTGGTCGCTTGCCCGCATCTGGGGTATGGTGAAAAGATCGATATCCAGAGGCTGGATCCCGGATCTTCCTTTGCTGCGTCATTCGTTCTGCATTGAATACGCGCCCGCGATCTCTATTTTAGTTCCAAGCGCCCTGTGCTACGGACGGGCCAACCGAATTTTGGGAGAAGTTTCCTTGGGCAATCTGCGCAACATCGCCTTCTGGGTGGTTCTGTTCCTGCTTATCCTTGCACTGTTCAATCTGTTCTCGGGTGGCGGCAACACGCTCCAGAGCCGCGAGATCAGCTATTCCGACTTTGTGGAGTCGGTCGAATCCAAAACGGTCTCTTCGGCCACGCTGGACGGTGAGCAGATCCGCTTTCGCGGAAATGACGGCAACGATTACGTGACCATCAAACCCGAAGATGCCGCAGCGACAGAATTGCTGATGAACAATGGTGTGACGATCCGGGCCGAAAGCCAGGAACAGTCCGGTTTCCAGACCTTCATCCTGTCACTACTGCCCTTCCTTCTGCTGATCGGCGTGTGGATCTACTTCATGAACCGCATGCAGGGCGGCGGCAAAGGCGGGGCGATGGGCTTTGGCAAGTCGCGCGCCAAGCTGCTAACCGAAAAGCATGGCCGGGTGACGTTTGACGATGTCGCGGGCATTGACGAGGCCAAGGAAGAGCTGGAAGAGATTGTCGAATTCCTGCGCAATCCGCAGAAATTCAGCCGTCTTGGTGGCAAGATCCCCAAAGGCGCGCTGCTTGTTGGCCCACCGGGGACGGGTAAAACCCTGCTGGCCCGCGCGATCGCGGGCGAGGCGGGTGTGCCGTTCTTCACCATTTCAGGCTCTGATTTTGTCGAGATGTTCGTCGGTGTTGGTGCGTCGCGTGTCCGGGATATGTTCGAGCAGGCCAAGAAGAACGCGCCCTGTATCGTTTTTATCGACGAGATCGACGCCGTGGGCCGAAACCGTGGTGCCGGCCATGGCGGTGGCAACGACGAGCGTGAACAGACGTTGAACCAGCTTCTGGTCGAAATGGACGGCTTTGAGACCAATGAGGGCGTGATCATCCTTGCCGCGACCAACCGTCGCGATGTTCTGGATCCCGCACTTCTGCGGCCGGGACGTTTTGACCGGCAGGTGACGGTCCCCAACCCAGACATCAAGGGCCGCGAAAAGATCCTGGCCGTTCATGCGCGCAAGACGCCTTTGGGGCCGGATGTGGACCTGCGCATCATCGCGCGTGGTTCGCCGGGCTTCTCCGGCGCGGATCTGGCCAATCTGGTGAACGAAGCGGCCCTGATGGCGGCCCGCGTCGGCAGACGTTTCGTGACGATGGAAGATTTCGAGAATGCCAAGGACAAGGTGATGATGGGCGCTGAACGGCGTTCCATGGTCCTGACGCCCGAGCAGAAGGAAAAGACCGCTTATCACGAGGCCGGTCATGCCATCGTCGGTATCAGCCTTCCGCAATGTGATCCGGTCTACAAGGCAACGATCATCCCGCGCGGCGGGGCGCTGGGGATGGTGGTCAGCCTGCCAGAAATTGACCGGCTGAACTGGCACAAATCCGAATGCGAGGAAAAGCTCGCGATGACGATGGCCGGCAAGGCCGCGGAAATCATCAAATACGGTGAAGGCAACGTGTCGAACGGCCCGGCCGGCGACATTCAGCAAGCCTCGGCCTTGGCGCGCGCGATGGTGTTGCGTTGGGGAATGTCCGACAAGATCGGCAATATCGACTATTCCGAAGCGCACGAGGGCTATAGCGGCAATACCGCTGGCCTGTCGGTGTCGGCCAACACCAAGGAGTTGATCGAGGAAGAGGTCAAGCGCTTCATCGGAGAGGCCTACGATTGTGCCTACAAAATCCTGACCGACAAAAAAGAAGAATGGGACCGTCTGGCGCAAGGGCTCTTGGAATACGAAACCCTGACCGGTGACGAAATCAAACGCGTCATTCGGGGCGAGCCTCCGCAATCGAACGATGATGACAGCGGAACGCCCGAGGCAGAAGACAAGCCAAGCGTCACAGCGATTCCCAAGACTAAGGCCAAGGCCAAACCTGACGATTCGGGGCTGGAACCCGAGCCCACCGCATGAGCGCATCCGCGCATACCGATTGGAACCCCGGGGCCTATGCAAGGTTCCGGGGTTTGCGTTTGCGCCCGGCGCTGGATCTGCTGAAGGCCGTGCCGTCTTTGCCATCTGGCGGGGTGGTTGATCTTGGATGTGGCAACGGCGCAGTGGGACAGGCACTTGCAACACTTGGTCGGCCTCTCATCGGCGTCGACAGTTCCGACAAGATGCTGGAAGAGGCCCGCAAGACCGAGACCTATGCAGAATTGCTCAAGACGGATATTGCCGGTTGGGTGCCCGCCGGCGCGCCGGCGCTGATCTTTTCCAATGCCGCCCTGCAATGGCTGCCAGATCATTCGCACCTTTTGCCCCGACTTGCGGGGCTGCTCGCGCCGGGCGGAACACTTGCAATTCAGGTGCCGCATCAGAACAATGCGCCGTCGCACCGGGTCTGGCGGTCGTTGATGGATGAACATTTTCCCGGCCGGGTAGACTGGCAGGCTGGTCCATCTGTAATGTTGCCGGCCGAGTATTTCCACTTGCTGTCGCCGCTGGGGGCGTTTGATATGTGGGAGACCGATTACTATCAGGTGCTTGCCGCCGAAAAAGATGCCCATCCGGTGCGCAAGTTTACCGAGAGCACATATGCCCGCCCGTTGCTGGACCGGCTCGCGCCGTCCGAAGCCGACCGGCTGATCGCCTTCTACGAAACGGTCATGGAAAAGGCTTATCCGCGCGGTGGCGACGGGCAAGTGCTGTTCCCGATGCGACGGCTGTTTCTGCTGTTGACACGGCCTGCCTCTGCCTGACGGCGGATCGCATCAGTCGTCTTCTGGCCGCAATGTGTTTCAATGCGAAGGCAAAATCGTCATCGGGGGCAGGTGGGGCTGTATATCTTGCACCTGTCGTCTTGGATGCATCTCGATGAGGTTCAAGAGAGCTTTATAGATTGAACCCGCCAGAGCCGCTGGCCGCGTAACGTTTGCTGGTCATTTGTGACTTGCGCCCTGACGGCCGGCTATGCCGGGCGATGATGATCGCGCGTATTCTGCCCAATCCGGTGTCGTGCGACTGGCGACCTGAAGCAGACGTATAACGGGTCACATGCTCAGGTGGGGGCGGGCACCATGGTGCCTTGGGCGATCGCGATCAGCGTCTCGATCTCGCCGGTTCGGGCGCTGACCTCTGCTGTCACCACGACCAGACGCCTACCGTTGCGAATGATCTTTCCGCGGGCGATCAGTTCGTCCCCTTTGGCGGGGCCAAGGAAGTTGATCTTCATCTCGGCGGTCACGACTTCCTGATCCGGCGGCAGCATCGACAGGGCAGAATAGCCCGCAGCGCTGTCGCCCAGCGAAAACACCAGCCCTCCGTGACCGAACCCCGCTTGCTGAAGCGCCAGCGGGAGGATTGGCGCGCGGATAGTAACGGCACCTTGCGTGACGGATGCCAGCGATGCGCCGAACGTGGCCATCAGGCTTTGCCGGGCAAAGCTGTCGTGAATGCGCTGTGTGATCTGATCCATGTCGCGGATGAAGCCATGTCGCGCGGCCTTTGGCAATGGGCGTTATGGTTGCCGCGTTGACGGGACCCATAGAGAGGATCTGCCTAGCGCGGCATCGGGATACGCCGCAGGGTCGGACCTGTCAGTATCGCCTGCGCTTCTGGTCCCATCATTGTGGTCAGAGGCGCGCGGTCGCACCGCAGCCCGCCGGTATAGGTGCCATAGGCGGGCAGGATCAAACGTCGGGTATCAGACAGAAAACACGGGCGCGACAGGCTCCGCGAACGCGTACGGATCAACGCCTTGGGGTGATAATGGCCCGAGACTTCGGCAGTGCTCTCACTGCATATGTGACGAAAGGTCAGCGGGCCAATCCTTACCTCGCTTTGATGACTGCCGCCAAGCCCGACAGGGCCGGGATCGTGATTGCCTTCGATCCAGAGCCATTCACGCCCGGCCTGAAGACGGGCGATATGCAGGCAGGCATCCTCTGACAACCGTTGCGCGGCGTCTGCATCGTCGAAGCTGTCACCGAGGCAGATCACCATCCGCGCGCGCGTGAATTGCAGGTCGCGGTCCAGACGTTGCAGCGTGTCTGCAACCTCGTAGGGTGGCAGTTCCATCCCGCCGCTACGGGCGGCGCGTGCGGATTTCCCCAAATGAAGGTCCGAGACACAGAGCACCCCCCGCGTCTGCCACCAAAGCGCGCCGGACCCGAGCGCCCGCAGGTCAGCACCCGCAAAGTGAAACGGTAGCGTGTTCATGGCTTGTTCTTGCATTTGGACCGCTTGGGGGCAAGAGTCGGATGTATGGGGACCGGCCTCCTTGTGCAAACGGTTCGCTGTCTCAAATCCAGCTCAGTCCAAAGATCTGTCCTTGCCGATAAAATGTTCAGTCGGCACCAATGTCTATTTGCGCCAGACCGCTTTCATCCATCAGCCGCTGCGCCTCTTCCGCCAGCAGGCGTTCGTCGGCATCGCCCGCGACGGGCACTCTGCCGACCTCAAGGAACAGCGGCGCGGCCAGCGGCGTGACGCGTGACAGGCGCAGCGTGTCGATCCGGCCGCCGACCCGGTCCAGCATCTCGCGGATGCGGCTGAAATCGACCAGCCCGCGCAAAGCCTCTTCGCGGGTGATGCGCATCAGCAGGTGATCGGGGTCGTATTTCAGCAATGTGTCATACAGGATATCCGAGGACATTGTCGCCTGCCGTCCGGTCTTGCGCTGCCCGGCGAAGTTGCGCTCTATCAGCCCGGCAATGGTGGCAGAGGCGCGAAAGGTGCGTTTCATCACCGCATTGCCCGCCAGCCAGCCTTCCAGCCCGTCCTCCAGCGCGGCCGGGTCGAACAGCGGCACCGGGTCCAGAACGGCGTCCAGCCCCCAGATCAGCGTCGCGTAATCGGTCGCGACAAAGCCAAGCGGTGCCAGACCCATCTCCTCCATCCGTTTCGTCAGCAACAGGCCCAGGGTCTGCTGCGCGTTGCGCCCGGCAAAGCCATAGACGCACAGATGTTCGCGCCCATCATGGGGGAAGCTTTCTATCAGCAATCGGCCGGGCTGCGGCAGGCGGCTGACTTCGCGTTGCAGGCCCAGCAACTGCGCAGTGTGATCGGGCAGGTCCGGCCAGTCGTCCTGTTGAAACATTCGCAGAATGCGCTGGCTCAACTGCGTGGATGTGGCGAATTTCGTGCCCATGAAATTGGCGATCTTGGGCTTGCGACCGGGATCGCGCGTGACCTCTACGGTCATGTCGCGCAGGCCCTCGTAGCGCACGATCTTGCCGCCAATCAGGAACGTGTCGCCCTGGCTAAGCGACGCGGCAAAGCTCTCCTCGATTTCGCCCAGGGGCTTGCCGCCGCGACCGCGAAACCGTACCTTGAGCGTGTCCGTATCCTGTATCGTGCCGATATTCATGCGGATCCGCTGCGCGCTGCGCGGGTCGCGCAATTGCCACAGACCATCGGCGCGCTGCATCAAGCGTTGCCACTTGTCATAGGCGCGCAAGGCATAGCCACCGGTGGCGCAGAAATCGAGGCAGTCGTCAAACGCGGCTCGGGTCAGCGTCGCATAGGCCCCGGCGCTGGTCATTTCAGCATAGAGCGCATCCGCATTGATCGGCCCAGAACAGGCCGCGATCAGGATATGCTGGCACAGGACGTCGCGGGGGCCGGGGCCTCGGGTCTCGCCGTCCAGATCATGTTCCTTCGCGGCCTCAAGGGCGGCCACGCATTCCACGACCTCGAACCGGTTGGCGGGCACAAGCAGCGCCTTTGACGGCGCGTTGTAGCGATGATTGGCGCGCCCGATGCGCTGCACCAGCCGTTTCACGTTTTTCGGCGCACCGACCTGAATGACCAGATCCACATCGCCCCAGTCGATGCCCAGGTCTAGTGATCCGGTGCAGACGATGGCGCGCAAGTCGCCGCGCACCATCGCGGCCTCGACGCGTTCGCGTTGGGTGCGATCGAGAGAACCGTGGTGAATGCCGATCGGCAGGCCCTCGTCATTCGCAAGCCACAAGTTGTGAAAGAATATCTCGGCCTGCGCGCGGGTGTTGTGAAAGATCAGCGTGGTCCTGTGCTGGCGGACCTGTTCCAGAACGGCGGGTATGGCATAGGCAGCCCCGCCGCCGGACCATGGAGGGGCCGCGTCGGTGGTCAGCATCGCGATGTCCGGATCGGGGCCGGGATCGGCGAGGATGATCTCGCAGGGGTCGGGATGGCGCGCCAGAAGCCGGGCAATGGCTTGCGGGTCTTCGACCGTCGCGGACAGACCGACGCGGCGCATATCCGGGCAAAGCGTCTGCAACCGGGCCAGCGCCAGCATAAGTTGATCGCCGCGTTTGCTTTCGGCCAGTGCGTGAATTTCGTCCACGATGACGCGTTGCAGCCCGGCGAACATGCGCGGCGCGTCCTCGTAAGAGGTCAGCAGCGCAAGGCTTTCGGGCGTGGTCAGCAGGATATGCGGCGGATCGGCACGCTGGCGTTTCTTTTGCGTGGCGGTGGTGTCGCCGGTGCGGTCCTCGATGCGGATGGCCATGCCTGCCTCGTCCACCGGGGTGCGCAGGTTGCGCCGGATATCGGCCGCCAGCGCCTTGAGCGGGCTGACGTAAAGCGTGTGCAGGCCCGGCGCGGGGTCGGCACCAAGCTCTGCCAGCGTTGGCAGGAACCCAGCCAGCGTCTTGCCGCCACCGGTGGGCGCGATCAACAGCAGCGCCGGGGCGTTGGCCCTGTCCAGCATTGCCTGCTGGTGCGGGTGGATCTGCCAGCCGCGCGTGTCGAACCAGCGCTGAAGAGGGACAGGAAGCGATGTCATCCTTGGCATGTAGTCCCGTGCGCGCCGATTGTCAGCCTTGGCTGTGG
The DNA here is from genome assembly GCF_900176485.1 of Primorskyibacter flagellatus. Lineage (GTDB taxonomy): Bacteria > Pseudomonadota > Alphaproteobacteria > Rhodobacterales > Rhodobacteraceae > Primorskyibacter > Primorskyibacter flagellatus. The sequence goes on from NZ_FWYD01000006.1 coordinate 97,354, forward strand.
CCGTCCCAGTATACGGGTCCACAAGAAGCGGGAAGTGAAGCTTGAACTGCCCGTGTCTTGGGCCATTGGCATTGGTGCCGGTGGCCCTGTCCCGATGCGTCGGCCAAGTGCTTTCGTACCGAAAGCGCGCTGTTGGAGGAAATCTCGCGTTGGCGCGGTTGAGATGTCAGCGGAACCGGGCAGGTGACAGGGCCGCCACCGTGGTCGCGTCGAGCACAGGCGGGGTTCCGTTTAGCAACTGTGCCACCAGATCGGCGACTGCGGCGCAGGTCTGAAAGCCGTAGCCCCCCTGACCGGCGACCCAGATGAACTCCGGCTCCGCCGGATCTGCCCCGACCACCAGCGCGTGGTCGGGGGCAAAGCTGCGAAGCCCGGCCCAGTTGGACAACACGCGGGTCACGGGTGCCGTCACCATTTCCTCGTAGCGGGCAAGCCCTTCGGCCAGTACCATATCGTCGGCCCATGCGTCATGCGGCTCCATCGGGTCTGCCTCGGACGGCGAGACCAGCAACGCGCCCGCATCGGGTTTGGCATACCAGCGGTCGTCAACAGCGGCGAAAAAGGGCCAATCCTGCACATCGTGGCCCCCCGGTGCAGGCAGACGCGCCATGGACCGCCGATAGGGCTGGATGCCCAGGGGCACGATCCCGGCCAGAGCGGCGATCTGATCGGCCCAGGCACCCGCCGCGTTCACCAGATGCGTACCCGTCCACTCGCGCGCGCCGTCAGAGACGCGCCAGCGGCCATTCTTGCGACTGATCGCAGAGATACGGGCGCGGGTTACAACCTCGGCACCATTGCCGCGTGCTTCGCGCAGGAAATTCTGCAACAGCAGATCGGTGTCGAGGTCAAAGACATCCGGACGCCAGGCGGCGCGCGTGGCAGTTGCCGGGTTGAGAATGGGCACTTTTGCGCGGGCATCTGTGGCCGAGATTTCGGTCAGCCCGAAATCCACCGCCTGTGCGGAAAAACTGTCGGCCTCATCCGGCCCTCCGACCAGCAACTGTCCACGCGGCGACAGAACGCCACCGTTTGCATTGTGCAGATGGTCGGCACTGGCCCGATTGAGGGCGCGCACCACGTCGTTGCCATAGTTTTCCAGAAAGGCTGCCGCTGAACGTCCGCTGGCGTGATAGCTCAACGCATCCTCGGCCTCTAACAGGGTGACGCTGCCCAATTCGGACAGACGCGCCGCAGCAGACACCCCGGCAATGCCGCCGCCGATAATCAGAAAGTCGGTCACGCTTCCTCCAGCCGGTCAGTGGCGGGGGGCGGTGCAGGATAAAGCGCCGAGATCCGGGCATAGAGCGCGTCGTCCATCTGTAGCTGCATGGCGTCCAGCGAGGGGGCCAACTGTTCCGGCGTCCGCGCTGACAGCAACGGCACCGGCCCGGACGGATGCCGCGCCACCCAGGCCGCCGCCAGCGTGGCCGGGTCCGTGCGCAGCTCTTCCGCCAGTTCAGCCAGTCCGGACGCGGCCTTGTGCATCGCGGCGGGGCCGTAACGCTTGGTATAGCGCGCATCGCTGTCAAGTCGCCCACTGTCGCCGCGCGCGTATTTGCCCGTCAGCAACCCACCGCCAAGCGGCGAATAGGTGGCCGCAAGAATGCCTTCGGAGGCGCACATCGGCAGGAGTTCAACCTCGGCCTGACGCTTGACCAGATTATACATTGGTTGCAGCACGTCGATGCGCAGATCGAACCCGGCGGCAACAGCCTGTGCTTTCATCACTTGCCACGCGGCGTAGTTGGACACGCCGATATAGCGGATCGCGCCGCGTTGTTTCAGTTGCGCAAGCGCGTCGAAGGTTTCCTCCAAGGGCGTGTCGTTATCCCAGCGATGCATGTAATAGATGTCGACCATATCCATGCCCAGCCGTTTCCTGCTGGTGTCGAAGCTGTTCAGGATGTTGTCCCGCGTGCCGCCGCCCGGAAAATTGGCCTTGGTCGCGATAATCAGCCGGTCGCGATCCGGTCCGGCAAACTTGCCCAACAGCTCTTCGGATCGGCCGTCTGTGTAGACATGGGCGGTGTCGAAATGCACGATCCCGGCCTCGCGGCAGGCCTCATACATGGCACGCGATTGCGTTTCGTCCGCGCGACCGCCCCATTGCATTGCGCCAAAGGCGAATTGCGGACCATGGGTGCCATCGGGGCTTGTGATATGCTGGGTCATAGGGGGACGGTGGCACGGCGCGCAGGCAAAGAAAAGACCCGATCTAAGATGGATCAGGCCGCGCATTGTTCCAAAGCCGTTAGCAGAACGCCCAGACGTAAGCAGGCGCCCCAACCGGCAGGTCAGGACGCCTGAATACTGCGTATTGCGAAGGGTGGCTTAGTTCGGGATTTCTGCGGTCAGACCTTCAACATAGAAATCCATGCCCGCCAGCGTGCCATCATCGGCCACTTCGCCCTCTGCCAGCCAATCGCTGCCATCCTGCTTTTTCAGCGGTCCGGTGAAGGCATGGTATTCGCCCGAAGCCAGAGCCTCTTTCAGGGCCAGTGCTTCGGCTTTCACATCTGCTGGAACCGCGTCAGTGATCTCGCCGATGCCGACCATGCCCGCGCCGATACCGTCCCATGTGTCGGTGGATTCCCACGTTCCGTCCAGCACGGCCTGTACGCGGGCGATATAATAGGGGGCCCAGTCGTCGATGATCGACGAGACGCGCGGCATGGGTGCATATTCCGCCATGTCGGATGCCTGACCGAAGGTAATGACATTGCCCGCCTCCTGCGCGGCGGCTTGCGGTGCGGTGGAGTCGGTGTGTTGCAGCACCACGTCAGCCCCGTTTTCAATCAGCGCGCGGGCGGCGTCCGCCTCTTTTGCCGGGTCGAACCATGTGTAAAGCCAGATCACCGAAAACTCGACATCCGGGTTCACTTTCTTGGCGTGGATATAGGCAGAGTTGATGCCGCGAATAACCTCGGGGATCGGCACGGAGGCGATGTAGCCGATCTTGTTGGTCTTGGTCATCTTGCCCGCAATATGGCCTTGAACCGCGCGGCCTTCATAAAAGCGCGCCGAGTAGGTCGACACGTTGTCAGCGCGTTTGTACCCGGTGGCATGTTCGAACTTCACATCCGGGAATTTCTGGGCCACCGCGATCGTCGGGTCCATGTAGCCGAAAGAGGTGGTAAAGATGATGTCCGCCCCGGTCAGTGCCATCTGGGTGATTGCCCGTTCCGCATCCGCGGATTCCGGCACGTTTTCCTGGTAGATGGTTTTCACCTTGCCGTCGAAATGTGCCTCCATCTTCTGGCGGGCCTGATCGTGCTCGTAAGTCCAGCCGCCGTCACCCGGAGGGCCGATATAGATAAAACCGGCGGTGATCTCTTCGTCCTGCGCGAATGCGGTCGTAGCAAGGGCCAGCGCAAGCGCGGCTGAGGTCAGTAGAGTTCTTCTGTTCATGTAAGGTTTCCCCGTTGGTGGTAAATGCGACCTCTAGTGAGAGGCATGGAAAGGACGGCCAAGGGAGGCAGGCGCCGCATGCGCGCCCCGGGCCGAGATGATCACCAGCACAAGGATGGTAATCAGATAGGGCGATGCCGACAAGAGCGCGACAGGCACGTCCGCGCCGGCGGCTTGCAGGTTGAGTTGCAGGACACTGACGCCGCCAAACAGGTAAGCACCCACCGCGACACGACCCGGACGCCAGGAGGCAAAGACCACGATAGCCAGCGCGATCCAGCCCGCGCCTGCGGTCATGCCTTCGGTCCATTGCGGCACGCGCACCAGTGACAGGTATGCGCCGCCAAGCCCGGCACAGGCACCGCCGAACAGGATGGCCAGAATGCGGATATGCCGGACCTTGTAGCCAAGCGCATGGGCGCTGTCATGCGCCTCGCCCACCGCGCGCAGGATCAGACCGGCGCGGGTGTATTTCAGAAACGCCCAGACTGCGACCACGAGGGCCACGCTGAAATAGACCATGATGTCATGCGAAAACAGCATTCTGCCAAAGATCGGCAGGTCCGACAGAAGCGGGATCTCAACCTTCGGGAAGGGGGGGGCCTTCATCCCCTCATAGGGCTTGCCGATCAGGCTGGACAGGCCCAGCCCCACCATCATCAGACCCAGCCCGGTGGCGACCTGATTTGACATCAGATACTGCGTGAGCAGCGCAAATGGCAAGCTGAGCAGCGCGCCCGCCAGGGCCGCCCCGACAAACCCCAATCCCGGTGACGTATTGCTGACGGCAACGGCAAAGCCCACGACGGCGCCGGTGATCATCATCCCTTCGACGCCCAGATTCAAAACGCCGGATTTCTCGACCACCAATTCGCCGATGGCGGCCAGCAGGATCGGTGTCGCCGACACCATGATAGAGGCGATCAGCAGGACCGGATTGATAGAGGACAGATCCATCAGGCAACACCTTTCTTGCCAAAGCGTAGCCGGAAGTTGGTGAACACATCCGCCGCGAGCAGGAAAAACAGCATCATGCCCTGAAACAGCTGGATCGCCGCGCCGGGCAGGCCCAGCATCAGCTGTGCCAGCTCGCCACCGATATAGGTCAGCGCCATCAACAACCCGGCCAGCAGGATGCCCACGGGGTGCAGACGCCCCAGAAAGGCGACGATGATCGCGGTAAACCCGTAGCCTGCGTTGAATGATCCGGTAAGCTGTCCGGCAGGGCCGGTGACCTCGAACAGGCCCGCCGCACCGGCCAGCAGTCCGGCGATGCCAAGGCAGAAGAACACCACCCGCGCCGGCTTGACGCCCGAAAAACGCGCGGCGCGCGGGGCCTCGCCGGTCAGGCGGATGTTGAACCCCATGATATGGCGGCTCATCAGCAGATAGGCCCCGATCACGGCGATCAGCGCCGTGACGACGCCCCAATGCAGGCCGGTATTGGCAATCAGCTCGGCATTGAAGGCCGCGTCCCACTGCTTGAAATTGCGCGAGCCGGGAAAACCCATGCCCTCGGGGTTCCGCAACAGGCCCGACGAGACCGAGATCAGAATGCTTTGCGCCACATATGTCAGCATCAGCGAGACGAGGATTTCATTGGTGCCAAAGCGGGTTTTCAGCACAGCAGGGACCATCGCCCAGGCCCAGCCGCCAAGCCCACCGGCCAGAACCATTGCTGGAAATATCAGAAAGCTTTCAGATGGGTAGAAGGCCAATCCCGCCCCCGCGCCACAGATTGCGCCCATGATGTATTGGCCTTCGGCGCCGATATTCCAGATGCCCGCCTTGAAGCCGATCGACAGGCCAATGGCGATCAGGATCAGCGGACCCGCCTTGACCAGCAATTGCGGTCGCGAATAGGCCGCGAACTGGTCGTTGAACAGGGGGTCCCAGAAAATCACCTTGATCGCCTCGAACGGTGGCTTTCCAAGGATCGCAAACATGATGCCACCGACGATCATCGTCAGGAACACGGCAATGATTGGCGACAGCACCATCCAAAGCTGCGATGGCTGTGGTCGCTTCTCCAGCCTCAGCATCTGTGGCCTGTGCGCATTCGCGTGGACTCCCTCATGCCGGTTTGCGGATGGTTACGCGTCAACATGGGCCACCTCCATATCATGCGCGCCGCCCATCATCAGCCCGATCTCTTCCACCGTCAGCCCGTCAACCGGGCGCAAGTCCGACAGGCGGCCTTCGTTAAGCGCGCCAAAGCGGTCGCTGACCTCCATCAGCTCGTCCAGATCCTGGCTGATGACCACCAGTGCGGCCCCGTTGGCGGCAAGGTTCAAAAGCGCCTGCCGGATGGCCGCAGCGGCGGCGGCATCGACGCCCCATGTAGGTTGGTTCACGATCAGCACCTCAGGCGATTGCAGTACCTCGCGGCCAATGACGAACTTCTGCAAATTGCCGCCCGATAGTGCCCGCGCCGCTGTGCCCGATCCGGGGGTGCGGACGTCGAAGGTGCGAATGACGTCTTCGGCAAAACCCTTGGACTTGGGCCAGTTGATAAAGCCGCCAGACAGCAGCCCCATGCGGTCCGCGCCGGTCAGAACGGCGTTCTCGACCAGGCTCATATCCGGGGCGGCGGCGTGGCCCAGCCGTTCTTCGGGGCCGCTGAGCACGCCAAGCGCGCGGCGTTCCGTCGGTCCCATATTGCCAATCGGTTGATCGCGCAGCCGGATGACATCGGCCCCGGTGGTGCGTTCGCCCGACAGGGCCGCCAGCAATTCATCCTGACCGTTGCCCGCCACCCCGCCAAGGCCCAGCACCTCGCCCGCGCGGACCTGAAAGCTTATTTCGCGCAGCGGCGTGCCAAAGGCACCGGGGGCGGGCAGGGACAGACCGCGCACATCCAGCATCACCTCGCCCAATGGCCTGTCGGCTTTTTGCGGCGTCTCGAAACTGGCACCCACCATCATCTCGGCCAGCTCACGCGCCGAAGCCTCGGCCGGGGTGCAGGTCGCCACCTTTTTGCCGAGCCGCAGGATGGTGGCGTGGTCGCACAGGCTGCGGATCTCTTCCAGCTTGTGGCTGATATACAGGATTGCCGTGCCCTCGGAGGCCAGTTTTCGGAGGGTTTCGAACAGGATCTCCACCTCTTGCGGCGTCAGGACAGACGTCGGCTCGTCCATGATCAGCAGTTTGGGATCCTGTAGCAGGCAGCGAATGATCTCGACCCGCTGGCGTTCTCCGGCGGACAGCGTACCGACGGTGCGTCCGGGGTCCAGCGGCAAGCCGTAGGTTTCCGAAACCTCGCGGATCTGCCGTGCCAGATCACGCGGTTTTGGCGGGTTTTCCATACCTAGCGCCACGTTTTCGGCAACGCTGAGCGCATCGAACAGCGAAAAATGCTGAAAAACCATCGCCACGCCTGCGGCCCGCGCGGCGCGCGGCTCTGCCGGTTCAAACGCCGCGCCGCGCAGCGTCATCGTGCCGCTGTCGGGTTTGACCAGCCCGTAGATCATCTTGACCAGCGTCGACTTGCCCGCGCCGTTTTCACCCAGCAGCGCATGGATCTCGCCTTCGCGGATGTCGAAGGACACATCGTCATTGGCCACCACGCCGGGATAGGCCTTTGTCAGACCTTCTAGCCCGAGAAGCACGTCATTCATGCACAATTGTCCTTTACGCCGCTGCGGCACGCTGTTGCTGTGTCGCGCGCCAGTATGGCCGCTGCGACGCCGACCGCAATCGCCTGCGGATGTTTCCCCAACGTCGTGTCGCCAATCGGGCAATCTATGCGCGAAATTGAGGCTTTTGCATGGCCCAATGCCGCCAGACGGCTGCGAAACCGCGCCCATTTCGTGGCAGAGCCGATCAGCCCCGCGCTGGCGAATCCGTGGCCAAGCAGACGGTGGCACAGTTCCAGGTCCAGCGCGTGCGAGAAGGTCAGAATCAGGTGATGGGCGTCTTTCGGGGCGTGGGGCACCAGCAGTTCAGGTTTTGCGGCGGGCAATATTTCGACACTGGCGGGCACGTTATCGGGAAAGCGTTCCGGTCCTGTGTCCACCCAGGTGATCGCCATGCCGGGCAGAGGGGCCAGAACCTGCGTCAGCGCGCGGCCAACATGGCCTGCGCCCCAGATCCACAGCCGGATTTGTGGCCGGACAACCGGCTCGATCAGCCAACCGTCAAGGCGTTGCACCTCTGGTTGGCGTCCTTGGCTGCGGGCCGCTGCCAGCAGGTGTCGGACCGAGAGGGGTATCTCGCCGGGACCGCGTGCAATGACATCGTCGCTAAGCGTGTCCACGCGGACCATATCGTAAATCTCGGTCCGCAGAACGGTTGCGCCGCCGCAGCATTGTCCAAGCGATGGGCCAAGCGCGTGACGCACCTCATTGTCGCCGCCCGTTTCCAGCATCGCGCGGGCTTCTTTTGCGGCGCGGTATTCCAACTCTCCGCCGCCGATGGTCCCGGATTGCCCATCAGTCCAGACAAGCATCGCCGCGCCCTGTTCGCGGGGCGTCGATCCGGCAGTATCGGCCACGACCACCCGCGCGACGCTGCCATGCGACGTTACCGCGTTTCGCAATCCGTGCAGGTCAAACGCCATCACGGACCCTTTGCACCGCCGCAAGCACCCGTTCGGGTGTTGCTGGTGCGTCCAGCGCCGGATAGGCCGTTCCGCAGGCTGCCACCGCGTCTGAAAGCGCCATCAGAGCGGAAATTCCCAGCATCAAGGGGGGCTCGCCCACGGCCTTGGAGCGGTAGATCGTGTCCTCGCGGTTGTCGCCGTCCCAAAGTGCTACGTTGAAAACCTCGGGCAAATCGCCCGCTGCCGGGATCTTGTAGGTCGATGGCGCATGGGTGCGCAGTCGGCCCTTGTCATCCCAGACCAGCTCTTCCGTGGTCAGCCATCCTGCGCCCTGCACATAGCCGCCCTCGATCTGGCCTATGTCGATGGCCGGGTTCAGCGAGGCACCGCAATCGTGCAAAATATCGGCGCGCAGGATGCGGTATTCGCCAGTGAAAGTGTCGATCACCACCTCGCTGACCGCCACCCCATAGGCAAAGTAGAAGAACGGGCGCCCCTGACCTTTGATCCGGTCCCATTGCACCTTGGGCGTCTTGTAGAACCCCGTGGCGGACAGGCTGATCCGTGCCTCATAGGACAGCATGACGGCGTCTTCGAAGGCATAGGATTCCTCTGCAACGAACACGCGCCCATCGGCAAAGCGCACCTTTTCGACGGGCACCTGATGCAATCCGCCCAGATGGGCCGCGATGCGCCCGGCAATTTCGTCACAGGCGGCCTTGACCGCCATGCCGTTCAGATCAGACCCGGACGAGGCCGCAGTGGCCGAGGTATTGGGGACCTTGCCGGTATCGGTCGCGGTGATCTTCACCGCTTCCAGCGGGATGCCAAATCGTGCGGCGGCGACCTGCGCCACCTTCTGGAACAGCCCCTGGCCCATCTCTGTGCCGCCATGGTTCAGATGAACAGAGCCGTCCTGATAGACATGCACCAACGCGCCCGCTTGATTGAGATGCGTGAGCGTGAAGGAAATCCCGAACTTCACCGGCGTCATTGCGATGCCACGCTTCAGTACGTCATTCTGGGCGTTCCATTCCGCGACACGCGCCCGCCGCTGGTTATAGTCAGAGCTTTCCAGCAGCGCGTCGGTCATCTTATGCAGAATGAAATCCTCGACCGGTTGGCCATATGGGGTGGTTTGATGCCCCCCCGGATCTGGGGCCACGCCGTTTTGTGCGACTGCCCCGACAGCGCCGCGGGATGCGACATCCACATCCGCGTTTTCCGGTTTGGGGAGGTTTTCAGGGGGGCTTGTCTCTGGCTCAGTCGGGCCGGTCTTACCCGCGTCGGAATTCGCTGCATAGTAGTTCCGTTGACGGATCTGCGCCGGGTCGAGTCCCAGATCATGCGAGACGTGATCCATGACACGCTCTATCCCCACCATGCCCTGCGGCCCCCCAAAGCCGCGAAAGGCGGTGGCGGATTGGGTATTGGTGCGCAAACGGTGGCTTTCGATCCGGGCGGCGGGCAGATTATAGGCGTTGTCGGCATGCAGCATCGCCCGGTCAGCGACGGGCAATGACAAGTCCTGCGCCCAGCCACAGCGGGTGTATTGCAGGAACTCCACACCGGTCAGAACGCCGTCCTCGTCAAAGCCCGCGCGATAGTCGATGCGGAAATCGTGACGCTTGCCGGTGATGGTCATGTCGTCATCGCGGTCATAGCGCATCTTGCAGGGCTTGCCGGTCAGGCGCGCGGCCACGGCGCAGGCAACGGCGAGCGCGTTGCCCTGGCTTTCCTTGCCGCCAAATCCGCCGCCCATACGGCGGGTTTCCACCCGTACGGCATGCATGGGCTTTCCGATGGCCTCGGCCACCTTGTGCTGGATTTCGGTCGGATGCTGGGTGGAACTCATCACCAGCATGTCGCCGCTTTCCTGCGGCCAGGCCATGGCGGCCTGACCTTCAAGGTAGAAATGCTCTTGCCCGCCCATCTCGATCCGGCCCTCGACGCGGTGCGGGGCGCTATCGATTGCCTCTTCGGCGTCGCCCTTTTCCCAGATCCGCGGACCTTCCTCGAAACGCGCATCGGCGTCCAAAGCGTCTTCGATGGTCAGGATGGCGTCTCGTTCCTGATAGTCGATTTGAGCCAAACGAGCGGCCTTGCGGGCTGCAAGATGGCTGGTCGCCACGACCATGAAGATCGGCTGGCCGACGTAATGCACCGATTTGCCGGAAAGCAGCGGCTCGTCATGGATAGAGGGAGACACATCGTTGTCAAAGGGCAGATCGCCTGCTTCGAGCACCGCCACCACGCCGGAGGCGCTGCGCACCGCGGCAAGATCAATCGCGGTAATGCGGCCAGAGGCAATTTCCGACAGGCCAAAAGCAAGGTGCAGCGTGCCGACCGGGCTGGGAATGTCGTCTATATAGCGCGCCGTGCCCTGAACATGCAGCGCGGCGGAATCGTGGGGCAGAGGTTTGGTCACACTCATGGCGTCACCTCAGAGATTGTGCAAAGGCCGGATGCATCCTCCAGAAAATATCGCAGGATCATGTTGCGCGCGGCATCCAGCCTGTAGGCGGCGCTGGCGCGCATGTCGGACATCGGCTCGAAATCATTGTCCAGTTCCGGCATTGCGTCGACAACCGCCTCGCGGGTCCAAGGTTGTCCGATAAGGGCGGTTTCCAGCGCAGCGGCCCGTTTCGGAGTGCCGGCCATGCCCCCGAAAGCAATACGCGCGTCGGTGACGGTCTGGTCCTCTATGGTGAGGCTGAAACAGCCACAGACAGCCGAGATGTCCTGATCGAACCGTTTCGACAGTTTGTAGCATTTCAGCCGGTCGGGTTGGCGCGGAATGCTGACGGCCTCGACAAATTCGGACTCGGCGCGGTCCTGTTTGCCGTAATCCAGAAAGAACGCCTCGATGGGCAGGTCGCGGCGCGTGTCGCCCCGGCGAAGATGCAGCGTCGCGTCAAGCGCGATCAGCGCCGGCGGGTTGTCCCCGATGGGCGAGCCATTGGCGATATTGCCGCCGATGGTCGCTGCCGCCCGGACCTGGGCAGAGCCGTAGCGGCGGATCATCGCGGCATAGGAGGGGTGGTGGTCCTCCATTAACGTCAGAACGCGGTCCATGGTGACGGCGGCGCCGATGCGGAGGGTGTCATCGGTGATGTCGATGTCTTGCAGATCGCGGCAAAGATGCAGGAAGGCCGTGCGCGGCAGTTCGCGCAGCTGTTTCGTGACCCAGAGACCGACATCTGTGGCACCAGCGATCAGCGTGGTTTCGGGATGTTCCAGCAAAAGGGCGGCGAGCGCGTCGGAGGACCCCGGCAGAGCCGCGGCCGCCTCCGCGCTCGCGTCGGGCTGATCGCCCTCCGGCGCGGGGGAGGATGTGTCGGACCCAGTATCGGCCAGCGCGTAGTCCCGATCTGTCTTGAGCCATGCGGGTTTTGCCTGAGCCTCGGCCGCTTTTGCGGCGCGCAGGATGGGGGCATAGCCGGTGCAGCGACACAGGTTGCCTGCAAGCGCGGTTGCGTGATCGGTCTCTTCATTGGCATGGCTGGTCGCCATTGCGACCACAAAGCCCGGCGTACAGAAGCCGCACTGGCTGCCGTGATGGTCGACCATCGATTGTTGCACCGGGTGCAGCACGCCATCCGTGGCCAGCCCTTCGACCGTGCGCACAGCCTTGCCATGCAATTGCGGCAAAAGAAGGATGCAGGCATTGAGCGCATGCGTGCCCCGATCATCCGTGACCATGACGGTGCAGGCACCGCAATCGCCTTCGTTGCAGCCTTCCTTTGTGCCGGTGAGATGCTGGCTCTCGCGCAGCCAATCCAGGAATGTGGCCGTCGCGGGCACCGCCGGGGCGGACACGGTCTCTCCGTTCAGAAGAAACGTGATGTTCATTTTGAAAACCTGCCGCCTTACCCTGATGCCCCCATGAAGCGCGCCCTCGATGCGGCGTAGAAGGTGCGTGGGCCTGATTGTTTCATTATACAGGCTAGTCAGGAGGAAATCGGCTTGGCAAGGAAAAAGTGGCGACAACTGCGGAGAAGCCGGACAACTACCATGTTTGTATGAGGTCGCCGTTCAGAAAATGCAGAGGTGTTTGGAGAGGAGTCATTACAAAGATCAAGTCTTGGCCGCAATCCTATGCAGAAATTGCATAGGATTCAGTTAGCTTAACGAAACGGAAAACCTGTCGCTTGGCTTTATCACAATGACAGCGGGTCTGGGATTTGGGGTTTCCGCCACGCGCGCCGCCCCATATCGTGCCCCCATGAGCAATGATCCCCGATTCATCCACCTTCGCGTCCATACCGAATACTCGCTTCTGGAGGGCGCGGTTCGGCTAAAAAAACTGCCGGAGCTGTGCAAAGCGGCAGGCATGCCCGCCGTCGCGGTGACGGACAGAAACAACCTGTTCGCGGCGCTTGAATTTTCGGTCACGGCCAGCGGGGCAGGCATCCAGCCGATCATCGGCTGTCAGGTAGATCTGCAATTCGCGACACCCGCGCCGGGCGAGCGGATGCGAGACCCGGCGCCTCTGGTGCTGCTGGCGCAGAACGAACGTGGTTACGAAAACCTGATGAAGCTCAACAGTTGCCTCTACCTGCGCGGCGACGGGGCGCTGCCGCATGTCACGCTGGAGGATCTGGACCGCCATGCCGAAGGGCTGATCTGCCTGTCAGGCGGGCCGGATGGACCGGTGGGTTTGCTGCTGCAACAGGGGCATCGCCCCGCGGCGCAAGAACTGATGCAACGGCTGCACAAGATCTTTGCCGACGGGCTGTATGTGGAGTTGCAGCGCCATCCCGGCGAAGGCGGCCTGCCCGAAAAAGAGCGCCTGACCGAACGCGGCCATGTCGAGATGGCCTATGCGATGAATATCCCGCTGGTTGCCACCAATGACGTGCATTTCCCCAAACCCGAAATGTACGAGGCGCATGACGCGCTGATCTGCATTGCCGAAGGCTCTTACGTCGATCAGCAGGCACCGCGCCGCCGCCTGACCGCGCAGCATTATTTCAAATCGCAGCAAGAGATGGTCACGCTGTTCGCGGATCTGCCTGAGGCAATTGAAAACACCGTCGAAATCGCGAAGCGCTGCGCCTTCATGGCTTACAGGCGCGACCCGATCCTGCCGAAATTTGCCGATGACGAGGTCGAGGAACTGCGCCGCCAGGCCAATGCCGGGTTGCAGGCACGGCTGGCGGTGATCCCGCATGCCGCTTCGGTTGAAGAGTATCAGAAGCGGTTGGATTTCGAACTTGATATCATCGAGGGCATGGGCTTTCCGGGCTATTTCCTGATCGTTGCCGACTTTATCAAATGGGGTAAGGATCACGATATTCCGGTGGGTCCGGGGCGCGGGTCCGGTGCGGGCTCGCTCGTGGCTTACGCGCTGACTGTGACGGACCTTGATCCCTTGCGATATTCGCTGCTGTTCGAACGGTTCCTGAACCCGGAACGCGTCAGCATGCCCGACTTCGACATCGATTTCTGCATGGACCGGCGTGAAGAAGTCATCCAATACGTCCAGCAGAAATACGGCCGCGACAAGGTGGGGCAGATCATCACCTTCGGCGCGCTTCTGTCCAAGGCGGCGGTGCGCGATATCGGCCGCGTCTTGCAGATGCCATACGGTCAGGTGGATCGGCTGTCCAAGATGATCCCGGTCGAGGGCGTGAAACCCGTCTCGATCGAACAGGCCCTGACCGACGAGCCGCGCCTGCGCGAAGAAGCCCGCAATGAAGAGGTCGTTGCCCGGCTTCTGGACTACGGCCAGCAGGTCGAAGGATTATTGCGCAACGCCTCGACCCACGCGGCCGGCGTTGTGATCGGCGACCGCCCGATTGACGAGCTTGTGCCGCTCTATCAGGATCCCCGGTCCGATATGCCGGCCACGCAGTTCAACATGAAATGGGTCGAACAGGCGGGACTGGTGAAATTCGACTTTCTGGGGCTGAAAACACTGACGGTGATCCAGAACGCCGTCGACCTGATCCAGAAATCGGGCCGCCCCTTGCATGTGGCGGCCGACGGGACGCAGCTATATGAACCCGCCCCCGGTGCCGAAAACCAGATGAACCTCATCCCGCTGGAAGATGAAAAGACCTACAAGCTCTATGCGGCGGCCAGGACCGTCGCCGTGTTCCAGGTGGAAAGTTCCGGCATGATGTCCGCGCTGCGGCAGATGAAACCCACCTGTATCGAGGATATCGTGGCTCTGGTGGCGCTCTACCGTCCCGGCCCGATGGAGAATATCCCGACCTATTGCGATGTAAAGCACGGCCGCAAAGACCTCGAAAGCATCCATCCGTCGATCGATCACATCCTGGCGGAAACGCAGGGCATCATCGTGTACCAGGAACAGGTGATGCAGATCGCGCAGGAAATGGCGGGATACAGCCTTGGCGGTGCCGACCTGCTGCGCCGTGCGATGGGCAAGAAGATCAAGGAGGCGATGGATGCCGAGCGCCCGAAATTCGAGGCGGGGGCGGCGAAGAACGGCGTCGACAAGAAAAAGGCCAGCGAGGTGTTCGACCTGCTGGAAAAATTCGCGAATTACGGCTTCAACAAATCCCACGCGGCGGCCTATGCGGTGGTCAGCTACCAGACCGGCTGGCTGAAGGCGAACCATCCGGTCGAATTCATGGCCGGTGTGATGAATTGCGATATCCACCTGACGGAAAAGCTGGCGGTCTATGCCGAAGAGGTCCGGCGCGGACTGGATATTGCTATCGTCCCTCCCTGCGTGAACCGCTCGCAAGCGGGTTTTGACGTGGTCGATCAGCAGTTGGTCTACGCGCTGGGGGCGCTCAAGAACGTCGGCGGCGATGCTATGCAGATGATCGTGAACGCGCGCTGTGGCGAGGCGGCACCTGTCCCGGGCCCGACCCGGGACCTCGCGGCAGAGGCCCCGGATCACGTCCGGGGCGGGCAGGGCAAGCCGTTCTCGACGCTCTTCGATTTTGCGCGGCGGGTGGATCTGAAACGTGTCGGGAAACGGGCGCTGGAGATGCTGGCGCGGGCCGGTGGATTTGATCAACTCGACCCCAACCGGCGTAAGGTTTTCGACAGCCTTGATGCGCTGGTTGCTTATTCGGCAGCGATCCATGAACAGAAAGCTTCGGCTCAGGTGTCGCTGTTTGGCGAGGCGGGCGAGGATTTGCCGGAACCGCGGCTGAGCCCGGTGGCCGACTGGGTCGCGTCGGAACGCTTGATGGAAGAGCAAAAAGCCATCGGCTTTTTCCTGTCAGGGCATCCGCTGGATGACTATGCAGCAGCTTTGAAGCGAAAGGGCGTCTCGACAATTGCCGATGCGCAGGCCAAGGCAGAGCAGGACGGCGCGGCCGTCGTCAGGGTGGGCGTCATGGTGTCGGGGTTTCGCGAGATGAAATCCTCGCGCGGGTCACGGTATTTCCGGATGAATATTTCTGATCCGACAGGCCAACTGGCAGGCATCGCGATGTTCGCACGCGAGGAAAAGGACCTGACCGCTGCCCGGCAAGTGTTCGAATCCACCGACAAGGTAATCGTCACGCTCGAGGCTCGGTTCAATGACGGGCAGTTCGATCCAACCATCAGGTCAGCCGCGAAGATGGACGACATGGTCATCGACGCGGGCAGCGCGGGGTTGCGGATCTTCGTCGAGGAGGCTGTCGCCATCGCGGCTGTGGCGCAGGTTCTGGAAAACGCGTCGGGCCAGATGGAACGTGCCGCGCGCGGACCCATCCAGCTGTGTCTGATGGATGCAGGGCTGCCGGGCGAGGTGGAGATTGATCTGGAGCGCCAGTTTCCGATCACGCCCGAGATCAAAGGCGCGATCAAAAGCTTGGGCGGCGTGATGGCTGTCGAGGAGCTTTAGTCCGTAGCGGGGCTGAACGAAGTGGCGGCGTCCCGCGCAAGTCGTGCCCAATGACTTCGTCGTCGGGTGGAACCGCTTGCTGGTGACAGAACCCGCGGAACTCCGCCGGTTCGCTGGACCCGGTCGGGGGCGTTACGCTATGTTTGAATTTCTGAACGGGATGGATGTTGCTTTGAGAAGACTGTTTCTTGCGATCGCGGCGACCCTGACGCTCGCAGCTTGCGCCGACCCACTGGAACAGGTGGGACGGCTGGAAGATGTGGATATTGCCGAAGATGCCACGATGGTCGAAGCGCTGCCCGCCCCGGCGGAATCGCGGCCCGAAGGCGGTTTCTTTTCGCGGTTCTTCGAAGGCGGATCTGCCAAGGGGGCGACCCAGGGCGGCACAGTGAGTAACGGGCAGACCCTGCCATATGGCGAGGTGGGCGTGCTGTGCGGCGTGTCCGACCGCAAACTGGGAAAGGCCATCGCCCGCCACCCGGAACGTGGCCGCGGATACACGTTGTATGACAGTGCGCCGGGATCGACGGCGCCACATAGTTTTTATGTGACCGGGTTTGACGACCAATGCGCAAGGCAGATCACCGGGGCGCTGGTGATGTTCGGATCGCCTTCGATGCACGAGCAGCTGCGCTATGGATTGCCCGCGGAATCTCAACCCGTCTCGGCCACGGACGAGGCGTATGAGACGCTCAAACGCAGGGTGTGTGGTGCGGCGCGCGGCAAACCTTGTGGCAGAGGGATCGCGCGGATGGAGAAGAACACCGTCTTTGTCACGATCTACGAGAATTTCGCCAGCAACCCCCGCTGGGCCGAACTGCTTCTGCATGATGGAGAGCTGCTGGCGCAGGGAATGAAAGGCCGCTGAGCCTCGTCCGTCTCAATCATGTCCGCCTCAGTAATGTGGCGGACGTTCATCCCCAAGGACGACACCGCCGGTGCCTTCGGCCTCGCGCCCGGCTTCGCGCTGCATCAGCATTTCGACCCGCCGGGTCAGCGTGGCGATTTCCGTATCCTGACGGGCCACGACCTCAGACAGATCGTCGAGGGCGCGCATCATATGGGCGAGCTTTTCCTGAAGGGTCTCGATTTCCGTGGGCATGGGGGATCCTTTCGTCCGTGCCATAGCGCGGGCTTGCGGCTTGTGCAATCGGCGGCGCGTGACCTCGCGGAGTGCGCGTGCCGCGCACACAGTTTACAATTTGCGTACACGCAGTTGGGGCATCCTGCCCCCGGCGCGTGCCGCGACCTCCCCCGGTGGCCAAATCTCCGGACGTATCGCATTGCTTGCCCCTGTCGGAACGAGCGGCTACACGGGCGGCGCATGAGTTGGAGCCGGATGCACGCCATGGCGAAAGTGAAGAAACAACCCCGTCCCAAGGCGGTCACCCCCAAGGGGTTCCGCGACTATTTCGGTGCAGAGGTCAGTGACCGCGCCGCGATGCTGTCAAAGATTGCCGGGGTGTATCATCGCTACGGGTTCGATGCGCTGGAAAGCAGTGCGGTAGAGACCGTCGAGGCGTTGGGCAAGTTCCTGCCCGATGTGGACCGCCCGAACGAGGGTGTCTTTGCCTGGCAGGACGAGGATGACGCCTGGGTCGCGCTGCGCTATGATCTGACGGCACCGCTTGCGCGCGTCTACGCCCAGCACCGCAACGATCTGCCGCTGCCTTACCGTCGCTATGCGATGGGGCCGGTCTGGCGCAATGAAAAGCCGGGGCCGGGACGATATCGGCAATTCTATCAATGCGACGCGGATACGGTCGGGGCGGCGTCGGTAGCTGCTGATGCCGAGATTTGCGCGATGCTGTCGGATGTGCTGGAGGATGTGGGCATACCCCGCGGGGATTACATCGTGCGGGTCAATAACCGCAAAGTTTTGAACGGGGTTCTGGAATGCATGGGGCTTTCCGATGATGGCCAGCGTGACGCGGTTCTGCGGACCATCGACAAGTTCGATAAGGTGGGCGAGGCGGGCGTGCGCGAGCTGTTGGGCAAGGGGAGGCTGGATGCCTCTGGCGCCTATATCGATGGAGTCGGTCTGAGCGTTGAGCAGGCCGAACCAGTGTTGGCCTTTCTGACATCCAAGGGCGCAGACGCGGCAGCGACCCTGACGAAATTGCGCGCGGCGATTGGGGAGTCCTTGATAGGTGCTGAAGGCGTTGATGAACTCCGGCAGATTGCTGACCTTCTGGTAGCCCAGGGCTACGGCCCCGACCGGATCGTGATTGACCCGTCCGTCGTGCGCGGGCTTGGCTATTACACCGGGCCGGTGTTCGAAGCGGAGCTGACGTTTGAAATCCTCGACGAGAAGGGGCGCAAGCGTCAGTTTGGCTCTGTTGCCGGGGGTGGGCGTTATGATGACCTCGTCAAGCGCTTTACCGGGCAGGAAGTGCCTGCGACGGGCGTTTCCATCGGGGTGGACCGGCTGCTGGCGGCGCTGCGTGAAAAGGGCCGGATTCAAAGCGTTGAGTCCGGGCCGGTCGTCGTGACCGTGATGGACCGCGACCGCATGGCCGATTATCAGGCGATGGTGGCGGAACTGCGGGCGGCCGGTATCCGGGCAGAGGTCTACCTTGGCAATCCCAAGAACTTCGGCAACCAGTTGAAATACGCGGACAAGCGCAACTCGCCTGTCGCGGTGATCGAGGGCGGTGACGAGAAGGCGCAGGGCGTCGTGCAGATCAAGGATCTGATCCTCGGCAAGCAGATGGCCGAGAACGCGACGTTGGAAGAGTGGAAGGAACGCCCCTCGCAATACGAGGTCGCTCGCGGCGATCTGGTGGCGAAGGTCCGCGAGATCCTGGAGCAGCAATGAGTGTCCCGTCTTCTGTGACCCGCGCCGAAGCTGCGCGGCTGCTGGCGCTTTTCGAACAGGCCGGCGCGCAGCGTGTGGATTGCGGCATTCTGCAACCCGCCGAGGTTCTGCTGGATCTTTACGGCGAGGATATTCGCGGACGGGCTTATGTCACGCAGGACCCGTCACGCGGCGAGCAGATGTTGCGTCCGGATTTCACCGTGCCGGTGGTGCAGATGCACATGACAGGCGGGGCGGAGCCCGCGCGCTATACTTACGCCGGGGAGGTGTTTCGCCGTCAGGAGGACCACCCCGAGCGCGAGAACGAATATATCCAGGTCGGCTATGAGGTGTTCGATCGTGTGGATCCGGACGCCGCCGACGCAGAGGTGTTTGCGCTGTTTCACACCGCGCTTGCGCCGTTGGGGCTGCACCCGGCAACTGGCGATATCGGCATCCTGATGGCCGCGGTCGAAGGGCTGGACACCAGCGCGCGGCGTCGTGCCGCGCTGATGCGGCATATCTGGCGGCCCCGGCGCTTTCGGGCGCTTCTGGATCGGTTCGCGGGGCGCAGTCCCGTGCCTGCGTCGCGTGCGGCGCTGCTCCGCGCCGAAGATGCGTTGGCAGATGCCGGCCCGATGATCGGACTGCGCAGCCCGGCGGAAATCTCGGCGCGTATCGAGGCGCTGCGCGAGGATGCGCAGGATCGCCCGCTGTCCGAGGCACAGGTCGCCGCGCTCGACGCGGTTTTGGCGGTGCGTGAAACCTGTCCATTTGCGCTGGAACGGTTGCGCGACATTGCAGTGGACCTGCCCGCTATTTCGGGCGCGCTGGACCGGTTTGCGCGCCGGATCGACGCGCTGGACAAACGCGGGATCGACATCGAACACCTTGATTTCGAAGCCAGCTATGGCCGTACCTCGATGGAATATTACGATGGGTTCGTCTTTGGTTTTTACGCTGCCGGACGTCCCGATCTGCCGCCGGTAGCGACCGGCGGGCGATATGACGCGCTGACCCGTAGGCTGGGTAACGGGGCCGAGATTCCGGCGGTCGGGGGCGTGATCCGGGCTGGATTGATCGAAATTCTGGGAGGCGGGCAATGACCGTCAAACTGGGTGTGCCGTCCAAGGGGCGGTTGATGGAAAAGACGTTCGACTGGTTCGGCGAGCGCGGCGTGACCTTGTCTCGCACCGGGTCGGAACGCGAATATTCCGGCAAGGTCGACGGAGTGGACGGCGTGCAGCTTGTGCTGCTCTCGGCGGGAGAGATTCCGCGCGAACTTGCGGCGGGGCGGTTGCATCTTGGCGTGACCGGTACTGATCTTGTCCGCGAGAAGCTGGTGCAATGGGATCAGCAGGTCGAAGAGATGGCCGCGCTTGGTTTCGGATTTGCCGATCTGATTGTCGCGGTGCCGAGTTGCTGGGTGGATGTCGATTGTCTGGATGATCTTGATGCGGCGGCCTCGGCGTTTCGGGCCGAACATGGCCACAGGCTGCGCATTGCAACAAAATATCACCGCCTCGTGCGGGACTACCTGCGCGCAGGCGGCGTGGCCGATTACCAGCTTGTCGACAGTCAGGGGGCCACCGAAGGCACGGTTAAGAACCTGACGGCAGAGGCGATTGCCGATATTACCTCGACCGGCGAGACGCTGCGCGCGAACCACCTCAAGATCTTGGGAGACGGGCCGATCCTGCGATCACAGGCGACGCTGTTTCGCAGCCGCAAAGCGCAGAAGGCCGTGGCGGAACGCGCGGCATTGAAGCAGTTGCTGGACAAGCTTGGCCTTTAGGGACAGGCAAGGGACCTTTAGTTGAATGCGCCGCATGGGCTGTTCAGCGCCTGGCGCAAAACGCTGCTGTCAAAGCACGCCAATCTCGGCCAGCGCGCCCGCCAGTTCCGGCGGCAAACTGTCTTCGCAGGCGCGGCGCGCCCCCAGATCGGCGGGCGAATCTTCCGGCTGCAAATAGCGCCAGCCCTGAAAGGGGCGCTTTTGCGAGGGCGCAACACGGATGATTTCCGGGTCCAGAACGATGGCGCAGCGGCGGATGCCGTCTTCGCCGATGACCTCATCCAGTCGCAACACGCGCTGCCGACATTGCACCAGCCCCTTGATGACCCAATACAGCGATCCGCCATTGAGGATCTCTTCGCTGCGTTTTGGCCACATTCGCGTGACGTGCCGCGGTAACCCGTCGGCCGTCTGCGCACGGCGCGACGTTTGCCAGTCCGCCATGGATTCGACGCTTTCGCTGCCGACGCTGAGCTTGATGAGATTGGTGAAACGAGTCGTCATGGCGATCATTGTAGCCTGCCAGGCGGCGGCGGCAATGTCCCCGGTTCAGAAACTCTGGCACTCCCCAAAGCGTTCCGAACCGAGGATGCACCGTACAAGCGCAACAGAAACAATACTGAACATGAACGCTAAGATCATGGCGCTTGGCCTTTCGACCGGGATGCGCAACCACTCACAACAACTACAACACCCTCGCACGGCACTCTGCGAGTCAATAATCATGTTTGGGTGATTCTTGTCAATGCATTGGGAATGCTATAAAAAATATACTGTAAAGGCTGAAACTTCTTTCTTTTCAGAGCGTGTATTCTTCTCTGGGGGAGTCCATTTTTGCCGCGTCCTCGTGGCAAGATGGAGCGACCGGTCTGCTTGACCGCAGCACCCCGGCGGCCTAATCTGACAAGCCTTCTTCCAGTTGCCATAGGACTTGCCATGACCCGTTTCGCCGTGCCGATCTCTGAACAGATCTGGGACATGAAGTACCGGCTGAAAGAGGCTGATGGAACGCCTGTCGACCAGACGGTCGAGGATAGCTGGCGTCGCATTGCCCGCGCGCTCGCCTCTGTCGAGGAAGACGCCGATCTGTGGCAGGATCGGTTCTACGGCGCGCTGGAGGACTTCCAGTTTCTGCCAGCGGGCCGGATCACGGCGGGGGCAGGCACCGGGCGGGCGGTGACGCTGTTCAACTGTTTCGTGATGGGCACCGTACCCGACAGCATGGGTGGCATCTTCGAGATGCTGAGAGAGGCCGCGCTGACCATGCAGCAGGGCGGTGGCATCGGCTATGATTTCTCGACCATCCGGCCGCGCGGGGCAGATGTGAAAGGCGTGGCCGCCGATGCGTCTGGTCCGCTGTCGTTCATGGATGTCTGGGATGCGATGTGCCGTACGATCATGTCGGCGGGATCACGCCGTGGCGCGATGATGGCGACAATGCGCTGCGACCACCCCGATGTTGAGGATTTTATCAGCGCCAAGTCTGACAGCGCGCGCCTGCGGATGTTCAACCTGTCGGTGCTGGTCACGGATGCCTTCATGGACGCGGTGAAATCCGACGGCAGTTGGGACCTGCAATTCGACGGCAAGATCTATCACACCGTCAAGGCGCGCGATCTGTGGAACCGGATCATGCGCGCAACTTATGACTACGCAGAGCCGGGCGTAATCTTCATCGACCGGATCAATCAGGCCAACAACCTCAGCTATGTCGAAACCATCGCCGCCACGAATCCCTGCGGCGAACAGCCCCTTCCGCCATATGGGGCCTGCCTGCTTGGGTCGGTCAACCTTGCCCGTCTGGTCGATCGCCCGTTCGAGACAGGCGCACAGATCGACGAGGCCGCGCTGTCCAGACTGGTGGCCGTGGCGATCCGGATGATGGACAACACCGTGGATGCCAGCCGCTTTCCGTTGGAGCAACAGCGCCAGGAGGCGATGAACAAGCGCCGCATCGGCCTGGGGGTCACCGGGCTGGCAGACGCGCTGCTGATGTGCGGCATTCGCTACGGATCGGACGCAGCGGCACAGCAGACAGAGCGCTGGCTGCATGCCATCGCCCGCGCGGCCTATCTGGCAAGCGTCGAACTGGCGAAGGAAAAGGGCGCTTTCCCGCTGTTCGATGCGGAAAAATACCTGGCCTCCGGCACCATGCAGCAGATGGACGAAGACGTCCGTGCCGCCATCGCCGAACACGGCATCCGCAACGCATTGCTGACCTCCATCGCGCCCACCGGTACGATCTCGCTTTACGCGGGCAACGTGTCTTCGGGGATCGAGCCGGTCTTCGCCTATGCCTATACGCGCAAGGTGCTGCAAAAGGACGGCTCGCGCACCGAGGAAGAGGTCGTCGATTACGCCGTGCAAATGTGGCGCGACAAGTTCGGCGATGCAGATCTGCCTGATTATTTCGTCAACGCTCAGACGCTTGCACCGCTGGATCACGTCAAGATGCAGGCAGCAGCCCAGAAATGGGTGGACAGCTCGATCTCCAAGACGATCAACTGCCCCGTGGACATCTCGTTCGAGGCGTTCAAGGACGTCTATATGGAGGCCTTCGAGTCCGGCTGCAAAGGCTGCACCACCTACCGCCCGAACGATGTGACGGGGAGTGTGTTGAGTGTGTCGGAGGAGACAAAAGAACTGCCTGATCTCGCTACTACCGGAGACCGATTAGTATGGGCTATGGCGCAAAAGAACATCAAAAATGCGTCCGAACTGTCTCGCCTCAGCAGCGTTTCTAAGAGTTACCTGAGCGAAGGCATGTCGGGCGTAAAACAGTTGGGCCGCGATACCGCAACCAAACTCGCCACTGTGCTGGATGTAAGCGCAGGCTGGCTTCTTTTCGGAGATGCGAACCCGGGCCCTGAAATCCTCGCCACCACCGACGCCGAACCGCAAACCCCGCATGGCGACGTGATCTACATGTCCGAACCGCTCGACCGGCCCCAGACGCTCGAAGGTGCCACCTACAAGCTGAAATGGCCCGATAGCGAGCACGCCATCTATCTGACAATCAACGATCTTATCGTCGGCGGGCGCAGGCGCCCGTTCGAGGTTTTCATCAACTCCAAGAACATGGAGCATTTCGCCTGGACCGTGGCCCTGACCCGCATGATCTCGGCCGTGTTCCGGCGCGGCGGCGACGTGTCCTTCGTCGTCGAAGAATTGAAAGC
This sequence comes from Primorskyibacter flagellatus, assembly GCF_900176485.1. Classification (GTDB taxonomy): domain Bacteria; phylum Pseudomonadota; class Alphaproteobacteria; order Rhodobacterales; family Rhodobacteraceae; genus Primorskyibacter; species Primorskyibacter flagellatus. The sequence goes on from NZ_FWYD01000006.1 coordinate 120,889, forward strand.
CGTCTTCGACCCGCGCGGCGGCGCATGGGTGAAGGGCAAATACATCCCCTCCATCCTGGCGGCCATCGGCGGCGTGATAGAACAACACCTCATCGCCATCGGCTTTCTTGAAGGCGAGGGCATGGGCCTGAAGTCCGACCCCAAAGCCCAGGTCGTCGGCCTCGACACCCCCAAAGGCCCCGCCTGCCCATCCTGCGGCCAGTACACAATGATCATGGCCGAAGGCTGCCTGACCTGCTCATCCTGCGGACACAGCAAATGTTCTGGTTGATGCTTTAGGCAGAGTATTGTCGCCACTATCAATTAGTGGCCACCGGCGGGCTTGAAACGTCCATTCCGCAAGCGAAAAAGGTCAATCGGGCAAAGGAGCCCGATTTTCCGCTATTTCTGCCATTTTCGCGCAGGAAAGCGCTTTCGGCTCTGTCCTGAAGGATATGGGCATCGAAAACGGGCGACCAAAACGGTTTTCGAATTTTTTGGGCTTATCGGTGGCCGATAGAGCTCTTGGGCTCGGGCGCGGCTCTGGTTCCGTTCCGAGTAGACCAGTTCGCCAGGAAAGAATACGGCGTCCGTTTCTAAGACTTGCCGGGAATTCGATGCGCAATGTCGGTAGGTATCGGCCCAAGAAAAGATAGGAACGCAAAAAGGGCGGCTTGCGCCGCCCTTTTTCAAGGTTCCGATGAATTTCCTACTGTGATCGCCAGCGCCGCACCGCATTCTCGATGCGCGCGTAGGCCTGGATCGCCTCGTGCTTCGAATGGTGACCGTCGCAGAATTGATGGCCGTAAGTGTCTGCGCCCGTGTCTTCGATCGTGTAGCCGAGCGCGAGAAACGCCTCGTGCGCCGCTTCGGTCAGCCGCGCGGGGTGTGTCGGCGAAGTGATGACAGTCACGCCGGCGATCTCCCGGCCGATCTGGGTGTAGTGCCGGTCCACCCAGACGTGGACGCGAGATAGGCTGTGCTTCTCGATGAGCCACAGCGTCACGTCGCAGATGTCCTGCTCCATCCCGAACTGATCGGGATGGACGCTCAGGCGGCGCCGGCGCGCCAGCTGAAGCACGCAGCGTGCCCCGGTCTCAGTCGGCATGTCGGAACCGCCCGAGAAGCTCGCTGACGCGCGCGCCATGCCACCGGGTCATGTCGGAAGCTGGCAGGCCCCTCTCATGCCCGATCCTGTCGAGCGACGTCGGTGCCTGGTCGGCCAGGATACGACGGATATCGCGCAGCGCGGCCTCGACGGCATCGGCATCCGGGATAGGCTGCCCGAAGGCGCCATGCAGGTCACAGAGCGCCGCGAACCCGCTCGGATCATCGAGAGCGTCGAGCAGGTCGCAGAGGCTCGCACCGTGGTGGCGGAGGTGTCGCTCGACCGTGTAGGCCGCGCCAAGACGCGCCTCGGCGGCGCCGAGGGTGGTGGTGTTGAGCATGTTGATCTCCCTTCATTCAGTGGCGGAAACGGTGCGGGGTGCCTGATTCATCGGCGTCATGTTCCGTCGCGTGGGAGAAATCGGGCGTTGGCTGGGGCCTTTCGGTCGGTGTCAAAAGCTGGTCTTGGGTGCTGGTGACGAGAACATTGGTCGTTCTTTTGGATGACGAAGAAGAAATCTGCCCAATGCTTGAGATTTCTTTGGCGGCCGCCAACGATGTCCCGAGGCGGTTGACGGCCGGGTATCGGACCTTGCGTTGGTCCGAGGTCAGGACGTCGGCCATGCAAACCCTGCATGGCCGAAGCCACTCTTCAGGCCGCGTCCTCAGCCAGGAGGGCGAGCGCCAGGGCGTCCCGATCGTCATCCATTTCTCCCATCTCGACCAGGAGATCGTAGAGCCGGTCAGTGAGCTGGCAGAGCTCTTCCACTTCGGGACTGGCAGGGTCGAGGAGCATCCAAGACGACAGGTCAGGCTCGAACGCGTCGATGACGGGGTCGAGCGACAGAAGCCGATGCAGATCGACGAGCCTACGTCGCGTCGCCCGCTCGAGGCGCGGCGCTTCGCGCAAGCGGGACATGAGGCGCAGAACGCGGGCCGTTCCGGCCTCGTCGTCGATAAGCCCGGCGGCGTTGCACAGCGCGGCTCCGTGCTTGTCGAAAAACTCGCGGACGGCGGTGAGTTGCGGGTCTGCGGACAGGGTCTTCGTTGGGAGCTTGCGCAGCATGTAGGGCCTCCTGATTGTTGCGCGTCTGCCGGTCGTGGCAGCATCAAGCCTGTCCGCGGTCTTTGCTTCGGTTGACCTTCCTTGTTCCTGCTTGGGGCTGAATGGCCGTTGCTTCGCGTCTCTCGATTTGGAGATTGGCCAGCCGCCCGCGGCACGAAGAAAAAACTTCCGCTCTGTTCGAGACCGAAGCCGATTTCCTCTGACCAGAGCCGTTGCTCGGCCCCGTGACACCGATCGAATACTCTGGAATAGAAGCGTGGTGTGCCCATCTGAAGGACGCTGTCCTCGTCTCCATCGGACGGCTCGTTGGGAGTAGGCTGGAAACCTGCGAACCGTGAGAGCGATGCCAGATCCAACTTTTTTGATTTCTGACCACGGAAGTGTTTTGGTCCGGATCTTGTCGTTCCATTTCTTCCCTATGACGGACGGGCATGAGGATGCCGCCGAGGACTGCACGGTCGAGAAAAGAGAGAGGAGGCAACACCAGTTCCAGAACGACTGGACGCTCGCGAGAAACCGTTGCGCATCACCGAAAACGCAGCGCGCTGTGGGGATCTGATCACTCCCCGGTGGTGATGGCATCCGCGAGAGCGGAAGCGACGACGTGCATCCGTGGCGAAGTTCCATTTCGTCTGTCAGAGAGGGCCGTCCCGGGCGGTCTTCGAAGTCCCGGCCACCGACGGGAGACGACCACGAGCGCGGTGGCGCTCGTTTTCATGAACAGAGGAAACGCATCAAGGCTGAAAACGGAAGACGGAAATTTCAATAAGAGGACTACGCGGATGGCGCCCCCGGGGCGTGACGATCCGGGATCGGCGGCGCGCACATTGCCGCGACCGGCGCTTGCCTACGGTCTCCGTCAGCCCGCTGGCGGGCGGAGGGAGACCGTGTGCTATCTCGGGACTAACTCATGAACGCGACCGGCCCATTGCGGCCACTCGTCAGCAACTTCGATTGCTGCGGTGCAGCCTGCGCGAACAGCCATTCGCTGCAAGTGCGAGGTCGAACCGACTGCGAACCTGTTGTTGGTGGCATCGACCTCCGCCGCCGTTACTACATGGCCCGTCGCTCAATCAGCCCACATCTGTCCTATTTCGTTGCGTTGCGGTTTCGGATCGTGGATAATCACGTAGTTGTGTATTGGTGCCTCAAGTGAAGGTTGGAGAAGCATTTTTGTCTTTTGTAGAAAACCAACGCGCGGCTCAGCAGCAATTTTCGATGCTCCATCAGAAGAAAGATCAGGTGATCCTGATTCATTACTCGTGCGAGAGCTTTTATGACTCTGAAGACGGGCGCACACCCAGAATAACATCGATTGCATGTCGCAATTTTGGGAATGGGCAAACACGTTCTTTCTCAATCCACCAAGTTTCGGAACTGCCCAAGTTTGCGGGTAAGGATGCATGGGATATCTATGACGATATAGAGAAAGAGCTCTTGGATCAGTTCTTTGATTATGTTCGAGCACACGTTGCTCATGCGTTTTGGGTCCACTGGAATATGCGGGACATAAACTATGGCTTTCAGGCGATTGAACACCGCTACGAAGTCTTGGGAGGTGCGCCGGTAGAGGTTCCCGATGAGAAGAAATTCGATCTGGCGCGCATGTTTGTTGCGAGATACGGCAAGCGCTACGCTGGGCATCCTCGCCTCGAAAGTATTATGAAGATCAACAAGATAACCGATAAGGACTTTTTGTCAGGCAAAGACGAGGCTTACGCCTTCAAGGATCGAAAGTTTCTTGCGCTGCATCAGAGCACACTAAGGAAAGCCGACGTAATTTCGAGTCTGCTTGAAGCAGAAATCGGCGGAAATCTAAAAACGAAAGCGAAATGGTGGGATGTTCACGGCGGGTCCGTAAGATTTGTATGGGAGAAGTATATTTGGACTCCCGCCGGGCAAGTCGTTTCCGCGCTGGCAATCATTCTCGCGCTAACCGAGTGGTTTTATCCAGATGCTAAGCACGACTTCGCGGCATGGGTGAAAGGCTTCGTAAAGACGACCGATTGACCTGTGCACTAACGCCATTCTTGCCAGGCGCCGCCAAATCGCACTCACCGTCCTGACTGCTGGACGGGTAGCGACCGGCCCAATCCGGACCTTCGCCCGGATCGTCTAAGCTGCACCGCAGCTTCCCGAAAGCGGACGCCGCTGCCGCGAGAGCGGGTTGAAACCGCACGTTTGTGCTAACCAAGCTGCTCCAAACTGAATTGTAGTAAGCTCGGCAAGGCCAGCCCTGTTTAAGGTTGTGCACAAATCCGAAATAAGGAACGCTCAGATCAGTTCATGTTCAATACGAGGGCACCAAATTGAATTCGCATGAAGAAGTGGCGAGTATTGTCATCGTCATTGAAAACATACAGCCGGTTCCGGCCCTTGCGTTGAGCGAGCTTTTAGCTGCTCTCGCAAGAGACTACCGCAAACAAAACCGCGCCAGAACACTTGTAGTCGAGCGTGTCGAAGATGGTTCAATCTGGATCACCCTTCTGGATATGGCTCAAGCGGCACTACCTTACGCCAAGGGCGCAGTCGAAACTGCTAAAGGGAGCAAAGCAATCATTGATTTTGGCAAGAGCCTTATCGGATTGTTAAAGGCAAAAAAGAATCATCCAGCTTCAGCCGAACAACTCCAATCAAAAGCCCCAGAGCGATCCATTGAGAAGCTGGTTAAGCTTGCGGTAGATGCAAATTGCAACGTGCGGCTCCGGCAGGTCGAGGCCGACGGGAGTTGCCTTGAAGTTGAAGTCACACGTTCGGAAGCGGTGGCAATCCAAGAGAGCGAGCACTACGCGAAGGAGGCGAGGAAGCTCAGCCATCCGATCATTGCTCATGAAAGAGACCTGGACGCAAAACGTGCCGCAGAAATCGCGGACGAATTCGAACGGCTGCAGATATCGGAAGAGTCGACGGTCAATGACGCGCTACAAATCATCCTCGGTGTAATCAAACGATCCGGCGACGTCGAGTTGCTCAGGTCTCTCGCCGTGGAGTTAGAGAGACGCGGTTACAAAGAATTAGCGGCAAAAATCAGAGAAAACTGATACATTGGCTGTTATAGAACGGCCCTCAGCGCTCATTGCTGAACAAGTTCAGCTCTGCGGTGCAGCTTCCTGATCGAACGTGCCTGCCTCAACCATCACAACCTCGTCCTCGGCCATCCATCCTTTGGAAATTAGAAACTCTTGGATCGTGTCAGGGGACTCGGAATAGAGGACAAGAGCGAGACTATCTTCTGCGCGCGTGCAGGTGACATAGAGAAGGCGGCGGGTGCGCTCGATCGTAGTTTCTTCGCCCTGATCCGCCTTTTTCCGAGAGGCTGCGGACAAGGGCTTCACGTCAAACAGCGTCTCATAGGAAGCAAGGCCCTTAAAGCGTGTGCGGGCGTCATCAGCGATAACCATGACACGGGGGAATTCCAGCCCCTTGACCCCTTGATGGGTGCCATATGGGCTTCGGTCTTCGACGTAGGCGAGGTAGCGCGCAACTTGGGAAAACGGGGCCTCAAGGGCCTGCGTCCAGGCCTCGGTAAAGTTGTTTTCGGTGGGTGGTATGGCCTCGGACGTGTCCAGGTCCAGCTCGTCGATATTGTCGGCCAAGTCCTGGGCAACGGAACCGTAATCAGGCAAACAGTGCCGAAGCTGGCCGGGGATCGGGAACAGCCGGTGCTCGGCCACTACCTTTAACACTTCGGCACAGCACGGATCCCGTCCGTCCTCAAATAGCGTCATAAGGGCTTCGACGCCCGTTCGCGCCTGATCGAGACCTGTGGCTTGGCCCCCACGGTCCGACCGGATTATTCTCTTATCTACTAACGGTGAACCGTCGCGCAGCACCGCCATCGCGGTAAAGGCATCCCCACTCATGTGAGCCTCCACCAATGGCAAGATCCGATGTGTGAAAAGCCGCATCGCGGGCAGGGTTCCATTGCGAAACCCGTCCTTGAGGTTGCCGGCTTTGCTCAGGGGCTCAAACAGGTCGCTGAAACCAAGACGCGCAGCGGCCATGTGACGCTCGATCGTAAGGGTTTTGATCGTCTCCGGGTCCTGCCACGCGGGGTCTCCGGTGATACGCGCCATCTCCGCCTGGGCATAGGCTTCGAAGGCTGCGCGATCCGTACCCTCGCTCGGTGCAAGAAAGACGCGCACGGTGCCACCCGGTTTGTCTTCACGTGCCCGCTGCTGACGGCTATCATCTTCGCGCCGGATCGCATTAGCCAGATCAATGATGCGCGCACGGCTGCGGTGATTCATCTGTTTCGCCGGTTGCTCGAAATCCCCGACGCGTTTGTCGAGATCGCGCAAACCATCGCTGTAAATGCGCTGCATCGTGTCCCCGAGCAACCCTAAGGCGATGCGGCCGCGATGGCGCGCCTCGAAGGTCAAAAGCGCCTCCATCAATGGTTTCATCGTGTCTTGGCTCTCGTCGATCAGGATGAACGGGTAGCGCGCCAGAACGATGTTTTGGAACGTCTCGCTTTCAGTCAGGAAATGTGCGGCGAGCGCAATAACCTCGGCATGTTGCAGCGCGTCGCGACCGAAATTGTCCCCCTCTGGCGCGTAGCTGAAGGCTCGGATCTCAGCCAAGCGCCCCAGCCGTTTTGTCTTGGAAGCCATCTTCTTGAGGCGTTCGTCATGGGCGGCGGTGCCTGCCTTTCCCTTCGCCTGGGCAACCTCGATCTCGGCAATCTCAGTTTTCAAATTTCTCTCAAGCCAGCCTCTAATATCTGCTGGTCGCCCCTCGATGAGCGACCAAGCGAAGCTGTGGATGGTCTGCACCTGAAACACTGGATCGGCCTTGACGCGGCGCGTGATTTCATCTGCGGCGGCGTTGGTATAGGTAATCACGGCGATCTTGCGGCTGTGTTTGCGCAAGGTGGTCAGGGTCTGAGTGTCCAACCCCTCCAGTGCGTCCTTGAGAGAGCGAGTCTTGCCTGATCCCGCCCCAGCATAGAGAAAGAAGCTACGCGGCTGATCGAGGGACAGACACGCGCGGATCGTCGCATCAGCGCCAGCGTCGCGGGTGTCGTCGCTTACGTCCGTCATATCGCACCTACTCCGCCCTTCAGCTTGCCCGCGAGCCAAGTCAAGCCGCTATCGATATAGGGCGGCGCCCGAAGCGCTTTAATGTCCTTGATATACAGGAGGTCGAGCGCGAAGGCGGCCTTCTCTGGTTTATTAGCCAACCGCTCAAAGAGCGCCGTGGCGAGGTCCTCAGGCGTGGACACGGCATCGATGTATTCGCCAAAATCACGGGTCATGAGGCAGGCCAGATCCGTTTTAGCGGCGTCTTTCACGGCTTCCGGGTTGGTCAGGACGAGAGCATCCTCGAACGTGCTGGGCGTGATGGTTTGAGTCTCCTCGCCCAGCGTCACCACTTGCGGTGTCTGAAAGGAGACGGCGATGGTCTGGGTGGCATCGGTATGGCAGAGTGTATTTGGCGGCGCGACCATCAGCTTGTCGACCTCTGCCATCTCGGGGAGCCAGGTTTTCAGAGCGTGGTTCGTGGTTTCCTGAGCTGCCCCCGAGCGCGGCCGGGCCGACTCCCAGACATTCCTTTCGCCATTCTTGACCACTTTCTTGACCTTCGTAGCGGCATCGAGATCGGTGATTATCAGCGTCGGCAACTCCAGCGCCTCGATCAGAGGCCGCATCCGATGCGCGTGACTGCCGCCCAGCTCCAAGAAGGAAAGATAGGCCGCTGCCAAGTCGGGGTAGTGATGCCGGATCAGAAGCGGCAGCAGGATCCGCTCTGCGGCACCCTCGATAACGATGATCGCGTCGGCGAAGAATAGATCAAAATGTGTGCTCAACAGATAGCGCGTCACGAAGCGATGAGTTTCTGTGTCCGCGCCGAAGAGCCCTGTCATATTTGCCACAGTGGTTGTGGGAACAACTCCGGGACTTGGCAGGTCGCGCTTGAAATAACGCAACTCCTCAAAAGCGGCGGCGTGCGCGATATGGCCCGAATGCGTGCTCACGACCAGCTGCGTGGTGAAAGCCGAGTCCTCTTTCTCCAGATCCTCATGGTTGCGTAGCACTTTGTGGGCCTTGGCCATGAAGACTTGCTGCACCTGAACATGCAGGTGAGCCTCTGGCTCTTCGACCAGCACCAGTTGCAAGGGTTCGATGCCCTTGTCCTCCGGGGTGACCACCTGTGATTTGAATTTACCTACCTGCATCCAGTCATCCCGGAAGCGCATGAGCTGAAACACCATGGATATCAGGTTCTGGAAGCCCAGGCCGTTATAGCTTTCGGGCAGGTTTATCCCGGATGTGTTGCCCGAAATATCATATTGCACAGCCGCCGGGTGATTCAGTCCGTCAACGGGCTTGATCTGCGTAGCTATAAGCAGTTTCGGATTGTTGAGGCCGCCGGGATAGCCGAGTTCTTCCAGTTCCTTAATTGCATTGGCGAAGCCATCCTTGAGGCGGTCATTAAAGGTGGCCTCGGCATCATGAATCGCCATGAGCGCTTTGACGTCGTTCAACGTGGGATTCGTTTCAGGGTCAATATGTTTCCGGAAATAGGTCTGTATCTGGCTTGCCATCTTGCGACTGTCAGTATGGACGAGTTCACCATCATCATGGTTTCCGTCACCGGCATCGGCGAACCCACGCTGAGCGTTGATCTCACGAATGTGGATTAAGCCGGCAAAGGGGTTGGCGCCGATCCCCTCTGACAGTGCCGGCAGGGGCGGCGGAACTACCTCTCCGGACGTTGCAAAGTTATCAGGGTCCAAAAGATGAGCGTTCAGTTGGAACAGATCTTTCAGGTGCTTGTCCAAGAATTCCCGAAAATCGCGCGGCCAAAGCGCAAATCCATTGTCCAAAGTGCCACCCGGCTTTAGCTCCTCGGTGGCTTGGCGAGCGGCGAGGTAGCCCGCTTTGATATCGACCCCCTTTTTGGGTTCAAGGCGCAGGCGAACACCGAGATATCCGCCGGTCCAAGTCAATGTGGGGATCAAATGCGCGACATGATGGAGTTCTGAATTTTCCGCATGCATCCAGACGTCGAGGAACGGGAGTTTATCTAAAAGAGGGTTGAGATCCGCCTCGGTTTCCTGCGTCCAGGCGCTCGCGACCTGCTCGATGTCGATCCAGTTTGATGCTGTAACATCACGCGTGTCGATGCCGCCGCGATCCTTGAGGAATTTGCGCAACGCCTTCATGGCAGATGTCTTGCCGCTGTTGTTGGCCCCAACGAGCAGAGTCTGCTTGCCCGACATGTCCAGACGGGCCCGCCGCAATTTGCGAAAGTTAAATACTTCAATACGTTCTATTTTCATAATATCGGTGCCCCACTCGCAGGAAATGCTCCGCTTGCGTATGTGTATATGCTTGTCCTGCGGGTGTGTAGCCGTAGTCAACCGCGAAGAGACCGACAGTCTTCGCAAGTCTGGCTATTCGCTTGGCGCGAACGGGAGGGCGGTGGACACCGCATAATGTGTCGCACGTCTTGCCGGGCTTGAAGGGCAACCCCTGACGCCTTGGCGCCCAACGTCTGGTCAATCCCCGTCTTCCGCAGTGCCGCGCTCTTGGATGCCAACCGTCTCTAAAGCGTTTGCAGCGAATGACTGCTTCCCGCCCTACAGACCAGGTCGACCACCTCCGCAAGCAGGGCATTTGCGTTGAAAAATGTCGGATCCGTTGGCTCCGTAGCGATAGCCGCAGTTGCGGCATTGAAGCAGGTAAACGACCTGGTTGTGATCGTTCCCGGGAAGACCTTTGCCGTGCAGAACCTCCTGCCAGTTTCTGTTCACATATCCGGGCTTCGTGGTCTTCCCGGCATCATGGCCAACGGCCCTTCGGCGAGCTGATTCCTGCTGTGGCGGCCAGCTTGCGCCCAAGATCCAGCCTTCGACGGCGGCATATCCAGCGATTGCTTCCGGCTGGGGCGGTAGAAGAGCTGCACTGAGCATTCCTGTCAGGTCGGCGTCCTGCAGCCAACGTGCAATGGAGTAGGCGTCGTGCTGATCCTGGGTTCGGTTTTCGCGCGGGTAGTGGGCGCTCCAGAGCCGTGGGTAAGCCTCGACGATCACTGATTTGCCCGCGGCGGGCTCCCATTTGTCGAAGGGCCAGAAATGCAGTCCCGGGTGTGCCGCCCGGATCCGCCTCAGCCACGGGATTCCGGCATGTGTAGATTTCGCGACAGACCCTTGGACGTCGAAGTGAAACACCGATTTCGCCGAGCCGGTTGCCTCTTCCGTCAGTCGGCGCCATGCCCGCTGGCCACTGCGTGCGGCACCGTTTCCGACACTCCCGTCCCTGATGAAATCTACATAGGTGTGCGGGGCATCCGTGGGCCAATGAGTGCAGAAATCCTCCAAGAAGACATCCCAGTCCGGTACGAGGCCATGCCTTTCGAAATAGCGCATGGGGAAAGAAAAGCCGTGATCGATGCCGACGATGGTTGGGATGCCGGGGTCGAGCTCCGCGATCAGCCACTCGGCCAAGCCTCGGCGTGTCCAGTATTTCCTTGCGCTGGGTGGAGGCTGGATCTCGACCGGTGTCGCTTCGTCTTGGGTTTCATAAACCCTGAGGCCTTTCAGGCTGGATTCAGCCGTCTGAGCCCCTGAATAGTCGATGCCGATCGTCCGGCGAAACATGCGACTTTCGCCTGTCATTCGAAGCTCGCCCGAAAACTTGTGGCTGTCAGCGAGACATGTGCGTCCAGCGGGGGCCGCAACTCGAACGCCTTGGGATCCCGAGCGAAGTCATGGAGGCGGAAGAGATGCCAATGGTCGCGCCTTTCCTCCGCCACCTCCAACTCGTTGCGCGAGATATGGAAGGGCGTGCGTTCCCATCCGTTGGTTGTCTTAACCTCGATCAGACGATCCTGCCCGTCCGGCGTGAAGCTGGTGATGTCGTAGCCCAGACCGTCGCCGTCCTCCTTCGACACCCATCGGACGCGCCGGGCGAGGTCATCTCGGCCATGCGAGTTCAAGGTCGCACGCTCATGGTGAAACACACGCTCTTCGCCGGCGTAGCCCAGGACGCGGTTGCGCTCATCGCGTCCCGCGGCGTCGAAGCGGCGGGCGATACGCTGCATCTGTTCCAGCTCGTCCGGCGGCGGTGCATTCCTGAGGGTGGGGGCTACGCCGACAAAAATCGGTGAGGGTTCGGCCATCTGGCGCTGCTCCCTCCGATGTAGCGCGATCTCCCACTCCGGGTGTTGCGCCAGCCAGCGGGCTGCCGCCTCGGCGAGCGCCATCTGGAAGTTGAACCGGGGCGCATAACCCTGGATGATTGGCAACCCGAGGCCGCGCATGGCGGCGGAGACGTTGCACATCTTGAACTCGATGGAGCCCCGACTGCGGTCGATTTGGTCCTGCAAGGCGCGGTTCTGCGCTGCCTTGTTGTAGCGCCGACCCGATAGCTCGTCGCTGAGCATCGAGAAATACGCTGCCACCACAGCGTCGTTTTCGAAATTGGACCAATCGCCTGTCTCCATACGAGCACGGTAGTAGGTGGCGAAAGCCTTGTCATTCCGAAAGGTCAGCTGTTTGGGCGCGCGCCCTCAGTCCTGCATCTGCCAGCAATTTCGACCCAGATCATCCGCCGAAGTCCCTCTAATTGCCCTGACCCCTTCCAAGGCCAAAATCCCTGAGCTGCGAAAAGTCGGGCCTGCCATCGCGAGTTAGCATGTTCTCGATGAAGGGCCCGCTCGACCCCGGGATGGCCGGATGACCTGCGAACGTCGTGCCCTTGTTGACCTCGATCTGGTGGAATTCCCACAAAAGGAGGCTGTAGTCATGTAGCCAACTGATCGCCATGAAGAGCCATTCGGATTCTTCGGGGGTAACATCTTTCAAGGAATCGAGCGGCAATACGCGCCGCATCTGATCAACGAACTCCTCGTCCGTGATCTCGCTGCCGTCTTTCACGATGCGTGCGAACTCGAGCAGATCGATCTGGTGCTTCGGTGCCATCCGTAGGTCCTTTCCGGGCAAGAGTAGGAGACCCACCGCTTTGCGCGAGTCCAGGCACGGTTGCAAGCCCCGGCCCGGCGCCTATGCCTGGTGCACAGACTCACTGTTTCCGAGGCGGGGCTCGACGTGGACCCAACCCAACAGCAGAAGTGCCGTTGAGTATGGCCAACCATTCTCCGGCGGTCTCGGCCACGCATCGCTCCACGCGACTAATCAAGATACCCTGGAGCCGTTCGCGGGGGGCGGAAAGTGTCGGGCTTCACTGACCACGGATAAAGCATAGGCACTGTGAACGACCGGCAGTGGCCCTGATAGGGTCAACCCGCACAACAAGTCTGCAGTCATCATCGATCGGCAAGGCCTACTGATTCCCCGCGATCCGAATCGTAGTAGGTCGACGGTCGGGGTTTCGAACCATCGACCTAATGCCTGTTTCTGAAGGCGCGTGGCAAGAATGCCACGCCGGGTTCCCAGGGTTGGAGCCGTTTTGAAGGCAGCTTCAGGCTGACAGGAAAAAGTTGGGCCGAGGCCGTTCGCGACCGCCAACAGTCGACGCTATGAAAGCTGTTTTTTATCAGGCCACTACAGGATGCGGGGTGAGTGCTTGGGTTCATTTTTCTTTGGGCGAAAACGATTCCGACAAACTTTTTTTGGCCAAAATCGGCGGTTGTCGGAAGGTCCGCGATGGGTAGTTTCTCGGCTTCAAGCGAAGGCTGAACGGTAGATCACACCGACCGGGACGCAAAATTTTCTTCGTGAAACAGGCTGACAGCCAACCTTTCGATCAGCAACGCCGGAAACTGGCGAGCGGTCGAGAGGGCAGAGGCAAGAGGAGAAGAAACACCCCCGTCCCCGGCACAGGGTAGACCACAAGACACCGCAGGATGATCCAATGTGACGCCTGCACTTGGAGCCACCGGAACACACCGGGCTCCGTGAAGGAAACCAGAAATCAGTATCGCAGCCTTTGGGCAGCGTCGGAGTGCATTCCGGCGAACGATACTCTCATGCCGAAAGGAACAAGAGCATGATGAAGATGCCGGATGGCGGGATCACGATGCCGGAGCGCGTGCAACTTGCGCGGAAAACGGCTGTCGGCGCCCGCGAACACCAAAGCGGACAGGTCACGATGGACCCCGATGAGGGGTATACCATGGGCTACGACAGCAACACCGAGATGAAGTGGAAGCTTGTCCTTCTCGCCCGCCCGGGTGTGGCCTGGATCGAAAGCCAGGTAAAATTCCAGTGGCTCGATACCGACGGGAAGAAGGGCGAGCACTTCTTCGACTTCCGCGTTCTGATGGCCGACGGCCAACGCGTGGCGATCATGGTGAAGTCGGAATATCGCCGCAACCAGCCCAAGGTTCAGGACGAACTCGCCGAAATCGCGGCTCGGGTTCCTCGGAGTTTCGCAGACCAGGTCGTCGTTATGACCGAACGCGATATAGACCCCGTCGAATACTTCAATGCCGAGATGATGCACGAGATGCGTCGCCCCGATCCTGATGCAGACGCCGGCGCACGGCGGCTCCTTGGCGAGATCGTCGGGGCTGTCCGGATCCAGGATCTGGTCGATGCCATCGGCCTGGGCCCGCGCGGCTTCCGCGCCGTGGTTCGCCTGCTCCGCTCTCACGAACTCGAACTCACACTCAACGTGCGCATCACGCACGAAGCATATGTCCGCCGGAGTATGTCCAAATGATCGCCGTCAAACCCAGCCCCGTTCAGCCCAACTTCTCCTTCTCGAAATACGATGGCATCACCATCGGGGGGCAGCCTTTCCGCTATTTCGAGACCCGCGAAGAAGGTCACATGTTCTTCAAGGTGACCGGCGAGGGCGTGCCTCAGGTCATGACCAATGCCGAGATCAGCCGCTACCTCACGGTCGGAAATTTCAAGTGTATCCCGAACGAACACCAGCCCGAGCATCTGCGTGTGCGTGCTCTGCCGGATGGGGAGTTGCTCTCCCTCAGGGACACAAAGGCTCACAAGAAAGCGGCCATGCGTCTGGCAGTGGTCCGCGCGTTTCGTGAGTTCCTGGACGACGAGACCAAAAATATCACCCGGACCGCGACATCGATCAGGCCGTATCTGCGGGCTATCAGGTTTCGCGCAGGCGAGATTCTCGAAGAAGGCGAGCCCAACGGGAAAGATGACACTTTCGCCGTGCCGAAACAGCTCGGCTCGAAGACCGTGCTCGACTGGGAGCGCAAGGAGCGGCGGTTCGGGCTAACGGGTCTCTACGACCGGATTTCCGAGCGCGGCAACCGCGACCGTCGTATGACGGCTGACGAACTCATGATCATGGGCAGGGTCGTGGGCAAGTATCTCGACGATCAGCGCCCGTCGCAGGAGATCATCTTCGGTGAAGTCAAAACCGCTTTCCTCGATGAGAACGATCGGCGCCGGGCCGAGGGCAAACCGGAAATCGTCTGTCCGTCCCGTGAGACGGTGCGGCAGGCGATCCGGAAGCTCAATCCCTTCGATATCACCCTGACAAGGAAGGGCCGCGAGGCAGCAAACCGTCAGTTCGCCCCTGTCGGGATGGGGCTGGATATCACGCGCCCGATGCAGCGTGTCGAATTCGACGAGTGGGAGGCCGACGCCATCACCCTGATGGCCGAAGGCGGGCTGTTCCATCACCTGACGAACGAGGAAAAGAAGGCTCTCGGGCTGGACAAGAAGAAGGCGCGGTGGTGGATCACCGTTGCCATCTGCTGTGCAACGCGCTGCATCGTCGGTTTGGTCGTCTCCAGGCAGCCCAACTCACAGAGCGCGCTTCGAGTCATCGAGATGATGATGCGCGACAAGGGTGTGTGGGGAGATGCATGCGGTGCTCTCACGCCCTGGAACCAGTTCGGCTGGCCGTCGGTCATCGTGACCGACTGCGCGAGCTACAACATCTCGAGCCTTGTCCAGGCACGCGTGTCTGATCTCGGCATCACACTGCAGTATTGCGCTGCCGCAAACCCGGAAGCCAAAGGCACGATCGAGCGCGTGTTCGGCACTTTCGCAACCCAGCTCATGCCCCGGCTGAGCGGGCGGACCTTCAGCAACATCGTCGAGCGCGGCGATTACGACTCGGTGAAACGTGCCGCCCTGAACCCGGAGGAGTTCTGCTCGGTCCTGGTCCGCTACATCGTGGACATTTACCATCGCACCCCGCACAGCGGGCTGAATGGGGAAACTCCGCTGGACTGCTGGAACCGGCTGGTCGAGAAATACGGCGTCCAGCCGCCGCCTGACCTCGGCCGTCGGCGCCTGATTTTCGGCCATGAGCGGGAACGCACCGTGACCCGGCAGGGGATCACCATCCTGGGGATCCGGTATCACTCGGAGGTCCTGGCACGGTTCATGACCAGGGCGCAGGAGCGCAAAGTCGCGATCCGGTGGTATCCCGAGGACATCGGCGCCATCTGGGCCGAGCTGAATGGGCGCTGGTTCGAGATCCCCGCCGTGTTCGATCGGTATCAGGGTGTCTCCGCCCAGGAGTGGGTGGATGCCGCGGCCGAAATCCGGGCCCAGAACGCGCGCAATGCCGAGGTCAACTTCGCGGTCGTCCGCCAGGCGCTCGACTTCATCAAGGAAACCAACAGCGCTGCCATGACCCGTGTCGGGCTCATCGTGGAAGACTGGTCCGAGAAGCGCATCGACTACGAGGAAGACCGCCTGTTCATCGGGTTCAATACCTCGGAGACGGAGCCTGAGAACCCCTATGAGGGGGACCGCAGTGAATGGGGAACGCGCCTTCCCACGGCCGATTCAACTCCCTCGGATGGCGCGGCCGATGAAAATCAATGCAGTGCGGAAGATTCTGCTTCCGGCAATTTCGGCCCGATCCAATTTCCCGATCATCAGCCTGGCGATGGTGCCGATGCGGCTGATGACGGCGACGACTGGACCCTGGAGGACGAATGACCATGAGTGCATCAGATCTTAACATCAACGCGAAACTCGCAGCCGTGGATCGGCTGCGAGACAAGTATCTCGCGACCCCGCGGGACGTTCAGTTCCGGAGCTACCTGGACCGGCTGCTGCAGCGCGATGAGCGAGGCAAACTGCTTCCGAAGGCCCGTCTCTTCAACAAGGCGGGTGATGCACGCGGCATCGCGGTCGTGGAGCCCGCCGGCGGAGGCAAGACCTCGCTGGTCCTTCATGGCCTCAAGACCCATCCGGCCCTGCAACCGCGCGATGCGGCGCATCAGCCTTGGGTCGGGGTCCGGGTCCCGAGCCCGCCCACTGCCAAGAGCCTCGGGCTCGAGATTCTCAAGGCCAGTGGGTATCCGGCGGTCTCGCGGCGGTCCGTGACCGAATACGACATCACGCAAAAGGTGCGTGATCATTTCAAACTGCGGGGCACGGCTGTCCTGTGGATCGACGAGGCGCATGATCTATTCGGTGCTGGGAGCAAGCATAAGGTCGACGTTTCACTGAAGATTATCCGTAACCTGATGCAGGGGGAGGATGCGGTTAGTGTCGTGCTGAGTGGCATCGAAAGCCTCTGGCAGATCGCGTCCTGCGATGCCCAGGTTACACGTCGTTACTGGCGGCTGCCGCTTGCCGACGTCTCGCCGCACTCGGATCGCAAGGCGCTGACCAAGGTCATCGCCGGTTTCTCCGATGCAGCCGGTATGCGGCCGCCCACGGACGAGGATCTGGTGGACCGGCTTGTTCACGCGAGCCGCAACCGTTTCGGTCGTTGCATCGAGAACATCCTCGCGGCACTCGAGGCGGCGGCCATGGACGATGCCGATGAGTTGACGATCAACCACTTCGCCGAGAGCTGGGGCATGCAGGAAGGCTGCGGCATGGGTCAGAACGTCTTTCTTGCCCGTCACTGGGCCAAGATCGATCTGGGTGAGGCGCAGCTGAACTGGGAGGGCGCGCGTTGATGCTTGCCCCCCACATCCCCTTCGACCCGCAGGAGAGTCCCCTGTCTTACGCGGCGCGTCTCGCCGGGGTTCACGCAAATGACCGCCTGGTTCCATTTCTTCGGGATATTGAAATTGAGCCTGAGGATATGGCTGCCAACAAAGAGGCGGCACTCGGCCGTCTGGCCGAGCTTTCTGACGTCCCGCTTGGGGACTTGCGCGCCAATGCTCCGGTCCCGCTCGGGGAGCGGACCTACGATCTTCGCGGTGAGCTGGTCACCGCAGAGTTCCTGGCCAATCCCTACACCGTCTTCTGTCCGGCATGCTTGGCAGAGGATGATCGGACGGGCGGGCGTCGCGGTCGCTGGGAATGGGCGCTGTCGGTCGTGCGGACGTGCTCGCGCCATGGCATTCCGCTGCTGCGTCAGGCCAAGGGCCCCTGGGATGACGTATTCCATGAACTCGAACACATCGTGCCCGAGCGCGGCGAAGACCTTCAGGCCTTGATCGACGAGGCCGAGCCGCGCGCGTCCTCGCCGCATCAGGAATACGTCATCCGCCGTCTCAATGGGGATGCTGGTCCCCAATGGTTGGATGCGCAGTCGCTGGAGCAGGCAGTCCGGGCGACGGAGCTTCTGGGCGTTCTGGTCGAACACGGGCCGGATCAGCTCTTGCCGGAGCTGACACCGGATGACTGGGATCACGCCGGTCGCATCGGCTTCGGCTTTACGGTCCGCGGCGAGGAAGGGATCCGGGAGGCGTTGGTGGCGCAAGTCCGGAAGTTCGATGAAACGACCGGCACCCCGGGGCCGCGAAAAATCTTCGGGCGTTTCTATGAAGCTTTGGCCTACTCCAAGTCCCTCAAGGACCCCGGAGATATCGCGCGCATCCTTCGCGAGATCATCACAGAGAACATTGCCATGCCCGCCGGGACCAAGGTGCTGGGTGTCAAACTTTCCGAGCGCCGCCTGCACACGGTCTCGTCACTGGCGACGGAGCAAGGCCTCGACACTCGGACCCTGCGCGACGTGCTGGTCGCTGCGGGTCTGATCCTGAAGAAGGCGCCCGCCCACTACCCGATCCCGGTGCAAAAAGGGCGTGAGGTAGCCAGTCGCGTGAAACGGATCGTGCATGTCAGTTCACTGCCCGACGCGTTGGTTTGTGCGCGGCCCCTGGTTGATCAGCTTTTTGCTGATCGGATGCTCACTCCCATCTACTACGGGAGGCCGGGAACGAAGGGTCGGACCCAGAAAGCCGTGGATCGCAATGAGATTGCCATGCTGGTTGGCAAACTACACGCGAAAGCGGTCGAATTGGGTGTCGAAACCGACGGGCTGGTGGCGGTCTCGAAAGCCGCGGAGAAGGCCAAGCTGCCGGCCATCACCGTGCTGCACATGATCCTCGGCGGCTTCCTCGAGCGCGTCTTTCGCCTCGCTGGTTACGACGGGATCGCCGGGCTCCGCGTGGACCCTGAGGAGGTCAAGCGGCATCGGACGACCTGCGCGAAGGGGTTGTCTGTCATGGAATCGTTCGCGTCCTTGAAGATCTCCAAGGATATCCTTTGGCGATTGGTGGACCGGAGCGCTGAAGAGGTGAGCCTTGCCGTCAATTGGATCGTCTGCCCGGAAGAAGATCATCGGATCCCGCGGTTCGACCCGGTAGTCGTGTCCGACTTCAAAGCACGGTTTATCCATCCTGCACGGCTTGCCGAGCAGCATGGCCTTCAAGTCGGCAAGGTGGTTAGTCGGTTGAAACAGCGAGGAGTCCGACCTGCGCTGACGAAAGCTGAAGTCGGTGAAGACTTCTACCGGGTCCGCGATCTGAAGGCAGATCTGTTCGCTTAACATAAGGGGCCTTACCGGCCCGTTGTCGCGTCGATTGTTGAAGGCCGCCCGCAGGGGCGGTCTTTTTTTGGGCTTGTGCTGGCCACGAATAATCGGCCGCTGCGGCCCTCGAAAATTGGCCTCTTATGCTTGTCGAAAATGGACGTCATAAGCTTGGAGAATGGACAAGTCTGTGGCCGAAATCTGATATGGGTGTAATAAAATCAGTAACTTAGGGTTTGGCGATGGCCAGGTAATGCTTGCCGCGACAAGTATCGGGACGGGCGTAGTTATGCCAAAACCGCTGTTTTGGTTTGCCATGAAGCGGGGTAAGGTTTGCCACGTGGCATTAACGTCCTGAATTAGAACGGTTTTGGCCGAATGAAATATTTCGGCCAAAATTCGCGGAATGACCCCGGACTGCGGCGCTGAGGTCATGATCTGTTAAAAATATCGCAGAGTCCATCGCTTCCAGTCGGTAAAAAATGGGCCGGTGCCTCAGTGCGGCCGGTGCGATCAAGCACGAGGTGGGGTATTACCTGCCGGACGATCTGAAGACTGTCCCGCAGGCGAAAGGCATGCTGTTTCAGGTGTCGGATCTGAACCCGGCTCAGAAGAAGCGGTTTTACAATCGCTTTGTTCAGATCATGGCGATTGACGACATGGTGTCAGAAGGCCTCATCCTTCCAAATGCGGTAGATATCGAGGCATCGGAGAAAGAGATTGAAACCCGGGCGGCGGCTTATTTGAAACAAGAGGCCACTGAGCGCGACCTGTTGAATCACGCCTTGGAGCTTCAACAGTTGCCGAAATCGGTTGCGAAATCAGTGCGTAAAGGTCGTGGCGGCGGCAACAAGGACAGCATTGTCCTCTACTCAGCGGATTATCTTCGCAAACTCTATAAAAAATATCAAAAACAGGGGCTTTCTGCTTTGGCTGACACTCTGTCTAAGTGTGGAAATCCGAACAGCGGGTTTCGCCCGGCAGAGCAATACCTGCTGATGTCGACAATCCGTACCAGCTACCTGACGCTGGAGCGCAAAACACTGAAGACGACTGTTATTGATGTCCAACGGGCATTTCGCAAGGAAAATAAACGCCTTGAGGAAGAGGGAGGCGGCTTGCCTCTTCGTGTTCCGGGACGCGACGCTATCCGCACCGCAATCAAGAAACTGGATCCCTTGCGTGTGATGATTGCTCGATATGGCCGGGAGTATGCGATCAAGCAGCTCCGTCCTGTCGGAACAGGTCTGGAGGTTTCGCGCCCCGGTGAACGCGTCGAAATGGATGAATGGTGCATTGACCTTCAGTCGATCATCCATTCTGCCAATCTGAAGGAATTCTTCGGTGCCGAACTTCTGGATCTGATCGGGCTTGATGGAGATACAGCGCGCTGGTGGCTTGTTCTGGCGATCGATTGCCGGACCAAAGTCATCCTCGGGATGAAGCTGACGCGGAACCCTTGCACCAGTGCGGCACAAGAATGCCTGCGCATGATTGTGAGTGATAAGGGCGAATGGGCGGATGCGTCGGAGGCCCTCACACCATGGTCGATGGCCGTGAAACCCGAGTTGCTGGTCACGGACAACGGGCCGGCTTTCAAGTCGGAAGTGTTCACCAATTGTTGCCTTGATCTGCGCATTCAGACGTTGCGGACCCATGCGGGGGTTCCGGGTATGCGCGGCAACGGTGAGCGGATTTTCGGCACTGTCAGCACTGATTTGATGCCGCGGCTGGTGGGGCGCACCTTCTCCAATTCTATCGAGCGCGGGGACTACAAGTCGCAGGACAGGGCCTGCCTGGACGCCGAGGACGTGGCTTTCATCCTGGTGCGTTGGGTCGTCGATATCTACCACAACTCGCCGCACCGTGGTCTTGGTGGCCGCACTCCACTGGAGCAATGGGACGCTGATATGGAAGATGGAAACTACCCGCTGAGTGGGTTGCCGGATGTCGCCTCAAAACGTCTTGCCTTCGGCAAACGCCTCGAGCGCAAAGTCTCGCAGGAGGGTATCGTCGTGATGGGTGTCAAGTATCAGAGCCCCGAGCTCGGGATGTATTTCATGGGGCCAGAGCCGAAGACGGTTGACGTCCGCTGGGATCCTGAAAACCTTGGCGCTATCAGCGTTTATCTGGAGGGTGCATGGCACGTCGTGCCGTCCGTGTATGACCGGTTTGACGGGATGCATTTCCATGATTGGATGAAAGTCCGCCGAGCGCTCCGTGCAAAGTCGGCGTCGCGTAAGGTGTGGAACCAGGAAATCGTATTCAATGCAATCGAACAGATTGAAGGCCTGGTCAAAGACCGTTCCATGGCGTTCGGGATCATCGATATGACAATCAGCGACGAACAGTTCAAGAAGATCGAAGGGGATTTTTTCTCGTCCTTCCGGATGGATGACACGCCGCGCCTAAAGGCCGATGGCAAGGGCTTGGGCCGCGTGATCACGCCGCGCGCTCCGGATCCTGACATCGCACCGACAGGATCCAAGACTCCTGTGAAAGCCACTGTGGTCAAGCCATCCCATGATGTGCAGCCACGCGAAGAGGCCGCCGATACAGCCCATACGCCCAACAAAGCTCGGGCCACGGCGCCGAAGTTCGGTTTGCCGCCCAAGCGCGAGAGTTGATACCAGTTGGTACCTCTTGCTGCGTCTGCTCTTCCACACAGCGCAAGCCCTCACTGTCCAGGCAGTGGGGGCTTTTTTATACGCTCATCGCGGAAATCTCTGTTTGGCTGTGGTCTGTTGCCGGAGCTTTGGTGGGTGATCTGCTGGCTGAAGCTA
This sequence comes from Primorskyibacter flagellatus, assembly GCF_900176485.1. GTDB lineage: Bacteria > Pseudomonadota > Alphaproteobacteria > Rhodobacterales > Rhodobacteraceae > Primorskyibacter > Primorskyibacter flagellatus. The sequence continues at coordinate 142,449 of NZ_FWYD01000006.1, forward strand.
TTGATCGAAGCTGGCCTTGGAGGTCTTCTGTTTCGAGGCCCAGAGGGTGTAAATGGCTATTTCCTGCTCGCCGCCAACGCCCAAAAACTTCGGAAGTTGGCGAGGATCGTTCCTGCGCCGTATCAAATACGCGAGGTCTGCAGGAAGAGGCGTTCGCGCGGTGGTCAACGCCAAACTTTCCGCGACAGATAACAGTTGTTTTTCCAAATAGTCGGTCCCAATGGCGCGGTTACTATTGGCACCACACTGATTTCAGCTGTAATGCACTGCGTTCTGATCCAGCCATTGGAGACGTCGGTCGAATTCAATGTCAGGATCAGCTTTGATAAGGCGCTCGAGGATTTCCGGCACTCCTGATAGGTTGCCAGTATGTCCTGGGCCAAAAAGACACCATAATAGGCCGAGTGTTTCGTGCGGAAACTCTTCAGGGGTATTGGATTTTTGGATCGGGTACACACCTCGGTTTTTCTCAAGGCGCATTAGATATGGCTTCAACTGATCGTATGCCTCCGGAAATGCTGTTCCAGAATTCACCGCAAGCTTCGTGAAATTGCGCGTCAGACCGCTCACTCTCAGTGCGCGTTCCTGGGGCCAAACCTTTGCGAGAAGGGGCCCAATCGCGGTTTGCCAAGCCTGAGCTGGTCCACCGTCGATTTGCTCGACCCATTGCGCCAAGACATCTGAAGCACCCTCTCTCAGGCTTGATGAACCGCTCCGAAGAATATCGGTAACATCGTCCAAGGAAAGCCCCCAGTCTTCGGGCGATGCTTCGCCCCGGATTATAGAAATTGCTGGGGAAAGTAATATCGCTGCGGCAGAAATTGCATCAGATCTATTGCCGTCCAGCTCTTTCAAACCCAGCTTGATAGCGTCTGGGAAAAGCTTCGAGGCCCTCGAAGATATTTGGCCTTGACTCACCAATACGGACCGAAGTCCGACTGCCTCCGGCGTTTGGCCGGACAGTGCTGTATTCAGCGTCTGGCTCGCCTCTTGACCCTCAATACTTGTCACGAAGCTAAGATGGCGGATCAGCGCAGCACGAGCCATGGTGCCTTGCCATCCCGTCGCTTTTGCGGCAACTGAAATCGATTCGATTAGCCACGGCGTCACATCAGCCCCGCTCTTTCTGACATTTTCGATATCAATCAGAGACGCTTCTGTGAGCCTACCACCTGGCGAATTTATTGCAGCATCATAGAAATCCACATCCTTGTTGTCGGGTTCCTTTTCAAACGCAACAGAAACCGCAAAGAGTCTTGACCACCAGCCTTCATGATTTGGCAGTTCGCTATGCGGTGCCCTTGTGTAAAGATCGGCAACTTGTCGAATGATTTTTGCCAAGAAATCGTCGGGCGCAGCTTCAAGAATATGAAACGTTGCAAATACCAATTCCTGGGTGGCGGGAAATAATTCTTTGTTTGGCGATGAGAGTGAATTGACGAAGTCACGCCAGAGAAGCGAGTTGGCGTCGTTGAGTGGTGCATTACTCAGAGTATCGAATGCTCCCTTGGGGTCGGCGTAGCAATAGGCGCGCCACCCCTCTCTCCTATCTATATCATTTCTGCTGAGTGATTTTTGTGCAATTTCAAGTCGTTGTTCGTCAGGCGCTTCAAGGATTGGCTGTGGGTCGCCGACAACGGATCGGACACCATAAGAATACGACCCAAAGTAGTCCTGATCTTCGACGTCACGATTAAGATATTCTCTACGCTCCAAAATTACAGCGAGCTCCTCACGACCGACATCCGATATGGCATTGGCCTGTTGCAACATGTTCAGCCGGAGCCAGACAGCGGTGTCACGTGCGTGCTCGCGCCAATCGACCTGCCCGTCGTCAAGATCAAAGCGCTCATAGTATTCAGGGGCCTCAGATAGAATACGGCCTTCAATTTTCGCAATCGCATCAGGGTTAGCATCACCTGAGCATTCTAACAGCACGAGCGGTATCTCGCGTCTCACACTCCAAAAAGCATCCAAGGAAAGGGCCGCCAAGCCTGCCATCGCTTCGTCGGGTGAGAAAAGCTTTGGTTCGCGAAGTGCGTGGAGCCAAAGTCGCTGTCCAAGCTTTCCCGGGAGCTGCTTCCAAGATTCCGCCAAGTTGCGAACCTGGTCTCGATCATCATCTACTGCCTTTGGAAGCAAGCGCGCGATAAGTTCAATAAGAAAAATGGGACCTTCACGATGCTCATTCTGACCGTGCGATTCTATCGACGGCACTGAAGCGCTCATGCTGTCATAGTCGCTATCGATGTCTTCAACATCAATTCCTTGCTGGATGATGGCACTCAAATTTTGTGTGGCCAGCGAAATCAGCATGGAAGGCTGAGTTAGGTCGACCAGCGCATCAATCAGTTCGGAAATATCACCTCTATCTGGTACTGAAAACTTCGTCCAAGCGAGGTCCGACAAACGTGATGGAATTTCTGGAACTTGCCCGCCAAAAATGTGGCTTCGGTTCGGTTCAATCCTAAGGAACGTCTGATCAACGGGTTCGGCTGCGCCGAGATTGTGGCTTGATGCTCTCGGAAGGTGTGAGACAGGTTGTTTGCGGCCGATCAAGCGGCTT
>NZ_FWYD01000004.1 GCF_900176485.1 Primorskyibacter flagellatus
CTACACTCAGCACTGGGTTGGAAAAGCCCCGTCGCTTTCGAACGAAAGGTGGCTTAAACGAGCACTTGGAGCGGCACAAAAGCGCGACAGGTCCATGAGGCCCAGCGCGGGCGACCTGAGCTTGTCCCTCATCCTGTTACGCATTGCCAAGATAACGTCACGCGGCAGCGGGTCGCGTTTATCCCATTCAGTGTCAGGTGCAGCGTTGGCTTTAGCAACCTCAAGCCCGTCAAAGGGATTATGAGCTTTCCCATGGAGGTCATGCTCGGTGATTGCGATGGAGACTATTGCCCTAATCATGTCGAGCTCACGCCTAACGGATGATGAGGACAGTGGCGAGCCATCCTTCTTCTTCGCGGCCAGCATGTCATCCCTGAGCTTTCGCGCATGCTCCCTCTTGAGGTCCACCAAAACGAGCTTGTCAAGGGAACCGAGGGAGCTCTCAATGCGCTTGCAAACGCGCTCGAGACGGTTCTTCTGATTGCGCCCGTGCGCCCCTGCCATGCGCTCGGTGCGATACATCTCTTTAGCGTCCAGCATCGTGATTGGCGGTTCCTCCGCCTCGGGAGACATCACAGCGCGATATAGGACAGGGTCAGCTCCCCGGCGCTTAAGGTCATCACCCACCACTTGCCGGGCTTCATCCTCGCTATTCACGCCAGAGACTCCCGCTACCAGTTCCTCCGCTTCCTTCACGGCCTCGCGCCAATGCTCAAAAGGCGAGAGCTGGCCATCCTCAGCAGCCTTGCGCCGAGCCTTGTCCACGATCTTCTCATATTCAGTGAGGAGCTTTGCGTGCTCGGTGAAGAGCTCCGCACCCTCACGGGCCTTCATGGCCACCTGAAAGACCGAGTCGCCCAGCGCCCGAGCAACAGCTTTCGGATACCTGCGGCGGAACCGCTTACGGCCCCCCGACAATTCGTCAACGTGTTTGAGTTTCATTACAACAACCATGCAAAGTGTCCCCAAAGTGTCCCAATTTGTGTCTCGGGAGGGGCGCTAGTGTCATGTTATGCTTGAAAAACAATACCCTCAAGGGGTGGTGATGGTGCGGTCGAGAAGACTCGAACTTCCACGGGTGTTACCCCACAGCGACCTCAACGCTGCGCGTCTACCATTCCGCCACGACCGCACATGATCAGGTAGTGACGCGCCGTATATCCAAGCCCGCGCGCGATGTGAAGGGCATTTTTGCGCAAAATCCACCGATCATCTGCAAAGCTGCCAGGTTCCGTCAGTTTTCTCATATATCTGGCGTGAAATTCGACTGAAATCCTGCACACCAAGGTCTGCGGTGTGACGTTCCACCGTTAGACGCTTTCCGTCTATTTCCAGTAGGTTGAGGTCGTTCGGCTCGCCTCTTACACGACTGGACAGACCAGTGCCTGCCTGAAGCAGCAAGATGCCCTCGGCGTCGCGAAGAATCCGCGTGCTCCATGTGTGCAGGTGTCCGCACAGAACGATATCCGCACCACAGCTGTTCAGCTCTCGCAAGCCGACTTCGGCATTGCGCATCGGGCGTTTATGGGTGTCCGGTTGATGTTCGGGCGGATGGTGCATCATCACGATGCCCAAGCGGTCGTCGCGGCGTCCATCAGGGCCGCACAGCAGATGATTGCAGACCCGGCGCAGGCTGGTCCGACGCAGCTTGCCACGCTGCCATGCACGGGAATCGGCGGTATTGATGCCGTTGACAAGAACATCGTCCGATTGCCAACAAGGCTCCAGATCGCGGGCGATGTGCTTGCGAAAGCGCGACCACGGCCACAAAAAACGTACAAGAAGGTTATCAAGCGGCGTGTCGTGATTGCCCGGCACCGACAGCACTTGCGGTGACAAGCGGTCAATAAAGGCCCGTGCGTCCTTGAACTGGCTATGGCGGGCACGCTGCGTCAAATCGCCGGACAGCAGAACAAGGGCCGCCCCTGACCCGTTGATGAAGCGCACCAAGGGATCCAGAAGTTCTGGCCGGTCCTTGCCGAAATGCAGGTCCGAGATATGAACGATGCGCGTCATGCCGGAGCGATCACCCGCAACGCATCATCCCGCAGTCGAAAATTGAACGGTCCGCTCATCGGAAAGCGTTCGCCGTCCATGGCGATCACATGGCTCGGTTGCAGCGTTTCAATCTGGATGTCATGTCCGCAGATCAGCTCGAAGTCACGCTGTGGGTCCATCCCCCTGCGTGCAAGCTTCAACGCGCCGATCAACAGTTGCATACGCGTACTGTCAGGTGCCAAAAACAGGGCGAACCCACCGTCCCGGATACATTCGGCCCCGTCCAGCCCGAAATGTTCCAGTTGGAATGCGCTCCGTGCCACAAAGGCCAGCGGAGTCTTGGCGCGGTGGACCTTGCCATCCACGGTGACTTTCATCCTCAGGGGGGAATGGAACGTGGCAAAGGCACGCAGCACCGACCAATGTGCCGCCAGTTGCGATCTGCCCCAGCGTCTGTAGGTGCCTTCGCGCTCCTTCAACACCTCGGGATAAACCCCAAGACTGGCATTGTTGACGAAAGGCCGACCATTCACCTCGCCAAGCGTGAAAGCGCGCGACTGCCCCTCCGCAATCAGATCTATCGCTTCATCGATCTGTTCCGGGATACCCAGCCCCCGTGCAACAAAGTTAAACGTCCCTTGCGGAATGATGCCCATCGTGCGTCCGGACCCGGCCAGCTGTCCGGCAATACCCGAGATCGTGCCATCCCCACCCGCAGCAACAATTGTACGAAACCCGTCCTTCATGGCCCGGCGACAGGTATCGGCAAGCAGATTGCCGCCGTCCAGCATCCGAAGTTCAAACATGCCGGGATGGCGCGCAAAGGCGGTTTTCAACGCCGCCATCGTGGCATCGGTTTCCCCTCGTCCAGACGACGCATTAAGGAGAACACAGACGTCTGCGGCAGGCTTGCCGTCCGGTCCCATTTTCATTGTCGCCTCATGCGTTGACACCGGTGCTCTCCTGCCATGCTGTACATCCAACGCCACGGAGCGTTATGGGTTCCTTTTTGTTCTGGCCTTCAATAAGAGTTGATCGGCAATTTCGGCAGGTCGCCACAGCGGAGCGCAACAAATGGTCGACTGGATCACCACCGATGGGCTGACTGATTACGAAGAGGCGGTCGCCTTCATGGAAGCCCGCGTCGCAGCCATTGCGGCGGGGACTGCCGACGAATGCGTCTGGCTGCTGGAGCATCCACCGCTTTACACGGCCGGGACGTCGGCCAAACCCGATGATCTAACCGATCCGGACCGTTTTCCCGTCTACCAGTCCAAACGCGGCGGACAGTATACCTATCACGGACCAGGCCAGCGTGTGGCGTATGTCATGCTGGATGTCGGACGTCGTGGACGCGACGTGCGCCAATTCGTCAAGACGCTGGAAAACTGGGTCATCGCAACATTGGACGAATTCAACCTGCGCGGCCACATCCGCGACGGTCGGGTCGGCGTCTGGATCGAGCGCGACGACAAACCGCTGACCGCCACCGGTGCCAAACAGGAAGACAAGATCGCCGCCATCGGCATCCGCTTGCGCAAATGGGTCAGCTTTCACGGCATTTCGATCAATGTAGAGCCCCAGCTTGATGATTTCAGTGGCATCGTGCCCTGCGGCATCACCGAACATGGCGTGACCAGCCTGGTCGATCTGGGCTTGCCGGTGACCATGGCAGATCTCGACGTCGCCCTTCAGCACAGTTTTGACACGGTGGTGGGCGAGATCCCCGGCCGCCAAGGTCAGCACCGCATTTGACCGGCCCGCACCGGCAGAAAAAGAAAAGGCGCATCCCGCGATGCGCCTTTTACCTTCATGTGAAATCAGAAACGTTCAAAGGGTGCTTGAAAAGGTCTTGGTTGTAAGATCGGGAACAGGATAAATCTGTTGTCGAAATGTCTTTCAGGCAAAAACGTGCCAAAGAATGTCAGCGCGTCGCATGCCAAGCCGCGCCAATGCGTCATCGTCCAGTGCCCGCAACCGTTCGACTTCGGTCCTGAGGGCATCGTGGCGTTCGTCAAACGGCGTTCTCAAAGAAAATCGCAGGGCGTGAAGAAAACCAACCAATCGAGCAGGCATCCATATGGAGAAGGGCCGCGATACCGGCTTCAGACTGTCCTGATACGTCATCGTCATTCTTCTCCCTTGGGGCAGGCCCGGTTTGGTCCGGACCCGGAGGTTGTGGCAGCAACCTGCGTTAATATTACAATAACAAGTGCCCGAATTATTCGACAGTCAGGTATTCCTGACTGTCGCATGTACTGGCGCAAGGGAATCCATGCCCTTCGCCAGACCCGCCTGCGACAAAAATGTTTGATCTGCGTCAAAGTCTGACATTGCCCATGCCGCCACCGCATTCTAAAACGTGCATAGATTATCGGGGCGAGTGCGGGCTGTGCGCGTCCCTGTCACCATACCAGCAGGAGGCAAGACATGGCTGACGCCGCCATTCACGGCCACGAACACGAGGACGAGCGCGGTTTTTTCACGCGTTGGTTCATGTCGACGAACCACAAGGATATCGGGATACTCTACCTGATCGTTTCCGGCCTTGCGGGATTCATCTCGGTGGCATTCACCGTCTACATGCGGTTGGAGCTTATGGATCCGGGCGTGCAATACATGTGCATGGAAGGCGCGCGGCTGATTGCTGCGGCAGCCGGCGAATGTACGCCCAACGGACATTTGTGGAACGTGCTGATCACCGGCCACGGCATCCTGATGATGTTCTTCGTGGTTATTCCGGCCCTGTTCGGCGGTTTCGGCAACTATCTGATGCCGTTGCAGATCGGCGCGCCCGACATGGCATTCCCGCGTCTCAACAACCTGTCCTTCTGGCTTTATGTCGCGGGCACCTCGCTGGCAGTCTGTTCGCTGCTGGCCCCTGGTGGCAACGGTCAGGCCGGTTCCGGCGTCGGCTGGGTGCTTTACCCGCCCCTGTCGGTCCGCGAAGGCGGCATGTCGATGGATCTGGCGATTTTTGCGGTTCACGTGTCGGGTGCAAGCTCGATTCTGGGCGCGATCAACATGATCACAACATTCCTGAACATGCGTGCCCCCGGCATGACACTGTTCAAGGTGCCGCTGTTCTCGTGGTCAATCTTCGTCACCGCCTGGCTGATTCTTCTGGCGCTGCCGGTTCTGGCCGGTGCTATCACCATGTTGCTGACAGACCGCAACTTCGGGACCACCTTCTTTGATCCTGCGGGTGGCGGCGATCCGATCCTCTACCAGCACATCCTCTGGTTCTTCGGTCACCCTGAAGTGTACATCGTGATCCTGCCCGGTTTCGGTATCATCAGCCACGTCATCGCGACCTTCGCCCGCAAGCCGATCTTCGGCTACCTGCCGATGGTCTGGGCACTTATCGCGATTGGCGCACTGGGCTTCGTTGTCTGGGCCCACCACATGTATACCGTCGGCATGTCGCTGACCCAGCAAAGCTACTTCATGCTGGCGACGATGGTCATCGCGGTGCCCACAGGGGTCAAGATCTTCTCGTGGATCGCAACCATGTGGGGCGGGTCGATCGACTTCAAGACACCGATGCTCTGGGCGTTCGGCTTCCTGTTCCTGTTCACCGTCGGTGGCGTGACAGGCATTGTTCTCAGCCAGGCAGGCGTCGACCGCGCCTATCATGACACCTACTACGTTGTGGCGCATTTCCACTATGTGATGAGCCTGGGTGCCGTGTTCGCGATCTTTGCGGGGATCTATTTCTACTTCCCCAAATTCACCGGCAAGATGTATCCTGAATGGGCAGGCAAGCTGCACTTCTGGGCCTTCTTCATCGGCGCGAACCTGACCTTCTTCCCGCAGCACTTCCTGGGCCGTCAGGGTATGCCGCGCCGCTATATCGACTATCCAGAGGCGTTCGCCACATGGAACGCAGTGTCGAGCTGGGGTGCCTTCCTGTCCTTCGCGTCCTTCGTGTTCTTCATCGGTGTCATGGTCTACTCTCTGCGTTCTGGATCGAAATGCACCGCAGCGAATCCCTGGAACGAATATGCCGATACGCTGGAATGGACCCTGCCCAGCCCGCCGCCCGAGCATACGTTCGAGATCCTTCCGAAGCAGGAAGACTGGGACAAGGGCCACGCGCATTAGTGGCAGCGCCCGACTGAGGCAATCGAAGGGCCCCGGACTTGATCCGGGGCCTTTTGCGTTCTGACTCTCAATCCTGCGCCCCTGATATTTCAGGACATCAGGGCACCGTCCACCCTGCCCCAGAGGCGTCGAGCCCACACCCTCACTGCGCGCCGCCAGCAGCCCAGGCCAACGGGTGCGGCAGAATGCCCATCGGCGTTGCGACACTTAACATCACGCTCAAACGTATTATTCTTGGCCCCATGCCCTATTCTTGGTCAGAAAATCCGCGCCCCACAGCCGAGACCGTACTGCGCCTCTGGCCGCACAACTCGCTTCCGCGCAAAGGATTCGCGGCGTTCATCCTCGCAACCTTTTTGCTAATCAGCATGCCACTCTTCGGTCTTTTGGGGACGGTTCTGCTTTGGGGCCTTCTGCCTTTTGGAATGCTTGCCCTTGCGGGTTTGTGGTACGCCCTGCGTCGCAACGAGGCTGATCGCGAGATTCTCGAAACCTTGACGATCGGCGCGGACAGCATTCACCTGGTACGGACAAATCCGCGCGGTGCAGAGCAGGAATGGCAGTGCAATCCGTACTGGGCAAAGTTGACCATGCATCCCCAAAATGGCCCGGTGCCGCATTACATCACCCTCTCCGGTGCGGGACGCGAGGTTGAAATCGGCGCGTTTCTAAGCGAAAACGAAAGAATGGCGCTTTACTCCGAACTCACAGACCGGATGCGACGCATCACGTCGTTTCAGAAAGATTAGTCATGGCGCAGGCCCCGGCCTCTCCGAAATTGAAGCGCGCGGCTCTGCTGGCGGCGGCGGCGGTCGTGGGTCCAAAGCGGGCCGGTGGAGGCGAGGCGCAGGCCGCGTCCGAACGTGCTGCGCTGCGCCTCAGGGCACCGGCACAAGGACACGAATGGGCCGCTCCGCAACAGGTGGTGTTCCTGATCCCGCTGGTCGGACAGGATCATGTCGGAGATTGGCAAGCTGTGGTGCTGCGGCTCCGCCTTACGCTAAGCAGTCTGATCGCGCAGGACAATCCAAACTGGTGCGCTGTGATCTGCTGTCAGCAACGCCCCGCCCTGCCCGACGATCCGCGCATAAGTTACCTGCCCTTCGACGACCCGGCACCCGGTAATGACAAATGGCGCAAGCTCGCCTGCCTGTACGATCACTTGCCAAGCCTCGACATCAACGCGGGCTATGCCATGAGCTTTGATGCGGACGATCTGTTGCGCCAGGGCACCGTGGCAGAAATGCTGAGCCGGAACGTCAAAGGCGGCTATCTCGTGCAAGCCGGCTATGTGATGGATGCCAGAACGGGCGCGGTGGGGCTGGCAGATGCACCGGATCTAAGGCAACCCTTGCGCAAACCGTTCTGGAAGCTCTGCGGATCCTGCGCCGCGTTGCGGTTCGATCTGTCTTTGCCCGGCATGGTAGATTTTCTGCGCGAGATGACCCAGCACGAACATCGCATGTTTCCCTACCTTGCCCGTTTGGCCGGACAAAGGTTGCAGCCGCTATCGCGACCTTCGGTGCTTTATGTGCTGAACCACGGCGAAAACTTCGGTGCCCGCAGAGGGCGCGTCGGGTTCAAGAGCCGTTTCGTTGTCCGTTTTCAGATAGACGATCCCACCGAACTGGACGCGATCAAGGCCGATTTCCCCGCCCTCTAATCATAAGGGCACCAGATCAGCCTGCGCAGCGCCGCTAGGCTGACAGGCGTTGCTTGACCATCGGGCCGACGGCACCAAAATCCATTTGTCCAGTATACTTGCTCTTCAGCACGGCCATGACCCGGCCCATATCACGGATTGAATCTGCGCCAACTTCCGACATTGCATCGTTGACGGCCTTCTCGACGTCTTTGTCGGACAGTTTGCGTGGCAGAAATTCCTCGATCACTTCTATCTCGGCCAGTTCCCGCTCTGCCAGATCCACGCGGCCACCCTCTTCGTAGGTGCGTGCGCTTTCCTGCCGTTGCTTTACCATTTTTCCAAGGATCGCAAGCACTTCGGAATCAGGCACCCCGTCATCTCCGCCTTCGCTTCGGGCCGCAATGTCCTTGTCCTTGATTGCCGCATTTACCAGGCGCAGGGTCGAAAGTCGCATGGTCGCCTTGTCCCGCATCGCTTGTTTCATGGCGGAGTTGACCCGCGTACGAAGTTCCATTGTCGATCCCATCCCCATGGTTTACGCGAAATCTAAAGATACCTAATCGACGCCCAAGGCGCAACCGCTCGTTATTTCTTATAACCTACTGAATCAAAACAATATCATCTTGCCTCTTGCCACTTGACCACCGTCGCCAGCCCCCGTAGGTTCGCGCAAATCCACGCCAGAGAAAGAGTCGCGCCATGGTCTCCTCGTCCCATGCCAAGCCCACCGCCTGCCTCGCGCTTGCGGATGGAACGGTTTTTTACGGTCAAGGCTTTGGCGCGACCGGCGTCACGGTGGCAGAGCTGTGTTTCAACACCGCCATGACCGGCTATCAGGAAATCATGACCGATCCCTCCTATGCCGGGCAGGTCGTCACCTTCACCTTCCCGCATGTCGGCAATGTCGGGGTCAACCCTGACGATGACGAAACTGCGGATCCGGTCGCCGCTGGCATGGTTGTGAAATGGATGCCCACGCAATCCTCCAACTGGCGCGCTGTTCAAGAACTGGGCGATTGGCTGGCAGCGCGCGGACGCATTGCGATCGGCGGCGTTGATACGCGGCGGCTGACCCGTGCGATCCGCCAGCAAGGCGCGCCGCATGTCGCACTGGCGCATGATCCGGACGGCAATTTCGACACCGAGGCGCTGGTCGCCCAGGCGCGCGGGTTTGCCGGGCTTGAAGGTGTTGACTTGGCCCGTGATGTGACCTGCGCACAAAGTTATCGCTGGGATGAGATGCGGTGGGCATGGCCCGATGGCTATGCCAAACAAGAGTCACCGCGCCACAAGGTTGTTGCGGTGGATTACGGTGCCAAGCGCAATATCCTGCGCTGTCTCGCCTCTGCGGGCTGCGATGTGACCGTCCTGCCCGCCACCGCCACCGCCGAGGAGATCATGGCGCATGAACCGGACGGTGTGTTCCTGTCCAACGGTCCCGGCGATCCGGCAGCGACCGGGGAATATGCCGTGCCGATGATCAAATCCCTGCTGGAGCAGACTGATCTGCCGATCTTTGGCATCTGTCTGGGCCACCAGATGCTGGCACTGGCGCTTGGCGCACAGACCGTCAAGATGAACCACGGCCATCACGGTGCCAACCACCCCGTGAAGGATTACACCACCGACAAGGTCGAGATCACCTCGATGAACCACGGATTTGCCGTCGACAGCCAGACCTTACCGGAAGGTGTGGAAGAGACGCATGTTTCGTTGTTTGACGGGTCCAATTGCGGTTTGCGTGTAAAGGACCGCCCGGTATTCTCTGTCCAGCATCACCCCGAGGCCAGCCCCGGACCGCAGGACAGTTTTTACCTTTTCGAACGGTTTACGGACTACATGTCCGCCCGGTGAAAGCCATTCTCTAAAGGCCGGTTAAGCCTCCCTTAAGTTTCTACCGCCAAAACTTGGACGGTAGAAACCAGGGTGGCGGCTCAGCGATGAGTGAACCGAAGCTAGACCTTTCACGCGCGGAGCTTCCGGTTCAGCACGGTCGCCCAGTGGGGCAAATGCTGCTGGAGGCAGGCGCGCTGGAAACCGGCGACCTGTTGAATGCGCTTGCAGAAAAAGGTCGCAGCGGCGCAAGGATTGCGCGCATCTGCGAGGCTGATGCCTTGGCGGATCCGTCGCAGATCGTGGCCGCGCAAGCGCGTCACTGGGGCGTCATGGCGCTTGACCGGGACGATCAGCCGCCCGATCCCGACTTACGTGACATGCTCAGCGCTGAGTTCTGTCTGGAACATCTGGTCCTGCCTTGGCTGCGCATCGGCAAGACATTGGTGATTGCCACCGCCCGCCCCGATGCGTTCGAAACCCTGCGCACGCGTCTTCCCGACGGTATCGGCTCGGTCCAAATGGCTGTGACCCACGAGGCCGACATCCATGCGGAGATTGCCGCGCGTCATGGCGCTGCACTGATGCACGCGGCCGAAACGCGCGTCCGCACCGACGAAAGCTGCCGGGACCTTGCCCTGATGACACGTCCCAGGGCCATTCTTGCCGGTCTACTGGGGCTTGGGGCGCTTTCGTTGCTTGCACTCATGCCGGGGCTGTTTTTCGCCTGTCTCGCAAGCTGGGCGATCGTCGCATTGATCCTGTCGGGCTTGTTGAAAGGCGCAGCGTTTGTCGCGCAGTTCCGCCACAGGCCGGTTCATCGTCACGACCCACCACCATTCCCATGGCCGACCGTTTCAGTAATGGTGCCATTATATCATGAGGATGATATTGCCGGAACGCTGGTCAAGCGGCTGTCACGACTAACCTATCCGCGCGCATTGCTGGATGTGGTACTGGTGCTGGAAGCCAAGGATGACCGCACGCGCAAGGCACTGGTTCCGGCGCTGCTGCCACCCTGGATGCGGGTAATCGAAGTCCCCGACGGCAGTGTCACCACCAAACCGCGCGCGCTGAACTACGCGCTGGGATTCTGTCGGGGCGAGATTGTCGGCATATACGATGCCGAGGATGCCCCCGCCCCTGACCAGCTTGATCGGGTGGTGGCGCATTTCAACCGTGCCCCCGCAAAGACCGCCTGCCTTCAGGGCATTCTCGATTTCTACAACCCGCGCGCCAACTGGCTGTCGCGCTGCTTTTCCATCGAGTATGCAAGCTGGTTCCGCATCCTGCTGCCGGGTTTTGCCCGCTTGGGATTTGCAATACCTCTGGGAGGCACGACAGTGTTCTTTCGCCGCAAGGCATTGGAACATGTCGGCGGATGGGATGCACACAACGTCACCGAAGACGCCGATCTTGGTTTCCGGCTGGCGCGTTACGGCTATCAAACCGAACTTTTGGCCTCGGTCACGCGCGAGGAAGCCAACAACCGGTTCTGGCCCTGGGTCAAACAACGCTCGCGCTGGCTCAAGGGATACATGATCACATATCTCACGCATATGCGCTCTCCCCGCAAACTCTGGCGGACGTTGGGACCGTGGAAGTTCACCGGTTTTCAGGTGTTTTTCCTGACCACGATCAGCCAGTTTCTGCTGGCACCGATCATGTGGTCCTTCTGGCTGGTGCTCTTCGGCATGCCGCATCCGATGTCCGCGCTTCTGGACAATGCGGGATTGCGGGTACTCACCGGCATTTTTCTGGCATCCGAGGCATTGGCGATTGTCATCGGACTTGCCGCAGTTGCGCGAACGCGACATCGCGGGTTGTGGATGTGGGTGCCTACTTTGTTGATCTACTACATGATGGGCTGGCTTGCCGCGACGAAGGCCGCCTATGAGCTGCTTGTCCGGCCTTTTTACTGGGACAAGACCGCCCATGGTCATTCCCCCCCCGATGCCGGCCAAGATACCCCGTCCAGGCCAGCCCAACAAACAGGCGCGGCACGCTGAATTGACCAAGACGGAAACGCATGTAATTGTCGAAACCAACGGTCTTTCCACGCTGTCGGAACCGGGGCGACTCCTCAATCGGTTACTCTTCTGCCAACCCCTGACTGTCCTGTTTCAGCCGTGTCACGAAAGCCGCTGAAATATGGTCGCGTAACGCCGCGTAGGCCGCGTCCTCATCGCGCCGGGCAATCGCATCGACAATCGCCAGATGCTCTTCAAGCGCATTCGCGCCCCGGCCCTGTGCCGCCAACGAGGTCGTCGCCATCAGCGCCATCGACCGGTAGACCAGATCAAGCTGCTGAACCAGATAACGGTTATGAGAAGTCAGGTGGATCTGCTTGTGGAAGCGCCGATTGGTGCGCGCCAGTGCCGCCGGATCCGACAGCAGCGCGCGATCTTCGATCACCATATCGCGCAGGACCTGCACTTCTTCTTCGGTTGCATGTCGCGCAGCCAGCCGCGCGGCCAGCCCTTCAAGCTCTGTGCGCACGACATAAAGTTCTGCCATCTGGTTATGATCCAGTGACGCCACGATCAGGCTGCGCCCATCGCGCGCCAACAGTGATTGCGTTTCAAGCCGCTGCAACGCTTCGCGAATCGGCGTCCGGGAAACGCCGAACCGATCTGCCAGATCGCTTTCCACCAACCGGTCGCCTGGGCGAAACACGCCAACGTCGATCGCGTCGAGGATCAACGAATAGGCATCCTTTTGCGGCGGTTTAATCTGGTTCATGGCGCGATCTTGTCCTCCGGGAATGCGCGTCAGGATAACCGCTCGCCGCAAGCAAGGCCACCCATTGCGCGCCTCAGTGCGGACCATTACATTTGCCCGATGACACGCGCCGCCTTCTCTCATATCCGCCAATGGGTGTTCGATCTGGACAACACCCTGTATCCGCCCGCCGCCCGACTTTTCGAGCAGATCGAAACACGGATGACGTCTTTCGTGATGTCGGCACTTGGGGTCGAGCAGGACCGCGCCAACCATCTGCGCAAACATTACTGGGCAACATATGGCACGACTCTGGCCGGGTTGATGCGTGAACATCAGGTCGATCCCGGTCCCTATCTGACACAGGTTCACGACATTTCCTTCGACAGCCTTCAGCCTGATCCATATCTTTGCGAAACCATTGCGCGCCTTCCCGGCCGCAAGATCGTCTATACCAATGGCACCGCACCCTATGCCGCACAGGTGCTCAAGGCCCGCGGTCTGGAGGCCGCGTTCGATGCAATCTATGGCGTCGAAGAGGCCGGATTTCTACCCAAGCCCGAACGCGCCGCCTTCGAGGCCGTGTTCGCGATGGACGGTATCACGCCAAGCGCCGCCGCGATGTTCGAAGACGACCCGCGCAACCTTGCCGAACCTCATGCGATGGGCATGCGGACGGTTCATGTCGCGCCGGAGCGGCTGGAGGCACCACATATCCAGCATCACACCGGGGATCTGGCCGCATTTCTGGCACGGCTGACCTAGCGCCGCGCGACCAAAAGCCTGATCTGTCGCATGGATGGCCCCTTCCCTCCGCGCTAGGTTTGCACACGGCAAGACGGAGGCGCATATGAACTACGATATTGTGATCAGCGGCGGCGGAATTGCCGGCCTTGTGGCGGCTGCCGGATTCGGGCAAGCCGGGTTTTCTGTATTATGCGTTGATCCCGCAGCGCCGATAACTGACCGCGATGCCGCCGGATCGGACCTGCGCAGCACCGCATTTTTGCAACCGGCCCAGACCTTTCTGGACCGGATCGGGCTTTGGGACAGGCTCGCGCCCCATGCCACGCCTTTGCAGGTAATGCGCATCGTCGATGCAGGCGGCCCAGCACCAGAGCCGCGCCTCATCAAGGAATTTGACGCCGCAGATATTTCCGACAAGCCCTTTGGGTGGAACCTGCCAAACTGGCTGCTGCGCCGCGAAATCCTTGCGACGCTGAAAGATCTGCCCAATTTCGAATTTCGTCCCGGCATCGGCGCCACTGCCCTGTTCACCCGGATGGCAGAGGCACGCGTCACGCTCAGCGATGGCAATCGCATCCGCACCCGGTTGGTGATTGCCGCCGACGGACGCAATTCTCCGATGCGCGCGGCGGCGGGTATCCGGTCACACACCACCCGTTTCGGCCAAAAAGCACTGGCCTTCGCCGTCACGCACCCGATCCCGCATGGCAATGTCTCCACCGAAATCCACCGCACCGGCGGGCCTTTCACGCTGGTCCCTCTGCCCGATTGGGAAGGCCGCCCCTCTTCCGCCATTGTCTGGATGGAGGAAGGCCCAAAAGCCAAGGCGCTGATGGAATTGGACAACTACGCTTTCGAAGAAGAGATGAGCGCACGATCGTGCCACCTGTTCGGACCGCTGAAGCTGAATTCACGCCGGACGATCTGGCCGATCATCAGTCAAAAGGCCGAACGGCTGGCGTCGGAACGGCTGGCACTGGTGGCCGAAGCCGCGCATGTCGTGCCACCCATCGGCGCGCAGGGCCTGAACATGAGCCTGACCGACATCAGCACCCTGCTTGATCTGGCCGAAGCAGCACCAGAATCGCTGGGCAGTTCAACGATGCTGGACAGCTATCATAACGCCCGCATCGGCGACATTCGTACCCGCGTCGCCGGGATCACGCTGCTCAACCGCACGTCCATGCTGGCGAATCCGCTTCTGCGCAACGCACGGGCCGCCGGGCTTGGCGCGCTTTACGATCTCAAACCGCTGCGCCAATCCGTGATGCAACTGGGCCTGGGTGCCCGTCAGGGTTAAGCGCCCCGTTCACGGTCCTGCGCCGGGGGAGGTCGCCTTGGCGACCGGGGGCGCAAGCCCCTGCTGCGTGCGAACGCGAACTTTCCGGCGCGCCCCGCCAAGGGGCGCACCTTGCGGTCAAACCCGGCAGCCTCAGGTCTTCGCCAGAACCGCGTCCAGCGCCGTTTCCAGCCGTGCGACGGTGGCATCGACATCCGCCAGCTTATCCAGTCCGAAAAGCCCCAGACGGAAGGTCGAAAACCCCTCAGGCTCGTCGCATTGTAACGGCACGCCTGCCGCGATCTGCACGCCCTCGGCGACAAAGGCCTTGCCCGACTGGATGTCCGGCGACCCGGTGTAGCTGACCACAACACCCGGCGCGGCAAAACCGTCCGCCGCAACCGAGGCAATCCCGCGCGCAGCCAGCGCCGCTTGAACCTTTGTCCCCAGATCCCATTGCGCGTCCCGCATCTTCGCGAAACCCAGTCGTTTGGTCTCTGTCATCGTGTCACGGAAGGCGCGCAGACCATCGGTGGGCAATGTCGCGTGATAGGCATGACCGCCGCCCTCATAGGCCTGCATGATCTGCCGCCATTTTTTCAGATCAATGGCAAAGCTGTCCGACGTGGTCTCGGCCATCCGCGCCTCGGCCCGTTCCGACAGCATCACCAGCCCCGCGCAAGGCGTCGAGGACCAACCCTTTTGCGGTGCCGAGATCAGCACGTCCACGCCCGTCGCTTTCATATCGACCCAGATGCAACCCGACGCGATGCAATCCAGCACCATCAGCGCGCCGACCTCATGTGCCGCTTCCGCCATCTGCCGAATATAATCGTCAGGCAGGATCACACCCGAGGATGTCTCGACATGCGGTGCAAAGACAATATCCGGCCGGTCGGCACGGATGCGGGCAACTACTTCGTCGATCGGCGCGGGTGCAAACGGGGCCTGTGTTTCGTTGCCCATGCGACGCGCCTTCATCACGGTCGTGTCATTGGCAATGCCGGACGCGTCGAAAATCTGGCTCCAGCGGAACGAAAACCAGCCATTGCGCACCACCAGTACCTTGGCGTCCTGCCCGAACTGGCGCGCCACGGCCTCCATCCCGAAAGTGCCGCCACCGGGCACCAGCGCCACGCCATCGGCATTATACACCTCGCGCAGCATCTCCGAGATGTCCCGCATCACCTGCTGGAACGCCTTGGACATGTGGTTGAGCGACCGGTCGGTGAAGACAACCGAAAATTCAAGCAACCCGTCGGGATCGACGGTATCAAGCAAAGCAGCCATTTTTGGACCTCCATAGCGTTATCACTAGCGCTAGCAAGTCAGCGGCGGAATGGCAAAGCCTACCTGCGCCTTGGGTGCGGCTAGACCGTCAACCCAACGGTCCGGGGCGTCTTTCCTCGCTCAGCAACACATTGGCATCGACACTGCCCACCCCCGGCAATGTCATCAGCCGCCGTCGCAACACGCGCTCGAAATCAGGAATGTCGCGCGCCACCACCCGCAAGCGATAATCATACATGCCCAACACATGTTCGACCGTCTGCACCTCGGGGACGGCCGCGACAGCGCGTTCGAAATCCTCAAGGCTGACGCGGCCCTTGGTTGCCAGCTTGACCCCCAGAAACACCGTCACACTGAATCCAAGTGCCGCCTTGTCCAGATCCAGCCGCACGCCGCGAAACACACCCGCCTCGCGCAATCGCTTGATCCGCCGCCAGGCCGCAGGCTGCGACAGGCCGAATTGCCGACCCAACGCGCCCGCGCTGGCCTGCGCATCCTGCGCAAGCGCGCGGATCAACCCGCGGTCAATCTCGTCCATATCCATCATAAGGGCAGCGTCTCATCCGTTTTCAACCGCGCCACATGCATCAGCGCATCCAGATCCGAGATATGCGGCAAGGTCAGGATGCGGCTGCGATAAAGGTCCTGATAATGCGCCATGTCCCGCGCGATCACCGAGAGGCGCACATCGACCTGCCCCAGAAAGGTCTGGATCTCGATCACTTCGGGAACCTCGCGCGCGGCTTCGATGAAGTCGTCGAACGCGCGGGGCTGGGTCTTGTCCAGCGTCACCCTCAGGCTGACCTCGACCGTGTAGCCCAGAACCGGCCAGTTGATCTCTGCCCGCGCGCCGCGCAGCACGCCCCGCGCGCGCATGCGCTCCAACCGGCGCGCCAATGTGCTGGACGTGACCCCTGCCCGGTCCGCCAGATCGGCCGAGGCCGATTCCGGCGCGGCCTGAAAATGCCGCAGAATGCGTCTGTCGATATCGTCCAGCATGAATTTACCGAATTTTTTCCGTTATACGAATGGAACCTCCTACAATTTCCAGATTTACGCGAAAAACGCAAACACTATCGCGGCATGGTGGGTAGAGTGCGCCCAAACAAACACCAAGGAAGGATTCCTCATGCGCGTTTACTACGACCGCGATTGCGACATCAATCTCATCAAGGACAAGAAAGTGGCCATTCTGGGCTACGGCTCGCAAGGCCATGCCCACGCGCTGAACCTGCGCGATTCGGGTGCCAAGAATGTCGTCGTCGCCCTGCGCGAAGGCTCCCCCTCTGCCGCGAAGGCCGAAGGCGAAGGGCTCAAGGTCATGGGCATCGCCGAAGCTGCGGCCTGGTGTGACCTGATCATGTTCACCATGCCCGACGAACTTCAGGCCGACACCTACAAGAAATACGTCCACGACAACCTGAAAGAAGGCTCCGCCATTGCCTTTGCCCATGGTCTGAACGTGCATTTCGGCCTGATCGAGCCCAAGCCCGGCGTTGACGTCATCATGATGGCGCCCAAAGGCCCCGGCCACACCGTGCGCGGCGAATACACCAAAGGTGGCGGCGTGCCCTGCCTCGTGGCAGTCGAGAATGACGCCACCGGCAAGGCGCTGGAAATCGGCCTGTCCTACTGTTCCGCCATCGGCGGCGGGCGGTCCGGCATCATCGAGACCAACTTCCGCGAGGAATGCGAAACCGACCTGTTCGGCGAGCAGGCCGTGCTGTGTGGCGGACTGGTCGAACTGATCCGCATGGGGTTCGAGACGCTGGTCGAGGCAGGGTACGAGCCGGAAATGGCTTATTTCGAGTGCCTGCACGAGGTGAAGCTGATCGTGGACCTGATCTACGAAGGCGGCATCGCCAACATGAACTACTCGATCTCCAACACGGCCGAATATGGCGAGTATGTCTCCGGCCCGCGCATCCTGCCCTATGCCGAGACAAAGGCACGGATGAAAGAGGTTCTGACCGACATCCAGACCGGCAAATTCGTGCGTGACTTCATGCTGGAAAACGCCGTTGGCCAGCCGTCCTTCAAGGCGACACGCCGCATCAATGACGAGCACCAGATCGAAGCCACCGGCGAAAAGCTGCGCGGCATGATGCCCTGGATCTCTGCCGGCAAGATGGTCGACAAAGCAAAGAACTGATCTGATCCACAGGATCAGCGCGAAGGGGCGCCCCTTGTCGGGTGCCCCTTTTTCGTTCCACCGCGCCAATGCCTCGGTTCACTGACTGAAATTTTGAAGCCCCCGCAAAGCTTACAAGGTCATCGCATGACGCAACCTGCCGAGATCACTTCGAGAAGTTGGTTCATGGTGCTGGCCCTGGGCGTGGTCTGGGGGGCGACCTTCCTTGTCATCGAACTGGCGTTGCAAGGCATCACCCCCTTTTGGCTGGCCGCCGCGCGGATCGCTTTTGCCGCCACTCTGACGGTGGCCGTCTGGGGCTTGCGCGGCTTTCCTTTATTCCTGACCGAACAGAAAGACTGGCCCGCCCTTGCCTTTGCCGGTGCGTTCAGCGCCGCCATTCCTTTCGCCCTGCTAAGCTGGGGGCAGCAATTCGTCACATCGGCATTTGCGGGCGTGTCGATGGCGGCGGTGGCGCTGATGGTTTTGCCACTTGCGCATTTTCTTGTGCCCGGAGAACGGATGACGCTGCGCCGCACGATCGGTTTTCTGATCGGCTTTGCTGGCGTCGCCGTGTTGATCGGCGGACAGGCACTGGCCACAACCGGCGCGGCATTGGAGCCTTGGGGCCGTGTCGCCTGCCTTGGGGCCGCCGCCTGTTACGCGATCAGTTCTGTCATGATGCGACGGCTGCCACCGATAGACGGTATCGGGCTGGCCGCGATGCCCCTGATCTTCGGAAGCCTCTTTGTTGTGCCCATGGCATGGATCGCCGAAGGGCCGCCGCCACTGCCCGATGGCCGGACCCTGATGTTGCTTGCCTTGCTGGGCCTGATCCCCACGGCAGGTGCCAACCTGTTGCGGGTCCTGGTGATTCGCAGCGCCGGACCGGTCTTCATGAGCCTGACCAACTACATCGTGCCGCTTTGTTCGGTCACGCTTGGTGCCCTGCTTCTGGGAGAGCCGCTGCACCGATCCCTGCTTCTGGCGCTTGTGCTGATCCTGACAGGCGTCGCGCTGAGCCAATACGGTGCGTTGCGTCGCATGTTCCGGCGCGCCGGCGAAAAATCCGGCTGAGGCGCTGGGGGTTACTTGTTCTTGGGGCAGTGTTTTGGCGACACGAAGGAAGCGAGGGGCCAGCCCCTCGCGCTCCCCGGAGTATTTTGACCAAGAAGAAGGGGGAAGGAGCGTTACGGCGAGGTTTCGATATGTCGCGCAGGCCTTAGATAACGGCTTCGACCGAGGCGACGACGTCGTTCACCACCCGGTCAAGCAGGTCTTGGTCTTCGGATTCGGCCATCACCCGGATCAACGGCTCGGTTCCGGATTTGCGGATCAAGAGGCGACCATTGCCTTTCAGGTCCGCTTCGGCCGCTGCGATGGCCTTTTGGACACTGGCAACCTCCAGAGGGGCGCGGTCCGCGGCGAAGCGCACATTCTTGAGCATTTGCGGCACCGGTTCGAAATTCCGCGCAAGTTCGCTGGCGCGTTTGCCGGATTTTACCATCGCCGCAAGGAATTGCAGGCCTGCCATCAGACCATCCCCGGTGGTGGCATAATCCGTCATCACGATATGGCCCGACTGTTCGCCGCCCAGGTTCCAGCCGCCACGGCGCATCGCCTCGACCACATAACGGTCGCCCACGGCGGTGCGTTCCAGCCTTAGCCCGCGCGCGTCGAGGAACCGTTCCAGCCCCAGATTGGACATGACCGTTGCGACCAGAACGCCATCGCGCAACCGCTGTTCCTCGGCCCAGCGAGCGGCCATCAGCGCCATGATCTGGTCGCCATCGGCGACCGTGCCGGTCTCGTCAATGATCATCACCCGGTCGGCATCACCGTCAAGGCAGATGCCGACATCCGCCCCATGTGCGACCACGGTTTCCGCAGCGATGCGCGGCTTGGTCGATCCGCAATCGTGATTGATGTTCTCGCCATTGGGTGACACGCCGACCGGAATCACGGTGGCACCCAGTTCCCACAGGACTTCAGGTGCTGCGCGGTAGGCAGCGCCATTGGCACAATCCACAACGACTTTCATCCGGTCCAATGACAGGCCTTGCGGCAATGTCGATTTCACACGTTCCTGATAGCGGAAACGCCCATCGTCGATCCGGCGGGCACGGCCGATCTCGTCCGCCGGGGCGACGTCAACCCCGGACGCGACCATCGCCTCGATCTGTGCTTCGGCGTCATCCGACAGTTTGAAACCGTCCGGCCCGAAGAACTTGATGCCGTTATCCTGGCTGGGATTGTGGCTGGCAGAGATCATGATCCCCAGATCGGCGCGCATCGACGGCGTCAGGAGGCCCACCGCAGGCGTCGGCACCGGCCCCAGCAGCAGCACGCTCATTCCGGTCGAAGTCAGCCCGGCCGTCAGCGCGTTTTCGAACATGTAGCCCGACAACCGTGTGTCCTTGCCGATCACTACGCGGTGAACGCCATCCCTGTCACGGCGAAAATAGCGCCCGGCGGCGGCCCCGATGGCCAGCGCCATTTCTGCGGTCATCGGATGGCTGTTGGCCCTGCCCCGGACACCGTCCGTGCCGAATAGCTTACGCCCCATACTGCTCTCCTTGTTCTATTGCCGACCAGAGCGCCAGTGCCTGCCGTGTCTCATCCACGTCATGTATGCGCAGGATCTGCACGCCTTGCGCCGCCCCTGCCAGCGCCACCGCGACCGAGCCCGCGACCCGCGCGCCCGCCTCTGCCGTGCCGCCAATCGTGCCAATGAATTTCTTGCGCGATGCGCCCAGAAGAATGGCGCAGCCCAGCCCGTGAAACAATGAGATGCCGTTCAGCAGCGCCAGATTGTGGGCTTGGGTCTTGCCAAAGCCGATCCCCGGATCGACGACGATACGTCCCCGCGGCACACCGAGTTGTTCCAATCGCGCCACGCGGGCGGCAAGAAAATCATACACATCCAGCAACACATCGCTGTAGCGCGGATCGTCCTGCATGACCTCTGGGTCGCCCTGGCTGTGCATCACGCACACCGGCAGCTTCGTGCGCGCGACATACCCCGCCATAGCGGCATCATGGTCCAGACCCGAGACATCGTTGACCAGCCCGGCACCAGACGCGACGGCCTGCTCGGCAACGGGCACCTTGCGTGTGTCGATGGAGATCGGGCCGATACTTGCCTTTGTCAGCGCAGCGATCACAGGCGCGGTGCGGGCGATTTCTTCTTCGATCGGAACGGGTTTGGCACCGGGCCGGGTGGATTCTCCGCCGATGTCGATCAGATCGGCACCCGCCTGCTGCATGGCGGTCGCATGGCAGATCGCGGCATCGTAACCGTCATGTTGTCCGCCGTCGGAAAAGCTGTCGGGTGTGACGTTGAGAATGCCCATCAGGCGTAGCCTGTCCAGGGCCAGCCCGGCCACATCAGCACGCGGCGCGGAGATTGCGGCTTGCCAAGCCGCTGGCACCGCGGACAACGGCACACGTTTTCGCGTTCCGTCGCGCAGCCGCATCTCGGCCTCGCAGAACCAATGGGGGCCGCCCGCCACGTCAAGCGCAGTGTCAGGGCGTGGGCCGTTACGGCAGATCAGCGGTCGGTAATATGCGTTCATGGGTCTTGAATGCGTCACACTCACGGGCTTGGCAAGAGATCAGAACAGCTCTGCCCCCTTGGTGAGCGCGCGCACCGGCACGGGCACATCGCCGGGCGGAGTTTCGCCGATCACCAGCATTTCGCAGGCACCTAGCAGCCCCGAGAACCATGCTGCAAGCGCAACGCCTTCGCTGTGCTGTGTGACCGGGCCGTCCACCGCGTCCAGCACGATCTTCGAAGGAGCCCATACACAGATCTGACCATTCTTCATCGCCCAGTCGAGCTCTGTCCGGGTTTCCACCACGACGCAGCGTCGATCAAGCCCTGCAAGCACCCAGCCATTCTGCTCGATAGCGAGCAGATCGATTCGACGTTGCGCGAGAGGCGCGCCCGCAATCGGTCCGGCCTGATCCGGGACACCAACACAGAAGATCAGCGGCGCGTCAGACGCCACCAATTTGTCGATCATCTTGCCAAGATCCGGATCGGCCATCGCCGCGTTGGACAGATAGACAACGCGCGGATGCGGAATATCATCCGGCAAGGGCCGCCTTGCCGAACTTTCACGCCGGGCGCGGACGATTTCCACGCCCAGGGCACCGGGACCACGGTCCAGCTTTTCGATGCGAACAAAGACGCGGATGGCCTGAGGTTCCAGAAGGATCCGCTCGGCAATGCGTTCTGCCAGAGTTTCCAGAAGATTGAGGCGTTCAGCACCCAGCTCGTGTGCGATCGCCTCGGTGACGCGGTCATAAGATAGAATGCGGTCCACGTCGTCATCGACATCGCCGGTCAGCGGCTGAACCTCGACCACGACATTGAAACAGATGCGCTGCGTGGTGCCGCGTTCTGCCTGAAAGGCACCGATCTCGATCTCGGCAATATGGTCGCGCAGCGAAATGCGGTCCAGCGGAGCGTGATCAGAACTCTCCTCTGCGCGTTCCTGTGGATGTGCAAAGGCAAGACGGACTTCGTTTGACATGCGCGAGACGCTCCGGTGTAGCAATAAAGTTGTGTCACATGAACAGAGCAGACGGGCAAGCGCGAATACCGGATGGCGGATCAGCCGCCCAAAACGGCCGCCTCCGCGATCAGTTGCTGGAGATCTGCGTACCCCGGCGGTAGAAATGATGCACGCCGATCGTGGCGGTCCGGGCAAATTTGCGCGCCCATTTCGGGCTGACGGCAGAGGTGTGATAAAATGTGGCACCATCGGTCAGATCCCGCGGTGCGCCGTCCAACATCGCGCGCGCGACCTTGCCGACGCGGCGGAAAGCGGCTGGTTCGCCGATATGTTCAGCGACGCCATCACAGGTATAGGTGAATTGGCAGCCAAATTTACGGCCTGTGCCCTGCTTGATCACACCGCAGACCGAATCGGGATAACGCGCACTGTCGACCCGGTTCATGATCACCTCGGCCACAGCGAACTGTCCTTTCAGCGTCTCGCCCCGCGCCTCGAAGTAAAGCGCCTCGGCCAGGCAGCGCCATTGCGGACCCCCCTGGGTCGACGGTTGGCCGGCAAGCCATTTGCTGCTGTAGCTGATCTCGTTTGGCGCAGGCTTGTAGGTCTCGGTCACAGATGCCGGTGTCGGCGTGACCATCCACTTCAACCGGGCGCGGTTTACACCCTGAAGGCTGGTTTTTTCCAGCCGGATCAATTCATGTGCAGCGTTGGAACTCAATTCAGCAAATGCGGGTTGAGTTGTCAGAAATGCAGCGGTAAAGGCAATTGTCAGGCAGCGAAACATCGGTCAGGTCCTCAGGCAGGGCAGCAGGTGATCACGGGCGCTGCCGCGATCAAACGATGTGTGCCTAAAGATTTTGTCTAGATCCGTCCAGCTTACGCACGGGAACCAGCAATTATCCGCCCGACGGAAATAATGCTGCGCAAAAACCTATGGAATCGGCATATTTGATGCCTTCATGGCATCCCGGATTGCCAGTTGTGCCGCAGCCAACCGAGCACCCGGCACGCGAAATGATGAGCAACTGACATAATCCACACCAAGCTGACGGCAATATGCTATCGATTCGGGGTTGCCGCCATGTTCGCCGCAAACCGACAAGGTGATGTCGGCCCGGCTTTTCCGGCCGCGTTCAACCCCCAGACGCAACAGCTCTCCCACACCTTCGATGTCAAGAATGTGGAACGGATCCTCGGGGAATACCTGTTGACGGACATATTCCGACATGAAGCGCCCGGCATCGTCGCGCGACAGCCCGTAAGTCATCTGCGTCAGGTCATTGGTTCCGAAGGACAGGAATTGCGCATGGGCCGCGATGTCGGCGGCGCGCAGACAGGCGCGCGGCGTTTCGACCATCACCCCCAGCCGGTAATCGAACTCTGTCTGCTGCTCGGCCTTCACGGCGGCGGCGACCGCATCTATCCGCTTGCGCACCAGTTCCACCTCGCGGCTGGCCGACACAAGCGGGATCATCACCTCCGGCACGACCGGGTCGCCGTCGCGGCTGGCCTCTATCGTGGCCTCGAAAATGGCGCGGACCTGCATGTCGTAGATTTCCGGCACGGTGATGCCCAGACGGACGCCGCGCATGCCCAGCATCGGGTTGTATTCCCCCATCGCCTCGACCCGGCGCGTCACATCGCTGACCGGCAGATCCAGCGCCTCGGCCAGATCGCGCAGGCCCGCGCGGTCCGAGGGCAGGAATTCGTGCAGGGGCGGGTCGAACAGGCGGATACAGACCGGCTGACCCTGCATGATGCGGAACAATTCGGTGAAATCGGCGCGCTGCATCGGGAGCAATTGTTCCAGCGCAGAGCGGCGGTCGTCAGGCGCATCGGCAAAGATCATCTCGCGCATCACCGTCAGACGGTCCGCCTCGAAGAACATATGTTCGGTGCGGCACAGGCCGATGCCCTGCGCATTGAAATTCCGGGCGGTCTGCGCGTCCATGGGCGTATCGGCATTGGCGCGGATGCCGATGTCGCGTTCTTCGTCAGCCCAGGCCATGAAGGTCTTGAAGCTTTCGCCAAGGGCCGCCTCGATCATCGGCGGCGCCCCGGCAAGCACCTCGCCATTGGTGCCGTCGATGGTGATCACGTCGCCTTCGCGGAAGGTGCGCCCGTCCTCTGCCGTCAGAAGGCCGCGCCGGATCTGGAACCGCATCCGCGCCGCGCCCACCACGCAAGGCAGCCCGATCCCCCGGCCAATCACCGCCGCATGGCTGGTGATCCCGCCGCGTTCGGTCAGCACCGCGCTGGCCGCATGCATGCCGCGAATATCCTCGGGCGAGGTTTCGCGGCGCACCAGCACACAGGACTCGCCCCGCGCCGCACTCGCCTGTGCGGCATTGGCCGAAAACACGATCCGGCCGGTCGCCGCGCCGGGGCTGGCATTGATCCCGGTGCCAAGCCTGTCACGCGCCGCCGCCGTATCGACCTGCCGGTGCAGCAATTCGCTCAGCGCCCGCGGCTCGACCCGCATCAGCGCTTCCTGACGCGAGATGATGCCGTCATTGGCCAGCGCAACCGCGATCCGCAAGGCCGCGCGGGGCGAACGCCGGACCCGCACCCCGTCCAGAATGAACAGCGCGCCATTGTCGATGGTGAACTCGATCTGCATTTCCTCGCGCAGCTTCCGGCGCATTAACGCCCCGTTCACCTTCAGCGCGGCGAACGCCTCGGGGGCGAGCTCCTCCAGCGACGGGCCGCGCGTGTCGCGCTCCAGATAGATCGCCTCGGGGCCGGACAGGGCTTCGCGGCCCTGGCTCTGGCTCAGGTAACGGCCGGTGATCTGCGGCAGCCCGGTATCGGAATTGACCATTTGCAGCACGCCGGAGCCGCATTCGGCCTGCCCCACGCCAAGCGCCATTTCCTGCACCACAAGCCCCAGCCCGGCATCGACCGGTGCGCCTTTGGCCTCGCGCAGAAGCCGCGCCGTGGTGCCGCCCCAGGCCCGCGCCATGGATCGCAACACCTCTGCCAGTTGCACGGCGGTCGATTGCGGAAACGCCTCTTCGGCCTCTTCCTCATAGGCGGCCAGCGCCTGCGCCAGCCTGCGCGGCCCGGCGCCGTCGATCCCGTCGAACATATCCGGATCAAGCCGCGCCACATGCGCCGCATAGGCCTGAATGAACCGCATATAAAGTTGCGCCGCCGCGTCCTGGCCAATCTTTTCGGTCAGATCGGCAAAGCGGGCGTCATTCATGCCGATATTCAGCACCGCCCCCGGCCCGCCCCAGTCGGGGTCTTCGGATGAGGGGCGCACACACAGCAGCGCACCGTCGGGAAATTCCTCCAGAATGGCGGGCACGTCCGGCATGCTGCCCTGCGCGATCTTCTGCACGGTATCAAAGGACAGCGCCACCGTCCGGGGCACCGGCAGATCGAGCCGCACCAGCCGTTGCAGGCATTTGGCACGGCCGCCATGGGTGGGCGCGGACACCGGAGAGGTTGGCGTGATCAGAGTGACGGCCGGATCATCATTGTGCACATGCAGCATCCTTGTATCTGCTGCGCAGCATACGCCGCCAGTGGCATATGCCAAGTGTTACGGTCATCGCAGACGCTCAACCTTCGATTGACGTAAGGTCCGCGACGGCCAGACAGGTCTGCCGGATCCGGCTGAGCAGGTTCAACCGGTTGCGCCGCAGCACCGCGTTGTCGTCATTGACCTGCACGGCCTCGAAGAACGCATCAATCGGCGCGCGCAGATCGGCCATGGCGGCCATCGCCTCGGCAAAGTCTTCCTTGGCCATCGCGGGTTTGATCCGGGCATCGGCGACATCAAGTGCGACAAACAGCGCTTTTTCCTCGTCGCTCTCGGCGAATTTCACATCCGCGCCGAAGGAATATTCGACGCCGTCGTTTTCCTCGGCGTCCTCCAAAATCTGAATTGCCTTAAGAAATAACTCATCATCTTCAACGCCGGCTTTCTTCATTTCATCTCTCCAAAGATTGTTGGCGCGCTTGAAGCCCTGCACCAGATTGGCCCCGTCTTCGGTTTTGAGAACATCCGACAAAGCCCGCGCCCGTTTCACCAACAGTGTCAGATCGTCATTGCCGGGCATGGCTAGGCAGGCGTCAATGGCGTCATGCCGAATACCTTCGTCGCGCAGGTGAACCTTGAGACGGTCGTGGATGAAGGAGAGGAGGTCGGCAGCCGTTGTCTGAAGTTTCATCAAATCGGCCTGAAACAAATTTGGTTCGACTGGTTCACCTTTGCCTTCTGACGAAAGTAACTCTCTAAGGTCCGATATTATCGCTTGTTTGACGGAAGAGTTGGGCGGTCTAACCGTACCTTTGCGTAAAACAAAAATGAATGTGATGTGATCAAGAATTATTTGGTCCATGCTGGCGTGAAGTTCATTTGCCAACAAAAGCCTGATCACCCCCAGCGCTGCTCGACGAAGGGCATAGGGGTCTTTCGAACCGGTGGGTTTTTCGTCGATCGCCCAGAAGCCAATCAGCGTGTCCAGTTTGTCGGCCAGCGCCACGGCGACGGAGACTGGGGCCGTTGGCACGTCGTCAGACGGGCCGAGGGGGGAGTAGTGTTCCTGACAGGCCGCCCCCACTTCGGGCGGCAAGCCTGCGGCGTCACTGTAATATCGCCCCATAAGTCCTTGAAGTTCTGGAAATTCATAGACCATTTCCGAGGACAGATCGGCCTTGGCGACCTTCGCGGCCTGTTCGGCCAGATCGGCATCGGCGCCCACCATCGGCGCAATCTCGCGCGCCAGCGCGCCGATGCGGTTGATCCGGTCGGCCTGACTGCCCAGCTTGGCATGGAAGGTCACATCGGCCAGACGGTTGGTCCAGGCGGTCATGCCCTCGCGCTTTACCGTGCGCAGGTCATTCTCCCAGAAGAATTTCGCATCCGCCAGCCGCGCCGACAGAACCTTCCGGTTGCCCGCAAAGATGGTCGCGCCTTGATCGGCGGTTTCGCGGTTGGCGACGGTCACGAATTGCTCGATCCGCCCGGTCTTGGCATTCCTGACGGAAAAGAACTTCTGATGCTCTTTCATCGAGGTTTGCAGCACTTCGGGCGGCAGGCCAAGAAAAGCCTCGTCAATCGCGCCCATCAGCACGACCGGCCATTCGACCAGCCCCGCAACCTCGGCCAGCAAGCCGCGATCCTCGACCACTTCCAGCCCGGATGCAAAAGCCATGTTGCTGGCCTCCTGCCAGATATGGTCGGCGCGCTCGTCTGGCGTCAGGATCACCTTGGCGCGCTTCAACTTCGCCGCGTAATCCTCGAACGACGTTACGGAAAACGCGCCCGGCGCCATGAAGCGATGGCCCTCTGTCACGTCTGCGGCCTTGATCCCGTCAATCTCCAGCGGAACAACTTCCGCGCCTGCCTCGGTGGTCAGGATGCACAGGATCCGGTGCAGCGGCCGCACCCAGCGCAGGCTGCCATCGCCCCAGCGCATCGACTTGGGCCACGGGAAGTTGCGCACAACGCCTTCCAGCACCTCGGCCACAATCACGTTTGCGTCGCGGCCCGGCTTTTCGACCACGGCAAAGAAGAACGTGCCTTTCTTCTCTTCGCGGCTTTCCAATTGATCGCGCGTCAGACCGGCACCGCGCAAGAACCCCTCGACGGCCTTTTCAGGCGCATCGACACGCGGCCCACGGCGTTCCTCGCGCAATGTAGGCGAGCGGCCGGTCAGGCCTTCGACAGCCAGCGTCAGACGGCGCGGCGTGGCAAAACCGGCCGCGCCTGCATAGGTCAGGCCCGCCTCGACCAGCCCTTCCGTCACCCGCGTCTTCAGATCCTCTGCCGCACGCGCCTGCATGCGCGCTGGAATTTCCTCGGAGAACAGTTCGATCAGAAGATCCGGCATCGGTGGCACCCTTGCGTCATCGCCCCCTGCCCACGGCAGGACGCCTCATTCGCGGTTTGGATAACGGCAAGGCTGGCGAGGGTCCAGTGCAAGCGCAGAAAATCGCACAGACAATCCGCATCCGTGCAAGGCCCGCCCGCCTTGCCATCAGTTCGGTCGGTCGGGACAGGTTTCATCGACCGGGCTGCCGTCATAGGCCTTGTCGCCGCAGTCGTTGATCTCGTGCCAGACAAAGCCGCGGCCATCGTCAAAGACCGCAACCACCCGGTCGATCCCGTATTCGATGTTGCGCTGCCCCAGAAAGGCCAGCGCGCTGCCATCGGCCAGCGCATCGCCGATTTCCTCGGCATCGAAACAGTCGAACCATCCCGGTGCCACGCGCGGGGCAGCGCCTTCATAGGGGGCAAAGGCACCGTCCAACGCGTCAAGGCTTTGCCGTGTGGAAAAACATGCGCGGTAACGGATTGGAGAGCTGTCCGCGTCAATCGCACGGAACGCGTCGTAAGGGATCGGCTCCCGCTCACCAGTGGTCATGGAGGTCAGCATCACGTCATCGGTGCCGTGCGGTTCGACCTCTGTATAAAAGCCGTAGACCTGAAAATAGTAGATTGCGATGCCCGCCGCGAGTGCTGACAGCAGGATGACCGCGCCAAGAAGCTTGCCCATCATCGAATCGTGTCCTGTCTTCTGAGGCAATGATTGCCTTGTTTCGCGGATTGTCCGCCCCTCGGCGTGCCCCGGTTTGATGGGCGGCGCAGGCCGTTCGATATGGACGGCATCAGGCTTGCCGGGACGTCAGGCCGCCCAACCCCCGGCGTCGGTCTGCACGAACGCATCGGCACATTGCTTGGCCAGCGCGCGGACCCGGCCGATATAGGCTTGACGTTCGGTCACGGAGATCACGCCGCGCGCGTCCAACAGGTTGAAAAGATGGCTGGCCTTGATGCATTGATCATAGGCTGGCTGCGCCATCACGATCCGCCGCCCGGTTTTGGGGTCGTCCTCGGGCTGGGCCAGAATGCGGTTGCATTCGGCCTCGGCATCCTTGAAATGCTGCATCAGCACATCGGTATCGGCCACGTCGAAATTCCAGCGCGCATATTGTGCCTCTGCTTCGCGGAACACATCGCCATAGGTCAGCGGGATCGGCGCGTCCGGGTCGTTGAACGGCATCAGATTGCCGTCGTCAAAGCCCAGAACATACATCGCCAGCCGCTCCAGCCCATAGGTCAACTCACCCGAGACGGGGTGGCAATCATGCCCGCCAACCTGCTGGAAATAGGTGAACTGGCTGACTTCCATCCCGTCGCACCAAACCTCCCAGCCCAGACCCCAGGCACCCAGAGTGGGGCTTTCCCAGTCATCCTCGACAAAGCGGATGTCATGCAGTGCCATGTCGATGCCGATCGCCTCCAGCGAGCCGAGATACAGATCTTGCAGATCCGGCGGGCTGGGTTTGATGATGACCTGATACTGATAATAGTGCTGCCAACGATTGGGGCTGTCGCCATAGCGCCCGTCGGTCGGACGGCGCGAGGGCTGGACATAGGCCGCAGCCCATTGGGTTGGCCCCAAAGCGCGCAACGTCGTGGCCGGGTGAAACGTGCCCGCGCCCACTTCCATATCGTAGGGTTGCAGCATGGCGCAGCCCTTGCTGGCCCAATAACTTTGAAGCCGCAGGATAATCTCCTGAAAACTGCGCGGTTTGCCTGAGCGTGCGTCCATGACCTGCCCCTTTGTGATCCACGGCCTACCTATTCTCAGGTGCGTCAAGCGTCAATCACGGCTCTGACCATAATTTGTAGTGCGCTCACCGTCCTATTTGATAAAACTGCCAAAAAGGCCCAAACCCAAAAAGACGAAGAGCAGGAATTACCATTCGTATGCCAAAGTTCATATTTTCGCTGGTCGCAGCATTTTTCATGGCACAGGCCGCTATCGCGCAGGACATGGCCTATATCCAGATCGAAGCACAACCCAGCCTGACACGCGCCGAGGATCGCGCGCGCGACTACGCGTCGGTGCTGAATGATGTGAACGGCTTTTCGCTTGGAGGCGGCTGGTACGGGTTGGCTCTTGGTCCCTATCCGCGCGCAGAGGCCGAGGCATTGCTGCGGCAACTGCGCGGGAATGGTCAGGTGCCGCGCGATTCCTATATCGAGGAGCCGGGCCAATACGGACGTCAGTTCTGGCCGGTTGGTGCCGCCCTGAACGCGCCGCGCCCCCAGCCGGTTCCGCAGGTCGAAACGCCAGAGCTGCCTCAACAGGCTGTGCAGACACCCGCGGCTCCAGCAGTCGTTGACGAAACCCCGCGTCAGGCCCGCGCCAGCGAGGCGCAACTGACCCGCGCAGAGCGTGAAGAGCTACAGATCGCCTTGCGGTGGGCCGGGGTTTACAACGCAGGCATAGACGGTGCTTTCGGGCGCGGAACCCGTGGGTCCATGGCGCAATGGCAACGTGACAACGGGTTCGAGGCGACCGGCATTCTGACCACGCGCCAGCGCGCCGACCTGCTGAAACAGTATAATGCGGTGCTGGACGGGATGGGCCTGCGGCAAGTGACCGAATCCAAGGCAGGCATCACCATGCAGCTGCCAATGGGCATTGTTGCATTCGATCATTACGAAGCACCGTTCGTACATTACACGCCGACAACAGACTTTGACGCGCGCGTCATCCTGATCTCGCAGCCCGGCGACCGCGACACGCTTTATGGCCTGTACGAAATCATGCAGACGTTGGAGATCGTGCCGCTGGAAGGCCCGCGTGAACGGCAGCGCAACAGCTTTACCCTGACGGGCAGCAACGCCCGCATCACCAGCCATACCGAAGCACGCGTCGTGAATGGCACCATTAAGGGCTTCACCCTGGTCTGGCCCGCAGGCGACGAAGAACGCCGCACGCGCGTCTTGGCCGAGATGCAGAAATCATTTGCCACCACCCCCGCCGTGCTGGACCCCGCTCAATTCAAGGATGACGCGCAGAACATTGATCTGGTCGCAGGGTTAAACGTACGTCGGCCGAAGATTTCGCGCTCGGGCTTCTATATCAGCCGCGATGGATCGGTCGCCACCACCAGCGAGGCCACGCAGCAATGCGCACGCATCACGCTGGATGGCGAACATGAGGCCACCGTGATTGCCAGCGACCCCGATCTTGGGATTGCCGTGCTGCGTCCTGCGTCGCAGCTGGCACCAATCTCGGTGGCATCCTTCCGCCAGACCCCTCCCCGGTTGCAATCCGAAGTGGCAATTTCCGGCTACAGTTTCGGCGGCGTTCTCAGCGCGCCGACCGTGACCTATGGCACGCTTCAGGATCTGCGCGGCCTGTCGGGCGACGAGCGGCTGGAACGACTGGCGGTGAACGCCCATCCCGGCGATGCAGGCGGCCCGGTCTATGACACGGGCGGCGCTGTTCTGGGCATGCTTCTGCCGCGTGACGAAGGCGGCAAACAATTGCCCGATGAGGTCAGCTTTGCCGCCGATGCCAACACCCTGCGCGAGTTTTTCGGCACGCTCGGCGTTACGATAGACCCCGCGGCAGCCGCCACACCAATGGCACCCGAAGACCTGACCCGACTGGCCAGCGGCATGACCGTTCTGGTCAGCTGTTGGGAATAACCTTCATGGCGCAATCTTCTTTAGGTTGCGTCAGATTGCCGCCAGACACCGGAATATCGCTTCTCGCGCCAATGTTACCGCTAATTCGCCGCTTGGCGCATCTATTTGTGATCCTTTCGTGACACTCGGCAGATCACCCTCTAAGACGGGGCACAAGATCTGACCTGGGATTCGGAGCCTTCTGTCTTGTCCAAGATCATGCCCACGACCGACCCTTTCGATGATGACAAACTGCGCGAGGAATGCGGTATCTTTGGCGTTGTCGGCGTCACCGATGCGGCCAATTTCGTAACGCTTGGCCTGCACGCGCTGCAACATCGCGGTCAAGAGGCCGGCGGCATCGTCAGCCACGACGCCGAGCAAGGTTTCAACTCTGCCCGGCGCTTCGGCTATGTCCGGGATAATTTCACCTCGCAATCGCTGATGGAAACCCTTCCCGGACCGCTGGCCATCGGGCATGTCCGTTATTCCACCGCCGGATCGAAGGGGCCGACGCAAATCCGCGACGTGCAACCTTTCTTTGGCGAGTTCTCGATGGGTGGTGCGGCGATTGCGCATAACGGCAATATCACCAATGCCGACGCGCTGCGCCGCGAGCTGATCGAACGCGGCTCGATCTTTCAGTCCTCAAGCGACAGCGAATGCATCATTCATCTTATGGCGCGGTCGTTGCAACGCAATATCCCCGAGCGGATGGAAGATGCGCTGCGCCGTGTCGAAGGCGCGTTTTCCGTGATTGCCATGACCCGGACAAAGCTGATCGGTGTGCGCGATCCGCTGGGCGTGCGTCCGCTGGTATTGGGCAAGATCGGAGACGGCTGGGCGCTAAGCTCGGAGACCTGCGCGCTTGACATCATCGGCGCGGAATATGTGCGCGAGATCGAGCCGGGCGAAATGGTCGTGATCACCGCCGATAAGGGTGTCGAAAGCATCCGCCCCTTCCGCGCGCGCAAGCCCCGCTTTTGCATCTTCGAGCATGTCTATTTCAGCCGCCCCGATTCGATCATTGGTGGCCGGTCTGTCTATGAAACGCGTCGCCAGATCGGTGTTGAACTGGCCCGCGAGGCACCGGTGGACGCCGATCTCGTCTGCCCCGTGCCCGATAGCGGCACACCGGCGGCCATCGGCTACAGCCAGGAATCTGGCATTCCCTATGCGATGGGCATCATTCGCAACCAATATATGGGCCGAACCTTCATTGAACCGACCGAGCAGATCCGCAACATGGGCGTCCGGCTGAAGTTGAACGTGAACCGCGCGCTGATCAAGGGCAAGCGCGTCATTCTCGTCGACGATTCGGTTGTGCGCGGCACCACCAGCCGCAAGATCAAGGAGATGATCCTTGATGCAGGCGCGGCAGAGGTGCATTTCCGCATCGCTTCGCCCCCCACGGCTTGGCCATGCTTTTACGGGGTCGATACGCCACAGCGCGAAAAACTGCTGGCCGCCACCATGTCCGAAGACGAGATGTGCGCACATCTTCAGGTCAACTCGCTGCGCTTCATCTCGCTTGACGGGTTGTACCGCGCCGTGGGCGAAGCCGAAGGCCGCGATCGCAAACAACCGCAATATTGCGATGCGTGTTTCTCGGGCGAATATCCGGTCGAACCTGCGGATATGATCGAAAAAGGCTTCAAGATGAAAACGGCCGCCGAATAAGGCAGGGCTCTGGCCACGGATGAACCTGCCGCGCCCGCATCTCGGCGCGCTTCCGGCGGAACTTTGCCGATACTAGGCGCGTTTACTCCTGCCTTTACAGCAGGAGAGTGTTTTTGGAAGAAGTTGACGCCAACCCCGGACTGATTTTCGACAAACTGGATGCGTGGCTGGACGGGTTGTTTCGCCTGCTGCCGAACATTGCCGTCGCCATCGTGGTCTTTGTCCTCTTCTATTTGATAGCGCTTGGGCTTGGAGGTCTGGTCCGTCGGTTCGCGCGCAAGCGTGACCGCCCCAGTCTTGGCGATGTCGGTGGCAGCCTGCTACGCTGGACCGTCACAATCATCGGTTTGATGCTCGCCGTCACCATCGTGGCCCCCAGCCTGACCCCCGGCGACCTGATCGCGGGGCTTGGCGTCAGTTCGGTCGCCATCGGTTTTGCCTTCAAGGACATCCTCCAGAACATGCTGGCAGGTATCCTTATACTTCTGCGTCAGCCCTTCGAGGTCGGCGACCAGATCGTTTCCGGCGGGCATGAGGGCACGGTCGAACGGATCGAAACCCGCGCCACCCTGATCAAGACCTATGACGGACGCCGCGTTGTGATCCCCAATGCGGAAATCTACACAGCCAGCGTGATCGTCAACACGGCCTTCGAAACGCGCCGTTCCGAATATGATATCGGTATCGGCTGCAATGATGACTGGAACGAGGCCCGCAAGCTGATGGTCAGTGCCGCAAGCCGCGTCGAGGGGGTGCTGGACGACCCAATGCCCGAAACCATTCCCGTGGAACTGGGCGATTCGGCCAATGTCGTCCGTCTGCGCTGGTGGACCAAATCCGACCGCGCGTCCCAGATCCACACATTTGGCGAGGTGCTGCAAGCGGTCTATATCGCGCTCGACGAGGCGGGCATCGATATGCCCTACCCGACCCAGGTGCATCTGTTCCACGATCAGACCGAGGAAACAGACGGCGACCGCGCAAAACAGCGCGAAGGTTGGCCCGCCACGGGCGACGACCCGAAACCGCGCGAACGCGTGCGGATGGAGGCCAGCAAAGGCTGAATCCGGGCGCTTTGCCTTACCGGACGGCGGTTTCCCGCCATCCGGATGCCGGGTTGAGCCAACGGGGTTTAATTATGCTGCATTGCAGCATAGATCCCGTCAGTCACAATCAGCACAAGCAAAGAACATGGCTCAATCAGAAACGACCTCCACGCCGCAATTTGTCTTCGACAAGGCGACCGAGCAGAGCAAGAGCAACCTGCGAAAGTTGATCCTGCTCGGCACCTTCGGGCCGGCAAACAATCCCAAGGCATTGCTGCGACTGTCCAGTGGACGGGTTGCGCGCGTCGCCATCGGCGACAAGATCGGCGGTGCCAAGGTGCTGGCCATTGACGAAGGCAAGCTGGCCCTCGCGCAAAATGGCAAGACCAACTGGCTGGCGGTGCCCTGATCGCCAAGACGGGCGCGGGCCTCCCCCTTGACCGCGCTGTGCTCTTGTCGCAAGACGCAGCCATGGATCAGAAAATCGCCCTCATCACCGGTGCCTCTCGAGGACTTGGCGCGGCTCTTGCCGAAGCGCTTTGCGAGACGCATCACATCGTTGCGGTTGCCCGGACGACCGGCGCGCTGGAAGAGCTGGACGACCGCATTCAGGCCAAGGGGGGCAGTGCCACCTTGGCACCGATGGATGTGACCAATGTCGATGCCATGGCCCAACTGTGCCGGTCGATCTATGATCGGTGGGGCCCCGGCTCGGAGGCCGGGGCGGGTCCCGTGGCACTTTGGGCGCACACGGCGATCCACGCCGCCCCCCTGTCACCGGCCTCGCATATGGATGCAAAGGATTGGGGCAAATCCGTCGACGTGAATGTGACCGTTATGGGGGCGCTGATCCCGTTTATCGCACCACTGCTGGGCAGTGACGGGCAAGCGCTGTTCTTCGACGATCCGCAAGCCGGGCGTAAGTTCTTCGGAGCCTATGGCGCGACCAAGGCGGCACAGATGGCCCTTGTCCGGTCCTGGGCGGCGGAATCGGTCAATACCGGACCACAGGTCCACGTTTTGACCCCGCAACCTATGCCCACCGCAACACGGGCACGGTTTTTCCCCGGAGAGGACCGAACGCCCCTTGCGCGTCCCCGAAGCGAAGCCGACAGACTACTGGCGCAGATCCGGTAAACGGTCAGACATTCGAACGCGCCAAAACCACATTGTCACCCCTCATGCCTGGCAACTCCGATTTCGCAACGCCGCGCCCGAATGGGCGCACGCCTTGCGAGGGCAGCAGGGAGGGTGGGCGGGCGCTGTCCGAGCAAGGCGTTCCGCCGCTTGCCCCGCGCGCGCCCCTCTACTATTGAGTGCCAAAGGCACCAGGGGGCAAAACATGCGTATTCTCATCACCAACGACGACGGCATCAACGCGCCGGGTCTGAAAGTTCTGCATGACATCGCCAGAGACATCGCAGGAGGCGACGGCGAGGTCTGGACCGTCGCCCCGGCCTTTGAACAATCCGGCGTCGGCCATTGCATCAGCTACACCCACCCTTTCATGGTCATCCAGATGGACGAACGCCGTTTTGCCGCCGAGGGCAGCCCGGCTGATTGCGTACTGGCGGGCCTGCATGAGGTGATGAAAGATACCCGCCCCGACCTTGTGTTGTCAGGGGTGAATCGGGGCAACAACTCGGCGGAAAACACGCTGTACTCGGGCACAATCGGCGGCGCGCTCGAAGCCTCCCTGCAAGGCCTGCCCGCCATTGCACTGTCGCAATATTACGGCCCCGGAAACAATATGCTCGATAATCCATTCGAGGCCGCAGCAAAACATGGCGCGGACACCATCCGCCGCATTCTCAATTCTAAACCATCCAATACGCCCGGCTACCAGACGTTCTACAACGTCAACTTTCCGCCGGTCCCGGCCGCGGATGTCAAAGGCACACGCGTTGCGCCACAAGGTCTGCGCCGCGATACGTCCTTCTCTGTCGAACCGCATGACAGCCCTTCGGGCCGTCGTTTTCTCTGGATCAAGGGCGGTGACCAGCGGGCGCAAACCGATGCAGGCGCGGATGCCGCCGTCAATCTTGACGGCTATATCTCGGTAACACCAATGCGCGCGGATCTGACGGCGCATGATCTTCTGGATCCGCTCAAAGACGTCTTCGCATGACAGCAGAGGCCACGCAGAAAATGCAGTTCCTCTACGCGCTGCGCTCCAAGGGCGTGACCAACTCGCGGGTTCTGACCGCGATGGAAAAGATCGACCGCGGTCCTTTCATTCGCGGCTATTTCTCCGAACGCGCCTATGAGGACATGCCGCTTCCCATCGCCTGCGGACAAACCATCAGCCAGCCCTCGGTGGTGGGGTTGATGACACAGGCGCTCGACCTTGGTCCTCGCGACAAGGTGCTGGAGATCGGCACCGGCTCTGGCTACCAGGCCGCGATCCTCAGCCAGCTTGCCCGCAGGGTCTATACGATCGACCGCCACCGACGACTTGTACAAGAGGCCCGCGCGATTTTCGAAAGCCTCGCCCTGTCCAATATCACCACATTGACAGCGGATGGCAGCTTTGGTCTGCCCGATCAGGCACCGTTTGACCGGATTCTGGTCACTGCCGCGGCCGAGGACCCCCCCGGACCGCTCTTGGCGCAGCTCAAGATTGGCGGTATCATGGTGCTGCCGGTGGGGCAGTCTGACACGGTGCAAAGCCTGATCAGGGTGACGCGCCACGAAGACGGGTATGACTATGATGAATTGCGCTCCGTACGGTTTGTGCCGCTGGTTGAAGGTCTGGGCAAGGACGGCTGACCAGCCCTTGAGTTAATTGCCATGACGCCCCGGTCCAACAAGGGGCGCATTGAGGATATCGAGATGACGCTTTACGCGACCCGACGCTTTCCCGCCGCACTGCTTGCCAGCAGCGCCCTTGTGCTGCTGACCGCCTGCGAACGCCCCTTGGATCTGGACCTGCGCGGCAGGATCGGCGGCGCGTTCGATACATCGGACGCCGCGCAATCGGCCACCGCATCAAGGCCGAAGCCGGATGATCGCGGCATCATTTCTTATCCGAATTATCAGGTTGCCATCGCCCGGCGCGGCGACACCCTGCAAAGCGTCGCAAACCGGATCGGCCTGCCTGCCGACGAACTGGCGCGTCACAACGGCATCCAACCCGGCGACTCGCTGCGTAGTGGGGAAGTCATCGCCCTGCCCCGCCGCGTTGCGGAACCCTCATCCGCCACCGGGACAAGCGCGGCCGGACAAATCAGTGTGACCGAACTGGCAGGTGCCGCAATCGACAGCACGCCCGCGACGCCCGCGCGTCCCACCGCCTCGCCTGCCTCTGGCCAGAGCGGGCTGGAACCGATCCGCCACAAGGTCGCACGCGGCGAGACCGCATTCACCATATCGCGGCTTTACGGTGTGTCGGTACGCGCCCTGTCGGAATGGAACGGGCTCGATGGGGAATTCACGATACGGGAAGGTCAATACCTGCTGATCCCACCCGTCACACAAGCGCCAAGCTCTGCCGCATCCGCGTCCTCCAGCCAGGCAATCCGAACGACCGAAGCTCCTGGTACCGGCAGTCCGACGCCAACGCCGCCAAGCGCCTCCAAACCGCTGCCGGCTGAAACACCGGCAGCGGCGTCAAAGCCGACACCCGCTCCGGCCTCGCCAAACCTTGCGGCGCAGACCACCCAGCCCACGTCGAATGCGAAGATGAGCATGCCGGTCGACGGCTCTATCATCCGCGAATACAGCAAGGGTAAATACGAAGGCATCGACATCTCTGCCAACCCCGGCACCCCGGTCAAAGCGGCTGCAAGCGGCAAGGTTGCGGCGATCACCACCGACGAGAACAATATCCCCATCGTGGTTGTCAAACACCCAGACAACCTGATGACGGTTTACATCCGGGTGGACGATATCAGCGTCTCCAAGGGCGATAATGTCAGCCGTGGTCAGTCAATCGGCAAAATCCGGTCGGGGAACCCGTCCTATGTGCATTTTGAGGTGCGCGAAGGCTTTGAAAGCGTCGATCCGACGCCGTATCTGCGCTAAGATTGATCCGCTAAACCAGTTTCTGCATGGCATTTCAGGAATGAAAGGCCATGCAACGAAGGTCATTCTCAGAAAAACGGTACCGAGGCGGCAGATCTTTTGGTGCCGCGTCTATAATCCGCACAGCTGGCCGGATTAGCTGTAAGCGACGCCCCTGCGCCCAGCCAGATCCGTGAAATATTGCCAGGCGACGCGGCCCGACCGGGCCCCTCGCGTGGCTTGCCACTCGATCGCTTCGGCACGCAATGTCTCGTCGTCGATCTCAACGCCATAAGCGTCACAATAGCCCCGGATCATTGCGAGATATT
Organism: Primorskyibacter flagellatus; assembly: GCF_900176485.1. Classification (GTDB taxonomy): domain Bacteria; phylum Pseudomonadota; class Alphaproteobacteria; order Rhodobacterales; family Rhodobacteraceae; genus Primorskyibacter; species Primorskyibacter flagellatus. The sequence continues at coordinate 38,771 of NZ_FWYD01000004.1, forward strand.
CGTCCTGACTGCACGGATGGAAGCCCAGCCAAAGCCCGAAACGGTCCGAAAGCGAGACCTTCTCTTCGACCGCCTCGGACGGGTTGATCCCGGACGAACGCTCATTCTCAATCATGTCGCGCGGCATCAGGTGGCGGCGGTTGGAGGTGGCGTAGAACACCACATTGTCCGGGCGCCCTTCGATCCCGCCATCCAGAACCGCCTTGAGCGATTTGTAATGCTGGTCGTCATGGCTGAAGGACAGATCATCGCAGAACAGCAGGAACCGGTGGTCAGAGCCGCGCAGCAGCGCCAGAAGACGCCCCACCGACGGCAGATCCTCACGTTGCAATTCGACGATCTTCAGCGGCAGCCCGTCTGCCAGAACCGACGCGTGAACCGCCTTGACCAGCGAGGATTTTCCCATCCCGCGCGCGCCCCAAAGCAACGCATTATTGGCGGACAATCCGCGGGCGAATTGCAGCGTATTTGCCAGCAACGTGTCACGCGACCGGTCAACACCGATCAGCAGCGACAGATCCACCCGGTTGACCCGTGGGACGGGTTGCAACCGATCGGGCGCGACATGCCAGACAAACGCATCGGCCTGATCGAAATCCGGGGCATCCAGCGGTGCAGGTGCCATACGCTCCAGCGCCTGGGCGATACGTTTCAGCGACTTGGATTTTCTCATTTATCGTCGAAGTCCTTCATCAGCGGATCTTCGATGTCCTCATCGTCATAGTAGCCTTCGGCGCGCAGACGTGCCTCGCGCTTGGTCTCTACCCGGCGGACCAGCCAGATCGAGATTTCGTAAAGCCCGTAGACCACGACGAACAGGATCACCTGCGTGATGACGTCAGGAGGCGTGACAAGGGCTGCCAGCACCAGAATGGCAACCACGGCATATTTGCGCACATTGCCCAGACCTTCGGCCGACACCAGCCCCGCCTTGCCCATCAGCGTCAGCAGGACAGGCAGTTGGAAACACAGCCCGAAGGCCACGATAAACTTGATCGTCAGGTTCAGGTATTCCTGCGCAGAGCCCTGAAAGGCGATGCCTGCCGTCCCATTGGACACCTCTTCGTTCAGCACCGTCCCCGGTTGCTGGAAGCCCAGAAAGAAATCAAAAGCCAGCGGCGTGACAATGTAGAACGCAAAGGACGCGCCCAGAAAGAACATGAAGGGCGAGGCGATCAGGAAAGGCAGGAACGCCCCCTGCTCGGATTTATACAATCCTGGCGCCACAAACCGCCACATCTGATAGGAGATATACGGAAAAGACAGCATCAGCCCGCCCATAAGCGAGATCGAAATCGCAACAAAGAAGCCCTCTTGCAGCTTGATCAGGATCAGCCCGCAATCGGCCGTGCCGCGCGCCGCCATCGCATCACACAGCGGATGCGTCAGAAAGTTGAAGATCGGGTTCCAGACGGTGAAACAGATGATCATGCCCAGAACGAAGGCAAGGGCCGAATGCATCAGCCGGGTGCGCAGTTCTGCCAGATGTTCGATCAGCGGGGCAGAGCTGTCCTCGATCTCGTCGTGATCGATTTGGGTCATGCGTCACCTGCCGGTTTGGCCGGGGTGTCATCCGGCGCGGGCTTGGGGGCCTCGGACGTTGCAAGCTCGGCCTCTGCCAACTCGGCGGCCTTAAGCGCGTCTTCTGCCTCGCGGGCCTTGCGTTCTGCGGCCTTGCGCGCGGTACCTGCCTTGATCTTGCGGGCGGCCTCGGCGCGTTCTTCAGCCAGCTTTCCAGTCTCGCTTTCCGGATCGAGCTTCAAATCGGTCATCGACCGCGCGGCATCCTTCACCCCGTCGAGCGCGCTGCCGACAGGGTTGGTCGCCGTGCGGATGGATTTTTGAATGTCCTTCACCCCAGCCTCGTCAGCCGCGTCTTCCATCGCACGGCTGAATTCGCGCGCCATGCCACGCGCCTTGCCAGCAAAGCGACCGACATTGCGAAACAGAACAGGCAGGTCCTTCGGGCCCACCACGATCAGCGCAACAACACCGATGACCAGAATTTCAGTCCAGCCCATCCCGAACATGGTTCAGACCTTGTCTTTGTGGTCTTCAGCGTTTTCAGGCGTCACGTCCTTGGCCTCTTCGGAGCGTTCGTCCTCAAGCTCTTGTGTGCCATCGCTGACACCTTTCTTGAAGGCCGTAATGCCCTTGCCAACCTCGCCCATGAGCGAGGAAATCTTGCCGCGCCCGAAAAGCACCAGCACGACAACGGCGATCAGCAGCAGGCCTGGCAGACCGATGTTGTTCAGCATCTTTCAATTCTCCCGTCTTTCGAGGCCACGCAGTCCATACAACGCCCCCTCAACCTTGATCGTTGTCTACGACAGTCATGGGACCAGTTGAAAGTGCCAAAACAGCACCATCAGCCGATTTGCTGCGCGGTTTGGTGCATTTTATGTCAGCATCTTGTCAGTTGTCAGAATTTTGTCAGAATACGGGTCTCGCCGGACAGGCAGGCACGTCGGAAAGGGCCGCATGAAACGCAGTGACAGGCTTTACGCGCTGATTGAGATTCTAAAGGATGGCAGGCTGCACAGGGCCGAAGACATGGCCAAACGTCTGGACGTGTCCATCCGCACGATCTACCGCGACATGGACGTGCTGGCCGCGTCCGGCATCCCCATCGAGGGCGAGCGCGGTCTGGGCTATACCGCACGCGCCGCGATCACCCTGCCGCCGCTGAACCTGACCGAGGCAGAGCTTGAAGCGCTGCACCTTGGGCTGGCAGTGGTTGGGGAAGGTGGCGACGAGACATTGCGAGGTGCGGCAAAGGCTCTGTCGGAAAAGATCGACGCGGTGCTTCCGGCCGATCTGTCCAGCGCGCCGCAAAGCTTTGGCTTTGCCACCGGACCGTTCGCAGACGCAGCGCGCGGCTTTCGTCACATGCCGGGCTTTCGCGCAGCGATACGCGCGCGGCAAAAACTTCGGATCAAACGGGACGATGCAGCCGCGCCGGAAACCATTCGCCCGCTGAAACTCGATTACTGGGGCCGCGTCTGGACCTGCGTTGCATGGAACGAAGACCTGTCCGATTTCATGACCTGCCGGATCGACCGGATTGAGACCTTGCAGCCCCTGCCCGGCCTGTTTGTCGATGAACCCGGCAAACGCCTAAGCGATTTCGAAGCCAGAGACACCTGACCAACGATCCGACGCAAACCAGCGCGAGGACCGGATCAATCCTTCGCGGAAAAAACGAAACAGCGGTCCCGGCGAATGGTCAACCAAAGCGGCTGGCCCTTTTTGGGAAGAAAGACGTTCGGGACGGTCGCACGCAACAAGGATCCGTCATGCGCCATGCGAAACTCGATCAGGCTTTCGGATCCCATGAACCGCGCCCGTTCGACAAATCCACGGGCTGGCGTTCCTTCGCGCGGTGTCGGGTTGGGGCCACGGCCATCGCGGTCAAAGTCGATGCCGACATGCTGCGGGCGAAAGACTATATCCACCTCTGCGCCGTCCGGCACGCCGGGACACAGGAACTGCCCAAAGGCGGTTTGCGCCAGCGCGCCCTGTACCGTGCCGCGCAGGGCGTTGATGTCACTGAAAAAAGCGACCGCCGCCTTGTCTGCCGGCGCATTGTAGATGTTGTAGGGGGCTCCCTGTTGCACGATCTGGCCGTCGCGCATCAAGGCAATCTCGTCGGCCATGCGCATCGCCTCTTCCGGCTCATGCGTGACCAGCAGGACCGAGGCGTCCTCGTCTTTCAGCAAGGCCAGCGTCTCGTCGCGGATGCCGTCGCGCAAGCGGTTGTCCAACCCCGAAAACGGCTCGTCCATCAGCATGATCCGGGGTTTCGGTGCCAAGGCGCGGGACAGGGCCACGCGCTGCTGTTCGCCCCCCGAAAGCTGATGCGGGTACTCGTCGATGAAATGGACCAGCCCGACACGATCAAGCAACGTCCTGACCCGCTCGCGTTTGGCAGCACCGCTGCCGCTCAGCCCGAAGGCGACGTTTTCGCCGACGCTGAGATGCGGAAACAGCGCAAAATCCTGAAACATCAGCCCGATGCCACGGCGTTCCGGCGGGACACGAAAGACCGTATCGCAGACCAGCTTGCCATCGACATAGATCTCGCCCGCATCCTGCATATCGACGCCGGCGATCATCCGCAAAGTTGTCGATTTCCCGCAGCCCGACGGCCCCAGCAGACAGGTCACATGACCCGGCTGAATGGACAGGGAGACGTCGTTCACCACAGCTTTGCCGTCATAGCGACGGACCAGATGCCGAACCTCAAGTCGGGGGGGGGCCTGTTCGCTCACCTCTGCCTCTCACGGAACCCGATGAAAAGCATCGGAATTGGCGCGAGCCGTATCAGCCCGCGCGAAGCATCGCAACCCTGCGCCTGCGCGGCTTTGCATGAGCCCTGTCACTCTGCCTGCTCCAGATCGAACGGCGTTTCAGCAATGATGCAGCCATTGACCTGAAGCTCTGCCCGGTGCGGGCCGGGATGAAGGCGAAAGGTCGTGGCATCGCCTTTCAACGGATGCCGACGCAGCAAGACAAGCGGCGTTCCAGCCGTCACCTCTGCCTGCTTCAGTTTGAACACCTTGCGGCCCGGTTTGCCGTTGGGGCGGTGAAAATGCAGCACATAATCGACCATCACCGGGAGGTCGGTGGCACAACTCACTTCGACCTCCAACGACAACACGCCGCCAATCTTCGCAGGCTGCGTTACCCTCAGTGTTGCCTGTACCGGCACATCTGTCCGGTAGCCAAGAAGCTGCAGCGCGCCGGGATGCCCCTGCTTGACGAGACTGCGCAACGCGTGGCGCGTCATCCAGGCCAGCTCTGCCGTGTCTTGCCGACCCTCGGCCCGCCAGCGTGTCAGCCGGTCCACCACAACACCCGGCGCGGTTTTTGCAATGTCGTTCAAGTGGTTGGCGACCGATCTTGTCACATAGCGGGTCGGGTCGGCATGCAGCACATCAAGAAACCGCAACGGCTCCAGCGGGTCCAGCGTGATCGCCCGTGCCCAAGGCAGCTTTGGCCGCGTCCCCTCGCTGACCAACCGCCGGACATGGTAGTTGTCGTCTTTCGCCCATAGGTCAAGCCGCGCCAGGGTGTCGTCCGGCCAGCGGTTCAGAAAGGGGCGTATATAGAATTCCATTGAAAAACAGCGCGTTGCGGCATGTAACAGATCCAGCGCTCGGTCATGATGCGCCTCCAATCCGTGCCGCACAGCCAACACGCCGTAGATGCCGTGGATGAAGCGCCCGAAATCATCGTCGGTCAGATCCGGGTCCAATGGCGGCGGCAAGGATGCTTCAAGACAGTCCGCCATTGCATTGAAATCTTGTGGTAATTGCGCCTCGGCGCAATCTGCGATCCAATCCAAGCGCGCCAGCAGCGTGCGGTCCGCCAGCCCTGACATGACCTCTGATGAAAAACGCGCGGCGTCGAAACCCGGAATGCCTGTCGCAAGTTCTGACGCCAGATCCCCGACGGATCCGGCGTTGAAAAGCTGGTCGGCGAGCGAGAACCCCGCACCGCCGCCCTTGCCATCCGGTCCGCGTGCCACGGACCTACATCGTCGTGATCAGCGCGCCACCATCCAGCAGCACGTTCTGTCCGATCATGTAGCCCGCATATTGCGAGCACAGGAACGCGCAGGTCGCACCGAATTCCTGCGCCGTGCCATAGCGCCCGGCGGGGATGCCTGATGCCCGCTGAGCCGAAGCCTCTTCCAGCGTGATGCCTTCCTTTTCCGCGACGCCAGTGTCCAAAGACTTCGCGCGATCCGTGGCATGGATGCCCGGCAGCAGGTTGTTCATCACAACGCCCTTGCCCGCGACCTGACGCGACGTGCCCGCGACATAGCCGGTCAGGCCCGCGCGCGCCGAGTTCGACAGCCCCAGCACCGCGATCGGCGATTTCACCGATTGCGAGGTGATGTTGACCACCCGGCCCCAGCCGCGATCCATCATCCCCGGCACCAGCGCCTTGATCAGCGCAATCGGCGTCAGCATGTTGGCATCCAGCGCCTTGATGAAATCCTCGCGCTCCCAATCTGTCCACATGCCCGGAGGCGGGCCGCCTGCATTGTTGACCAGAATATCCACCGCGCCTGCGGCCTTCAGCACCTGTGCACGCCCCTCTTCGGTGGTGATGTCGGCGGCCACTGCCGTCACCTTCACGCCATAAGTGTCCCGCAACGCCTTTGCTGTTTCCTCCAACGGTCCTTCGCTGCGGGCGTTGATGATCAAATCGACGCCAGCCTCTGCCAGCGCCTCGGCACATCCCCGGCCCAAACCCTTGCTTGAGGCGCAGACCAGCGCGCGCTTGCCCTTGATTCCCAGATCCATGACAGTCTCCCTTTGTCTTTTCAGGCAAATCCGTAACACCGGGCCGCGCGGCACGCCAGCACAACGCCGCAAAATACCGCGCATAGGTCGATACGACCCAAGCTTGCCAAGGCTTCGGCCCCGACCTATACGCGCGGACATGCTAGACGCCCTGCCAAACCGCCCCGACCTGCCTGCCGAGATTGCCCGCCGCCGGACCTTTGCGATCATCTCGCATCCCGACGCCGGCAAGACCACGCTGACCGAAAAATTCCTGCTGTTTGGCGGGGCCATTCAGATGGCCGGACAGGTCCGCGCCAAGGGCGAGGCGCGGCGCACGCGATCCGACTTCATGCAGATGGAGAAGGATCGCGGGATTTCCGTGTCCGCCTCTGCCATGTCCTTCGATTTCCGCGAGTTCCGCTTCAATCTGGTGGACACGCCCGGCCACTCGGACTTTTCCGAAGATACCTACCGAACCCTGACGGCGGTGGATGCAGCCGTGATGGTGATCGACGGCGCCAAGGGCGTGGAAAGCCAGACGCAAAAGTTGTTCGAGGTGTGCCGCCTGCGCGACCTGCCGATCCTGACCTTCTGTAACAAGATGGACCGCGAAAGCCGCGATACGTTCGACATTATCGACGAGATTCAGGAAAATCTGGCCATTGACGTGACCCCCGCAAGCTGGCCCATCGGCGTGGGCCGTGATTTTCTGGGCTGCTATGACATGCTGCGCGACCGGCTGGAGCTGATGGACCGCGCCGACCGCAACCGCGTCGCGGAATCGATCGAGATTGACGGGCTGGAGGATCCCAAGCTGGCCGAACACATACCCGCGCATCTGCTTGACCAGTTGCGCGAAGAGGTCGAGATGGCCCGAGAATTGCTGCCAAAACTGGACCCGCAGGCGGTGCTTGAAGGGCATATGACCCCGATCTGGTTCGGCTCTGCCATCAACAGTTTCGGCGTCAAGGAACTGATGGACGGTATCGGCACCTACGGGCCAGAACCGCAGGTACAGCGGGCCGAACCACGGCAAATCTCTCCGGATGAGAAGAAGGTCACCGGTTTTGTCTTCAAGGTGCAGGCCAATATGGACCCCAAGCATCGCGACCGCGTGGCCTTTGTCCGGCTCGCCTCGGGTCACTTTCACCGCGGCATGAAATTGACCCATGTGCGGTCGAAGAAATCAATGTCGATCACCAATCCGGTGCTGTTTCTGGCCTCTGACCGGGAACTGGCGGAAGAGGCCTGGGCCGGCGATATCATCGGCATTCCCAACCACGGGCAATTGCGCATCGGTGACACGCTGACAGAAGGCGAAGCGATCCGCGTCTCGGGCATTCCCAGCTTTGCACCGGAACTGCTGCAATCTTGCCGCGCGGGCGATCCGCTGAAATCAAAGCATCTGGAAAAGGCGCTGATGCAATTCGCCGAAGAAGGTGCCGCGAAGGTCTTCAAACCCGAGATCGGGTCAGGCTTCATCGTCGGTGTCGTGGGCGCGCTGCAATTCGAGGTTCTGGCCAGCCGGATCGAGCTGGAATACGGCCTGCCCGTGCGGTTCGAGCCGTCGCAATTCACCTCTGCTCGCTGGGCGTCGGGTCCGAAACAGGCGCTGGACAAGTTCATAGACGCGAACAAGCAGCACATCGCCCATGACAATGATGGCGACATCGTGTACCTGACCCGCCTGCAATGGGACATTGACCGGATTGGCCGCGACCATCCGGATGTGACCCTGTCAGCCACCAAGGAAATGATGGTCTGATCGGCGCGACGACCGGTCGAGGCGGGTGGTGCTCCCGCAACGCTTGCGCGTTGCTCCGCGGCGCGGCATCTTCGCGCCCATGAGCGAGCAAGACAACGGCACCTATCCGGGCGGTTTCCCGGCGATCCTTCGGCAGATGGATGGGCGGCGCAAGCCCCTGGCCTTTGGTCGGGACGAGGCGCTGCCCCCGTTGGATACCGACCTTACCGTGCTGCTGGAACGCGTGGTTCTGGACCCTGCAAGCGACCCGGACGAGCAAACGCCGCTCAATTCGTCGCATCAGCGTAAACGGCGCGAGATCCGGGCAGAGCTTGCAGGAGCGTCAGAGCTGTGCGCCCTGAACGGGTTGCTGGTCGCGCATCTGCGCAAGCGCGCGCAACCCGGCCATACCGCAGCGCTGTTCCACCGGCTCTGGGCCGAGCATGCCGATCACCTGCTGGCGGGACTCGATCTGCGGTGGTTGGTCTCGTCGATCACGACATTCGGCGATCACGGGCTGACGGATGCGCAACGCCAAACCGGGCAAGCGATGACCGTGCTGTTCGGCACGATGAAACTTTACGAGACGGAGCGGCTGTATTCCGGGTTTGCGCCCGGCCGGCCGTTCAAATTGTCGGGCAGGACGTCCGAGGCGCTGCCGATGCAAATGGATGCCTATTCCATGGCCTATGGCGGACTGGATGTGAACATGCTGGGGCGGCTCTGGCAGGATGCGGACCGGGACGCCGTCATCCGCCCGCTGGCGCATCACCTGCTGGACCAGTTGATCGCGGATGAACGCACCGTCTTTCGGCGGCTTGCGATGATGCGTCACCGCCTGGACCGCCGTCGCCGCCAAAAATCAGAGGCCAAGTCAGCGCCACCCCCCGCCCCGGCCCAGAGCCGGGGCCTCGCGGCCAACACCCCGCGCTGGGGTTTGGTGTCGACAGTGAAAGGTCCGCTACGCCAGATCGCCCGGTTTGCAGCACATCACATCGAACTGCGCGCAGACCGGATCGACCTTTACCTCGACGATCCTGACCCTGCCAAGATTGCGGCGCTGTCCCATCCCCGCCTGAACATGATTGCCTGCGATGACGTTTGGTGGCACGCGACGGGCAAGGAACGCCCCCCGCAACATCAGCTGCGCCAGGCCCATAATGCGACGCTCAGCTACCGGGCAAGCGATCTTGACTGGCTGGGCCATATCGACATGGACGAGTTTCTGCTGACCAACGCTCCGGTTGCCGCCACTCTTGGCGACGCGGACAAGACGTTCGGCCAGGTTCGCATGCTGCCGGCCGAAGTCCTGTCCTCGCCTGACGGCGCAATCCGCCACTTCAAACTGACGCGCGAAGCCGCAGGACAACCCGTCGCGGCGGCCGAAGAGATTTACCCGACATTCGGCATGCATCTGCGCGATGGGTTCATCAGCCACACGACCGGCAAGGTCTTTGCCCGCACCGGGATTGAAGACGCCCGGATGGGCGTGCATTCCCTGAAAGTCAGGGGCGCGCGGCTTGCCAGTACCGGCCCGCTTCCCGGCATTTTCGTCGGGCATCTTCATGCACCGGATTGGGCGCATTTCCGCGCGCATCTGGAGTTTCGGCGCGCCAAAGGATCGTATCGTGAACGTCCGGATTCGACCCGGCTGGGAATGGCACCACTGCTTGATTTTCTACGCGATGAAAGCGGCGAAGACGGGGTCCGGCGGATGTTTGACGAGCTTTGCCTGGACACGCCGGACCTGCGCGCCCGGCTGGCCAGCCACAATATGCTGCTGATCCACAACCTTGACCTCGACGCCGCTGTCGCCCGCGTCTTCGGCGACCTGCCCGATGGTTGATATGCGCTGGGGCATCGTTTCGACCGTCAAGGCACCGTTGGAGCAGATCCTCGACTTTGCCGCCTGGCATCTGGATCTGGGCGCGCATCGGCTGTTTCTGTATCTCGACGATCCAGACCCCGAAGCGATCTCCGTTCTGAAGGCGCATCCCAAAATACGCGTCACCGCCTGTGATGCGTCCTACTGGGCGAAAAAGGTACAGCGCCCCGCCAAACATCAGGCGCGGCAGTCACTGAATGCCCGTGACGCGTTCAACCGCAACACACAGGTCGATTGGCTGGCCCATATCGACGTGGATGAACTGTTGCACCCGGTCAAGCCCTTGGCCGAGCAGTTGCACGCCCTGCCCGCAGATTGCATGACGGCCCGCATCCGCCCGGTCGAGGCATTGGCACCGGGCACCGGCACCGCCGATGGCGAAACCGCGTTCAAGGCGTTCCACATTGACCAGAAGGCGCGTCAGGCCGCGTCCGAACGGTGCTTTCCGACCTGGGGGCGCTACCTGTCAGGTGGGTTTCTCAGCCATGTCGCCGGCAAGCTGTTCATCCGCACCTCGCTGCAAGATCCCCGGATCAAGATCCATAATGTCATCGCGAATGGCATCGAGAACCCCGGCGAACAGCCACTGCCCGACACGGATCTGCTGCATCTTCATGCCCCAAGCTGGCAAGACTGGCAGCGCACCTACCGGTTCCGGCTTCAACGTGGCTCTTACCGGGCAGAGCTGAAACCGCAGGTACGCAGCGTGGCGCAAATGCCGAACCTGCATGACCTTTTCACCCCGATCGAAGCGACCGAAGGCAAGGCCGGCCTGCGCGCGTTCTACGAAGAGGTCTGCACCGCACACGCGCCCCTGTGCCAAAATTTGCAGGACGAAGGCCTGTTGCGACGCCTGCACCTTGATCTGGCGACAAGGCGCGCCCGGCATTTTCCGGGCCATTGACCCGGCACCAAACTTCCCTGACCCTTTGTCCGGTCGCGTGACCAGTTCAAAACGGACCGTGTTGTCCTGCCGCATCCTGCCAATCTGGCGGTCCATCCGACCGGTTTCCGGTCAATCGAGGGCTATCGGCGAAAACTGCACGCATTTGTGTTGCCTTATCGCCCGATCCGACTAATTTCCTGTTCAGAACTGCTGCCAAAGCGCATCCGCATTGACCCCAAAGGTGCTTTTCGGCTACACACCGCGCGTGGATCGCGCATGTGGAAAACCACTGGGCCATACGGGCCTGATCCTCACCAGAAGTACGGGCCAGACAGTGTCCGTTATAATCGGATACAGATGACAAAATTCTCTGACCTGAACCTGAACCCCAAGGTTTTAAAAGCCGTAATCGAAACTGGCTACGAAACGCCCACGCCAATTCAGGCCGGGGCCATCCCCCCGGCGCTTGAAGGCCGTGACGTGCTGGGCATAGCCCAGACCGGCACCGGCAAGACCGCCGGTTTCGTATTGCCGATGATCACCATGCTGGCCCGTGGCCGTGCGCGTGCGCGCATGCCGCGCAGCCTTGTGCTGTGCCCGACCCGGGAACTGGCCGCGCAGGTGGCCGAAAACTTCGACACCTATGCCAAGCATGTAAAGCTGACCAAAGCTTTGCTGATCGGTGGCGTGTCCTTCAAGGAACAGGACGTCCTGATCGACAAGGGCGTTGACGTTCTGATCGCGACCCCCGGTCGCCTGCTCGATCATTTCGAGCGCGGCAAGCTGCTGCTCACCGGCGTGCAGGTCATGGTGGTGGACGAGGCTGACCGGATGCTCGACATGGGCTTCATCCCGGATATCGAACGCATCTTCTCGCTGACGCCTTTCACGCGGCAGACACTGTTTTTCAGCGCCACTATGGCCCCCGAGATCGAGCGTATTACCAACACCTTCCTGTCGAACCCCGCCCGGATCGAGGTTGCACGTCAGGCCACTGCCTCCGAGACCATCGAACAGGGTGTGGTCATGTTCAAAGGCTCACGCCGGGAACGTGAAGCGACCGAGAAACGCGCGGTTCTGCGCGCGCTGATCGAGGCTGAAGGCGAGAAATGCACCAATGCCATCGTTTTCTGCAACCGCAAGGTGGACGTGGATATCGTCGCCAAGTCGTTGAAGAAATACGGACTGGATGCGGCACCGATCCATGGCGATCTGGACCAGTCACAGCGCACACGCACGCTGGACGGCTTTCGCAATGGCGAATTGAAAGTTCTTGTCGCCTCTGACGTGGCGGCGCGTGGTCTGGACGTGCCTTCGGTCAGCCATGTGTTCAACTTCGATGTGCCCAGCCATGCCGAGGATTATGTGCACCGCATCGGCCGGACCGGCCGTGCCGGGCGCGACGGCAAGGCGATGATGATCTGTGCGCCACGCGACGAAAAGAACCTTGATGCCATCGAGAAGCTGCTCCAGAAAGCCATCCCGCGTCTGGACAATCCGCTGAAGTCGTCAAAATCTGACGAAGCATCGCCACAAGCCGACGATACCGCCGAGAAAAAGCCCGCGCGCACCCGCAGCCGGTCGCGGTCGTCGAAAGCGGCCACTCCGGCAGCGACAGAGACCACCGAAGCGCCCGCGACGCCGGCCAATCTGAAAGTGGTCGAGGCGGCCGAGAAGCCTGCCGACGCCCCTGCTGCGAAGGTCGAGAATACCGAAAACGGTGATCGCGACAGCCGGTCGAAATCGTCGCGCGGTTCCGACAAACGGTCAGATAAGCGGCCTGAGAAACGCCCGGACAACAAGGTTGTGGGCATGGGCGACCATCTGCCCAGCTTCATCGCGCTCAGCTTTGAAGAACGCCGCGCCAGCTAAAGGCTGCACCGAATTTTCTAAAAGGGCCGGTTTTCACCGGCCCTTTTTTGTTGTCTGCGGCCCGACCGAGCCAAGACACCGTTGGCGATCATTCGCAAACGGTGCCTCCGGTCCTAGCCCAGTCTGCTGACGATCACGGTGACTTCCGGCTTTTTGCCGATCTCGTCATTTGTGGTCTGGCGCGCGGTGCGGCGCAGCCCCTCTTCCAGCTTGCTGTCATCGGTCAGCGTCTTGGCACCTGCGCGGCCCAGGAACTGGCTCAGATCCGCCTCCAGCACATCGACCAAAGGCGCGTTTCCACGCCCCTGCGCGGGCAGGCCCATGACATCGCACCAGGGGTCGCCCAACGGTTCATCCTCTTCATCCAGGATGACTGTGACGATCACATGCCCGTTCAGCGCCATCCGGATACGGTCACGCACGACCCCGTCCATCGCGCCGATCTGCACGGAACCGTCAAGATAGGTGCGCCCGGTCTCGACATATTCGGCAACCGTCGGCGCATTGCCCGACAGGTTCAGCATCATGCCGTTGACCGCCACGATGCCTGCGCGCCCCTTGGATTCGGCAAGCTTGGCGTGTTCGCGCAAGTGGCGATGCTCACCATGCATCGGGATAACCATCTGCGGATTGACGATGTCATGCATTGCCGCCAGATCCGGCCGGTTGGCATGGCCCGAAACGTGATAAAGCCCATTTGAATCGTCGATCACATCAACGCCCAACTCAGAGAACTGGTTGATAATTCGGATCACGCCCCGTTCATTGCCCGGAATGGTCTTGGACGAAAAGAGGAACGTATCGCCCTCTTTCAACACCAACCCGTTATATTTTCCGCGCGCCAGCTGGGCCGAGGCCGCACGCCGTTCGCCCTGACTGCCCGTGACCAGCAGCATCACGTTTTCACGCGGCATCTGCACCGCGTCTTCGGGGCCGATCACGTTGGGAAAATTGGTCAGAACACCGGTTTCGATGGAGGCTTCGATCATCCGGCGCATCGCGCGTCCCAACAGACAGATCGAGCGGCCAGCCCGGTCGCCCGCCTCTGCCAGCGTTTTGACGCGCGCGACGTTGGACGCGAATGTGGTGGCAACCACCATGCCTGTCGCGTCGCTGACCAGCTTTTCAATATCAGGGCCAAGCGTGGCCTCCGACCGTCCGGCATGGGGCGAAAAGACGTTGGTGGAATCGCAGACCAGCGCCTTGACGCCCGGTTTGGCAACCTCAGCCCAAAGCGCCGGGTCATACGCCTCGCCCACAAGCGGGGTCTGGTCCAGCTTGAAGTCACCCGTGTGCACGATCCGCCCGTCCGGACAATCCAGAACCAACGCAGAGCTTTCGGGTATGGAATGCGAAATCGGCAGGAACGAGACCTCAAACGGCCCGGCCTTCACCTTTTCGGGCCACGCCCCCACCGTTTTGACCGCATCGGCACCAATGCCATATTCTTCCAGCTTGCGGCGCGCGATGTTTGACGTGAAGGCACGCGCATAGATGGGCACGCCCAACTGTTCATAAAAATGCCCGACCGCGCCGACATGGTCCTCATGCGCGTGGGTGATGAAAATCGCCTCCAGCCGATCGCGGCGTTCTTTCAGCCAAGTGATATCCGGCAGGATCAGGTTCACACCTGGAGTGCCGTCCATATCCGGGAAGGTGACGCCCAGATCCACCAGGATCAGACGTTCCTGATCCGGCTTTCCGTAGCCATAGACATAGGCGTTCATTCCGATTTCGCCAGCCCCGCCAAGGGGAAGGTAGATGGCGCGTTGCGCTACCATATGAGTTAGTCCTCGTGTTGATTGAATTTATGGATGACGGTCAGCCCGTGCATCGTGAGTGTGTCCTCGACGGCATCGAACAGCTCGTCGGTCTGCTGGAACAACGGCGCCAGCCCGCCGGTCGCTATGATCTTCATTGGGCGTTCGCGCTCTTGCTTGATGCGCGAACAGATTTCGCGGACGAGGCCAACATAGCCCCAGAAAACGCCTGACTGCATACAGGTGACGGTATTGGTGCCCACCACCTGTTGCGGCTTGGTAATATCCACATGCGGCAGGGCGGCGGCGGCCTGATGCAATGCCATGAGGGACAGGTTCACCCCCGGTGCGATCACTCCGCCGACATAGGCACCGTCTTCATCCACCACATCGAATGTCGTCGCCGTGCCGAAATCCACGACGATAAGATCGCCGCCGTACAGATCATACCCGGCCACGGTGTTGACCAGCCGGTCCGGCCCAACCTGAGTGCCTGCATCAACACGCACACCCACCGGCAGCGCGCAGTCGGGTTTACCCACCACCAGCGGACGGGTGTTGAAATAGCGATCCGCCAGAACGCGCAGGTTGAACACGACGCGCGGCACGGTCGAGCTGATGATCATGTCGGTGATCTGGGCGTCGATCTTCTGAAATTTCATCAAGGTCGATAGCCAGACGTAATATTGGTCTGCCGTGCGCTGGGTCTCGGTCGAGGTCCGCCAGGTGGCAATGAAACGCGCGCCATCCCAGAGCGAGAAGACCGTGTTGGTGTTACCGCAATCAATCGCCAGAAGCATCTCAACTCTCCTTGAAAAAGACATCAGCGGCGGGGATGGCCACTCTGCCCTGCGACGTGGTCAGAACCAGATTTCCCGCCTGGTCTACAGTCTCGAACACGCCGGTGGTCTCGGTTGTTCCGGTGCGCGCGGTGATGGTTTCACCTAGGCGCGCCGCACGGTCCAGCCAAGCCCGGCGGATCGGGGCAAACCCATGTGTTACGAACTGTTTTTCCAGTTCGGCATAAGACGTGGCAAGCGCATCAAGGAAAATCTCGGGTGCCACATCCAGCCCGGTTTCTCCCTGAAGGCTGACGGGCCGCAGAGCATGTGCCTCGACCTGCGCCGCCTCAGGGGCGTTGCGAAGGTTGACACCAGTGCCGATTGCCAAATGCCGCACGCCTCCGACCTCAAAGCTTTCAAGCAATATCCCCGCGACCTTACCGCCGTTCAGCAGCACGTCATTGGGCCATTTCAGCGAGAACGGCGCGACCCGACCGGTCAACACCACAAAGGCATCAAACAGCGCCAGTGCGGCCACGAAACTGCGCAGGGCGGTGACGTCGGGCGCATCATCCACACGCAGCACCAACGTCGCTGCAAGGTTGCCCTGTGGATCGGACCATGCCCGGCCGCGACGTCCTTTGCCAGCGGTTTGACGCAGCGCGCAGATCCACTCTGGCCCGGCAAGGGTTGCGGCGATCCGCACCGCTTCGGCATTGGTGCTGTCAAGCTCTGGCAGAATGCGTCGTCCGTATCCGGCGGGCCAGTTCATTGGCAGCGCCTCGTGCGAAACTCGTGGCAAGTCAGAACCTTCACCGCGTCCGGAAAACGAAAGCGACGCGCCCTTGGCGCGCCACGTTCGAAAACCGTATGGGCGGGTCGCTTAGTTGACAAGCGTCGCAGCCGCTGCCGCAGCCGCCCCTTCTATTCCGAAAAGGTTCACGACACCCAGCAACATGATCGCCGCAGAGACCATCAGGAAACCCGAAAGAATCGCTGATTGTCCGCCATCCAGGGCATCGTCGGTCTCTTCTCCGAAATACATGTAGAACACGATCCGAAGATAATAGAATGCACCGATGACCGAGGCCACCACACCGGCAACCGCCAACCAGGCCAACCCGCCCTCATAGGCGGCGCGCAGAACATAAAGCTTGCCGAAGAAACCGACCAGCGGCGGCACGCCTGCAAGGCTGAACATCAGGATCAGCACGGCCAATGCCTTGGCTGGCTCTTTCTTCGAATACATGTTCAGGCTTCTGATGTCAGTGACCGGCTGGCCGTCGCGTTCCATCGACAGGATAAACGCAAACGTGCCAACATTCATCGTCACATAGATCGCCATGTAGATCAGCAGCGCCTGCACACCAAAGGCCGTGCCCGCAGCCAGCCCCATCAGCGCATAGCCCATATGGGCGATCGAGGAATAGGCCATAAGGCGTTTGATATTGGTCTGTCCGATCGCCGCAACCGCACCAAGAAACATCGACAGAAGCGACAGGAAGGCGATCACCTGTTGCCAGTCCCCTACAGCGCCGCCGAATGCATCATGCAGCACCCGCGCGAACAGGGCCATCGCCGCGACCTTCGGGGCCGTTGCGAAGAAGGCCGTAACCGGTGTGGGCGAGCCTTCGTAGACATCCGGCGTCCACATATGGAACGGCACGGCAGAGACCTTGAAGGCCAGACCGCAGGCGATCAGGACCAGGCCGAACAGCAGGCCAAGCGAGACATGGCCTTCGGTCGCGGTCTGCACGATGCCGGAAAACAGCGTGGTCCCCGCAAAGCCGTAGGTCAGCGACGCGCCGTACAGCAGCAGGCCCGAGGACAGCGCGCCCAGCACGAAATATTTCAACCCGGCCTCTGTTGATTTTGCGCTGTCACGACGAATGGCCGCAACGACGTAAAGCGCCAGCGATTGCAGCTCCAGCCCCATATACAGCGCCATCAGATCGCCCGCGGACACCATCATCATCATGCCGACAACCGCAAGGGCAATCAGCAACGGGAATTCAAACCGCAGCAGACCGCGGCGCGACAGGTAGTCCTGGCTCATCACCAGAACGGCCGCCGCCGATAGAAGCAAGGTCACCTTGGCAAAGCGCGCGAATCCGTCGTCGATGAACATCCCGCCAAAGGCCGGACGAATGCCCTCGCCACTGGTGCCGATCCACGCGGCCAGCAGGACAAAGACGCCTGCCGTGGCCCAGGTCAGCATCGGGGCCAGCGCATCCTTGCCCGTATAGACCGCGCCAAGCAACGCGAGCATCGCGTAGACCGAAAGCACGATTTCGGGAAGGATAATTGTCAGGTCAGCCTGTAGCATGTCCAAGATCCCTCAGTGCGACGCCACCTGGACGGCGTCGGAAGACGCGGCCAGTGCGGTGTCGTAGTTTGAAACCAGCGCCTCTACCGAGGGGCCGATGATGTCTGTTACCAGGCTGGGATAGACCCCCAGCAGAAGCGTCATGGTCACGAGCGGCGCAAAGATCCACTTCTCGCGGCGCGTCATGTCGGAGATCGAACGCAGGCTTTCCTTGATCAGGTCGCCCATCACGACCCGGCGATAGAGCCACAGCGCGTAAGAGGCCGACAGGATCACCCCTGACGTCGCGACCACCGCCACCCAGGTGTTGACCTGGAATACGCCCATCAATGTCAGGAATTCACCGACAAAGCCCGACGTGCCGGGCAAGCCGACATTGGCCATGGTGAAGAACATGAAGATCAGCGCATAGGACGGCATCCGGTTCACCAACCCGCCATAGGCGTCGATGTCGCGGGTGTGCATCCGGTCATAGATCACGCCGACACACAGAAACAGCGCACCCGAGATGAAGCCATGGCTGAGCATCTGGAAGATCGCCCCGTCAACGCCCTGCTGGTTGGCCGCGAAAATCCCCATCGTCACATAGCCCATATGGGCGACCGACGAATAGGCAATCAGCTTTTTCATGTCTTCCTGCACCAGCGCAACAAGGCTGGTATAGACGATGGCAATCGCGCTCATCCACAGGACCAGCGGGGTCAGCACATCGGCCCCCACCGGGAACATCGGAAGGCTGAACCGCAGGAAGCCATAGCCGCCCATCTTCAGCAAGATCGCCGCCAGCACGACCGAACCTGCCGTCGGGGCCTGAACGTGCGCGTCGGGCAACCATGTGTGGACCGGCCACATCGGCATCTTGACCGCGAAGCTGGCAAAGAAGGCCAGGAACATCAGCGTCTGCATCCCGCCGACGACATGGATCCCAAGAACAGAGAAACCGGCGGACGAGAACTGATGCGTCATTAGCGTCGGGATGTCGGTGGTTCCGGCCTCTGCGAACATCGCCACCATGGCGACCAGCATCAGGACCGACCCGAGGAAGGTGTAAAGGAAGAACTTGAAGCTCGCGTAAATGCGTTCCTTGCCACCCCAGATACCGATGATCAGGAACATCGGTATCAGGCCGGCCTCGAAGAAGACATAGAAGAGAACCAGATCCAGCGCCATGAACACGCCCAGCATCAGCGTCTCAAGCAGCAGGAATGCGATCATGTATTCCTTGACGCGCGCCTTGACGCCCCAGCTTGCCGCAATGGTCAGCGGCATCATGAAGGTGGTCAACAGCACGAAAAGCACGGAAATCCCGTCCACGCCCATCTTGTATTTCAGCCCAAGCAGCCAGGCACCCTCTTCCACCATCTGAAAGCCGGTATCGGCGGGGTTGAACTGAAACAGGATGAACAGCGAAATCAGGAAGGTCGCCCCAGTCGCAAACAGCGCCAGCCATTTGGCATTGCGATCCGCCGCCTCGTCTCCGCCACGCAGGAACACGGCGAGGATCAGCGCTGCCAGCGCGGGCAGGAAGGTGACAATCGAAAGAAGGTTGTCCATCAGTGCGCTCCTCCGCTGAGCGTCATCCAGGTGATGAAGATCGCTACCCCGATCACCATGGCGAAGGCATAGGTAAAGATGTAGCCGGACTGAGCGCGCCCCGCGAGCCGTGTGAAGAAGGGCACAATCCCCATTGCGACACCATTCAGCGACCCGTCGATGGCCTTGCCGTCACCGCCCTTCCACAACAGGCGGCCAAGCGATTTTGCAGCGCGGATGAAGATCACATCGTACAGCTCGTCGAAATACCACTTGTTCAGCAGGAACAGGTACAACGGACGTTGCTGCTCTGCCAACTTGCGCGGCATGGCGGGGTTCACGATGTAGAACCAGTAGGCCACGACAAAGCCGATCAGCATGGCGATGAACGGGCTGACCTTGACCCAGACGGGTGCGTGATGCGCGTCGTCCATGACATGGTTGGCCGGTCCGGTGAAGATCGCGCCTTGCGGCGCCATCCCGGAAACAACGGGCGCATGATCCGCGTCTGCCTCACCATGCGCTTCATCAACCAAAGCGTCCCCTTGCGCAGCCTCCGCCGCAACAGTTTCGCCATCGGCCGCGGGTTCAGCATCACCGGCATCTGCAACAACCGCTTGGCCATCGGTGGCGGATTCATCATCCCCGGTGTCGGCAACAACCTCTTGGTCGGTTGCGGCGGGTTCAGCTTGGCCCGCCTCGGCAGTGGGAGCCTCATTGCCGGTATCGGCGGCATGATCTTCGGTCGCGGCGGTTTCGCCGTGCCCCTCGGACGCCTCGGCATGGGCCGGGACACCGAAGAAACGGTTAACGGTATTATGGTCGCCGAAGAAACTGTTATACCAGACCATCCCGGCCAGCACCGAACCGACCGCCAGCACACCCAGCGGGATCAGCATCACTTTGGGAGACTCATGCGCATGTTCATGCGTATGACGGTCGCCGCGTGCCTTGCCGTAAAAGGTCAGGAACATCAGCCGCCAGCTATAGAAACTGGTGAAAAGTGCCGCGACCACCAGCATCCAGAAGGCATAGCCGCCTTGCGTACCGGCCCAGGCGCTTTCGATCACGGCGTCTTTGGACAGGAATCCGGCAAAGCCGATATGGGTCAGCGGAATGCCCACCCCGGTGATGGCCAGCGTGCCGATCAGCATCGCCCCGAACGTATAGGGGATCTTTTTGCGCAGGTTGCCGTAGTTCCGCATGTCCTGTTCGTGATGCATGGCGTGGATCACCGAACCGGCCCCCAGAAACAGCATCGCCTTGAAGAACGCGTGTGTCAGCAGGTGGAACATCGCCACCGAATAGACGCCGACACCGGCGGCCACAAACATATAGCCAAGCTGCGACATGGTCGAATAGGCGATCACACGCTTGATGTCGTTCTGTACCAGACCGATCGTCGCCGCGACAAAGGCGGTAGACGCCCCCATGAAGGTGATGAAGGTCAAGGTTTCAGGCGCGTATTCCATCAAGGGTGACATGCGACAGACAAGGAAGACACCGGCAGTGACCATCGTCGCGGCGTGGATCAGCGCCGACACCGGCGTCGGACCCTCCATCGCGTCGGGAAGCCATGTGTGCAGGAACAACTGCGCCGATTTCCCCATCGCGCCGACAAAGAGCAGGAAGGCAATCAGGTTTGCCGCGTTCCACTCGGTCCACAGAAAGGTCAGTTGCGTATCGGCCAGACCGGCAGAGGCGGCAAACACGTCGTCAAGCCTGATCGAGTCCGTCAGGTAGAACAGCCCCAAGATCCCCAGCAAAAAGCCGAAATCACCGACCCGGTTGACCACGAAGGCCTTGATCGCGGCGGCATTGGCGCTTGGCTTGCGGTAGTAGAAACCGATCAGCAGGTATGAGGCGACACCGACGCCTTCCCAGCCAAAGAACATCTGTACAAGGTTGTCGGACGTGACCAGCGCCAGCATGGCAAAGGTAAAGAAGGACAGGTAGGCGAAGAAACGCGGCTTGTAGACTTCACCCTCGCTCCATTGCGGATCATGATCCATGTAGCCGAAGCTGTAGAGATGAACCAGCGCGGAAACGGTTGTCACAACGATCAGCATGATCGAGGTCAGACGGTCCAGACGGATCGACCAATCCGTCGACAGCGACCCGGATTCGACCCAGCGCAGGATCTGAATGTGTTGTGTTTCCGGGCCATGGGTCAGAAAGACGATCCACGAAAAGAAACAGGCCACGAACAGCAGACCGGTGGTGATCCACATGGCCCCACGCTCGCCGATCAGACGCCAGCCGAAACCAGCGATCAGGGCACCGACCAAGGGCGCGTAGAGGATGATCGTTTCCATGTCGGTCAGCCTTTCATGACGTTGACGTCTTCCACGGCGATGGTGCCGCGGTTCCGGAAGAAGCAGACGAGGATGGCAAGGCCGATGGCCGCCTCGGCCGCGGCGACGGTCAGGACGAACAGCGTGAATATCTGCCCCACCAGATCGCCCAGAAAGGACGAAAAGGCCACAAGATTGATGTTCACCGCCAAGAGCATCAGTTCGATGCTCATCAGCAGGATGATCACGTTCTTGCGGTTCAGGAAAAGCCCGAAGATGCCGATGACAAACAGCGTCGCCGCGACCGTCAGGTAATGTTCAAGTCCGATCATCTTGTCCCTCAAGAAGTCTTGCCCGGATTTCCGGGTCGTTTCGGCGTCCGGCGGTCAGCCCAGAAAGGAGTAGCCGCCCAACACGATGATCAGAACGACCACCACGATGATTATTGTATTTGTCGACATTACATGTCCTTTCGTTTCCAGACAGGGCGCGATCGCGAGATCACAACCCCTGCCCCGGTTTCACGTCACGCAGTTCCATCGCCTTGGCCGGATCACGCATCATCTGCGCGATAATATCCTGGCGCTTTACATCCTTGCGGTGGCGCAGGGTCAGCACGATGGCACCGATCATGGCGACCAGCAGGATCAGCCCGGCCAGTTGGAACAGCAGGAAATACTGATCGTAAAGCAGCAAGCCCAAAGCCTCGGTGTTGTGCCGCCCGTCGGGCATCACTGCCGCGCGCATGCCTTCGGCAGCGTCGGAGGTCTGCCAGACCCCAAGCGCCATGCCAAGCTGCATCAGGATGATCACCCCGAACAGCAGTGCCAGTGGCATGTAGCCCGCCATTTCGGCCCGAAGTTCGGCAAAATCCACGTCCAGCATCATCACGACGAAGAGGAAAAGCACCGCAACCGCGCCAACATAGACGATGACCAGCAGCATCGCGACGAATTCTGCCCCGAGCAAAACAAAAAGCCCGGCCGAGCTGAGGAAAGCCAGGATAAGCCACAGCACAGAATGCACCGGGTTTCGGCTGACAACGGTGAACAGTCCACCGGCAATCGTGCACAGTGCGAACAGATAGAAAGCGAACACCATCATGTTTCGTTATCCTTGTTATCTTCCATCACCGCGCGCGCAAGATCCATCGCGCGGGTCATGGCCGGAATGCCCGCGAACATCGACATCTGGGCGATGGTCTCGGCAATCTCGTCATTGGTTGCGCCGGCTTCCATGGCGTGTCGGACGGTCATGCGCAATGGGGTTTCTGCCTGCGCGCCCTGCATGGTCAGACCTGCCAGCGTCAACAAAAGCCGCGTCTTGGCGTCCAGCCCTTCCTTGCTAAGGCCCCGCCCGAACCACATTTCCATGCTGTCCTTGGGCATGGTCGGCCAAAGCTTCTCGAAGCCCTTGGGATTGAACGTCTCCATCGCCGGATTGAAGGCCTTGGCCATTTCCTGCGCCTGAGCCATCATCAGTTCGAAAGGGGTCTTTGCATCCGTCATAGCGTGCCTCCATTCAACCGTTCCCTGAGCCCGTTCACAACGCCAAGCCATTCGGCCAGCGAATCCGACTCCGTCCACATATCGTAAAGCTCTGACGTACCGTCATCCGTCACGACAACATCAACCGTGCGGGGTGCCAGACCTCGCGCATCCGCCGAACCCGCCACATCCGCTTCGTGCAGGCGGATCACATTACGCTCATCCTCACCCAGGTCATCCGAGGGTTGCCCGAGGCTGGTGCCGACGATCTCGGCCGCCGCTAGACCGATGGCTCCGACATCGGCATCGACATAGCCCGCCGAGGCAGACGCGATCACGTCTTCAAACGCCTCAATCACGGCACCGACGCCCCCGGCCTCGTACTCCCCCAGGAAGTCCGCCGCGTCGTCATTGTCGAATATTCCGATGCCCCAGGCACCCATGTCGTTTCTCCCGGCGTTAGCGGTAGGGCGCGTCCAGTTCGAGATTGCGGGCAATCTCTGATTCCCACCGGTCGCCATTCGCAAGCAGCTTTTCCTTATCGTAGAACAGCTCTTCGCGGGTTTCCGTCGAAAATTCAAAATTCGGGCCTTCGACAATCGCATCCACCGGGCACGCCTCCTGGCAGAAGCCGCAATAGATGCACTTGGTCATGTCGATGTCGTAACGTGTCGTGCGGCGGCTGCCGTCGTCACGGGGTTCCGCGTCAATCGTGATGGCTTGCGCCGGGCAGATCGCCTCGCACAGTTTGCAGGCGATGCAACGCTCTTCACCGTTGGGATAGCGGCGCAGCGCATGTTCGCCACGGAAACGCGGGCTGAGCGGGCCTTTTTCATGCGGGTAGTTCAGCGTCGCCTTCGGAGCGAAGAAATACCGCAGCCCCAGCTTCATGCCGATCACGAAATCCCAAAGAAGAAAGTATTTCGCGGTCCGCCTGTAGTCGATCTGGGTCATAGCACCACCTCTGGGTCAGCTTTATAACAGTTTGCCAGCGTGTTCATCTCAGGCCCCCGTCGACCAGCGGGCGAAGATGCCCCAGAACCAGCCGAACTTTGCGGCGAAGGAGACGAAGACCACCCAGAACAGGCTGAACGGCAGGAACACTTTCCAGCCAAGGCGCATCAGCTGGTCATAGCGGTAGCGCGGGGTGATCGCCTTGACCATCGCGAAGAGGAAGAAGAAGAACGCCATCTTGCCGACCATCCACAGCGCCCCGTCCGGCAGGCCCGGAATGGGTGACAGCCAACCGCCGAAGAACAGCAGCGAGGTCAGTGCGCACATCAGGAAGATAGCGATATATTCGCCGGCCATGAACAGCAGGAAGGGCGTCGCGGAATATTCCACCTGGTAGCCCGCAACCAGTTCCGATTCCGCCTCTGGCAGGTCGAATGGCGGGCGGTTGGTTTCTGCCAGCGCCGAGATGAAGAACAGGAACACCATCGGGAAATGCGGGATCCAGTACCAGTTGAACAAGCCGAAATCGCCGTCCTGTGCCCGGACAATGTCACCAAAGTTCAGCGATCCGGTCGAAATGATTACCCCGATGATGATGAGGCCAATCGAGACCTCATAGGAAATCATCTGCGCCGCCGACCGCAACGAGCCGAGGAACGGGTATTTGGAGTTCGAGGCCCAGCCGCCCATGATGACGCCGTAAACCTCCAGCGAGGAGACAGCGAAAACATACAGCACGGCGACGTTGATATCCGACAGCACCCAGTTGTCGTTGAACGGGATCACCGCCCAGGCGATGATTGCCAGCACGAAACTGGTCATCGGCGCCAGAATGAACACGGTCTTGTCGGCACCCGCAGGCACGACAACTTCCTTGAGAACGTATTTCAGCGCGTCGGCCACCGATTGCAGAATGCCGAACGTACCGACCACGTTCGGACCCCGACGCATCTGAACCGCAGCCCAGATCTTTCGGTCGCCATAAACGAGGAACAGCAGCGAAATCATCACGAAACCGGTCATCGCCAGGCATTGCGCGGCGACGATCAGCAGGATCCCCAGCGGGGTGGAAAAGAATTCAGCCATCAGGTCCTCACACCATCGGTATTCCGTTCTGAGCGCAGGCTTCGGCGACGACTTCGGCGTCGATCGTCATCAGCCCGCGCGGCAGCGTTGGCGAGATGGTGTAAACCGCATCTCCCCGCCAGAGGCCACCCTCTTCTGTCACATTCGTGCGCAAATGACGCGCAAAACCGTAGTCCCGGTCAAGGGTGTAGCGCGACACGGCACATTCGGCGTAGCGCTCGATGTCTTTCGGCCCCTGCCCGCCCTTCAGCGCGACAAATACATTCACCAGATCATCATCCAGCGCCTCGGTCTCGATTCCCATATATTCAGGCGCGATCGCAGGCTCTGCCAGATCGGTCGTGTCCTTGGCACCGCAGGCCGAGACTGTCCCGGCCAGCGTCAGCGCGCAAAAGGGTATCAAGCGGCGACGGCTCATTCCGCTGCCATTGGTTTTTTCGCACGCGCCGCCGCGTTTGCGGACAGTTCGGCCATCAACTGGCTGGACCGCGCAATCGGGTTGGTCAGGTAGAAATCACCAAGCGCGTGACGGAATGTCGCCTCGCCCAATTCGCCCAGATCCAGCGGAGTCCACGCGTTTTCAGGCACAGAGTCGATCTCTGCCAGATGCGGCACCGCCTCGACCAGCGCGTTGCGCAGTTGCGCCAGGCTGTCGAAGGGCAGCTTTGCGTCCAACTCGGCTGACAAGGCGCGCAGGATGGCCCAGTTTTCCTTGGCCTCGCCGGGGGCGAACCCCGCCCGAAGCGCCAGTTGCGGGCGGCCTTCGGTGTTCACGAACAGGCCGCTTTCCTCGGTATAGGCGGCACCCGGCAGAATGATGTCGGCACGGTGCGCACCGCGGTCGCCATGGCTGCCCTGATAAATCACGAAGGCACCGTCGGCGATATCCACCTCATCCGCGCCAAGGTTATAGACCAGTTCGGCGTCTTTCAGTGCGTCCATGCCACCTTCGGTCACAGCCCCCACATCTAGCGCGCCGACACGCCCGGCCGCCGTGTGCAGGATCAGAAAGCCGGACCCGGTGACATCAGCGAATTTCATCGCCTGCGCCAGAACCGCAGCACCGTCAGCTTCCTGCAAGGCACCCTGCCCGACGATCACCAGCGTGTTCTTGTCCTTTGCCTCGCCCTCATGGTCCTTGGTCATTTTCTCAAGTGCCGCGCGATCATCGCCCGCGTGCCAGTATTCGTAGGACAGATCCAGCTTGGGTCCGACAACGCCAACCTTCGCGCCGCGCAGCCACGCCATCCGGATGCGCGCGTTCAGCACCGGTGCCTCGATTTCCGGGTTGGCGCCGATCAACATGATCGCATCGGCGCTGTCGATGTCCTCGATCGCGGCCGTTCCGACATAGGCGGACCGGTTGTCAGCGGGCAGCTTTGCGCCATCCGTCCGGCATTCAACGCTGCCGCCCAGCCCTTCGATCAGTTGCTTCAATGCGTAGGTCGCCTCGACCGGGGCCAGATCGCCGATCAGCCCGGCAACTTTCTTTCCCTTCATCGCCTCTGCCGCCGCAGACAGGGCCTCTGGCCATGTCGCGGGCTTCAGCTTGCCGTCCACGCGGATATAGGGCTTGTCCAGACGCTGACGCCGCAGACCGTCCCAGACAAAGCGCGTTTTGTCGGAAATCCATTCCTCGTTCACGCCGTCATGGTTGCGCGGCAGGATGCGCATGACTTCGCGCCCCTTGGTATCGACGCGGATGTTCGACCCGAGCGCATCCATCACGTCAATCGTCTCGGTCTTGGTCAATTCCCAGGGCCGCGCGGTGAACGCATAGGGTTTCGACACCAGCGCTCCCACCGGACACAGATCAATGATGTTGCCTTGCAGGTTCGAATCCAGCGTCTCGCCCAGATAGGACGTGATCTCGCTGTCTTCGCCCCGGCCGGTCTGGCCCATCTGGGTGATGCCCGCGACCTCTGTCGTGAAGCGCACGCAGCGGGTGCAGGATATGCAACGCGTCATATGCGTCTCGACAAGCGGGCCGAGGTTCAGGTCGTCCACCGCGCGCTTGGGTTCGCGAAAGCGGCTGAAATCGACACCGTAGGCCATCGCCTGATCCTGAAGGTCACACTCACCGCCCTGGTCGCAGATCGGGCAATCCAGCGGGTGGTTGATCAGCAGGAACTCCATCACGCCCTCGCGGGCCTTCTTGACCATAGGCGAGTTGGTCTTGACCACCGGCGGCGCGCCTTCCGGGCCGGGCCGCAGATCGCGGACCTGCATCGCGCAGGAGGCCGCAGGCTTGGGCGGGCCGCCCACGACCTCGACAAGGCACATCCGGCAGTTGCCCGCGATCGACAGACGCTCATGGTAGCAGAAACGCGGAATTTCCACGCCCGCCTGCTCGCATGCCTGGATCAGGGTCATTGCCCCGTCCACTTCAACTTCCTGCTCGTCGATGATGATCTTGCGTAGGTCCGACATCGGTCTCACTTTGCTCTGAGCAAGGCGCCAACCTGGCTGTTCCTTGCGATTTCCCTGCGCCCCAGCGCGCAAAATCCGCTCTCGTTCGTGGCCCCGTTGGCCACCAGAAAGGCCTTTGCCTCGGCCTCAAGACGTTTACGATCCGCCTTGCTTTTCACGAAGTCCTCGATCTCATCCTTGCTGTAGCCCTGCGCCTGCGCATGGTTTTCCAGCTTGTTGATGAATTGCAGCGCCGCAATCATCCGGGCCCCGATGGACCCGCAATTGCTGCGGATCTCATCCGCGATCGCAATGTTGCGCAACCCGTCATTCACAAACTTCACCGAGCTCAGCGGCGGCTGGGCCGCAGAGGCCGTTCCCGCCGCCAGCAGCGCGAGGATCAGGGGCAATTTCAGTGCCATATCGTTATTCCTTTCCATGTCCTGGAAAGCCCGCGCGAAACGCGGACTCCACCACTTGGCGACATGGGTCACAGCTGCCTGTTATACAATAACAGACCCCGCAACCACCTGATATGACATACCCTTTTATCATTCAACACAACGTCCGACAAAGGTCAGCGTATCGTCGGATACGCGTAGCTGATCGGCCGGGGTATCCGGGCCGATCGTCCAGTCGATGTTGGACGTGCCGTAATACCGGATACAGTATTTCGTCCCCTGATGACGCCCGGCTTCGCGCGCCGCGTCCAACCCGCTGGAGACCGGACGCGCCGTCGCTGTGAAGTCGTGCTTGTCATCACCCGAACCGCGCGCCTTGCCCGAGAAATACTGGCCGTCGATCACGCTTTGGTTTGAGCGCAGCTTGGAGCATCCGCCCAAGGTCAGCGCGACACAGGTCAGGATCAGAATTGTCCGCATTGGCCTACTCCGCCGCCACGGCGCTGACGCGGCCTGTGCGTTTCGCCTTGATCCGGTCCTCGATCTCGTCGCGGAAGTTGCGGATCAGGCCCTGAATGGGCCAGGCCGCCGCGTCGCCAAGAGCGCAGATCGTGTGGCCTTCGACCTGCTTGGTGACGTCGAACAGCATGTCGATTTCCTCGACCTCCGCCTCGCCCCGCACCAGACGCTCCATGACGCGCATCATCCAGCCCGTGCCTTCGCGGCAGGGCGTACACTGTCCGCAGGACTCGTGCTTGTAGAATTTCGCCAGACGCCAGATCGCCTTGATGATGTCGGTGTCCTTGTCCATCACGATCACCGCCGCCGTGCCCAGGCCAGAGCCAAGCTCGCCACGCAGGTAGTCGAAATCCATGATGGCGTTTTTCATCTTTTCGCCGCGCACACAGGGCACGGACGATCCGCCGGGGATGACGGCCTTGAGGTTGTCCCAGCCGCCACGGATGCCGCCGCAATGCGTCTCGATCAATTCCTCGAAGGAGATCGACATCGCCTCTTCAACCACGCAGGGGTTGTTGACATGACCGGAGATCGCAAACAGCTTCGTGCCCGCATTGTTCGGACGCCCGAAGCCCGCGAACCATTCCGCGCCGCGCCGCAGGATCGTCGGCACAACGGCGATGGATTCGACGTTGTTCACCGTCGTCGGGCAGCCATACAGACCCGCGCCCGCCGGGAAAGGCGGCTTCATGCGCGGCATGCCTTTCTTGCCCTCAAGCGATTCCAGCAGCGCAGTTTCCTCGCCGCAGATATAGGCACCCGCGCCATGCGCGACGTAGATGTCGAAATCCCAGCCCGACCCGGCCGCGTTCTTGCCGACCAGCCCGGCGTCATAGGCCTCGTCGATCGCGGCCTGAAGCGCCTCCTTCTCGCGGATATATTCGCCGCGGATGTAGATATAGCACGCGTGCGCCTGCATCGCGAAAGAGGCGATCAGGCAGCCCTCGATCAGCGTATGCGGATCGTGGCGCATGATCTCGCGGTCCTTGCAGGTGCCGGGTTCGGATTCGTCGGCATTCACCACCAGATAGGACGGCCGCCCGTCGCTTTCCTTGGGCATGAAGGACCACTTCAATCCGGTGGGGAAGCCCGCACCGCCGCGACCACGCAGGCCAGAAGCCTTCATCGTGTCGACGATCCAGGGTGCCCCCTTCTTGATGATGTCGGCCGTGCCATCCCAATGGCCCCGCGCCTGCGCGCCCTTCAGCGTACGGTCATGCATCCCGTAGAGGTTGGTGAAGATCCGGTCCTGATCCTGCAGCATCGCGTGCCTATCCTTCATTGTCCCGGCGTTTCCGCCAGATCTGGTATGTCACGACCATCGCCCAGAAGAGCGCGGCCAGTACGGCGAGATCTATGAGCAGGGCATACCGTCCCGGCAAACCCAACATCGGTCCCACCCATTGGGCCGCAATCCAAAACAGCATAGAGCCAGCAATGACAAGGGCGACAAACCGTCCCTGCCGCGCCGTTTGCTGATCTTGGTCACGTCCCATCGTATTCAGTATCCGTCAGTACACGTCGCCCTTGTCGACGCGTTTGGAAAATTCGGTGTCCCCGCCGGCAGCGAGGATTTTGGCCTGTTCGACCCAATCGTCTCGGCTGACACGCCCCTTGAAGCCTGACAGGTTGGCATCCACCCACGCCACCTCGCCCGCCGTCCAATTGGCGACCTGATCGAAGTGGTAAAAGCCCATTTCATTCAGCAGGGTTTCCAGTTTTGGCCCCACGCCCTTGATTTCCTTCAGGTTATCAGCACCGCCATCGCGCGCCTTTGTCAGCGTCTCGGGCTTGGAGCCTTCAAGCGCGTCACCGCCGTCATGATCACCACCGCTATCGGCCGATGTCGGCTCAGCCTTGGCCGGGTTGCTTGCGTCATCCGGCTTGGCGGCCTCATATTTCCAGCTGCCCTTGCGGCTGGACAGTTCCGCCTCACCCGAAAGGACAGCAGAGGGTTTCACAACGGGCCCGTTCGCCGTCTTATCACCGGCGGCTGTCTTCGGCGTCGCGGCATCCGCGTTCTTGGCTTTGGCTGCGGCATCGTCTTTCGCTTTGGCCTGCGGTTTATCTGCTGTCGCTGCCTCCGTCGGCGTGGTTCCGGCGCTGGCTTCGCTTGCCCCATCGGTGGCAGTTTGGCCCACCACCTTCTTTTCAGCTGGCGCTGGTTCAGCCGTCTTGGACCCTTCGGCATTGGGTGTCGACGACTTGGCCGCCGGGCGTGCAGATTCCGTTCCGGTCACGCCCTCCAAGGACATAGGACTGTCGGAACCGCTACCGGCGCCAGCAGTTCCCGGCCCATTTGATATGCCTTTGGCACGCATGCTCTGCCCCAGCTTGGGAACGTCCGAGCACATCAACCAAGTCAGCAGAAGCCCCAGCAAAGCCACCACAAGCACCCCAAGGAAAATCGATGTGCCCCACCCATATCCCCTGACGCTGAGCGCCAGGATCAGTGTGACAACACCAAGTGCCGCGGCCAAGCCCCAGCATTTGGTCTGACAGCTATATCCAGAACCGGATTGGGTCATCGTTACTCTCCCTGAAAAATCTTATGCGGTGGTTACGTTTCGTCTTTGCCACCTTTCTTAACACGCGCCGAAAATTCCGTCTCTCCCCCCTCGGCCAAGGTTCTTGCCTGCGACACCCATTCGTCGCGGGTCACACGCCCTTTGAAGCCTTCGAGGTTCTCATCGACCCAGGCAATTTCCGCCTCGGACCAGTTTGCGATCTGGTCAAAATGATAAAAACCAAGCGAATTGCACATTTCTTCAAGCTTCGGACCGATGCCCTTGATCTGCTTGAGGTCGTCGGCCTTGCCGTCACGCGGACCATCCAACGCTTCCGGCCGGGAGCCGGAGGTCGAAGACGTATCCGCTGTCGCCGCAGCCTCGTCAGATGGCGCTTTCTTGGCTGGCGCATCACTGCTGTCGGTTGTCCCGGAAGCGGCCGCTTTGCCGGATGTGTCAGATTTCTCGGGCTGGCCGGCCGTATCCGCGGTTCCTTTTTCTGCGGCGGGTCTGGTCTTGGTCGAGTCCGCCGCCTTCGCACTGGCAACGGGCTTGGCCACGGTCTTTGCTTCGGCCTCGCGCTTGTCTATTCCCGTCTCGTCGATCGTCTCATCCGCGCCGGGTTTCGGTTGTTTGGCAGGGCCAGCCGAATCCCGGACCGGTCTATCCACCTTGTTCTGCCAAGGTGCCAGCAAGGGCACTTCGGTGCCGTCGATACGTTTGATCGTATCGCCGATATCCGTCGCAAGCTGGGCGCTCGCGTTATATTTGGTATGGCCGCTGTCATATTCCTTCAGGCTGGTCAGCCCCGATTTCGGTTCCGAGGCAAAACGGCCATTCTGCGGTCCCGGCACCGGCACCTTGCCCGCGGCCAGTTCGTCCAGAATTTCGGCCAGACGTTCGGTCGTCAGATCCTCGTAGTAATCCTTGCCGATCTGCGCCATCGGCGCGTTGGCACATGCCCCGGCGCATTCGACCTCTTCCCAGCTGAACTTGCCGTCAGCAGAAAGCTCGTGCGGCTTATCGGCAATCTTTTCGCGGCACACGGCCATCAGATCCTCGGCCCCGCAAATCATGCAGGACGTGGTGCCGCAAATCTGAATATGTGCCACAGTCCCAACAGGTTGCAGCTGGAACATGAAGTAGAACGACGCCACTTCCATGACCCGCATATAGGCCATGCCCAGCATCTCGGCGACAGCCTCGATCGCAGGGCGGGTCAACCAGCCTTCTTGTTCCTGCGCGCGCCACAGAAGCGCGATGACCGCGCTGGCCTGTCGGCCCTCGGGGTATTTGGTAATCTGGGCTTCGGCCCAGGCCAGATTTGCATCTGTGAAGGCGAAACTTTGCGGTTGGTCGTGATACAGGCGTCTCAGCATGGTCGTTCCTATTGCGTCAGCACGCAGGCGACGGGAATGTTTGGCACAGTCCGGTCGGGGTTTTCTCCGTTCAGCTCGGCCACCAGCGCTTGCTGGCGAATGGCAGAGTCGGTCATGTTGTCAGCGATGAAGCACAGGTAGAGATCCGCGCCCTTCTGCATTCCGAAGGTCGCGCCGCCGGTGCTGCTTGTAGCAAAAGGTTCAAAGCCTTGCGCGGCCAGATCCGACACATAGACAAAATCGCTTTTGCCGGCCTCCGAGGCAAGCGCGGGCGCGGCACACAGAGCCAGTATGCAGCCGATGCGGATCATGCCGCGCAGGCCCCCGTGGTCAGCCGCACGCCGCCATCCGACAGTTTTACCGCCTCTTCGCGGGCCAACTTGTACTCGGTGACCTGAATCACCTGCTCACGCGTCAAACCGGTCTGAAGTTCCACCGGCAGATAGTCGCTTTCGGCCACCATATCGCAGCCGATAGAGGTTACGGCCGCGTCATATGCGGCAATCTGCTCGGCCGACACACCGTCGGGCGGCAGGGCAAGACAGCCGCTCAGGCCAAACGCTGCAATGGTCAAAAGGATCGTCGGTCGCGTCATGGTCATTCCTTCATCGATCAATCTCGCCGAAGACCACGTCCATCGTGCCGATGATCGCCGCCACATCGGCCAGTTGGTGACCGCTGGCCACATAGTCCATCGCCTGCAAATGCAGAAAGCCCGGTGCACGGATCTTGGAGCGATAGGGTTTGTTGCTGCCATCCGACACCAGATACACGCCAAACTCGCCCTTGGGCGCTTCGACGGCGGCATAAACCTCGCCTGTGGGGACGTGAAAGCCCTCGGTATAGAGCTTGAAGTGATGAATCAGCGCCTCCATCGAGGTCTTCATCTCGCCGCGCTTGGGCGGGGTGATCTTGCCGCGGGCCAGAATGTCGCCCTGGCCTTCGGGGGCTTGCAGCTTTGCGATCGCCTGTTTGATGATGCGCAGAGATTGGCGCATTTCTTCCATCCGCACCAGATAACGGTCAAAGCAGTCGCCATTCTTGCCGACAGGGATCTGGAAGTCGAACTCGTCGTAGCATTCATAGGGCTGGGCGCGGCGCAGATCCCAGGCAAAGCCCGACCCGCGCACCATGACGCCCGAGAATCCCCAATCCAGAATGTCCTGCTCGGAAATGATGCCAATATCGGCATTGCGCTGCTTGAAAACCCGGTTCTCGGTCAGCAGTTCGTCAATGTCGTCCAGAACTTTCGGGAACTCATCGGCCCATTCGTCAATGTCGACCAGCAGTTGTGGTGGCAGGTCCTGATGCACGCCGCCGGGACGGAAATAGGCCGCGTGCAAACGCGCACCGCAGGCCCGCTCGTAGAAGACCATCAGCTTTTCGCGTTCCTCGAAGCCCCAGAGCGGCGGCGTCAGCGCGCCCACATCCATTGCCTGCGTCGTCACGTTCAGCAGGTGGCTGAGAATACGCCCGATCTCGGAATAGAGCACCCGGATCAGACTGGCGCGGCGCGGCACCTCGACCCCGGTCAGCCGTTCGATGGCCAGACACCAGGCATGTTCCTGATTCATCGGTGCCACGTAATCCAGCCGGTCGAAATAGGGCAGGTTTTGCAGGTAGGTCCGGCTCTCCATGAGCTTTTCCGTACCCCGGTGCAGCAGGCCGATATGCGGGTCGCAGCGCTCGACGATCTCGCCGTCCAGCTCCAGCACCAACCGCAAAACACCATGCGCTGCAGGGTGTTGAGGCCCGAAGTTGATGTTGAAATTGCGGATCTTCTGCTCGCCCGACTGCGCGTCGGTGCTGCCGTCATCGAATTTGGAGCCGTCCATCATGAACACACCCTTTCGTTTGTGAACCTATGCACATTTCGTAAACGTCGGCAGTCGCCATAAAAATCAAAAGGTTGGGATGTCACTTGAACCTGAGAACACTTCGTATTCGCCAACAGATTTTTTAAAAAAGGCAGAGATCCGGCCAACAGCAGCCCAGCGACCAGTAACTCCAGAACCTCAGTCAGAAACGGGATCATCTCAACGCTTCTCCAACTCTTGCAGCTTCACGCCCATCCACCACAGCAGCGCAATCGTGCCGAGGGGGACAAGACAGGCCGCTGCCCAGTATTTATTTATGCCGAAGAACGGCAGCAGCTTGACCATCGGAATGGCCGTCAATGCCGACAGAACAAGCCACCAGAAACCGCCCATTACTTCGCCTCTTCCTGCTTTTCATCGCCCGGCAGAATGTAATGCGCGCCTTCCCAAGGGGACATGAAATCAAACTGACGATATTCCTGCACAAGGCTGACCGGCTCGTAGACGACGCGCTTCTTCGACTCGTCGTAGCGCACTTCGGTATAGCCCGTGGTCGGAAAATCCTTGCGCAGCGGATAGCCCCGAAACCCATAGTCGGTCAGGATGCGCCGCAGGTCCGGATGACCGGAAAAGAGAATGCCGAACATGTCGAACACTTCGCGTTCGAACCAGTTGGCAGATGCATGCACATCCGTGATCGACGGCACCATCTCGTCATCGCGCACCGCGACGCGCAGGCGAATGCGGTGGTTCTGATACATCGACAGGAAGTGATAAACCACGTCAAACCGCTGCGCCCTCTCGGGATAATCAACGGCGGTGATATCAACGAGGGTCGAGAACTGGCACGTCCGGTCAGCTTTGAGAAACTCGACAAAGCCGACGATGTTGGCGCGGGCCACATCCACGGTCAATTCATCAAAGCTCACATCCCAGGACAGCACGCAATCGGGGCGCTTGATCTCGATATGGGTGCCAAGCTCTTGCAGGGCGGTGGTCATCAGAATGCCTCCGGTGCTGAAAGGTATTTGCCGCAGCGGGCGCTGAATGCGGATGTCGAAATCATCGCATGATCGTCCCGGTCCGGCGGATCTTTTTCTGCAAGGCCATCACGCCATATAGCAGCGCCTCTGCGGTTGGCGGGCAGCCGGGCACATAGACATCCACCGGCACGATCCGGTCGCAGCCCCGCACCACGGAATAGCTGTAGTGATAATAGCCGCCGCCATTGGCGCAGGACCCCATGGAGATCACATAACGCGGCTCCGGCATCTGGTCGTAAACCTTGCGCAGCGCGGGTGCCATCTTGTTGGTCAGCGTGCCCGCAACGATCATCAGGTCCGACTGGCGCGGAGAGGCGCGTGGCGCGGTGCCAAAACGCTCAAGGTCGTAGCGCGGCATTGCCGTATGCATCATTTCAACAGCGCAGCACGCCAGCCCGAACGTCATCCAGTGCAGCGATCCGGTACGCGCCCAGTTGATGATGTCCTCGGTCGAGGTCAGCAGAAACCCTTTATCCTGAAGCTCTGCGTTCAGGGCCTGGGTCGCGACCTCGTTATCGCCACCGGCGGTATTGTTGCCGTAAGGAGCCAGCGCGGAGGGTCCGGATTTGATGCGGTCCGCCTGTTTGCCGTCGCCCTGCACCTCCGTGACAAGCGGCTTGTCGTCGGTCACTCCCATTCCAGGGCTCCCTTTTTCCATTCATAGGCAAAGCCGATGGTCAGCACGCCCAGAAATACCATCATCGACCAGAAGCCTGTCATGCTCACATCCTTGAAGGCCACGGCCCAGGGAAAGAGAAAGGCTATTTCCAGATCGAAGATGATGAACAGAATGGCCACAAGATAGAATCGGACATCGAATTTCATCCGCGCGTCATCGAAGGCGTTGAAGCCACATTCATAGGCCGACACCTTCTCGGGGTCCGGGTTGCGCACGGCCAGAACCACCGCAGCAAGAATGAGCACAAGGCCAAGTCCGATCGCTATGGCCATAAAAACGAGAATGGGGAGGTACTCCCTCAGCATCTCTTCCATGTGACAGGCTCCTTTCAGGTCGCGCCGCAGCGCGCCTTCGCAAGACGGTATGGGCTAGAGCAGGTTCTAGCCCCGGCACCGGTCAGGGTCAACCGCGGGCACATATATTCACGGCACCGAAACGAATTTGAATTTCATCGACTTAGGCCAAGAAATCGCGGCCAGACAACATCGGTTGCGGCAAATTGTCAGCCAGACCGCGAAATCGCCGCGCAGCGTCGGGGTCGCATTGCTCCGGCTGCACGCACATTCCCGCAGGGCTGACCAACGCGCTGGCCCAGACGTAAACCACGCGTTTGTCCGGTCACACCATTGCCGGTGCCGACGCTTGGCATCGCGTCAATCAGCCCTGCGCGACCTCGCGGCAAGCGATGTCAAACTTCTGGCGCGTCGGTTTCCTCTTCAAGCCGGATCACCGCGGCACCTGCCGCGACCTGATCCCCCTCGGCGACCAGCACCTCCGCAACGATACCGTCGCGCGGTGCCTGCAAGGCGTGTTCCATCTTCATCGCCTCCAGCACAGCAAGACGATCACCTCTGGTCACCGCCTCGCCGACACGGGCCGTAACCATCCGGACCAATCCCGGCATCGGCGCCTCGACCAGATCACTGCCACCCGACGCATCCAGCGCCCGTTCCAGCGGATCGACCATCGTAAACCGCTGGCCATAATCGGCAAATACGGTGACGTCGTGCCCGGTGGTGATACAACCATGCCCGGCCTGACCGTCAAAGCGCCACTGCCCATCGACGCGCGTGGCAAGGATTTGGGATCCGTTCACCGTCACCCTGCGTTGATCCCGTGACAGGACCTCGACTGTCGCCGCATGCGCGGTCTCGCCTTGCTCCAGGTCGAACTTGCGGTCGACCGGCGTCCAAAGATGCACACCCTGGACGGCATCGCCCGGCCCCAACAAGCCAAGCAAGGCCAGCGCCGCTTCGGCCACGACGGCATCTGACACTTCGGGCACGGCGGTCAGCGCGTCGATGTCTCGCGCGATCAGCCCGGTATCGACCTCTCCGGCCGCAAATCCCGCATGACGCGCCAGACGTCCCAGAAACGCGAGGTTGGTCACTGTCCCGGCGACTTCGCAAGTCTCGATGGCGCGGGCCAGACGTTTCAGCGCCACGTCCCGAGTCGGACCATGCACAATCAGTTTTGCAATCATCGGATCATACCAGGGGCTGATCTCGTCCCCTGCCCGGACACCGCTGTCAGCGCGCACGCCTTCCGGAAATTTCAGATGCGACAAACGTCCCGTCGCGGGCAAGAAGCCTTTGGGAACATCTTCAGCATAAAGCCGTGCCTCGAAGGCGTGGCCGTTGATGCGCAAGTCCTCTTGCCGGGCGGGCAATGGCTCGCCAGCGGCAACACGGATCTGCCATTCCACCAGATCGACACCGGTGATCGCCTCTGTCACCGGATGCTCGACCTGAAGACGCGTGTTCATCTCCATGAACCAGAACCCGTCAGACCGAAGCCCGCCCGAGCCGTCCACGATGAACTCCACCGTACCCGCCCCGGAATAGCCGATGGCCTCGGCCGCGCGGACCGCCGCCTCGCCCATCGCGGCGCGCATCTGGGGTGTCATGCCGGGGGCTGGCGCTTCTTCGATCACCTTCTGATGGCGGCGCTGCAACGAACAATCCCGTTCGAACAGATGCACCGCGCGGTTGCCGTCGCCAAACACCTGCACTTCGATATGCCGGGGCTGTTGCACGAATTTTTCCACCAGCACGGCATCGTTTCCAAACGCGCCACGCGCCTCGGATTGTGCACTGGCCAGGGCGTCGGCGAATTCCTCGGGCCGCTCGACAAGGCGCATGCCTTTGCCCCCGCCGCCCGCCACGGCCTTGATCATCACAGGATAGCCGATCCGCTCCGCCTCCTGCGCCAGACGCGCGGGATCCTGATCCTCACCGTGATAGCCCGGAACGACCGGCACACCTGCCTTTTCCATCAGCGCCTTGGCCGCATCCTTCAGCCCCATAGCCCGGATCGCCTTTGCGGATGGACCGATAAAGGTCAGCCCCGCCGCCTCTACCGCCTCGACGAAATCCGGGTTCTCGGACAGAAAGCCATAGCCCGGATGGATCGCCTGCGCGCCCGTCGCCTCTGCCGCCGCGATGATGGCATCCCCGCGCAGATAGCTGTCAGCCGGGGCCGCCCCGCCCAAGCTAATGGCCGTATCGGCCATCGCCACATGCGCAGCCCCCGCATCCACATCAGAATGTACCGCCACGCAGCGAAGCCCCATGGCTTGCGCCGAGCGTATCACCCGGCAGGCAATCTCGCCCCGGTTGGCAATCAGGATCGTGTCGAACATCGCATTTCCTCCGCGCGCTTCACGCATGTTGTCTTTTCATACCGCCAGAACACAGGTTGCCCCACCCGTCGCCCGGCGATCCGTCCCGCAACGTTCTGCCCAACAGGAGCGGCACAGACCGACCGGGCAAAGCCCCGGCACGGGCGCGGGGTGGGCGGGTGGGCGCGCCCGTGCCGGGGCGACGGGTGCCACCGCTCACATCCGGAAGACACCAAAGCGCGTCTCCTCGATCGGTGCATTCAGCGCCGCCGAAAGCGACAGCGCCAGTATATCGCGCGTCTTGCGCGGATCGATGCAGCCGTCATCCCAAAGCCGCGCCGAGGCATAAAGCGGATGCGCCTGGCGCTCGAACATCTCGACTGTCGGGCGCTTGAATTCCGCCTCCTCCTCGGCAGACCAGGTGCCGCCCTTCCGCTCGATCCCGTCGCGTTTGACCGTGGCAAGAACGCCGGCCGCCTGTTCCCCGCCCATGACAGAGATCCGGCTGTTGGGCCAACTCCACAGGAAGCGCGGCTGATAGGCGCGCCCGGCCATGCCGTAATTGCCCGCGCCGAAGGATCCGCCGACCAGCAGCGTGATCTTGGGCACGCTTGTCGAGGCCACCGCCGTTACCATCTTGGCGCCATGCCGCGCGATACCCTCGTTTTCGTATTTCCGGCCGACCATGAATCCGGTAATATTCTGCAAGAAAACCAGCGGGATACGACGCTTCGAACACAGCTCGATGAAATGCGAGCCCTTCTGCGCGGCCTCGGAAAACAACACGCCATTATTGGCGATGATCCCGACCTGAACGCCCATGACTTCGGCAAACCCGCAAACCAGCGTTTCTCCGAAGCGCGGCTTGAATTCATCGAACCAAGACCCGTCGACGACGCGCGCAATCACCTCGCGGATGTCATAGGGTGTTCGCAGGTCAGCAGGCACGACACCCAGAATCTCTGCCGGATCATAGGCCGGATCGGCCCCGCCCGGCAGCGCAAGAAACGGCGCATTCTCGGGTCCGACAAGGCTGCGCACGGCACGACGCGCCAAAGCCAGCGCATGCGCGTCATCCTCGGCCAGATAATCCGCCACGCCCGACAGCCGCGTGTGCACGTCACCGCCGCCCAGATCCTCGACCGAGACAACCTCTCCGGTCGCGGCCTTGACCAAAGGTGGACCGGCCAGAAAAATCGTGCCCTGCTCGCGCACGATGATCGTCACATCCG
Organism: Primorskyibacter flagellatus; assembly: GCF_900176485.1. Classification (GTDB taxonomy): domain Bacteria; phylum Pseudomonadota; class Alphaproteobacteria; order Rhodobacterales; family Rhodobacteraceae; genus Primorskyibacter; species Primorskyibacter flagellatus. The sequence goes on from NZ_FWYD01000004.1 coordinate 78,282, forward strand.
ACATGGCCGGCACATAGGCACCACCCGCCGTACAGGACCCCATGACGACAGCGATCTGCGCGATGCCCTTGGCGCTCATCCGCGCCTGATTGTAGAAGATCCGTCCGAAATGGTCGCGATCCGGAAACACCTCGTCCTGATTGGGCAGGTTCGCGCCACCGCTATCGACAAGATAGATGCAGGGCAGATGGTTTTCCTCGGCGATCTCCTGCGCGCGCAAATGTTTCTTGACGGTCATCGGATAATAGGTGCCGCCCTTCACGGTGGCATCGTTGCACACCACCATGACCTCGCGCCCCTCGACCCGGCCGATCCCGGCGATCACGCCGGCCGCAGGGGCCACGCCATCATAAAGCCCATGCGCTGCCGTCGCGCCGATCTCCAGAAACGGCGAGCCGGGATCAAGCAGGTTCGCCACCCGGTCCCGCGGTAACATCTTGCCGCGGGACAGGTGCCTTTCGCGCGCCTTTTCTCCGCCGCCTGCCGCAGCCTGTTCCGCCGCCGCACGGATAACCTCCAACGCCTCCAGATGGCCCTTGGTATTGGCCTTGAACGCGTCCGAGGACGGGATCGCCTGGGATTGAATCTTCATGGTGCAGTCTCCGTTACGGACAGGGGCGCGAATTGAGGGACGGCCTTCCAGGCGCGGCGGCGATCATTCGTGACGACCGTCACCCCATCGCTCCCATCATCTCGCGGCCCACCAGCATGCGGCGGATCTCGGACGTCCCAGCGCCGATCTCCATCAGCTTGGCGTCGCGGAACAGGCGCGCGACGGGGGCGTCTTGCAGAAAGCCCGCACCGCCCATGGCCTGCACGGCCTGATGCGACTGAACCATCGCTTGCTCGGACGCGTAAAGACAGCAGGCCGCCGCATCTTGCCGCGTCACGTCACCCCGGTCGCAGGCCTTCGCGACCTCGTAGACATACGCGCGGGCAGAGTTCATCGCGGTGTACATATCCGCGATCTTGCCCTGCATCAGCTGAAAACTGCCAATCGGTTGGCCGAACTGTTTCCGCTCTGCCATGTAGGGCATGATCTCGTCCAGACAGGCGGCCATGATACCGGTGCCGATGCCTGCAAGCACCACACGCTCATAGTCCAGCCCGGACATGAGAACGCGCACGCCGCGACCCTCTTCGCCCAGTATGTTCTCGAACGGCACTTCCACGCCGTCAAAGATCAACTCGGCCGTGTTGGACCCCCGCATCCCAAGCTTGTCGAAATGCGGCGAGGTGCTGAACCCGGCCATCGACCTTTCGATCAGGAACGCGGTGATGCCTTTCGACCCGGCATCCGGATCGGTCTTTGCATAGACAACAAGCGTCTCGGCATCCGGGCCATTGGTGATCCAGTATTTATTGCCGTTCAGCACAAACCGGTCATTCTTCTTCTCCGCCCGCAGCTTCATGCTGACAACGTCGGACCCTGCCCCTGCCTCTGACATAGCCAGCGCGCCGACATGTTCGCCCGAGATCAGGCCGGGCAGGTATTTGCGCCGCTGCTCATCCGTGCCGTTCAGCTTGATCTGATTGACGCACAGATTGGAATGCGCGCCGTAAGACAGGCTGACACTGGCAGAGGCGCGGGCGATCTCTTCAACCGCGATCACATGCGCAAGGTAGCCCATGCCTGCACCGCCGTACTCTTCCGGCACGGTGATCCCCAGAAGGCCCAGATCGCCCATCTCGCGCCACAGCTCCGCCGGGAAGGTGTTGGAACTGTCGACCTCGGCCGCGATCGGCTTGACCCGCTCCTGCGCCCAGCGATGCACCATCTCGCGCAGCGCATTCACGTCCTCACCAAGATCGTATTGCATGACAGCGTTGTACACAGGCGCCTCCCCTCGCTTTATTGAACACTTGTTCAAATACTACGCGTCCCGGGTCTTCCGGTCAAGCGTTCTGGTCGATCACAAGGAACCGCAACGCTGCATGGCGCGTTGGAATGCCAAACGGGAATGATGAAAGGTAAGCAGCAATGGCACAGATGGAAAAGAACCTGAAAAACGACTTCTGGACCCGCATCGAGAACGTGCAGGCGGGCATGATGACTGCTGAAGGCGGACGCGCGGTTCCGATGTCGCCCATGGCGGACAGCGACAATAACGCCGTCTGGTTCATCACCGCCCATGGTACAGACGTGGCGGACGCGGCCGTGCGTGGAAGCTCGGCAACGTTTCTGGTGGCGGACCCAAAGGCGAATATCTACGCCAGCGTGATTGGTCATCTGGAAATTGTCGACGACGCTCAGAAGCTTGACGAACTGTGGAACGCGGTTGTCGCGGCATGGTTTGAAGAAGGCCGCGACGATGATAAGGTGCGCCTGGTAAAGATGACCCCCACCACGGCAGAGATCTGGGCCACGGATGGCGCGGCAGGCTTCCTGTACGAGATTGCGAAAGCGCATATGAGCGACGAGAAACCCGATATGGGTGATCATGGCACGGTGACCTTTTGATGGGTCGCCTGCGTGTTGCCGCCCTGTTGTCCTGTCTGCCGCTGCTTGCCCAAGCAGAGCAGGTGGGCGAGATCGGCGTCGACTGGGTTGGCAATGACATCATCATCGAGGCCGTTGCCGACCCGCAAGTCGAGGGCGTGACATGTCACATCGCTTATTTCGACCGTGGGTTGATTGATCGTCTGTCAAAGGGCAATTGGTTTGAGGATCCGTCAAACGCCTCGATCGCGTGTCGCCAGACCGGACCGATCACACTGGGCGACATTGATCGTGACGAGAGCGGCGAAGACGTGTTCCGCACCTCGCGCTCGATCATCCTGAAAAGCCTGCGGGTCAAGCGGATCTATGACGAGGCGAACCGCACATTGATTTACGTCGCCCACGCAGCAGAGTTGACCGACGGGTCGGCTAAAGTGGCGATCTCTACCGTGCCGCTGTATCAACCGGGCCAGTAGGTTCGGCGACCTGACCCAGGCAAAGGCATTAAAAGGGAAAGGACAGCTATGTCTCTTTTCCCGAAATGCCTTGTCATGCGCAGATCTCGCGCGCACCGCCGGGGTGTTCCGGGTTGGTTTGGCATCCTGCCCTCATATGGCTGAAAACCACGGCCAGCCAGCGCGAAACGTCGTCAGTTTTTAAGCAGTTCAGAGGCGAGCCGCGTGACTGTCCGGTCCAACTGCGCCACCGAGGATTCCCGGCAATCCGCGAGGTTCAGGATCATCAGCCAGTCCGTCAACCCGCCATGCACCTCGCGCCAGTAAACCGGCCAGAGGAACTCAAACCCTGCGCGCTTGTTGCGCAGTCGGGCGACCATCAACTCCTCCTGACACTCCGGCGATTGGATATATTCGGGGCTGAGCAAGCACAGGACCCTGTCGCTTTCGGCAAGCGCCTCATCGATGCGGGATTGATAGGAGACGCCGATGGGAATGTCGCGGCGGAACTCGAAAACCTTGACGCCGGGCGACGCCATGTGGAAGCCATCAAGCACCCGCCTTGCCGCTTTGGCGTCTGTTGACGAATAACTCAGAAAGATCTTTTTATCATACCCGACAAGTTCAGGCGCATCCAACTTGTCGAATTGTCTGTTCGACGACGGCACCAGACCGAGCCTGGAAAGACTGTCTCTGATCCACCAGACATAGAGACCCGCCACCAATCCTACGCCGATCGCCGCCGACACGATCGCAGTCCAGGATGGCGGCCAGACGGACCGGTATTGCAGGTCGATCACTGCGACGAGGAAAAAAGGAGCAATCGTCATCAGCGCGAATAGAAGGGTTTTGGTTCTTGATTGCCCAAGTCCGAATACGCGCTTCCTGCGGACTTCCAGTCGATAAGCGGGCAAAAGACCCAATAGCATCACGCCGAGAAGTCCCAACGACAGCAGGTCAACTGCATCGGCACCGATCAGGACCCACGACAAGCCAGACAGCGCGAGCGCCACCAACAACGCGAACTGTAGGCTGACCGACCCGCGAGAACGGCCACGCGAACTCCACACGGCGGAGTCGAAGCCGGCTTGCTGACCGCTTACCGGAACGTCGGCTTCCTTAAGGTTATCGTCTTCAAACGCAAATTCCGACGCGACTGGCGCAAACGTCCCCGAGGCTGGCGGATCATCTTCCTTGAACTCGGAAAAAGCCGCTTTCATAGCAGCTGCCTTTGGCGCGTTATGCGCCACGATATACAGCGTCGAGATCGGCAGCCCAAGTTGCAGCCAGCGCGTTGCGGCCTCCAGCAGCGGCGCCATCATCTGACTGTCGCTCCAGCCCGCATCCCCCGTGGCAAGCAGCGGCATCGCGACAGAGTGATCGCGGTTTTCGTCACCATCCAAAGATTCGAGAAACGGAAACAAAGCGCGAAACAGCTCTCCAACCACGACGGGCGGCGCGCCGAGCGTTTGTGGCTCGAAACAGACCAACCGGTCAAAGCCCGCAGCCTCCACCGGGCGCGACAGCCACGCACCGCTTTCGGCGCGCAGATCCATCGCTTTCATGCTGGCAAGCTCTGCCACGGACACGCCGTTGCGCGCCAACTGTCCGACCATAGAGGTCGGCGTCGGCGTATAATCGCCCGGAAAGGCCGAGATCACCAGAAGATCAACCCGTTGCGCCGCATCAATGCGTGCAAGATTGCCCTGCGCCAGAACAATGCTGCGCGTCTTGCCGTTTACGACTACGTCAATCCGGTCCAGTTCTTTCAACATCGCTTCAGTAAAGCAGCGAGAGATGTGCCGCACAAGCGTGGCATGAGGCGCGGAGTGTCACGCGGCCTGCCAGACCGCGCTGACCTCGGCCCGGATGATACGGGCGATCAGCGCGCAATCCTCCAGACTGAAGGTCAAGGGCAGACGCAGATCCACGATCCCCGCCAGAACGCGGTCGGTGGCGGGCATGGCTTCCGCATCCGCGTAGCGCCAACTGTCATAGCGAGAGGTATAGCCTGCGGGTTCTGGCGCGCCGAACCACTTCAACTCCACCCCGCGGGCGGCACAGCGGCGCAAGACATCCGTCACCTTTTCTGCGGGCCAGTCGAGCAGAAGGAACTGGAACGACGACGCGACAAAGCGCTCTTGTTCCGACCGCGAGATCAGCCGCAGACCCGCCGTGTCGCGAAGCCCTTCTTCGATCACTGCGTATCGGGCGTTCCAGCGTTCTTTCTGCGCCTCAAGCTGGCGCAGTTGCGGCCGCAGAATCGCGGCGCGCAGATTGTCCATTCGGCCCGAAATGTTGGGCGTGTCGTATTTCGCCTGGGCAAATGCCTCTGGCGGCGGTCCGGCAAGGTGCCGGTCAAACAGCATATAGGACCCCGACAGCATCACCGCTCGCGCCATGACGTCCGCATCATCGGAGACCAGAAAGCCGCCCTCGCCGGAATTCACATGCTTGTAGGTTTGCGTGGAATAGCAGCCGATCAGACCGTGGCGACCGGATGGCACGCCGGCCCAGTCCGCGCCCATCGTATGCGCGCAATCCTCGATCACGGTCACGCCGTGCGCGTTGCAGATCGCCATAAGCGCATCCATGTCGCAGATATGCCCGCGCATATGGCTGAGCATCAGCACATCGGCGCGGTCCAGCTTGGTGCGCAGATCCTCCAGGTCGATCACCAGATCCTCTGTCACGCCGACGAAAACCGGCCGCGCCCCGACGCTGGCAATCGCCCCCGGTACAGGAGCCAAGGTAAAGGCATTGGTCAGCACCCGGTCGCCCGGTGCCACCCCTGCTGCACGCAGCGCCGTGGCCAGCGCATAGCCGCCCGAGGCGACGGCAAGGCAAAACCGCGCGCCGGTCATGCGGGCGAAATCCTGTTCCAACAACGCGGTTTCGCCCGCCTCGCCCTCGGCCACGTTGTAACGGTGCAGGCGCCCGCTGCGCAGCACCTCCAGCGCGGCGGCGATGGCCTCTTCGCTGATCGGTTCCTGCTGGGTGAAACTGCCGGTGAAAATTTCGCTCATGTCGCAATCTCTCGTCAGCGCGCGCATTGGTCAATCACGGAATGCGCCGGTTGGTCAGGTGATAAAGTCTGGCGGCAGGTCACGCCGCCACGACCGGCAGCAGACGCGCGACAAGCGCGGGCAGGTCGTCATAATGCGCAAGCAGCTCTTCCGGCTCCAGCGCGGCAACATCCCCACCCGTGGGTCCAAAGGTCACCAGCACGCAAGGCACCCCGGCGGCGCGGGCGGTTTCCCGGTCGGTCGTGGTGTCGCCAATCAGGCAGCTTTGCGCCACCGACCCGCCTGCACGCTCGACCGCCGCGACATAGGGCGCAGGATCAGGTTTGCGCACCGGCAGGGTATCGGCCCCGATCATCGAGGCGAACGCATCGCGCACCCCCAGCCGGGTCAGCAAGGTATCGGCCAGCCTTTCGGGTTTGTTGGTACAGATCCCCACCCGCACACCGGCGTCGCGCAGGGCCGTCACAGCCTGCATCGCGCCGGGATAAAGCGTCGTGTGAACGTCAATGGCCGCGCCATAGGCCGCCAGAAGTTCCGGATACCAGCGCTCAACCTCACCGTCCGAGTGTTTTTCCAGCCGCGTCAGCCCCAGCGACAGCATCGCCCGGCCGCCGTGAAAAGCCGTGGCGGCATCGGCCACCGGATCCAGCACATCGCCCGCCCCCATCGCCCGAAAGCAATGGTTGGCGGATGCAATCAGGTCCGCGCTGGTATCCGCCAACGTGCCATCAAGGTCGAAAATCACTGTCCGCATTGTCTGTCCCTACCCGATTACCTGTCACAACCCGCAATCAGACGTGATACCACGCTGCTTGCAGTCCATCACCAGACCGATAAAACGGGCCGCAAGAAATAACAAAGAGAAACCGCATGAGCATCGCACTTGTCATCCTTGCCGCAGGCAAAGGAACCCGGATGCAATCCGACCTTCCCAAGGTGCTGCACAAGCTGGCAGGCGCACCGCTTTTGGCACATGCCATGCAATCGGGGGCAGCCCTTGACCCAGAGCATACGGTGGTTGTTGCAGGCCACGGTGGGGATGCCGTCACCGCCGCGGCACAGGATCAACACCCCGAGGCGCGCGTGGCTCTTCAGACGGAACAGTTAGGCACCGCACATGCCGTGGCGCAGGCGCGCACGGCGCTTGAGGGCTTCGGCGGCGACGTGATCGTGCTGTACGGGGATACGCCCTTCATTTCGGAAGACACGCTGCTGACGATGCTGGAGGCCCGCACCCGTGCCGATGTCGTGGTACTGGGCTTTGAGGCAAGCGATCCGGGCCGCTACGGCCGCCTTGTGACGGAAGGCACCACCCTGACCCGCATCGTCGAGTTCAGGGACGCGACCGAGGCAGAGCGCGCCATCACCCTGTGCAACTCCGGCGTGGTCTGCGCCGATGCGGACACGCTGTTTGATCTGATCGACGCGGTCGGCAATGACAATGCGAGCGGGGAATACTACCTGACCGACATCGTCGCCATCGCGCGCAACCGCGGCCTGAATGCCACCGCCGTGACCTGCGACGAGGGCGAAACGCTGGGCATCAATTCACGCCCCGAACTTGCCGCCGCAGAGGCCGCTTTTCAGACCCGCCGCCGTGCGGAACTGATCGAGGACGGCGTGGTCATGCAAGCCCCAGACACGGTGATTTTTGCCTTCGACACCGTGATCGGCAATGGCGCAGAGGTCGAACCCTATGTGGTCTTCGCCCCCGGTGTGACCGTGGAATCCGGGGCGCGTATCCGTGCGTTTTCGCATCTCGAAGGCGCGCATGTCAGCCAGGGGGCCATCGTCGGGCCGTATGCACGCCTGCGCCCCGGCACGGAACTGGACGACAATGTGCGCGTCGGCAATTTTGTCGAGGTTAAGAACGCGCATCTGCACGAAGGTGCCAAGGCCAACCATCTCAGCTATATCGGCGATGCAGAAGTGGGAGCCGCCGCAAATATTGGCGCGGGCACGATCACCTGCAACTATGACGGGGTGATGAAACACCGGACCAAGATCGGAGCGCGCGCCTTTATCGGCTCGAACACCATGCTGGTGGCACCTGTCGCGGTCGGCGACGAGGCCATGACCGGCAGCGGATCGGTCATCACGCAGGATGTGCCGGACGGGGCGCTGGCAATTGCGCGCGCCCAGCAGCAGACCAAGCCGGGCTTGGCGCGAAAGCTGGTTGAAATGCTCAAGGCCAAGAAGGCGAAGCAGAAAAAAGAGGCGTCATAGATGTGTGGTATCGTTGGGGTTCTAGGCAAACACGAGGCCGCCCCGCTGTTAGTGGAGGCCCTGAAACGGCTGGAATATCGCGGCTATGACAGCGCCGGCATTGCGACAGTCAACGAAGGCGCACTTGAGCGTCGCCGCGCTGTTGGCAAGCTGGTCAACCTGTCGGATCTGCTTGTGCATGAACCACTGGTTGGCAAAGCCGGCATCGGCCATACCCGCTGGGCCACGCATGGTGCCCCGACAGAGGTGAACGCGCACCCGCATCGCGCGGGCTCCGTCGCCGTGGTGCATAATGGCATTATCGAGAATTACCGTGAATTGCGCGCCGAACTGGCCGAGCAGGGCATCAAGTTTGTCACCGAAACCGATACGGAGACCGTGGCGCTTCTGACGCAGCACCACATCGCCCAGGGCAAGTCACCGGTTGAGGCGGCTATGGCAACGCTGGACCGTCTGAACGGCGCGTTCGCATTGGTGTTTCTGTTCGAGGGCGAGGATGATCTGCTGATTGCCACCCGCAAAGGCTCTCCACTTGCGATCGGGCATGGCGATGGCGAGGTCTATGTCGGCTCTGACGCGATTGCGCTGGGGCCGCTGACCGACCGCATCACCTATCTGGATGAAGGCGACCGCGCCGTTCTGACGCGCTCCAAGATCGAGATCCGCGACGAAACGGGCGCAGTGGTCGAACGTCCCGTCAAGAAAATCCGGATAGACGCCGCGCGCGTCGACAAAGGTGGCCACAAGCACTTCATGGCCAAGGAAATCGCCGAGCAACCCACGGTTCTGGCCGAAGCGATCCGGTCCTACCTGACGCCGGATGGCAAGGGCATCGCCCTGCCCGGCGACGGGATTGATTTCACCGCCGTTGACCGCCTGACCATGGTGGCTTGCGGCACGGCGTCCTACGCGTGCCTCACCGCGAAATACTGGTTCGAGCAATATGCGCGCATCCCAGTGGATGTCGATATCGCGTCGGAATTCCGCTACCGCGAACCGCCGATCCCCGCGCGCACAACTGCATTGTTTGTCAGCCAATCAGGCGAGACCGCAGATACGCTTGCCGCCCTGCGCTATTGTCAGCGCAAGGCAGAGCGGATCGTCTCGGTGGTCAACGTCCCCGAAAGCTCGATCGCGCGGGAAAGCGATCTGGCGCTGCCGATCCACGCGGGCGTAGAGGTCGGCGTAGCTTCGACCAAGGCGTTTACCTGTCAGCTGGTGGTGCTGCTATTGCTCGCGCTCAAGGCGGCATCGGACCGGGAGGAGATAACCGCCGAAGAGCTTGCCGCCCATCTGGCCGATCTGCGCGCATTGCCCGGCGTTCTGAACGCCGCACTCGATCGCGGCAAGGATGTCCGCAAGGTCGCCCGCAAGCTGGCAGAAGCCCGCGACGTGCTGTTTCTGGGTCGTGGCCTGATGTATCCACTGGCTCTGGAAGGCGCTTTGAAACTAAAAGAAATCAGCTATATACATGCCGAAGCTTATGCATCAGGCGAACTGAAGCACGGCCCCATCGCGCTGATCGACAAGACCGTTCCCGTGGTGGTCATGGCACCGCGCGATGCGCTCTTCGACAAGACCGTATCGAATATGCAAGAGGTCATGGCCCGTGGCGGCAAGGTCGTTCTGGTGACCGATGCCGAGGGCCTTCGGGACGCGGGCGATGGTGTCTGGCAACAGATCACCCTGCCGAGCGTTGCCCCGATCCTGACGCCGATCCTTTATGCCCTGCCCGCGCAGCAACTGGCCTACCATACAGCCATCGCCAAGGGCACGGATGTTGACCAACCTCGCAACCTGGCGAAATCGGTGACGGTGGAATGACAGCGGAAGGCTGGCTCGTTGTTCTGGAAGCACTAGCCGATCCGGCCTTCTTTGAAGGCTGAGGCAGGCAAGTCTTGAAGAAAAGTTCGCCCGCAACTGCGGACGCCAAAACGTCAGGACCCGTAGACTTCCAGTGTCGGCAGGTCAGTCAAGGGCGCGCCGATCAGTTGCATGGCTGACAGGGAAAGCTGACTGCCTGATCCGGGTGCCGCGTCCAACGGGATCAGATCCACCTGCGCCGATTTTCCGGACCCCGGAAACACCACCCGGCCCTTGCGCGCGGTCTTCACAAGCGGCGTCTTCATCCACAAACCGCTTTGCGAAGGATCGCCCAGCGACGCAACGGTGGTCCCCAACCGGCTTTCGCCACCCGACGGGACTTTCGCGGCTTCTGCGCGGTCTTCCAGGCTGACCGTATCGAAGGCTTCGGCCGTGCGGGCGTTTGCAGGCGGTTTCGGCGCGGGCCGCGCTTGAGGTCGCTGCGCTACATCGTCAGGCGCGCGGGATGTTCCGGGCGTGCCCGTAAGGCCATCGACGCAGCCTGCAAGGGCCACGACACAAAGCAGGGAAACTGGAAGCGTGAGTGTTTTCATGGCCGTGAAGATAGGACCAACGTCGCCCCGCGTCCAGACCGCGCAGCCCTTGCAGGCGGACCTCCGCGACGTTACCTTGATTGCATGAACACGCCATTGATAGACCCATTCCTGCGCCCGATCACCTACCTTCGGGTTTCGGTCACCGACCGGTGCGATTTCCGCTGCGTCTATTGCATGTCGGAGAACATGACCTTTCTGCCCAAGAAAGAGCTTCTGACGATGGAAGAGCTGGACCGGATGTGTTCGACCTTCATCGGTCTGGGCGTTGAAAAGCTGCGCATCACCGGGGGCGAACCTCTTGTGCGCAAGGGCATTATGACCTTCTTCAATGATATGTCCCGGCATCTGGAAAGCGGCGCGCTGCGCGAATTGACGCTGACGACCAATGGATCGCAGCTGGAACGGTTTGCTCAACCGCTTTGGGATGCGGGCGTGCGGCGGGTGAATATCTCTCTCGACACGCTGGACGAAGGCAAATTCGCCGAGATCACCCGCTGGGGGCGTCTGCCGCAGGTTCTGCGGGGCATAGATGCGGCACAGAAGGTCGGCATGCGGGTGAAGATCAATACCGTCGCGCTGAAAGGCTTCAACGAGGACGAATTGCTGCCGCTGGCAGAATGGTGCGCCGAACGTGACATGGACATGACCTGGATCGAGGTCATGCCGATGGGCGACATCGGCAATGAGAACCGTCTGGGACAATATTGGGCGCTGTCCGACCTGCGAGAGACACTTGGCCAGCATTACACGCTGACCGACCTGCCAGAGCGCACGGGCGGGCCTGCGCGCTATGTGCGGCTGGAAGAGACCGGGCAAAAGATCGGATTCATCACGCCGCTCAGCCACAATTTCTGCGAAAGCTGCAACCGTGTTCGGCTTACCTGCACGGGCGAATTGTTCATGTGTCTGGGCCAGGAAGACAATGCCGACCTCCGCTCCGCCCTGCGCAACCATCCCGGCAGCGATGCGGCCTTGCAGGACGCGATCCGCGACGCCATCGCGCACAAGCCTAAAGGGCACGACTTTGATTATTCCAGACAGGCGCTGGACGGCCAGATGTCACGCCATATGAGCCATACAGGCGGCTGAAAACGCCGCCTTGCGTCCGCGAAACGGGTGTCTGAGTGGCGAAATTTGGCGGGGCGCAGCATGATGCGAAAGCAGTTCCCGGTCCGATATACTGAAAGCACCATCCGGTCCGACAAGCTGACAGGATCAGGCCCAGTCCGGGCCCAGGTCGGCCTCCGCGCGATCAATCCAGTGGTCTTTCAGCCAGGCACAGGGCCGCGAGTGGCGGATCCACGATCCTTTGTACCCCGTCACCGCCTCTGACATTTTTGGACGTCCGTGAAAGCAGACGACGCGCGCCTCGGGTGGCAGGATGGGATCGCGCAGGTAGTTGATCGGCGGCAGGCCAAGACAATCATATTTGAAGCTGACCACCAGTTCGCCGGGGATATAGGCAAAATCACTGTTGTCCATCGCCTTGTGCGAGGTGTAGCGCTGCTCCGATCCGCGCGCCTTTTCGACCTCTGCATAGGGGTTCGCGGCAAGGTCATTATACAGATAGCCGTGCCGCGCCGGATCGAAGCGAAAGACAGAGCCATGCCCGGTCGGGCGGCCCTTGCGCTTTTCCGTCCAGTCATGGCGCATCGCGATCTTGTCGGCGGGCATCTGCCAGATCGGCGTCAGATCGCCGGTGATGACCACATCCAGATCGAACCCAAGGAATGGGCCATCCAGATCCGGCACAAGACCTGGCCGAAACAGCGAGACCTTGCGCATCGCACCCTGCCGGTTGGCCACGGCGAGGGCTGCCGCCATCGGCTCTGCGTAGGGTTCGACGGGCAGAGGCAGCACCTCTATATCCGGGTGCAGTCCGTCGGTTTCTTCTGTCATGCAAAAGAACCGCACCGGCTGGGACAGGTTGCGCCGCACGCCTGAATACAGGCGGTTGACGTATTCCGGCCCGAACAGCGTGCCCCATTTGATACAGATGATATTGGCGACCAAGCTGGGACCCTCCTGCGGCTTTCAGCGGGTGTTACTCTGGAACGATGCGGCATGCCAGAGGCGCGACACCGCTGCACAGGCAAATCACGATGGACTTTGCCAGAGCCATCGGACTTGCCGTTGATGATCTCAACAACGCCGGCACGGGGCGAACCGCGTCTCAGCTGAACGGTTCGCAGCGTACCGGCGATGGTCCATACCGCGCGGCGAACGTCATGCGTAAAGCCGGGATGCGCATAGAAAAACCTGCACCATTCGCTGATCTCCAACTATATCGCGAATGCGGTTCTTGACGGCATCTCAGGCCTCCTTCAGGCGGGACAACAGACGGCGCATGAAATCATGGCCCGCCTCGAACTGTTCAACGGTGATATATTCGTCGGGCTGGTGGGCCTGTGCGATGTCACCCGGCCCGCAGACAACCGCCGAGTAACCGGCATTCTGGAAATGCCCGGCCTCGGTGCCGTAGCTGACGACGTGGTTGCCATTGTCGCCTGTCAGCGCGCGCGCCAGTGCCTCGGCCTCGCCATCCTGTTCGGGCTGAAGGCCGGGGACTTCGTAGCGTTTGGTGATCTCGATATGGGTTTCGGGCCGGATCGCCTGCATGTCCGCCTCTATCTCGCGAACACGGGCCAGGTAGGCGTCCTTCCAATCCGTCAGAGACTCGCCGGGGACCACCCGAAAATCCATCCCCAGCCAACAGTGCTTGGCGGTGATGTTATGCGCAGTGCCGCCTTCGATCTCTCCGACATGGCAGGTCGTCCAAGGTGGATCGAACATCGCGCCCAAAGTCGATGGTGTGCGCGCGCGGTTCTCGGCATTGCGTTCATTCGCCCAGACGATCAGTTTCGCCGCCTCCATGATCGCATTCACGCCGGTATGCATCAGCGAACTGTGCACCTCGAACCCGACCACGCGGGTGTGAAACCCCTGACTGCCCTTGTGGCCGGTGACGGCCCGAAGCGTTGACGGCTCACCGATCAGCGCGGCGCTGGCTTTTGGCAGCTTGGCCGCCATCGCCTCGATCAGTGGCGGCGCGCCGGTGCAGCCGATTTCCTCGTCATAGCTGAGCGCCAGTTGCAACGGCCGCGCGACGCCATTGTGATGTGCCTCGACCAGCGCCCAGATCGCCAGCGCGTCAAAGCCCTTCATATCGGTGCAGCCGCGCCCGTAAAGACGCCCGTCGCGTTCGGTCACGGTCCAGGGGTCGGATGTCCAGGGCTGACCATCGACCGGCACGACATCGGTATGCCCCGACAGAACCAGACCGCCCTCGACCTCCGGGCCGACATGGGCAAACAGCGCGGCCTTGTTGCCATCCTCGTTATAGTGGCGATGGCAGGTGATGCCCTGCCCGGTCAGATAGGTTTCAACCCAGTCAATCAGGTCGAGGTTGCTGTCCCGGCTGACGGTGGGAAACCCCACCAATTTGTCCATGATCGCGCGTGGTGACAGTATATCAGACATTTGCCCTCTCAATACCCGCTATCCGATGTCAGCACCTTGTGACCTCCGCCCAGATCGGCATAGATCGACGGTCCGGGTTCATGGCCGACAGGGTGGATCGGAGACGGGATCGGTTTGAAATTCAACTCATGCTCGGATTTGCGGCGGCGTGGATCGGCGATCGGCACCGCCTTCATCAAGGCCTGTGTATACGGATGCTGCGGGTTTTCAAAGACCGCAGCGCGAGGGCCTATTTCGACAATCCGGCCCAGATACATGACGCCGACATGGTGGCTGACACGCTCGACCACGGCCATGTCGTGACTAATGAACAGGTAAGACAGCCCAAGATCGGCCTGCAACTCCATCATCAGGTTCAGCACCTGCGCCTGCACTGACACATCCAGCGCCGAGACAGCCTCGTCCGCGACGATCAGCTTGGGGTTCAGCGCCAGCGCGCGGGCAATGGCGATGCGCTGGCGCTGCCCGCCTGACAGTTCGTGCGGATAGCGGCGCAGGAAGCTGCGCGGCAATTCAACCCTGTCAAACAGCATCTCGACCCGCTCTTGCCGCGCGCGCCCGGTATGCGTTGTGTAGTTGCGCATCGGTTCGGCCACCTGATCCGCAAGCGTCATCTGCGGGTTCAGGCTGGCGAACGGGTCCTGAAACACCATCTGCATGTCCAGCCGCGCCTTGCGCAGATCACCCGCATTCAGCGCCACGATGTCCTTGCCGTCAATCTCGATCTCTCCGGACAGCGGTTCGACCAGCCGCAGGATCGACCGCCCGGCGGTGGACTTGCCGCACCCGCTTTCGCCTACCAGACTAAGCGTCTGGCCGCGATTGAGGTCGAAAGACAGATCCTCGACCGCATGCACATTGGCGATGGTGCGGCGAAAGAAGCCGCCCTTGACCGGAAAACGCGTGGTCAGGCCGCGCACTTTCAACAACACCTCGTTGCTTCCATGGATCGGCTTGGCGGCAAAGCGGTCATCGCCCAACAGGCGCATCGGTTCGGGACAGGCCGTCCCGCGCATTTCGCCCAGTTTTGGAACCGCCGCCAGCAACGCCTTGGTATAGGCGTGCTGCGGGTTCTCGAAAATTTCCTCGACAGTGCCTTCCTCAACCTTGTTGCCGCGAAACATGACCACGACCCGGTCGGCCATCTGCGCCACCACCGCCATATCGTGAGTGATGAACATCACCGCCGTTCCGGTTTCACGCTTCAGACGGTCGATCAGGGCAAGGATCTCGGCCTGAATGGTCACATCCAGCGCGGTTGTCGGCTCGTCCGCGATCAGCAGGCGCGGCTTGCAGGCCAGCGCCATGGCAATGACAACGCGCTGGCGCATGCCCCCGGACAATTCATGCGGATACTGCTTCAGCCGTCTTTCCGGTTCCGGAATTCGGACCTGCCGCATCAGATCCAGTGCCTCTGCCACGGCCTCGCTTTTGGTCATGTCCTTGTGCAGGCGCAGCCCTTCTGTCAATTGCCGCTCGACGGTGAAGACAGGGTTCAGCGCCGTCATCGGTTCCTGAAAGATCATCCCGATTTCATTGCCACGGATCGCGCGCATTTGGTCCTGATCGGCGTGCGTCAGATCGATTTTGTCCCCGTCCTTGGGATCAAACAGCAGGTGCCCGCCGGCAATGGTTCCGCCACCGTATTCCACCAGCCGCATCAACGACAGCGAAGACACAGATTTGCCGGATCCCGACTCTCCCACGACGCAGACGGTCTCTCCGGGGTTGATGTCGAATGACATATCCTCCACCCCGACCACGGTACCGCCCTTGGTCTCGAACGTAACCCGCAGATTCTCGATGCGGGCAATAGCGTGGTCGAGCATGACACGTCTCCGGGTTTCGCAGAGCCCGACGCTAGCGACAGAGAACATGTTGTGTCAAATCCGGACAGGTATTTCCCGCAGCCAAGTCTTGATTTTTTGCGAAAGTCTGTTTCGATAGGTAGATGAGGGATCGAAACCGATTGCAACGATTGGAAAAACGGCAAATGCGACCCGTCCTGCTTTTTACAACCGCACCGCGGCATTCTCTCCAAAAGTTCAACTCGGAGCTATGAAATGACACTGAAAACCTTCCTTATCGGTGCCGCGGCAACGACCGTTTTTGCGCCGATGGCCATGGCCGAGCGTGGCGCGGATGGCCATGTCGGGATCATTTACTGGCAGGCACCGTCGATCCTGAATGCCTATCTGTCGAACGGCACCAAGGACATCGAATCGGCATCACTGGTCAGTGAACCGATGGCGCGTTTTGATCCAACGGGGCAACTGGTTCCCTTTCTCGCGGAAACTGTTCCCACGGTGGATAACGGCGGGGTCAGCGAAGATCTGATGTCGATCACATGGAAGCTGAAAGAAGGCCTGCTATGGTCTGACGGGACGCCGGTCACATCGGCGGACGTGCTCTTTAGCGCAGAATATTGCATGCATCCCGAAGGCGGTTGTTCGCAATTTGCCAAGTTCGACGGCATCAAGGATATCGAGGTGCTCGACGAGCTGACCGTCAAGGTAAATTTCGAAGAACCCAAGCCCTACCCCTACACCGCCTTCATGGGCAACCAGTCGCCGATCATTCAGAAGGCGCAATTTGAAAGCTGCATGGGTGCCAAGGCCCCGGAATGCACCGAGGCAAATTTTGCGCCCATTGGCACCGGCCCTTTCGTTGTCACCGACTTTCGGCCAAATGACGTTATCCAGATGAAGGCCAATCCCCACTACCGCGATCCCGAAAAACCGGCCTTTGCAACGCTGACCTTCAAAGGCGGCGGCGACGCCATGGCCGCGGGCCGGGCGGTTCTGGAAACCGGCGAATTCGACTATGCATGGAATCTGCAACTGTCGCCAGACGTGCTGGCCGATATGGCGGACGGCGGCAAGGGCAAGCTGGTATCCGCCTTCGGCACGTTGGTGGAACGGCTGGAAATGAACTTGACCGACCCCTCGCCCGACCTGGATCCGGATATGCGCGCCACACGCGAGGCACCGCACCCGTTCCTGACGGATCAGGCCGTGCGCGAGGCGCTGTCGATGGCCATCGACCGTGATTTGCTGGTCGAGATCGGCTATGGTCAGGCTGGCCGGCCCACATGCAACCTGGTCCCCGGCCCCGAGATCTATGCATCCGACAACACCGGATGTCTCACCCAGGACATCGAGGGTGCCAAGGCGATGCTGGATGAGGCTGGCTGGGTGGACAGCAATGGCGATGGCATCCGCGACAAGGACGGTGTCGAACTGTCGATCCTGTTCCAGACCTCGACCAATGCCGTACGTCAGGACTTTCAGGCGCTGATCAAGCAGTGGTGGTCCGAACTGGGTGTCGAGACAGAGCTGCGCAACATCGACGCTTCGGTGTTTTTCGGTGGTGATCCGGGCAGCCCGGACACGTTCCAGAAATTCTATGCCGACGTTGAAATGTACGCCAACAATTTCGACGGCACCGACCCGCAAGCTTTTCTGGCCAACTATCGCTGTGACAAGGAACCCCAGCCGGACAACCAGTGGCAGGGACAAAACATCAACCGCTATTGCGATCCCGAATACGATACGTTGATCGACGAGCTGTCCAGAACGGCAGAAATCACTAAACGGTCGGAGCTGGCCAAGAAGCTGAACGACATGCTGACCAAGGAGACCTTCACCATCGTTCCACTGGTTGACCGTGGTCGCGTGTCCGCACATGCCAATGACCTTGGCGGCGTGCGGCTTAATACATGGGACTCCGAGATCTGGAACGCTGCGGATTGGCACCGTATCAAGTGATCTCATGCCTTGGGGCGGGCCAAAACCCGCCCCATGACTGACCCGCCGCAACGCCCCAACCCTGTGGCGCAAATTCAGTCACTCCGACAGCAAGACTGACCCGCAAAGGCGCCGTGCATGCTGACCTTCACGATCCGACGACTGGTCCTGTCGATCCCGACGCTTTTGCTCATCAGCCTTGTGATTTTTCTTCTGCTGGAACTTGCACCGGGCGATCCCACGGCCGCACAACCCCTGACAATCCCGCCCGAAGTCAGAGAGCGTCTGCGCGAGGCGTTGGGACTGGGCGAGCCGCTTCATGTCCGCTTTGTCAAATGGATCGTGCAGTTTTTCTGGGTCGAACCGCAGGTCCTGATTGACCATGTGTTCGGCACCACATTCTCTGAAGGCAAGCAGCGGCTGATCAGCTGGCAAACCCGTTCGCCCATCATGGACATTGTGGTGCAACGCATGCCGCAAACGCTGTGGGTGGTGGGGCTAAGCTATGTCGTCGGTGTCTTGATCGCCCTGCCCATCGGCATTCTTTCCGCCTACCGGCAATATTCCATTTTCGACCAGATCGGCACATTCGTGTCGATGCTGGGCTTTTCGGTGCCGACCTTCTTTACCGGCGTTCTGTTGATCGTGATCTTCTCGGTCCATCTGGGCTGGTTCCCGTCGATCTACGACACCACGCTTGTGGTAAATTCATGGGATAACTTCCTGGCGCAACTGCGCCAGATGGTGATGCCGGTCTTTGTGCTGGCGCTGTTCAATGCCGCGCAGATCAGCCGGTTCATGCGCGCCTCCATGCTGGACAACCTCAATCAGGACTATGTGCGCACGGCACGCGCCAAGGGCCTGTCCGAACGGGTCGTCGTGCTGGTCCACGTGCTGCGCAACTCCATGATGCCGGTGGTCACGGTGATCGCGCTTGGCGTGCCGCAGGTCTTTGGC
Source organism: Primorskyibacter flagellatus (assembly GCF_900176485.1). Taxonomy (GTDB): domain Bacteria; phylum Pseudomonadota; class Alphaproteobacteria; order Rhodobacterales; family Rhodobacteraceae; genus Primorskyibacter; species Primorskyibacter flagellatus. The sequence continues at coordinate 97,032 of NZ_FWYD01000004.1, forward strand.
GGCGCGATCATCACCGAACAGGTGTTCAAGGTGAACGGGATCGGGCAGTTGCTGATCACCGCCATTCAGGCCAATGACCTGCCGATGGTGCAGACCCTGACCTTCATCTTCGCAGTCCTCATCGTGCTGTTCAACCTGATCGCGGACGTGCTTTACGGCGTGCTTGACCCCAGGATCCGCTATGACTGAGCCCACCTCCAAGGTCATTCCCGGATCAGGCGGGGCAACCCCGGCGGGGGCATTGCCCGACCCGATCCCGGTCACACCGCCGCGCAGCCACTGGCGCGATGTCTGGGACCAGTTCAAGCGCCACAAAGGTGCCTTGCTGGGCGGGATCATCTTTATGCTGATCGTTCTGGCGGTTTTCCTGGGCCCGTTTTTCTGGTCGATCGACGCCGGTTACATCGACATTCGCGCCCGCAATCAGGGCCCGAGCCTCGCCCATCCGTTCGGCACCGACCAACTGGGCCGGGACACGATGGCGCGGATGATGGCGGGCGGGCAAACCTCTGTCGCGGTGGGCATCACCGCAATGGCGCTGGCACTGGTGCTGGGCAGCTTCGTAGGCCTGATCGCGGGCTATTTTCGCAAACTCGACGGGCCACTCATGCGGCTGACGGACCTGTTCCTTGCCTTGCCCCTGCTGCCGCTCCTGTTGGTCATGGTGATGCTGTTCCGAGGCGCGCTCAACCAGGCTTTCGGCCCCGAGACCGGCATCTTCATCCTGATCGTCGGTGCCATCGGCCTCACAAGCTGGATGCCCACGGCCCGGATCGTGCGCGGCGATGTGCTGGCGCTGAAAGAGCGCGAATTCGTACTGGCCGCGCGTTCGATCGGGACGACCAACACCAAGATGATCATCCGGCACATTCTGCCCAATGTGATGTCGCCGATCATGGTGTCCGCGACATTGGGCATTGCCAACGCGATCATCACCGAAAGCGCGCTGTCCTTTCTGGGGCTGGGCTTTCCGCCCGACTTCCCCACCTGGGGCCGGTTGCTGTTCGACGCAGTCGATTACCTCCAGCAATATCCAGAGCGGGTGATCTGGCCGGGCGTGGCGATCTCCTTGACGGTGCTGAGCGTGAATTATCTCGGCGACGGGCTGCGCGATGCGCTGGATCCGCGCATTCGTGGGCGCTAAGCGCGCCAACGCCAGAAAGGTCCAGTTTCCCACAACTGTCGAGCGTTGCAGTCCGCATGTTTCGTGCTGCTCGCTCGGCACGGACGAATACACCGCGCGGCCTGCCAATGTAGAACATCATTCCAAACACACGCATCCACACGGCCAATTTTTGCTTGATTGCAGCAAAAATTTGGCCCAGATGCGGACAGTTTTCCAAACAGGGGCCGCGCCATGTTCGAATCCTTCGGCTTTGAAGAAACCACCGCGAAACAGGCCAGCGTCGTGCTGGCACTGGTCATCGGACTGCTGTTCGGCGTCTTTGCCGAGCGCACGAAGTTCTGTTTTCGCCGTGGCCTTGTGGGCGAGGACCGTCGCGCTGCACTTGGTGTCTGGCTGACGGCGCTTGGTGTCGCTGTGATCGGCACGCAGCTCGCCGTGGCCTACGGATTGATCGGCTTTGACGGGCATCGTTTCATGGCCGCGGATCTGCCATGGCTGGCCATCGTCGCTGGCGGTGCGATGTTCGGCGCAGGCATGGTCCTGACGCGCGGCTGCGTGTCCCGGCTGACGGTCCTGACCGGATCGGGCAACCTGCGCGCCCTGCTGGTCCTGCTGGTCTTTGGCGTGGTCGCCCATGCCACGCTCAAGGGCGTTCTGGCGCCTGTCCGCACGACGCTTGGCGCAGTGACGCTGCCCCTGGGCGAAACTGTCAGCCTGGCGGCCCTGCCCGGCGGCGCAGTGCTTTGGGCCGCTATTGTCGGTCTGGCAGCATTGGCGGTGGGTTTGCGCTCGGGAAACCGCGCGGGGACGCTGCTGATGGCCGGACTGCTGGGCTTGCTTGTGCCTGCCGCTTGGGTCGGCACCGGGTTCATCCTGCTGGACGAGTTCGACCCGATCGCGATGGAAAGCCTGTCCTTTACCTCGCCCTCTGCTGACAGCCTGTTCTGGCTGGTCGCCTCGACATCTATCCCTGCGGGGTTCGGCGTGGGCCTTCTGGGCGGTGTGCTGGTGGGCGCATTGGCGTCTTCGCTGGTTTTCCGCAGCTTTCGCTGGCAAAGTTTCGAAAGCGCCGCACAGACCGGCCGCTACCTGACGGGCGCGGCGCTGATGGGCGTGGGCGGGGTATTGGCAGGCGGCTGCACCGTGGGCGCAGGCCTGTCGGGCGTCCCCACACTGTCCTTCGCCGCGATCCTCGCGATCCTGTCGATTGCGGGCGGCGCGCTGGCGGTCAATGTCGCGCTGCGCGGTGTCACTCCATCCGGGCGCGTATCCGACGGATTGCCAGCCACACCAGCACAACAACCGGCAGAGTGACCGCCGCCTGAAGCAGCCCCTTGCTCAGCCCGACAAGCTCTGCAAGCGGGTAAAGCAGATAGCCTGCAAGCGACACGGCGTAATAGCTGATCGCGACGACCGACAGACCCTCGACTGTCTCTTGCAGACGCAATTGCATATCGGCACGCTTGTCCATGCTTTCCAGCAGCTTCTGGTTCTGGGCAGAGCGTTCGACCTCGACCCGCGTGCGCAGCAGATCGCCCGCCCTGATCGCCCGGTCGGCCATCGCCTCCAGCCGCCGTTCGCTGGATTTGACGGTGCGCATGGCCGGATCGAAGCGGCGCATCATGAATTCGGCAAAAGTCTGACGGCCGCCGAACCGCTCTTCGCGCAGCACCTCGACGCGCTGACTGACAAGCGCCTCATAGGCACCGGTGGCACCAAAGCGGAACGCCGATTGCGCCGACAAGGACTCCAGCTCTGCCGAGACGCGCAGCAGCCCGCCCAGCGTTGCCTCTGAGGGATCGTCGCCAGAGGTCATCTGAACCATCAACTCGGAAAGTTCTGCGTCGATCACGCTCATTTGCGGCGCAAGTTCGCGCACCCGCGCAAAGCCCAGCATCGACATGGTCTTGTAGGTCTCGATCTCGCACAGGCGCTGCACCACGCGCCCGACCCGCCGCTCGCCGGTCTGTTCGCCCACAAAGGCGGCGAACCGGGAATGGCCCGCAGAGTCGATGCGAAAATCGCCCGCAATGACCACCTCGCCGTCCAGCACGTCACTGACGGCAAGGCTTTCCGGCACAAACCAGTCATTCACCTTGGCCGCCACATCTTCGTCGGAAATGCGACGTTCCACCCGGATCATTGCCGAGGTCATCCGAACCCCCGGCGCCGCCTGCAACCAGTCGTCGGGAAAGACGTCAAAATCGGTGGGATCGAATGGCCGTTGCCCAAGCCCGGACAGGAACACCGTGTAGGTCACGAACTCCGTATGACTTTCCCATTTGATCGAGTGTTTGCCGATCTCACCCGAGAAATGCGTGGCCCCCGGCTGAGGATGCGCAGCACCGTGACGATCCAGAAGATCCGTCAGATGCGCCAGATCGGCGGCGCGGTCCCGCGATGCGGCGTCGTCAGGTCGTTTGACCGCCAGAAACACCGCACGACATGGCGTGGTCAAAAACGGAAACGGCCGGGCGTGCAGTTCATTGGCCAGACGGTAGCGCAAATCATGGTCGGATATGGGCATCGGAGAAGCGGATCCAGATCAAGTCAGTTGCCCTCGCATAGGCAGAGCGCGTGGCGCTGTAAACAGAAATATTCAATTAATTCCACAAGTTACAGGAATACAACTGTATACCGAAAGCGCCTGTGCGGCCCAGAAACGCAGCATTCCACCGCTTTTCCAAAGGGATAGCGGCATCAGTCAACGCGGCGCGGATTTGCGACTGCTCCACAAGGCGGTCCAAAGCATCGCAAACGCTCAGGCGGGTTGCCACAACTCCACCGGATTGCCCTCCGGGTCGTGGATGCGGGCAAATTGCCCGACCTCGGGACTGTTCCATTCGTCACGGGTCTCAACTTCGATGCCCGCGCGTTTGAGTTGCGCGATCATACCCTCCAGATCATCGACGCGGTAATTCAGCATCCACTGCTGGCCAGAGCGGCTGAAATAATCGGTATCTGCCGGAAACGGCGCAAAAACAGTATAGCCTTCGCGCTGCTGCCAAGGCGCATCCGTCACCGGATCGACGCCAAGATGCTGGCTGTACCATTGCGACAGCGCCGCGGGATCTTTCGCCCGGAAGAACACCCCGCCAATGCCGTTAACCTTGTGCATGATCGTCTTCCCCAAAATCTCATTTCAGCCATGGAACGCGCCGTTCCCGCCCAGTGTGGCCATCTGGATACCGCCGCCGTCAGCGCCGAAACCCACCGACACGTTCGAAATAGACCGCGCCGAGCGGATCAAAGAGCGCACGCACAGCTTCGTTGGCAGGACCGTACACAACCAGCCGCGTGGACGTGAACACATCCGAAAACCGTGCGCCGAAATTTGGACCAAAGCTTTGCATATGGGCGACGGCTGAGGCATTGTCAGCATAGCGATCCTGAAGATGCACCAAATCGCCCGAGCGTTGAAATTCGTAGCGAAGCGTTCCGTCCTCGGTCTGGGTCGAGGTGATCATGTCGGCCATAAGTGTCTGGAACGCCTCCTCTTTCCCATCCTTGATTGTCACCTCGACAAGCAGTTGAATATCATCGGCGCTTTCGTCCGAATGGCCATCTGCATGTGCCGCACCGGAAAGCACGAAGATCACGCCGACGGCAGATAGAAAACGATGGAAATATCGGGTCATCTGTGGTTCTCCAAAAACTGGACGACGGCAGCAGGGCTGTAAAGATACTATGCGACGGTGACCCAAGGTTAACATCATTGCGCATTTCCGGCAACGAAAGCTGCGTCGCAAGCGACGTCTGAATGCAATAAGGCCCCGCGGATCAAAGCGGGGCCTCACGATGAAGGTTCAAAAAGGGGCGCGCTTAGCTGATCTTGGCCAGAAGCGCGTTCAGGCTGTCCTTGGCATCGCCGTAGAACATGCGCGTGTTGTCCTTGAAGAACAGCGGGTTCTCGATGCCGGAATAGCCGGTGCCCTGCCCGCGTTTGGAGACGAAGACCTGCTTGGCCTTCCAGCATTCCAGCACCGGCATGCCAGCGATGGGGCTGTTGGGATCGTCCTGTGCGGCCGGGTTCACGATGTCATTGGACCCGATCACGATGGCGACGTCCGTATCGGGGAAGTCGTCGTTGATCTCGTCCATCTCCATCACGATGTCATAGGGCACTTTGGCTTCGGCCAGAAGCACGTTCATATGACCCGGCAGACGGCCCGCAACGGGGTGAATGGCGAAACGCACGTTCTTGCCCTTGTCGCGCAGGCGTTTGGTCAGTTCAGACACCGATTGCTGGGCCTGGGCGACCGCCATCCCGTAGCCCGGGATGATGATGACGCTGTCTGCCTCGTCCAATGCGTTGGCCACGCCATCCGCGTCAATCGCGATCTGCTCGCCCTCAACCGCCATCTGCTCGCCCGCGGGGCCACCAAAGCCGCCCAGGATGACAGAAACGAAAGAGCGGTTCATCGCCTTGCACATGATGTAGGACAGGATCGCACCGGATGAGCCGACCAGCGCGCCGACCACGATCAGAAGATCGTTGCCAAGGCTGAAACCGATCGCAGCCGCCGCCCAGCCGGAATAGCTGTTCAGCATCGAGACAACCACCGGCATGTCGGCACCGCCGATGCCCATGATCAGGTGATAGCCGACAAACAGCGCCGCCAAGGTCATCAAGAACAGCGGGAAGAAACCGCCCGTATTCATGTACCAGATCAGGCAGAGCAGCGACAGAACCGCCGCCCCGATGTTCAGCAGATGCCCACCCGGCAGCTTCTTCGCCGCGCTGGTGACCTTGCCGGCCAGTTTGCCGAACGCCACAATCGAACCGGTGAAGGTGATCGCACCGATCAGGATGCCAAGGTAGAGCTCAACCCGCAGGATGCCCTGCTCGACGCCGTCTTTCTTGGCGATCAGCGCCGCAAAGCCGTCAAGAGCCAGTCGCGCGGTTTCGTCCATGGCCAGCACCCGACCCAGTTCGAAATGCGCGTTGAAGCCCACAAAGACTGCCGCCAGACCGACAAGGCTGTGCATCGCGGCCACCAGTTGCGGCATCTCGGTCATTCCGACGCGCTTGGCGATGATCCAGCCGATGGTGCCGCCTGCCGCGATCAGGATCAGGGACAATAGCCACAACCCCGAGCCCGGCCCGATCAGCGTTGCAAAAACAGCAAGCGCCATGCCGACGATGCCGTACCAGACAGCGCGTTTTGCGCTTTCCTGTCCTGAAAGCCCCCCCAGAGAGAGGATGAAAAGGACAGCCGCGACGACATAGGCCGCTGTTGTAAATCCGAATTCCATAACCCTGCCCCCTTACGACTTCTGGAACATGGCGAGCATGCGCCGTGTCACGAGGAAGCCGCCGAAAATGTTGATACCGGCCATGAAGACCGAAAGCGCGGCCAGCAGGATCACCAGGAACGACCCGGAACCGATCTGCATCAGCGCGCCAAGAATGATGATCGACGAGATGGCGTTGGTGACGGCCATCAATGGCGTGTGCAGGCTGTGCGCCACCCCCCAGATCACCTGGAACCCGACGAACACGGCCAGCACAAAGACGATGAAGTGCTGCATGAAGCTGGCAGGCGCGATCAGCCCCACACCCAGCACCAAGGCGCCACCGACCGCCAACAGGGTCACCTGCTGTTTGGTCTGTGTCTTGAAGGCCGCGACCTCGTTGGCGCGCTTCTCTGCTGCCGTCAGTTCCTTGGGCTTGTCTTTCTTCTGCGCCGCGATCGCCTTTACCTTGGGCGGTGGCGGCGGGAAGGTCACCTCGGATGCGTGAGCGATGGTTGCCCCGCGGATCACGTCATCCTCCATGTTGTGAACCGGATTGCCGTCCTTTTCAGGCGTCAGGTCGGTCATCATGTGACGGATGTTGGTGGCATAAAGCGTCGAGGATTGCGTCGCCATCCGGCTGGGGAAATCGGTGTAGCCGATGATGGTCACGCCATTGTCGGTCACGATCTTCTCGTCCGGCACGGTCAGTTTGCAGTTGCCGCCGCGTTCGGCGGCAAGGTCCACGATGACCGATCCCGGCTTCATCGCCTTGACCATATCCTCGGTCCACAGCTCTGGTGCTTCGCGGTTGGGGATCAGGGCAGTGGTGATGACGATGTCGATATCAGGCGCAAGCTCGCGGAACTTCGCCAGTTGGGCCGCCGCAAATTCGGGCGAGGATACGGCGGCATAGCCACCGGTTGCCGCGCCGTCCTGCTGTTCTTCCTCGAAATCGAGGTAGACAAATTCGGCACCCATTGATTCGACCTGCTCGGCCACTTCGGGGCGCACGTCGAAGGCGTAAGTGATCGCACCCAGCGAAGTCGAGGTGCCGATGGCGGCCAGACCGGCAACACCCGCACCGACGACCAGAACCTTGGCCGGGGGCACCTTGCCCGCCGCCGTGATCTGGCCGGTGAAGAAGCGGCCAAAGTTGTTGCCTGCTTCGATCACCGCGCGGTAGCCCGCGATATTGGCCATCGAGGACAGCGCGTCCATCTTCTGGGCACGGCTGATGCGCGGCACCATATCCATCGCAATGACGCTGGCACCCTTGGAGGCGCACAGATCCATCAGCTCCTTGTTGGAAGCCGGATAGAAAAACGAAATCAGGGTTTTATCAGCAGTCAGCCATTCGGCCTCTGCATCGCTGGGGGGTCGCACCTTGGCGATGATGTTGGACTCTTGCCACAACGATGCGGCGGTCGCTGCGATTTCGACTCCAGCGGCCTCATAGGTCGCATCCGAAAACCCTGCGGCCAGTCCGGCCCCGGTTTCAATTACACAATCATACCCCAGCTTTTGCAGCTGAAGCGCCGAGTCCGGAGTCATCGCGACCCGGTTCTCGCCGTCGAACACTTCCTTTGGCGTTCCTATCTTCAAGTTCCTGTCCCCCTTGCGTCAGAACGGGCAATTTCCCTAGCGGCAATGCCGCATCTTGATCGGTCTACAGTGCTGACCTACCCGCGACAAGCAGCCATGCCGCCGTTCAATGCTGCTACACAGCATATTAAGAGCAGAAGTTACACCCACCTTCTGACTTGTTGCGCGTATCGTGCGAATTGCGCAACGAACTTTCGTCGTAGACGCGCCTCTTCCGGAAGAATGAACCGCGTTTCGATCAACCAGACGAAAATCGGGACCAGAGGCAGTGCCAGCACGGCGTCCCAATGCAGGATCATTCCGGTCAAGATCATCGAATCGCCAAGATAGATCGGATTGCGTGTGCGGCTGAAAATGCCCGTGGTCACCAGCGCGTCAGGAATGCGGTGCGGCACGACGGTGGTCCGTTTCGACCGCATCTCGTAAACGGCAAGCACCATCAACAACAGCCCGCCGCCAACCAGCATGCCGCCCAGCAGATCGGCCCAGACCGGACCAAAGCTCAGCGCCATCGGTGCCCATGTCTTTTGCGCCCAGGCCAGACCCAGTGCACCGACCAACCAGACGGGCGGTAGATCAAGCCATTTCATGTCATATTCCGGACATCGGCAGGCGACGGTGCCCGCTCGTCCGCTGCCCCTATTCCCATTCCATTTCCTCAAAGACCCGGCCGGCATTCTTTGTCGCCAACTCCTCGAACGTATCCAGATGCGCCCAGTTCGTCTGATCGACGTAATAGGCCCCGGCCAGATCGCCCCCCTCTTCGAGATGCGCCCCAATCTTTGCGCGCAAATCCACCAGATAATCGTGCGTGTAACGCGTGACCTGCGCAAGGTTCGTCGGATGCCCATGCCCCGGAATGACATAGGTCGGGTTCAGTGGCACCAGCGCGGTCTCCCAGGTCTCGATCCAGCAAGAGGTGCAGGTATCGGCAAAAATCGGCGGCATCCGTTCGTGAAAGGCGATGTCTCCGGCGATCATCAGGCTCCATTGCGGAATCCACACCTGCGTGTCGCCCGGCCCGTGTGCGGCGCCAAGGTGAAGCACTTCCAGCGTCACATCGCCCATCTCGACGGCTTTGCGGTCCTCGAACGACATGTTCGGCACCGCCACGCGCGTGCCGTCTGCCTTGTCACGGTTGTAGCCCTGCATGGCTTGCAGAATGAAGTCGCCGTTTTCCTCGATTTCTTCGATGGCTTCGACATGGGCGAGTATATCGACGCCCTGATCGGCCCAATAGGAATTGCCCAACATCGCATGGCCTTGGCCGTTCTCGTTGATGACAAGCCGCACAGGCTGGTCCGTCACCGCGCGGATTTCATCATGCAGTGCGGCGGCCAGACGCGCGCTGGCGCCACCATTGACCACCACGACACCATCGCCTGTCACCACGAAGCTGAGGTTGTTGTTATGGCCGGAATTCTCATAGGTCGGCGGTGCCGTTGCCCCTATGGCCGAGAATACATGTGGGATCACCTCGACCGGCTTGGAGTAAAGTTCCGACTGCGGATATTGATCCGCAATATCCTCACTGGCCCAAACAGACTGCGCTAATACTGCGGCCACCGCGCCAATCAAAAAGGTTTTCATGCGACTCTCCCTGCGAATTTCGCCGTCACATTCACAGGAATGAATGCGTAAGTAAAGCGGCCCCTTGCTCCTGCCTCCGGCTGCGCTACTCTGCCCCGGAAAAGAAAGGACGCGCATGACACTCGCAGGAAAACACGCACTCGTCACAGGCGGCGGCACCGGGATTGGCCTTGCAATCGCCCGCGCGCTGGCAGAACGGGGTGCCGTGGTCACGATCACCGGACGCCGCCGCGCGGTGCTGGAAAAGGTTGCAGACGGCATCCTGCATCCGCTGGAAATGGACGTCCGCGAAGAAGCATCGGTCGTGGAGGGTATCGCAGGTGCCGTTGCCGCCCGTGGGCCTGTCCAGATCTGTGTGCCCAATGCCGGCATTGCCGAGGGTCGCGCCCTGCACAAGACGGACATGACGTTCTGGCGCGACATGATGGCGACCAATCTTGATGGTGCCTTTCTGACGATCCGCGAATGTCTTGCCTCCATGCATCAGACCGACTGGGGGCGCGTCATCGCAGTGTCGTCAATTGCCGGTGTTCGTGGCCTGAAAGGCGCGCCCTGCTACAGCGCCTCGAAACACGCCATGATCGGGCTGATCCGCGCGTTGGCCGCCGATTATCTTGGCAAACCCTACACGTTCAACGCGCTTTGCCCGGCCTATGTGGACACCAATATCGTGCCGCAAAATATTGACCGCATCATGGCCCGCACCGGCATGTCAGAGGATGACGCCCGCAAGGTCATGGTCGGTGCCAATCCGCATGGCCGCCTGATCGCCCCCGCAGAGGTTGCCGAGGCCGCGCTCTGGCTTTGCGGTGACAATTCCGGGAGCATCAATGGACAGGCAGTCCAGATCGCTGGAGGTGAAATGTGATGGATTTTACTGCAACCCGCGAGATGTTCGACCTGCCCGAAGGCGTGATCTATCTGGACGGAAATTCACTGGGCCCTCTGCCGAAAGCCGCCGCCGAGCGGATCTCGCGGACGGTGCAGGACGAATGGGGCGAGATGCTTATCACCGGCTGGAATCGCGCCGGATGGATGGCGCAACCTTCGGTTCTGGGCGACCGCATAGGCGCGTTGCTGGGCGCGCCAACGGGAAGCGTGGTGCTGGGCGACACATTGTCGGTCAAGATCTATCAGGCCCTCGCCGCTGCTTTGCACATGTGCCCGGATCGCAAGGTCATCCTGTCGGACAGCGGCAATTTCCCCTCGGATCTGTATATGGCACAGGGGTTGATCGCCGGGCTGGACAAGGGCCATGAGCTGCGGGTTGTTGCACCAGAGGAGGTGGCGGACGCCATCACCGAAGAGGTCGCGGCACTGATGATTACAGAGGTGGACTATCGCACGGGACGCCGCCACGACATGCCCGCGCTGACTGCCAAGGCGCACGACAAAGGCGCGCTGGCGATCTGGGATCTGGCGCATTCGGCGGGCGCCGTGCCGGTGGATCTGACGGCGGGCAAAGCCGATTTCGCCTGTGGCTGCACCTACAAGTTTCTGAACGGCGGCCCCGGCGCGCCCGCCTTCATCTATGTGGCTCCGCAACATGCGGACACCGCGCAGCCTGCTCTGTCTGGTTGGCTGGGGCATGAAGCGCCCTTTGCCTTCGACGCGGATTACCGCCCCGGTCAGGGGATCGAGCGGATGCGTGTCGGAACGCCTGCCGTATTACAGATGGCGGCGCTGGAAACCGCGCTTGATATCTGGGACGGGGTGGATATGCAGGCGCTGCGCAAGGCCTCCTTGGCGCTTGGCGATCTGTTCATCGCCGAAATGCGCGCCCCCTGCCCCGACCTGACGCTCGCCACGCCCGAGGCACATGCCATGCGCGGCTCTCAGATCAGCTTTCGTCACCCACAGGGCTATGCGGTCATGCAGGCCCTGATCGCCAGAGGCGTGATCGGCGATTTCCGTGCCCCTGACATTTTGCGGTTCGGTATCACGCCGCTTTATATATCGCAGGACGATGTCAGCGCCGCCGCAAAGATCCTTGCGGAGATTCTGGACCAAAAGCTTTGGGACCGGCCTGAATATCACAAGCGCGCCGCCGTGACCTGAACACGGGCACGACGCGCTGCAAGTCGGGTGGCTCAGGCAGTTCTCAGCGCGGCGCGCGCACCGCTCGCCCATGCCCGTACCGCATCGCCAAAGGCGGTGAACAGCGGGCGCGACACCGGATCATTGGCCGCGTCCCATTCCGGATGCCACTGCACCGACAGGGTAAAGCCCGCCGCACCTTTGATATAGGCGGCCTCGGCCGTGCCATCGGGGGCCAGCCCGTCAATCACGAAACGCGCGCCGGGCGTCTTGACCCCCTGCCCGTGCAGCGTATTCGTCATCACCTCGGACGTGCCCAACAACCGATGAAAGACGCCGCCTTCGGTAAAAGTGACCTTGTGGCGCAGCGCGAATTTCTCTTCGATCGTGCCGTCGGGCGGCATGCGGTGGTTCATCCGGCCCGGCAGGTCGCGGATTTCGGGATAAAGCGTCCCGCCCATCGCCACGTTCACCTCTTGATAACCGCGGCAGATACCAAGAAACGGCTGGCCCGCCTCGACGCAAGCCCGTACCAGCGGCAGGGTGATGGCATCGCGCGCCCGGTCGAACGCGCCATGCGCTTCGGTCGGTGTCTCGCCGTATTCCTCGGGATGGACATTGGGCCGCCCGCCGGTCAGCAGAAATCCGTCACAAGTCTGCATCAACTCCGCCACCGTCACGAAACGCGGATCGGCAGGGATCAGCAACGGAATGCACCCTGAAACACAGGCAACCGCCTCAGAGTTCATCGCCCCACCGGCATGGGCCGGATAGTCATCGTTGAGCAAATGCTGGTTGCCGATAATGCCGACAATGGGTCGTGTCATATTGGACAGGTCTCCGGAACGCTTCTGCGTCAATCTAATGCTCTCAGGGGTAAGAGAAAAGCCCGGATGCTACAGTTTGAGGCGGACACACACCCAAGATGGGCCGCGCTGCCCGGTTTCAAGGCAGTCGGTCGCCCTTTAACGCACCCGTAACCAACGCCCCCTCTGCGGCGCAGAAAATGGCGCGCCGTTGAGATGTTGCCTGCCGCGCCCGAACATCACCACCCAAGGACCGCTTTGACCAATTTTGAAACCATGCCTACTGTCTTGGTAATGATAAATGCAGGCGAACCGATGCTGACAAACGCTGACCTTGTTGAACTGACGCGCTTCCGCCGAGACCTTCACAGACGCCCGGAATTATCCGGGCAAGAGGTCGAAACGGCCCGTTCCATCGTCGCAGCGCTTCAATCGCTCTCCCCGGACCGAATTCTGCAAAATCTGGGCGGGCACGGGGTCGCTGCGGTCTTCGGCGGTGCCGTTGACGGCCCGACCGTCCTGTTCCGGGCAGAACTGGACGGCCTGCCGATACAAGAGCAGTCGGACAAGGCCTGGGTGTCCCAGATCCCCGGCCAAGGCCACCTGTGCGGGCATGACGGGCATACGACCATGCTGCTGGCGCTGGGGCGGCTGATCGCACGCAAACCGGTCGCGTCAGGACGGGTCGTGCTGATGTTTCAACCCGCCGAAGAGGACGGTCGCGGGGCCCGCGCGGTGGTGACAGACCCGACCTTCGCTGACATCGCTCCGGATTGGGCTTTCGCAATCCATAACGAGCCCGGCCGCGAATTTGGCCATGTTGCAACGCGGGCCGGCCTGATCAACTGCGCCTCTAGCGGTCTTGCGATAAAGCTGAAGGGAAAGACCGCCCACGCGGCCAACCCCGAGGACGGCATGTCACCGGCACGCGCCGTCGCTGAACTGATCCCTGCCTTAAGCGCCCTCGGCGCCGGAGGCGCGCTGAACGATGCATTCAGACTGGCCACCGTCACACATGTCCGCGTCGGCGAGCCGACCTTTGGCGTCGCCCCGGGTGACGCGGTGATCCATGTGACCCTGCGCAGCGCGAGTGATGATGCACTGGAAAGCATCGCAGGAAAGGCACGCATCGTTGCCGAGAAAATCGCCGAACGTGATGGGCTGACTATTTCGTTCGAGATCTGCGACGACTTTGCCGCCTCGATCAACGACCCCGATGCAACCGCTGTCGCAGTCGCCGCAATGACCGCAATCGACGTGGCAAATGGCGAGGACGGTTTGCCGATGCGCGCCTCAGAGGATTTCGGCGTGTTCGGCTGGAATGCAAAGGCTGCAATGCTCTGTCTTGGCACAGGGAAAGACTGCGCGGCCTTGCACAACCCCGATTATGACTTTGACGACAACCTTATTCCGATCGGCGCTGCGATATTCGAACGGATCGCGCGCGACCTTCTCGGGATAGCGTGACAACCGGGTGATCAACGCGGGCACGTTCTGGAACGTGGTCCGAAACGAACGAATACGGAAAGATTGGATCTACCTGCCGGATTGTCCCTGCACCCGCAGAGGCACGATCCGGCAGAAGAAATGGCCTGGACGCGATCACTGAATAGCTTCGACCGAGTTGCCCGGCTCAACCGGCTGCTTTCTTTTCCAGCCTGCGGGCGTGCAGAACCGGCTCGGTATAGCCGGAAGGCTGCACGCGTCCCTTGAACACCAGATCACAGGCGGCCTGATAGGCGACACCGTCAAAACCCGGCGCCATTGGGGCATAGGAAGGATCCTCTGCGTTTTGCCGGTCCACCACGGCGGCCATCTTTTCCATTGCCGTGGTCACTTGCTCTGCGCTGATCACATCGTGGTGCAACCAGTTGGCGATGTGCTGGGCGGAAATCCGGCACGTGGCGCGGTCCTCCATCAAGGCAACGTCATGGATGTCGGGCACCTTGGAGCATCCGATCCCCTGATCGATCCAGCGCACAACATAGCCAAGGATGCCTTGGGCGTTGTTTTCGACCTCTTGCAGGATCTGTGCCTCGGACCACATCCGGTAGCTGGCCAGCGGTATATCGAGGATCGTTTCGACATAGGCGCGCCGCCCGCCTGCCTTCAGCTTGTCCTGCACGGCGAAGACATCGACCTTGTGGTAATGCAACGCGTGAAGCGTGGCCGCCGTTGGCGACGGCACCCAGGCACAGTTGGCACCGGATTTCGGGTGTTCGATCTTGGCTTCCAGCATCGCGGCCATGGCGTCGGGCATCGCCCACATGCCCTTGCCGATTTGCGCCTTGCCCTGAAGCCCGCATTCCAGCCCGATATCCACGTTCTGGTTCTCGTACCCGCCGATCCATGCCTTGCGCTTGATAAAATCCTTGCGGCTGAACGGCCCGGCCTCCATCGAGGTGTGGATCTCGTCACCGGTCCGGTCAAGAAACCCGGTATTGATGAAGGCGACACGATGGCGTGCCGCGCGAATGCATTCCTTGAGGTTGACCGTGGTGCGGCGCTCTTCGTCCATGATGCCGATCTTCACGGTATTCGCGGGCAGGCCCAGCACCTTTTCAACATGATCGAAAGTCTCGCTGGCAAAGGCGACTTCCTCTGGTCCATGCATCTTGGGTTTGACCACATACACAGACCCGCTCAGCGAATTGCCACCGTCGCGGTTCAGGTCGTGCATAGCGATCAGCACCGTGATCATCGCGTCCATCAGACCTTCGAAAACCTCGTTTCCATCCTTGTCGAGAATGGCCGGGTTGGTCATCAGATGCCCGACATTGCGGATCCAAAGCAAAGCGCGGCCCTTCACGACCAGCTCGCTGCCATCCGGCGCGGTGTAGCTTTGATCCTTGTTCAGCCTGCGCGACAGGGTCTTGCCACCCTTGGTGAAGCTGGCCTCCAGATCGCCCTTCATCAGGCCAAGCCAGTTGGCATAGGCTTGTGCTTTATCCTCGGCATCGACGCAGGCCACGGAATCTTCGCAATCCATGATCGCGGTCACGGCGGATTCCATCACGACATCCGCCAAGCCTGCCTGATCACGCGCACCGATGAAATGTGTGCGGTCGAAGACCAGTTCCACATGCAAGCCGTTATTGCGCAGCAGCAGCGCCTCCGGTGCTTTGGGGTGGCCGCGATAGCCGACGAATTTTTCCGGTTGCGCCAGCGGCATATCATCCACCAGAAGCGCGCCATCACTGATGTGATAGCGCCGCGCATCTGCATGTGAGCCACCTTCGATCGGGAAAGCATTATCCAGAAACACCCGCGCCCTTGCGACAACCCGCGCACCGCGCCCCCGGTCATAGGGGCCTTTGGGCGCGGCATGTCCCATCGCATCGGTGCCGTAGAACGCATCGTACAGCGAACCCCAACGCGCATTCGCCGCATTCAGGGCAAACCGCGCATTTGTGATCGGGACGACAAGTTGGGGACCGGGCACAGACGCAATCTCTGGGTCGACATTTGCGGTGTCGATTTCAAAATCGCCGCCTTCCGGGAGAAGATAACCGATCTCTTCCAGAAACGCCTTGTAGGTCGGCAGGTCAAGCGTCTGCCCGCGTTGCGCTATATGCCAAGCATCAATCTTGGCCTGTAATTGGTCACGTCTGTCCAGAAGTGCGCGGTTTTCAGGGCCTTTCTCATGCAGCAGATCCGACAGCCCCGCCCAGAAATCATCGGCGGCAATGCCCGTTCCTGGCAGCGCGCGGTCCTCAATGAAATTGTACAGAACTTCGTCGATTTGCAGACCATTGCGGTCGATGCGATGTGTCATGGAAAACCTCTTGGCCTACGCGAGGCACGCGCCCCGGCAATTGTGCAAAAACGAGTAGGACAAAAATTTCCGTTAGGCAACATGGAGGTATCCATCCGATGCGCGGTCGCACCGTAGATCGTAGCCCTGAGCCCGGAAGTCCGCAAACTGCCTTGGGGCATCAGATCCGTTCTGAGAGGCCTGAGGCCACAAGATGACGGGTCAAGCCCGTCATGGGTCCGTCTTGTCGATCATTCGGATTGGACAGCCTCCCCGGTCCGCCCGTCAATCTGGGTCTCTGCGCCTTCCGGATCGTCAGCGGCGGCAAACACCCAGATAACGAACGCGATGAACAGCACCAACGCTGCGCCTACCGCGAATTTCATCCCGCCCAAAGCGGGGCGATGGTTTTTTTCCTGGGTCTCGACATTCGTTTTGGGGGCTGACATCGTATGCTCCTGTATTTGGCGTCAACATTTCGCGGCTTTGCGCGCGCTACTTGGTCAACAGCGTGGTGGTGCAAAAGTTCGGCGAAAATTCAGTTCTCACGGAGATGTGTGCATGAGAGACTCCCCCCCTCAGACGATTTATCTGAAGGACTACACCCCGCCCGCTTGGTTGGTGGAGGATGTGCATCTCACCTTTCGGCTTGCCGCCAAAACCACGCGCGTGATCAGCCGCATACGTTTTGCGCCCAATCCGGACAGGGTGGATCAGACGTTCTTTCTGCATGGCGAGGATCTGGTGCTGATCTCCAGCCATATCGACGGCGTGGCGGTCACGCCCACGATCACGGAAGAGGGGCTGAGTTGCGACGTCCCAGACGGCCCTTTCACCTGGGAGGCCGAGGTCGAGATCAGCCCGGCGACGAATACCGCGCTTGAGGGGCTGTACATGTCCAGCGGCATGTATTGCACGCAATGCGAGGCCGAAGGCTTTCGCAAGATCACCTATTATCCCGATCGGCCGGACGTGATGGCGCCATTCACCGTCAGGATCGAATCTGACCTGCCGGTAATGCTGTCAAACGGCAACCCGGTGGCTGAAGGTGAGGGCTGGGCCGAATGGCATGACCCTTGGAAAAAGCCCAGCTATCTGTTTGCACTTGTCGCGGGCGATCTGGTCAACCATCCAGATCGCTTTACCACCATGTCGGGCCGGGACGTGGAACTGAACATTTGGGTCCGGCCCGGCGATCTGCACAAATGCGCCTTCGGGATGGAAGCGCTGAAGAAGTCGATGAAATGGGACGAGGATGTTTACGGGCGCGAATACGATCTCGACATCTTCAACATCGTCGCGGTTGATGACTTCAACATGGGCGCGATGGAGAACAAGGGGCTGAACATCTTCAACTCCTCTGCCGTGCTGGCCAGTCCAGAGACCTCGACCGACGCCAACTTTGAGCGGATAGAGGCGATCATCGCGCATGAGTATTTCCACAACTGGACCGGCAACCGGATCACCTGTCGCGACTGGTTCCAACTATGCCTGAAGGAAGGGCTGACGGTTTACCGCGACAGCCAATTCACGTCCGACATGCGATCCGCCCCCGTCAAGCGGATCAGCGACGTGATCGACCTGCGCGCGCGGCAATTCCCAGAGGATCAGGGACCGCTGTCGCATCCGGTCCGGCCCGAGCGTTTTCAGGAGATCAACAATTTCTACACTGCCACTGTCTACGAGAAGGGTGCCGAAGTGATCGGCATGCTCAAACGGCTGGTCGGGGATGAGGCCTATGCGAAGGCGCTCGACCTCTATTTCGAGCGGCATGATGGCGACGCGGCCACGATCGAAGACTGGTTGCGGGTGTTCGAGGATGCAACAGGCCGCGATCTGACGCAATTCAAGCGCTGGTATTCCCAGTCTGGCACACCACGCCTGAAAGTTACGGAGGACTGGGCCGCCGCAGACGACGCGTCCCGGCCCCCGAGCCGGGACCTTGCGGACAACCCCGAGGCCCCGGATCAAGTCCGGGGCGGGGGCACTCCAAGCGGCACTTACACGCTGACATTCGAACAGCACACCCCGGAGGGATCTGGTCAGACCGAGAAGGAACCACAGGTGCTGCCCATCGCTGTTGGCCTTCTGGGCCCGAATGGCGACGAGGTCTTGGCGACAACGCTGCTGGAGATGACGCAAGCCAAACAAAGCTTCGAGTTCACCGGGCTGTCGGCGCGGCCAATCCCCTCGATCCTGCGCGAATTTTCTGCGCCGGTTGTGCTGGAACGCGAAACCAGCGCCGACAAGCGCGCCTTTCTGCTGGCGCATGACACCGACCCGTTCAACCGCTGGGAAGCCGGCAGACAGCTTGCTCGCGACGGATTGATCGCGATGATCCGCAACGGCTCCCCTGCCGACGACCGCTGGCTGGAAGGCATGAGCCGCGTCGTCCGGGACGATACGGCGGACCCGGCTTTCCGGGCACTTATGCTCTCGCTTCCAGCAGAATCCGAGCTGGCACAAGCCCTGCATGAACAGGGCACCACCCCGGACCCGGATGCCATCTGGCAGGCGCGCGAGACGGTCGCGCAGCAACTGGCGGAGACGTTGCAGGATGCCCTGCCCCGCTTGCAGGCAGAGATGACGGTCGAGGGGGCATATTCGCCCGATGCCGGCCCCGCCGGCCGTCGCGCGCTTGCCGGCAAGCTTCTGGGGTTGACGACACGGCTGGACGGAGGTGCGCAGGCCGCGCGGCAATACACGCATGCCGACAACATGACCTTGCAACTAACGGCACTGGCTTGCCTGATCCGATCCGGCAGAGGCGAGGATGCGTTGGCCGCGTTTTACAACCGGTGGAAAGACGACCGGCTGGTGATCGACAAGTGGTTCATGCTGCAAATCGCAGAGGCGGATCCGGCCCGCGCAGCGGATGTCGCCAAGACGCTGACCGAACATCCCGACTTTGACCTCAAGAACCCCAACCGGTTCCGCGCGACGATGGGCGCTCTGGCGATGAACCATGCCGGGTTCCACCGCGCCGACGGGGACGGATACGCCTTGCTTGCGGATTGGCTGATCCGACTTGACGCGCTGAATCCGCAAACCACGGCGCGGATGTGCTCGGTGTTTCAGGCCTGGCGCCGGTACGATGCAGATCGGCAGGCGCTCATGCGGCAAAACCTCGAACGTATCGCGGCCAAATCCGATCTCAGCCGGGACACCGCCGAAATGGTAGGACGCATCCTGGGATGAACACGTTCAGGACCATCGGTGCCCGCACGGGCATCGGTGGGCTTCGTACCCAAGTGGAACACAACGGGGGCACCCGAAAGGTTGCCGCACCGGTCCGGCGGTCGCTGTCTGAAAATTCCGCCCTTGTTACATAGACGATCGCAAGAAAGGGTGCTGGACGTTAATCACCTCAATAGCGGGTACGGCCTCGCAACGCGCGTGCCCTTAAAAGGCCGTTTCCCGCTGATAAAATCGTTCAGTTCGCTCCAGAACTTGAAAAAACGCAGCGCAGGGCCAATCTTACCCAATTGACGCCGCAGAACCGTGAACAGGTCAACATGTATGACCGGATAGATCCCCTTATCGAGGAACGTGCACCTTGGCTTTTCTCCGGGCGGCTTGGCACGCGTCCGGCCCGTGCCGCGCTGAACACCTTGCTGACATACAAGCGCACCGTTTCGCTGGCGGAGAGTTTCCGCCACACACCGAGCGCCCGGATCATGCAACAGATGGCACAGATGCTGGCGCGCGATGTGGTCGTCGCCGGACTGGACAATATTCCCCGGCAAGGCGCAGCCATGGTCGTGGCAAATCACCCGACCGGAATTGCCGATGGCATCATCCTGCACGCTGCACTGGCCCGGATTCGCCCCGATGCGTATTATTTCGCCAATCACGACATCCTGCGGGTGCTGCCGCAGATGCAGGACATGATCGCCCCAGTGGAATGGCGACCGGAAAAGCGCAGCCACGGCAAGACCCGCGAAACAATGGCCTATACGCGTCAAGCTGTGGCAGAGGATCGGCTGGGCGTGATCTTTCCATCAGGCAGGCTGGCAAAACGGTCCGGTCTGCGCCTGCACGAACGGCCGTGGATGCCATCGGCGGCTATGATCGCGCGCAAATTCGATCTGCCGGTGATCCCGGTCAATATTCAGGCGCGCAACTCGGCGATGTTCTATCTGTTTGACCTGATCCACCCGACATTACGCGACATTACTCTGTTCCACGAAACGCTGAACAAGCATCGCCAACCGTATCGTATCACCATCGGCGAGCCTATTTCTGCCGCCGCCCTTCCGGCCCGGTCGGACGAAGGGATAAAGCTTCTTCGTCGCGCAACTCTGGCGCTTGGCGGCGCGCATGCCCCGACGGTGTCGCTGGTGGATAGCTCGCGCAGGCCGTTCTGGATGAGACGGCGTGTAACGCCTAACTGAGCAATCCAACGGTCAGTTCGACGCAAGATCAACCGGCCGGGCAACCGGACGCACATATGGCACCGATTTGCAGTAGCTCTGCCTGCGCAACCAAGTCGCCATATCACGGCGCTTCGCGGCACTGTGGAAGGGCCCCCAATCGGCGGCGACACCGCGCATTCCGCGCGAAATCACCCCGTCCCGGCGGACCGTCCGGGTCATGATCCGCAATCCGCAGGACAGGTTCGCCGCACCATTCATCAGCGCCGCTCCGGTCCGGGCCTTGCAGCCATAGCCCCGCGCGGTTGCCGGCAGAATTTGCAACAATCCATACCAGCGCCCGCCGCCGCCCACAGCTTCGGGCCGGTAGGTGCTTTCATGTTTGGCCAGCGCCGACAGGAACCCCACCCAGAATGCCCGCCGATCGGCCAGACTTGCACTGGCGTAGCCCGGACACCAATCGACCACATCTTGCGGCACAGTGCGGGCCAGCGGCTCGGCATGCGCGGACAGTGCCGACAGGGCCGCGCGCGACCATGTCGGCCCCTTGTTCACATCTTGCCAGCGCGTTGCAGGAAGACGGTCGATACGGCGCTGGGGGCGCAATGACCGTGTCGGCGCAAGCACCGATGCCGTTACAATATTCCCCTGAACCGTCGCGGACCGCAGCAGCGCGACACCCACAGGTTTATCAGGCAACACCGTATCGGCCGCGTGCAGCGGTCCGGCCAATACTCCCAACATGATGAGGCACCTGAGCATCGTGACAGAATGCCCAAACGCCACCCGACGCGCAAGCATCCGACCACGGCTTGTACCCGAAGGCGCGCCTTTGACCCGCAGATGCGCAACCACCGGCCCATGCAGGTCGCGTCCCGGCCTTTGCGCCGGGACCTCTGCCCGGTCCATCAGGCCTGCCCGGCACCTGTTGCACCACCAAAGGACCGCAACCAATCGGATTTCGCCTCTCGACGCGTCTGCACTGCCTCTTGCTCCTGTCCCGGCTCTGACTTAGAACCCGCATCGACCCTTCTGGAAGGATATAGACCATGCTGGATCTGAGCTACGAGGCACCCAAGCCCAAGGTGATCGCCGGGGCGAAACACGACTGGGAACTGGTGATCGGACTCGAAGTCCACGCCCAGGTTGCCAGCAAGGCAAAGCTCTTTTCCGGTGCCTCGACCAAATTCGGCGCCGAACCCAATTCCAACGTCGCCTTCGTGGATGCCGCGATGCCCGGCATGCTGCCCGTCATCAACGAATTCTGCGTCGAACAGGCGGTGCGCACCGGGCTGGGCCTCAAGGCACAGATCAACCTGAAATCGGCGTTCGACCGCAAGAACTATTTCTACCCCGACCTGCCGCAGGGCTACCAGATCAGCCAGCTTTACCACCCCATCGTCGGCGAAGGCGAAGTGCTGGTCGATATGGAACCCGGCATCGCGCGACTGGTGCGGATCGAACGCATCCATATCGAACAGGATGCCGGCAAGTCGATCCACGACATGGATCCGAACATGTCCTTCGTGGACCTCAACCGCACCGGCGTTGCGCTGATGGAAATCGTCAGCCGCCCCGACATTCGCGGCCCCGAAGAGGCCGCCGCCTATGTGACCAAGCTGCGCCAGATCCTGCGCTATCTGGGCACTTGCGATGGCAACATGCAAAACGGCAACCTGCGCGCGGATGTCAACGTGTCGGTCTGCCTGCCGGGCCAATATGAGAAATATCAGGACACGCAGGATTTCAGCCATCTCGGCACCCGGTGCGAGATCAAGAACATGAACTCCATGCGGTTCATTCAGGCGGCGATCGATTATGAGGCCAAGCGTCAGATCGCCATTCTGGAAGCGGGCGGGGAAATTGACCAAGAAACCCGGCTGTATGATCCCGACAAGGGCGAAACCCGGTCGATGCGGTCGAAAGAAGAAGCGCATGACTATCGCTACTTCCCCGATCCCGACCTGCTGCCGCTGGAAATCGAGCAGGGCTGGGTGGATGATATTGCCGCGTCTTTGCCCGAACTGCCCGATGCCAAGAAAGCGCGTTTCGTGAAGGATTTCGGCCTGTCCGAATATGACGCGTCGGTTCTGACGGCCGACACTGCCAATGCCAGCTATTTCGAGCAAGTCGCCAGCGATACTGACGGCAAGCTTGCCGCCAACTGGGTGATCAACGAGCTGTTCGGACGTCTCAAGAAGGAAGACCATTCCATCGAGGAAAGCCCGGTCTCGCCCGCGCAACTGGCAGGCATCCTCAAGCTGATCCAGAAGGGCGACATTTCCGGCAAGATCGCCAAGGAGCTGTTCGAGATCGTCTACACCGATGGTGGCGACCCGGCCCAGATCGTCGAAGATCGCGGCATGAAGCAGGTCACTGATACCGGTGCCATCGAGGCTGCGGTGGACGAGATCATCGCCGCCAACCCCGCGCAGGTCGAAAAGGCCAAGGCCAATCCAAAACTTGCGGGCTGGTTCGTCGGGCAGGTGATGAAGGCGACGGGCGGCAAGGCCAACCCCAAGGCCGTGAACGAGATCGTGGCAACAAAGCTCGGCCAATAGGCCGGGCGCACCCAATTCCGGCGCTGTAGAAAAGAAGCGGCAGCCCAGACCAGCCGAGCCTTATGCGTGCGGACGCGCTTTCCAAGCGGCTATGCGCCGCTGAAAATCGTCAATACCTGTATGATCCCCCCTGTTTTGTGCGTCTGCGGCCACAATATCGAAGGGTTACGCCGATGAGTGCCGTCCGGCTTGGCGGATCGGATCCGTATTGCTAGTTTTTGGCAACGTTATCGCGGAGCCAACATGACTGCATTTGAGTACAAGGTTGTTCCCGCCCCATTCGAGGAGGCACAGGCAGACGGCTCTGACAGTGCCGAGCAACGCTATGCCCGCGCCCTTGCACAGGTGATGAATGCTCTTGGTGCCGAAGGGTGGGAATATCAGCGCGCCGAAGTCCTGCCCGTGGATCCGACGTTGGATGTGGCATCAACCTCGCAGGTCTTTTGCAACGTCCTGATTTTCCGCCGCCGTCTGAAAGACGTGCGCAGGACAACACGGGATGTCTCCCCCCGCGCGCCGCTTTTGTTAAAGCGCCAGTTGGTGACTGATGACACATCGCAGCCGAATGTAATGCTGCTTTCACAACCAGAAGGACCGGCAGATGCGACATCTATCGAACCGGCGGGCGGTCATGCGCCTGACGCGCCTTTGGCGACGCAGCCAAAGACGCATACTGCGGCGGGAACGGATGAAGCAGCGCAGGCACAACGCAAAGCGTCGCCACCAACGCCGATAGACCGGCCCGATGGCAAACCGACGCTGGTGACGGGAACCGCTACGCCCGACCAAGGCCGCGCGCAGATGAACACCCCGATACCGGGTGACGCCAAATCAGACATCCTGTCGTTAAAGAGATTTGCAGTGCCCGCTCTGGACCTGTCAGTCTGGGCCGCCCCGGCACCCGCTGCCCCGCGCCAAACCGAAACCCCGTCGACAGTCGCGTCAAGAGCGCTATCGCCAGACGCATCACGCATCGGCACCGCGCCCAAGACAGATCCCGGCCCGGCCCTGCGCAGCCGGGCTGCACAAATCAGGGCGCGCGATTCCGGTTTTGCGAAGGAATAATCGTTCGGCTCCTGTCCAGCTGGACCGCTGTTTTCTGTCACAGATATTTGCAAGCCGCGCGAACAGGTCGCCTGAACGTCAGCGTAAAACCACCTAAAGGCGATTCCCGCAAATGCAGCCAAAAGCCGCCTAACTGTTCAGATCAAGCGACAAGGCATGGATCTGCGACATCAGTGTCGCCCCCAACGCCTCATGCACCGCGCGATGCCGGGCAATGCGGGACAGCCCGTCAAACGCCTCGCTGCGCACCCGCACCGAGAAGTGACTTTCGCCGCCCTCCTGATAACCCGCATGTCCGCGATGCTTCTCACTGTCATCAACGACGTCCAGCTCTCGCGGGGCAAAAGCCTTTTGCAGCCGTTGGCGAATTTCTTCTGTTCTGGTCATTTTTTCCTGCCTGCCCCCTACACTCTGTCGGTGGATAGTCTAGAGTTGGTCGTCCGAGTCGAAAAGGTGTTCCTATGAGCAAACCAGATCCCTTCGGGTTCGATATGTCTGTATCAACCGCGAAGAAAAAGAACCCACGCGGACGGCGCGGCATGTCCGGTGCGTCCGAAACCTCTACCCGTCTGTGCGAGCACGAAGGCTGCGAACTGCCCGGAAAATTCCGTGCGCCCAAAGCGCCTGATGTCTTGGATGAATACAAATGGTTCTGCAAGGACCATGTACGCGAATACAACCTGAAGTGGAACTTCTTCCAGGGCCAAACCGAAGCCGAGTTGAACGCTCAGGCGACCAAGGACAAGGTTTGGGAACGCGAGACCAAGGATTTCCGCGACCCCGAGGCACGCGCCTGGGCACGGCTGGGCATCGAGGATCCGCATCAGGTGCTGGGCAACAACGCGACGCGCAATCCCGGCAAGCAAGGGGTCGGCACCCGCCGTCTGCCGCCAACCGAACGACGCGCGATCGAGATCCTCGACGCGCGTGACAACTGGTCAAAGGCCGACGTCCGCAAATCCTACAAGGCGCTTATCAAAGTGCTGCATCCTGACATGAACGGCGGCGACCGCAGTCAGGAGGACCAGCTTCAGGAAGTGGTCTGGGCTTGGGATCAGATCAAGGAAAGCCGCAATTTCAAATAGGCGTGATCCCGCCACCGCCGAACGCACGGTTAACGATACGTTAACAGTCAGAAGGGTAGCGTTGCCGCAGTGGTAAAAATGCAGGTGTGGCCATGAAGATCCTGGTTGTGGAGGATGATCGCGTTCTTTGCGATGTGTTCGCCACATCGCTTCGTGATGCCGGTCACGAGGTCCACAAAGCCTTCGATATCAATAGCGCGATCGACCGTCTGCGCGGGCGTGGTTATGGCCTGGTGATTCTGGACTACTACCTGCCCGATGGTATTTCCCTGCCGGTTGCAGAATACACTTGCGTGGCATGTCCCGATGCGCGGATCATCCTGCTGACGGGGTCCGGCGTGTTTCCCAATGGCGAAGCCAGCATCCTGGCACCCTGCGTGGACTGGATGTTGCGCAAGCCCGTGCCTCTTGAAGATTTACACGCCCTTGTCGACTACGCCGCCCTCAACGCGGAGTTGCGGCCCTCGTGACAAGAAAACGCCAAATCGACATGATGTCGGCGTTTGTACTTTGCGCCCTTGTTGCCGGGTTGACGTGGTTTTTGCTGGACAAGCAGCGCGAGCTGCGATTTCGGGAGCTGGCCCAGATTGAAACCGACTTTCGGCTTCGCGCGCTTGCTCGGGACGTCAAGGTTCGCGTCAATGCGATCCGCCACATTGCAGCATTGTGGCGCAAGTCCGATGCCGGTTCAGACGAGTTCACAGCAGAGACCCAAGACTATATCGACCAGTTCCCCGGCATCAGATCCGTGCGCTTTATCGACGAAACCCTTGTTGTCAAGTTTGTGACACCAGCGGATCAGCCTCCCGATACCGGAGTTCCTCTGACAGCGCTGGGTGCAAGACAACTGCGCGCATCCGAATTGGCGCGCGACAGCGGCGAAATCACCCTTTCCGGCGCGGTCGATCTGTATGACGGTTCCGGGCGGGGCTTTGTCGCTTATATCCCGATCCACCGAGGCGAAGATTTCCGGGGGCTTGTTTCCGTCGCCTTCAACGCCGAGGAATGGCAGCGCGAATTGCTGTTGCTGGACGACAATCCGCATTTCGGAAACGACTTTTCCATTCGTATCGAATTCGATGGCAGCTTGCTGTATGCGGACGCCGATTTTGCCAAGATGAGTTCGCTTCAGGTCGTATCGGAAACGGATCAGCTTTGGGGGCACGCGCTGCGCATGCAAAGCCATCCGACACCCAGCTTCGTGAAAGCAAACCGTGACATCATGCCAGAGATTGCGGCCTTGCTTTTGGGGATATTGTTGTTCGCGGGATATGTGCAGTTCACCCTGTTGCACCGGGGCAATCAAGCTGAAGCCCGCGCCGACGCCGGCAATGCTAGACTGCGGCAAGTCAATGAGGCGCTGGCGCTGGAAGTCGACGATCGCCGCAGGGCGGAGGCCGCCGCTCGCCAATCCCAGGCGGCGACGTCACGTTTCCTGACCACGATGAGCCACGAAATTCGCACGCCATTGAACGCGATCATGGGCATGTTTCAGCTGATTGAGGCGGCGGATATTCCCGAACGGCACCGCAAACAAGCCGCGGCAGGCTATGCCTCTTCGCAACGGTTGTTTCGCGGGCTTACGAATGTGCTGGAGGTGTCCCGTCTGGATGCCGGTGCGTTGACCATCGTCGAAGACCATGTCGAGCTGGAACCCTTGATAGCCAACTGGCACGCGACACTCGAAGGGAGCGTGATCCGAAGCGGCAAACCCTTGGATATGCATCTGGAACTGGGTGATGCGCTTCCGCAAACAGTCCATATAGACGCCGGGCGCGTGACGCAGATCGTGACCAATCTGGTGGATAACGCGGTCAGGTTCACCGCCACCGGCAGCATCACCCTGGCAGTGCATATGACAGGACGTTCCGGGAACAGCCTGGAAATCGAGGTGCGTGACACTGGCGAAGGCATCCCGGAAGAGCGTCGCCACACGGTGTTTCAGCGTTTTTATCAACTTGACAATGGGTTAGCACGCCAGCATCAGGGGTCAGGACTGGGCCTTTCAATTTGTCGGGATATCGCTCGATTGATGGGGGCAAATCTGACGCATTCGGACCGCAAACCGCTTGACGTAGGGTCTGGCTCGACATTCACGCTTAGGTTGCATAACGTCCATCCTCGTCGCGACGTCTTGTCAAAATAACGTCCGGCCCTGGGAGAGGTATTGTGAAGAAGATTATCGTAGTCGATGACGATGCCACCACGCGCTACATGATGTCAGAATTGCTCGACACGATGGGGTATGAATGTGAATGCGTGGCCAATGGCATGGCCTGTATCGCGCTGCTGCGCACATACCCGGAAAATTACAGCATGGTCCTCATGGACATTCATATGCCGGGCGTCACCGGGCTGGATACTGTATCCTACATCCGCACACTGGAAGAAGATCCGCCACGGTCCATTCCGATCGTCGCTATCACCGCCGACAGCAACTTCCACGCGCGACGCACCGTTCAACATTATGGTTTGAATGACGTCTTGCCAAAACCTGTGGACATGGCACAACTCAGCACTACGCTGAAAACCTATCTGGGCAAGGCGGCCTGAACGCCAGACGCCTGCCCGGATATTGTATCTCAAGCCGCTTGAAAGACCAGGCTGGCACCGTTCAGGCAGTGACGCTTGCCGGTGGGCTTGGGCCCATCGTCAAAGATATGGCCGAAATGGCTACCGCAGCGGCGGCAGTGAACCTCGGTCCGCACGCCAAAAAATGACCGGTCAGGTTTGGTCTCGACCGCATTCGGCAGGGATTTGTAGAAGCTGGGCCAGCCTGTGCCACTGTCGAACTTGTGTTCTGACGAGTAGACATCCAGATCGCAGCCGCGGCACTGATAGATGCCCGCGTCATAAACCTTGTCGAGAGGCGATGTCCCGGCCCTTTCGGTCCCTTCTTCGCGCATTACTTCATATTGCAAGTCGGTAAGCATGGCTTTCCACTCTGCCTCGGTGCGGGTGACTTCAAACCCGGCGGCAAGTGCGGTCGTGGATGTTGTGGCAGCGGCGAAGCCGCCACCGATGGCAGTAATCAGAAAAGCACGGCGTTTCATGATGATCCTCCTCAAGCATCGGATTTCGTTTCAAATAGTCACGCCACCCGCAATTTTGCAATCACGGGTGGCGCAAAATCATGTGACAATCACGGCGCATACCGGAACAGTGGGGGCTGTCCCGGCCCGCCAAGCCCTTACATCGCTGGCAGAAGAACCTTGTCGATCACATGAATGACGCCGTTGGACTGCTGTACGTCGGCAATTGTCACGGTCGCCATGCGGCCACGCTCGTCTTCCAGCATGATGGTGTCGCCATCATAGGTGGCTTGCAATGTGCAGCCGCCAACTGTTGGCACGGGATGCTTGCCGTTATCGTCGTCAACCATACCCATGATCGCGTCGGACATCGCATTTGCCGAAACAACATGGCACGTCAGGATTTTGGTCAACTGGTCCTTGTTCTCGGGCAGAAGCAGCGATTCAACGGTGCCGTCAGCCAACTCGCCGAAGGCTGCGTTGGTGGGGGCGAATACTGTGAAGGGGCCTTCGCCAGAAAGCGTTTCGACGAGACCGGCAGCTTTCACGGCAGCAACCAGCGTGGTGTGGTCGGCGGAGTTCACGGCATTCTCTACGATGTTCTTATCTGCGAACATCTCAGCACCACCCACCATTGGGTTTTCCATGCTGTGGCTTTCGGCCTGTGCGGCAACGCCGGCAAGACCGAGTGTGGCGGCAAGGGCGATTGTGGAAAGTGTTGATTTGATGGTCATAAGAAAAACTCCTGTAAGGCCCAACTTCCTTGCTGGGGGTACTGGAATATACGAGGCCACCTCTCAGGTAGTTTCAAAATCGTAGGTAACATGTTGATCACGCCTGGTCACGGGAACGAGAGCATCGTCAAGCTGGTCATGGTCGAGATGAAAACGGCGCGGTCCCATGGGGAGCACCGCGCCGTTTCTTCAACACATATAAGATCTCAGGCAGATATCGGCCTTATATCAGCGCGGACCGCGCAAAGCCCCATGTCAGGACTCGACTGACAACGTTCCCGCTGCGCGCACTGCCCCGGTCGGTGCCCCCGTTGGCGAGCCTCCCGGAGGTTCATCCGAGATCGCCAGCGTGGCACCGGGCAGCAATGAGGCCAATTCGGCCGGGACGGCCAGACGCGTATCGCCGTCAGGATCAAGCAGACCCAGAGACACCGGCGCATTGTCCCCGACGATCAGCCACATCTCGGCAACGCGGTCAGGCGGAAGGCTGCCCGCGTTCTGCACAACATGCAGTTCGCCTGCGCGGACATTATAAACAGCGGCCAACTCCAGCGTCCCTTCGACAGGGGCCAGATCGGCCCGCAATCCGGGCTCTGCGAATTGGTCCAGAACGCCCAGGCTAACCACACCCCAAGCCAACGCGGCTGCCGCAAGCGCGCCGGTGAAATACGGCATGAGCTGTTGAAGAACCGTCTTTTTGCGCCCGAACAACCGCCGGTTCACCGCCCTCAGGACATCTGATCGTGGCGTTACTTCGCGCGCGCCTGCTTCGAACTGCACGAAATACTCTGTCCAGAACACGACCTCATCGCGCAAGTCCGGATTGTCGCGCATCTCTGCCTCGAACGCTCGGGCGTTTCGTCCGTCCAGCAGTCCCAGGGCATACTCGGCCGCGCGGATCAGCGGAGCGTCATCTTCGGGGATATCAGGGGTTTCGTCGATCATCGGCTCAGACACTCCCGAAGATCCATCAGGCTGCGGCGTAACCAGGTGCGGACGGTGTTCAGCTTGGCATCCAGATGCGCGGCGAGTTCTGCATAGCTTTCGCCATGAAGATAGACCCTGCGCAGCATGTCAGCCCGATCCTGAGGCAATTCGTCAAAGCATTCATCAACTTGCGACTGGGTGCTTTTGGCAATCGCCTGCGCTTCGGGACCGGGGGACGGATCGGGCAATTCGTCCATGGCTTCGGACGGAGATGTGGCACGCCGCACCCGCGCGCGCCGACGATCAATCGCCAGATTCCGGCTGAGTGTTATCAGCCAGGTCATCGGGGACAGCCCGTTGACGCGGTAAAGACCGGCTTTATTCCAGATGCGCACATACACGTCTTGCAGGACCTCTTCAGCTTCGCTTCGGTTGTCCAAGACACGCAGCACAACGCCGAAAAGTTTCGCCGAGGTGCGTCTATAAAGCTCCGCAAAGGCCGAACGGTCGCCCAATGCCACTTGCGCAAGCAGTGCTTCGATCTCGTCCTGTGGTGTCATTCCGCTTACAAAACCCCCATTGTCAGTTGAATAAATCACAGCTTTCGAAGGCATGCCAGCCACTCGGATGGTTTAGTTCCCCTTGCCCCTGACACGGATATGTTGCACCACGTCCCAAAATCAAAGAGATGAGATCGAAGGAGCGGAAAACATGGCGGACGGCTTGATTGACATCAACGCGAAACCCACCGAGGAAATCTCGGTGCAGGACGTTTTCGGCATCGAAACGAATATGGCCGTCAAAGCCTTTGCCGATCGTTCGGATCGTGTCCCGGATCTCGACTCAACCTACAAGTTCGACCCCGATACCACGCTCGCCATCCTTGCAGGCTTTGCCCATAATCGCCGGGTGATGATCCAAGGCTATCACGGTACGGGCAAGTCCACGCATATCGAACAGGTCGCGGCGCGGCTGAACTGGCCTTGCGTGCGCGTCAACCTTGACAGCCATATCAGCCGGATCGACCTGATCGGCAAGGACGCGATCAAGCTGGTCGACGGCAAGCAGGTCACGCAATTCCAGGAAGGCATCCTGCCCTGGGCGCTGCGCAACCCCACCGCCATCGTCTTTGACGAATATGATGCCGGCCGTGCCGACGTGATGTTCGTGATCCAGCGCGTACTGGAAGTGGACGGCAAACTGACGCTTCTGGACCAGAACGAAGTCATCAATCCGCACAAGTATTTCCGTATCTTCGCCACTTCGAACACGGTGGGTCTGGGCGATACGACGGGTCTGTATCACGGCACCCAGCAGATCAACCAGGGTCAGATGGACCGCTGGTCACTGGTGGCGACGCTGAACTACCTGTCGATCGACGCCGAGGCCTCGATCGTTCTGTCCAAGACACCGCATTACAACACCGAAAAGGGTCGCAAGACGATTCGCCAGATGGTGACCGTGGCGGACCTGACCCGGACAGCCTTTATGAACGGCGACCTGTCCACGGTGATGAGCCCCCGGACGGTGATCGCATGGGCCCAGAACGCCGAGATCTTCCGCAACCTCGGCTATGCCTTCCGCGTGTCCTTCCTGAACAAATGCGACGAGCTGGAACGCCAGACCGTGGCCGAGTTCTACCAGCGCTGCTTTGACGAAGAACTGCCCGAAAGTGCGGCCAGCGTGAGTCTGGGGTGACCGTCCGGGCGGGCCCGATCCGACGGTCGCCTGCCCGACGCCTGAAATGCGCTGTCCTTGTGACTGCGCTGATCGGCGTCGCCTCTGGCGCGGCAGCGAAAGATCCGCTTTACCCTGCCGCACAATGTTCGGCTTTCTGGCTGGGCTATGCGGATTATGCAAAGGTCTCGGCCTATCTCGACCCCGACCCGAGTGACACAGAGGCTGCGGCAGCCTTCCGGTCCGTGGCGCGTCGGCAGGGCGGGACAGACGCCGAGATCGATGATTTCATCGCCGAACAACGCCCGTTGATGGTATTGATGATGGAAGGCTATATTTATGGAGGCGACCGCCAGAGCCGCGAGATGTTTGAACGCCTCACTGGTATCTGTCAGGACTTTGCAAAGCGCCATCCGGAAACACGGGATCTGAAATGACCAAAACCGACAACCCCGCCGACCCGTTCAAAAAAGCCCTCGCCGAGGCGACCAAGGTCATGGCGCATGACCCTGAACTGACGGTCAGTTACACTGTTGATCCCTCGGGCGTGTCGGGCGACGCGATGCGGTTGCCGCAGGTCAGCCGCCGGATGACCCGCGACGAGGTCATGCTGGCGCGCGGAACGGCAGACGCCCTGGCCATGCACCGCCGCTATAATGACGCGGGCACGCATGCGCGATACGCGCCTCCAGGTGACATGGCGCGCGAGCTTTACGAGGCCATGGAAACCGCCCGCTGCGAGGCGATGGGCGCGCGCGACATGCCCGGCACGGCCGGCAATATCGACGCCAAGATCGGCGCCGACGCGGCCAAGCGCGGCTACGATCAGGTCAAGCAAGCGTCCGACGCCCCGCTGCCGGTTGCCGCAGGCTATCTCATCCGGCATCTGGCAACGGGCCGTGATATGCCGAAAGGCGCGCAGAACGTCATGGACCTGTGGCGCGGCTTCATCGAAAATCAGGTTGGCGGCTCGCTGGACAACTTGCAGGACGTGCTGTCGGACCAAAGCGCCTTTGCCAGACTGACCCGCAAGGTGATCTCGGATCTGGGCTATGGCGACCAGTTGGGCGACGACCCCGACGAGGCAGACGAGGACGCATCGGACGAGGCCGAAGAAGGGTCGGACGACGAGGACGATCCCGATTCCACTGGGCAGGACGACCAGGACGACGACGAGGACGAAGCCAGCCCCGAGCAGTCCCAGGACGAAACACAGGATCAAAGCCAGGCTCAGGTGTCCATGGATGACATGGCCGAAGATGAGCTGGGCGAAGAGGCCGAGATGCCAGAGGGCGACGCCCCGCTGGAACCCCCGCCCCCTGCCCCGTTCTCTGATGCCGATCCCGACTACACTGTTTATGACACAGAATTCGACGAAGAGATCGCCGCCGAGGATCTGGCCGAGCCCGCCGAACTGGAACGCCTGCGCGACTACCTCGACCAGCAGCTTGAGCCGTTGAAAGGTGCTGTCTCGCGGTTGGCCAACAAGTTGCAGCGCCGCCTTCAGGCACAGCAGAACCGCAGCTGGGAATTCGATCTGGAAGAAGGCATTCTGGATGCCGGACGGCTGGCCCGCGTCGTGGTCAGCCCGACAACGCCGCTGTCCTTCAAGGTCGAAAAGGACACTGAATTCCGCGACACGGTCGTGACTCTGCTGCTCGACAATTCCGGCTCTATGCGCGGACGGCCAATCTCGATTGCCGCGATCTGTGCGGATGTTCTGGCGCGCACGCTGGAACGCTGCGATGTGAAGGTCGAAATCCTTGGCTTCACCACCCGTGCCTGGAAGGGCGGGATGGCGCGCGAAAAATGGCTGGGATCGGGCCGCGAGCAACAGCCGGGCCGCCTGAACGACCTGCGCCACATCATCTACAAGCGCGCCGATGCGCCGTGGCGGCGGGCGCGCGCCAACCTTGGCTTGATGATGAAAGAGGGCTTGCTGAAGGAAAATATCGACGGCGAGGCGCTGGAATGGGCGCATCGGCGGATGGTTGTGCGTCCCGAAGCGCGCAAGATCCTGATGGTGATCTCCGATGGCGCGCCGGTGGATGACAGCACGCTCAGCGTGAACCCCGCGAACTTCCTTGAAAAGCACCTGCGTGACGTGATCGCGATGGTCGAACGCCGCCGCCAGGTCGAACTGCTGGCGATCGGCATCGGCCATGACGTGACGCGCTATTATGACCGTGCCGTCACGATCACCGATGTCGAGCAACTGGCCGGCGCGATGACCGAACAACTGGCCGGGCTGTTCGACAGCGACCCGCGCGCACGCGCAAGGATCATGGGCATCAAACGGGCGAGTTGACGGCGGCCGGACCGGGCGTCGCGCGATGACCTTCGCATAGGTCGCGTTTCGTGCTCCCGCACCGGCACCTGCTTGTACCGGCATTTACAATTGCAAGGGCGAAGGCCCGAACCGGAGGGCTGCGATGTTTCAGAAATTCACAGAGACGGCGCAGCCGGAACAAGGCCCGAAGCGTCTGACCGCATTGCGCGCCGAGATCCGCGCAGAAGGGCTGGACGGGTTTCTGGTGCCGCGCGCGGATGTCCATCAGGGCGAATATGTGGCCCCGCGCGACGAACGCCTGTCCTGGCTGACGGGGTTTACCGGATCTGCCGGGTTCTGCGCCGCGCTGAAAGATGTTGCGGGCGTGTTCATCGACGGGCGTTACCGCGTGCAGGTCAAGGCGCAGGTTGCGAATGTCTATACGCCGGTGCCCTGGCCCGAGGTCAGCCTTGCCGATTGGCTGCGCGAACACCTACCGGAAGGGGGGCGCGTCGGATTTGATCCGTGGCTGCACACCCCTGCGCAAATCAAAGAGCTTGAAGAGGCGCTGGACGGCAGCAACATCGAAATGCGGCGCTGCGCCAATCTGGTGGATCGGATATGGCACGATCAGCCCGGCCCGCCCACGGCGCCGGTCATTGCGCACCCGCTGGAATATGCGGGCCAGGCGCATGACGCCAAGATCGGGCAACTGGCCAAGGAACTGTCCGACAAGGGGCTGACCTCTGCTGTGCTGACCCTGCCTGACAGCATTTGCTGGCTGCTCAACATCCGTGGCAGTGACATCGCGCGAAACCCGGTGGCGCAGGGCTTTGCCGTGCTGTCGGCAGAGGGTCGCGTGGTTCTGTATATGGCAGCCGAAAAACTCGCCGAGGTCAGGGACACTTTGGGCACGCTGGTCGAGATCCGCGCGCCTTCGCAATTTGAATCCGATCTCGCAACGTTGACCGGTCCGGTCGGCGTTGACCATGCGACCGCACCGCTTGCCGTTGTCGATGCGCTAGAGGCCGCAGGCGTCGAACAGCGCGATCTGACCGATCCCTGCATCCTGCCCAAGGCGCACAAGAACGCGACTGAAATCGAAGGTGCGCGTGCTGCGCATCGCCGCGACGGCGTGGCGATGGTGCGCTTTCTTGCCTGGCTCGACGCGCAGCCCGCGGGCAGCCTGACTGAAATCGACGTGGTTCGCCAGCTAGAGGACGAACGCCGCGCCACAAACGCCCTGCGCGACATCAGCTTCGAGACGATCTCGGGCGCGGGTCCACATGGCGCGATTGTCCATTACCGCGTGACAGAGGCGACGAATGCGCCGGTCGAGGACGGGCAGTTGCTGCTGGTCGACAGCGGCGGGCAATATCAGGACGGCACCACGGACATCACCCGGACCATGGCCATCGGCACGCCGGGGCGCGAGGAATGCGAGGCGTTCACCCGCGTGTTGCGCGGTATGATCGCCCTCAGCCGCGTGCGCTGGCCTGCGGGCATGGCGGGGCGTGATCTGGATGTGCTGGCCCGCGTGGCACTTTGGGAAGCGGGGCTGGATTACGGCCACGGCACCGGCCACGGCGTCGGCAGCTATCTCAGCGTGCATGAAGGCCCCGCGCGGCTGTCGCGCACTGGCACTGTACCGCTGGAACCGGGGATGATCCTGTCCAACGAGCCGGGGTTTTATCGCGAAGGGGCCTATGGTATCCGCATAGAGAACCTCGTCGTGGTCGAAGAGGCACCTGCCTTGCCCGGTGGCACCGTTCCGTCAATGTTGCGTTTCGAGACACTGACCTACGTCCCTATTGACCGTCGGCTTGTCTTGCCGGACATGTTGCCGCCAGCCGATCGAGACTGGCTCAACACCTACCACGCGCAATGTCGCGAGCGGCTGGCCCCTCTGGTTGGCGAAATGGTGCGCCCGTGGCTTGTGGCCGCGACCGCGCCGCTTTGACATCGAACCGTTATAAATCGGCGCTTACGCTCCGCCGAGCCCACTGAAAGGACGACATACATGGCAAGCCATATCAAAATTCGCAAGGCCGAAGGCACCTGGGTGGTGCGCGCAGGCGGCGCGGTTCTGGGTGAAAGCAATGACGTGCTGGAATTGCAGGAAGGTGACTATCCGCCGGTGATCTATTTCCCGCGCTCGGATCTTGCGATGGCGTTTCTTGAGCCGACCGATCACAAGACCACCTGCCCGCACAAAGGCGAAGCGAGCTATTTTTCCATCGTGACCAAAAGCCAGACGTTGGAAAATGCGGTCTGGTCCTATGAAGCCCCCAACGAGGATGTGGCCCGGATCCGCGATCATCTCGGGTTCAGCATTGGCGAATATCTGGCGGTCGAACAGATCTGATCGGCGAAGCGCCTGTCCCGAACCAAAACCTTCGGGAATGGCGGTGTTTGCCGCGCGAACGTGGATCACGGGACCATACAACGCGGAAACCTTGGGCTGCGTAACGCTGTGCAATTCCTGCATTGGCGGCTTTTTCACGTAAAAATCGCCAGCGTCTTGCACGAAGACGTTCCGAATTCAGTCTTTCTGTCTGGCCGACGCCTTGCGCCGCGCCAACAGCAACGTGTGGCCGGTACATTCCGGATCTTCGGGAACAAAATCCTCGCATTGCATCCCGGCCGTTTCAAGAATTGCCTTGTATTCGTCAGGTGCCAGTGAGGAATGGTACACTGTCTCGCCCGCGACCGTACCCGTAATCTCTCCGTCAGCGGGACCGACAGTCAGCAGCAACCGGCCGCCCTCGGCGACGTGATCGGCAATGCGTGGCAGGGCCGTGCGTTGCGCCTTTTGCGTGAGGTGAAAGAAGCTGCCCCAGCCGATCACGGCATCAAAACACCGCCCCAGGGGAAAGCCTGGTCTTATCGGCCAGAACCCATCTCGCATCGGGAAACCGGCGCGTTGCGATCCACAGCATCGGGGCCGCAAAATCCAGGCCGGTCACGTCGTATCCTAGCGCTATCAACCATGTGGCAATCGGATCTCCGCCGCCGCGGCCCAGATCAAGCACCGCGTCACCGGGCGGCACATCTGCGACCGCGCGCCCCAGCCACGCAGGTTCAAACAGCGAACGGTTGCGGGCCCGGTCCCAAGCCTCTGCCTGTCGCTCACGGTTGCGCGGACCGATCTGGACAGACGAACCATTTCTGACGCGTTGGACATCGGGTTACTCATGGCAATGCAAGCCCCCGAAACGGTGGGAAATCGGCATAGCGCTTGCGACGGGGTTCAAGCGGCTCTGACGGTTGTGCCCCGGCCCGCAGCAACGTACCGCGCGGCGCGATGTAGCTGTCAATCCGCCTCTGCGGTTTGGGGCGCCACGATATATTGAAGGCGCAGAGCTTGGGGAAGAACCAGATCTCGGAATAGGCCAAGTGGTCATGCAGCCACCATGCCAGATCGCGCCAGTCGCGGCCCCTGGCGTAGCGGTCGGCAAACCACGGGATCACGACCGACACGCCTGCAATCCGCGCGTTGCCTTCGCCCCGGTCCCAGATATGGCATTCCAGCGCATTGTCGTTGCGGGCACAGTTCAGTCGGTTCTCATTGCCGTAAGCGTTCAGCGCCGCCGAGCGATAGCCCGACCGGATGGCGATCCGTCCGAAGGTGTCCGTCAGCGGGTCCAACAGTGTTTCGCACAGCGCCCGCCCGGTCTCGATCGCCAGATCGGGCTTATCGGGGATGTTCGGGATGCCGTGAAAGCCGCTGATCTCGGAATACAGGAAATCACGCATGTAGAAGTGCCGCGACAGCCGGGTGCGGCCCAGCGTTTCCAGCGCCCACATGCTGCCGGGACGCCGCATTACCGCTGGCAGTCTTGCGATGCAACGGCAGGTCTGGCCAGCCGCGTCACAACATCAGTACCCGTTCCAGCGGAACGCGCCCTCCGGTCCCAGTGGCGAGAACGGGTTATGCGCGATCTCCCATATATGGCCGTCGGGATCGGCAAAATAGCCGTGATAGCCGCCCCAAAAAGACTCTGCCGCTGGTTTCAGGATTTTCGCCCCTGCCGCCTGCGCGTCGGTCATCACCGCGTCCACAGCGGCCCGGTCCGGCAGGTTATGCGCCAGTGTCGCGCCGCCGGTTCCCAACGTCTCGACCGCGACGCCCATATCGTCTGCCAGCGCGTCCAGCCCGAACAGGCCCAGCGTCTGGCCCAACAGGTCAAACGCCACCACACCGTCAGGGCTGTCCACGCGCGTCCAGCCCAAGGCCTCGTAGAAACCGGCAGAGATTTCCATGTCCCGCACGCCAAGCGTCACAAGACTGATGCGCTGCTCCATCGCGGTATCCTTTACGTATGTTCGCGCTAAGCCTGCCCGCTGCGCGACGGTCAGACAACCCGTTACCTGCATCAGGTCACGCATCCTCTTCGGCGCGGGCAATAACCTCTTCTACAGAGGACTCGATCAAGGCCAGACAGTCGGCATCCGAGAACCGGTGATCGGCTCCGTCGACCAGCACCAGCCGCATATCGGGCGATGCAGCATGATCCAGCAATTTCAGCGCCCGGTCGGGATGCACGGATGTGTCGGCGGTGCCTTGCAACAGGCGCACCGGAAATGGCAGTTCCAGCGCAGAACGCAGCACCAGATGATTACGGCCATCCTCGATCAGGCGGCGGGTGATGATATACGGATCGCCATACTCCGACGGCAGGGCGAGCTGCCCGTCCTGCATGATCGCCTCGCGCTGACCCTTGTCGAAATCCGCCCAGAACCCGTCTTCGGTGAAGTCGGGCGCGGCGGCGATCGTGACCAGCCCCGCAATATCGGCCAGCCGTTGCGTCAACAGTAGCGCGATCCAGCCGCCCATGGACGATCCGACCAGCAACACCGGTCCTTCGGTCACGGCTTCGATCACGGATTGCGCGTCCTCGGCCCAGTCGCCGATGCAGCCATCCTCGAACGTGCCGCCGGATGCGCCGTGACCGGAATAGTCGAACCGCAGAAAGGCACGGCCCGTGGCTTGTGCCCAATCCTCCAGATGCACGGCCTTGGTGCCTTGCATGTCGGATTTGTAGCCCCCCAGAAACACCACCGCGGGGCTGGTTCCGGGCGTGAATTCATAGGCGATGCGGCGGCCAGCGTCGGAGTCGTGAAAATCCATGTCAAATCCTTCGTCTTTGCCCGCGATCATGCAGGCGCGCGCGGCGGGCATCAACGCGATAGTGTACGCGCTCAGGTGCTCTCTACCTCGCGCAGACCCAGCGCCAACATTCCGCCAACTGCCGAAAGCGCCGCGAATCCGCACAAGGCCGCCACGGGGCCAAGCAGGCTAAGCCCGCCGCCAAGCGCGCCGGAGATCAAAAGCAGCACGCCAATCACCGTGTTGGCAAGGGCCGCGTAGGTAGACCGCTCATCCTCGGGCGACATATCGACAAGATAGGTAGACCGCCCCTGCCGGACGCCGTGATAGGCCAGCATCAAGGCGAACAGGATCGCCGGAATGACGAACTGGCTTTGCGCGACGCCCGCCCATGCCGCCAAGGGGGCCGCCCCGATGGCCAGCGCACCGCCGAACCCGCACAGCGCCAATACCCAGCGCGAGGACCGGTCCGACAGCCTGCCCCAGACATACGAGCTGACAAAGGATGCCGCGGCCGAGGCCAGCACCAATGCGCCCAGCTTTCCAAGCGCCGAGCCATCACCCCCGCTGAGCAGCACCAGATAGGGCGGCGCAAGTGCCGTAGCCGTCAGCGCGCCGCGCACAAGGATATAGCGGCGGAACTGCGCATCCTCGCGCAGCGGGGACAGGTCTATCGCGGGGGCATCCCCGTCTTCCGACGCGTCCTCTTTCAGGGTTGAAAACAGCAACGCCGCCCCCAGCCACAGACAGGCCGCCAGCCCTACCGCCACGGCGAGTGCAGAGACGCTCTGCAACCAGCCGCTCATCAGCAATAGCGCAAAAACCACCACACCGACCGCCGAGGCCGATCCGGCGACGCCGGTCACCGCGCCGCGCCGCGTCTTGGCCACGGTCTTGCCCAGCACATCCTTGTAGCTGACAGAGGCACAGGCCCGCGACACCGCCAGAACCGCCAGCAAGCCGCAGATCACCAGACCGGCAGCCGCGCCTTGCAGCGTCAGAGCCGCCAAAGCGATGCCCGCCGCCGAAACCCCCTGCCCGGCCGATCCCGCAATCCACGCCCATTTGCGGTACTTCATGCGCCGCACCCATCCCGCCAGAGCAAGCTGTGGCAACAACGCCCCGGCCTCGCGGATCGGCACCAGAAGCCCGGTCAGATAGGCGGGCGCGCCGATGGCGTTCAGCAGCCAACTCAGCACCAGCTTCGGGTCGATCAGGCCGTCGGCGACCTTGGTCATGCTCAGCGCGGCCATGTGGCGCAAGCCGTTGCGCGCGTCGCGTTGATCGGCCTTTGCCTTGCTGCCGGTCAAAGCCTGAAAAACAGCACCTTCCTGATGCTCTGCCATCGTGTGGTCTCTCCGCTACATCCGAACCCGCCGCGCCTTGACTCAGCCCGTGCCAATGGGCACATAGCGCGGGAAACACAACCCGCAACCGGGCGTTCCGTGGGCGCCAAACTGACGAGGAGCCGGCCAATGAGCCAGATTTCCCTGACCTTTCCCGATGGCAATGCGCGTGACTTCGACAGCGGTATCACCGCCGCAGAGGTGGCCGCCGCGATTTCAAAGTCGCTCGGCAAGAAAGCCATTTCCGCCAGCATCGACGGCGCGCATTGGGACCTGCAATGGCCCATCGAACACGATGCCGCCATCGCCATTCACACCATGGCCGACGCGCCTCAGGCGCTGGAACTGGTGCGCCACGATCTGGCGCATATCATGGCGCGCGCCGTCCAAGAGCTGTGGCCGGATGTCAAAGTCACCATCGGTCCGGTGATCGAAAACGGCTGGTATTACGATTTTGACCGCGCAGAGCCGTTCACACCCGAAGATCTGGGCGAGATCGAAAAGAAGATGCGCGAGATCATCAACAAGCGCGACCCCGTGACCACCGAGGTCTGGGAACGCGACCGCGCGATCAAGCATTACGAGGCAAATAACGAGCCCTACAAGGTCGAACTGATCGACGCCATTCCCGGCGACGAGCCGCTGCGCATGTATTGGCACGGCCATTGGCAGGATCTGTGTCGCGGGCCGCATCTGCAAAACACCGGACAAGTTCCGGCGGACGCGTTCAAGCTGATGAGCGTGGCCGGTGCCTATTGGCGCGGCGACAGCGACCGCGCCATGCTGCAACGGATCTACGGTGTCGCCTTTCAGAACAAGGAAGATCTGCGCAAATACCTGCATATGCTTGAAGAGGCCGCCAAGCGCGATCACCGCAAGCTGGGCCGCGAGATGGACCTGTTTCACATGCAGGAAGAAGCGCCGGGGCAGGTTTTCTGGCACCCGAACGGCTGGCAGATCTATACCGGGCTTCAGGATTACATGCGCCGCAAACAGCGTGCCGGTGGCTACCGCGAGATCAATACGCCTCAGGTGGTCGACCGCAAACTGTGGGAGGCTTCGGGCCACTGGGACAAATACCAGCACCACATGTTCCTTGTCGAAGTTGACGAAAGCCGCGACGGCGAGAATGACGATGCGGCGGTCAAGAACAAAGGCCAGACCCGGATCAACGCGCTCAAGCCGATGAACTGCCCCTGCCATGTGCAGATCTTCAATCAGGGCCTGAAAAGCTATCGCGACCTGCCACTGCGGCTGGCCGAGTTCGGGTCCTGCGCGCGGTTCGAGCCCTCGGGTGCCTTGCACGGCATCATGCGGGTGCGCGGGTTCACGCAGGACGACGCCCATATCTTCTGCACAGCGGATCAGATTCAGGAAGAATGCGCGCGCTTCATCGACTTTCTCGCCGATATCTACCGAGAGCTTGGCTTTCCGGAGTTCGAAATCCGCTTTGCCACCCGGCCCGAAAAGCGCGTCGGCTCCGAAGAGTCGTGGGACTATGTCGAGAATGCCCTTGAAAACGCCATCAAGGCGGTGGGCCGCGACTATACGCTGGAGCCGGGCGATGGTGCCTTCTACGGACCCAAGCTTGATTTCTACCTGACCGATGCGATCGGCCGGGTCTGGCAATGCGGCACTTTTCAGGTGGATCCGAACCTGCCGGAGCGTCTTGATGCCAGCTATATCGGGCAGGACGGCGACAAGCACCGCCCCTTCATGCTGCACCGCGCGACATTGGGCAGCTTTGAGCGGTTCATCGGCATCCTGATCGAGGAACACGCAGGCAAGCTGCCCTTCTGGCTGGCCCCGCGTCAGGTTGTCGTCGCCTCCATCGTGTCCGAGGCGGATGATTACGTTCACGAGGTCGTGGCGCAATTGCAGGCGCAGGGCGTTCGCGCCGAGGCGGATATTCGCAACGAGAAGATCAACTACAAGGTCCGCGAACACTCTGTCGGCAAGGTGCCTGTCATTCTGGCAATCGGACACCGCGAGGTTGAAGAGCGCACCGTGACAATCCGACGGCTGGGCGAGAAACAGACCTCGGTCGAGACGTTGGAAACGGTCGTGTCCGACCTCAAGGCCGAAGCAACGCCGCCGGATCTTCGGAAATAGCCGTTTCCACCTGCGCCTGAACGGCAACAGCGGAGCGAATTGAAGCTTGGCGCGCCCGGTGTTTTACGGACCCTGACGCGTCAAGATTTCGTGTTGCGCCCGTCAAACAGGATCGCGCGCAACAGCCATGCGCCGGCATCAGACGGTGCAGGTCGTGTTATTTGGAAAACCGGCACTACCCTGCGCGCAACCGATCAAACCCGGCGTTTGTGGCTGAACCAGGCGCATAAAAATGTTACAAA
Source organism: Primorskyibacter flagellatus (assembly GCF_900176485.1). Classification (GTDB taxonomy): domain Bacteria; phylum Pseudomonadota; class Alphaproteobacteria; order Rhodobacterales; family Rhodobacteraceae; genus Primorskyibacter; species Primorskyibacter flagellatus. The sequence goes on from NZ_FWYD01000004.1 coordinate 139,718, forward strand.
TGCCGGATCAACGAAAGATCTGATCCTTGGCGAGGCCGCAATCTGTAACATTCGATCACGTCAGCTTGGAACTCACGCGCCGGCTTTATAAAGCGAATTTTCAAGAATTCAATGATCCCAAAGCTTTGCCGCACACGCAGCATGACGGAGGTCTCGCAAATCCTGACGCGCGCGTGATGCACAGCGCTGTGAGTAGCCAGAGTGCCCGCCTGGCGGGTACCTTTTCTTTATCGCATCTCGGCGATTATGAATTTCATCAACCCAGGAGGTACATCCATGTCAACATCCATGAAGACCGCAGCCATCGTCGGCGCCGTTGCCGCAACATTTGCCGCGCATGCCACAACTGCGTCCGCGCAGGATCAGGTGAAATGCTTCGGCGTGTCGCTGGCCGGTGAAAATGACTGTGCCGCAGGTCCGGGCACCACATGCGCCGGCACATCCAAGGTCGACTATCAGGGCAACGCATGGACGCTGGTCGATGCCGGCACATGCGAAGAAATGGAACTGCCTGCAATGGCCGACGGGTCCGCGCGCATGGGCTCGCTCGAAGCTTTGGACCGCGATCTGCCAAGCTAATAAACGACCAGCGGTCAGGGATCGCGCCGCACCCAAGCTTGCGCGATCCCCGGCTTGCAATCAAAACGCTGCTTTCCCGTCCGGCTGACGGAGAGGAATGATCCGCCCGAAGGAGCCACGCATGTTCGATACCGACCATGACGGCCTGCCCGCTATGCCGGGCGTCGGCTATAAGCCCCAACATTTCAACGATATTTTAAGGGATGCCGCGCCGGTCGGCTGGCTGGAAATCCACGCCGAAAACTATATGGGCGATGGCGGTCGGCCGCTGGCCCAGTTGCGGCATCTGTCCGAACGTTTTCCGATTTCCGTGCATGGGGTCGGCCTGTCGATCGGCGGTGAAGACCCGCTTGATCCGGACCACCTTGCTCGGCTGAAACATCTTGTCAGCTGGCTGAACCCTGCCAGCTTTTCCGAGCATCTGGCGTGGTCCACCCATGACAGTCAATTCCTGAATGATCTGCTGCCCCTGCCCTATACCGATACGACCTTGATCCGTGTCGCCGATCACATTGATCAGGTGCAAGAGGCGCTGGGGCGTCAGATGCTGTTGGAAAACCCCTCCAGCTATCTTGCCTTCACGCAAAGCACGATGAGCGAGACCGACTTTCTGCGCGAGCTTGCCCGCCGCACCGGATGCGGATTGCTGCTCGACGTGAACAACGTCTTCGTTTCGGCCACCAATCTGGGCTATTCCCCGATCGAGTATATCGACGCCTATCCGCTGGACAGAGTGAAGGAAATACATCTCGGCGGCCATGATGAGGACGAAGATGATCACGGCGCGCCTTTGCTGATCGACAGTCACGGCCGCGCGGTCGTTGATCCTGTCTGGACCCTTCTGGACGAGACCTTGGACCGCACGGGTGCGCGCCCGCTGCTGATTGAATGGGACACCGATGTCCCCGATTGGGCAACGCTGCGGGCAGAGACCGTGCGCGCGCAGGAAGCACTCACCCGAGTGCTGGCATGACCGAGCAACACAGTTTCCGCGCGCCGCTTTTGGACGCAGACCGCGCCATTCCCGAAGGTCTGACCGACGGGCTGGGGCGTCCGGCAGGCGCGCGCTACAACGTCTATCGCAACAACGTGGCTGTCAGCCTGACCGAGGCGCTGGAGACCGGTTTCCCGGCCATTGCCAAGCTGATCGGGCCCGATAACTTCCGCGCCGTGGCGGCGCGTTACCTGCGCGCCGCGCCCCCTACCTCGCCGCTGATGATGCATTACGGCGCAGGCTTTCCCGAGTTCCTGAAAACCGTCGAACCATTGGCGCATCTGGGCTATCTGCCCGATGTGGCGCGGCTGGAACTGGCTTTGCGCCGCAGCTTTCACGCCGCAGATCACACACCAGCCGATCCCGCCCTGCTGCAAGACGTGGACGACGACGCGCTGATGTCCTGTCGTATGGCGCTGGCCCCGTCTGCCCATTTGCTGCGCTCACCCTGGCCTATCGTGTCGATCTGGGCCTTCAACATGCGCCCCGGCAGTGCCAAACCACAGGCCCGGCCCGAGGACGCACTGATCCTGCGCGCCGAGTTTGATCCCGAACCGCTTGTCACGCCCGAAGGCGGCGCGGCTTTCGTAACAGCACTGATACGAGGCGAAAGCTTTGGCAGCGCCATGACCGCTGCGGGCGACAGTTTCGACGTGGGCGTCATGCTCAACCTGCTTTTTACGCACCGCGCCATCGCCGGCATTTCATTTGAGGACACGCCATGAACACGCTGATTACCGTGCACAATCAGATTTTCGAAAGGGTCGAGAGGCTAGATGGTTTGCTGCCCCTTCTGGCGCGGTTCCTGTTCGCCGCGATCCTGCTGCCGTATTTCTGGGCCTCGGCAGCGACAAAGCTGGGCGATGGGCTGTTCGGGTTCCTGTTTCCCGCAAGCGGCGCTTATGCACAGATATTTCCCAAAGCGTTCGAGGCGGCGAATTACAACACCGATAACCTAGGTGTCTTTCACTGGGTGGTGGTCGTTGCGGGCACATGGGCAGAGTTTCTGTTGCCACTGATGATCGTGTTGGGACTTGCCACCCGTTTGGCGGCGCTTGGGATGATCGGTTTCATCACCGTGCAAAGCCTGACCGACCTTTACGGCCATGGCGGGATTGCCCATGAGGGCACGCTTGGTGCTTGGTTCGATCGCGCGCCCGATGCACTGATCCTTGACCAGAGGGCATTCTGGATCTTCCTGCTTGTTCTGTTGGTCATCAAGGGTGCGGGTCTGCTGTCCGTTGACCGCGCACTGTTCCGACTTGGTCCCTGGGCGCCTGCAAACGCCTAGAAATGAGCGCGTGGCTCGTCCGGTTTGCCGGCTGCAAGTGCGAGCAGCGCCGCTATACCGGCAAAGGCAATGGGGAACATGGTGAACACGTTAAAGCCGTAGCCCCAATACATGCCTGCCGCGGATAGCGCCAAAAGCACACCCCCCCATAGCGCCCGCGCACGCGCCATGGCACCGCCTGCGATGGCCAGCATCGGCGACAGGACGGACACCACGCGAATGACTTCCGGGTTGGCAAAATTGCCGAAGGTCTCACCCAACTCGGCATGGGCGCGCACCAATTCCGTGTAGCCAAAGCCGAAAAAGCCCACGATCATCCCGAACACACCTGCAATGATGCCCAGTGTCAGCGCCGCGTTCCGCATCTTTCGTGCTCCTGTCCTGCGTCAGACGTCAAGGGCTGCCTGCACATCCTTGCCCCAGCCCAGATGCATCTCGTCACCGTCTGCGATCAGCGGGCGCTTCATCAATGTCGGGTGGACCACCAGCAGGTCGCGCTCGGGGCGCGCCCGCTCTGCCTCATCAAGGCCGCGCCAGGTTGTTGACCGGGTGTTCAGCAAGGCCTTGCCGAAACGCGCCAGGGCCGCATCCAGCACATCCGCAGGCATGCCATCTTCCCGCACATCAACAAATTCAATATCTTTCAAAGCCTTACGCGCCGCTCTGCATGTATCACAGTTTTTCAGTCCATAGAGGATCATGCCGCATTCCTTATCATTCTGGTCCAGATAACCACCCGGACGTCACTTTGCGACCCCGTTTTGCTTGATTTCCGCACCGGGTTTGCCAAAAATCGGGACGCGACAGTGGCCTTTGTGAGGTTCAGGGGCCGGACGTAAGGCAGAAGGAGACGCGAGATGCCCAGCGGCACCGTGAAATGGTTCAATACGACGAAGGGCTACGGCTTCATTGCCCCCGATGATGGCGGTAAGGATGTTTTTGTCCACATATCCGCGGTCGAACGGTCCGGAATGACCGGTCTGGCAGATAATCAGAAGGTTGAATATGAATTGAGCGAAGGTCGAGACGGCCGGGAAATGGCCGGCGATTTGCGCGCCCTCTGAGGCCTGCATGGCCTTACGGGATTGATCGGCTTTGCAGACCCGATGCGGCAGACGCTGCGCACATGTATTTTGCAGGACAAGAGAGTGTGCAGATGCGTGTCTGTTGAGATGGGCCAACAGAAAATCCGACCACGAGGCACCCGCTTTCGCGGGTGCGGGGTCACTGGTTCTGAAGTTTGGTCGCTTCGCTTCGCGCCAACGAGATCAGATCCGCCATATAGGGCTTGTCCACATCTTCTGCCCGGATCGCAGCGTAAAGCGTGCGGGTAATACCGTCCTTCGTCAGCGGGCGGGTCACGTAATCTGAGTTGTATTTCACCTCGCGCACGACCCAATCCGGCAAGACCGAAACACCGCGGTTTGAGGCAACCAACAGCAGGATGACGGCCGTCAACTCGACACGCCGAATGCTCGCCGGTTCAACCTTGGCGGGCATCAGCAATTGATTGAACACATCCAGCCGCACCCGGTCGACGGGATAGGTGATCAGCGTCTGGCCCTTGAAATCCTCGGCCTCGATAAACGGTTTCGCGGCCAGAGGATGGACAGAAGCAGCCACAAAGACGGGGTTATAGTCGAAAAGTGGCACGAAGGTGATGCCTGCAATCTCTTCGGGATCAGAGGAAACCACCAGATCAACGTCTTCCTTTTGCAGCGCAGGCAGCGCGTCGAAGGCAAGGCCCGCGCGGATGTCCACGTCAACATCGGACCAGTTTTTCCGAAATGATTCGAGCACCGGGAACAGCCATTCGAAACAGGCATGACACTCGATGGCAATGTGCAGCCTGCCCGACCGGCCCGCCCGCAACCCCGAGAACTCTTCCTCCAGCGACTCGATTTGAGGCAGGACCTGTTCGGCAAGGCGCAGAAGACGCAGCCCTGCCGCCGAGAGTTTCATCGGCTTGGACCGCCGCATGAACAGCTCGACCCCCGCCTGATCCTCCAACCCCTTGATCTGATGGCTAAGCGCGGATTGCGTGATGTTCAGCGTGTCCGCCGCACGCGCCAGACCGCCGGCCTGATGAATCGCCCTGATTGATTTCAGGTGTCTGAATTCGATGTGCAACCTATCACTCCGCTCATGTTCTTGATGAGATATATGAGTTTGTCTCACATTGGGCTTTGTGTCACAAGACGGCAACCCAGATACGGATGAACAACCATGACGCGCCCAGAGATTTCTTTTGAATTTTTCCCACCCCAGAACCTGGAGGCGTCGTTTCGCCTGTGGGACACGGTACAGGTTCTGGCACCCTTGGCACCGCGCTTCGTCTCTGTGACCTATGGTGCGGGCGGCACGACGCGCGACCTGACACGCGATGCTGTGGCGACATTGCACAAGTCCAGCGGTTTGCAGGTGGCGGCGCATTTGACCTGCGTCAACGCCACCCGCGACGAAACGCTTGGCATTGCCCGTGAATTCGCGGCGGCCGGCGTATCGGACATTGTCGCCCTGCGCGGCGACCCGCCCAAAGGTGCCGACCGGTTCGAACGGCATCCGGGCGGTTTTGCCGATAGCTGCGAGTTGATCGCCGCTCTGCGCGACACCGGTGATTTCACCATTCGTGTCGGTGCCTATCCGGACAAACATCCCGAAGCAGCCGATGCGGCAGCGGATGTCGCATGGCTGAAGCGCAAGTTCGAGGCCGGCGCGTCCGAGGCGCTGACGCAGTTCTTCTTCGACATCGACAGCTTTCACCGGTTCCGCGACGATTGCGCAGCAGCTGGCATCGACACCTCAAAGATCGTGCCGGGGATCCTGCCGATCGAGAATTGGAAAGGGGCCGTGCGCTTTGCCAACCGCTGTGGCACACCGGTTCCACAATGGGTCATCGACGCTTTCGAGACCGCAGAGCGTGACGGTCGCGAAGATCTTCTGGCAACCGCGATTTGCAGCGAGATGTGTTCCGACCTGCTGGATGCCGGTGTGGATAAACTGCACTTCTACACGATGAACCGGCCGGAACTGACCCGCGATGTCTGCCACGCGATTGGCGTGACACCCGAAGTCCGGTTGGAGAATGTGGCCTGAGCCGCAGAACGGAACAATCCGATAAAACAAACCGCCGGGTGCCTGATAGCGCCCGGCATTTTCATTTAAATCGACAGTCACAACGCAGAATTCGTCGCGGCGGATTACACGGAACCTGTGCCCGAAGATGTTTCCGTCCCGGGCTTGACCCGGGACCTTGCGTTTGGCGCTACCAGCTTGTCAGTCGCCTGCTTGTCTGCATCCGGGCAGAACCGGTCATACCAACAGTGCCCTTCAGTTTTGTGTTGCCCGCCATGCCACCTCTATGTTTCACGGTCAGATGCCAAATGCGCAGCACAGAGGTGCCGCACGCCACGACCGCAGCTTAGAACGCTTTGAACGTCATCGTGGTCATGGTGCGCTCCAGCCCGTCGATATCCAGCATATGGCTGTTGATGAACTTGCCGACATCCTCGCCCTCGGGAATATACAGCTTCATCAGCAAGTCATATTCACCGCTGGTCGAATAAAGCTCCGAGTGGATTTCCTTCAGCGCAATGGCATCTGCGACCAAGTAGGTCGTGCCGGGTTTGCAGCGGATCTGGACAAAGACGCAGGTGGTCATGCGCGCTCCTTGAATGGCGAGGTTGAGGTCACGCAAGGCTGGCACAGCCACAGGCCCGACACAATGGGTTTGCACCCTCTTGGCGCGGGCCGGGTGCGCGCCTATAAGCGCCCCACATGACCTGAGGAATGCCCCCAATGCGCCAAGCCGAGATCACCCGCAATACCGCCGAGACGCAAATCAGCGTTTCCGTCAATCTTGACGGCACCGGCAGCTATGACAACCAGACCGGCGTCGGCTTCTTCGATCATATGCTGGACCAGTTGTCGCGCCACTCGATGATTGACGTGACCGTCCGTGCGACGGGCGACCTGCATATCGACGATCACCACACGGTCGAGGATACCGGAATCGCACTTGGGCAGGCGCTGGCCAAAGCAGTGGGCGACAAACGTGGCATCCGCCGCTACGGCGAATGCCACCTGCCAATGGACGATGCACAGGTGCGCGCGGCGCTGGATCTTTCGGCGCGCCCCTTCCTTGTGTGGAACCTCGAATTTCCGACGGCAAAGATCGGCACGTTCGACACAGAATTGGTGCGGGAGTTCTTTCAGGCCCTGGCGACCCACGGCGGCATCACCTTGCATATCGACCAGCTACATGGCTTCAACAGCCACCACATCGCCGAAGCGGCGTTCAAGGCCGTCGCTCGCGCTTTGCGCATGGCCGTGGAACCCGACCCGCGCGCCGGCGACGCGCTGCCCTCCACCAAGGGTGCCCTTTAGAATTACCGCCCACCAGCCGCAACTGCGCCCCACCATCACGAAAGCACCACCATGCTGACAGTCATCATAGACTATGAAAGCGGCAATCTGCACTCCGCCGAGAAAGCCTTTCAGCGCATGGCGCGCGAGACCGGCGCTGGCGACGTGATCGTGACCGACAAGGCCGAAACCGTCGCCCGTGCCGACCGCGTCGTCTTGCCGGGGGACGGCGCGTTTCCGGCCTGCCAACGCGCATTGACCGGCCATTCGGGCCTGTATGAGGCGATGATCGAGGCGGTCGAGACCCGTGGCCGTCCCTTCCTGGGCATCTGCGTCGGCATGCAACTGATGGCCCGGACTGGACACGAATACGAAGAGGTGCCCGGCCTTGGCTGGATCGACGGCGAAGTCAGCCATATCTCTCCCGCCGATCCCGCGCTGAAAGTGCCGCATATGGGCTGGAACGATCTGGTGATCGACACGCCGCATCCGGTATTGGACGGTATCGTCACGGGCGATCACGCGTATTTCGTGCATTCGTATCACATGGCGATGCACGACACCGCGCAGCGGCTTGCCCATGTCGATTACGGCGGCGATGTCACTGCCATTGTAGGTGCGGGCAACAAGCTGGGTTTTCAGTTTCATCCCGAGAAAAGCGCCGATGCCGGCTTGCGGATGATCGCAAACTTCCTGCGCTGGACGCCGTAAGCGACCGCACTGGGCAGCCCGGCGCACCCATCAACAGTCCACGACCACATAAAATGATCGTGGACTGCATTTGGCGACAAATCAGTCGGTCGTCTCGGCGTGGAATGTCTCCAACTCGGGCCGTTTACCGATGGTGATATGGTCGATCTCTTCCATGGCAAACCCCCGTATCAGCGACGGGATCATCATGCAGACCAGCACAAAGATCGGCAGGCCGACCACGGTGATCACCTGTTGCAGTGCCGCCAGACCAGCGTCTCCTGCAAGGATGATCAGCATGGCCGCCACCAGACCTTCCGCAGCCCCCCAGAACACCCGCTGGCGGACCGGTCCGGGTTCTGCGTCGCCCGTACACAGCATATCCACCACCAGCGAGGCAGAGTCCGATGACGTGGCAAAGAAAATGGCCACAATCAAAACCGCAAAGCCCTGAATGAAGGTCGTGAAGGGGAAGTGTTCGAAGAAGGCAAACATCGCCAATGGCACGCTTTCGGCAACGGCGGCACTGATCTCTCCCGCCTGATCGCCCAGCGCGGCACGGGCCGCAAGGCCCAGACCGTCAAACTCCATCGCTTGCCAGCCGAAGATCGAGAACCAGATCAGGGTGAAGAGCGATGGTGCAAGTAGAACGCCGAACACAAATTGCCGGATGGTCCGCCCGCGCGAGATACGCGCCACGAAGATCCCGATGAAGGGCGACCAGGTGACGGTCCATGCCCAGTAAAAGACCGTCCAGGATCCTTGCCAGCCCCAGTTGGCATTCTCCGGGTTTTCATTCGCCAGCATGTCGTTCCAGAATGCCAGATGCGGGAGGTTTTCGAAATACAGGCCGAATGTCTCGACCAGTCCGCGCAGCAGAAATAACGTAGATCCGAAAACCAGCACGAATATCATCAGCCCGACAGCCAAGCCGATATTGAGGTTTGACAGGAACTTCACCCCTTTGTCGAGACCAACGACGATGGAGGAAATCGCCACCAGCGTGAGCGCTGTCAGAATCAGAACCTGAACTTCTGCACCGTCACCGGTCCCGAACAACTCGTTCAGCCCGGCCGCGATCTGGCTGGACCCAAGCCCCAGCGACACCGCCACACCGAAAAGCGTCCCGAGGATGGAGGCTACGTCGATGGCCTTGCCCACCGGGCCGTAGATCCTGTCGCGCAAAAGCGGATAGAATACCGACGACACGCGCACCGGCAGCTCGTAACGGTTGATAAAATAGGCAAAGGCCAACCCCGGCAGCGTGAAGATCGTCCATGTGTGCAAGCCAAGGTGATAAACAGCGATGGAGATGGCATCACGGGCGGCCTCCTCGGTGTAAGGTTCAACTCCCGGAAGCGGCGGATTGGCGAAGTGCGAAATCGGCTCTGCCACGCCCCAGAACATCAACACTGTGCCGATGCCACCAGCAAACAGCATGGTGAACCAGCTTAGATTGGAATATTCCGGACGCGATCCCTTGGGGCCAAGCCGGATGTGACCGTGCCGTGACATCGCTGCCCAGATCAGAAAGCCAAGCCAGACATTTACCCCCAGAATGAAAAACCATCCGAGGTTGGTGACAATCCACGCCCGTCCCGTTGCAAAGGCGTCGCCGATCTGGTCAGGGAAAAGAACAAGTGCGATTACAAAAACAAATGTTAACGCGGCTGCTGAGAAGAAGATGGCCGGATCAGTTTTCAATCCAAGTCGTTGGACAAGTGTTTGCACGGGTGCCCCCCACAATTTAGGTCAATTCGGGCATAACGCAGACGTGACTCATATTGTTCCCGGATAAGTTGAAATCTGAAAGAACCTCTATGTTTACCGCCTCTCGGTCTCAATCAAAGACAACGACGCATCAAGATCTTTCCTGACTGATCATGCCGGATGCGACCCATCATTGACGAAACCGTGACACACATGTCGGCAAACCCGCCGATGTTTTCCTCACCGACATTTGGGAAATACATCCCAGACATGAATAACGAAGGGCTGGCAAAAGCCGGCTCCGTAAACGAATGGGTTGGAAACGGCCTCACTTCAGATTGCCTTGTTTCGGAAACTCCCGCAAGCTGCGCCCTCTTTCAGACACCCCGGCTTTGGTTCCAGACGGCCCGCGGGATTGCCCTAAAGGCGAGCGCGGCAATATTGGCCTTGACCTGACGGGCATTCGTGCGAAACAGCGTGCATGGCACAGGCAGAACTGACGATTGATCTGGGCGCACTGGTTGCAAACTGGCAGGCGCTGAACGCATTGAGCGGGTGTGAAACCGGCGCGGTGGTGAAGGCCGACGCTTACGGCCTGGGGGCGGAACGTGTCGCTCCTGCTTTGGCTGCGGCGGGGGCGCGGTGTTTCTTCGTGGCGCTGGCCGAAGAGGGCGCGGCGCTTCGACAGATTCTTGGCAACGGCCCCGATATCTGCGTCTTTTCCGGCCACATGGCGGGCGATACCGCGCTGATCCGTGATGCGGACCTGGTGCCGATGATCAACTCCATCGATCAAATGTCCTGCCATATCGAAACGCTCCCCGATGCCCGTTTCGGTATCCAGCTGGACAGCGGCATGAACCGACTGGGGATGGAGCCTGCCGAATGGTCCGCCCTGCGTGAAGTGTCGCTCAACCAGCCTCCGGTTCTGGTGATGAGCCATCTGGCCTGCGCGGATGAGCCTGACCACCCGATGAACGCGCAGCAGTTGCAAACCTTTGTCGAGATGACCGACGGGATCGACGCACCGCGCTCGCTGTCTGCGACCGGCGGCATTCTGCTGGGCAAGGATTATCATTTCGAACTGACCCGCCCCGGTATCGGGCTCTATGGTGCCCGGCCCTTCGCAGACGCGCGCACCGTGGCGCATCTGTCGATCCCGGTGATCCAGACCCGAGAACTGACGCCGGGCGAAACCGTGGGATACGGCAACACCTGGATGTCGGATGCCCCCTCGCGCATCGCGACGATTGCCGCAGGATATGCCGACGGGATCATCCGCGCGATGGGCCCGAGCACATATCTTTGGGCGGGCGAGACGCGCTGCAAGATCGTCGGGCGGATTTCGATGGATCTGATCGGGGTCGACATCAGCCACCTGTCCGAAGATCCTGACAGTCTTCAGCTTCTTGGCCATCAACAATCCGTCGATACGCTGGCGGATGCCGCCGGAACCATTGGCTATGAGGTCCTGACCTCCTTGGGCAATCGCTATGCGCGCCGGTATGTCGGGCCATGACGCTGACCCGCCCCATTGCTGTTTTGGGTGGCAATGTCCTGCACCTTCTGGCCGCCATCGGGCGCGTGGTGATCTTCGCAGGTCAGACTGTCAGCCACCTGTTCCGCCCGCCCTATTATCACCGTGAGTTCCTTCAGGCACTGGTGCAGATCGGATGGCTGTCTTTGCCCGTGGTCGGCCTGACAGCCCTGTTCACCGGCGGCGCGCTGGCCCTGCAAATCTACGCGGGCGGTGCACGGTTTTCGGCAGAGGCGGTTGTGCCCTCCATCGTCGCCATCGGCATGGTCAGAGAGCTTGGCCCCGTTCTGGGCGGGTTGATGGTGGCCGCACGGGTCGCGTCCTCCATCGCGGCAGAGCTTGGCACGATGAAAGTGACCGAACAGATCGACGCGCTGGTGACCCTGTCCACCAACCCGATGAAATACCTGACGCTTCCCAGAGTGCTCGCCGCAACGCTGGCCGTGCCGGTTCTGGTGGCTGTGGGCGACGCCATCGGCATATTCGGCGGCTATATCGTCGGCGTGACGCGGCTGGATTTCAACGCCGCCGCCTATCTCAAGAACACCGTGGATTTTCTGGAATTCTGGGATATTGCCTCGGGTCTGTTCAAAGGGGCTGCCTTCGGGTTCCTCGTGGCATTGATGGGGTGCTATTACGGCATGAATTCGGGCCGCGGCGCACAGGGCGTCGGACGCGCGACCAAGGCGGCGGTGGTGTCTGCCTCTGTCCTCATCCTCGCGGCCAACTACCTTCTGACCGAGGTGTTCTTTTCGGCATGATAGAGTTGCGCGACATTCATAAAAGCTTTGGCACCAACCATGTCCTGCGCGGCGTCAACCTCAGCGTGGCCAAGGGCGAGTCTCTGGTCATCATCGGCGGCTCTGGCACCGGCAAATCAATCGCGTTGAAATGCATCCTTGGACTGGTCAAACCCGACAGCGGCCAGATCAGCGTCGGCGGAAGCGATGTGAATACGGGCGACCGCGACACGTTTCTGGCGCGTTTCGGCATGTTGTTTCAGGGCGGTGCGCTGTTCGACAGCCTTCCGGTCTGGCAGAATGTCGGTTTTCGCCTGCTGCGCGGCGCGCTCAAACGCCCGCATGACGAGGCCCGCGCCATCGCCGTCGAAAAGCTGCGCCGCGTCGGGCTGAAACCTGACGTGGCCGACAAGTTTCCCGCAGAATTGTCCGGCGGGATGCAAAAGCGCGTAGGCCTTGCCCGCGCGATCTGCGCCGATCCCGACATCATTTTCTTTGACGAACCCACCACCGGGCTGGACCCGATCATGGCCGGCGTCATAAACGAGCTGATCCGCGAGATCGTGGTCGAGATGGGGGCCACGGCGATGACCATCACCCATGACATGACTTCCGTGCGGGCGATTGCCGACAAGGTGGCCATGCTGCACAATGGCATCATTCAGTGGACCGGGCCGGTGACGGATCTGGACAACAGCGGCGATCCCTATCTCGACCAGTTCATCCACGGCCGCGCCGATGGCCCGATCGAAGCCGTGAGGTAAGCAAGATGTTCGAAGCCGACTTTCCCGTTGTGGCGCTGCTGATCGCCCGCAGATTCGTCTTTCCCGAGGCGATCCTGTTGCTGGCATTGCTGCGGCTTATCCTCGGTCAAGGATGGGTACGATTGCCTGCCGCCGCCGCTGTTCTGCTTGCTTCCGGGATCACCATCACTGTGTTCGCTCCGGCCTTGGGACTGGCGGGCACGGCGCTTTATGGGACCGCCGCCCGCGCCCTGGTGTCGGGCGGGGTGGCATTGCTGCTCGCCCCGTCGGCGCTGCTGCTGCTCGGCGCTTTCTCGCGCCGGCGGCCTTGGCCGTGGATAGAGATTGCCGTGGTGGCACTGACCCTCGCCTTCATCCTCCTTTGGGCCGCCACACGCATCTGACAGGCATCGCAATATGCCCGTTGTGCGGGTTTCTCCCCCCTTGAAGGACTGACCCCGTGCTGCGCTGGCTGAACCTGTCCCTGCTGATCCTCTACCCGGTCGCGTGGTGCGCACCGCTGATCCGCGCAGGCCTGCTACCACTGTTCGGACTAAGCGAGATTTCCGTTTTAAGTGGGCTTCAGTCGCTTTGGGAAACGGACGTCTTTCTGGCCTTGCTGGTTACGGCATTGGCACTGTTTGCGCCCTATCTGAAAACCATCGGTCTGGCGCTGATCCATTTCGGCATGATGCGCCGCCGCATGCTTGGCGCGTTGAACGTGCTGGGCAAATTGGCGATGGCGGATGTCTTTCTGATCGCGCTTTATATCGTTGTGGCCAAGGGCGTCGGTGTGGGCCGTGTCGAAACCGCCTGGGGTCTCTACCTGTTCACCGCTTGCATATTCGCCTCACTGGCGATCGGGTTGCTGACGACGAAAAATCTCCGGCGCTGATTGGGCTGAGGTACGCTCGGGATCATGTTTGCGGGCGCGTCGCCGATCACATCAACGCCCGCGCCTTGTCTGGAACCTGAACTTTTTCGACGCACACCGCGTAACGACCTCGCGCTGCCCTGATGGCAGGGCTTGCGGGTGCGGCCTGTTTGTTCCACAAGATCGCGCATGGCCAAAGCATCCCTTTCCTATGTCTGTTCGTCCTGCGGGGCCGCAACCTCCAAGTGGTCGGGCCGCTGCGAGGCGTGCGGCGCGTGGAATACGATCACCGAGGACGCAGGCATCAGCGCAGGCCCTCCCAAGAAAACGCTTGGCAAATCCCGTGGCCGCACTGTGCCGCTCACCGATCTGTCGGACGAAGAAGCCCCGCCGCCGCGCACCTCTTGCGGCATGAACGAGCTGGACCGCGTTCTGGGTGGCGGTCTTGTGCCCTCCAGCGCCATTCTCGTGGGCGGCGATCCGGGGATCGGCAAATCCACCCTGCTGTTGCAGGCTGCGGCGCAATTCGCCCGTGCAGGCCTCAAGGTGATCTACGCCAGTGGCGAGGAAGCCAGCGCACAGGTGCGGATGCGCGCGCAAAGGCTGGGGCTTGCCGATGCCTCGGTGAAACTGGCCGCCGAGACCAACCTGCGCGACATCCTCACCACGCTGGAGGCCGAAGCCCCGCAACTTGTGATCATCGATTCAATCCAGACCATGTGGGCCGATCACGTTGACAGCGCGCCGGGCAGCGTCAGTCAGGTCCGTGCCGCGGCGCATGAGCTGACCAGCTTTGCCAAGCGGCGCAATACATCGGTTATCATGGTGGGGCATGTCACCAAGGACGGGCAGATCGCCGGGCCGCGCGTCGTCGAACACATGGTCGATACGGTGCTGTATTTCGAAGGCGAACGCGGCCACCAGTTTCGTATCCTGCGCGCGGTCAAGAACCGCTTTGGTCCGGCCGATGAAATCGGCGTGTTCGAGATGACCGGTGCGGGACTGGCCGAGGTGTCCAACCCCTCGGCGCTATTCCTGTCCGAACGCGGGCAGCCGACACCCGGATCTGCCGTGTTTGCGGGGATCGAAGGCACGCGTCCGGTCTTGTGCGAATTTCAGGCACTGGTCGCGCCTTCGCCGCATTCACAGCCCCGCCGCACGGTCGTGGGCTGGGATGGCGGGCGTCTGGCGATGATACTCGCCGTGCTGGAGGCGCGCTGCGGCATCCCATTTGCCGGGCTCGATGTCTATCTGAACGTCGCGGGCGGCATGAGAATCTCTGAACCCGCCGCAGATCTGGCTGTGGCGGCGGCGCTACTGTCAGCGCGCGAAGACACGGCATTGCCCGCCGAATGTGTCGTTTTTGGCGAAATAAGCCTATCAGGGGCCTTGCGTCCGGTAGGTCAGACGGAAAACCGGTTGAAAGAGGCGCAAAAACTTGGTTTCACCTCGGCCATCGTGCCGGAAGGCGGCAAGTCGGGTGGGACCAGCGATATGGCCCTGACCCGGATGAGCGATCTGGCCGCCTTTGTGGGCGAGATCTTCGGCGCGGGTTAGGTACAAACAGAGGGACAGGGTTCTTGGAAGGTTTCACCATCATTGACGGCGTGGTGGCCGTTGTTATCATTCTGTCCGCGCTTTTGGCCTATTCCCGTGGGCTGGTCCGCGAAGTCATGGCCATTCTGGGATGGATCGCGGCTGCAATTCTTGCGTTCATCTTCGCGCCACAAGTCCAGCCGTTGGTCAAGGAGCTGCCCTTCGTTGGCGATTTCATCGCCGACAGTTGCGAATTGTCGATCATCGGCGGGTTCGCAGCCGTCTTTGCGGTGGCCCTTGTCGTCGTGTCGCTGTTCACACCGCTGTTTTCATCGCTGATCCAACGCTCTGCGCTTGGTGGTCTGGATCAGGGTCTTGGGTTCCTCTTTGGGGTCGTGCGCGGTGTGCTGTTGGTGGCGATTGCCTTTTTCGTCTACGACACCGTGCTTGCCGCGCAGGATGTGGCGATGGTGGATAACAGCCGCTCTGCCAAGGTGTTTTCACAGTTCACCGGCAATATCGAAGACCGCAACCCGGAACAGGCACTTGGCTGGATCACCACGCAATATGAACAGCTTGTCGGCGTTTGCGACACCCCGAGCTGACACTGTGCCCCCGTTTTCCGATACCGGCCCGTGCATCATCGCGCGGGCCGTTTGCATACCGGCTGTCGGTCAGGCCCCTGCCCCGGTGCGCCGGGACCGCGCCCCCCTGCGACGGAACGGCATGCGCAGGACACCGATCAGCATGGACAAGACCAGACTGCCCGCCAGAAACCCGGTCCCGGCAAATACGGCACCCTCAAAGGTCAGGGGTGCGGCAGGCTTGTAATCGCGCCATGCCGCGCGGGCGATCTGCGGGTCACTCAGATGCGCGATACGGCTTGCGCGGGTGAACGGCCCTGCGGCGCGCAAGGCGTCCAGATCAGCGGACAGATCGCGATGCCGTGCAATGGTCCGGGTGATGGTCTGGCTGCGCCGCGCGCCAAATGCGCCGCTCTGACCAAGTTCCGACAAAGCCTCTTGCCGGGACATCCCGACGGCGCTTGCATCCCGGTCGAACTGATGCACAACGCGGGCCAGTTCATCGACCGCCCCGCCAAGCCGTTGCGTGTATTGCTGCGAAAACTCGGGAAACTGCGACAGGCCCGCCGCGCCTGCCAGCCCGCCTGCCAAGGTGAGTGTCCGTACAATCATATGCCTGCCCTTTTTTGCCAGAGCATAGCATTATCGCGGTGCCGCGAACAGATTCGGGTGCCGCAAAACCCTAGACGGCAGCGCGCCCGTAGATCTGCGCGATCCGCTCGATCGCCTGTTCGGGCGGCAGTTCTTCGGATGTGCCCGTCCGGCGCGAGGTCAGTTCAACCACGCCGTTTTTCAACCCGCGCGGCCCGACGGTGATCCGCCAAGGCAGTCCGATCAGGTCCATACCGGCGAATTTCGCGCCCGCGCGTTCGTTGCGGTCATCATAGAGCGGCTCCAGCCCCAAGGCTGTCAGCGATGCGTAAAGCGCCTCGCAGGCACCGTCGGCCTCTTCGTCGCCCTGCTTGAGGTTGACGATCCCGCAATGGAACGGCGTCACACCCTCGGGCCAGATAATGCCCTTGTCGTCATGGCTGGCCTCGATGATCGCGCCCACCAGGCGCGACACGCCGATCCCGTGGCTGCCCATATGGACCGGCACGCGGTTGCCGTCGCTATCCGCGACCGTGGCGCCCATCGCCTCGGAATATTTGGTGCCGAAATAGAAGATCTGGCCAACCTCGATGCCGCGCGCTGTGCGACGACGCTCTTCTGGAACCTCATTGAACAGCGCCTCGTCATGCGTCTCGTCCGTACGGGCGTAGCGACTGGTGAATTCCTCCAGAACGGCCTGGCACTCTGCATGGCTGTCATAGTCAATCTCGCGGGAGCCGAATGTCAGATCGGTGATCTGGGCATCGTAGAACACTTCCGACTCGCCGGTGTCTGCCAGCACGAGGAATTCATGCGTGTTGTCGCCGCCGATGGGGCCACTATCCGCGCGCATCGGGATGGCCTGAAGCCCCATGCGTTCGTAGGTGCGCAGGTAGCTGACAAGGTGACGGTTATAGGCGTGCAACGCATCCTCTTTGGTCAGGTCGAAATTATACCCGTCCTTCATGTAGAACTCGCGTCCCCGCATCACGCCAAAGCGTGGGCGGATCTCGTCGCGGAATTTCCACTGGATCTGATAGAGCGTCAGCGGCAGGTCCTTGTAGCTGCCCACATGACTGCGAAAAATGTCCGTCACCAGTTCTTCCGCCGTGGGGGTGAACAGCATGTCGCGATCATGCCGATCCTTCATCCGCAGCATTTCCTGACCGTAAGCGTCGTAGCGGCCGGATTCGCGCCACAGATCGGCGCTTTGCATGGTGGGCATCTGAATGGCGATATGGCCTGCGCGGGCCTGTTCCTCGTGCACGATATTCTCGATCTTGCGCAGCACCTTGAAGCCCAGTGGCAGCCAGGAATAAATGCCCGCAGACGCCTGTTTGATCATGCCTGCGCGCAGCATGTAGCGGTGCGAGACAATCTGCGCCTCGGAGGGCGTTTCCTTGAGCACGGGCAGAAAATAGCGGCTGAGGCGCATGATGTGTCCTTGGAGAAAAATGACAGTCCGCAAGGGTGTAGGGCCTTGCCCCCTGTCTGCGCAAGCGGTGCCGCATCATTTTTTGGCCAGCCTCTGCTTGCATGACACGGCCAGTTGGGCAATGAGTGAGCCTGAGAGGGGCGCGTCGCATGGGTTTGCCGGTTCATTATCAGCTCAGATACTGGGGCGCTGCCGCCGCCGTGCTGGTGTTGCTGCTGTGGTTTCTGGGCGATGTTCTGCTGCCCTTCGTGCTGGGCGGCGCGATTGCCTATTTTCTTGACCCGGTCGCGGATCGTCTGGAACGCGCCGGATGCTCCAGAACTTTGGCCACGGGCATCATCACCGTGATGGCCATTATCATCTTCGTGCTGATGGCTTTGTTGGTGATCCCGACATTGGTGCAGCAGACGGTGCAGCTTTTCGAAGTCGCGCCGCAGCTGTTCCAGGATCTCCAGGAATTCCTGACAAGCCGCTTTCCATCGCTGATGGATCAGGACAGCGCTATACGTCAGTCGCTGTCCGGATTGGGAGAGACGATCCGCGATCGCGGCGGAGAGCTGTTGAACACGGTTTTGACTTCGGCGGCATCAATCCTGAACATCGTGCTGTTGTTTGTGATCGTTCCGGTCGTGGCGGTCTATCTGCTTTTGGACTGGGACAACATGATCGCGCGGATCGACGAGCTGTTGCCGCGCGACCACGCGCCGGTGATCCGGCAGCTGGGGCGCGACATAGACAAGACGCTGGCCGGATTCATTCGCGGGATGGGCACGGTCTGTCTGGTGCTGGGCGTCTACTATGCCGTCGCGCTGATGTTGGTCGGGCTGCAATTCGGATTGGTCGTGGGCGTGGTGGCGGGCTTGCTGACCTTCATTCCCTATATCGGCGCGATTTTCGGCGGCGCACTGGCGATTGGGCTGGCGCTGTTCCAGTTCTGGGGTGAATGGGTCTGGATCGCCGCCGTGGCCGCGATTTTCTTTCTGGGTCAGTTCATCGAAGGCAACTTCCTGACACCAAAGCTGGTGGGCAATTCGGTGGGTCTGCATCCGGTCTGGCTGCTGATGGCGCTGTCGGTTTTCGGGGCGTTGTTCGGATTTGTCGGCATGCTGGTGGCGGTGCCGGTGGCCGCAGCGCTTGGCGTTCTGGCGCGGTTCGGCGTGTCGCAATATAAACACAGCATCCTGTATCGCGGCCAGTCCGACCGCGACGACGGTTAAGCCATGTCGCAGCAACTCAGGATCACCTTGCCGGTTCGTCAGGCGCTGGGACGCGGGGATTTCTACGTCGCAGAGGCAAATTCCGTGGCCGTCTCGCAGATCGAGTGCTGGCGCGACTGGCCGGGGCGCAAGTTGGTGCTGGCGGGACCCGAAGGCTCTGGCAAGACCCATCTGGCGCATGTCTGGGCCTCCGAGAGCGGCGCGCGCATTCTTGAGGCCGCAAGCCTGACCGTCGAGGATGTGCCCCACCTCGTCAGCGGGCCGCTTTGCATCGAGGATGTGCCGGCCGTCGCTGGCGATGATCGCGCCGAACGGGCCTTGCTGCATCTGCACAATCTTGCGCTGGCCGAGGGGCAGACCCTGCTTCTGACCGCGGACCGCCCGCCATCGAACTGGGGTCTGGCGCTGCCGGATCTTGCCAGCCGGATGAACGGCACGCCGATGGTGTCGCTTTCTGAACCCGATGATTTGCTGCTGGGGGCTGTGTTGCTGAAGATGTTTGCAGACCGTCAGATCGTGCCCGCGCCGGATGCGGTGACATACCTCGTGCGCCACATGCACCGATCCTTCGCGATGGCGGGACAGATCGTCGATGCGCTGGACGAAGCCGCCCTTGCCCAGCCGAAAGGCATCAACCGACCGCTCGCGATCAAAGTCCTTCAACAACTTGATACGTTAGGTGACTAAACACCAAATCAGCTCAACGAACCCGAGAGAGATTGCGAATAAATGACCCATGCTGATTTCCTGAAGTCCCCCTTCCCGCCACCGCAAGAGCTTCCGGATTTGGATCTGACCGGTCCTGGGCGTTACTTCAATCGCGAACTTAGCTGGCTTGGGTTCAATTGGCGCGTTCTGGAAGAATCAGAAAACTTGCGCACACCGCTTCTGGAACGGCTGCGCTTTCTGTCGATTTCCGCAGCCAATCTTGACGAATTTTATACCGTGCGCGTCGCGGGCCTGCGAGAGCTGGCGCAGACCGGCAATACCACGCCGGCTTCTGACGGTCTGACACCGGCCCAGCAGCTTATCCTGATCGACGAGGACGCCCGCAAGCTGATGGCGCGTCAGCAAGAAGTGCTCAAGACCCTGCATGCGGAATTGGAAGCCGAAGGCATTGTTGTGACGAGTCCCGAAGACCTGGACGCGCAGGACATGGAACATCTCGAAGAGGTGTTCCTGACACAGGTTTTTCCGATCCTGTCTCCACTGGCCATCGACCCCGCGCACCCTTTCCCTTTCATCGCCAACACCGGCTATTGTCTGGCGCTGCAATTGGAACGCACCCGCGACAAGCGTCCCCTTCAGGCGCTTCTGCCGGTCCCACATCAGGTTGACCGGTTCATCACCCTGCCTGCGGATTCCGGCCGTCACCGGTTCCTGCTACTCGAAGACCTCTTGCTGCTTTATGTCTATCAGTTGTTTCCCGGCTATCGCACAAAGGCGCATTTCGGCTTTCGCGTGTTGCGCGACAGCGATCTGGAAGTCGAGGAAGAAGCCGAAGACCTGGTTCGCGAATTCGAGGTGGCGCTGAAACGGCGGCGCCGCGGACAGGTGGTGCGCCTGACGATAAGTGCAGGTGCGGCCGCAGGTCTGAAATCTGTGGTCATGCGCGAATTGCACGTCACCGATGGCGAGTTGATAGAGCTTGACGGCATGGTCGGTCTTGCCGACCTCAAGGAACTGGTTCTGGACGCGCGCCAGGATCTGCAATGGCCGGGCTTCAATCCCCGCGTGCCCGAACGTGTGCAGGACCATGACGGCGATATGTTCGCGGCGATCCGCCAGAAGGACATGCTGCTGCATCACCCCTATGAGACCTTCGACATGGTGGTGCGCTTTCTGGCGCAGGCCGCGCGTGACCCGGATGTGCTGGCAATCAAACAGACACTGTACCGGACGTCACGCAACTCGCCCATCGTCGACGCGCTGTGCGAAGCCGCCGAGGATGGCAAATCCGTCACCGCATTGATTGAGCTGAAAGCGCGGTTCGACGAAGCCGCGAACATTCGTCAGGCAAGGCGGCTGGAGCGCGCGGGCGCGCATGTGGTCTACGGGTTTCTCGACTGGAAGACCCATGCCAAGGTCTCGACCGTGGTGCGGCGCGAAAATGACAAGCTTGTGACCTACACGCATTACGGCACCGGCAACTACCACCCGATCACGGCAAAGATCTACACCGATCTCAGTTTCTTTACCTGCGACGCGGCCTTGGGGCGCGATGCAACCAAAGTGTTCAATTATCTTTCGGGCTATGCCTATCCCGAAGCGTTGGAAAATCTGCATATCTCGCCCCATCAGTTGAAGAACTTTCTGCTGGAACAGATCGAGGCAGAGGCCGCCCATGCAGAGGCCGGGCGTCCCGCCGACATCTGGGCAAAGGTCAATTCGCTGGTCGAACCCGAGGTGATCGACGCGCTGTATTCGGCCAGCCAACGCGGCGTGAAGATCACTCTTGTCGTGCGCGGCATCTGCGGGCTGCGTCCCGGTGTCAAAGGCCTGTCAGAGAATATCCGCGTGAAATCCATTGTCGGACGTTTCTTGGAACATTCGCGCATTGTCTGCTTTGGCAACGGTCGGGGACTGCCGTCGAAAAAGGCGCGTGTGTTCATGTCATCCGCCGATTGGATGGGCCGCAACCTCAACCGGCGGGTCGAAACGCTTGTGGAAATCAACAACCCCACCGTCAAGGCACAGATCGTCAGTCAGATCATGGCGGCCAACCTTGCCGATGTTGCGCAAAGCTGGGTGATGGGACCGGATGGCAAATTCAACCGCGATCCCGTCGAGGCAGGCACATTCGCCTTCAACTGCCACCGGTTTTTCATGGAAAACCCCTCGCTCTCCGGGCGGGGATCTGCCGGCGCGTCGGATGTGCCGCAACTTACCCATTCTGATGATTGACGCTGCATCCCATGCTGTCGCACCAATCCCTGCATCACTTACGAGGTTCGCATGACGAAACTGGCCGCCACCGCATTGCAAGTCGGAGGGCCGTTCGCCCGGCCATTGTTTGACGACCCGGAATCGCGCGATCTGTCGCGCGTCGGGGTTTTGGATATCGGATCAAACTCTGTTCGCCTGGTGGTGTTTGACGGCGCGGCCCGCAGTCCCGCCTATTTCTACAACGAAAAGCTGATGTGCGCGCTTGGTGCAGGCATGTCCGAAACCGGACGTCTGAACCCCGAAGGCCGCAAACGCGCGCTGTCGGCGATCATCCGGTTTCAGACGCTTGCCAACGGGCTGGCCATGGCACCGATCAGCGCCGTGGCCACCGCCGCCGTGCGCGAGGCCGAGGACGGCGCGGATTTCTGTGCCGAGGTCGAGGCCGAAACCGGACTCAAAATCTGCGTCATCGACGGTGAGGAAGAGGCCCGCCTGTCCGCGCAGGGTGTGTTGCTGGGCTGGCCCGGTTCTTACGGCCTTGTCTGCGACATTGGTGGATCGTCGATGGAACTGGCCGAGATCGCCCGTGGTCATGTCGGACGCCGGACCACCTCGCCGCTGGGACCGTTGAAGCTGCGTGACATTCCGGGCGGTGCCGAGGAACGGAAGGACTATATTCGCAAGACGATCAAGGCGGCGGCCAAGGTGATGGGGCCGCAGCATGACCGGCTGTTCCTTGTTGGCGGATCCTGGCGTGCCATCGCGCGGATCGACATGGACCGTTTGGGCTATCCTCTGCATGTGCTGCACGAATACCGCATGGACGCCCAGTCCATCGCGGAAACCCTGGCCTATATCGCGGCTTCCGATCTGGAAAAATTGCGCAGCCGCTGTTCGATCTCCAGCGCCCGGATGTCGCTGGTGCCCTATGCGGCCGAGGTGCTGGGCGAACTGATCGGCATCATCGACCCCAAGGACATTGCCATTTCCAGCTACGGGATCCGCGAAGGGTTGCTGTATGAACAGATGCCGCAACGCCTGCGCGACCGTGACCCGTTGATCGAGGCATGCTATTTCGCCGAAGCCAAGGACGCCCGCCTGCCCGGTTTCGGCCGCCGTCTGTTTGCCTTCGTCGCCCCGCTTTTTCCCACCGCCAGCGAGGCACAGATTCGCATCGTCAAGGCCGCATGCCTGCTGAACGATGTCAGTTGGCGCGCGCATCCCGATTATCGCGCCGAAACCTGCTTTGACAACGCCACCCGCGCCAATCTGGGCGGGCTGAAACATGCCGAGAGGATCTTTCTGGGCCTCGCGCTGCTGCATCGCTACCGCAACAAGCGCGAAGGCACCCGGTTCGAGGATCTTTACGACCTGATCGAACCCGAACAGCGGCAGGAAGCCGAAGTGCTGGGTAAGGCCATGCGTTTCGGCTCGATGTTGTGGATGTCGGACTTTTCCGCCACCGGTGCTGAGATGGAACTCGATACGGATGCGGGCATTCTGACACTGCGCCTGTCAGGCACGGCGCGGTTGCTGTTTGGCGAGGTGGCCGAGGCACGGTTCAAGTCGCTTGCCTCGTCACTTGGAGTAGATACGAAAGTTGTGGATGCCGCGTCTTAGCATGACGCTGGGTAGGCGAGTGAGCGGGGTGTTTCGCGCTTTGGTCCCTACAGATCAATCTCACCGTCTTTCAGCGGACGATCCATCGGGGCGGCATCCGGCTTTCTGCGGATCAGAATGTCTCCGTTTGGCAGGATCTCGGGCGCGTCATAGACCGACCAGTCCTCGACCTCGGTCATCAGGTCGCGCAATGCAGGCCCCATGTTGCGCGCGAAGTTCTTCATCGCGGGCGATACGTCCTGCGCCAGTCCCTCCAGTTCTTTCAGGGTCGGTCCCATTTCCTCCATGATGCCGCGCATGAACAGGCGGGCCCCCCGCTCCATCAAACTCGGGGCCTCGTCGACTTCAGGTGCGGTCTCTTGCGCCGTGGCAACAGCAGGCGTCAGGCAAACCGACAGGATCAGGGCAATCGGGATCAGTTTCATACCCACGAATATAGGCGCATTCAGCGCAAAGGTAAGGGTCTAGATCTCGATATCCAGCGATACCGGGAAATGGTCGGATGCTGTCAACAATGCCTCGCGCAGCTCTGGCGTCTTGTAGCATCCCAGATCGTCGAACGGATGCCAGATGCGCCATTTCGGGCTGGCGGCACGCAAATCCTCCGAGATCATGATATAATCCAGCAGCGCCTGAAGATAGCGCCCCTCATGCGACAGGAAAAACCGCGACGTTGTCGGCTGCGACCCGATCCGCCGCGCCAGCGCCTGTCTGGCATGCGGATCGAAAAGATGCGGCGCGTCAGACCCCAGCAAGATCTCGACCGAGGATCGCCCGAACAGGTTTTCATATTCATCAAGCCCCGGTCCGTCATTCAGGTCGCCCAGAAGGATCAGGCTTTCACCGGCGATCAGATGCGCCTTGATCCGGCGGTGCAGCCAGATTGCCTGCGCCAATTGCTTGCGGCGATTGGCAATCGATACCCGCATGATCGCGTCCCGCCCCTTCGCCCCGTGCGGTGCCTTTGATTTCAGATGCGCCCCGATCAGCCGCAGTTCCTTGCCGGAGGCCGTTCTGGCCGCAATCTCCAGCGGAGGTTTGGAAAACGCGACCCTGTCTTCGGTCGCGTCAATGTCCAGGTCAATGCGAAAATGGCCGTCAAAGCGCGGCACCTCACCGCCCACAGATCCGGGGGCGGGCTGGCCCACCGGATCATGGCGCGCCTCCAGCTTGTCGGGATCGTAAAGCAGCGCGATTTCCTGCTGCGTCTCATTGGCGAACCCGATAATGGCACGTCGTGCCCGCAACCCGAAGACCTTCGCAAAACCCTCCAGCGCCTTTGTTCCGTCACGGCGGGCATGGCTGTCCGGTGCCTCGATCACCATGATCGCGTCGGCATCCAGCGCGGTGAAAACAATCCCCAACGCTTCGGCCTGCTGCGCGCGGGTCACGTCATGGCGCGCTGACCAGTGGTCATCCACAAGCAACTGTCCGTCGCCGTCAAACAGCGCGTTGAACCATTCAACGTTATAGGTGGCGATGCGCATTCAGGCCTCTTGCCGCTGGGTCGAGATTTCTTCCCAGGCGCGATTGATATCGACCAGCCGTCGTTCCGACAGGCGCACGGCCTCGGCCGGCAGGCCCCGCGCAATCATCTTGTCGGGATGGCTTTCACGAACCTGCTTGCGCCAGACCTTGCGGATCTGGGTCAGGTCCATATCTGGCGTAACGCCCAGCACGCTGTAGGGATCAGGCTCGGCATCGGGCACAAACCGCGCACGCACGCCCCGGAACTCGGGCTGCGGCATCCTGAAAATCTCGGCCACGCGCGTCAGGAAATCATCCTCTTTGGGATGATAGCGCCCGTCCGCCACGGCAATATAGAACAGGCCCTCCATCAGGTGGAACAGCATGGTGCGGTCCTCGCGGAACATCCGCGCGATTCGGGTGGCGTATTCCTCGAATCCTGCCACATCCTGCCGGGCCAGGTTGAACACCCGCGCCGCCCCTTCCTCGTCAGCCGAGGCAATGTGAAAGACCTCGCGGAAGGCCCGAACCTCGGCGCGCGTCACTTGCCCGTCGGCCTTGGCCATCTTTGCAGACAGCGCGATCACCGCGATAGTGAAGGCGACGGAACGTTCCGGCGGCGTGCGCAGACGTTCGAACACGGCAGAGAGGCCCTCGCCCTTGGCAAGCGCCTGAATAGCCTGAGAGATGCGGGTCCAGATCGACATAGTTGAAATGCTATACGCCGCAGCGCAGCTTGTCAGTGCGACATTCAGAGAATCTTCTGTATCGGCGGAAAACCCATCCACCGTCAGAGCGTTAACCCGGCCTCCGGCAACCCGGCGACATGGACGAAACACACGCTGCATGAAAGCCAGTGGCATTGGCTTTGGCGCAGCAGCCCTCCGCCCAAAACGACCGCGCACCATCTTTTCGGGCGCGGGTTTTCAGCGCGGGCATCAACGCCTGACCTGCCCCAAAACCGCGCGCCGCAGGGTCCAGCACGATCATGCGAGGGTTCTGATCCCACCCGGCGTTTGAAACTCTGCAAGCAGCCCGGCAGTGCCGCGTTCAAACGCGATACGGGGGTCGTTCATATCAAGCCTTGTCACAAGCGCATCCGCCTCCGGATGAGACACCACCAGACGTTCAAGCGTGCAACCGCTGCCGGCAAGGGAGTCGCCCGGCGGCACCGGCACCTGCCACTCAAGCAGTGCCGGGAACATCCCGTCAAAGGGCAGTCGGCCATCTGTTGGCACGGCCATTCTCCAGCGCAGGTCACCACGCGCCAGATTGACCACATCGCCCGCTTCTGGCCATCGGGCAAGGGCCGCGTCCAGATCCGGCACCCGGCAGATCCAGTTGGTCAACCGTGCCGGACCGTCGAACATATCCAGCCCGAACCACCTTGGACGTCCCGGTGCGGCGGCATCTGGATCAATAGAGATCGCTTCAAGATAGAGACCGCCCGCCAAGCCCAGCAGCCGGTTATGCGTGCCAAATGCCTCATGGCGGCCACCGGGCAGACTGGGCACGCCCAGCGAAGCCTCCAGATGCGTGGCCGCAAGCTCCAGCGTCGTGCCGCTTACCGCCAGATGATCCAAGCTCAGCATATGCTATCCCCCTGTGATCTGCGTTCCTGATGCCCGCAATGACACCACAGAGGCGCGCGACCGAAGGGCGCGCGCCGGTCGGATCGCGTCAGCGCTCCGAAACACGTTACTCTGTCATCCCGCGCGCCGCCCGGATCAGTCGCAGAATGTCCTGCGCGGCCGTTGGAATGTTGGTGCCGGGCCCGAATATCGCCTTGACCCCTGCATCCTTCAGGAACTTGTAATCCTGCTGCGGAATGACGCCGCCACAAATCACCAGAATGTCGCCCGCGCCCGCATCCTTCAGCGCCTGCACCAGTTGCGGTGCAAGCGTCTTGTGCCCGGCTGCCTGACTGGAAATCCCGATCACATGCACGTCATTGTCGACGGCATCCTGCGCGGCCTCTTGCGGAGTCTGGAACAGCGGGCCAACATCAACATCGAACCCGATATCGGCAAATGCCGTGGCGATGACCTTGGCACCCCGATCATGCCCGTCTTGCCCCATCTTGACCACCAGCATACGCGGGCGCCGCCCTTCATCCTCGGCGAATTTCTCGACCGATTTCTGAATCTCGGCAAAGCCTTCGTCGCCCTCGTAGGCAGCGCCATACACGCCCGCCAGCGTCTTTACTTCGGCACGGTGCCGACCGAAAACTTTTTCCATCGCCATGCTGATCTCTCCGACTGTTGCACGGGCGCGCGCCGCTTCGACCGCGCCTTCCAGAAGATTGCCGCCCTCTTTTGCGCGGCGTTCCAATTCGTCCAGAGCCGCCGTGCAGGCGGCCTCGTCCCGCGTGGCGCGCATCTTTTCCAGCGCCGCCACCTGATTTTCGCGCACCTTGACGTTGTCCACGTCCAGAATGTCGATCGGATCTTCCGTTTCCTTGCGGTACTTGTTGACGCCGACAACCACTTCGTCACCCCGGTCGATCATCGCCTGACGAACGGCTGCACTTTCCTCGATCCGCAGCTTCGGCATGCCCGATGCGACCGCTTTGGTCATGCCGCCCATTTCTTCGACCTCTTCGATAAGCTCCCAGGCCTTTTCGGCAAGATCATGGGTCAGCTTCTCGACGTAATAGGATCCAGCCAGCGGATCGACGACGCGCGTCACCTGCGTTTCCTCTTGCAGGATCAGCTGTGTGTTGCGCGCAATCCGGGCGCTGAATTCCGTGGGCAGGGCAATCGCCTCGTCCAGCGCGTTTGTGTGCAGCGACTGGGTGCCGCCAAGAACGGCGCTCATTGCCTCATAGGCGGTGCGGATGACGTTGTTATAGGGGTCTTGTTCTTGCAGGCTGACGCCACTGGTTTGGCAATGGGTCCGCAGCATCTTGGACCGTGGGTTTTGTGCGCCCAGTTCGGTCATGATCCGGTGCCACAGGAAACGCGCGGCCCGCAGCTTTGCCGCCTCCATGAAGAAATTCATCCCGATGGCGAAGAAGAACGACAGCCGCCCGGCGAACTTGTCCACATCCATGCCGCGTTCAATCGCCGCTTTCACATATTCGCGGCCGTCGGCCAGCGTGTAGGCCAGTTCCTGAACAAGGTTCGCGCCGGCCTCTTGCATGTGGTAGCCCGAAATCGAGATCGAGTTGAACTTCGGCATCTCGGCGCTGGTATATTCGATGATATCCGCAATGATCCGCATCGAGGGTTCGGGCGGATACACATAGGTGTTGCGCACCATGAATTCCTTGAGGATGTCGTTCTGGATCGTGCCCGACAGCAGCGCGCGGTCATGGCCCTGCTCTTCGCCGGTGACGATGAAATTCGCCAGAATCGGGATCACCGCGCCGTTCATCGTCATGGACACGGAAACTTGATCCAGCGGAATGCCGTCGAACAGGATCTTCATGTCCTCGACAGAATCGATGGCCACACCGGCCTTGCCGACATCGCCCACGACGCGCGGATGATCGCTGTCATAGCCGCGATGCGTCGCCAGGTCGAACGCGACCGAAACCCCCTGCTGTCCTGCCGCCAGCGCCTTGCGGTAGAAGCGGTTGGATTCCTCGGCTGTCGAGAACCCGGCATATTGCCGGATGGTCCAGGGACGGCCTGCATACATCGTGGCCTTCACGCCGCGCGTAAAAGGTTGCTCGCCGGGCATCGTGCCCAGATGCGGCAGCCCCTCGACATCCTCGGCGGAATAGACGGGATTCACGTCGATGCCTTCCAGCGTTTTCCACGTCAGATCGTCCAGTGGACGGCCGCGCAGTTCTTTCTCAGCGACCGAACGCCATTGCTCTTTCTTGGATGTCATGGGCTTGTCCTCTTGCAATATGTCTGCCGGGATCCGCTATGCGGATCCCTGGCGAAGCGATTGGCGGAAAGTTTTTCGCGGCTTGCATGGGTTGCGACCTTCGCAATGGTGGCGCAAGGTCCTATATTCCTTAGTTACAGGAGTAAGTATGACCCTTTCCCGACAGCTCTTTTCCGCGATTTTCGCGACCGCTCTGGCGATCAGCCCCGCCATCACCGCCGCCGCGGAAGAGGTGGCGCAAGAGCTGTTGCTGAACCCGCCCGAAACCGAAGAATTGCCGCTGGTGCGCAGTGCCGAAGGAGTCGACCTGGCAGAGTATCTGTGGATCAAGCGGCCCATCATCGTCTTTGCCGACAGTTCCGCCGACCCCCGGTATGTCCAGCAGATGCAGTTCATCAATGACCGGATCGACGATCTGGCGTTGCGCGATGTGGTGGTGCTGACCGATACCGACGCCTCCACCGCCAGCCCGGCGCGGCAAAAGCTGCGGCCGCGCGGCTTCATGCTTGCGATCCTCGGCAAGGATGGCGGCGTCAAGCTACGCAAACCGCTGCCGTGGAGTGTTCGGGAAATCACCCGCTCGATCGACAAGTTTCCGACGCGCCGGCAGGAAATCCGCGACCGGCACCCGGCCCGGCCGTGACAGAGGGCTCTTGCGGCCTGTAGCGCCGTCGCCTGACGGTGCCAATCGACGTTTTCAGATGTCGATTGGCACCGAAACACACGCGACAAGACAGGCGTCGGCCAAGATGTAAGGCCATCGCGCGCCGCGTCGGCACTGACGCTTGTAAACCACCCATATGCCTGCAGTGACGCGACTATCTGGCCCGGCCTGAACATGGCGGTTTATTCAAACTCCATGATGATGTCATCAACGGCAAGATTCTCGCCAGCGGCGGTGTTGATCTTGGTGACGATGGCCTTCTTCTCGGCGCGCAGGATGTTCTCCATCTTCATCGCTTCGACAGTGCAAAGCGACTGGCCCTCCTGCACTTCCTGTCCGACCTCGACATCGACCTTCACGATCAGGCCCGGCATCGGACAAAGCAGCAGCTTGGACGTGTCCGGCGGCATTTTCACCGGCATCAACCGCGCAAGTTCGGCCTGGCGCGGTGTCCGCACATGAACCTTCAGATCGGCACCCCGGCTGCGGATGCGGAACCCGCCCGAGATCTTGCCGACCTTCAGCACCAGCGGCGTATCATCCACCGACATGCGCGCCAGCGCATCACCCGGCGTCCACTTGCCCGAAACCCGCAGCGCATCGCCATTGTCGAACGTCACCGTGGCACCCTTCGGATCGGCAGAGACGACGACATCGTAATCGACATCCTGCAAGGCGACATTCCACTTTTCCCCGACATGGCGTTCGTGGTTGTCCAACCGGCCCGATACCCGCGCGCGCCGGATCTCGGCCACCCGATTCATCGCCGCCGCAGCCGCAGCGATACGCTGTAAATCGGCTTCGGGCAGGGTCACGCCCTCGAACCCTTCGGGGTATTCCTCTTCGATGAAGGCCGTGGTCATATCGCCGCTGGTGAATTTCGGATGGTCCATCACCGCCGACAGGAACGGCAGGTTGTGGCCGATCCCCTCGACCTCAAAGCTATCCAGCGCGACGCGCATCTCTTCGATCGCCTGTTCGCGCGTGGGTGCCCATGTACACAGCTTGGCAATCATCGGATCGTAATACATCGAGATTTCGCCGCCCTCGAAAACGCCCGTGTCATTGCGCACGGCAGAGTAGGCATCGGCATGCTCTTCGGGTGGACGATAGCGGGTCAGTCGCCCGATTGACGGCAGAAACCCGCGATACGGGTCTTCGGCATAAAGCCTGTTTTCGATGGCCCAGCCGTTGATCTTGAGGTCATCCTGAACAAAGGACAGTTTCTCGCCCGCCGCGACACGGATCATCTGCTCCACCAGATCAACGCCGGTGATCAGTTCCGTGACCGGATGTTCCACCTGCAAGCGGGTGTTCATTTCGAGAAAGTAGAAATTCCGCTCGCCATCGACGATGAATTCCACCGTGCCCGCGCTGGCATAATCCACGGCCTGCGCCAGCGCCACGGCCTGATCGCCCATCGCCTTGCGGGTGGCCTCGTCCAGGAACGGGCTGGGGGCCTCTTCGACGACTTTCTGGTTGCGGCGCTGGATCGAGCATTCGCGTTCATGCAGGTAAACCGCATTGCCATGCGTGTCCGCCAACACCTGAATTTCAATGTGGCGCGGCTGGGTCACGAATTTCTCGATGAAGATACGGTCATCGCCAAAGCTGTTGGCGGCCTCGTTCTTCGAGGACTGAAACCCTTCGCGGGCCTCGTCATCATTCCAGGCGATCCGCATGCCCTTGCCGCCGCCACCGGCGCTGGCCTTGATCATCACCGGATAGCCGACCTGATTGGAGATTTTCACCGCATCTTCGGCATCCTCGATCAAGCCCATATAGCCGGGCACCGTCGAAACGCCCGCCTCCTGCGCCAGCTTTTTCGAGGTGATCTTGTCACCCATCGCCTTGATGGCCCCCACCGGCGGCCCAATAAAGGCCACGCCTTCAGCCTCCAGCGCCTCTGCGAATTTGGGGTTTTCGGACAGGAAACCATAGCCGGGATGCACGGCTTCGGCACCGGTCTGGCGGATCGCGTCCATGACCTTTTCAATCACGATATAGGATTGGTTGGCCGGAGCAGGCCCGATATGAACCGCCTCATCCGCCATCTTGACGTGCAGCGCGTTGCGATCCGCATCCGAATAGATCGCCACCGTCTTGATGCCCATCTTGCGGGCAGTCTTGATGACTCGGCAGGCAATCTCGCCACGGTTGGCGATCAGGATCTTCTTGAACATCTCCGGTCCCTTCACTGTAGTGTAGCGCAGGCCTGACCTGCGGTATCGGCATGAAAAAGGCCGCCCGTGCAATTGACTGCACGAACGGCCTTGGAATTATTTCTCTCTATCGCGCGCTGCGCTGTCAGCCGCGCCTTCGCAACACCCTGTGGTGCGGGTGTTCCGATGAACGCCGCACGGGCAGCATACCGATCAGCAGCGGTTCGGGTAGGTTCGGCAATAGGCGACGTTTGCCGCAGCCCCCACAGCCGCGCCGGTAAGCGGATCGCCATCCGTGACGACAGCACCCGCAGCCCCCGCGCCACCACCGATGATCGCCTGTTCACCAAGCGTGTCGCCACAGGCCGAAAGACCGATGATACCGGCCCCCAAAACGACCCATTTGATTGTGTTCGCGAACATGTCCTGTCTCCTTCACCTTTGTTCCGGAGGATAACACAGGAGCGCGCCAGCTTGTTCCAACACAAAGCCGATAATGACCCCGCATAGGCAAAACCTTGCCAATGCAAAGGTTTAAACTCATCATCACCCAAACAAAAAACGGGCGGCAGGCCTTGGGGAAGACCTCGCCGCCCGATAGGGGAAGGGTAACGGTGATCGGGTTGCATCGAAATGCCGCCCTCTCGCAATACGAGGACACTGCGCCGAAGAACCGCCATCGCCAAGCAGGTTTCTTCAAAACCGCTCAGGTCAGCGCAAAGCCGCCTATTCCACCCTAAGGTGAGCGGATTCATGCCCACTCGCCTTCGTCAAATGCTTGCGGAAAGGATGCGCGGGCAACGGCTTCGTCGATGACCAGAAGCGCCTCATAGTCTGTGGGATCGAAGTCATCCCCTACTGGTTTGACCTCGCGACCTAAAAGCCACCCCAAACGTCCCGCGTCCAGGTTGCCCCGTTCGAACGGCTCGGTGCCGAAATGCTCCCACAAAGCCGCCAGAAATGCCTCGTCGGCGCGGCGGTCCGGCGCACGGCGATCAGCATAGCGTTCGCGGCGCACTAGCGGCGACGCTCCCTTAGAATTTGCACGACGGACAGTAAACTGGAAATCTGAACCGGGAAGACGCCCCGGAAAGCCGCGATGCTTCAGCATGCCCACCCCTCCGTCATCGCAGAGGCGCGGTATGTGGGCTGGGGCGAAGCGGGCCTGATGGCCCGCTTCGCCAAGCGATTACTTGTATTTACCGGTGTAGGTCGGCTCTGTCGAAATGGGTTCCGGATCGACGACGACATATTCTTCCTGCGCAGGTGCGCAGGCCGAGATTGCGGCGACGAAGCCAAACATTGCGACGAGTTTGATGCTCTTGGACATCTGATTCTCCTGCCAATTTCAATGAATGCGGCAGAATCCTTTGATCCTACACGCCCTCGTTTGTGTATAACGGCTGCAAAGCTGCATCCGTTCCCGAGAATATCAAACCGCGCGACAAAAAGATACATGGCCGGTAACGCGTCAGCGGCATGCGTTGCAAAGACAGCAACACCAAATCCACATGCATTTAGACGCGCAACATCTTGTTTATACATCAATATATCTCCCAGGTGCAGCGACCGTCTTCGATGATATAGGCTTCGAAATATTGTATGTGATCAGGCGACATGACGCCGAAATCAACCGGCTGTTCCGACAAGCTGACAATGATGCGGTCCGGCGTGGCATCCAGCCTGTCAAGATTTGGAAGCGCAAACGCCTGGCAAAGCACCTGCATGTCCTGCGCCACGTCATCAAAGCTTAGCGCGTCTGGCCCTGCCGCGATCTGATGGGCCACGAAACGGAACCGGTAAACATGCCCCGCCCCTTCCTGCTGATCTTCTTG
Source organism: Primorskyibacter flagellatus (assembly GCF_900176485.1). Classification (GTDB taxonomy): domain Bacteria; phylum Pseudomonadota; class Alphaproteobacteria; order Rhodobacterales; family Rhodobacteraceae; genus Primorskyibacter; species Primorskyibacter flagellatus. The sequence goes on from NZ_FWYD01000004.1 coordinate 173,075, forward strand.
AAGTGCTTCGTGAAAAATCACGGACTGACCGGACGGCAAAATCAGATCGACAGGATCGCCGCTTGCCGCCTGTACCGAACCGACAGACATCAGCAGTGCCGACATGTAAAAACCCGCCAGTCGACCCGACAAATGTCTGACTTTCCTAAAGTTTGCAGAGATTAGCAGACAGCCCCGACCTTCTTTCGAAGCTCCTCCCGTCGGGGCCGTCTTGCCGCGCGGCGTACCCGCGCCTGCTTGCCGGCTGCGTAAGGCGGACATGATGCTCATGCGCGCCCCCGGCGTCTCTTCCCGGCCCATCTGGACCACCGCGCGCGATGCGCAGGGTCGGACAGAAGTTCCGCAAGATCCCGGTGTGCAGTAGGAGGAATTGCCGCGCCATTGGCCATCTGACCCCCGGCACGCACGATCACCCCCATTTGACCGCAGGTTATTTCTACCACAGGCGTGAAGCCACGCAAGCATTTTAGCGCCCGCCAGACATCCTGACGGACCTGACGGGCAAGCCGCGCGGGATCAAGAGGCGGAAACGCGCTGGTCGCTTCTATATCGAAGCGCGCAGGCAGTCTGCGGGCCAGAACATACCGGCCGTCGTCGCGCAAGATATGCCAACCGTTGCTCATCTCTGCATCCCCTTCGCGGCAGGACCAACCCCAGCGCGCGAAAGATCAGCGTCGTATGCGGCAACCTGTTGTCTCAGGTATTGCGAAGGGCCTCGATCAGATCGGCTTTGGTCATTCCAGACCTGCCCGAGACATCCAGTTCCTGCGCCCGCTCGTATAGCGCGTCTCGGGTCCAGTCCTCGTAGGGCTTGGCCTCGCCGCCCTTTTTCGAGGGATGCATGTTCTCGTTCGCCTGCGCATTGGCGATCCGCGCCGCTTTTTCCTTCGACGCGCCGTCCTCGCGCAGCGCCTGATAGGTCTCGTCGTCCTTGATGGATGGTCCGTGGTTGCGGGTCATGGCGCGCTCCTTTGCCCACCAACACGGACACCGCCGGGAAAGTTCCCGAAGATCCGTTGCAAACAGACTGTGGTCGCTGAGACATGGAAGACCCTTGGAATTGCAGTAAGTGCGGCGCGAAGGTGCACGACTACCACGGCGCATAACGCCGCGGCAGGTCCGATCAAAGCGGAATATTGTCGTGCTTTTTCCACGGATTGGTCAGTTTCTTGCCGCGCAAGGATGCAAAGGCACGGCTGACCCTGCGACGGGTGGAACGAGGCTGGATGACCTCGTCGATAAACCCGCGCTCTGCCGCGACAAACGGATTGGCGAACCGATCCTCGTAATCGGCGGCGTGGCTGGCGATCTTGTCAGCATCGCCAAGATCGGCACGGTGAATGATCTCTGTCGCGCCCTTGGCCCCCATCACCGCAATCTCGGCCGTGGGCCAGGCATAGTTGAAATCGCCGCGCAGATGCTTGGAGGCCATAACGTCATAGGCACCACCGTAAGCCTTGCGGGTGATGACCGTGACCTTGGGCACCGTCGCCTCGCCATAGGCAAACAGCAGCTTGGCACCGTGTTTGATGACGCCGCCATATTCCTGTCCCGTTCCCGGAAGAAAGCCCGGCACATCGACGAAGGTCAGGATCGGAATCTCGAACGCATCGCAGAAGCGGACAAACCGCGCGGCCTTGCGGCTGGAGTCAATATCCAGACAACCGGCAAGGACCATCGGCTGGTTCGCCACCACGCCGACGGTCCGGCCTTCCAGACGAATGAACCCGGTGATGATGTTCTTGGCGAAGTTTTCCTGAATCTCGTAGAAATCGGCCTCGTCCGCGACTTTCAGGATCAATTCCTTCATGTCGTAGGGACTGTTGGCATTTTCCGGGATCAACGTGTCGAGCGACGGCTCCATCCGGCCCGGCTCGTCAAAGAACGGACGGACAGGCGGCTTCTCGCGGTTGTTCAGCGGCAGTAGATCAATCAGGCGGCGCACTTCGGCCATCGCTTCGACGTCATTCTCGAATGCACCATCGGCAACGGAGGATTTTTTCGTATGGGTGGACGCACCGCCCAGTTCTTCGGCCGTGACGACCTCGTTCGTGACGGTCTTGACCACATCCGGCCCTGTCACGAACATGTAAGAGCTGTCCTTCACCATGAAGATGAAGTCGGTCATGGCGGGGCTGTAGACGGCCCCACCGGCGCACGGCCCCATGATGACCGAGATCTGCGGCACCACACCGCTGGCCATGATATTGCGCTGAAACACTTCGGCATAGCCGGCAAGAGAGGCGACGCCTTCCTGAATGCGCGCGCCGCCGGAATCGTTGATGCCAATGACCGGCGCGCCGTTCTGCATCGCCATATCCATGATCTTGCAGATTTTCTGCGCATGGGTTTCTGACAGCGATCCGCCGAACACCGTGAAATCCTGACTGAACAGATAGACCTGACGTCCGTTCACCGTGCCCCAGCCGGTCACGACCCCGTCGCCATAAGGGCGCTGCTTTTCCATCCCGAAATCGGTGCAGCGATGTGCGACGAACATATCGAACTCTTCAAACGAGTCCTCGTCCAGCAAAAGCTCGATCCGTTCGCGTGCGGTCAGCTTGCCCTTGGCATGCTGCGCCTCGATGCGCCTTGCCCCACCACCCAGGCGGGCATCGGCACGGCGGTCTTCCAGCTCTTGCAGGATATCTTTCATCGGGCGCTCCCATGTGTCATTTCGCTGGAAAATACAGCATGTTGCAAACGCAGCAAGCCTTATTCCGCAAATTTGCAAATCTTGAAAACCGACAGCAAAGCTAACTGCAAATAAGCAAACTGAACAGATCTGTGCAGATTCAGAATGGACAAGGCTCGATCCACGGCGTACCCCATGAGAAATGAATTCTCTGACACAGGTCCGTTACCTGGACCGCGCAACCCCGCCCCACATCTCTACATTGATCCTGCTTTCGGGCATGGCGGCGCTTGCGATGAACATCTTTCTGCCGTCGCTGCCGAAGATGACCGAGTATTTCGACACCGAATACGGTCTGATGCAGCTTTCAGTCGCGGTGTATCTGGCAGTGAACGCGGGACTTCAACTGGTCATCGGCCCGATCTCGGACACGTTGGGGCGGCGCAAGGTCATCCTGTTCGGGGTCGGATTGTTCTGCGTGGCCACGGTTGGCTGTCTGATCGCGACCAATATCTGGGTGTTTCTTGGCTTTCGGATGATGCAGGCGGTGATCGCAACTGCCATGGTTCTCAGCCGGGCCGTGGTTCGCGACATGTACCCACAGGACCGGGCCGCCTCGATGATCGGCTATGTCACGATGGGCATGTCGGTCGTGCCGATGATCGGGCCGATGATCGGCGGACTGCTGGACGAACTCATGGGATGGCAGGCAAATTTCTGGCTGCTGCTGGGGTTTGGCCTTGCGCTGTTTGTTCTGGCATGGCGCGATCTGGGCGAGACCGCGCAGAGCAGCGGGCTGACACTGCGCCAGCAATTCGGCGAATACCCAGAGCTTACAAGATCGCCGCGCTTTTGGGGCTATGCGATGGCGGCTGGGTTTTCTTCGGGATCGTTCTTTGCCTATGTCGGCGGCGCGCCGTTTGTCGGATCGGTCGTCTTCGGACTTTCCCCGTCAGAGCTTGGCTTGTTTTTCGGCTTTCCTGCCCTGGGCTATTTCGCCGGCAATTTCTTCACCGCGCGGTTTGCCACCCGGTTCGGTATCAACAAGCTGATCCTGTGGGGGTGCCTTTGCGTGACCTTTGGTATTGGACTGGCGCTGATCCTTTTCGCAGTGGGCCTGGGCAATGCATTCGTTTTCTTCGGTTCGATGTCCTTTGTCGGCATCGGCAACGGTCTGAGCCTTCCCAACGCCACGGCGGGCCTGCTGTCGGTGCGCCCACATCTGGCCGGCACCGCGTCCGGCCTTGGCGGATCGTTTCAGATCGGCATGGGCGCGGCGTTGTCAGCGCTGGCCGGTGCTTTGCTTGTGCCGGAATGGGGGGCGTGGCCGCTTCTGCTGATCCAGTTCGCGACCTCCGTGCTTGCCGTGTGCTCGATCCTGCTGGTGATCCGACGCGAACGGAAGGTCTTTGCCCAGCCATTATAGAGGCAGCCTTGCAGCGTTGACTTTGCAAAGCTAGCATCCGCCTATTGCTAATCCGCAAAGGGCGACAAGATGGCGACGCAGAAATTGTATGCCGGCGCAAAACTGCGCGAGCTGCGCACCCGTATGGGGCTGACGCAAAAGGATTTCGCGGCCAAGCTGGGCGTGTCCCTGCCCTATCTCAACCAGATGGAGAACAACAACCGCCCGGTGTCCACGACCGTGGTTCTGGCGCTGGTTCAACAGTTCGGCTTTGACGTCACCGAATTGGCGCAGGGCGATTCCGAACGGCTGGTCTCTGATATGCGCGAAGCGCTGGCCGATCCGGTGTTCAGCGATGCCACACCGCCGCTGGCCGATTTGCGGCTGACAGCATCGAATGCCCCGGCGCTGGCCCGTGCATTTCTGGAACTGCACCGCGCCTATCGCCAAACCCACGAACGGCTGGCCAGCCTTGACGAGGCGTTGGGCCGCGAAGGTGCACAGCTTCGCCCGTCGCCTTGGGAAGAGGTGCGCGATTTTTTCCATTATTGCGACAATTACATCGACGCCGTGGACCGCGCGGCAGAGAAATTCGCGGGCCTCGCGCTGGAACATGGCGACATGCGGACCGGCACCCAGATCCGGCTGGAGCGCATCGGTGTCACGGTGCGCTATGCCCGCGTCGGCCCGTTGCGACATTTCGATCCGGATACGCGCACACTGACACTGTCGGCGTTGGCAGCACCGGCTACACAGACCTTCCAGATGCTGCTTCAGGTGGCGCTGCTGCATCAGGATCAGTTGCTGGAGGCGACGCTGGATCTGGCGCGGTTCCAGTCAGAAGAGGCCAGATCAATCGCCAAGATCGGTCTGGCCAACTATTTCGCGGGCGCCGCGCTGATGCCCTACACCGCCTTTTTGACCGAAGCCCAAGAGGTCCGGCACGATCTTGAACTGCTGGCGACCCGGTTTGGCGCCTCGCTGGAACAGGTGGCGCACCGGCTGTCCACGCTGCAACGCCCTCAGGCGCGCGGCATCCCGTTCTTCTTTGTGCGGGTGGATCAGGCAGGCACGATCACCAAGCGTCACTCGGCCACGCGGCTGCAATTTGCGCGCTTTGGCGGTGCCTGTCCGCTCTGGAACGTCCACCGGGCGTTCGAGACACCGGGGCGGTTCTTGCGGCAATTAGCCGAAACGCCGGACGGCGTGCGCTATGTCTCGCTCGCGCGGGATGTCTCGAAACCCGGCGGGCATTACGGCGCGCCGGTGCGGCGCTACGCCATCGCGCTTGGATGCGAGGTCGCCCATGCCGCGCAGTTGGTCTATGCCGATGGGCAGGATCTGTCGCAGGACAAGGCGTTTGAGCCAATAGGCATTTCCTGCCGGATCTGCGAGCGCACCAAGTGCCACCAACGCTCTGTTCCCCCGCTGGAGCGGCGGTTGACCATCAGCCCCCATCACCGCGACACCCTGCCATACGAGGTGAGCTGAGCGGCGGAAAAAGCTGCCCCGCCGATGAGCACGTGTCGTCTGGCATGTGGTCAGGAGCGCCGCTTCCAATGCGACGGAAAGATCAAAGCTTGGTCGCCGTCGACACAGGCGTCAACGGACGCCGTTTCAGGACCGCCTCGCGCCATGTGATAAAGCTGACCGCAGCCAGAATGATCGAGCCGCCGAAAATCACCCACAGATCGACAGGCTCCGCGAAGACCAGCGCGCCCAACGCAACCGCCCAGACAAGCTGAAGATAAGTCACCGGCTGCGTCACGGTGATCGGTGCTTCGCGAAATGCCAGCGTCATCAGGAAATGCCCCAAGGTCGCCGCGCAGGCGACCCCGAACAGCACCAAAAGCGCATAGCCATCCGGCGTCACCCAGACCGGCCAGGCCAGCGGCACCAGCCCGATCGTGACCGAAACCGACAGGGTTGCCACGATCAGCGTTGCAGGCACCTCATCGGCAAGGATCTTCGCTGTCAGATAGCTGATCGCAAAAAACACGGATGTGGCAAGCATCGCCAGATGACCGGGCTCCAACGCCCGGAATCCCGGACGCACGATCACCAGCGCGCCCAGCAATGCACAGACTACTGCCAGCACCCGCCGCACCGCCAACCGTTCGCCCAGCACAAAGACCGCACCAACGGTCACAAAGGCGGGCGTGAGATAGCCCAGCGACGTCACCTCCGCCAACGGGATGCGGGTCATCGCATAGAACCACAGGCTGACCCCGACTGCATGCACGATGCCGCGCATCCCGATCAACCGCCATTGTCGCCCCGTCAACTGCGTTCTCAGAACGCCGCGCAGCATCGGCAGAAACAGCACCACCCCCATGATATAGCGCAGAAACGCCGCCTCAGAGGCCGGCACCCGCCCGTCCAACAGCTTGACCAGTGCAGTCACAGCGACAAAGCACAGCCCTGCCAGAAGCATCAGGAACGCACCCTTGTAGATATTCTGATCAGCCTGTGTCATGGCGCGCAACAGACCCTGCCATGCGGGCGTGTTCAAGGCGAAACAACCGCGTCCCGCAAAATTCTGCGGGACCATTTGCAGCCCCACCGCTCGGTCCGCATCAGCCCGATACCAAGGTCGCGGCGATGGCCCACATGATCACGCCGATCAACGCATCCAGCACCCGCCACGCCATCGGCCGGGCAAACACCGGTGCCAACAAGCGCGCGCCATAGCCCAATGCAAAGAAAAAGGCGAAAGAAGCCGTCACCGCGCCAATGCCAAATGGCCAGGCCGCGTATTGCGCGGACACGGATCCCAACAGAACCACCGTATCAAGATAGACATGCGGGTTCAGCCAGGTCAGCGCCAGGCAAGTCAGAAGCGCCGCGCGCAGGGATCCCGCGCCCTGCCCGGCCTCCAGCACTTCGCCGCCGCGCCACGCTGCCCAAAAAGCGCGCGCACCATAGAAAAACAGAAAAACCGCGCCGCCCCACCGCATCGCCGCACCAAGGGAGGGCATCGTTTCGATCAAGGCACCAAACCCGGCCACGCCCGCCACGATCAGCACGGCGTCGGACAGCGCACAGGTCAGCGCGATAGCAAACACATGCTGTCGCCGCAGTCCTTGGCGCAGAACAAAGGCATTCTGTGCGCCAATCGCCAGTATCAAGGAAAGCCCCAAGGAGAATCCAGCAACTGCCGACTTCATCATGTTCCGCTTGCGCCTTCTCTGTCAGATCAACAGGCCCGCAGCCTCCCAAAGACGCGGATCTCTCACCACAAGCGCCAGCGCGGTGCCGGAGGCGACGCCAACCAAACTGCGTGCCCGGAACGGGCACCCAATCAGGTCAAAACCGCTCGCGCATAAAGGTCAAAGCTGCGCCATAACCTCGTCGGAGGCTTCGAAATTCGTCGTCACGCGCTGCACATCGTCATCATCTTCCAGCGCGTCCACCAGCTTCATCAGCTTCTGCATGGCGTCCAGATCCAGTTCGGTGGTCGTTGTCGGTCGCCAGACCAGCTTGGTCGATTCCGACTCGCCCAGTTCCGCCTCCAGCGCGTTCGCGACATCGTTCAAATCGGTATCGGCGCACCAGATCACATGGCCATCCTCAGATGATTCCGCATCCTCGGCCCCGGCCTCGATCGCGGCCATCATCACCGTGTCGGCATCTCCGGCCTCCACGGCATAGGTGACTTCGCCCTTGCGTTCGAACATGAACCCGACAGAGCCGGTCTCGCCCAGATTGCCGCCATTCTTGGTAAAGGTGGACCGCACGGTGGACGCGGTCCGGTTGCGATTGTCGGTCATCGCCTCGACAATCACCGCAACCCCATTGGGGCCATAGCCTTCATAGCGGATTTCTTCGTAATCCTCGCTGTCGCCCGCCTGGGATTTCTTGATCGCGCGATCAATCACATCCTTGGGCACCGATTGCGATTTGGCTTCCTTGACCGCCAGCCGCAGGCGCGGGTTCTTCTCGGGATCGGGATCGCCCATCTTGGCGGCCACGGTAATCTCTTTGGACAGTTTGGAGAAAAGTTTGGACCGTGCAGCGTCCTGACGTCCCTTGCGATGCTGAATATTTGCCCATTTTGAATGGCCGGCCATGTGGTTCCTACCTGAATCTGCGCGTTTGGGGTTTATCGGGCTGTCTATATGACAGCAGCGGGGCGTTGGGCAAGACCGCCCGTTGCGACGCTCTCTGGTCAGCGCCCCGGCCGCGATCTATGTATGCTGGATGACAACGGATCAAATCCTGCTCTTCGCGCTCTTCGGCACAATCTTCGGCCTGCTGCTGTGGGGAAAGTTTCGCTATGACATGGTCGCGTTCGCGGGCCTGATGCTGGCCGTCGTGCTGGGGCTTGTGCCGTCTGAAAAGGCGTTTTCCGGATTTGGCCATCCCGCCACGCTGATCGTGGCGCTTGTGCTGATCGTCTCGGCCGGGCTGGTGCGTTCCGGCGCGGTCTATCTGATCACCCGGACGATGATCGACAGCACCCGCAATGTGGCGTCCCATATTGCGATCATGGGGGCTGTGGGTGGCGTATTGTCGGCCTTTATGAACAACGTGGCCGCACTGGCCTTGCTGATGCCGGTGGATATGCAGACCGCCCATAAGGCGGGGCGCGCACCGGGAAAGACTCTGATGGCGCTCAGCTTTGCCACGATCCTCGGCGGCATGGTCACCTTGATCGGAACGCCCCCCAACATCATCATCGCAACGATCCGCGAACAGACGCTGGGCACGCCTTTCGGAATGTTCGATTTTGCTCCGGTCGGTGCCGCCGCCGCGATCGCGGGGCTGCTTTTTGTGGCGCTTGTTGGCTGGCGCCTTGTCCCGGACCGGGGTGCCACCGGTGCCCGCGCCGCCGATCTTCAGCAATATGTCGCCGAACTTACAGTGCCGGATGACAGCCCCCTCATCGGCAAACGCCTGAACGAGTTGCGCCCCGAAGCGGAAGCCTCCGATGTCGCCATGCTTGGCCTGATCCGCGACGGCGAACGCCGTTACGGGCGGCAAGGCAACACGCCGCTGCGGGCGCAGGACGCGCTGGTACTGGAGGCAACCCCCGAAGCGCTTGACGAATTCCGCTCTGCCCTGAAGCTCGATTTCTCCGACACGCGTCGCGAAGAGTTGCTGGAGGTCGAGGGTGACGGGCTGCGCTTGATAGAAGTCGTGGTCCCGGAAAACTCTCCCCCTGTCGGGCGCACGATGCAAAGCCTTGGGCTGGCCTGGCGGCAGCGCACCGTGCTGATGGGCATTTCGCGGCAGGGCCGACGCCTCAGCCGTCAGGTCCGCAAGACCGAGATCCGGCCCGGTGACATTCTTCTGTTGCTTGCGCCGCGCGAAACTGCCGACGACGTGGTGACATATCTCGGCTGCCTGCCGCTTGCGAGCCGCAGGCTTGCAGTGACGCAGGATCGCAAGACATGGATCGCGATCGGCCTGTTCGGATCCGCCGTGGCGGCGGCATCATTCGGGCTGGTCTACCTTCCTGTCGCATTGGGGCTGGTGGTGATCGGTTATGTTCTGGCGCGTATTCTGCCATTGGCAGAGATTTACGATCATATTGAATGGCCGGTTGTGGTCCTTTTGGGCAGCATGATCCCGCTAGGCGCGGCGCTGGAGGACGCGGGTGGCACCCAGCTGATCGCACACGGCCTGGTCGGACTGACCGAAGGCTGGGCACCCTGGATGATCCTTGGCGTGTTGATGGTGGTGACCATGACCCTGTCGGATGTTCTCAACAACACTGCCACCACCATTGTCGCCGCCCCCGTCGGGATCGAAATGGCGCGGACGCTGGACGTGTCGCCTGATCCGTTTCTGATGGCCGTGGCGGTGGCTGCCTCTGCGGCGTTCCTGACGCCGATCGGGCATAAGAACAACACGTTGATCCTTGGCCCCGGCGGTTACCGGTTTGGCGATTACTGGCGCATGGGCTTGCCGCTGGAGATCCTTATCGTCGCGGTCACACTGCCGGTACTGATGATTGTCTGGCCGTTCACGCCCTGACAAGGTTTGATCTGACGGAGTGCGCGTGCCGCGCACACAGGGTTCATTTTTGCGTACACGCAGATGGGGCGCTGCCCCCGCCCATGCTGGCGCATGGTCTCCCCCGCGTTAAATTTAACTGACCGACCAGGCGATTGCTTGCGTCAAGCAGTTGACCCCTATAGCGGCCAGATCAGCGGGATCAGCAGTGCCGAGAGCAGACCCACCGACAGGTTCAGGGGGATGCCCACCTTCATGAAGTCGGTAAAGCGGTATCCGCCCGGCCCATACACAAGCGTATTGGTCTGATACCCGATAGGCGTGGCAAAGCTACAGGACGCGGCAATCATCACCGCCACGACAAGCGGTCGCGGATCGACGCCAAGCGCCTGCGCCAAACCGATGGCGATCGGCGTAACCACCACGGCCACCGCGTTGTTCGACACCAGTTCCGTCAAAACTGAGGTCAGCAGATAAATCGCCCAGATCAGCAGCGGCCCCGGCAGCATCCCCATATAGGGCGCCGCGCCGCGCACGATCAGCTCTACCGCGCCGGATGCCTGAAGCGCCGCGCCTATCGCGAGCATCGAGAAGATCAGCGACAGCAAACGCCCGTCCACGAAGGAGAACGCCTCATCCGCGTCAATGCAGCGGGTGAGAAACACCATCGCCACGGCAAAAACGGACAACATCAGGATTGGCGCGATGCCGAAAGCCGCAAGGATCACGATACCGAACAGGGCGATGATCGCAATCGGGGCGTGGTTGCGGCGAAACGCGCGGGCCGAGGGCTTGGTCACATCCACCAGTTCCATCTCGCTGGCAAGCCGCTGGATGTCGGCAGGCGCGCCTTCCAGAAGCAGCGTGTCGCCGACGCGCACCACCAACTCGTCAAGCTGACGACCGATATTCTGGTTCCGACGGTGCACAGCCAGAGGATAGACCCCGTAGCGACGGCGCAAACGCAACGCGCCAAGGCTGCGCCCGACCATCTTGCAGCCCGGCGTGATCAGCACCTCGACCGTCGACGTCTCTACCGCCGAGACCTGATCCACGCGCTTGAGTTCGCGGTTCGATTGCAGGCTGAGAATTTCTGTCATCTGCGTGCGTAACACCACGCGGTCGCCAACCTGGAGCGTGACCGCCTTGAGATCGCGGCGCAGCGATGTGTCGCCGCGCACAACGTCGATCAGCCGCACCCCTTCGCGTTTGAAAAGCTGCACGCCGGTGACTTCGCGGCCGATCAGGTTGCTGTCGGGGGGAATCACCGCCTCGGTGAAGAACTTCATCCGACTTTTGTCGGACAGCATCATCGCCATGCTGTCGCGGTCCGGCAGCAGGATGGGCCCCAGAAAGCGCAGATAGAACATCCCCCAGGCCACCAGCGCCAGGCCAAGCGGCGTGACCTCGAAGATGCTGAACGGTTCCAGCCCGGCAGAGCGCGCAACGCCGTCGACCAGCAGGTTGGTCGATGTCCCGATCAGGGTAAGCGTGCCGCCCAGGATCGCCGCATAGCTCAGCGGGATCAGCAGCTTCGAGGCCTGAATGCCCAAGGTGCGCGACAGTTGCACGAAAACCGGAATCATCACCACGACCACAGGCGTGTTGGATACAACCGCAGAAGAGGCCAGCACGAAGGCCAGCATCATGCCAATGGCCAGCCGCGGGTTCTTTTGCGCCTGCTTGTCAGCGAGAGAGGTGAACGCCTCCAGCGCGCCGGTGCGCACCAACGCGCCCATCACGATGAACATCGCGGCAATCGTCCATGGGGCGGGGTTGGACAACACGGCGAGCGCGTCGTCATAGGGCAAAACGCCGGTGGCCAACATGACCGACGCCCCCGCAATGGCCACCACCTCTGTCGGGTAGGTCTCACGCAGGAACAGCACGAACATGGCCGCCACGACAGCCAGGGCAAACATGGCTTGTCCGGTTTGCGACAATTCGAAGAGTTGCATCAGCCTGCCCGGCCCCCGCTCTTGTTTTCAGACTGCATTCTGACCTGTGCCGAGGTCGGGGGCAAGCGCCGCGCGTGGTCTTGGCTGCATAACCGCTACGCCGACCAGCAGACTTTTCGCAACCAGTTGCTGTAAAAACATCCCCCCGGACGGCATGTGCCCGGTGCCTCCGGCCAACATCGCCATCAGCGGCCGGGCCCTGCGCGCTGCCGCGGCACCGCCTTGGGTCAGCACGACAAATGACAGCGCAAGCGCACCTGTCATGGCGCGGCAGGCTCCAACCGGCCACCGCGGCGGATCATGTGGATTGAGGTCGCACGACCGGTGCGGTCATCCGTCTCGACCAACACGCCCGACAATGTCGCCTCGCCCCGTGCGGGCTGGAACCGTTCCTTGGCCATGCCGGTCACGAAACGGCGCATCGGTTCCGCCTTTTCCATGCCGATGACAGAGTTGTAATCGCCGCACATACCGGCATCGGTCAGATACCCCGTGCCGCCGGGAAGGATCTGCGCGTCCGCCGTGGGCACATGCGTATGGGTGCCGACGACAAGGCTGGCGCGGCCATCGCAGTAATGCCCCATCCCCATCTTCTCGGATGTGGCTTCGCAATGCATATCCACCAAAATCATCTGCGCCTGCCCACCCAGCGGATGCTTGCGCAGCACCTCGTCCACGGCGCTGAACGGATCGTCATAGGCGCGTTTCATGAAGACCTGCCCCAGAACCTGAAGCACCAGAACCTTGCGGCCCCGCCGATCCGTGAACAGGCCGTGTCCACGCCCCGGCGCGCCCTTGGCAAAGTTGAGCGGCCTCAGAATACGCGTCTCGCCCTCGATATGACGCAGCATGTCTTTCTGGTCGAAGGCGTGATCGCCGAGCGTGACACAATCCGCGCCCGCCTCTAGCAACAGCTTGGCGTGTTCACCAGTCAGCCCCATGCCGTGGGAGGCGTTCTCGCCATTCACGACGGTGAAATCGACGCACAGATCGGCCTGCAACTGACGCAAGCCGGTGCTGATAGCCGTGCGCCCGGCGCGGCCCATCACGTCTCCTAGGAAAAGTGTTCTCATACCCGATCCCTAGGCTGGCGCGGCGCGAAGGGCAAGGGGCGGCCAATCCTGCCGCCTCGTCTTTTGCGTCGCATCATTGTCAACTGGACCATGGCCGCCCGAGCGACGCAAAGCGCCAGACACGCGCTTGCCGGACGCATCTTGCGTCCGGCCCCGGGCGTCGCCCGCAGGGCGGCGCTGATCCAGTGCGCGCATGGCGCGCTCAATGTGGAAGCGGCCAACCGGCGGATCAGGGCGTGAGGATGCCGGTCTCGGTAACGATCATGTCCAGCTTCTGATCGGTGGGTTCAAGCGGCAGATCCGTCGCTTCCTGTGCGGCAAATGCAAACCCTATCGCCAGCGTCGGGCGATGCTCGCACAATCCCTCCAGCGTCCGGTCGTAGAACCCTCCACCATAGCCCAGACGGTCGCCCTTGCGCGTGAACGCAACCAAAGGAATAATCAGGATCTCAGGCACCATCAGACGTTCCGTTGCGGGCACCTGCGCCCCGAACGGCCCATCGACCAAATCACGATCCGGCTCCCACAGGCTGAACACCAATGGCTGCCCCGCCCCGCGGATCACCGGCACACCGACCGGACCGTGGGCGCTGGCTTCGGCCATTGCAGCCAGAGGGTCGATCTCGGTCCGCATCGGCATGTACCCAGCCAGAGGAACGCCGCGATACCCGGCCAGCACCTCTGACAGGGCCCCGGCCTGCCCCGGTGCGCGCATTTCGAACGCCTGTTTGCGGCGCGCAAAAGCGGCTTTGCGGGCCGCATCCTTTTGTTCCGCCAGTGTCATAGCAGCACCAGAACAGCGAGGCCCAGAAACGCAAGAAAGCCCACAATATCCGTCACCGTGGTGACGAACGCCCCCGATGCCAGCGCCGGATCGACGCCCACGCGCTGCAAGATCACCGGAATCGCGGTTCCCGCAAGACCAGCGATCACAAGATTGATGACCATGGCCGCAGCAATCACATAACCAAGCTGCCAGGAACCGAACCAGACAAGACCCACGATCCCCATGATCAGCGCAAAGATCAGCCCGTTGATCAGCCCGACCAGCACTTCACGTCGAAGCACTCGCCAGACGTTGGCCCCGGTCAGGTCCTTGGTTGCCAGAGCGCGCACCGCGACGGTCAGTGATTGCGTGCCCGCATTGCCCCCCATCGAGGCCACAATCGGCATCAGAACGGCCAGCGCCACAAGGCTTGCAATCGCGCCCTGGAACTGGGCAATCACCAGCGAGGCCAGCACCGCCGTCACCAGATTGACCCCCAGCCATGGCAGCCGCTGGCGCGTGGTTTCCAGCACCCTGTCCGACAGGCTCGATTCCTCGCCAACACCGGCCAGACGCAGGATGTCCTCTTCATGCTCTTCGTCCAGAACGGTCATCGCGTCGTCAATGGTGATCATACCGATCAGACGGCCCTCATCATCGACAACAGGTGCCGAAATCAGGTGATACTGGTTGAACGCATAGGCAACATCGCCCTCATCCTGCGTCACCGGAATGACCCGGAACATCTGCTCTGTCAGATCGCGCAGGGGCACGTCGCGTCGTGACGCCATGATCTTGCCAAGCGTGACATTGCCAATCGGATGCAAGCGCGGATCGACGAGGATCACATGGTAGAACTGCTCCGGCAGGTCGTCCTGGCCGCGCAGATAGTCGATCGCCTGGCCCACCGTCCAATGCTCGGGTGCCATCACCACCTCGGTCTGCATCAGGCGACCGGCAGAATATTCCGGATAGTTCAGCGACCGCTGCACCGCATCCCGGTCGGAATCCTCCAGCGCGTCCAGAATGGCGTCGTGCTGGGTCTCTTCGAGATCCTCCAGCAGATCGACCACATCGTCGCTGTCCATCTCGCGGACGGCATCGGCAAGCACATCCGGCTTGAGGATCGAGATCACTTCTTCGCGGATCACCTCATCCAGTTCGGACAGGATTTCGCCGTCGAATTCCTTGTCATAAAGCAGGATCAGACGGCGCCGGTCGAACGGATTGATCTGTTCAAGAAGGTCGGCAATATCGGCCGCATGCAGCGGCTCCAGCAGTTCGACAAGCTGTTCGCGGTCCTCGACATCGACAGCATAGAGGATCGCCGCGATCGCCTTTTTTTCCAGCGAGTAGGCCTGCTCTTCTGATTCTGTCTCGGGGATCAGGTCCTCGGTTTCTTCAGACATGCGCCCCCTCGGTTTGGTGTTGAATAGATGGTATCTGATTGACGTCGCGAACAACAGACATTGCAGAGATTTACCTTTGGAACAACGCATTTTACGGTGTTTCGGAAAAGGAACCGCACCATGACCGCAACAACCCTCTTGACCGGGCAGACCCTGACATTCAACGCCCGCCCCGGCCTGACCAGCCCGGAGGGCGCAGCGATTTACGACAGTGCGGGGGGCGTGCTGATCAAGGGCGGGAGGATCGTGGCGACCGGTTCCACGGCAAAGCTGCGTGCCGCCCACCCGGATGCCGAGGAAATCGCTTATGGCGATGCGCTGATCCTGCCCGGCTTTGTCGATGCGCATGCGCATTATCCGCAGACCGCGATGATCGCGAGCTGGGGCAAACGGCTGATCGACTGGCTCAACAGCTATACCTTTCCCGAAGAGATGCGTTTTGGTGATCCCGCCTATGCTTCAGAGATCGCCGGTCGCTATCTTGACTTGTTGCTGGCACATGGCACCACGACGGTGTGCAGCTTTTGCACCGTACATCCGCAAAGCGTCGACGCGTTCTTCGAGGCGGCGCAGGCCCGTGGGATGCGCGTGCTGGGCGGCAAGACCTGCATGGACCGCAATGCGCCCGAGGGTCTGACCGACAGCCCGCAGCAGGCCTATGACGAAAGCCGCGCCTTGCTGGACCGGTGGCACGGGGTTGACCGCTTGGGCTATGTCATCACGCCACGCTTCTCGCCGACCTCGACGCCAGAGCAGCTGTCGGCACTGGGGGCATTGTGGTCAGAGAACCCCGATTGCCTGATGCAGACCCATCTTAGTGAGCAGACCGACGAGATCGCCTGGGTAAAACGGCTCTTCCCGCAGGCGCGCGATTATCTCGATACCTATGAAATGTACGGGTTGCTGGGCGAAAACGGGCTTTACGGTCATTCGATCCATCTGGAACCGCGCGAACGCGACCGGCTGGCAGAGGTGGGCGCAGCACTGGTGCATTGTCCAACCTCCAACACGTTCATCGGCTCCGGCCTGTTCGACATGGCCGGCCTTGTCGCGGAAGGCCAGCGCATTGGGCTGGCCACCGATACCGGCGGCGGGTCGGATTTTTCAATGCTTCGCACGATGTGCGCGGCCTATGAGGTGGCGCAGTTGCGCGGTCAGCCCTTGCATCCGGCGTTTCTGTTGTGGCTGGCAACGGCAGGTTCGGCAGAAGCCCTGCGTCAGGGCGAGCATATTGGCGCGCTGGCACCGGGGATGGAGGCCGACATCTGCGTTCTGGATCTGAGTTCCACACCGGCAATCGCGCAGAGATCCCGCCGCGCAAACGACATTTGGGAAGCAGTGTTCCCGACTATAATGATGGGCGACGACCGCGCCATCCGTGATGCATGGATCGGTGGAAACCTGGTTTTTCCAAAAGGAGCGCGCTGAAGCGCACAACCTGTCACACTGCCCTACGGGCAGCGCCGAGGAGGCGATCAAGCGCATCTCTGCCCTCCATACTGTGGAAAGAGGCACGATACGAACCTGTTGAAGAACGCGTAGCCCTGCGGCAGGAAAAGACGAAACGGGCATTTGACGATCTTAAAACATGGCTCTCGCCGAAATTTCCTAATATCTCTGGAAAATCGATGTTGCAGCAGCCATCGATATGCGCTCGGCCGCACCCCAAAGGCGCGAACACATTTCAAAAGCCGCTTTCTTGAACGGGACAACAATATCTGTGTGCGCTCAATCACCCGGCGACTCTCGGACGCAAGGATTATCTGTTCATGTGATCAAAGGGCGGCGGTGACTTATAGAAAAATGGTGGGTGATAAGGGATTTGAACCCCTGACATCTTCGATGTGAACGAAGCGCTCTACCACTGAGCTAATCACCCGTTGCGCCGCGTCTTAGCGTCAGTCTTCGGTCTGTGCAAGAGGATCCTTGCCGCCGACTTGTGCCGCATTGTTCTGGCGCAGATGAAGCGTCGAGACCTGCGCATTGCCGACCAGTTTGCTACGCTTGATCTTGATCTTGCCCATCGGTTGCAGGTTGACCTCGCGCCCTGCTTTCAGCGCCTCGCCCAGAACAGCAAGGGCTGCCTCGATCGCGGGCTTGGCATCACGTTTCTTCACATCGCAGCGCGACACGACAAGTTCGATCAGCTCTTTCTTGCGAAGCTCCGATGCCACGTCGCCTATGGCCGAAACTCGCAGGCTCTCGGCCTCGACTGCGGCGATATCGGTTTGCGCCGGGGCCTGCGCTTTGGCCGCTGCGGGTTTTTTGGCTGTCGATTTTGCAGAGGTGGTTTGTGTGCCTGTCGTGCTGGGTGTGCGGGAAGCTGCCATAGTTGCTAATCCTACCTTTATTCTGCCGATGATCATCAGCGACTGCGTTATTCCAAGGTCTACACAGTTTACGGATGACGATCCACCAATCCGGTGAACTTCTGTCGTCAACACTTTGCCGATGCCCCACGCAGAATGAAAAATGGGCACGCCGAAGCATGCCCATTTCAGTCTTGCTTGTGTTCGCCAGCGATCAGTGCGCAGTCGCCTGCGGGCCTTTCCCATCGACTGATAACGCAGCGGCGGCGGCTTCTTCGGCGGCCTCGTCCCATTCGATCGGTTCCGGGCTGCGGATAAGCGCGCGTTCCAGCACCTCTGACACATGGCTGACCGGGATGATTTCCAACCCGCTTTTGACGTTATCGGGAAGCTCGACCAGATCCTTTTCGTTCTCTGCCGGAATGAGCACGGTCTTGACCCCGCCTCGCAACGCCGCCAACAGCTTTTCCTTGAGCCCGCCGATCGGCATCGCGTTACCGCGCAGCGACACCTCGCCCGTCATGGCGATGTCCTTACGCACCGGAATCCCGGTCAACACCGACACGATAGACGTGACCATTGCCAGACCGGCCGAAGGACCGTCCTTGGGCGTGGCACCGTCCGGAACGTGAACGTGGATATCCCACTTCTCAAAACGGGGCGGTTTGACCCCGATCTGCGGACTGATCGACCGCACATAGCTGGATGCGGCGTCAATCGACTCTTTCATCACGTCGCCCAACGTGCCGGTGGTCTTCATCCGGCCCTTGCCCGGCAGGCGCAGCGCTTCGATATGCAACAGATCGCCACCGACGGAGGTATAGGCAAGGCCCGTCACCACGCCGACCTGATGCTGTTCTTCCGTCAGTCCATAGCGGTGTTTCCGCACGCCGAGGAAATCATCAAGATTGTCCGATGAAACCTCAACCTTGTCGGTTTCGCGCTTCACGATCTTCGTCACGGACTTCCGTGCCAGCTTGGCCAGTTCCCGCTCCAGATTCCGCACACCGGCTTCGCGTGTGTAGTAGCGAACGATGTCGGTGATCGCTTCGTCGGTCACCTCGAACTCGCCCTTCTTCAGACCGTGGTTCTTGACCTGCTTGGACAGCAGATGCCGCTTGGCGATCTCCAGCTTTTCATCCTCGGTGTAGCCCGACAGCGGAATGATCTCCATCCGGTCAAGCAACGGCCCAGGCATGTTATAGCTGTTGGACGTGGTGATGAACATCACGTTGCTGAGGTCGTATTCCACCTCAAGATAGTGGTCCATGAACGTAGAGTTCTGTTCCGGATCAAGCACTTCCAGCATCGCCGAGGCGGGGTCGCCACGGAAATCCTGGCCCATCTTGTCGATCTCGTCGAGCAGGATCAGCGGGTTTGTCGTCTTCGCCTTTTTCAGCGCCTGAATGATCTTGCCCGGCATGGAGCCGATATAGGTCCGGCGGTGACCGCGGATCTCGGATTCGTCGCGCACGCCGCCAAGGCTGATGCGGATGAATTCGCGGCCCGTGGCGCGCGCAACCGACTTACCCAAGCTGGTTTTACCAACACCCGGAGGGCCGACAAGGCACATGATCGGGCCTTTCAGCTTTTTCGAGCGTTGTTGCACGGCGAGGTATTCGACGATGCGTTCCTTGACCTTGTCGAGGCTGTAGTGATCGTCATCCAGCACCTTCTGTGCCCGACCCAGATCTTTCTTGACGCGAGACTTCACGCCCCACGGGATCGACAGCATCCAGTCCAGATAGTTGCGCACCACCGTTGCCTCTGCGGACATCGGCGACATGTTTTTCAGCTTCTTGATCTCGGCATCGGCCTTTTCGCGGGCCTCTTTGGACAGCTTGGTCTTGGCGACCCGCTCTTCCAGTTCGGCAACCTCGTTCTGGCCGTCTTCGCCATCGCCAAGCTCCTTCTGAATGGCTTTCATCTGCTCATTCAGATAGTACTCGCGCTGGGTCCGCTCCATCTGACTTTTGACGCGGGTCTTGATCTTTTTCTCGACTTGCAGAACAGACATTTCGCCCTGCATCAGGCCGTAAACCTTCTCCAGCCGCTCGCTGACGGACAGCGTTTCCAAAAGCTCCTGCTTTTGCTCGACCTCGATGCCCAGATGACCGGCCACAAGATCGGCCAGTTTGGCAGGCTCGGTCGTGTCGGAGACCGCGCTCAGCGCTTCTTCGGGGATGTTCTTCTTGACCTTGGCATAGCGTTCGAACTCGTCGCCAACGGTGCGCAGCAGCGCGGAAATCGCTGCCGTGTCACCGGGGATCTCGGTCAGATACTCTGCCGAAGCCTCGAAAAAATCATCATTATCGACATAGTCGGTGATCCGCACCCGCGCCTGACCTTCGACCAGCACCTTGACGGTGCCATCGGGAAGTTTCAGCAATTGCAAGACGTTGGCAAGCACGCCTGCACGAAAAATACCGTCGCTGTCGGGATCATCGACGGCAGGGTCAATCTGGCTGGACAGCAGGATCTGCTTGTCATCGGCCATCACCTCTTCCAATGCCCGGACAGATTTTTCACGTCCGACAAACAGCGGCACGATCATATGCGGGAACACCACGATATCGCGCAGCGGCAGCACTGGATAGGATGCGTTGAGGGGCTGTTGCATGCTCATTCCTTATTATTGGCAAGACGGTCTGGCCCCGAATTTCGGCAGCGCTGTCCGTCTCCTGTCTGGTCTCAAGATTTGGGGCCTAGCGTCCCCGTTTTCAACCGTCTCCACGTTTTCACGCCAGAATGACCGCGTGACACGGGGACCGCAACCACGCAATTGTGGGTAAAGCCAAAAAACGGCAACCTGCGCACCCGACGACAACCCGTCGAGTGAGCAGGTGTCGGTCCCACCAACAAGGGCCAGGGTCGCAACAACCCAAATTGTCTAACTATCGGCGTTTTTTGTCAGCAGGTCTGCATTTGCAGAACTCATGCACAGTACATGCGTCGGCGCGGCGGGCGGTGCCTGCGTGCAGGTCTGGCCACCTGTGCTGCTGTCGATCCCGGTCATTTCCGGAGAGGTGCCGCCAATCATCGCGAGATGTATGGCCCAAACCGACCGAATGTAAAAAGCCGTTTTCCTTCCCCGCCGGGACCGGACAAGACTCCGATGACGGCCGCTACTGTTCGAAGATCTCTGTGCGGATCTAACAATAGCGGCTAGAGCTTTTCGATATCGCCCATCTCACGCTGGCGGTGGAAATCAACCTCCCAATCGGCGAACCTGCCTTGGGCAATGGCATCCCGCATTCCTTGCATGATTTCTTGGTAGTAATGCAGATTGTGCCAGGTTAGCAGCATGCCTGAAATCATCTCCTGCGCCCGGAAAACGTGATGTAGATAGGCGCGTGAATAGCCTTGGCAGGTCGGGCAAGAGCAATCTTCATCCAAGGGGCGCGGGTCATCGGCATGGCGCGCATTCTTGATGTTCACCTGCCCGCGACGTGTCCATGCCTGCCCGGTGCGCCCAGACCGCGACGGCAGCACGCAATCCATCATGTCGATGCCCCGCTTGACGGCACCAACGATGTCATCAGGCTTGCCCACGCCCATCAGGTAGCGCGGCTTGTCAGTGGGAAGCATCGCAGGCGCATAGTCCAGCACGCCGAACATCGCCTCCTGCCCCTCGCCCACGGCCAGCCCGCCGACCGCGTAGCCGTCAAATCCGATGACGGTCAGCGCTTCGGCGCTCTCGGCGCGCAAATGTTCCGTCACGCCCCCCTGCATGATGCCGAACAGCGCATGCCCCGGCCGGTCGCCAAACGCATCGCGGGATCGCTGCGCCCACCGCATCGACAGGCGCATGCTTTCGGCCACGCGCTTATCATCGGCAGGCAGGGCGGGACACTCATCGAAACACATCACGATGTCGGACCCCAGAAGCTTCTGGATCTCCATCGAGCGTTCCGGCGTCAGCTCATGCTTCGATCCGTCGATATGGCTGCGGAAGGTCACGCCTTTTTCGGTCAGCTTGCGCAGTTCGGCAAGGCTCATCACCTGAAAGCCGCCCGAATCCGTCAGGATCGGCCGATCCCAATTCATGAACTTGTGCAGCCCGCCCAGACGCGCGATCCGTTCCGCACCGGGGCGCAGCATCAAATGATAGGTGTTGCCCAGCAGGATGTCAGCGCCGGTCGCGCGCACCGAGTCCGGCATCATTGCCTTGACCGTGGCCGCGGTGCCCACAGGCATGAAAGCCGGTGTCCGAATGTCCCCTCGCGGGGTCGAGATCACACCGGTCCGCGCCGCGCCGTCCGTGGCAGTGAGAGAGAAGGAAAATCGCGTCATGCGCCCTCCTTTGCAGCAAGCGACGCAGCTTGCCAAGCCCCCGAACGTCGGGGCGCATTGTCTTGCGGGAAGCCGCTTGGCTTGATAGGTGCGGAAACTCACGCTTCACGCGAAGGACAAACGTCATGACGGAAACACTGACCTTCGGCTGGGAAGAATGGGTTGCCCTGCCCGATCTCGGATTGCCTGCGCTCAAGGTCAAGGTCGACACCGGGGCGCGTACCTCGGCCCTGCATGCGTTCGACATTGAGACCTTCGGTCCGGCGACGCGCCCGAAAGTGCGTTTCACCATCCACCCGATACCGGGACGGGACGACCTGATCATCCCGTGTTCCGCACCCATAATCGACCGACGCGACGTCACCTCGTCGAATGGCGAGGCCGAACCCCGCTATGTCATCTCGACGCCGATGAAAGTGGGCAATGAGAGCTGGGACATCGAGATCACGCTGACCAACCGCGCCAATATGGCCAGCCGGATGTTGCTGGGCCGACAGGCGCTGAAAGATCACATCCAGATCGTCGCGACCGATCGGTTCTGCCAACCGGAACTCAGCTATGACGTGTATCATTCCACCAAGGTTCGCAAATCCGCGCCCAACCGCGCGCTGCGCATCGCCGTTCTCAGCCGCGAGAACAATTACTCCACCCGCCGCCTCGTCGAAGAGGGCGAAGAGCGTGGACATTCGGTAGAGGTCATCGACACCACGCGCTGCTACATGGCGATCAACCAACTGGCCCCCGAAGTGCATTACGACGGCAAACGCCTGCCCCGCTATGATGCGGTCATCCCGCGCATCGGCGCGTCCATCACGCCCTATGGCACGGCCGTGATCCGGCAGTTCGAAACCATCGGCACCTATTGCTTGAACGGCTCGGCAGGCATCACCGCCAGCCGCGATAAACTTCATGCCCACCAAGTGCTGGCCTCGCAAAAGATCGGGATGCCGACAACCGCCTTCGCAGCCAGCCCCAAGGACACGTCCAACCTGATCGGACTGGTCGGACAGGCCCCGCTGATCGTCAAACTGCTCGAATCCACCCAAGGCAAAGGCGTCGTCCTGGCGGAAACCAAAAAGGCCGCCGAATCCGTCATCGACGCATTTCGCGGCCTGCGCGCAAATTTCCTGGTGCAACAATTCGTGAAGGAATCCGCAGGCGAAGACATCCGTTGTCTGGTGATCGCGGGCAAGGTCGTGGCCTCGATGAAACGCACCGGTGCCGAAGGTGATTTCCGGTCCAACCTGCATCGCGGCGGCAGCGCCACATCTGTGCGCATCACCAAAGAGGAGCGCGACACCGCCCTGCGCGCTGCCCGTGCCTTCAACCTTGGCTTGGCCGGCGTCGACCTTCTGCGCTCTGACACGGGCCCAAAGGTACTGGAGGTCAATTCCTCGCCCGGCCTGGAAGGCATTGAAAAGGCCTCGAACAAAAACATTACCGGTCTGCTCTATGACAGCATCGAGGCCCGCGCCCGCCCCGCGCCGGTACGGCGCAGAAAGCTACCTGCCAAATCCATCCAGCCGCCTACGACCTGACCTCTCACCTCCCCCCCCAGCCAATTCTCATTGGCAAAAATACTCCGGGGAGTGTGAGGGGCTGGCCCCTCACTCCTGAAAGCGCCACATCCACCGCCGCCCGGTCAGCACGGCGACGTCGCCCCCCAAAAAGCCCTGTTCCCCTATCTATTGCCCAAAATGCCGCGCGGCATCTTTCCATCCGCCCCTTTACCCGGCACCTCCCATTTCCTATATGTTTGGTCAGGAAAGAACAGGACAGCCCAAATGAATGACGCGCAACCGCCCATGGAGGGCACGCCGCTGATCGAGCCATCCAGCACGGACCACCCGCTATATGACAGCGTGGTGGAAGCGTGCCGCTCGGTCTATGACCCTGAAATCCCCGTAAATATCTATGACCTCGGGCTGGTCTACACAATTGATATAAGCCCCGAAAACGAGGTCCGCGTTGTGATGACGCTTACCGCACCCGGTTGCCCGGTGGCAGGCGAGATGCCGGGATGGATCGCCGATGCGGTCGAACCGCTGCAAGGGGTGAAGCAGGTCGATGTGGATCTGACTTGGGAGCCGCCTTGGGGCATGGAGATGATGTCCGACGAAGCAAGGCTGGAACTGGGCTTCATGTAAGCAAGCGCGCCGCTTCGCGCCGCGCACCGCACCGCACTGATAGGCATCAACAAACCCTCGTTGTCTATATTGTGTCCAGCGGCGTCAATCGCGGTCAACGAAATCCGGCCGACCCCGCCAGATGCCAACGTTTCGCTTGAGCAGTGCCGCGGATCTCTTGAGAAATTCGAAACCGGGACCTATCTTGAGGTCAAGGCAAGGAGATATATCGAAATGTTCGGCATTCCCGGAAAGTCCCCGATCAGCATGACCCCCAATGCCATTCGCCAGATCACCCGGTTGATGGACAAGGAAGGGCGCGCTGGTTTGCGCATCGGCGTCAAGAAGGGCGGCTGCGCGGGCATGGAATACACCATGGACTACGTCGATCAGGCCGATCCGAATGACGAGGTCGTCACCCAGGACGGGGCCTGCGTCATGATCGCTCCGATGGCCCAGATGTTTCTCTTCGGCACCGAGATTGATTACGAAACCTCGCTGCTTGAATCCGGGTTCCGCTTCAACAATCCCAATGTCGCCGATGCCTGCGGCTGTGGTGAATCCATCAAATTCAAGGATGTCGAAGAACTGGATCCTGACGCGATCACCACAACGCGCTAGGGGCTTTTCCTGCGCCGCCAACGCGATATTCCATCTCTGATCGCGTACCCTTCTGTCCCCACAAGCCGCTTGCCCTTGACGGCCCGTCTTACGCCGCCATGATGTGCGCAAATCGCATGCCGCCATGATGTGCGCAAATCGCATGAAGGGACCGAGATGAGACGCAAACTTGCCGCCGGAAACTGGAAGATGAACGGTACTGCCGCCGCTCTGGAAGAGTTGGCGGAGATCGCCAATGGCCCCGAGCCCGCCGCCTGCGATGTGCTGATCTGCCCGCCTTCGACGCTGTTGTCACGCGCCGCCGAGGCAATCCAAGGCAAACCTGTCTCCATCGGCGGCCAGGATTGTCATGCCGAGGCCACAGGCGCGCATACCGGCGACATTTCCGCTACCATGCTGGCGGATGCGGGGGCGACCCATGTCATCTTGGGTCATTCCGAAAGGCGTCAGGACCACGACGAGCATGACGACGCCATCCGCGCCAAGGCCCGCGCTGCGTTTGATTCCGATTTGATCGCGGTGATCTGCGTCGGTGAAAGCCTTGCAGAGCGCGAGTCGTCCAACACGCTCGACATCATTGGCGGACAGCTTTCAGGCTCTGTCCCGGACAGCGCCACCGGCCACAATCTGGTGATCGCCTATGAACCGATCTGGGCCATCGGTACTGGCAAGGTTCCGACAACCGACCAGATCGGCGAGGTGCATGATTTCATCCGCACGCGACTGGAGCGGCGCTTTGGCGCGGGCGTCGGGCGGTCGGTCCGTATCCTCTATGGCGGGTCGGTCAAAGCCTCGAATGCCGAAGAGATTTTCGCGGTGTCGAATGTCGATGGCGCACTTGTCGGCGGGGCCAGCCTGAAGGCCTCGGACTTCCTGCCGATCATCGCCGCACTAGACGCGAGCGCGACATAACCGGACCTTTACTTACGCAGGAATTTGCCGCGCGCCCCTCGGGTCGCGCGGCGTTCTTTTGTCAGGTCAGGGGATCAGCACCGAAGGCAACCATGTGGCCAGTGCGGGAATGTAGCTGACGGCCAGCAGCACCAGAATATTGGTCGCAAGGAATGGCAGGATGGCCACCACCACCGGCGCCAAAGGCAGGCGCGCGATGCCTGCGCAGACAAAAAGGCACACGCCCACCGGCGGCGTTGTCAGACCGATCATCAGGTTCAGCACTGCGAAGGTGGCAAAGTGCAACGGGTCAATCCCCACAGCCTGCGCCAGCGACAGAAGCGGCACAAACAGGATGATCAGTGCGGCAATCGTTTCCATGAACATGCCAACGAACAGCAACAGCAGGTTGATGATCAGGATCACCATGAACTTGTTGCCTGTCAGCGAAAGCACGCCCTCGGCGATTGCCTGCGGGATATGTTCCGACACCAGAATCCAGCCAAACACATTGGCAAAGCCCACCAGCGCAAGGATACCCGCAGCCGACACTGCACTGTCCACCACGATGCCCGGCAGTTTGGACACTTTCAACTCGCGGTAGATGAAGGCCCCGACCATGAAGGCGTAGACCGACGCAACAACGGCCGTTTCTGTCGGCGTGGCCAAGCCCGACAGCAGACCGTAGATGATCAGGAAGGTCATCGCCAGCGCCCAGAAAGCCCCGCCGAAGGACCGGACGACCTCACCCGCACCTTGCCACGGCTGGCGCGGAAAATCGCGGCGCGCCGAAATCACGAAGCAGGTCACCATCATCGCCAGCCCCATCAGGATACCCGGTACGGCACCCGCAAGGAACATCTTGCCGACCGAGATACCGGACAGCGCGCCGACAATAATCATCGGCACAGAGGGCGGAATGATCGGCCCGACGGTCGATGAGGCTGCGGTGACTGCGGCAGCGAAATCAGCGGGATAGCCCGCTTTCTTCATCCCCGGTATCATCACCCCACCGATCGAGGCCGCATCGGCCACAGCCGTGCCGGTGATGCCACCGAACAGCATGGAGGCAGCGATGTTTGTCAGACCCAGCCCGCCGCGGATCCAGCCGACCAGCGAATTGGCAAAGCGGATGATACGCTCTGTTATGCCGCCCTGATTCATCAGGTTGCCCGCAAGGATGAAGCCCGGAATCGACAGCAGCACGAAAACATCCATGCCCGCATACATCTTTTGCGGCATGACGACGGGCGGTATCCCCGCCAGCAGCAGATAGGCCAACGACGAGACCCCAAGCGTGATCGCAACCGGAACGCCAGCGACTAGGCCGCCGACGAAGACCAGAAACAAAACCGTGACATCCATTGCTCAGTCCTCTTCGGGCTTGCGGGGTTTGCCATCTTCGGTGCCGGTCAGCATTCCGACGACGCGCAGGCTTGCAAACAGGGCCAGCAGCGCCAGCATCAGCCAGACCGTAAAATGGACGTAGTGCATTTTGATCCCCAATGCGGGGGCGGTCTGCATCTTTCCGATGGAGACGTATTTCCAGGCATGCGGCAGCAGGTAGATCGCCAGCCCAGCGGTGACGATGCCCGCGAAGAGGCGCAGCAACCAAGGCATGCGACCCGGCAGCGACTCGCAGACGACATCGACGTTCACCAGATCACCGGTGCGAAAAGAAAGCCCCGCACCAAATGCCACCGAGAACAGCAGCGCGTAACGCGTCAGTTCCTCGGTCCAGACCGGAGAGCTGCCGATGAAGCGCCCCACCACCTGTATCAACACCGCGCCGATCAGCACCGAAAAGGAAATTCCGGCCCCGATCCGCGCAAGCTGCACAAGGAGGTCGATTAGTCTTTCTGCGCGTTTCACCATGAGCCCCCTGGACTGAAAGGACAGCGCCGCCCGTCCGGGGCGACGCCGCTTGATCTAGATGTAACCTGTCGCTTATTCAGCGAACAGGCCTTCGACGATCGGCTTGATCTCGTCGCTGACATTGGCCAGCACCGCATCCTTGGCTTTTGCCTGGAAGGCGGCACCATCAACCTCTACGAATGTCATGCCGTTTTCCTCCAGATAGGCACGGTCGGCGGCGATGCTTTCGTTGAACAGTTCCCGCTCATAGGCCTGCGCGCGCGAGGCGGCCTCCATCACGGCACCCTGATCTTCTTCGGACAGGCTCGCCCAAGTGCTTTCCGCGATGGTCAGGTAAATCCACGAACGGACATGCTCTGTCATGTTGACGTGGCTCTGCACTTCGTTAAAGCTCGCTGACCGGATCAGTGCCAGCGGGTTCTCCTGCGCCTCGATGGTGCCGTTCTGAAGTGAGGTGAACACTTCGGAGAACGCCATCGGGCCGGGGTTCGCGCCAAGCGCCTTCCACACGTCGATGAACAGCGGCACGTTCGGCACGCGCATTTTCAAACCGTTCAGATCATCCGGCGAAGTGATCGGCCGGTTGGATGTCAGGTTGCGCGGTCCGCGCGCGAAATGCGCGATGGGGCGGATCTGCACCTTCTCGATGATCTGCGCCTTGATCTGATCGCCGATCTCGCCACTGGCGACTTCATCCATGTGCTCCAGCGACTTGTAGGCATAGGGAACCGCCAGCAGGGCTGCCATCGGTGCCCAGTTTTGCAGGGACTCTCCGGTGATGGTCATGTCAACCGTGCCAAGCTGCATGCCGTTGATCAGGTCGATTTCCTTGCCCAGGCTTTCATTCGGGAACACCTCAACGGTAATGCGCCCGTCTGTCAGCGCGGTCAGCTCTTCGCCGAACCTGACCGAGGCCATGTGCCAGGGATTGTCCTCATTGGCCAGATGGCCCAGCTTCAGCGTCATGTCCTGCGCGAAGGCAGGCGCTGTCAACAATGCCGCCACGGTCGCGGCAACGGCTGGAAGTTTCCAATTGAACGTCATGTATCCACTCCTCATAGGATAGGTGCATTGACCGGTTGGGGAAGCTCCCCCGCCGGCAGGTCGAAAAACTCGGGATGCGCGGCAACGATCTGGGTAAGGTCGGAAAGAACCTCGCGCAAATGGGTGCGGATCGCAACATTGGCACCGCGGCGGTCACCATCGGCGATGTGGTCGACAATGGCTTCGTGCTGACCGATCAGCTTGGCCACGGGGAATTGCGACAAGGAAAGATACCGCACACGGTCCATCTGCGATTTCAGCCCCTCCACTTGCTTCCACGCCCCGCCCTTGCCTGCGGCCGCGGCGAGCGTGAAATGAAAGCGTTCATCCAAATGAATGAAATCGCTTGAATCTTTTGGGTCCAAGGCGCGCTGGACATCAAGCTGTTTGCGCAGATTCGACACCAGGCCCGCATCCGGCGACTGCGCCAGAATGCTGACAATATCGGCCTCTATCGCTTCGCGCAGAAAACGCGCGTCCAGAACGACCGAATAGGCGATCTTGTTGACGATCGTGCCGCGCTGCGGACGCACGGCCAGAAGCCCCTGCTCTGCCAGCTTGATAAAGGCCTCACGGACCGGTTGGCGACTGACCTGATGAAGTGCGGCAATTTCGGATTCGGAAATCCGGTTTCCAGGGGTCAGATCATTGTGGATAATACGGTCGCGCAGGATACGGTAGATCTGTGGCGTGATTGGCAATGTCGGGTCCAAAGCCCCTATACCTGTGACAGATGCCGTCATGATTCTACCTCCACGCGCTGAATAACATACTTCCATACTTCCATACTAGGCATTAAACGCAGGGTCTGTTATCACTCAATCATCGCACGACTCGGGAGGAAGTAATGAAACAAACCTGGCGCTGGTTCGGACCAAAAGATCTTGTGTCCATAGATGACGTTGCCCAGGCGGGCGCGACCGGCATTGTCACCGCCCTGCACCACATCCCGACGGGGGATGTGTGGTCCAAGGAAGAGATTGCCGAACGTCAACGCGTGATTGCGCACATGAAAGACGGACGCCCCTCGGGTCTGGCATGGGATGTGGTCGAAAGCCTGCCTGTCAGCGAGGATATCAAGAAGCAGACCGGCAACTGGCGGACCCATATTGCCAATTACCGCGAAAGCCTTGGCAATCTTGCCGATGCCGGGATCGAGGTGATCTGCTACAACTTCATGCCAATACTGGATTGGACCCGCACGGATCTTGCCTGGCGCCTGCCCAACGGTGGCACTTGCATGCGGTTCGACCTGACCGACTTTGCCGCATTTGACCTGCATATCCTCGAACGTCCCGGCGCTGCCGAGGAGTATGATAAGGCGCTTAAGGATGCCGCAGGCAAACGCTTTGCAGAGATGGATGACGCCCATCGTTCGCAACTGCTGCGCAACCTCGTGTTCGGCCTTCCCGGCGCGGCCGAGAATTTTTCGCTGGAAGATGTGCGCACGCATCTGGCCGAATATGCCGCGATCAGCGAGGATCAGTTGCGCGCAAATCTCGTTACCTTCCTCGAAGAGGTCGTGCCCACGGCGGAAAAGCTGGGCTTGCGGCTGTGCTGCCATCCTGACGATCCTCCCGTACCGCTGCTGGGCCTGCCGCGCATCATGTCGACCGAGGCGCATTACAAGGCGGTAATGGATGCTGTGAACTCGCCCGCCAGTGGCATCACACTGTGTTCCGGTTCCCTTGGTGCGCGGCCTGACAACGATCTGCCGGGTATGATGGAGCGTCTTGGCGACCGGGTGCATTTCCTGCATCTGCGCAACGTCAAACGAGAGTCGGACGAGATTTTCGGATCGTTCTATGAAGCCGAGCATCTGGGCGGCGATACCGATATGGTGGCGCTGGTAGAGGCTGTCTTGCACGAAGAGGCGCGGCGCAAGGCTGCTGGCCGTACCGACTGGTCACTCCCCTTCCGGCCGGATCATGGGCAGGACATCCTTGACGATCTGGGGCGCAGTGCGCAGCCGGGCTATCCTTCTATCGGACGGTTGAAGGGCCTTGCCGAATTGCGCGGAATAATCGCGGCGCTCTCTCCACGCATCACCGCAGAGACATGACAAGCTGCGCCTGACTGACCTTGATCGGGCGAAAGGGACACCCCTTCGCCCTTTCGCGAACATTAAAACCCGATCACCTAGCGCAGGTGCAGGTTGACGCGGCGATTCTGGCGGCCTTTATTTTCGATCTTGCCCAAGCGGATATGACCGATTTCTCCGGTCCGGGCGACATGCGTACCGCCGCAGGGTTGCAGGTCAACCTGACCGCTCCCCTCGCCAATGCGGACAAGGCGAATGACGCCCGCGCCGCGCGGCGGTTGCACCGACATGGTCTTGACCAAACCGGGATTGGCATCCAGCTCTGCCTCGGTGATCCAATCCTCGGTGACTTGCAAATCGCGATCCACAAGCGCGTTAAGCGCGTCTTCAATGGCATCGCGATCCTCTGGCGCTTCTGGCATGTTGAAATCCAGACGCCCGCGATCTGCACTGACCTGACCACCGGTCACAGGCAGAGCGATGACAACCGACAGTAAATGTAACGCAGTGTGCATCCGCATATGGCGGTGACGGCGTTCCCAGTCGAGCCGCTGCGTGACATGTGCCCCAACGGGCGGCAGCATGACCGGTTCCGCCGCGACCAGAACACTGCCGCCACCATCCGCCTTGACCGCCGTGGCAATCGGGATTTCCACGCCGTTCCAGTCCAGAACGCCGCTATCGCCCGGCTGGCCGCCGCCGGTCGGGTAGAACAGCGGGTTATGCACGACAAGGCCGCCCTCGGGTGTGTGGCCGGTCACGATACCGGGTGCATCCCGCCGATAAGGCTCTGTCAGGTAAAGCGCTTCAGTCATGTGTCGCCATCTCCGTCTCCGTCGCTTGACGCCTGATTGGGTTCGCTCGGGATCGGATTATGAACGGGGTCCGACTGGTCCTTGTTGTCATCGTCCCGAACATGCTCCGCTTCGGATTGCGGTGCGCCCTTGCCCTGCATCAACGTTTCGGGGTTGCGCAGCCAAACGTCGCGCTGTGCGAATGGAATTTCGAAACCCTCCTTCGCGAAGGCCTCGACGATCTGATGGTTCATCTCTGTTTTCACGCCCATAATTTCGTTGACGTCCGACAGAATCGCGCGGATTTCGAAATCCATCGAATCGGCACCGAAGCCCTTGAACAGCACATAGGGTGCCGGGGTCAGCATCACCAGCGGGTGGAAACGGGCAATGCGCAAGAGAACCTCTTCGACCTTGCGGGTATCTGTCCCGTAGGCCACGCCCACGGGAACGATGATCCGTCCCAAGGCATTTCCACGGGTGTAGTTTGACACTCGGCCAGAGACAAAATCGGCGTTGGGGATGATCACGTCGTAGCGGTCGAATGTCTCGATCCGTGTGGAACGGACAGAGATGCTTCGGACGGTGCCATGCGTTCCACCGACCTCGATCCAGTCGCCTTCGGAAATCGGCCGCTCGATCAGCAGGATGATGCCCGAGACGAAGTTGGACACGATGTTCTGTAGGCCGAAACCGATCCCGACCGACAGCGCACCGGCGACGATTGCCAGGGAGGACAGATCCAGCCCCGTGGCCGTCACCGCGATCAGCGCGGCGAGGAAAATCCCCAGATAGCCAACACCCGAGACGATGGCATTCTGCCCGCCGATATCCAGCTTGGTCTTTGGCAGCACCGATCCGCGCAGACCGCCCTGCAACAGCCGCGTCGCGGCGTAACCGATGACGAAAACGATGGCAAAGGTCAGGAAATCGGTTGGCGCGATGCGGGTATCGCCAAAGGTAAAGCCCTCGCGAAACCGCGCCCAAAGCTCTGTCAGGTCAGCAACGCGCGCGCCCCAGATCAGCGCCAGTACCGGCAGGGATGCCAGCGTCAGCACAAACGCCCCCAGAACCGGCAGCAACCCGTCGCCGTCCTCGTCGCCGCGCCCGGTAATCAACGCATAAAGATCGAAAACAAAGCGCTGCAATACCAGCAGCACACCGAGAAGAGCGAAAGTCTGCACAGTCGGGAAAATCATCGCCTCACCGGCATTGGCATAGCCAATCGCTGACATGACCGGGCCAATCACGGCCAGCACCATGGCGACCTGGCCAAGAAGGCGGACCATGCGAATCCGGAACGCCGCTTCCGTCGTGTCGGGATTGTCACGTTCCTGGGCAACGCCGACCTGGCGCAAGATGAGACCCAGACGGAACAGCACGATGCCGGCCAACACGATGATCGGAAGCTTCAGCACCGCAATTGTGGCAATGCTGTACTCCTCGGCGGCGGCGACCTTGACGATCACGTCTTGCGCCACCAGCAACACGCCCAGAATGCCGACATCGATGCGGGCCTCGGTGCGCCGGTAGCGATCAAGCGGCAGGGATCCGACATCGTCCATGCGCGAGAACGTCTGGTCGCCCAACCACCACACGCCAAGGATCGTCATCGCCCAGCCGGGAACAGCCGACAGCAGCAGCGCGCCGCGTTCACCCAGCATCCCGGTTGCAAAAATCGCCAGCGTCAGGGCAATGATGCCCACCATCGGCACGATGATCTGACCAAGCGAGACCAGAAAGCTCCAGACGCCGGTGCCTTTGCGGGTCAATTTGCGCAAACGTTTCACCGCACCGCCGATCCAGACCCGGCCACGCAGCATCAGCAACAGGCCCAGCGCGAGCAGAAACAGCACCAAAGGCAGTTGGGCCTTCGCCTGGCTACGCTTTTCGTCTGACGCCCAGTTTTCTTCAACCTCGACGATCAGCTCATTCACTGAAGCCAGCAACGACTCGATCGCTGCGGGCCAGAGCGCGGGGTTGATGGGGGATGGGCCCAGTTCCAGCAACGCCGCGGCCTGTCGTTCACGAATGATCGTGTCGATTTCCGAGATGATGGCGTTGGCGCGGTTATAGGCCTCTTCGGCGCGGCGAAGGGGAGCACGCAACTCTTCCATCTGCTCGTTCAAGGCAGAGCGCCTGTCGGCCAGTTCCGCAGGCTCCTCGGTGCCTTCCTCGGGTTTCGGACCAAGCGCATCGATCTGCCCCTGAAGGGTATCTATGCGCGGTGTGCTGACATTGCTGGCCGCAAGAAACTGCTCTCGCCACTTGGCAATACCGGCGCGCAGGGTTTCAAGCTCTGTATCCGTGGCACTCTCGGCCTCGACCACGGATTCGGCGGATGTTGCCTGCTTGGCCCAGGTGTCGTAATCAACCGGGTTCTGGGCAAATACCTGAACCGCCAGCATCAATACCAGCAGCAGCGGCAACAGGGCCGCTTTGAAAAAGACCAATGGGTTGGGCATCAGACCTCCTGGAAAACGCCTGGAATGGAGGCGGGAGCACGGTCCATCCAGCCGGGCACGGGCAGGCCCTTGTCCTTCAGGAAATCGGGGTTGAACAGTTTCGACTGGTAGCGTGTGCCATAGTCGCACAACACCGTGACGATCGTGTGCCCCGGCCCCATTTCCCGCGCCATGCGCACAGCGCCGGCCACGTTGATACCGGACGACCCGCCAAGGCACAGGCCTTCTTCTTCCAGCAGGTCGAACACCACGGGAAGCGCCTCGTCATCGGGGATCTGGTAGTTGAAATCCGGGGTGAACCCTTCAAGATTGGCGGTGATCCGCCCCTGCCCGATACCTTCGGTGATCGAGCTTCCCTCGGCCGCATGTTCGCCCGTGGTATAATAGTTGAACAGGGTGGCCCCCATCGGATCGGCAAGGCCGATCTTGACGCCTTTGGGTTGCAGCGCCATCGCCACGCCCGCCAGAGTGCCGCCGGAGCCGACCGCACAGATGAACCCGTCAACCTTGCCGCCGGTCTGGTCCCAGATCTCCGGGCCGGTGCCTTCGATATGGGCCTGACGGTTGGCGGTGTTGTCGAACTGGTTGGCCCAGATCACGCCCTTTTCCGACGTCGCGGCCAGTTCCTCGGCCAGACGGCCGGAATAGCGCACATAGTTGTTGGGATTGCGGTAGGGCGCTGCGGGCACCTGCACCAGTTCCGCGCCGGCCAGTCGGATCATATCCTTCTTTTCCTGGCTTTGCGTCTCGGGGATGACGATGATCGTCCGGAACCCCATCGACGCGCCAACCAGCGCCAGCCCGATACCGGTATTGCCGGCCGTCCCCTCGACAATCGTGCCACCGGGTTTCAGAAGGCCCTTTTCCACCGCGTCGCGGATGATGAAGAGGGCAGCACGGTCCTTGACCGATTGGCCGGGGTTCATGAACTCCGCCTTGCCAAGGATTTCGCAGCCCGTCGCCTCGCTGGCGCGGCGCAGCCGGATCAGTGGTGTGTTGCCGATCGCTTCGGCCAGATCACCTGCAATGCGCATGCGGCGCCTCCTTTGTCATCGTCTGTTCTGTCAGCCATCAGATGTAGGGCGCAACGGGGGGGGATATCAACCCACCGGACGCATGCCGGACCTCAAGTTTGGCCGCTCACGCGCCAACCATAGCAGCATCATCGCCAAAGGACCCGCGTTCACTTCTCCGCTATCAAGCAGCGCCATGGCCGCCGGGAAGCGCAGAACATGGCTGCGGATATCCTCGTGTTCGGTGTCCAGTCCGCCCAGCCCGGCATCTTTTGGCGACAGATCGCACAGTCCAAGGAAGCAGTGAAAGAACTCGCTGGAATAGCCCGGAGAGGCATAGACAGCCGGCATTGGGCGCATCTCGCCCAGTGTCAGCCCGGCCTCCTCCACCGCCTCGCGCCGCGCGCAGGCCTCTGGCGTCTCGCCCGCATCGACAAGCCCTGCCACCGGCTCCAGCACCCAGGGTGCCGGATCGCCCCGCATCAGCGGACCATAGCGCATCTGTTCAATCAGCATCACCCGGTCGGTTGCGGGATCGTAGGGCAGCACCAGCGCTGCATCGAAGGCCACAAAGGCCTCGCGGTTCATGGTCTCGCTCCAGCCGCCTGCGAAGGTCCGGTGGCGCAAGCTGAAGGCACGCATCCGGAAAAAACCGTCAAAGCCGGGTCGTTCCGCGGTAATCTCGACATCCTGATCGGTCATTTGCGCGCGCAAGGTCTGCGGTGCGGGTTGCACCGCCAGTCGCCGCGCCCAGGCCCGCGACCGAATGAACGGGAAAAGCGCGCTGATCTCTTGCGGCGAGGCCTTGCCGTAGCGGCCCATCACCTCGCGCGCCGCGTCACAGCTAAGCTGCCCCCATTGATCGACCCAGTCTTGCAGCGACCAGAAATCACCCGGCGTCCAATGGTCCCCGGCCGGAAAGTAGACCTGGGCCATGATCGCGCCCTCATCCGTTTCGACTGGCAGACCCCTGGTATCGAACTCAAACCCGGCTTCATAGAAATCCAGCCGGGCAATGTCCTGCGGATCCAGTCCACGCACCAGCAGGCCCTGTGTCTCTGCGCCCTGTTCGGCACCTATGGTGGGAAATGGTCCTTCCGCGACAGCGCGCACCGCATGGTCGGGAAGGGTTGCGGGCTGCATATCGATGCCCCCGGCGGCGCGGCCAAGCACGATCTCCAGCAGCGGCACATGGCGCAGGCTGCCATAAAAAAATAGCGATGTCATAGGGTTGCTTTCACCGGACCTTTACGTTCCCGACCGCATAACACGTTAGGGATACACACACCACGACCGCAGGAATCAGGCGGGCCGTGTCAGGGTTATCTGGGTCACGTCGCAATTTCCGCTGTGAAAAGTCGCCGCGCAGGAGGTCAGATAGAAGTTCCACAATCTTTGAAAGCGCTTGTCAAAGCCCAGTTCGGCAATCTCGGACCAGCGATCATTGAACGTGTCGTGCCAGCGTCGCAAGGTCTGGCTGTAGCTTTCGCCAAACTCGACCGATCTGGCGATCCGCAGCCCGGCCTTTTCGACCTCGGCCCGCAAGGCACCGGGGCTGGGCAGCATGCCGCCCGGGAAGATATGCTTCTGGATGAAATCCACGCCGCGACGGTAAACCTCCCAGCGTTTGTCCTGCACCGTGATAATCTGAAGCGTCGCATGCGCGCCGGGTTTCAGCCGCTCGCGCAGCGTGTCGAAATACACCGGCCAGTATTTTTCACCCACCGCCTCGAACATCTCAATCGAGGCGATGCCGTCATAGGTTCCGGTCTCGTCGCGGTAATCTTGCAGCTTGAACTCCACCAGATCCGTCAGCCCCGCAGCCGCAATCCGCGCCTGCGCATAATCGAACTGTTCGCGGCTGATCGTCAGGCCGGTCACCCGAAGCCCACGCTCTTTGGCGGCATATTCGGCAAACCCGCCCCAGCCGCACCCGATCTCCAGCACATGATCGCCGGGTTTTGCGCCCATCTCGTCCACAAGCTGCGCATATTTCGCGATCTGCGCCTTTTCCAGACTTTCCTGCCCGGTCTCGAACAGGGCCGATGAATAGGTCATGGTCTCGTCCAGCCAAAGCCCATAGAAATCATTGCCCAGGTCGTAGTGATGGGCGATGTTCTTCTTCGCTTGGCGGCGCGAGTTGGAGTGCAACCAGAACCGCGCTCTCTCGAACGCGCGCACCAGCCCCATACCGGGGAAGCCATCGAAAATCACATCATTGTCGGCATGGATCAGGTCCATGAACGCCATCAGGTCCGGCGTGCTCCACCATTCATCCAGATAGGCGTCTGAAAAGCCCAGATCGCCGTCGCGGATCAGCCGTGCGAATATATCGGGGTTGTGAATATCAAGCTGCGCAACGGGTCCGGGTGCGCGGCCTTCGGCACGAAAGATGCGCCCGTCCGGCAGCACAAAGTCGATGCGGCCCCGGTTCATCCCCTGGGCAATGTCAAAGACGCGGGCGAAATAGCGCGGCAGGTCGGGCTGGTTCTGGGTTGTCGTCAGGATCATGTCATTCCGGTGGTCATGTTGATGGCAGATAGCTTGGCGCAGGCATGGCGTTTGGGCAAGAAGATCGTGCGTCACAGGATCAAAAATCCCTGTTTTCATAGGCTTGCAGCGCCTTTTCACGCCCATCGGACGCGGAAACGACAGGCTCTGGATAGCTGTCCTGCGCCGACAGCCCCCAGCGTCGCGGCACGGCGTCGAAGTAGCTCAGGGCAGTGTCGGTCGGGGTCTGCCGATCCTCTGCGATCCATGATTTAGCGTAAATGCCGTCGGGGTCGAATTTCTTCAACTGGGTGACAGGGTTGAAGACCCGAAAATAGGGTGTGGCATCCGGACCCGAGCCTGCCGACCATTGCCACCCCATCGCGTTGCTGGCCGGATCCCAGTCGATCAGGCAATCCTCGAACCAGCGCATCCCGATCTTCCAATGGCACATCAGGTGCTTAGTCAGATAGCTGGCCACAACCATCCGGGCGCGATTGTGCATTCGTCCCGTGACATACATCTCGCGCAGGCCCGCATCGACAAAGCGGATACCGGTGCGGGCGTGTTTCCAGGCCTGCACCTCGGCGCGTCGTTGATCCTCGTTCCACGGGAAGGCGTTCCAATCCTCGCGCCAATTATCGGTCAGAATGCGCGGCGTGTGATACATCAAATGATAGGCAAACTCGCGCCAGACCAGTTCTTTCAAAAAGGTCTCGGCCCCGCGTTTGCCCTCTTCCCGCGCACGGATGCCCGCATGCCAGCATTGCTGCGGGCTGATCTCGCCAAGGGCAAGGTTCTCGGACAGGCCAGAGGTTCCATCAACATCGGGCCGGTTGCGATCATCGACGTAATCCGCAACCCGATGCGCCATGAACGCCCCCAGCCGGGCTTGCGCCGCACTTTCCCCCAAGCGCACATACGGACGCACGATTTTTGCGCCGCGCTGCATGGCCTGAGCCATCTGCCAATCGCCAAGGTTGTCGCTTTGTGGCCACGTCTCAGGCGGCTGGATCTTACCCGGTGTCGGAAGTGGCGTGTCAACGTCACGGCCCTTCACCGC
Organism: Primorskyibacter flagellatus; assembly: GCF_900176485.1. GTDB lineage: Bacteria > Pseudomonadota > Alphaproteobacteria > Rhodobacterales > Rhodobacteraceae > Primorskyibacter > Primorskyibacter flagellatus. The sequence continues at coordinate 211,304 of NZ_FWYD01000004.1, forward strand.
ATTCCAGAACGGCGTGTAGACCTTGTAATAGCTGCCCTGCCCGGTCTCAACCGTCCACGGTTCGAACATCAGATGGCCGCCAAAGCTCTGCGCCTGGATGCCGTCGTGTTTCAACGTCTGCTTTACGGACGTGTCCCGCGCCATGCTGTCCGGATCATAGGCGCGCGTCCAATAAACCGTGCCTGCGCCGGTTTGCTCGATCAGCTCGCGCAAGACGGGCAAGGCCGCACCGCGCCGCAGGATCAGTCGGCTGCCCTTGTCGGCAAGCGCGTCTGACAGGTTCTCCAATCCCAGCCCCAGCCGCCATTTAGGCGCGGCCCCCAGCCCTTTGACAAGATCATCCAGAATGAAGACCGGAATGACAGGGCGCCCGGTTTTACACGCGGCAGACAACGCCGGATGGTCCGACAGTCTCAGATCTCGGCGGAACCATAACAGTATCGGGGAAGTATCGCTCAACGGTCTGTCCTTTTTCCGTGTAATAGCAATACGGAGCGCGTCGTCGCCCGGATCAATGATCATAGCTTTGCGTTGGTCGGGTTCAGAAAGTTCCCGTCAGACAAGACGCTTGCATCAACCTCAGATCGCCGCAAATGGCCCAGTATTTTATCGAAAGATAGCGGGGCTTTTCGGCGGGCCAAGTCACAAATGACCACTGCTTCTGATCCGGACTGGATGGCGCAAGACAGGTCGAGGACATTCCTGCCTTTACGTCAGGCGCCTGACACACATAACGGCCGCTTTCGGGGCCGCATAATCAACAAGGGCGCGAAGCCGAAACAACGCGCCCTTGTTCTGTTCTTTGGGGGGGCGTCGCTTTATGCGAAACCCATCCTCAGCGTCAGTGCGCTTCGGTGCTCAAACCTTTCCAGATCGCCCAGCACATCATCAGCAGGACAACCGTGAACGGAAGCCCCGTAGAGATCACCATGGATTGCAGTGACTTCAAGCCGCCTGCACTTAGCAGCAGCACAATGGCCACCGCGCCTTCGAAGACACACCAGAAAACACGCTGGGGCACAGGCGCGTCAACTTTACCGCCTGCCGTGATCGTATCAATCACCAGCGAGCCGGAATCCGACGACGTCACGAAGAACACAATCACCAGCACGATGCCGATCAGCGATGTGATCTGCACCAAGGGCAGTTGATCCAGCATTTTGAACAGCTTCAGTTCCAGCGCGGCCTCTTGAGCCACGGTGTAACCGTCCGAGACCACCTGATCGATCGCAATGCCGCCGAAAACGCTCATCCACAACACGCAGACAAGGCTTGGGATCAGCAGCACGCAGATGACGAATTCGCGCACGGTCCGGCCACGGCTGACGCGGGCGATGAACATGCCGACGAAGGGTGACCAGCTGATCCACCAAGCCCAGTAGAACGCGGTCCAGCCTTGGGTAAAGTTGACATCCTCGCGTCCCAGCGGGTTCGCCAGTTGAGGCAGATATTGCACATAGGCCACCAGGTAATCGACGAACCCGGTCAGCAACAGAAGCGTCGGACCGACCAGCAGCACGAAGATCAACAGGGCAATCGCCAGTCCCATGTTGATTTCCGACAGAACCTTCACGCCGCCATCCAGACCGCGCAACACCGAAATCAGCGCCACTGCGGTGATCGCCGAGATCAGAATGACTTCGGTCGTGGATCCGGTGGGCACGCCGAACAGCTCGTTCAAACCGGCATTTGCCTGCGTCGCGCCAAAGCCCAGCGAGGTCGCCAGACCGAACAGCGTGGCAAAAACCGCCAGAGTGTCGATCACATGGCCCCACCAGCCCCAGACACGTTCGCCCAGGATCGGGTAGAACGCCGAGCGGATCGTCAGCGGCAGGCCCTTGTTATAGGAGAACAGCGCAAGGCTGAGCGCCACGACAGCGTAGATCGCCCAAGGATGCAGACCCCAGTGAAAGATCGTTGCGGCCATGCCCAGACGCACGGCCTCAACCTGATCACCTTCGGCACCTCCAAGTGGTGCCCAATCCGTGCGCACCCCGTCTTCGCCCATCGCAACTCCACCGAAGGAGCTGCTGAAATGGCTCATCGGCTCTGAGACACCGTAGAACATCAGGCCGATGCCCATGCCAGCGGCGAACAGCATCGCGAACCAGCCAATATAGCTGTAATCCGGCGTCGCGTCCGCGCCGCCCAAACGGACGCGGCCATATGGCGTGACGATCAACAGGAAGCAGAACAGAACGAATATGTTGGCGGCACCAATGAAAAACCAGTCGAAACTAGTCGTTACAGTGGTGAACAGCCAACTGAAAACCACGCCGGACTGCTCGGGCAATGCGAGCGTGTAAAACACGAAAAGCACGATGCTCAGGCCGGAAATCATGAAAACCGGGTTGTGAATATCAAAGCCGAACGGCCCAACCGAACCGTCAACATTATCTTGTCCGATTTCATAATCGGTCTCAATCAAAGCAACCTCGCCTTCCGGCTCCGGTATGCCCTGATTTTCAGAATCGTCGGTCATTTTTGACCCCCTGTTACGTTACATCATTACACAGGTATTGCGCCCGCTCGATAATTAGTCGCGTACCACCATGACAGAGGCATCGGCATGTCCGGCAATGGTCCCGCCATTGGACGGCCAGATATAGTCAGTCAGGTTCGGGATATGGCTGGCCATGACCACCAGATCGGCGCGGGTCTCTTTCACCGCTTTCAGCAATGTCGGATCCAGATCGGTGGCCGGGTCATGGCTGATCATGGCATGTGCCTCGGCGGCGATCCCGTGCATTTCGGCCTGCGAGGCGGCAAATTCAGCCATTTTCTTTTTGAATTCCTCTGGTGAATGGGCGATCGAACTGGGCGTCGCGGCGGCGACACCAACATAGATCACCTTGGCTTTGTAATGGCGGGCCAGGTCAGCGGCACATTGCAGCGCTTTGCTCAGCCTGTCCTGATGCGCCAGATCCACAGGGATCATAATTGTGTTGAACATCTCTTCCCTCCTGTCGCGTGCTGTCGAAGGGCGGCAGCCCTTTTTTGCACATCTCATTTGGTTTCCAGGGGTGCCGCGGTGTCTCCGCCGACACGTCCACCTGCGGTTCAGCTTGGCGCGGAACCGTCTCGACCTGCCCCTCAGAGCGGCATTTGACACTTGCCAAGCGACACTCGGCGGCGCACCCGTATCGGCCTGAGCACCACGGTGCAACCCGATGTTATGTCATGCTACATGGTGCAAAGGCGTGTGGCGACAAGAAAACCGCCCGATTGACCATATGCCATTACCTTGCCCAGCAGAGCCGCCAGCCAGATCAATGCCGCGCCGCAACGTCATGGTGGTCAAAACCGCTTCGGTCATGGTGCCTACAGCCGGCTCAGCCCAAAGCGACGATCACAGCCAGGGACCGCTGTCGGGCATGAATGCCAGATCCGACACGGGTGCCGTCTCTTTTGCCGCGGTGACCATCCCGTGTACCTGCCCGCGATGATGTGTCTGGTGATTGAACATATGTGCCACGCACAGGCCTTTGGGTTTCGAGACATCCGCCTTCAGCACACCCGAATGCCATTTCAATGCGCCTTTCAGGTCATCCGGTTTCAGCGCTTCCGCCCAGTGCAGAATGCGCCCGTCAGTGCGAAACCGTTCCGCGCTCCACGCCGCAAGCGTTGGCTGAAACCTCGGGCTTTCGGGAACACCGCCCTTCGGTGCCTTGCCCCCATCCAGCCGCGCCATCCATATCTGGTCTGCCCAAAGAAGATGGTTCACGGTCTCAAAGATGGACCGGAAGAACACGCCGCGATCCTGCCGAAGCGCCGCATCGGTCATACGTTCCAACGCACCGCGCAGCTGGCGGTTCTGCCAAGCATTGTATCGTGCCATCGTCAGCACATAGTCCGGCGAAATCATCCCCACCTCTTTTCATATGAAGGCGCGCTCAGGCAAGAAACGCGGTTCAGATTTTACACGCCGCCCCTGTCGCAGACCCAGTTTGCCGGATCGTGCGAACAAGTTGCAAGGAAAAACCCGGTAGCGACGCGACAATCCGCGCCTGGTACAAATGAAATTTGCAAACTTTGCCCCCACCCCCTTTGCAGCCCCGTCAAAGCGCCCTATATTCATCTTGTTCCTTCGGGAACTATGGACATAAACGCGCTCGTAATAAGCGGATCGGACCCGGGGGCGGTACCCGGCGGCTCCACCAAACATCCTTCATTTGGGGATCATGGGGCCGAAACAGGATCGACGAACGTCTAAAGGGGTTATGCTTTGTCCCGGTGAGTTACCACCGTTATCGGTACAAATCGTACAGTTGCAAATGACAACCGTGCTCCGACAATGGCTCTGGCTGCGTAAGCAGTTCGAGTTTGTCGAACTTTAAGCCCTTGCGCCTAGCAGCGTAAGGCGGGGTTCGCAGGCACCTGGCAACAGAAGCCTGCACTTAATTCCCCCGCCCCGCATAGTTGTCGTCGTTTACGCGTATCCCTGATGGTGTTGCCGCGTCCGCCTTTTTCGCCGTATGTCGGCAAATTTCGGCGGTGTTCGGCCGCCCTGTTCCGGCCTCGGCAGGACGGTGAAATTTTCACCCCGCACGGTCTTTTGTTTTCCGCCGGATCGCATATGCTGTCCGCGAATTTGCAGGGAAAGAGACATATGTCCGGCAGCATAGACTACGGAAATCTGATGCATCGCGCGATGCGGGGGCTGATCAAGGAAGTTCTGACCGATGTGGCCGCGGACGGGCTGCCGGGGGAACATCACTTTTTCATCACCTTCGACACGGGTCATCCGGATGTCCAGATCGCCGATTGGCTGTCCGACCGCTATCCCGGCGAGATGACCGTGGTGATGCAGCATTGGTATGACAACCTGAAAGTGGGCGACGAGGGGTTCGGCGTCTCGCTGAATTTTGGCGACGCACCCGAGGCGCTGTTCATTCCCTACGACGCCATCAAGACCTTCGTCGATCCATCGGTTGAATTCGGTCTGCGATTCGAGAACCAGGACAGCGACGAGGACGAGGATGACGCCCATGGTCCCGAGATCGTCCGCGACGAAGGCTTGCCCTCGGAGGCCTCTTCGAAGGCTTCAAAAAAGGACGCGCCAAAAGACGCCGAGGTGGTCAGCCTCGACAGTTTCAGAAAATAGCCGTCTGCGGTGCCCTGCCCTTGCCCTGCGCGCCTGTGGCAGATTGCGGATGGCAAGGATCGGCGCTAAACGGCATGCGATTGCATACGACAGGAGCGTTCCATGGCCCAGACCCGCACCGAAACCGACAGCTTCGGCCCGCTTGAGGTTCCCTCAGACAAGTATTGGGGCGCACAGACCCAGCGCTCGATCATCAACTTCCCGATTGGCTGGGAAAAGCAGCCCGTGCCGATCATTCGTGCCCTGGGTGTGGTGAAGCAGGCCTGCGCGATGGCGAATCTGGAACAGGGCGGGCTGGAGAAAAAAGTCGGGGATGCGATTGTCGCCGCCGCGGGCGAGGTGATCGACGGCAAGTTCGACGACAATTTCCCGCTCGTGGTCTGGCAAACCGGTTCCGGCACGCAGTCGAACATGAACGCCAACGAGGTGATCTCGAACCGGGCGATCGAGATGCTGGGCGGCGAGATGGGGTCAAAATCGCCCGTCCACCCCAATGATCATTGCAACATGGGGCAATCGTCGAATGACACCTTCCCCACCGCGATGCATGTCGCCATCGGAATGCAGGCGCGCGACGTGCTGCTGCCGGGGCTGAAAAAACTGCATGCCGCACTGGCTGCGAAGTCCGAAGAGTTCAAGGACATCATCAAGATCGGTCGCACCCATACGCAGGACGCGACGCCGCTGACCCTGGGCCAGGAATTCGGCGGCTACGCGCATCAGGTGGCGCAGGGCATCAAGCGTGTCGAAATGTGCCTGCCCGACATTTATGAACTGGCCCAGGGCGGCACGGCCGTCGGGACCGGGCTCAACACCCGCAAGGGCTGGGCCGAAAAGGTCGCCGCCAACATGGCCGAAATCACCGGCCTGCCCTTCGTGACAGCCCCCAACAAGTTCGAGGCCCTCGCGGCGCATGACGCGATGGTGATGTTCTCGGGTGCGCTGAAAACCGTGGCGGCGTCGCTGTTCAAGATCGCGAATGACATGCGGCTTCTGGGATCTGGCCCCCGCTCCGGTCTGGGCGAGTTGATCCTGCCGGAAAACGAGCCCGGCTCGTCGATCATGCCGGGCAAGGTCAACCCCACGCAGGCAGAGGCGCTGACCATGGTCTGCGCGCATGTCATGGGCAATGACACCGCCGTGGGCATCGCCGGCTCGCAAGGCCACTTTGAGCTGAACGTCTACAACCCGATGATGAGCTACAATGTCCTGCAATCCATGCAATTGCTTGGTGACAGCGCGTCTGCCTTCACCGACAATATGGTGGTCGGCACAAAGGCGAATGTAGAACGCATCGAGAAGTTGATGAAAGAATCGCTGATGCTGGTGACGGCTCTTGCGCCCACCATCGGCTACGACAACGCCACCAAAGTCGCCAAGACCGCCCACAAGAATGGCACCACTCTGAAAGAAGAGGCGATTGCCCTTGGCTTTGTCGATGAAGAAACCTTCGACCGCATTGTGCGTCCCGAAGATATGATCGGACCCAAAGAATGAGCAACCTGACGAACCTCAACAAGGCACGCAAGGACCGCAAGCGCGATTCCGAAAAGCGCGATGCCAATATGCATTCGGCAAAATTCGGGCGCAGCAAGGAAGACAAGCAGGCGATGGCCGCAAAGCTGGCCAAGGCTGCGAAATCGCTCGACGGGCATAAGGCCGACGACAAGGACGCATGAGCGCCCGACCGGTCAAACGGTCCCTGACCCTGCGCGGCCACCGCACCAGTGTCTCGTTGGAGGATGCCTTCTGGCACGCCTTCCGCGAGATCGCCGTGGCCGAGTGCAAACCCCTGAACGTGCTGGCCGCCGAGATTGATGAAAAACGCGGGGTCGAGGCCGGATTGGCCTCTGCCATCCGGGTTTATGTCTTGGGCTACTACAAGACTCGCTAACCGTGATCCGCCAACATGGCGACATGGCTCAGATCCAACATGTCTTTCTGCCAGAGGCATGGACGGTCAGACGCGCTCAACAACGCGCAATCGTATGCCATCGCGGGACCGGACCGTCAGATGCGCAACCGGTTCCGGCATATCCACCACCGCCACCCTGAAATCCCGAAGCACCAGCGACAGAAGCAACGGTCCTTCGATCATCGCGAAACCCGCCCCCGGACAGACACGCGCCCCGGCAGAGAACGGGATGAACGCCTCGCGGGCGCATTTCGTGCCATTCCGCGTCCCCCAGCGCGCCGGATCAAAGCCATCCGGATCGTCCCAAAGCCTCTCATGGCGATGCAAATGCCACGGGCTGATGACCATCTGAGCGCCCTTGGCAATGTCCCTGTCCCGGAACCGCTCTGGACAACTTGCCTCTCGCACCATCATCGGGACGGGTGGATAGAGCCGCAAAGCCTCTCGGAACACGTCCCGGCTGATCCGCAGCGCCGACATTTCCGAGAATGCGCCGGTTTCAAGCTGCCGCGCCTCCTGTGCCACCTGCTCTTGCCAGTCAGGGTAACGCGCCATCAAATACAGCGCCCATGCCAGCGCCGAGGCCGAGGTCTCGTGTCCCGCCAGAAAGAAGATCGCCACCTGATCGACCATTTCCCCGACCGAGAAAAGCTCTCCGGTGTCGGGATCCGGGGTTGTCATGATCTTGGTCGCCAGATCATCGGGGGCGGTGCCTACGTCAATCTCGGCGCGGCGCGCTTCGGTCAACTGGGTTATCAGCGCCCGGATCTTGCGCGCCGAGGCTTTGGTCCGGCGCGAGAAGAAGCGCGGCATCCAGCGCGGCAAGGGCACGAAGGCAGCAAGGTTCAGCAACGGCTGGCTGCATTGATAGGTGCGGAACTCCCGGAACACGGCCTGCGCCATCCGGTCCTCGATCGGGATGGAAAACAGCGTGCGAAAGATCACATCCGCGGCGACATGGCTGGTGACTTCTTCGATCTCGACGTCGCGCCCTGCCCGCAACCGCAGCCGTGCCACGGCCTGCTGTCCGGCGGCCCACATGGCAGGATAAGTGTCGCGCAATCGCCCGCCCTCGAATGCCGGATCAATGATCCGCCGCTGCCGTTTCCAAGCTTCGCCAATGGTCAGAAACACGCTGTTGCCAAGCAGGGGCCGCAAGCCTTCGCTGATGCGGTCGGATTTAGGAAAATCATCCGGCCGCTCTTTCAGGACGGCCTTCACCAAATCGGGTTGATTAAGCAGATAGGACCGGAAGAAGGGTGTGCGAAACTCTGCCATCCACGCGCGGTACAGGCGTGCAGGCTGGGCCGAAAGAATATCCTGCCGAAACAGCCGCATATAACGCCACAGCGACACCTTGTCGGGCCGCGACGGGGGTTTGGGCGGCAGATCCCTCATGCCGCCATCGACGTGTATTTCGACACCGCTTTTTCCAATCGGGACTTTGACGGTGCGCGTCCAGCAAAGCGCGTGGCAAGGCTAAGCGGCCCCGCGGTGATCCGGAAATAGTCATAATCTCCGGGACGGTCGAAGGCGCAGAGATACTGAAAATGCAGACGAAAGAACCGCCAGCGCAGCTCTTTCCAGCGTTCGGGCGAAAGTGTCTGGGTAAAGGCCGCCGACAGGACCAAAGGCCAGCGCTTGTCCTCCGGTGCCACGCCCGATACGGCAACAGGATCGCAAAGGGCGAAAGCACACCCATCGCCCGGTGCGGTCACGTCCACCCAGGTAAGTTCTTCCCGGGCTGACAGATAGTGCAGATCGGCGCGCAACTGATCGGCGCGCGGCAGGAAAGACACCATCGGCACCACTTGTCCCAATGACAGAAAGCCAAGCTTTGGCCCATTGGCACGGACCCCGCCCCGCCGGATAAGGTCCGCGAGGATCGACACGCCAAGATGCGCGCCGGAGGAATGCCCGACCACAAGCACCTCATCGAAATCTTGGGACAACGAGGCGGCAATCTCGTCGGTAAATTCGACCATCCGCGCCCGAAGCTCCGGCGAATTGGCGCCTCTGTGGAGGGCCGAATAGGCAAAATCATGCATCAGGTAATAGGCAAACAATTTGCCATCCTGCCGCCTGAACCATGCGATCACGCCGCAGGTCAGCCCGACCCCAGCAACAGCCGCAAAAGCGGCCCCGGACCATGCGGGCAAGAAGTCCAGAAGATTGATCAGAACATGATATGCGGCCCAACCCGCCAAGGCTGCCAGAAAAGCCTGCAATAGCAGAAACGCAACCGGGTAAAGCGCCGCGATCACCGGCCCCTTGCGCAGCCGCATCAGACGCCACAGCGCGCCAGATCCAATGTAGATCCATGCCGTGCGGACAAGCTGACCATATGTCGCCAGACTGCCCCGCGCCATTGACGCGCGCACGAGGTCCGACCAAACCAGAACCTTGACCTCTGCCAGAACTTCGCTGCCGTCGATCCGGCCTTGCACGCGCCAGCCGAAACGCCCTGCCCCGGTGCCATCGCGCGGCAGCAACGCAATCTCGTAGCCGCTGATCGCGGCCTGAGCGGCACTCTCTTTGCGATACAACTCGCGGTATCGGCGGGGATGTATCGGATCGTAGCCGGGAATGTAGAAAACCCGACGCCGACGCACCTCTTGCCCTTCACTTGCCATGCTCAACTCTCTTTTGAGGTCATGTTACATGAAGCGCGTAGCACAGGTAAGCTGTCTGGTCTTTCCGCGCCTGCAACGAGTACAAAATCACCATCAGGACGAATTCGCAGAGGTTTCAGGCCTGCGGTTGCCCGGCTCTATGGACGCCAGGCCAGAACCAGTGCGTCAGCCCAGCGTCGCCAGCGCCGGGAAAGTCTCCAGCAGCCAGAACGAAAACGCGGAAAAACCGCCCGTCAGCATCAGCAGGCCAATGGTCCACAAAAGCAGTCCCATCACCCGTTCGATCTGTTCCATATGGCGCTTCATCCAGCCCATCACGCCGGTCAGTTGCGGCAGGAAGGCCGCCACCAGCAGAAACGGTATGCCAAGCCCCGCAGCATAGATGCCCAGCAACAACGTACCCTTGCTGACAGAAGCCTCGGACGCCGCAAGAGACAGGATCGCGCCCAGTTGCGGCCCGATGCAAGGTGTCCATCCGAACGCAAAGGCCAGCCCCAGCACATAGGCCCCAAAGGCCGATCCACCACGGTCACCCGCGTCCATCCGGGCTTCGCGGTCAAGGAAACCTATACGGTAGATGCCGATGAAATGCGCCCCGAAGATCATCACCAAAATGCCCGCAATGGTATTGAACGTGCCCTGATATTGCAGGAACACCGTGCCGATCACGGAGGCGGTAAATCCCAGCAGCAGGAACACCGTTGACAGGCCCAGCACAAAAAACAGCGCGGGCAGCAGCATTTTGCTACGCCGCCCAGCGTTTGCCTCGCCGATCGAGACACCGGACATATAGGCAAGATATGGCGGCACAATTGGCAGCACGCAGGGGCTGAGAAACGACAGCACCCCAGCGAAAAGCGCTACCAGCATGGCGGGCAACAGCCCCGCGTCGATCAGGTCAATTCCAAACATGACCCCCGCTTAGATCATCCAACGCGCGGCGTCACGCTACATGCTGTCACATCCTCGTGGCAGCACTGAAACACAGGTGCTGAATCACCGCCCCCGGCGCGATGGCCGGGGGCGAAGGTCGTGGGTATCAGCGTCCCAAGGACCACCAACCACGTCTCTTGGGCTTGTCCTTGTCATCGGCTTCCGCAGTTTCGGTGTCCGCCGATGCCGTCGCCAGTTCCTTGTCCTCATGCACAACCGGTTGGGGGGCGGCGACCTCGCTCATCGGTTCCGGTGCAGCCTCTGGTTCCGGTGCTGCCACAGGTTCTGGCTGCGGCGGCGTTTCCACGACCGTTTCGACCGACGGCTCTGACACGGTCGGGCTTTCCGGCACAGTCAGATCCGAGACGTCGAGTGTCGACCCCGGTGTCGGATCTTCGATCTGGGCCACATCCGCGATAGGTTCAACCGAGGTTTCGACCGGTGCCGGAGTGTCCGTATCGTTATCGGCTGTCTTCGGCTTCGCCCGCGAACGCGTGGTCCTGGGTTTGGCAGGCGCTTTCGTCGCGGTGGACTTCGGTTTTGCTCTCGATCGCGTCGCAGGTTTCTTGGGCGCGGCAACGTCCGCCTCGCCCTCGCCTGGCTGCTCGCCCTCAACAGCCGTTGTTTCGGGTTGTGCCGACGCATCAGCCGTCACGTCAGTCTGCGTGGCCTCTGCCGCCACCGCAGGAACCTCAGCAGGCGCGTCTATGGCGACCTTATCGTCCTCCGGGACATTCTTGCTCTGTGGTTCTTCGGCATCAGCCGCAGGTTTAGCCTCTTCGCCAGGCGTGTCGTCGGACCGGTTTTCGCCGTTCTCGCCATTGCCATCGGACCCGTTAGACTTTGAACGACCGCGCCGACGCCGACGCCGACGCTTTTTCGGCTTGCCGTCTTCGTCAGCTTCATTGTTTGAATTGTCATCAGACGATTTCGCTTCGGTAACGGTCGCTTCTTCTGCCTCTTCTTTCTTGGTGTCGTGGCTTTCGTCCTCGTCGATCTGATCCATCAAGGACGTATCGACCGAAACGACAGGCGCGACAATCTCGGCGACCTTTCGCGTTGCCGTCTTGAACTTCTCAAGAGTGAAATCGGGCGAAACAAGCGCCGGTTCGCCCTCGATGCGCACGGACATGCCGTAGCGCGCTTCGATCTGTGCGATGTGTTCCCGCTTCTGGTTCATCAGGAAGTTGGCGATACCGACCGGGCATTTCACCAGAACCTCGCGCGACCGTCCGCGCGTGCCCTCTTCCTCGACCTGACGCAGGATCGACAGCGACAGGTTGTCATCGGACCGGATCAAGCCGGTGCCGTGGCACGCCGTACAAGGCTGGGTCGTTGCCTCGATCATGCCCGGGCGCAGCCGCTGTCGGCTCATCTCCATGAGGCCAAAGCCGGAAATCCGCCCGACCTGAATGCGCGCACGATCGGTTTTCAGCTTGTCCTTGATCTTCTTCTCGACCGAGGCGTTGTTCTTGCGCTCGTCCATGTCGATGAAGTCGATCACGATCAGGCCGGCAAGGTCACGCAGACGCAATTGGCGCGCCACTTCTTCGGCGGCCTCCATGTTGGTCTTCAACGCGGTTTCTTCGATCGAGCCTTCCTTGGTGGCGCGGCCAGAGTTCACGTCAATCGCCACCAGCGCTTCGGTCACGCCGATCACGATATAGCCGCCGGATTTGAGCTGCACCGTCGGGTTGAACATCGACGACAGGTACGACTCCACCTGATAACGCGCAAACAGCGGCAGGGTCTCGGCGTAATGCTTCACGTTCTTGGCGTGGGACGGCATGATCATTTTCATGAAGTCCTTGGCGATGCGGTAGCCACGCTCGCCTTCCACGAGAACCTCGTCAATCTCGCGGCTGTAGAGATCGCGGATCGAGCGTTTGATCAGATCGCCTTCCTCGTAGATCTTCGCAGGCGCGATGGATTTCAACGTCAGTTCGCGGATCTGCTCCCACAGCCGTTGCAGATATTCATAGTCGCGCTTGATCTCGGATTTGGTGCGTTTCGCCCCGGCGGTCCGCACGATCAGTCCAGCGCCCTTGGGCACTTCGATCTCGGAAGCGATCTCCTTGAGTTTCTTGCGGTCCACGGCATTGGTGATCTTGCGGCTGATACCGCCCCCGCGCGCCGTGTTCGGCATCAAGACGCAATAGCGCCCGGCCAGCGACAGATAGGTCGTCAGTGCAGCGCCCTTGTTGCCACGCTCCTCCTTGACCACCTGAACCAGCAGGATCTGCCGGACCTTGATGACTTCCTGGATCTTGTAGCGACGGGGACGCGGCTTGCGGACGGGCCGGATGTCTTCCTGATCATCCTCGTCTGCCACGGATTCGATGGAACTGTCGCGCGAGGACGCGTCGTCATTGGCGTCATCCTCCTGCTCGTCGTCACTCTCGGCGTCGTCGGTTTCGTCGTCGGATGCATCCTCAGCACCCTCCACCAACGCGGCATCCGTCTCGGCCAGGTCGGTCGCCTGTTCCGTCACCGTCTCGCTTGGTTCTTCGACGGGCGTTTCGGCCACGGTCTCCATCGGAGAGCTGCCCTCCGGCACCTCGTCCTCATCAAGATCGATCGTTTCCATCCCCGAGATCTGACCCTCGGGCTTTGCAACTTCCTGCGTCACCTTCAGGTCGTCCGGCTTGGCATTCTCGGGTTTCGCGCTTTTACGCGACCGGCTGCGGGACCGCGATGATTTAGGCTTTTCCTCATCCTCGTCCCGCGCCCGCATTGCCTCTGCATAGGCGCGCTCTTCCTCCATCAGCGCCTCACGGTCGGCGACGGGGATCTGATAGTAATCGGGATGAATTTCCGAAAAGGCCAGGAACCCATGCCGGTTCCCGCCGTAATCGACAAAGGCCGCCTGAAGCGACGGCTCCACGCGTGTGACTTTCGCCAGATATATGTTGCCAGCTAGCTGGCGTTTGTTTTCAGACTCAAAGTCGAATTCCTCAACCTTGGTTCCGTCAACCACCACAACGCGGGTCTCTTCCGCGTGGGTGGCATCGATAAGCATTTTCTTGGCCATGTTTTCCGTTCGCACGCCGCAACCGTCCGCATCCCGGGGGGACCGGACGGTTCACGGCAATGACTTTTCTGGGCGAGAGACGGCGCGACGCTGGTGGAAGACGCTCGGTCCCCCACTGCCAGCCTCAAATCATGCGCGCGCTTCATCGCGGTTCTTCTCCGACGCCTGCCACAAGGGTCAAGGCGCCCATTTACGACCCGTCGCTTGCGCGTTCCGGGCATTCGGTGCGGCCTTTCGGCCCGATCGGTCTGGTCAGATCCGTCAGGGATTTCCTGACGCCACATCTGACCAGCGAAACTCTCATCGGCGCGTTCCGCCTGGGAAACTGCGCCATCACGCCAGCATAAAGCGTCGACGACGTGAAATACAATCCACAATCGCATGTCGCGCCGGGAAAACCCGCACACGCCGGAGTTGTGCATCAATAATTACACCAATCGGCTCAGGGCACGCCTCTTTCATAATTCTTCTTGGTTCAAATACTCCGGGGAGTCCGAGGGGCAGGCCCCTCGGTCCCGTCGCATCCGCGGACGCGAACATCAAACGCCTTTCAGCGCCGCCGCATCAACGCGAACGGTCTGTCTCATCGCGTTTCCAAAGCCCGCAAGCGGCGGATCAGGCTGGATGTGTCCCAGCGTCCACCGCCCAGCTTTTGCACGTCCTTGTAGAATTGATCGACCAGCGCGGTGACCGGCAGGCTGGCACCGGTCTCATCGGCCGTATCCAGACAAATGCCCAGATCCTTGCGCATCCAGTCCACGGCAAAGCCGTGCTCGAATTCGTCAGCAATCATCGTCTCGTAGCGGTTGGACATCTGCCAGGATCCGGCGGCCCCCTGGCTGATAACCTCGACCACGGCGGCCCCATCAAGCCCGGCTTTCTCGGCAAAATGCAGCGCTTCGGACAGGCCCTGCACAAGACCTGCGATGGCAATCTGGTTGCACATCTTGGTCATCTGCCCGGCACCGCTGTCGCCGACACGGCGGCAGATGCGGGCATAAGCGGCAATCACGGGCTCGGCCTTGGCATAGCTGTCGGCATCACCACCGCACATGACCGACAAGACGCCATTCTCGGCCCCGGCCTGCCCACCGGAAATCGGCGCATCGACAAATCCCAACCCGGCCTCACTGGCGGCTGCGTACAACTCAGAGGTGACTTTCGCCGACACGGTCGTATGATCGACAAAGATCCCACCCGACGTCATTCCGGCAAACGCACCCTCCTCGCCCAGACACACTCCGCGCAGATCATCGTCATTCCCAACACAGGACATGACGAAATCAGCACCTTTGGCGGCCTCGGCCGGGGTTGCGGCAGAGGCACCTCCGTACTCGTCCACCCATTTCTCGGCCTTGGCTGCGGTCCGGTTGTAGACCGTCACCTCGTGCCCCGCCTTCTGCAAATGCCCGGCCATCGGATAGCCCATTACACCCAGACCCAAAAACGCCAGCTTCGCCATATCACTTCTCCTTCAATTCCTGTCTGCCGAGTTGTGTCGCGCCGGCGCTTGGTTGACAAGGGGCCATCCCTGCCGAACACAAGGACGGGCACGCGAACGGAGGCGGACATGGTGACGGTTTTCAGATGGTTGGTGCGGATCACCGGCGCGGTGCTGGTGCTCAGCTGCCTTGTCATCGCTTTGGTCTACTACCTCGCATCGCAATCACTTCCCGACTATGACAAGACGTTGAAAGTTGACGGCACCACGACCGAAATCGAGATCGTGCGCGACCACGCCAATGTGCCGCATATCTTCGCCGGTGCCGACCGCGATGTGTTTTTCGGCCTCGGCTACGCCCATGCGCAGGACCGCCTGTGGCAGATGATGATGTTGCGTCGCACGGTGCAGGGCCGCCTGTCAGAGATGTTCGGCGCGCGCACTGTCAATATCGACAAGCTGCTGCGACGTCTGGATTTCTACCCCCTTGCCACCCGCTCGGTCGAGGCGCAGGACCCGCGGACAATACGCGCGCTGGAGGGCTATGCCGCAGGTGTCAACGCCCGCATCGCCGAGATCAACCGTGACAGTCTGGGCCGAGGCGCGCCAGAGTTCTTCCTGTTCGATACCGCCATCCCGCCCTGGCGACCGGCGGATTCCGTTGCCATCGTCAAGCTGATGGCGCTTCAGCTGTCCGGGCAGCTCTCGACCGAGGTTCTGCGCGCCCGCACATCGCTGCTCTTGCCCGACGAAAACCGTCTTGCCGACATCCTGCCCGACATGCCCGGCCCCGGCATCGCCGCCCTGCCCGACTATGCGACGCTGGTTCCGGGCGTTCCGCGCTATGCCAAGGCAAATCCCCGCGACGACACCCTGCTCAATCCGGTGAAACGACGCGGCTTTGCGGGTGCCTCCAACGGTTGGGCCGCGGCCCCTTCCCGCTCTGCCTCGGGTGGGACGCTATTGGCCAATGACCCGCATCTGGAATTCACCGCCCCTTCCACCTGGTATCTTGCGCGGCTGGAATTGTCCGCTGGCGGTGTCATCGGTGCCACGATCCCAGGCATTCCTGCGGTCCTGACCGGACGCAGCGATCGGCTGGGCTGGGGACTGACTTCTGCCTATGTAGACGATCAGGACGTGCGCATAGAGGCGCTCAACCCCGACAATCCCGAAGAATACCGTACACCCGACGGGTTCAAAACCTTCGAGACGCGCAAGTCGATCATCTCCATCAAGGATGACACACCGATCACCATGACCCTGCGCTGGACCGATAACGGGCCGGTCTTGCCAGGCACGCATTACGATCTGGACACGATCACGCCGCCGGGCCATGTGGCCTCGCTGTCGTGGACGGCCCTCAGCCCGCGCGACACGTCGATGACAGCCGCCATCAATCTGATGTATGCAGGCTCTGTCGACGAGGCGCTTGGCGTATCCGAGGATTTCATCGCACCGGCGCAGAACCTGACTTTGGCGGATCAGAACAACGTGGCGTTGGTGATGGTCGGCGCGATGCCAAATCGGAACGAAGGCCATCAAAGCAAGGGACGGCTGCCCACGCAAGGATGGCGACCTGAAAACCGCTGGAACGGACGGCTGCCCTTTTCCGACAACCCGCGCTTTATCTCGCCCGCTGGCGGCATCGTCGGCAATACCAACAACAAGATCGTGGACCGGCCGTTTCCACAGCATGTCAGCTATGACTGGGGCGACAGTCAGCGCATCCAGCGTTGGGAACGCCTGATGCAGGGACGCGAGGTGCACACCCGCGACAGCTTTATCGAGGCGCAGCTTGACACGGTCAGCACCACGGCCCGCACGCTTTTGCCGCTGATAGGTGCCGATCTGTGGTTCACGACCGAAGCCGCCCCCGAAGGCACACCGGAACGCCGCCGGCAGGACGCGCTGAACCTGCTGGCCGGGTGGAACGGAGAAATGAACGAACACCTGCCGGAACCGTTATTGTATGCCGCGTGGCTGCGGGCGCTTCAGGAACGGCTGATCCGCGACGACCTTGGCCCGCTGGCGGACGAATACGACCATGTCGAACCGTTGTTCATCGAGCGTGTGTTTCGCGATGTAGACGGCGCGTCTGCCTGGTGCGACATCATCCGCAGCGCCGCGATCGAGACCTGCACGGATATTTCGCGGCTGGCGCTTGACGATGCGCTGGTCTGGGTCGCCGAGACCTATGGCACCGCGCTTGAATCCCTGCGCTGGGGCGACGCCCACGAGGCCACCCACGACCATCCGGTGCTGGGCAAAGTCGCGGTGCTGAACTATTTCGTGAACATTCGCCAATCGACCAGCGGTGGCGACAACACGCTGATGCGCGGCCGCACGCGCGGCACCGGACCGGACCCGTTTCAAAACACGCATGGCGCGGGCTATCGCGGGGTCTATGATTTTGCCGATCCCGACAGTTCGGTCTTTGTCACGGCCACCGGGCAATCGGGCCATTTCCTGTCACGCCATTACGACGATCTTGGGCAACTCTGGCGACGTGGAGAATATACCCCGATGTCACTGGACACCGATCTTGCGCGCGCGGCGGCTGTCGGCATCACGCGTTTGACGCCCTGAAATTCCGGGATTTCAGGCGTCCGCATGCCGGCCCTGACACAGCCAAATCGCGTCGCGCTCAAAGCTGGCGGTATTCTCCGGCTTGCTTGGCGCTCCAGTTGACGGTGATCTCGAACCCGTCTTCGGTCTGAAGCTCCTGGGTGACGACGCCGCGTTCATGCAGCCAAGCCCGCTGTTTGCCCGCGTCAAAGCCCAGAACAAGGTCCTCGGTCTGTTTCTGAGCGTCCAATGCCGCGCGCATCGCTTCCAGCAATGCGTCCATGCCTTCGCCCGTGATCGCCGAGACCGTGAGCACATTTTCGTCGCGTTCGGCGCGCGCGCGCAAGGCCTCGGCGTCTTCATCTGCCACCAGATCAAGCTTGTTCCAGACCTCCAGCATCGGCGTCGCATCGGTGATGCCCAACCCTTCGAGGATTTCGCGCACGTCTGCCGCCTGCTCTTCGCTGCCATCATGGCTGATGTCGCGGACATGGCAGATCAGATCGGCGGCCAGCACTTCCTCCAGCGTGGCGCGGAACGCGGCGACCAGTTCCGTCGGCAGATCAGAGATGAACCCCACAGTGTCGGACAGGATTACGTCCAGCCCGTTCTCCAGCCGCACCGCCCGCATGGTCGGGTCCAGCGTGGCAAACAGCATGTCCTTCGCCATCACCTCTGCCCCGGTCAACCGGTTGAACAGGGTGGATTTTCCGGCGTTGGTATAGCCCACAAGTGCCACAATCGGATAAGGCACCTTGGCCCGTGCGGCACGATGCAGCGCGCGGGTCCTGACGACTTTCTCAAGCTGTCGGCGCAGCCGCACAAGCTGGTCGTCAATCGCGCGGCGGTCCGCCTCGATCTGCGTCTCACCGGGGCCGCCGACAAAGCCCAGCCCGCCGCGCTGGCGCTCCAGGTGGGTCCAGGCGCGGACCAGACGGGTTCGTTGATAGGACAGCGCGGCCATCTCGACCTGCAACACACCCTCGCGCGTCGCGGCACGGTCACTGAAAATCTCCAGAATCAAGCCGGTCCGGTCGAGGATCTTGACGTCCCAGGCCTTTTCCAGATTGCGCTGCTGAACGGGGCTGAGCGGACCATCGACCAGCACAAGCTCTACCTCGGCCTCCTCGAAGACGCGCCTCAGCTCTTCTATCTTTCCGGTGCCGAACAGGCCCGCCGGTTGCGGTTTGGGCAGACGAATGACATCGGCGCCCACAACCTCCAGATCCGGCAGGGCCGCGGCCAGGGCGACTCCCTCTTGCAGCGCAGGACCGGGCTCGCGCCTCTGCCGATCAGACAGGATATCAGGATGCAGAACCCATGCGCGGGTTACATGCGTGTCATGTTCTCTCAACTGTTCTCTTCGCCATCATACAGGTTGATCGGCTGCGAGGGCATGATCGTCGAAATGGCATGTTTATAGACCAGTTGAGATTGTCCATCGCGACGCAACAACACGCAGAAATTGTCAAACCAGGTAATCACCCCCTGCAACTTTACACCGTTGATAAGGAATACGGTGACCGGAACCTTGGTCTTTCGAACATGGTTCAGGAACGCGTCTTGCAGGTTTTGCCTATCGGAAGCCATTGAAATCGCCTTTATTCTTGTCGTGTCGCGCAGTTCGGAACGCCCTCGATGCACGATTATGTATTGCTGCTTTCAGAGTTACCAGCAGAAATCCATGCTCTTTTCGCATGCGCGGCATCCTGATGCTATTCACGCCACAGATCCGGCGTGATCATCGCAATGATTGCCAGCGTTTCGAACCGCCCCAAAATCATCGCCGCGCACAGGAAAATCTTGGCCTCAGCCCCCAGCCGAACCAGATCTATCGGGGTCTCGGACGCCGAGGTAATCAACGGGCCGGTGGTGGACAGAGTCGCGATCGCCAACACCATAGCGTTTTCAAACGGCACATGCACGGCAGTCAGCGCCATTGTCACCATGGTGAAGGATAGCGCGAACAGCATGAAGAAGATCCAGGCGATGAAGGCACCGGACCGTCGGACGCGCCGGGTAAAGGCACTCGCCCGCCCCACGGAATGCGGATGCACCAGCCGCTCGATCTCTCGCATACCGTTGAGATAAAGCGCAAAAACCCGCAGCAGCTTGACCCCGCCCGCCGTCGTGGCCACGCCGCCGCCGATCAGCGAAAGACCAAGCAGGATCAGGCCCGGCGTTTGCAACCCTGACCAGTTCTGCGCCTCGTTCCACTCGGCACTTTCAAACCCCGTTGTGGTCAGAAAGGACAGCACGGTAAAGGTCGCCCCCCAATAGGCGCGCAGTCCCGCCATCAGGTTTTCTTCTTCGTTGAACTCGAACGAGGCAATCCAGTGACGCAGAAACAGCAACAGCGGCACGCCGATGACAAAGATCAGGCCAAGCCGAAACTCGGGGTCATGGCGCAGACCGGGTTGGGCGCGGTTGATCGTATCGCTGGAAAAGGTCAGCCGGGACAGCGCGAAGGCGAGAAAGAAAAACACCACCACCTCTCCGGCGAACCCGCTGGACGCATTGTCCAGCCCGCCGATCGAGGAAATGCCGCTGGTGGCCATCACCGACATGGCGTGGATCACCGCCACCAAGGGACGGTCCCCCGCCACCATCAGTGACAGCCAAAGCACTAGCGTCAGCCCCGCATAGATCGGCACCAGATAATGCGCACTGCGCCACAGCCGTCGTGTCGGGTCGGCCATATCCAGACGCGCCGCCCCTGCCGCCGAGATCTGGCCGGGCTCGCCGCCCGCCGTCACCTCGAACCCGCCCAGGGTCAGGGGCGCGAGAATGGCGGCCGCCGCGATCCACATCAGCAGCCCGCCCAGCCAGCCGACCTCGGCGCGCCACAGGTGCTGCGTTCGGGTCAGGCGGTCAGGCTCAAACAGCGTGGCACCCGTGGTGGTCAGGCTGGAAACCATCTCGAAATAGGCATTGAGAAACGTGGTCGTGCGCACCGCCTCGAAGAACGGTACAGCCAAAAGCGCGGGGATCAGCACGAACCCGGCCAAAAGCGCCGCAAGCTGGCGCAGCGCGCTCAGGCTGATGGTCCGCCCCGACATCGCTGTGGCCACCAGCCCCGACAGAACCAGCCCGACAACGCTGGTATAGAAGAAGCTGCGCGCTTCGTGAAAGCTTTGTTGGGCAAGCGCATAGGCGGCCGGAACCAGCATCGCGGCGCAGGCCAGCACTGTAAGCAACAGAAGGAACGGCAGAAGCTTCAGGCGATTAAGCAGCATGGCGTCAGAAGAAGTCGATAGAGACCTGCAACAGCCGCTCTACCTCGGGCACGTCGCTGGTCATGGCAAAGATCACGATCATATCGCCTTCGTCGATCCGCAGGCCGCCCACAGGCTTTACCACCTTGCCCTCTTTCATCACAGCGCCCACCAGCACGCCTTCGGGAAAGTCGATATCGCGTATTTTCTGCCCCGAGATCGGCGATGTGGACAGCACCTCTGCCTCGATCACCTCTGCTTCGGCATCGCCGATGGAATAAACGGCGCGCACCCGGCCATGGCGGATATGGCGCAGGATCGAACTGACGGTGGTGGCGCGCGGGTTGATATAGGCGTCAATGCCAAGCGGCCCCATCAGAGGCACCAATGTCGGATCGTTGATCAGTACAATGGCCATTGGACAGCCCGCAGCCTTGGCACGCACGGCGGCCAGCATGTTGGTCTTGTCATCATCCGTAACGCAGAGAACGGCATCTGCACGATCGATATTGGCCTCGGCCAGCAAGGTTGCATCCAGCCCGTCGCCGTGCAGAACAATGGTTTTTTCCAGCACATCGGCGGCGCGTTCGGCCACGCCGCGATTTTTCTCGATCACCTTGGCGCGGACGCGTTCGGCACGAGCCTCAAGCTGTCGGGCGACGGTCAGGCCGACATTGCCGCCGCCGATCAGAACGACCCGTTCCTGCTTCTTGACCGATTTGCCGAAAATTTCCATGGTGCGGCGGATGTCGTCCGCATGTGACATGACATAGCAATCATCGCCGACAAACAGCTGATCCCCCGGATCGGGTGCCCAAAGCGTGCCATCGCGCCTGATGCCCACCACGATCGAGCGCAGGGTGGAAAAGAGATCCGTCAACTGCCGAAGCGGCGTGTTCACGACCGGACAGCCTTCCTCGATCGTGAGACCAAGAAGATGCGCCTTGCCGTCAAGGAAGGTTTCCGTGTCAAAGGCCGAGGGTGCCGCCAGCCGTTGCAGGGCAGCATCCGCGACCTCACGTTCAGGACTGATGACCACGTCAATTGGCATGTGGTCGCGGCGATACAGGTCGGAATAGATCGCCGTCAGATAGCTTTGTGACCGCAGCCGCGCCACTTTTCGCGGGATCGCAAAGATCGAATGCGCCACTTGACAGGTCACCATGTTGACCTCGTCCGAATGGGTGGCGGCGATGATCATGTCCGCATCGCGCGCGCCTGCACGGTCAAGGATGTCAGGATAGGACGCGAACCCCGCGATACCCTGCACATCCAGCGTATCGGTGGCGCGCCGCACGAGATCGGGATTGTTGTCCACGACCGTCACATCGTTGCGTTCGCCAGACAGATGCCGTGCGATCTGCCAGCCAACCTGGCCTGCCCCGCAGATGATGACCTTCATTCCAAGCCCTTCCGGCGAAACGTTCTACGCCGGATTTGCATGACAGAAGCCCCCGCAAGGGTCAATCCGGCAGCGCCGGGGCAAGAGATTGGGTTTCGCATGCGCTGGCCGTGTCGTCACTCGACCTCGGCGTCGTCTTCGACATGGGCGATGCGCGCACCTGCCTTGGAGGACGTCACCACACCCAGGGATTTCAGTTTGCGATGCAGCGCCGAGCGTTCCATGCCGACAAAGCTGGCCGTTCGGCTGATATTGCCCCCGAACCGGTTGATCTGGGTCAGCAGATATTCACGCTCGAACGCTTCGCGCGCCTCGCGCAGCGGCAAGGTCGCCAGCGTGCCCGAAAGCACCACGCGGTTTTCATCGCCGTCCGGCACGCCACTATCCTGCGGCAACTCGCGCGCCGTGATCTCGTCATGGCCTTCGCCAAGGATCAGCACGCGTTCCACCAGATTCTTCAACTGACGCACATTGCCGGGCCAGACCATCGTCTGCATCAGCGCCACCGCCTCATCGCTGAGGGCGCGCTGCGGCAGGCCTTGGGTCTTGTGGCATTGCTCGATGAAATGCGCGGCCAGCAGCGGAATATCCTCGCGCCGCTCCTCGAGGCTGGGCACGGCAATCGGCACGACGTTGAGCCGGTGATACAGTTCCTGCCGGAACGTCCCCGCCGCAATCTCTGCCTCCAAATTGCGCGCGGTGGACGAGATCACCCGCAAATCGACGCGCACCTTGTCGGCACCGCCCACCCGTGTGAACTGCTGATCGACCATCACCCGCAGGATCTTGGATTGGGTGCCAAGCGGCATGTCGGCGACCTCATCGAAATAGATCACGCCACCATGGGCCTGTTCCAGAAGACCCGGCTCCACCCCACGATCAGACCCTTCGCGCCCGAACAGCACCTCTTCCATGCCTTCGGGCGACACGCCTGCACAATTCACGGTGATGAACGGACCCGCGGCGCGATTGGAATGGGCGTGGATATAGCGCGCGGCGACCTCCTTGCCCGATCCCGGCGGCCCGGACAGCATCACGCGGCCGTTGGATTTGGTGACTTTGTCGAGCTGGCCAATCAGTCCGCGAAACGCGGCGCTTTCGCCGATGACCTCGGTCGGGTGGCTGTCCTTGCGTTTCAGTTTCTGATTCTCGCGGCGCAGGCGGCTGGTTTCCATCGCGCGTCGGATCACCACCAGCAACTGGTCGATATTGAAGGGCTTTTCGATGAAATCATAGGCCCCCTGCTTGATCGCCGCGACGGCAATCTCGATATTGCCGTGGCCCGAGATTATGACCACGGGAACATCCGGGTTGTCACGCTTGACGGTCTTGAGGATGTCGATCCCGTCCATCTTGCTGTCTTTCAGCCAGATATCCAGGATCAGCAGCGCGGGCGGCTCGGCGTTGATCTCGGCCATCGCCTCGTTGGAATTGCCCGCCAGCCGCGTGGTATAGCCTTCGTCTTCAAGAATATCCCCGATCAACTCGCGGATATCGCGTTCGTCATCGACGATCAAAATGTCACTCATACGACCCTCGTTCCTGTTGTGGACGGCTCTGCCATCGCGGCCGCCCCCGTTTCACCAAGCGGCAGACGGATGACCGCCATTGCGCCGCGATGCGATGCGCCGTCAAACACCGGCGCATCTTCGAGGACGAGGCTGCCGCCATGCTCCTCGATGATTTTCTTGACGATCGGCAGGCCAAGCCCGGTGCCCTTGTCACGGGTGGTGACATAGGGTTCGAACAGACTGGCCCGGTCCTCGGGCAAGCCGACGCCATTGTCCATGATCCGGATCTCGGCCCGGTCACCGTCGCGTTTCAGCGTGACGTGGATCTGCGGGACAAACCCGCTTTCGACACCCTCTTCGATCCGGCCTTCAATCGCTTCACCGGCGTTCTTGATCAGGTTCGTCAAAGCCTGGCCGATCATGGTGGCGTCCAGCTCTGCCGGCATTTCGCCGCCTTCAAAATCGGTGACAAAGCGCACATCGGGTTGGCCTGCCTCCTGCAACAGCACGGCACCGCGCAACAGATCCCTCACGTCCTCGGGGCGGCGCTCTGGTTCTGGCATGCGGGCGAATTTGGAAAATTCATCGACAATGCGCCGCAGGTCGTTGGTCTGCCGCACGATGACGCCGGTCAACTGATCAAGGCTTTCGCCTGATTCCTCGTCCAACTGACGGCGGAACTTGCGCTTGATGCGTTCGGCGGACAGCTGGATCGGGGTGAGCGGGTTCTTGATTTCATGCGCGATACGGCGCGCCACATCCCCCCATGCCGCCATCCGCTGCGCGCTGACCAGCGTTGTCACATCATCAAAGGCCACCACGAAGCCTTCAAGACTGCCATTCGCGCGGCGGCGGTTGGACATGCGCACCAGCAGATGTTCCAGACGTCCTTCGCGGCTGACCTTAACCTCTTCCTGAACGGTCTCGTTTCCACCATCCCGCAGCTTCTCAAAGACCGGCCCGAACTCTGGGACCGACACGGAAATGGGCATCGACTGCTGGTCCGCGCTCCAGGCAAGCAAGCGTTCGGCGGAGCGGTTGACGAAGGTCACCCGCCCGCCTTCGTCCAGCCCCACGACACCAGATGTGACAGAGGTCAGCACGGAATCGAACAGCCGCTGACGACGCTCGATCTGGCGGGTATTGTCCAGCAACGTGTTGCGCTGGCCCTTCAATTGCCGGGTCATCTGGTTGAAGTAACGTCCCAGCATGGCGATCTCGTCATCGCCGTCCTCCTCGACAACCTGCACGTCCAGATCACCGGAGCCCACCTGCTGTGCCGCACCGGCCAAACGCCCGACCGGACGCGACAGCCGTTCGGCAAACCACATGCCCAACCAGACGGCGGCAAGGATCAGCAACATCGCAAAACCAAGATACAGCATAGCAAAATCAAACAGACGCCGTCCGCGCTCGCTTTCCTGTTGCTGGTAGAAGCGTGCGGTTTGCTGTGTTTCGTCCAACAGGTTGAGAATGGCGCCATCGACCTCGCGGCTGACATAAAGAAACCTGTCGACAAAAGCGTTCAGCGGCACCAAGGCGCGAAACTCGTTATTGTCCCAATCCGGGATCAGCGCGACGCCTTGCTCTAGCGCCTCTGCGATACGGCCAGAGGTCGGTTGTTCGTAGTCGAAAAGGTAGGACCGTTCGCCGCGTGCGCGGATTTCGCCGGCACTGTCGATCACATAAGCCTCGCGCAGCCCGCGCTGGATCTGGCTTTGCCCCGTTCCCAAGACCTGCCGGACTTCGCCATCATTCATCGCGAATGTCGCGCGCCGGTTGGCGTCAATGAAAGCCGCCAGTGCCTGGGCATCCTGGGCCAGCCCCTCGCGATGTTCCGCCTCATAGGATTCCGCCGCCTCAAGCGAGGCGCCTACAACGGCGCGCACACGGTCCGAAAACCATGCCTCCAGCCCGATATTGATGGTCAGCACCGCAAAGACAGCGACAGTCACCGTCGGCAACAACGCCATCAGCGCAAACACACCGGTCAGCCTGAGGTGAAGCCGCGAGCCCGCCGATTTGGCCCGCCGCGCCGACACCATGCGCGCCACGCGCTGTAGAACCAATGCCGCAACAAGCAGGACATAGACAAAATCCGCGAGCAGGATCAGCCGCAACGGCATTGAGGCCGCCCCCTGATCCAGCGGACCGAGAATCGCGAATGTCGCCGCCGCCAGCACCGGCCCCAGCAAGACCAGCCCCAACGTCGCCGCATTCTGGAAACGGCGTTGTCGCCGCAGCCGGTTGAACCGGGTCCAGGTCAAGGCTCGTGCCTTTAAGGCCACAGGTCGCCCTCTTCTTGATGTGCCCCGCAAGGCAGCCAACCGCCATATCTAGTGGTCCGTTCCGGAACCGAAGCACCGGGGCCACTGTTATGTTGCCCTTTTACATCAATTTGCGGCGCCGTGTCACGCTAATATCCAGATCGGTGATTTTCTTGCGCAACGTATTGCGGTTGATCCCCAGAAGATCGGCACATTTGGCCTGATTTCCGCCCGTTGCATCCAGCGCAATCTCTATCAGGGGGGCCTCTACTTCACGCAGGATTCGCGAATACAGTCCCGGCGGCGGCAACATGTTGTCGTGCAGATCAAAATAGCGCCGCAAGTGCCGCGCCACGCTGGCCGAAAGCTTTTCGACATCGCTGCCGCCGCGCAGAACAGGGCCCATTTCGGGCTGATTGCCCAGCACCATCTCTACCTCTGTCCGGCTGATTTCGTCCGAGCGGCTGGTCAGTCCCAACCGACGCACGGCGTTTTCCAACTGCCGCACATTGCCCGGCCAGCTATAGGCGCGGAACAGCTCTTCGGCTTCGCGCGACAGCCATCGCTTCGGGGCACCGTCGCGTTCTTCACGGGACAGGAAATGTTCGGTCAATAGCGCAATATCGTCCACACGCTCGCGCAACGCGGGCACTGTCAGCGTTGCACCGCACAGACGGTAATACAGATCGGGACGCACGCGGCCCTCTTCCATCGCGACCGCCAGATCGCTTTGACTGGTGGCCATGAAGCGCGGGACATGATCGCCGGGGACATCCATCATGCGGACAAGCCGCGCCTGCATCTCATCGTCGAGATTGGCGATCTCGTCGATCAGAAGCGTGCCGCCCTTGACCCGCGCCAGAACGCGCATCGGGCCTTCAAGCTCTTGCAAATCGGCCGCAGCCACCGTCACGAAAGGCAATGTGCGGCGGTCGGAGAAGTCGTGAACCGCCCGCGCGATCAGGCTTTTGCCGGTGCCGCTTTCCCCGCAGATCAGAACTGACAGATCGGTGTTCACCACCCGCGCGACCAACCGGTAAAGCGCCTGCATTGCCGCGGTCTTGCCAACCAGCGGAAGATCATCCGGCGCGTCCGTCAGATCATCAGACCGCGGTGACTGCGGCACATGGCGTCTGCTTTCCAGCGCCCGGGCGGTGCGCTTCATCAGATCCGGCAGGTCAAACGGTTTGGGCAGGTAATCATAGGCCTCGGCCTCGGCCGCCTGAATCGCCGTCATGATGGTGTTTTGCGCCGAGATCACGATCACCGGCAATCCGGGCCGGTCCTGCGCAATCCGGGGCAGCATCTCCAGCCCGTTCCCGTCAGGCATCATCACATCCGAGATCACCACGTCGCCCTTGCCCTCTGCCACCCATCGCATCAGCGTGGTCAGCGAGCTGGTCGCGTGGACCTTGCATCCGGCACGCGTCAGCGCCTGGGTCAGAACCGTTCGGATCGTGCGGTCGTCATCGGCGACCAGAACCGTGCCATCCATCAATCTTTCTCCTTGAGTTCCCGCGCCGCTCGCGGAAGCGAGATTTGAAAAACGGTGCGGCCAGGCACAGAGGTGACCGAAATCCACCCGTCATGGTCAGAGATAATCTTGTTCACCAGCGCCAATCCCAGCCCGGTGCCATTTTCGCGGCCCGAAACGAAGGGATCGAAAATATCGCCCTTGATGTTCTCCGGCAGGCCGGGACCGTCATCCGTGATTTCGATTTGCAGCGGCAGCGCCTGCCCTGACCCATCCGACCGGCGCAGACGAAAGCTGTGTTCATAGAAACTGCGAAGACGGATCGTGCCGCCCTTCGGCCCTGCTGCTTGCGCTGCGTTTTTCAGCAGGTTCAATATGACTTGCAACAATTGGTCCGGATCGCCGCAGGCCATCGGCAGGGACGGGTCGTAATCCTCGACGATCCGCATCTGCGCGCCAAACCCCAGCAAGGCAGAACGACGGGCGCGATCCAGAACATCGTGGATATTCACATCGCGGCGTTCCGGCGGCGACAGGTTTCCGAATTGCTCGACCTGTTCAAGCAGCTTTACGATCCTTCGACTTTCTTCGACAATAAGGTCTGTAAGTTCAAGGTCTTCCGTCGCGAGGTTCATGCTGAGAAGTTGCGCGGCACCGGTGATGCCCGCCAGCGGGTTCTTGATTTCATGGGCCAGCATCTCGGCCATGCCGATGGCGGATTTCGCTGCGGATTTCACCGAATGACTTTGCGTCATTCGTCCGGCCAACTCGCGCGGCGAAATCAGCATTATCATCCAGCCCGGCCTGCCCGCCACGGGCGCAAGCGACAGATTACACTGCAAGGGCGCACGGTTGCCCGGTCCCACATCGACATCATTGACGAAAAGCGGGGTGCCGTTCCTGCGCGCCCGTTCGATGCTGTCTTCCAGCGGCGCGTCGATCATCA
This sequence comes from Primorskyibacter flagellatus, assembly GCF_900176485.1. Lineage (GTDB taxonomy): Bacteria > Pseudomonadota > Alphaproteobacteria > Rhodobacterales > Rhodobacteraceae > Primorskyibacter > Primorskyibacter flagellatus. Next base: position 239,744 of record NZ_FWYD01000004.1, read on the forward strand.
AGCGGTCCCAGATCGGCTGTCCGGCCAGCGATTTGGACGAATTGTTCATAAACCCTTCGGCGGCGGGGTTGAGATCGGCAATATTCTCATCCTCGTCGATCAGGATTGCCGGAACGGGCAACGAGGACCAGATCGCATTGCTCAACTCGGGGGTCATGCTGCCGCGACCCCCTGCCCGTACAGCAAGGCCGGCTCCAGCCCGTCCAGCACCTCTGCGGGGGTTTTGGCGGTCAGGATGCAACGCCGCATCGGTGCCGCGGTTCCGGCCACATCCATGTACCAGGCCAGATGCTTGCGAGAGACACGCAGACCAAGATCTACGCCGTAGAAGGAGAGCATTGCCTCGTAATGCCCCGCGACCAAGGCAACCAGCGCCGACCCATGCGGGATTTGCGGCGCGGGATGCCCGTGCAGCGCAGATGCGACATGAGCCAGCAACCATGGCTGACCCTGCGCGCCGCGTCCGATCATCACCCCGTCAGCGCCCGATTGCGCCCTTGCCTGCCGGGCAGTTGCCAGATCCACAATATCGCCATTTGCGATCACCGGGATTGCCACGGCCTGCTTGACCGCGCGGATCGCAGCCCAATCGGCGCGGCCCTTGTAAAACTGACAGCGTGTCCGGCCATGCACGGTAATCATCTGCACACCCGCACCCTCTGCCCTTCGGGCAATATCCGGCGCATTCAGACAGTCGCTGTCCCAGCCCAACCGCATTTTCAGCGTCACCGGAAGGTTAACGGCCTCCACCACCGCCTCGATCAAGCGCAGCGCTTGATCCGGGTCGCGCATCAGCGCCGAACCGGAATAGCCGCCCACCACCTTCTTTGCGGGGCAGCCCATATTGATGTCGATGACCCGCGCGCCGTTGGCGGCGACCATCCGGGCAGCCTCTGCCATCCAATAGGCATCGCGGCCCGCCAGTTGCACAGAGGTATTGGCCCGGCCGAAACCAAGCTCTGCCTTCTCCCGAACGCCGGTCTTCGCCTGCACCATTTCCTGACTCGCCACCATCTCGCTGACCACCAGACCCGCCCCAAAACCTGAAACCAGCTCGCGGAACGGCAGATCCGTGATCCCCGCCATCGGCGCGAGCAATATCGGGGGATCGACAGTAATATCTGCCAGTTCGATGGCCACTTGCTTAATCCTTGTGCAGTCACCTTTGAAGTATCGCAGCGATGCCAATACTGCAATCTCGGCGGTCCCGCCTCCGCCAAACCGGCGCGCCACTGCTCATTTTTTGTGCAGTGTGACCTGAATGATTGCACAGTGCAGGGTCAGAGCCTAGACAGGCGCGACTTGGCAAAGAGGTCCGTCATGCGCACAGCCGCAATCATCGTAGCCGCCGGCCGCGGCGTCCGGGCGGGTGGCCCGCTGCCCAAGCAATGGCAGACCATTGCCGGGCGCAGCGTCGCGGGTTGGACTCTTCGAGCTTTTGAAAATGCCCCCGATATAGATGAGATCGTGCTGGTCGTGCATGAGGACGATATGACCCGCGCCCGCAGCCTGCCCGAGGCGGAGGGCGTGATGCTGGTCGTCGGCGGTGCCGACCGGGCCGCGTCGGTGCGTGCCGGGCTGGAGGCTCTTGCGCCCACGCCTCCGGACCGCGTGCTTATTCACGATGTGGCGCGCCCATGTGTGCGACAAACCCTGATTGCCGAGGTCTGTCGCGCGCTGAAGTCAGCCCCCGGCGCGGCCCCGGCATTGGCGGTCAGCGATGCGCTTTGGACCGGCACAGAGGGCTTCGTCACCGGGGCACAGTCGCGCGACGGACTCTTCCGGGCGCAAACGCCGCAAGGCTTTCACTATGTCGCGATCCGGGACGCCCATGCCGCACGGAAAACGCCCGCCGCCGATGATGTCGAGATTGCCCGCGCCGCCGGATTGCAGGTTGCCATCCTCCCCGGCTCGGACGACAATCTGAAGATCACAACCCCCGGAGATTTCGTCCGGGCCGAAAAACTGTTGGCAGGTCAAATGGATATCAGACTGGGGAACGGGTTCGACGTGCATCGCTTCGGCGCGGGCGATCACGTCACGCTTTGCGGGGTGCAAGTGCCCCATGATCGCGGCCTTCTGGGTCATTCCGATGCCGATGTGGGCATGCATGCAGTCACCGACGCAATTTATGGTGCGCTGGCGATGGGCGATATCGGCCGTCACTTCCCGCCATCGGATGAGCAATGGAAAGGCGCAGACAGTGCCATTTTCCTGCGCCATGCGGTTCATCTTGCGGGCGAACACGGTTTTGCAATCGCGAATGTCGATTGCACGTTGATCTGCGAGCGGCCAAAGATTGGCCCACACGCGCCTACCATGCAGACGGCGATGGCCGATCTCTTGCGGATCGAGGCATCACGCGTTTCGGTCAAGGCCACGACAAGCGAGCAACTTGGCTTTACCGGACGCGAAGAAGGCATTGCCGCCCTTGCAACCGCAACACTGGTGAAAACATGAACCATATGATCGCCACCTTCTTCGGCATCGGCCACATGCGCCCTGCCCCCGGTACATGGGGCTCGCTTGCGGCGCTGCCGGTTGCATGGGCCATCATTCAGCTGACGGGGTTCTGGGGATTGGCTTTGGCCACGGCGTTGGTTTTCTGGGCCGGATACCGCGCGACCGAGGTCGAGACGCGCGGTGCCGCCAATCATGACCCGTCAGAGATCGTGATCGACGAGGTCGCGGGTCAGTGGATCGCCCTGATGCCCGTTGCCTACGGCGCGGGCATGATGGGGGTGGACGTCTTGCGGCTTTGGCCGGGATGGATCGCCGCGTTTGTGCTGTTTCGCTTGTTCGACATCTGGAAGCCCGGCCCCATTGGGTGGGCCGACCGGCGCAACGACGCGATGGGCGTCATGCTGGACGATGTGGTTGCCGGGGTCTTCGCTGCAGTCATCACTATCGTGCTGGCAGCCGTGGCGCATGGGTTTCTGATGTGACCCTTGCCGAAAAAATCCTGCAAGAAGCGGTTGCCAAAGGCCTGACAATCACCACCGCAGAAAGCTGTACCGGCGGCATGGTTGCCGCCGCGATCACCGATATCGCCGGATCATCGGCGATATTCGAGCGTGGCTTCGTGACCTATTCCAACCTTGCAAAGCAAGACATGTTGGCTGTGCGGATGCAAACGCTGGAGAGCTTTGGTGCGGTTTCAGAACCCGTGGCGCAGGAAATGGCGCTTGGTGCCCGCAACGCCGCACATGCGGATATAGCGGTCGCCATCTCGGGCATTGCCGGGCCGGGCGGGTCAGAGTTCAAGCCTGAAGGGCGCGTGTGCTTTGCCACCGTGACCGCAACGGATAGCTTCGTCGAAACCATCGAATACGGTGCGCCTGGCCGGAGTGAGGTCCGCGCAGCCGCGCGCGATCACGCGCTGTCGCTGATCCTCAAAGCCATTCAGGCAGCCTAGGCCGGAACGGTGCTTTGGCGGCGATGAACGCCCTTGCATGCTTGACCTCCATGACAAGTCAGGCATTACCGACTGACCCGGAGCGGCGCTCCATCTTGCCCGATAAGCGTCAGGTCCATGCTTCGAATCGCTGTTCGGCTTGTGGCTGATCCTGCTGGATCTGGGCATAGCCACGCTCTGCCGCAGCGCTCAGTTCTGATGTGCCGTGATTCGACTGATCCTCTTCAGTGGGGGTGAGAACGATCGTCTTTGGTGCATTGCCGATGGATTCGATCATTGCCTGCTGCTGCGAATCGACCCGCGCCTGCGCGCGTGTCCGGATGAGTTGTGCCTCATCGGCGGAACGCTCGTCCGGTTGCACAATCTCCAGCCCGGTTGATTGCAGTTCGGACCTGTCTGTCCTCGAACTGATTACGAGGCCGTTGCCCGTTGCCTCGTCGCCATTTGACCCGCCGGGAACGGGCGGCGTGGCAGTCGGCCCTGCGTAGCCGTTGGTCGTTCCTGTCCCTCCGCCCCTCGTGCTTGCATCCGTGTTATCGCTATCAGAGCTTTCGCTGATGGCGGGTGGTCCGCCGGATTGAGCCGTTTCTTCGGCTGGCGGTGCCGCGCCACCTGGCCCGATGGACGGGTTCAAACCCGTTCCCGAGCCAAATAGAATCTGCGTAAGTTGCATCTGCCTCTGTCTCCTGAAATCGTTTCGAACACGTTTATTTTTGCGTCGAAATGAGACGATATCGGGGCAGATAGCCAAGTTCCGCACATCAAGGTTAACAGAACAGGTTGTTGTGACCGCGGCAAACGGAACAGGCGTCAGCCGTACAGTGCCGCGGCGCGTCGCTCAAAGGCGCGGACGATGCGCTGCATCGCTTCGTTGAAAACCACACCGATTATTTTCTGAAGCACCGCGTTCTTGAACTCGAAATCCACATGGAATGTCACGTCGCAGCCGCCTTCGGCATCGGCAAAGGCCCAGTTGGATTTCATATAGCGGAACGGCCCGTCCAGATATTCGGTGTCGATCTTCATGTCGTGGGGATAAAGGACCACACGGCTTCCAAAGCGTTCGCGGAACACCTTGAAGCTGATCACCAGATCGGCCAGCATCTCTTCGGCACCACCGCCGATGTCGTTTCGCGACCGGATGCGCGCCGCGGCACACCATGGCAGAAATTCAGGATAGGACGCCACATCGGCCACCAGATCGTACATCTGTTGGGCGGTATAAGGCAGCCTGCGGGTTTCACTATGGGTCGGCATGTCGCTCCGGTTTGGGTCGTGACAGTGGCGGTGCATGTCGTATTGTGGCGCGGAAAAATCAAGGGGATATCATGCCAGAGCGTCCATATGTCATCGACGAGATGATCTCTGCCAAGGCGATTGCCGCGCGGATCGAGGAATTGGCGGGTGAGATTCGTCACGAATTCGCCGATACCGACAAGCTGGTTGTGGTGGGTCTTCTGCGTGGATCGTTCGTCTTTATCGCCGACCTCGTGCGCGAATTGAACCTGCCCATCGAGGTCGACTTCCTTGAAGCATCCTCTTACGGAAACGCCATGCAATCCAGCCGGGAAGTGCGCATTCTCAAAGACTTGCGCGGTGCTATTGAAGGCCGCGACGTGCTGGTGGTCGAAGACATCGTCGATACAGGGCACACGCTTAACCACGTTTCTGGGATGTTGCGATCCCGAAACCCCGCCAGGTTGCGCACCATCGCGCTTCTGGACAAACCCTCGCGGCGCGAGGTCGATTTCAGGTCCGACTGGATCGGTTTCGAGATCCCAGATGAATTTGTCGTGGGTTACGGAATTGATTTTGCGCAACGCAATCGCAACCTGCCCTTCATTGGCAAGGTTCGTTTTACCGACGCCGAGGGCTGAGATGAACCCGATCTGGCTGCTGCGGTTGACCCGATGGGCGCGCAGACCTCCGGGGCGGCGGCTTCGGATCATCGTGGGCACCGTGCTTGTCGCCGCAATCTTGCTTTGGGGAATCGAGCATTTCTTCGGCTGGCCAGAGGCCCTGACCCCGGAACGCATCCCCCGGCGCATCATGCGTTAAGCGCCGGGCCCCGCGCAGAACGGTCGCTTGAATTTCATCCCTACCGTCCGCCCTGCCGACACTCCGCGCAAAGCGTCGAAGGTCACGAATTTGTGCACGCATCAGTGGCGGTTCCATCTGGATCTTTGCAAGAATATTGTTGCGGTCGTGTGAAACTACATTAGCCTCAAGCCATAGTTCGCAGTTTCAAGGAGCCCGACATATGAAGAATATTGTTACCGCTACAGTGATTGCAGGCGTTCTTGCGGGATCGGCCGCGCTTGCCCAGAATGACGGATCGGCTCAGGTCAAGGCACGACAGGGTCAGATGCGTGTCATTGCGCTGAACCTGGGTGTTCTGGGTGGCATGGCGCAGGGCAAAATCGACTACGATGCCGAAGCTGCGCAAAACGCCGCTGACTCATTGGCAGGGGTTGCGATGATCCACCAGCCGACCTTGTGGATCGAAGGCACGTCGAACGCTGATCGCGAGGGCACCAAGGCGCTGCCGGCGATCTGGGAAGACAATGCCGACTTCATGACCAAGTGGGATGCCTTTGTCACCGCTGCGAACGACATGCAGTCCGCCGCAGGCACCGGCAAGGATGCGCTTGGCCCGGCGATGGGCGGGCTTGGCGATGCCTGCAAGGCCTGCCATGAAAAGTACCAGCAATCCGACGATTAGGATACGATTTGATACGTCGATTCATTAGGCTTTTGCTGCTGGCCGCGCTTGTCGCGGCCGGTTTCGCGTTCTGGATGACCCGAGCCGTTCCGCTGGACGAAGATGCGCTGGCGGGTGTCGAAGGAGATGTGGAAAACGGCCAACGCGTATTTACGGCGGCAGGCTGCGCCTCTTGTCACGCCGCCCCGGACACCAAGGGCGATGACAAGCTGGTGCTCGCGGGCGGACAGAAATTCCCGTCGAATTTCGGCACGTTCATTGCGCCCAACATCTCGCCCGATCCGACCGAGGGTATCGGCGACTGGACAGCGGCTGAGTTCGCCAGTGCGGTGATGCAAGGCGTTTCGCCCGAGGGCCAGCATTACTACCCCGCCTTCCCTTACGGCGCTTATACCAAGATGAAAAAGCAGGATCTTGCCGATCTCTGGGCCTATATGCAGACCCTGCCCGCCTCGGACACAGCAAGTCAGCCGCATGATGTGGGCTTTCCGTTCAATATACGGCGCGCTTTGGGTGGTTGGAAACTGCTGTTTATGGATGACAATTGGGTGCTGAAAAATGCCCCGTCAGAGCAGGTCACGCGCGGCCGTTATCTGGTCGAGGCGCTGGCCCATTGCGGCGAATGCCACACCCCGCGCAACATGCTGGGTGGGATGGACACATCCCGCTGGTTGGCCGGGGCCCCCAATCCGTCCGGCAAAGGCCGCATTCCCGGAATCGCCCCCGGTGCCTTCAAGTGGACCGAAGGTGAAATCACCTATTACCTTGAAACCGGCTTCACCCCCGATTTCGACAGTGTCGGCGGGCATATGGTGGCCGTGGTCGAGAACATGGCGGAACTGACCGAAGGCGACAGACAGGCAATTGCTGCCTATCTCAAATCCGTGCCCGAGCAACCGTCAGAGTAATCTGGCATCGCAAAACAAAAAACGGCGCCGCGATCATCGCAGGCACCGTTTTTGTTGCAACCGTGCGTAACTCAGGCGCGGTTCAGCTTTGCATTGCGCGCCGTTTGAAGCCGCGCAAAATCATCGCCCGCATGATAGGACGACCGCGTCAGAGGCGTCGCGGACACCATCAGGAAGCCTTTGCCATAGGCGGATTTCTCGTAGGCGGCAAATTCGTCCGGATGCACGAACCGGTCAACCGCGTGGTGTTTCGGTGTTGGTTGCAAATATTGCCCGATAGTCAGAAAATCGATGTCTGCCGCGCGCATGTCGTCCATCACCTGCAAGACGGCCTGACGGTCCTCGCCCAGTCCAACCATGATGCCCGACTTGGTGAACATCGCCGGATCAAGCTCTTTGACCCGTTGCAACAGCCGCAGTGAATGGAAGTACCGCGCACCGGGGCGGACTTCGGGATAAAGGCCCGGTACGGTTTCAAGGTTGTGGTTGAACACATCAGGCTTGGCGGCAACGACCGTTTCCAGAACCGACGGCGCGCATTTCAGGAAATCCGGCGTCAGAATTTCAATCGTGGTGCCGGGGCTGCGGTGCCGAATGGCGCGAATCGTCTGGGCGAAATGCTCTGCCCCGCCATCCTTCAGATCGTCGCGATCGACCGAGGTGATGACAACGTGATTCAGTCCCAGCTTCTGCACGGCATCCGCGACCTTGCCCGGCTCGAACGCATCAAGCGTATCGGGACGCCCGGTGGCAATATTGCAGAACGTGCAGCCTCGGGTACAGATCTCGCCCATGATCATCATCGTGGCGTGACCTTGCGACCAGCATTCGCCTACGTTCGGACATCCGGCCTCTTCACAGACGGTGACAAGCCCATGCTCGCGCATGATCTTCTGAGTGTCGGCATAGCCTTTGCCGCCCGGAGCCTTGACCCGGATCCAGGAAGGCTTCTTCGGCTGGGCATTATCCGGACGATGCGCTTTTTCCGGATGCCGTTCGGCTGGGATATTGAGATCTCGCACGTTTTATTCCCCGCGAAGCTGTTTCGGGCTTCGCTTAGCATATGTATTTGCAGGGGGTAGTACCAGTCCCGCATGGCTGCCATGCAGTCGCGCCTTTGTTTTAACGAGTGCCCCCTGCATTTTCACGATGGAAATTAAGGAAAAAGCGCTTGCACACCGTTTTGGATGCGTCTTGGGCAAGGCATCTCAACGCTTTTCCGTAGGTCTGACGGCCATGCTATCCCGCTATGCTGCAATTGCAGCATTTCCCGATTGAGGTCGGCCCTCGATCCGCGTTAGTCCTTGTCTGATTCTTTACTTAGACGATCAGGAGAGTTCCGATGAAAGCAGGCCTTCCCCTTCCGCAAGTGACCTTCCGGACACGCATTCGGGATGAGTCGGTTGACGGTCCTAACCCGTTTCGCTGGCAGGACATGACCACTGCCGACTATTTCGCAGGCAAGCGCGTTGTGCTTTTCTCGTTGCCTGGCGCGTTCACGCCGACATGTTCGACCTATCAACTGCCCGGCTTCGAGAACAACGCCGAAACTTTCGCCAATTTCGGCATTGACGAGATTTACTGTCTTTCGGTGAACGACAGTTTCGTGATGAATAAATGGGCCGAAAACCAGGGGTTGAAAACCGTGAAGGTCATCCCGGACGGATCCGGCGAATTCACCCGCAAGATGGGCATGCTTGTCGAAAAGTCCAACCTGGGCTTCGGCATGCGCAGCTGGCGCTATGCCGCGATTGTCAAGGACGGCAAGGTCGAAACCTGGTTCGAAGAGCCCGGCATATCCGACAATCACGCCGAAGACCCCTATGGTGTGTCCAGCCCGGAAAACCTGCTGGAGTATCTTCAAAAGGAAGCGGCGGGAATCGCTGCCGAATAATCCGCAATACCCGGATAGAAAAACGCCGCTGCTCTGATCGGGGCAGCGGCGTTTGCATGTTTGGCGCTTACCCGATCAGGCCACCCCCTGCCCCCAGCACTTCGTCATAGTGCCGACGCAGCCGTTGCAGCGCTATTCGCAGTACGATCTTGCCGGACCGCGCCGACCAGCCCATCCTCTTTTCGGCCGATTCCATACCTTCCAGATAGCAGCAGCAGCGCAGAACGACATCGCCAAGCCCCGGCCCAAGATCGGACAGGGCGGTCGCGACACGATCCCGCGCCGCAGTCGGGCCATAGCCCCGCAGATCTGCGCCCTCGCCGCCTCCCCGCGCGCCTGCTGTCAAAAATCTGTCCCAGTTCTGTGCGACCCGAGGCCCCATCTGGGCAAGCTCAAAATCCTCGCGCAACCTTTCCCCGGCCGAGACCAGTTTTTCCGACAGGAAGGGCTGCCCGTCATGGTCTCGCCGTCGCGCAAGAGCGGTCAGTGGCGATTCCGCCAGTGAATATCGCATGCGCTTGCTGCGGCGGTCCCCTTCGGCCTCTTGCGAAACAGGTGCGCCGTCAAACCCCGCCTGCGCTTCGGCAAACCCCCTCGCCGAATTTTCGCTGGCCGCGATCAACCGGTTCAGCTCTGCCCGCCCCGCAGCCGTGATCTGGTAGCGCGAGATCCGTGCAGGCTCTCTGCACATGATCCAGTCCTTGAGCGCCATCGCCTGAGCGATCCCGCTATCCACAACCGCAGTCCGGGTCGATGTGCCATCGCCGGTGTCGCGGACGACAACGGCCTTGTCCATCTCGGCCGCAACCGCAAGAACCGCCCCGGTTTCACAGAGCCTGCGCAGAATGCGCATGGCTTCGCGCTCCAGCGTCTTGTCGTCGGGCGCCATGTGGGGCTCTGTCGGTAAATTGCTCATGTTTGGACGGTCCTTGTCTGACGAGATGGCCGATTTCGGGATGTGATGCCGGCCAAGCTTTCGCAAGGCGGCATCGACCAACGGGTCGTCGCGCAGCGTCTCGACCTTGCGGACCTGCCGCAGAACCGTCGAGGCATGACACCCTGTTTCCCGAGCCAGCTGTCTGATGCTTATGCCCTCTTCGATATGGTGCAGATAGTTGCGTGCGGCATCAGGAACCCATCCGGGATACCCGCCCGCAGTGCTTGTCTCTACGTTCAACCGCATGACTTTCCTCGCATTGCCGTTACCCGTCTGGATTTCCGTGGCTGGTATCCAGATCATTTGAGTCAAATTTTTCACAACCTATGCGGGTATTTATTTCTGCTTCGTTAACATGGTCATGAATTCACCATCATTGTTTCCAAAGTATAAATGCCGCTGAACCAAGCGTTCGGTGAAGGCGCGCCCTTCGCAACACCCGAAAAACTTGTGTCATGGTTTCCGTGGATTTGGAGAAAAGGACCCGACGCCATGCAAGACATTCTCAGCCTTCTGCACACGCTCAAACGCCCTCGCTTGTTGATCCGGGCAGCGCGAATCGGTGCGCAGGATTACCAACGCACCGCGCATCTTCCACGACTTCTGGGGTATGGCGCGCTGCCGCGCACCGGGCCTGCCCTCATGCGTCTGATGGAGATAGAGGCAGAGCTGAACGCCCGCCGCGAGGCAAGCGATGCAGGCTATTCCATCGCCCGCCATGTCGAATTACTGGTGGCGATGATGGGCGAGGCCCGCGTGCTGCGCAGCGCGGGCCAGACCTGAGGAAACTTACATGAAGGCGTCCGGCATCGACGCCTTCTTTTCGACGACATAGGCGTTCAGCGCCTCGTTGATCGCGGGGTCAAGCGCGGGCTGCTGATAATCGTTCAGCAGCTTTTCGACCCGCAAGGCGGCCAGCGCTTCGGAATCGCGTGCGCCTTCTTCGTCCCATGTCTCGAACGGTTTGTAATCGAAGGTCTCGGACCGCCAGAAGGCGGTCTTGAAATGCGCCTGCGTATGCGCGCAACCAAGGTAATGTCCGCCCGGCCCGACCTCGCGGATCGCATCCAGCGCCTGCGCTTCCTCGTCAACATTGACGCCCTGCGCGAACTTGTGCAGCGCGCCCAGCTGATCGGCATCCATCACGAATTTCTCGAAGCTCGACACCAATCCGCCTTCGAGCCAGCCGCAGGCATGCAGCATGAAGTTCACGCCCGACAGAAGCCCCATGTTCAGGCTGTTCGCCGTCTCGTATGCGGCCTGCGCATCCGGCAGTTTCGATCCGCAGAACGATCCGGCAGACCGGAATGGCAGCCCCAGTCGCCGCGCAAGCTGACCGGCACCATAGGTGATGTGGCTGGCCTCGGGTGTGCCGAATGTGGGCGCGCCCGAATTCATGTCAATCGACGTCACGAAAGCGCCGAAAATCACCGGCGCGCCTTTGCGGACCAACTGCGAATAGGCGATGCCCGCCAGCACTTCGGCCAGCACTTGCGTCAGCGTGCCCGCCACCGACACCGGTGCCATCGCGCCGCCCACGATGAATGGCGAGATGATCGCCGCCTGATTGTTGCGCGCATAAACCTCCAGCGCGCCCATCATCACATCGTCGAAAGTCAGCGGCGAGTTGATGTTGATGAGCGAGGTCATCACCGTGTTTTGCTGCACGAACTCCTTGCCGAACAGAATTTCGCACATGTCCACCGAATCCTGCGCGCGGCTGGGTTCGGTGACGGACCCCATGAAGGGCTTGTCCGACAGGGTCATGTGGGCTTGCAGCATGTCCAGATGGCGCTTGTTGACCGGAATGTCCGTCGGTTCGCAAACAGTGCCGCCGGAATGGTGCAGCCATTTCGACATGTAGCCCAGCTTCACGAACTTGCGGAAATCCTCCATCGTGGCGTAACGGCGGCCACCGGCAACATCGCGCACGAAGGGCGGGCCGTAAACCGGCGCCAGCACCAGCGACTTGCCCCCGATCTCGACATTGCGCTCCGGGTTGCGGGCGTGCTGGGTGTAGCTTTTCGGCGCGGTGCTGCAAAGCTGCCGGGCAAGGCCACGCGGAATGCGCACACGTTCGCCATCAATATCGGCGCCCGCCTCGCGCCAAAGCTCCAGCGCTGCGGGGTTGTTGACGAAGTTGACCCCGATTTCTTCCAGCACTGTTTCGGCGTTATGTTCGATGATCTCCAGGGCTTCGGTGGTCAGAACCTCGAAATTTGGGATGTTCCGCTCGATATAGCGGGCGGTTTCGACGCTGACTGCGGTGCGTTCTGCCCTGCGCGCGGCACCGCCACCGCCCCGTGCGCGCCTGCGACCTGCTGCTTCAACCATATCCCGCCCTCGCAAATTGCCGTTCCGGCCCATCATGGACCCACCTGTCCAAGCGTCTTACCGCGCGGACTCAGAAGTGTTTTTCCGGTTTCCGGCAGTTGTGGGGCGAAAACGACATCCATCCCCTTTCCTGACACGACCCCAAGCTTCGCCCGGTTTTCTTTGACCTCGCGACAGGCAGACTGCATCATGCCTGAAAAAGCGGCGGAACGCCTTGAATTCGGGAGGACGCGGCAATTTCTGAACCCGCACACGAACGCAAAACCCTGACATCGTCAGAAATTACCGCCGTCGCACATCTTTATCGTGGCGAGGTTTACCGCAGCACGATCTGGCGCACCCGGCTGGACACCACGACCAACTGGGCCGTCGTCACGTTGGGCGTTGCGCTGTCAATCTCTTATGCCGCGCCCGAAGCATCGCCGCTGCCGCTTGTTCTGGTCGGTGTTCTGATCATCCTGTTCCTGATGCTGGAGGCGCGGCGCTATCGCTATTTCAACGTCTGGCGCGCCCGCGCCCGCTGGATGGAGGTGCATTTTTACGCGCCCATGCTGGCCGATGGCGACCTGCACCTTGAGGAAGACTGGCAGAAGGTACTGGCAAATGATTATCTGCGCCCGCGCTACCATGTCTCGTCGATGGTTGCTGTCGGCCGACGGATCCGGCGCAACTATCTGTGGATCCTGTTGATCCAGGCGCTGGCCTATACGGGCAAACTCGTCGTGCACCCGACGCCAGCACAATCCGTGTCACAGGTCATTCAACGCGCCGATGTCGGTCCATTACCCGGCGAAGTGGTGATCGCGATCGGCGTTGTCTATGTCATCTCCTGGGCCGCCATCGCGATTTGGAGCGCCCGGCTGGACAGTCGTCGGGGCGCGATCCGCGGCACCGAACAAGCCAGTTCCATGGGTTAAGCGCGCCGTTCTGAACGCAATCACACGATCCGCGATCCACGCTCTTGCCTCGCTTGCGCCAAAGGGCTACGAGCTTGGCGCATGAGCCAGATATCGCATGACCGCCTCCTTATCATCGACTTCGGATCCCAGGTAACGCAGCTGATTGCGCGCCGCCTGCGAGAGCTGAATGTCTATTGCGAAATCCACCCCTATCAGAATGTCACCGATGCCTTTCTGCGCGACTTTGCGCCCAAGGCCGTGATTTTCTCGGGCGGGCCGGATTCGGTCACCCGCGAAGGCAGCCCGCGCCCGCCCAAATCGGTCTATGACCTTGGCGTGCCGATCCTTGGCATTTGCTACGGCCAGCAGGTCATGATGCAGGATCTTGGCGGTCGCGTTATCGGCGGCGAAGGCACCAGTGAATTCGGCCGCGCCTATGTCACGCCGGAACCGGACCGGATCGACCTGTTGCAAGGCTGGTTCATGGACGGATCGGGCCGCGAACAAGTCTGGATGAGCCACGGCGATCACGTCGCCGATCTTGCCCCCGGCTTTCAGGTCTACGCCACCTCGCCCGGCGCGCCCTATGCGATCACCGCCGATCTGGACCGCCGGTTTTATGCCGCGCAGTTCCACCCCGAGGTGCATCACACGCCCAACGGCAAGACGCTTTACGAGAATTTCGTCAAGGACGCTGGCTTTACCGGCGACTGGACAATGGGTGCCTATCGCGAGGAAGCGATCCGCAAGATCCAGCAGCAGGTAGGCGATGCGAAAGTCATCTGCGCGCTGTCCGGCGGCGTTGACAGTTCGGTGGCCGCCGTTCTGCTTCACGAAGCAATCGGCGACCAGCTTACCTGCGTCTTTGTCGATCACGGGCTATTGCGGATGAACGAGGCGACCGAGGTCGTCACCATGTTCCGCGAGCATTACAACTTGCCGCTGATCCATGCGGATGAAAGCGAATTGTTCCTTGGCAAGCTGGACGGCGTTTCCGATCCCGAGACCAAGCGCAAGATCATCGGCGGGCTTTTCATCGACGTGTTCCAGAAATACGCCGATGGGATCGAGGGTGCAGAGTTCCTGGCCCAAGGCACGCTGTATCCTGACGTCATCGAATCAGTATCGTTCAGCGGGGGCCCCTCGGTCACCATCAAGAGCCACCACAATGTCGGCGGCCTGCCTGAAAAGATGGGTCTGAAGCTGGTCGAGCCGCTGCGCGAGTTGTTCAAGGACGAGGTGCGCGCGTTGGGGCACGAGCTTGGCCTGCCAGCCAGCTTCATCGGCCGCCACCCCTTCCCCGGCCCCGGCCTGGCAATCCGCTGCCCCGGAGAGATCACCCGCGAAAAGCTGGAGATCCTGCGCAAGGCCGACGCGGTTTATATCGACCAGATCCGCAAGCACGGCCTGTATGACGAAATCTGGCAGGCTTTCGTGGCTATCCTTCCGGTCCGCACCGTCGGCGTGATGGGCGACGGGCGGACCTATGATTTCGCCTGCGCGCTGCGTGCCGTGAACTCTGTCGACGGGATGACCGCCGATTATTATCCCTTCACCCACGAATTTCTGGGCGAGACGGCGACACGGATCATCAACGAGGTCAAAGGCATCAACCGCGTCACCTATGACGTGACCTCGAAACCTCCGGGCACGATCGAGTGGGAATGAACCATGTATGCGCCGCTTCCCGACGATGTGCGGATCGCTGGCAGGTCGCTGGTTGATCGGGACGGGCTGACGCTGATCGCGGTTTTCCGGAACGAAAGCTACCTGCTTCCTGCCTTTCTGGATCACTACCGTGGGCTGGGCGTGTCCAGATTCGTGCTGCTTGATGATCGGTCGGATGACACCAGCCGCGATCTGCTTGACGATCAACCCGATGTCATGGTGCTGGAAAGCACGCGGCGCTACGGCGACAGCGTGGCCGACACCGAACGCCCGCCAACGGTGCGCAGCGTGTCAGGCTATCGCCAGATTCACCTGTGGCGCACCGCGCTGGCGAACTGGCTTTGCGACGGCAGGTGGATGATCCAATGCGACATTGACGAGTTTGCATCGCTGCCCTCGGGAGCGACGCTGGATGGCCTTGCCAATCGGTTAGAGCGGGACGGCGCGGCGGGCGCATGGGGCGGCATGATCGACCTCTACCCCGCCCATTTCGACGACCTCGCACAGGACACGCCTGCCGCCGATGACCCGCGCAACGGGCGGTGGTATTTCGACGGCGTGCGGCATTTTTCGTTGCGGCGCAACGGGCCGCCACGGCACCACTATGCGGGCGCACGGTCCAGGCTCAACCGCGCCTACCTGCCAAACGCTCGTCAGTTTTCTGCGTTCGAGATCTGGAAACTACGCGCTCTGGGGGCGCGCAAATCGCCCGCCGGGCGGTTCGTAAAGCCGCTCCTGCAAAAGTGGCGGCGCGGCGCGTGGTATCTTTCATCGCATGAAACGACGCTCCGCCTCAGCCATAGGGTTCTGATACCGCTGCTTCACTACCGCTACACTCCCGCGCTGCAAGCCAAAGTCCTATGGGCCATGCAAAGTGGCGGCTATTCCAAGAACAACTCGGATTATTTCACGATCGACCGGCTGCTCAGCGCGATGAACGAAGCCAAAGGCAGCTTTCTGGGCGATGTCTCGAAAGAATACACTGGCCACACAGATCTCGTCGCGACCAGAAATGCTCGCGGACTGACATGACCTGTGGCCGGGCAGCTTTCCGCCATCTCCCCTGGGTGTTCCGTCCAGACAAGGATTGGTTGCAGCCATAACCTCGGATTTCGTTCCAATTGGTGGCACATCTGAAGGCTGACAATGATTTCCTACGCGTCGGCGCCTATGATCCGGCTTTCAATGCACCTTCCCGTCGAAAACGCGGGAAAACCACCCTAGCCCGGCACCTCCCTAGGCTTGCCCTCATCATCAATCGCCACAAAGGTAAAGATCGCCTCGGTCACCTTTTCGCGACCCGTGGCGAGGCCCCGGCGGACCCAGGCCTCGACGTCTATGGCCATGGATGTGCGTCCGACGCGCTTTATCTCGCAATAGACGCACAGCACGTCCCCCACCTTGACCGGGCGGAGGAACTTCATCGCGTCCACGGCCACAGTGGCGACACGTCCCTCGGCGCGCTCGCCCGCGACGATGCCCGCCGCGATGTCCATCTGGCTCAGCACCCAGCCACCAAAAATATCGCCCGAGACATTTGTATCCGCGGGCATTGCCAGTGTGCGCAAGGTGACGTCGCTGTGGTGGGGCTTGTTCATCGCAGTCTCCTTGGTTGCGACCACCATATCACTGCGCGGCCCCACGCCAACCCTGCATGGGGCGGAGATTTCCCCGCCGGTGCAAAACGGCCTTGCCGTCAGAGGCAAAACCCGGTCCGGAATACCTGACTGTGGCACAGCCCCGCGATCAGGCATGATGGGGTCAGGAGGAAAGATCCCATGACAACCAAGCATGACCAACCCGCCCCCGACACATCCAGGCAACCCCAAAATGCGCCGCAGCCGCCGAAACCTTTCCGTTTCACTGACTGGGCGGCGATCTGACCCGCCCCGCGCGAAGCCGCCTGTGCAGCCGGTCTTTGCGCCCCCTTAATGACCCACCGCGCGGTGGAATCCACACTTGCGCAACCCTGATAAAGTGGCTCCCATTCGGTCAGGACCTACATGCGGAATAATTTAACTAATTGATAACAAACAAGGTTTCGCCACGAAACCATTTGACACAAACTCCGTCCTTGCCACGAATCACAAAGCCTGCCATACGCTGCCTCGCTACGTTATTCTCTATCGCTCTACTGTCTCCCTTACACGGCGCTCAGTTCCTCGATCAAGACCGACCGCGCCGGGCTGCCGCAATAAAGTGGGCAGCAAATGATTAGGAGACCACGGATATGGCTACTGGCACCGTGAAATGGTTCAACACCACAAAAGGCTTCGGCTTCATCGCACCTGACGCAGGCGGCAAGGACGTTTTCGTCCATATCTCCGCTGTTGAGCGTTCGGGCCTAACCGGCCTGGCCGACAACCAGAAAGTTGAGTACGAGCTGGAATCCGGCCGTGACGGCCGCGAAAGCGCGTCGAATATCGAGCTGGTCTAAGACCGCTTGCGGGGTGGGCCACCGGCCCATCCCAACCCTCACCGCGTCAGCTATGACAGCAAGATCGCCGTGAGATACATTCCCAAACCAAACACCGTATGGGCGATCAGCCCCATGATCCGCACCTTCCAGGGCGTGTCTGTTCGCGACGCCGCCCAGCCCAGCCCCATTCCGGGCTGTAGCAGAAACCACCCCGCCGCAATCGTGATCAGCGCAAAGATCCACACCGGCAGGAATGTCGGCGCGGCCACCCAGGCGGTCCCGACGATCAGCACGAACATCACCCCGTAGAGCACACCCACGCCGTAATGCACCCCCCATCCGAGCGCTGTTTCGGACGCGACCGGCGCGGCCTCTGCAATGCTGTCGTGAAAGAGTTTGCCGCGCAGGGTGTGGCCTGACCACCGACCGACATTCGCCCAGTTGGGCTTTGGTTGCCCGGCGAAGCGGTTCAGCACCTCCGCCCATATATCCATTGCGACAGTGCCGCCCAATCCCATCAAAGCCCCTGTTGCTATCAATTCCATGACTGCCCTCTTCCCTATCCGCCAGATCGAGATGCCCCAGGATTGGCGGCAGTACAATACGCGTCATCGTCGACCCGGCTCCCAGACATTCAGACACGAGGGCCCAACCCTGCTTTCGCGGTGCAAGCCGGCAACATTGACGGGTAACAATTCCATGAATTACCGGAACATTTCCCCCTTCACGTTGCTTTTTCCCTCAATAATGCGAAAATACGCTGTCCAGATGAGAGTATGAGCACGACCATGATTTCCAGAAGAACACTTCTCGCGACGGGTGCTGCCGCCCTCGCCACCCCGGCGCTGGCGCAACAGAACTTCCAACTTGACCCGATTTACCTTCCACAAGCCGTGCGCATCAAACAGACGCTGCAACCGCAACAGATCCTGATCGTCCCGCGCGCCCATTTCCTGTACTATGTCACAGAGCCGGGCCGCGCCCTGCGTTACGGTGTCGGCGTTGGCAAGGCGGGGCTGGAATTTACCGGCACTGCGTCGATCGACGTCAAGAAGGAATGGCCGACCTGGCGCCCGACAAACGAGATGATCGAGCGTGAACCCAAGACCTACGCCAAGTTCAAGGACAATGATTACGTCCAGCCCGGCGGTCCGGGAAACCCGCTTGGCGCGCGTGCTCTTTATCTTTTCCAGAATGGCCGGGACACCTATTTCCGCATTCATGGCACCACCTCGCCGCGGTCCATCGGACGGTCGGTCTCGAATGGCTGTATCCGAATGATCAACGAGCATGTCATCGATCTGTATCAGCGCGTTCCCGTCGGCACCAAGGTGACGGTCCTTTAGGCTCGGTGCACGGCTGCGGCCAGTCACATGCATGATGTTATCGTCATCGGCGGCGGGCCAGCCGGGGCTTCCGCCGCTGTGACGGCAGCGCGCGCAGGCCTGCGCACGGCGCTTGTGGACAAGGCCCGATTTCCGCGTGACAAGCTTTGCGGAGGCGGCTTTACCGGCCGCAGCCTAAGCTATTTTCAACAGATTTTCGACGCCCCCCGTCCGGACGCACCGATGCTTTGTCGCAACGAAATGGCGTTTTACGCGTTTGGTCAGCACCTCGGAACGTATCAGGACTGTCCGCCCCTGTATCTTGCCATGCGCCGCTCGCTGGACGCAGAGCTGTGCGCAAGGGCAATCGCGGCCGGAGCCGAGGATTTCACCGGCAGAGCCATGCAATCGCTGACGCCGGATGGCGCGGTCACGTTGGTCGACGGCACGTTGCTGAAAGCGCCGGTTGTGATTGGGGCTGATGGCGTCAATAGCCCGACAGCCCGGTCTCTGTTCGGCACAGCCTTCAATCGCCATGAAATCGGTTTTGCGCTGGAGGTCGAATGCGATACCTCGCCCGACACATTGCCGGTACGAATCGATTTCGGCGCGGCCGATTGGGGATATGGCTGGGCCTTTCCCAAACAACATGGCGTGACCGTAGGCGTGGGGGGCCTGTTACGCAGGAATCCCGACCTCAAATCCTTGCTTGAGCGCTATTTGGTGGCAACGGGACTTGAGAGTCACAGCACCGTAAAAGGACAATTCCTGCCCTTTGGTCACGCCCGCAAACAGCCCGGAAAAGGCCGGGTTCTTCTGGCTGGTGACGCGGCTGGGCTGGTCGATCCAATCACCGGGGAAGGCATTGCATATGCGATGAAAAGCGGGCAAATGGCGGCTCTGGCCGGTATTCAATCGCTTGCCAAAGGGACGCCAGAGACGGCTTTGACGCAGTATCGGCAAGATTTGCGCGCGATCACGAAAGCTATTGGACAGGCACGTTTTCTGCGCCAGTTGATGTTTCGCCCGATTTTTCGCCGGGTCTTTATAAATAGTTTCGTGCGTTCCACTCACTTGCGCCACGAATATCTGCGCCTATTGGCCGGAGAGACCGAATATTCGGGACTCAGCCGGTCAATTTCACGTCGTCTGCCGAGGTATTTTTGGCGCACTATCGCCAACACACGCTAAAGGCGAACTTTTGTCTTACTTCCGCCCCATTTTCAGGTAATAAGACATTCAGGGACAGAAACGTTCCTGATTCTAATGGGAGAAAGTGTTGGCAATCGTCGCGCTCATACTTGGTAGTCTTGCCGGTTTCATCACCGCCTGCACTGGTTGGGCATTCTTCGAATGGTCACTTTCCTATGCGTTTCTGGTCTATCTGATTGGTAGCATCTTGTCTCTCGGCATTTGCGTGGCCGCGATGTTGATATCCCCGGACTCCACGCGATAGGCACAAGTTTGCCTCCGGCTTTTTCGGCCATCGAGTTTGCGTAAAACTTCTTGAAAACTGCCGAAAGATGAGGAAAAGATAGTGTCGCGACGTTACCACTATCGACCCACTGTTGCTGTTAAATGGCTCAGTTCTCGATTCTGCACTGACTAGCCAAACTGCCGCAGTTCCGCGGGCAGGACTTTGACAGGAGATACGACGATGGCAACTGGCACCGTCAAATGGTTCAACACTACCAAAGGTTACGGTTTCATTGCGCCCGATGGCGGCAGCAAGGACGTTTTTGTTCACATTTCCGCGGTCGAGCGGTCCGGTCTGACCGGCCTTGCAGACAACCAGAAGGTGACTTTTGATATTGAACCTGGCCGTGACGGTCGTGAATCGGCTGTGAATATCTCACTGGCATAACCCGCCTCTAGATGGCCGAAAGATGCGCCCCGGACGGCCCCGCCGCCCGGGATTCTTGTTTCAGGGGCAAAGAGTTTCCCGGATCTTCTGGTGTCGCAGGGGCGTCCGCCGCGCCTGCCTTGGCGTTACGACAGAGCCACGACCTAGGCGTCTAGTTTTCGGTGCGCTCAAGCAGTTGTTCAACCGCTGGCCCGATCTCGTTGACGATGTGCCCGACCCCTTTCGCATTGGGATGTATGCCGTCGGGCTGCATGAAGGCGCTGTTATTCGACGCCGTGGCCCCGGCCTGCCGCAACCCTTCGAAGAAATCCGGAAAATAAAGCGTGTCATACTGTTTCGACAGGTCCGGATACATCGCGTCAAAGGCGGTTTTATACTCGGCCCCAAAGTTGCCGGGCGCGTATAGCCCGACCAACAGCACCTCCACCCCTTGCGCTTTGGCGACGTCCAGGATGCCCTTGATATTGGCGCGCGCCGCCTCTGGCGGCAGTCCGCGCAGCAGGTCATTGCCGCCAAGCGCCACGATCATGCCGTCCACTTCGGGCGTCAGCGACCACTTGACCCGCGACAGCCCCCCTGCGGTCGTGTCGCCGGAAACGCCCGCATTGATCACTTCGACGTCATGGCCGCGCGCGGCCAGCCATTTGCGCAGTTGCGGCACGAATCCGTCGCCCTGCGATAGTCCGTAGCCCTGCGTCAGGCTGTCCCCAAGCGCCAGAATTTGCGTCTCGGCCGCCTGTGCAACGGTCGCAAAGGTGAACCAGACCGCGACCGCGACCTTGCTCACCGCCCTCAAGAGACCATATTGAGCCTGTACCTGCATTGACTGGACCTTTCTGTAATGACCAAACCTATTCTCTCCCTCCAAGATGTCACGCTGGCGCTGGAGGGCAATGCCGGGCCGGTAGAGATTCTTCACGGTATCTCGATGGATGTGTCAGAAGGCGAGACATTGGCACTGGTCGGCCCGTCGGGGTCTGGCAAATCCTCGTTGCTGATGATCATGGGCGGATTGGAACGTGCCAGCGCCGGAAGTGTCACCGTGTTGGGCCAGGAATTGAGCGAGATGGACGAGGATCAGCTTGCCCGCATGCGCCGCGACGGAATGGGTGTGGTCTTTCAGTCTTTCCATCTGATCCCGACGATGACGGCCCTGGAAAACGTCGCCACTCCGCTGGAACTGGCAGGCCACAAGGACGCGTTCGAGCGCGCCGCGACAGAGCTGGAGGCCGTAGGGCTGGAGCACCGCGCCGACCACTACCCGGCGCAACTGTCGGGGGGCGAGCAACAGCGTGTGGCGCTGGCGCGGGCCTCTGCCCCGCGACCGCGGCTGCTGTTGGCCGATGAGCCCACCGGCAATCTGGATGCCGCCAATGGCGATGCGATCATTGACCTGTTGTTCGACCTGCGCGACCGGCATGGCGCAACGTTGGTACTTGTGACGCATTCAAACACACTCGCCGCGCGCTGCAACCGGGTGATCCGCCTGCATGACGGGCGTGTTGCAGACGCCGCCCATGACGCCTCACAGGCTGCTGCCGAATGAGCCTGCCGGTCGCGTTTCGTCTTGCCGCGCGGGAGTTGCGCGGCGGTTTGCGCGGGTTTCGCGTATTTCTGGCCTGTCTTGCGCTGGGGGTCGCGGCCATCGCGGCTGTCGGCTCTGTCCGTGCCGCGATTCAGGCGGGCCTGTCGGAACAGGGCGCGGTCATTCTGGGCGGCGACGCCGAATTGCGCCTGACCTACCGCGATGCCAATCCGGCTGAACTGGCCTGGATGCGCGACATTTCCACCGATCGGTCCAAGGTGATCGAGTTTCGGTCCATGGCCGTGGTTGCCGGGCCAGACGGGGATGAGCGCGCGCTGACACAGGTCAAGGCCGTGGACAACGCCTATCCTCTGCTTGGCACGCCGGAACTGGACCCTGCCATGCCGTTGGCGCAGGCTTTGGACGGCCGCGGGGGCACTCCCGGTGCGGTCATGGCACCGGTGCTGGCCGCCCGTCTGGGGCTGGAGCCGGGCGACAGTTTCCGGCTTGGCACGCAGGCCTTCACCCTGTCGGCCCTTCTGACATTCGAGCCGGACGCAGGCAGCGCGGGCTTCAGCCTTGGACCCCGGACAATCGTGCGTGCAGAGGCGCTGGAAACCTCCGGCCTGCTCGCCCCCGGTACGCTGTTCGAGACCAATTACCGCCTGATCCTGCCCCCCGCCAGCGATCTGGACGCCCTGAAACAAGGCGCGCAGCAGCGGTTCGCGGATAGCGGCCTGCGCTGGCGCGATGCCCGTAACGGCGCGCCGGGCGTGGCGCGTTTCGTCGACAGGCTGGGCGCGTTTCTGGTGCTTGTCGGGCTTTCGGGGCTGGCTGTGGGCGGCGTTGGCGTCTCTGCCGCCGTGCGGTCCTATCTGTCGGCCAAGACCGGCGTGATTGCCACGCTGCGCACGCTGGGCGCAGGCCGGGCGGTGATCTTTCAGACCTATTTCCTGCAAATCGGCGCGCTCAGCCTGCTGGGCATTGCCATCGGGCTGGTGCTGGGTGCCAGCCTGCCGCTGCTGCTGGCACCGATCATATCGGCCTCCCTGCCGGTGCCTGCCGATTTCTCGCTGCATCTGTCGCCGCTGGTCGAGGCCGCGATCTACGGCATGTTGACGGCGTTGCTGTTCACCCTCTGGCCGCTGGCGCGGACCGAAGATGTGCGCGCCGCCACGCTGTTCCGCGATGCGTTGGGACAGGCCAAACTGCTGCCGCGTCCGCGCTATCTGCTGGCCACCGCCCTGCTGCTGGCGGTGCTTCTGGGCACGGCTGTCGCATTTTCCGGCAATGCCTTCCTGACGCTGTGGACGGCGGCGGGTATCATGGGCGCGCTTTTGGTGCTGGCACTGGCCGCACAGGGCGTGCGGCACCTTGCGCGTGCGTCCGGCGCGCTTTCCCGTGGCCGCCCGGTGCTGCGATGGGCGCTGTCGGCGATTGGCGGTCCGGGAGAGGCCGCAGCCTCTGTGATGATCTCGCTGGGGCTGGGCCTGTCGGTGCTGGCAGCCGTCGGACAGATCGACGGCAACCTGCGCAACGCCATCGACGGAGAGTTGCCCGAGGTCGCGCCGTCCTACTTCTTTGTCGACATCCAGCAGGATCAGATGCCGGGCTTTCTGGACCGGGTCGAAAATGATCCCGCCGTATCGCGTGTCGCAACCGCGCCGATGCTGCGCGGCGTGCTGACCCGGATCAACGGACAGCCTGCGCGCGACGTGGCCGGGAACCATTGGGTTGTGCGCGGCGATCGCGGGCTGACATATGCGCAAGACCTGCCCGACAACACGACCCTGACGGCAGGAGAATGGTGGGCACCGGATTATGACGGCCCGCCGCTGGTCAGCTTTGCCGCCGAAGAGGCCGAGGAAATCGGTCTGAATCTGGGGGATACGATCACCGTCAACGTGCTTGGCCGCGACATCGACGCCACGATTGCCAGCTTCCGCGAGGTCGATTTTTCGACCATGGGCATCGGGTTCGTGATGACGCTGAACCCGGCCGCCCTGCAAGGCGCCCCGCACAGCTTTATCTCGACCGTCTATGCCGAGGAAGCCGCCGAGGCACCGATCCTGCGCGATCTGGCACAGGCCTATCCCAATATCACCGCGATAAGGGTGCGCGACGCGATTGATCAGGTCGGCACGCTGCTGATCGCGATTGCCAATGCCACGCGCTGGGGGGCGGCGGCGACGTTGCTTACGGGCCTGCTGGTCCTGATCGGTGCCGCAGCGGCGGGCGAACGCGCCCGCAGTTTCGAGGCTGCCCTGCTGAAGACATTGGGCGCCAGCCGGGGCCGCATCCTGCGCAGCTTTGCCCTGCGGTCTGCCCTTCTGGGGGCGGGCGCGGGGATTGTCGCTGTCATTGCGGGTGGATTGGGGGCCTGGGGTGTGCTGACCTTCGTGATGGAGACGGATTTCACCTTCCTGCCCGGAAATGCCCTGACAATCGTCATTGGCGGCGGGGCGCTAACCCTTGTGTCCGGGCTGGTCTTTGCGCTGCGCCCAATGGCCGCCAGCCCGGCGCGGGTTCTCAGGTCGCGCGAATAGTCACCTTGATCCCGGCGCTTCAGGCTGGCATGTGACACGCTAACGTCACCTCAGCCCCGGGATGAACAGATGACACAAACCTTGCCCATGCCGATCACTGCGCCGCTGACCCGCGCGCAGCGTACCCAGCTTGTGAACCTCGTGCGCCGCGCGTCCAAGACAGAGATCCTGCCACGGTTCCGGGCCTTGCGGGGCGACGAGATCGACACCAAATCCGGCCCCGACGATCTGGTGACAGAAGCGGACCGCAGCGCCGAAGCGATGATCGCGCGCGGACTGGCGCGGGCTTTTCCGGGCGCGCTGATTGTCGGCGAAGAAACGGTCGCCAAGAAGCCCGACCTGTGGGACGAGGTTGACGGTGCCGAACTGGCCTTCATCATCGACCCGGTTGACGGCACCTGGAACTTTGCCAACGGGCTGGCCGTATTCGGCGTGATCGTCTCGGTCACACGCTTTGGCCGTCCGGTCTTTGGCCTGCTTTACGATCCGATCCTTGACGACTGGGTGATCGCGGATGAGGAATCGCCCGCCGAGTTTGTCCGTAAAAGCCGCCCTGCCGCGCGGATTCATGTCTCGCAAGGCGGCCCGGTCGAGGGGCTTTCGGGCTATTTGCCGCTGGCCATGCTGCCCAAGGACAAGCGTGCCGCCATGGCCGCGACCTTCCCCGACTTTATCCGCATTCAGAACATCCGCTGCGCCTGCCACGAATTTCGTATGATCGCGCAGGGCAAGATGGATTTCCTTGTGACCGGGCACCTGACACCGTGGGATCACGCCGCCGGGGTGATCATCTGCCGTCAGGCTGGCGGGCATGTGGCGCTGCTGGACGGGTCCGAGTACACGGCCGGTAAGCGCGATGGCTATCTGCTGGCCGCGCCCGATGCAGCGACCTGGGGACGCCTGCGCGACCGTTTTGCCTTTCTGATCGAAGCGAAGACAGCTGAAGACACTGGCGACTAGGATCAACCTGTCCCGGACTTGATCCGGGACCTTTTGCCAAGCTCGGTGCATAAGGTCAGCGCCAGTCGCGATGCCCCGGATCAGGTCCGGGGCGGGCATCGCATCCGCTGCATGTGTTCTGGATGATCTATCGGGCCAGTGCCGCTTTCATCACAGCTTCGGGAAAGCAAGTCGCGCTCTGCCCAGTGGCTTCTTGCCAGCGACCGATGGACCGGCGGGTCTTGTACCCGGCCAGCCCGTCAGCGCCGCCCACATCGTGTCCCATCGCCTCCAGCGCGCGCTGCATCGCCGCGACATCCGAGCGATTCAGCCCTCCGACATTGCCCCAGCGCGCGGTGAAATCGCCCACGCCATAGGCGATGCGGTCGCCGACATGGCCGACGAAAAGCGCGTAGAGGTCGCTCATGTTATAGTCCTTGAGGACGTAGAAATTGGGCGTGACAATGAAGGCAGGCCCGCTGCGCCCGGCAGGCATCAGCAAGAACCCCTCGGCGCGGCTCTCATGGTCGGGAAACGCGCGGCCAGAGATCCGGGTGATGCCCATTGCCACCCAGTCACGGATCTTGCGACCCTGATCGGGGCCTTCAAGCGTGCAGGAAACACTCGCGGGCACGCTTACCTCGAACCCCCAGTCGCGCCCGGCGATCCAGCCATGCCGTTGCAGATAGCGCGCGATCGAGGCGATCGTGTCCGCCTCGGACCGCCAGATATCGGCATGGCCGTCGCCATCCCCATCGGCGGCATAATCCAGAAAACTGGAGGGCATGAATTGCGGCTGTCCCAGCGCGCCGGCCCAGCTGGATTTCATTGCCCCGGCGGGTGCGTGTCCGGCTTGCGCGATGCGCAGCGCCGCGATCAACTCGTCGGTGAAATAGGCCGCCCGCGTTGACATGAAGCCTTTGGTGCCCAGCACCTCAAAGACATTATGCGGGATCTTCACCCGACCATAGCCGCTTTCACGCCCCCAGATCGCCAGGATGATCCGCCCCGGCACACCGGTTCGACGTTCTGCCGCCGCAAGGGCAGCAGCATGACTTCGGCCCATTTGTTTCCCGACAGAGGTCGCCGCATCGACAGAGCCACGGTTGAAATATTTGCCCGGACTGCCAAACTCTGCCTGACGCTGGCGTTGCGGCGTGCGCGGCTTGCTGCCGGGCGGCACCAGATCCGGCAGATCCCAGTTCAATTTGACACCGGAAAAGGCCGCGTCAAACGTCGCGCGCGCCACGCCCGCGGCCCGCGCGCGCGGCCAGATCTGCTGTTCCAGCCAACCGCGAAACTGCCGTTCCACTGACGCACGGTCCTGTGCAAACGCCTGTCCGCACAGTCCCACAAGCAGCACGACCAGTGCCAATACCCTCATCATTGTCCCCTGCCCGTCGCTTTGGCCTGATCATAGGCCGCGCGACGGGCAGCGCAAAGGCTTACTCTGCCGCCTCGGCGTAATCCGACATCGGCGGACAGGTGCAGATCAGGTTGCGGTCGCCAAAGACGTTGTCGACGCGGTTGACCGGCGGCCAGTATTTATCCACCCGGAAGGCACCGGGGGGAAAGCATCCCTGCTCGCGGCTGTAGGGGCGATCCCATTCCTTGACGAGATCCTCCATCGTGTGCGGCGCGTGTTTCAGCGGGTTGTTCTCGCGGTCGATCTCGCCATCCTCGATGGCGCGGATCTCTTCGCGGATTGCCAGCATGGCGTCGCAAAAGCGGTCCAGCTCTGCCTTGGTTTCGCTTTCGGTGGGTTCAACCATCAGCGTGCCTGAAACAGGCCAGCTCATCGTCGGCGCATGGAAACCGCAATCAATCAACCGCTTGGCAATATCCTCGACAGTCACGCCTGCGCTTTTCTCGAAGGGTCGGGTATCAAGAATGCATTCATGTGCCACCCTCCCCGTCGGTCCTTTGTAAAGCACATCATAAGCGCCCTCCAGACGCCGCGCGATGTAGTTGGCGTTCAGGATCGCCACGCGTGTGGCCTGTGTCAGCCCCTCCCCGCCCATCATCAGGCAATAGGCCCAGCTGATCGGGAGCAGCGAGGGCGAGCCATAAGGTGCCGACGCCACCGGGCCTTCGGTGCCCCCGGTCGTGGGATGTCCCGGCAGATGCGTCACCAGATGCTGTTTTACCCCGATCGGCCCCATGCCGGGACCACCGCCGCCATGCGGAATGCAGAACGTCTTGTGCAGGTTGAGGTGGCTGACATCCCCGCCAAGATCGCCGGGGCGCGACAGACCCACCATCGCGTTCATATTCGCCCCGTCGATATAGACCTGCCCGCCATGCGAATGGGTGATCTCGCAGACCTCTTGCACGGTTTCCTCGAACACGCCATGCGTGGAGGGATAGGTGATCATGCAAGCGGCCAGCGCGTCCGAGTGTTTCTCTGCCTTGGCACGGAAATCATCCAGATCAATATCGCCATTGGCCGCCGATTTCACCGGCACGACCTTCCAGCCCACCATCTGCGCGCTGGCAGGGTTGGTCCCATGCGCGCTGGTCGGGATCAGACAGACATTGCGGTGCCCCTCGCCCTGCGCCCGGTGCCAGGCGGCAATCGTCAGCAGGCCTGCATATTCGCCTTGCGCGCCCGAATTGGGCTGCATGGAGATCGCGTCATAGCCGGTAATATCGCACAGCTTCTCCGACAGATCCCCGATCAGCTCGGCATAGCCTTCCGCCTGATCGGTCGGGCAATAAGGGTGCAGCATGGCAAATTCGCGCCAGCTGACCGGCATCATCTCGGCGGCAGAGTTCAGCTTCATCGTGCAGGAACCAAGCGGAATCATCGCCCGGTCCAGCGCCAGATCGCGATCGGCAAGCCGACGCATATAGCGCATCATCTCGGTCTCGGCCCGGTTCATGTGGAAAACGTCATGCTCGAGATAGGAGGAACTGCGTATCAGCGCCTCCGGCAAGCGATATTCCGGCGTCACATCCTCATCCCGCTGTGTCAGGCCAAAGGCGCGCCAAACGGCCTCGATCGTGTCCGAGCGTGTGGCCTCGTCCAAAGTGATGCCAACGCGGGTCTTGCCCACGGCCCGCAGGTTGACGCCCTCATCGACAGCCGATTTCATCACCGCGCGCTGCAAGCCGCCCACCTCGACGGTGATCGTATCGAAAAACGCCTCCGGCTCGACGGCAAACCCCGCCGCCTGCAACCCCTTGGCAAGCCGCACGGTCTTGCGGTGAACCCGCTGCGCAATCGCCCGCAGACCTTCAGGGCCATGAAACACCGCATAGAACCCGGCCATCACCGCCAGCAACGCCTGCGCCGTGCAGACGTTCGATGTCGCCTTCTCGCGCCGGATATGCTGCTCGCGCGTTTGCAGCGCCAACCGGTAGGCGCGGTTGCCATGACTGTCGACGGACACGCCGACGATCCGGCCCGGCATGGAACGCTTGTAGTCGTCCTTGACCGCCATATAGGCGGCATGCGGACCGCCATAGCCCATTGGCACGCCGAATCGCTGGGTGGACCCCACGGCAATATCCGCGCCCATGGCACCCGGTTCCTTGAGCAGGCACAACGCCAGCGGATCGGCACTGACCACGGCAATCGCCTTGGCCTCATGCAGAGCGGCGATCACATCGGTGAAATCGCGCACATGACCGTGGGTGCCGGGATATTGAAAGATCGCCCCAAAGACGGCCTCCGGCTCCAGATCTTCCGGCGCACCGACAATGACCTCGATCCCCAAGGGGGCTGCGCGTGTCTGCATCACCGCAATATTCTGCGGATGGCAGTTCTCATCCACAAAAAACGCCCCCGCCTTGGACTTGGCCACGCGCTGCGCCATGGTCATCGCCTCGGCGCAGGCCGTGGCCTCATCCAGCAACGACGCGTTGGCGACCTCAAGCCCTGTCAGATCGCTGACCATGGTCTGATAGTTCAACAGCGCCTCAAGCCGTCCCTGGCTGATCTCGGGCTGATAAGGCGTATAGGCAGTGTACCAGGCGGGGTTCTCGAAGATATTGCGCTGGATCGCAGGCGGGGTGACGGTGCCGTGATACCCCTGCCCGATCAACGATTTCAGAACCTTGTTCTTCGAGGCCACCTCACGCATGTGGTGCAGCAATTCGCGCTCAGATTTCGGCTTGCCGAAATCCAGCGGTTTCGCCTGTCTGATCGCGCGCGGCACGGTTTCGTCGATCAGCGCCTCCAGATCCTCGACACCCAGCCGCTCGAACATCGCTGACATCTCGGCAGGCGACGGGCCGATATGGCGCCTGTTCGCAAAATCATATGGCAAATAATCAATCGGTTCATAGCTCATGCGGCACCCTCTTTCACGCAATGCGCAGACAGTTCAGACTTCGACGCCGCCCGCTTAGCCGCCCCCGGCTTCTTCTTGGCAAAAATACTCCGGGGGAGACGCCCAAGGGGCGGCGGGGGCAGCGCCCCTTTTAGTCCGCGATAAAGGCCTTGTAGGCGGCTTCATCCATGTAATCATCCATCGTCGAGGCATCCTCGATCTTCAGCTTGAAGAACCACGCATCGCCTTCGGGGTCGTCATTGACCTTGCCGGGCTCCTCGACGAGCACCTCGTTGACCTCGACCACCTCGCCGTCGATCGGTGCCAGAATATCCGACGCTGCCTTGACGCTTTCGATCACCACGATCTCGTCGTCGCGGGTAACGCTGGTGCCTATGTCTGGCAGTTCGACGAACACCACGTCGCCCAACTGTTCGGCCGCATGGGCGGTAATTCCAACGGTGACGACATCGCCGTCAAGATCCAGCCACTCGTGTTCTTCCGTGTATTTCATCGCGCTTTTTCCTTTATCGCTATCTTTTGAATCCGGGGGCCACGAACGGCAATGTCGCCACCGTGACCGGCAGGCGCTTGCCGCGCACATCCCCAAACAGTGCCGTGCCGGGCACAGCCAGATCAGCCGAAACATAGCCCATCGCCACCGGCGCGCCGATGGTCGGGCCAAATCCGCCGGATGTCACCTGTCCAATTGGCCTATCCGCCTCTTTCGAGGCAAAAAGTTGCACACCCTCGCGCATCGGCGCGCGACCATCAGGCAGCAGCCCCACGCGTTTGCGCGCAGGCCCTTCGGCCATCGCGGTCAGCAACCGTTCGGCGCCCGGAAATCCACCTGCACGCGCGCCCCCCTCGCGGCGCACTTTTTGAATGGCCCAGGTCAAGCCCGCGTCGACCGGGCTTGTGGCGCTGTCGATGTCATGGCCGTAAAGGCATAGCGCCGCCTCCAGCCGCAAACTGTCGCGCGCGCCAAGTCCGATGGGGTTCACATCCTCATGCGCCAGAAGCGCGCGAGCAAGATCCGCCGTGGCCGCCTCGGGCACCGAAATCTCGAACCCGTCCTCGCCGGTATAACCCGAGCGCGAGACCCAGCATTCCGCACCCGCAATCGGCAACGTCTCGACATCCATGAAGCGCATGTCACGCACGCCGGGATGATGCTCTGCCAGAACCTCGACCGCCGCCGGCCCCTGCAAGGCCAAAAGCCCGCGGTTCCGGATCAGCTTTACCGTGATCTCCGGTTCCAGTGCGGCGCGCATACGCGCCAGATCCGCATCCTTGCAGGCCGCATTGACCACCACGAACAGATGATCGCCGCGATTGGCGATCATCAGATCATCCTCGATCCCGCCATCTTCATTGGTAAAATACCCATAGCGCTGACGCCCCTCGGCCAGCCCCAGCACATCCACCGGCACCAGAGTTTCCAGCGCCAGGGCCGCGTCATCCGGATCACGGGCCCGCAGCACAACCTGCCCCATATGGCTGACATCGAACAGCCCTGCCTTGGTGCGCGTATGTTTGTGCTCCGCCATCACGCCCGCGGGATATTGCACAGGCATTTCGTACCCGGCAAATGGCACCATCTTGGCACCCAGTTCGACATGCAGATCGTAGAGCGGTGTATGTTTCAGTTCTTCATCCAACGGCCCGTCTTTCCCTGTGTTCAGGATCCCGGAATTGCCCTTGTCGGAACGTACCGGCATCCGCGCATCGGTGTGATGCGGTTCGGATGCCCCCTCTGTCCTTTCGCCTGAGATCGTTATCCCTTCGGCGGATGCGGCTGTCGCGCATCTCTCTCCAGAGTTCTGTCACCCGCAAAGGTCCTTTGGGCCTGAGAGTTTCCGGGGCGGTTGCTCCTTCGGCACCGGTATGACCGGTTCTCCCTTCGCGGATTCGGTCCGAAGCTATTTGACCAATGCCGGCGAGGCAAGCGGTCTTTGGCGGGCGCGGCTGCAGGATTGCGCGGTCAGGATGTCGAACAAGGCGATATTGTCGCAAATCAGCCCGTCCAGCGTGACCGGATCAAGGGTTTCATAAAAAGCCTCTGCCGCCCGAACAAGCGCTTGCCGCAAGCGGCAACAGGCCGTCAGCGGGCAGGTATTGTCAACATCAGCAAAACACTCGGCAAGCGGGACTGGGGATTCGAGCTTGCGGAACACCTCGCCGATCACGATTTGACGGGGCGCATGGGCTAGTTGCAAACCGCCATTGCGGCCCCGCTGCGTGTACAGATAGCCCAACTGCGCCAATTGGTTGATGATCTGCGCGAGATGGTTTTCGGACGCATTGCAGCATTGCGCAATTTCCGCTTTCGTCACCAGCCGGTCAGGATTGGCCGCACAAAACATCAGCACCCGCATGGCGATGTTGGTTCGTTTGGTGATGCGCAAGACCTGCCCTCCCTGCTGAAGCCGTTGACAGCCACATTGCGCCGGAAAACAGAAAAGCGGTTTGACACAGGTCAAGGGCGTAGCACAAACATGCCTGATGAATGCATTTTTCTTCGGCTATGGCAGCCTGGTCAACACCGCCACCCATTCATATGCCGGACAGTTTCCGGCGACAGCCCATGGATGGCAACGCGCCTGGCGGTGCGTCGCCGGTCGCAAGGCGACGTTTCTGACGGTGATCGAAGCTCCGGGCATGAGTATTGACGGGCTGGTGGCCGAAGTGCCGGGCCGGGACTGGCGCGCGCTGGACGCGCGGGAGGCAAGTTACGACCGGCTGGATGCGCGCCATTGCATCGGCTCCGGTGCTTTGACGGATGTGCGCGAATTGGCAATCTATGCGATCCCACCTGACACGTTTGCGCCGCCAAGCGCGGAGAGCCCCATTTTGCTGAGCTATATTGACGTGGTTATGCAGGGCTATCTGAAGGTCTTCGGCCGATCCGGTGCCGAGATGTTTGTCGAGACCACAACCGGCTGGAATACCCCGATTTTGGACGACCGCAGAACCCCGGTCTATCCGCGCCATCAACGCCTGAGCGCGATTGAAAGCAGCTTTGTCGACGGCGTGTTGCGTGAGGTCGGCGCTGATATTCTTGACGTCACACAGCCCTGCTGAAAGGTTTCGGATCGGCTGACGCCGATCCGACCGGCGCGGGCTGTCGCCCGCGCAACACCTTTGAAACTCGATTATTCAGAAACCGAAGCGTGGCGATTGTGGCCGATGTCGGAGCGAGGGGCCAGTCCATCGTGCTCCCCGGAGTGTTTTGGCCGAGAAGAAGTTATAAGTGGGCTTAGAGGCTGCGGGCGCGCACCACTTGCAGCAAGGGCATCACGTCGGCCATTTCCGGACCATGGCTCTGGCCGGTCAGAGCCTTGCGCAGCGGCATGAACAGGCCCTTGCCTTTGCGGCCGGTGGCTTGTTTCACTTCCGTGGTCCATTTCCCCCAAGTCTCGCCGTCGAACGGTCCCTCGGGCAGCAAGGCCATCGCCTGAACGATGAAGTCACGATCCTCTTCGGCGATCTCTGGTTCTGCGCCTTCGCGGAACATCAACCACCAGCGTGCCAGATCGGCGCGCGTGGTAATGTTGTCGCGAGTCACGGTCCAGAAACGCTCTGCCAGACTATCCGGCACTCCGAGCGCCGCAATGTCAGAGGCGACCTCGGACAAATCAAGCCGTTGCAGATAATGCGCGGTCAGCGGGAACAGGTCCTGCACGTCAAATTTGGTGGGCGCGGCACCGAAACGCGAGATGTCGAACCCCTCGACAAGTTCCGCGACCGACCCTTTCAACTCGATGGGATCGGCGGAACCCAGCCGCGCCATGAGGCTCAGCAGTGCTGCCGGTTCGATCCCCTGAGAACGCAGATCGCGCAGGGACAGCGTACCAAGCCGCTTGGACAGCGCCTCTCCCTGAGGCCCGGTCAGCAACGAGTGATGCGCGAATTGTGGAACCGCGCCGCCAAGCGCCTGAATGATCTGAATCTGGGTCGCGGTGTTCGTCACATGGTCTGACCCGCGCACCACATCGGTCACACCCATTTCGGTGTCATCCACCACGGAGGCCAGAGTGTAGAGCACCTGCCCGTCGCCGCGGATCAGCACCGGATCCGACACGCTGGCCGCATCAATCGAGATATCGCCAAGGATACCGTCCCGCCATTCGATCCGTTCGTGATCCAGCTTGAACCGCCAGTGGCCTTGGCCACGTTCGGCACGCAGGTTGTCCTTCTCGGCTTCTGTAAGCGCCAGAGCCGCGCGATCGTAGACCGGCGGCTTGCCCATGTTCAACTGTTTCTTACGCTTGAGGTCCAGCTCTGTCGGTGTCTCGAAACATTCGTAGAACCGACCCATTTCGCGCAGTTTATCGGCAGCTTCTCCATAGCGATCCAGCCGCTTTGACTGACGCTCAACCCGGTCCCAGGTCAGGCCCAACCACTCCAGATCCTGCTTGAGCGCGTCGACATAGGCTTCCTTCGACCGCTCCGGATCGGTGTCATCGATGCGCAGGATGAAGCTGCCGCCAGATTGGCGAGCGATCAGGTAGTTCATCAGCGCAGTGCGCAGATTTCCGACATGAATATAGCCGGTGGGCGATGGGGCAAAACGGGTGGTGGTCATTCTGTCTCTCCTGTTGAGCGATGGAATTTCACAGACCCGGCGGTTTGTCCATATCCATGGAGGATCCCGCCTTTCCTGGCAACGTTCCAGCACGCGCCCTTCCTGTATGCCACAAATGCCAATCCGCCTCTTCTTCTTGGCTTCAATACTCCGGGGAGTGCGAGGGGCTGGCCCCTCGCTCCCACATCAGCCACCACGTATATCACGCCTGATCGCGCGAAAACGGCCCCGCGCATCGCCGGGGCCGTCTATCTTCCAAATATTCGCGATGCCCGAAAGCCGATCAGCTGACGTCCTTGTAGCTGACCTCGCGTGCGTCCGCACCGGGGCCTGCCTTGTCGCGGCGCACCAGCAATCGGTTCAGGGCGTTCACATAGGCCTTGGCCGAGGCGACGACCGTATCGGTATTGGCCGACTGGCCGGTGGCGATCATGCCGTCCTCTTCCAGACGCACGCTGACCGTGGCCTGCGCATCGGTGCCTTCGGTTACGGCGTTAACCTGATAGAGTTGCAGCTTCGCCATGTTCGGATGCACGGCGCGGATCGCCTTGAAGGTCGCATCGACCGGGCCGTCGCCTTCGCAAGTGGCAGACAGTTCCTTGCCGTCCACTTCCATCTCCAGCACCGCCTCGGCCGGGCCACCGGTGCCGCAGATCACCCGAAGGGACACGATCTGAAGCCGGTCCGCCGCATCCTCGGTCGCCGCCGTGACAAGCGCCAGAATATCCTCGTCGAACACTTCTTTCTTGCGGTCGGCCAATTCCTTGAACCGCACGAAGATGTCTTTCAGCTGGTTGTCGCCGACATCCACACCCAGATCCCGCAGCTTGGCGCGCAACGCGGCGCGTCCTGAATGCTTGCCCAGTGGCAGGGATGTGCCGGCAAGGCCCACATCTTCGGGGCGCATGATCTCAAACGTTTCGGCGTTCTTCAGCATGCCGTCCTGATGGATGCCGCTCTCGTGGGCAAAGGCATTCTTGCCGACGATGGCCTTGTTGAACTGCACCGCAAAGCCCGACACGGTCGCCACCCGGCGCGAGATATGCATGATCTTGCGGGTGTCGATGCCGGTGTCGAAGGGCATGATGTCGCCGCGCACTTTCAGCGCCATCACGACCTCTTCCAAGGCCGTATTGCCCGCGCGTTCCCCCAGCCCGTTGATCGTGCATTCGATCTGCCGCGCGCCGGCCTCGACAGCGGCAAGGCTGTTGGCCGTCGCCATGCCAAGGTCATTATGGCAATGCGTGGCCCAGACAACATCCGTGCCGCCTGGCACTTCGGCAATCAGACGTCGGATCAGATCGGCGCTTTCGCGCGGTGCCGTGTATCCAACAGTATCGGGGATGTTGATCGTGGTGGCCCCCGCCTTGATGGCGATCTCGCAAACGCGGGCAAGGTAGTCCCATTCGGTCCGCGTCGCATCCATCGGCGACCACTGCACATTGTCGCACAGGTTGCGGGCATGGCTGACCGTCTCGTGGATGCGGTCGGCCATCTCGTCCTGCGTCAGGTTCGGGATCGCGCGATGCAGGGGCGACGTTCCGATGAAGGTATGAATGCGCGGCTGGGCTGCATGCTTCACGGCCTCCCAGCAGCGGTCGATATCGGGCAATTGCGCCCGCGCCAGACCGCAAATCACCGAGTTCTTCGAGCGTTGCGCAATCTGGGACACGGCGACGAAATCACCCTCCGAGGCGATCGGAAATCCCGCCTCGATGATGTCCACGCCCATATCGTCCAGAAGCTCGGCAATCTCCAGCTTTTCGTCATGGGTCATGGTGGCGCCGGGGGATTGCTCGCCGTCGCGCAAGGTGGTGTCAAAGATCACCACGCGGTCTTTGGTAGTATCTGTCATGGGGTATTTCCTTTGGTTCTCCAAGTGTTCGGGCGCGAACGAAGCCTCCTCTGAGCGGTCGCGCCGAACGGCACGCTCAGAGGCGACTTAGGAGAAGCAGACCAGCTGACAGTGCCGCCGAAAGGCGGGCACGGGTCGCAATATGGCCTTGGGTCAACATGGGGGTGACTATACGGGTTTTGTTGCGGGGGAAAACCCCTTTTTTGACGCAGAAAATCATCATGGCCCGCAATTGTTTGAAACACCGCGTCGCGACGTCGCCGGGACTGAAACACACAGTGACCATCGGTGCGTCGGGCGGGATCGGCGCGGCGCTGGTGCTGAAACATGCGCTGCGCCTGTCGCCGAGTGATCCGCCCAGACAATCGTCCTGCAAGCGGGGTGTCATGGCGCAGCCCCGGCTTCAGCATGGGCCACGCTCTGTTTTAGGACAAGGCTGACGCCCTGCACGCAAGGTGCTGCTCGTTGGTTCAGCCGCCGTCGGCAGGGCTGTCGGTTGCGTCCTCCGCCCCCTCGGCAGGCAGTGTTTCGCCATCGGTCAGTGCGCCGTTTTCCCAACTGCCGGTCGCCTGTTCGCCGGTGGTATAGCGCATCGTGCCTTCGCCCTGACGTTTGCCGGCCTGGAACGTGCCTTCATAGATGTCACCGTTCAGATAGGTGGCCGTACCTTCGCCGCTGATCTCGCCACCGCTCCAGTCGCCTTCATATTTGAACCCGTCGGCCATCACGATCGCGCCTTCGCCTTCGCGTTGGCCATCGACGAACTGGCCGGTATACACCGTGCCGTCCGGGTAGGTCGCCGTGCCCTGCCCGTGGCGCTGACCGTCCTGCCAGTCTCCTTCGTAGCGGTAACCGTCGGCATAGGTCATCACCCCGTAGCCATGATTGCGGGCGTTCTTGAACTCGCCCTCATAGACCAGCCCGCTGGGATAGGTTGCGCGGCCCTTGCCCTCAATGACGCCATCGACCCAGTCGCCCTCGTAGGTCGACCCGTCGGGGTAGACGATACGGCCTGTGCCATTGGCCAGATCACCGCTGAATTCGCCGGTGTAGACCGAGCCATCGGGATAGACGACTTCGCCCTGCCCCTCGATCTGCCCCGCGATCCAGTTGCCGGTATATTTATAGCCATCGGCACCGATGAACGTTCCTTGCCCTTCACGCTGGTCGTCGCGGAACGCGCCCTCGTAGACATCGCCATTGGCGTAGTCCACGCGGCCCTGCCCTTGCCTGCGTCCGGCCACCAGCTCTCCTTCGTAGACATCGCCATTGGGCTGGGTCAGCTTGCCTTCGCCCTCGATCTGACCACCACGCCACATACCCTCATAGATCAGCCCGTCTTCCATCGTCAGCTTGCCCTGACCTTCGCGGGCACCATTGGCGATGCGCCCGACATAGACAGAGCCATCGGGATAGGTGATCGTGCCATTGCCTTCCTTCACGCCGTTGACCCAGTCACCCTCGTAGACATAGCCGCCGGGGCTGGTCATGGTGCCGCGCCCGTGATGCATGGCGTTTTGAAAGCTGCCCTCGTAGCGCACGCCGTTGGCATAGACCGCGACACCCTGTCCGGTGATCTGGCCGTCGACCCAAGTGCCCTCGTAAGTGCCGCCATCGGTGAAGACGATCTTGCCGTCGCCATCGGGCTTGCCCTTGGCAAAACTGCCCTCAAAGACCGAGCCGTTGGGAAAGCGTGCAACGCCCTTGCCCTTGATCTCTCCCTCGACCCACTGGCCGGTATATTCGTATCCGTTGGGCAGCCTGTAAGTGCCGGTGCCGTCCTGAAGCCCGTTCTGGAACGTGCCTTCATAGACACCGCCATCGTCATATTGCTTGGTGATGACCTCGGCGTCCTGCGCGGCGGCGCTGCCGCCCAGCACGATAAGCGTGGCGATCAGCCCCCAATGGCGTCGGTGATTGGCTGTCATTCTGCTTTTGCCCCCGGTGCGTGTCGTGCTGCCTCAAATCGCCTAGAAACTAGTTGACACCCCCGGCCAAGACAATGGCTTTTCCGGAACGCACTTTTCCTCGGGCGCCTATCTGCTAAACGGGTGGTCAAGGGCACATCTTCGAGAGGACACCCCATGGCAGACCGCTTTCGCCTGATGCTGGCGCAACTCAACCCGACGGTTGGCGATCTTGAAGGCAATGCGTCTCAGGCGCGTGACGCCTGGGAGGCGGCCAAGATAGAGGGTGCCGACATGATCGCCCTGCCAGAGATGTTCATCACCGGCTACAACACGCAGGATCTGGTGCTGAAACCCGCCTTCTACACCGACGCGATTGAGAGCGTGCGCAAGCT
Organism: Primorskyibacter flagellatus; assembly: GCF_900176485.1. GTDB lineage: Bacteria > Pseudomonadota > Alphaproteobacteria > Rhodobacterales > Rhodobacteraceae > Primorskyibacter > Primorskyibacter flagellatus. Next base: position 278,158 of record NZ_FWYD01000004.1, read on the forward strand.
GGCGGCCGATTGTGCCGACGGCCCGGCGCTGGCCATCGGCGGACCGTGGATCGAAGGCACAGAACTGTATAACGCCTATTTCATCTGTCAGGGTGGCAAATTCACCGCCATCAACCTGAAGACCCATCTGCCCAACACCACTGTCTTTGACGAGGTGCGGCTGTTCACGCCCGCGCCCCTCAACGGGCCGTATTCGGTGAACGGCGTGCGCATTGGCAGTCCGATCTGCGAGGACGCCTGGTACGAGGATGTGGCCGAGACCATGGCCGAAACCGGCGCGGAGATCCTGCTGGTGCCAAACGGGTCGCCCTATTTCCGCGACAAGATGGTCGTCCGGCTGAATCACATGGTGGCTCGCGTGGTCGAGACGGGCCTGCCGCTGGTCTATCTCAACATGACCGGGGGACAGGATGATCAGGTCTTTGACGGGGGCAGCTTCGTGCTCAACCCCGGTGGAGAGTTGGCCGTGCAGATGCCGGTGCTCGACGACGCGCTGACGCTGGTAGAGTTCGAGCGGACGGATGCGGGCTGGCGGGCGATCCCCGGCAAGGTGCATACCCATCCGGACGCGATGGAGCAGGATTATAACGTCATGGTCACGGGTCTGCGCGACTATTGTCGCAAGACCGGGTTCGGCAAGGTCCTGCTGGGCCTGTCGGGCGGGATCGACAGTGCCATTGTCGCCACCATCGCCGCAGATGCGCTGGGGCCTGAGAATGTCCGCTGCGTGATGCTGCCGTCCGAATACACGTCACAAGCCTCGCTGGACGACGCCAGGGAGGTCGCCGAAAATCTGGGCTGCCGCTACGATTTCGTGCCGATCACTGAGGGGCGTCAGGCCATCACATCGACGCTCGCGCCGCTGTTCGAGGGGACGGAACCGGACCTTACCGAAGAGAATATCCAGTCGCGTTTGCGCGGGCTGCTGCTGATGGCGCTGTCCAACAAGTTCGGAGAGATGCTGCTGACCACCGGCAACAAATCCGAGGTGGCGGTGGGCTATGCCACGATTTATGGCGACATGGCGGGTGGGTACAATCCGATCAAAGACATGTACAAGACCCGCGTTTTCGACTGTTGCCGCTGGCGCAATGAAAACCACCGTGACTGGATGAAGGCCCCCGCGGGCGAAGTGATCCCACCCCGCGTGATCGACAAGCCGCCAAGCGCCGAACTGCGCGAGGATCAGAAGGACAGCGATTCCCTGCCCGACTACCCGGTGCTGGACGCCATCCTGCAAATCCTCGTGGACGCGGATGGCTCAATCGAGGATTGCGTCGCGGCCGGATTTGACCGCGCGGATGCCAAGAAGGTCGAACATCTGCTGTACATTTCGGAGTATAAGCGCTTTCAGTCGGCCCCTGGTCCGCGCCTGTCGCCCCGTGCCTTCTGGCTGGATCGGCGCTATCCCGTGGTCAATCACTGGCGCGACCAAAGCTAGGCACTCGCGTTAAGGTGGTGCGGATGAGGCAATGCGTGCTTTGCTTGCCACGCCGTGCCGCCGTTTGCACGATCCAGCGCTGTGTGGCTTGACCCGGAGGCGCACCGCTTCCCAATCTGTGGCCGTGCCGCACGCTGCTGTTGCGGCGCGCTGCCAACAATCGACGGACCCTGCTGTGCCCGGCCCGCTGCCAATATCTGTGTCTCCGGATTCCAACCTGCCCTCGGCGGTGGATGTGGTCGTGATCGGCGGCGGCATCATCGGCGCCATGACCGCGCTGGAGTTGGCGTCAGAAGGCGTTTCGGTGGCGTTGTGCGACAAGGGCGAGATCGGCTGCGAGCAGAGTTCGCGCAATTGGGGATGGGTCCGCCTGTCACAGCGCGACCCGCGTGAAATCCCCTTGATGATCGAGGCCATCCGCAGATGGGAAGGTCTGGACGCGCGACTGGGCCGCAAGACCGGCTTCGTGCAGTCCGGCATTCTGTTCACCGCCCGCAACGCCCGGCAAATGGCCCGCTACGAAGCCTTCTCCCGGCATTTGGCAGAATATCGGATCGACAGCGATGTGCTGGACGATCAGGGAATGCGGAACCTCATCCCCGAGCATGGAATGAAACTCGCCGGAGGGCTGCACACACCCTTTGACGGACGTGCAGAGCCGCAACTGGCGGCACCCGCGATTGCCGAAGCTGCCCGTGATGCGGGCGCAGCGCTTTATACCCGCTGTGCCGTACGGTCGATCGAAACCTCGGCCGGGCGCGTCTCTGGCGTGGCGACAGAACGCGGGCGCATCGCCTGCTCCAGCGTCGTGCTGGCTGGCGGTGCATGGTCGCGACTGTTTGCGGGCAATGCCGGTGTGGAGTTGCCGCAACTCAAGGTAATGAACTCTGTCCTGCGGACCACGCCGGTTTCGGACGGGCCGGAACAGGGCATCTGGGCCGACGCATTCGCACTGCGAAAGCGGGCGGATGGGGGCTATACGGTTTCCAGCGCGTCGGACAAGATCCATCATCTGACGCCCGATACATTCCGGCTGGCCCGCCAGTTCCTGCCCGCGGTTCGGGCCGAGTGGTCATCACTGCGGCTGCGATTGGGGCGCTGGCAGGAAGAGGCTTCCCTACCGCGCCGCTGGGCCGGAAACGAGCGCACGCCTTTCGAACATTACCGTATGCTGGATCCCCCTCCCGACGATCGCAGCCTGCAAAGGGCGCTGGCCGCTGCGCGCAGCGCCTTTCCGGCACTGGAAACTTGCGAAGTCGTGCAAAGCTGGGCCGGGATGATCGACGTGACGCCAGACGCGATACCGGTGATCTCGGCGGCGGATAACGTGCCGGGGCTGTTCATTTCGACCGGCTATTCCGGCCACGGATTCGGCATCGCCCCCGCCGCGGGTCGGTTGACGGCGGATCTTGTCACCGGGACCACGCCACTTGTGGATCCCGCGCCCTTCCGGCTGTCGCGGTTCTTCGATGGCAGCCCCGTCACGCTGGATGCGGGCTTCTGACCTCCAAGATCAGGCAATGCCAGATTTAATACTTGCGCGATGCAAGAGCTAGAAAGCGATCCTTACACGGTGACAGATGTCCCCGCGCACATCATGCGGACAAGGGATGAAGGGGTGGTGACGCGCATTCCTGTCCGAGGACACTGACCGGGAAGAACGGTTTCAAATGGTCCTGTCTTCCTATGGCAACCAAGTCCCTTACTGGTCTTTGAACAGCCCCTCTTTCAAGGCGAGTTCGACCAGTTGGGCAACAGAGGTCACGTCCATCTTTTCCAGAATGCGTGCGCGGTGATGGTCTACGGTGCGCGGACTGATGTCGAGATGGCGGGCAATGTCCTTGGATGAATTGCTTCCCGGCTTGCTGACGATCAGGCGGGCAATTTCGTCCTCGCGGTCGGTCAGGCTTTCGAAGCGGATCCACATTTCGGACGAACGTTGGGTCGCATCGCGCCGCTTCCGGTCAATTTCCAGCGCGGCGTCAATTCTTTCGATTAGCACCGACTGCTTGAAGGGTTTTTCCAGAAAATCCATTGCGCCCATCTTCATTGCCTGAACCGATTCCGGAATGCCGCCATGGCCGGTGATAAAGATAATCGGCAACTTGATATTGCGTTCTGACAAATGTCGCTGCAATTCCAGTCCGTCCATCTGGGGCATCCCGTAATCCAGGATCAAACAGCCAGCGGACGTCTTCTCATACGCGTCCAGGAATGCCTGAGCCGACTCGAACGCCTTCACCTCATAGCCGCGCAGCCCCAACGCCCGCGCCAGAGACGTGCGGATATTCACATCATCATCGACAAGAAAAACACAGGCCGCCTGCACCACATCTTCTTTCATAGCTTTCGTCCCTCTAGCGGCAAGGTAAAGCTGAAACGAGCCCCCGACGCAGACCTCTCATACCAGATAGTGCCGCCGTTTGCCTCGATCAAGGACCGGCTGATCGACAGGCCCAGCCCCATTCCACCGGCTTTTGTCGTCTCGAACTGGGCAAACAGTTCAGTACCTTCCGCAACCCCTGGCCCGGTGTCTTCGACATCAATTTGCAAACGACCGTCGATCTCTCTGGTCAAAACGGTGACCCGCCGTTGCGGGCTGCGGCCTTCGGCCATGGCTTCGATCGCGTTACGCAGCAGATTAACCACCACCTGAGCGACCTGCACCCGGACGGCATTTACACGGACTTCCGGGCTTTTGCGGATCACGATCTCGGTCGAATGCTGGCGGGCTTCGGACAGGACCAGCCGACGTGCCTGTTCAAGAAGTTCACGAATGCCGAAGGTCGTTGTGCGGTTACCGTCTTTCCGGACAAAGCCGCGCAGCGCACGGATAATATCCCCGGCCTGATGCGCCTGTTGTTCAATCTCGGCCAGAAGCTCGCTCACCTCGGTGCCGCATTCCTTGCGGTTCGCCACCAAAAACTGCGCAGCGTCGGTGTTCTGGGTGATCGCGGTCAGAGGTTGGTTCAGCTCATGCGCCAGCCCGGTTGCCAATTTGCCCATCACCTGCTGGCGCGACACATGCGCCACCTCGCGGTTCAGCGCCTCGATGGTTTCTTCATAGGCACGCGCCTGCGTGACGTCGTCAATCGTGGCAACCACATAATCCGTGCCCGCATGTCCTGACGGAATGAACACCCCGCTGAAGCTGATCCAGACGGGCTTTCCATCCTTGCGCTGCGCTTGCGCTTCCAAACTGAATGCGGTGTGTTCGGCGATATTCCTGCCGAATTCATCCATGATATCCGGTTCGTCAGCGTTCAGCAGCGATTGGAATGCCATGCCGTCAAGCTCTGCCTGTGTGTATCCCAATATTTCGGCAAATCGCGCATTCACCCGTAACAGCCGCCCGGTGGACGCATCAATATACACCATCCCCCGCGACGCCATGTCGAAGGTCAGGCGGAATTCTGTTTCCGTCTGCTTTCGTTGCGAGATCTCATTGACCAGTGCCGTGTTGGCATTCTCCAGCTCCTTGTAGGTGCTGGGCATAGGCGCGTCCGACTCTATTTCGCCTTGCGAGATCAGCGCGGAACGCACGGCGAAAGCACGCACCGGCGCGTGTATCCGGTTGGCCAGTGCAAGACCCAGCAGCCCGGTCGCGGCTGCCACACCGATCGCGATCAACGTGTTTTGTGACCGGTTGGCCTTGATCGTGCCGATAAAGTCATCTTCCGGCGCGTAGACGACAATCGTCCAGGGAATGTCGCCCAGACCAAACGGCATCAGCAAGGATACATAAGGGACGCCATCATGCACGAAATCTGTCCGGATCTCCCGGTCGACGGCGACACCGTCCTTGGTCAGCCGATCGCCAAAGGCTGCGCGCGCGATCGGATCGTTGAGTTGATCTATTGACGGGAAGGTCAGCGTTCCCCCCTCTCCGACGGTCATCAGAAGATTGGGGTTGGGATGCGCGATCACGTCGCCGTTCTGGTTCAATACGAAAGCGGCACCATTCTTGCCGATATTCAACTGTGCAAGGAAGTTCGAGATCTCCTTGATCTCGATATCCACCCCTACAGCGCCCTGAACCACGCCGTCAAAACCGACAACCGGCGTCGCCGCTGTGATACCGGGCGATCTGGAGGTGAAGAAGATATACGGATCTGTCCAGATACTGAGCAGTTCCTTGCGCGCTGACATGTACCAGGGCCGCACGCGGGGATCAAAGGTATCTGTCGGATCGATCCTTTCGCTTTTCTTGACAAAATTCTCGTTGCGCTGGATGAACACTGTTCTGGGCTCCGACGCGACATTAATGACCTTGGTCTGGTATTGGTCCGGCCCATTGCGCTGCACAAAAACAAAGTTGCCCTGCTCATCGCCATAATAGACGGCGGCAAATTGCGGGGCTGAACGCAATTGCTGAAACAAGAGCCCTTCCAGAAGTGCTCTTTCTTCGCGGCGCACGATCTGATTCTCGGCCAAGGCGGTCGACAGTTCCGCCGCACTGCGGGCAGGTGACAAAAATCCCTTGGTATGCTGGATCACGTTGGTGCCGACATCCGCCAATTGATTGCGCGCGTGTTCCAGCAAGGCCCGTTCGGACGTGAAATAGGACGAAAACACCACAAGCGTGACGGCAAAAAGCTGGAGCCCGGCCAGCGCAAGTGCAAGGATGACACCAAGTGATTTCATCAGTCTCGTTCGAACCCGTATCCGTTTCGAATGGCCAGGCTCATGGCAGGCCCTTCCGGAGTAACGTGGATTGAGGAGATATACACCCAGAAAGTGCCATGGCGCAAAACGTAAAAACGCGCTCTGCCACAACGGGCAGAGCGCTGATTGGCACTCAAATAAATTAAATACTGGTTACGCGCCAAAATTACTCGGTACAAGCGCGCGTCGGCTTGGGGATGCACGACAGAACACGTCCTTTCTAGCCTATGCGGAATTTTCAGACTATTCGTATGATTGCCTAGGGGAGATTACCCATTATCTTTCGCGACCAACGACCCGATCAGCAGTCTGCCATCTCGTTCCAGAGCAATACCGTATCGGGCGGCCAAGGCGATCTGTGTTTCCGATGCTGGGCAATAGGACGGGAATTCGTTGCGCAGACGGCGTGCGACCTTGGGGCGCGATCAAAGGCGCGTCGTATTGCATATCGAACCCGTTGTGTCCGGCCAGATCAACCGCCCTCGGGCCACTGCACCCATGTTCTTTATGCGCTTTCATCCGCGCATCGCAGCTCAGGCAACCGATGCCGCGCAAACTGAAAACAAAAAAGGCCGCCCGAAGGCGACCCTGTCAGCGATGCCGGCGGGTGACCGGCGATATATATATTGGAGCGGGCGAGGCGATTCGAACGCCCGACCCTAACCTTGGCAAGGTTATGCTCTACCCCTGAGCTACGCCCGCCTCCTATATATTTCCAACTGGAGCGGGCGAGGCGATTCGAACGCCCGACCCTAACCTTGGCAAGGTTATGCTCTACCCCTGAGCTACGCCCGCAATCAGTTGGGTGTCAGGCATGTAGAACCAAGCCCGGCCGGCTGCAAGGGGAAAAATGCAAGTTCCCCGAGTTTTCCCGCTTCAACAGCCTCAAATACCTGATCCGATGGAAATCAACAGCTTCGAGCTGCGCCTCCTCCAACGTCTTCTTTGTCCAAGGCTTGTGGCTGCACTGCGCGCAAATGTCGGGTTTGGTGAAATCAGCTTGAAAGATAATAAGTTGGCAACAACCAGCCGTTTCACAGGCGTTTAAGTTCCGCGACGACTCGATCTGACATGTCGGCACAACGCATGCCATCAAACGGGAAGATTGCGTCGAAACCGCCCTGGATACGTTCTTCGAGTGCTATGCGCAGGCGACGACGTGCGCGAAACAGCCGAGTCTTGACGGTGATCGGGTTGAGCGACAGATCGCGAGCGATGGCGAGAATGCTCATGTTCTCGGTCTCGCGCAGCAGAAAGGGCAAGCGTAGATCCGGCGGCAGCTGTGCCACCGCGCCTTCCAGAAAGGCGCGCATCTGTGCCCGCCCAAGCGCGGCCTCCGGCCTGTCCGGGTGCTGGCCGGGAAATGCGAGGATGGAATCGGATGCCTTTTGGTCTTCAGTCACGGTGTCATATTCCTCCTGCGAGCGAACACGCCGGAGATGCATCCGCGCGGTGTTGATGGCAATCCGGGTGATCCAGGTGGAAAACCGGGCCTCGGCACGAAAGGTATCGAGCTTTGTAAAAGCCTTCAGGTATGTTTCCTGCACCACTTCCTCGGCGTCCGCATCGCTTCCGACGATGCCGCGTGCAATTCGGAACAGGCGTGGGTTCATGCGCCGGATCAACTCGCGCACGGCGGCCTCGTCCCCCTGTGTCGCACCTGTGACAAGCTCGGCCTCCGGAGTGGCTGGCCCCGCAAGCCCAATGCCCTGATGGCGTGGCCGGGCGGTCAAGTGCCATCCTCCTGTTCGATCCGTCCAAGGTCGAGAATATCCTCGACCCTCGGCAGGGCGTCAAAAACTTCGCGCGTCACATCCTCGGTATCGGTGCTGGGTCCTTCCCAGCCCGCGTCGCCGGGATCTCCCACAACGATGCGGCCGACCATAGGTGCCATCTCATGCGGGATGCAGTAGTAATCGTAAACGCCCGGCACCGTGAGCGTCACCTCGAAACTTTCATCCGGCAGAAGGAAATCGCTGTTCCACGGGTGCGCGGCCTTCGGAATGCGTCGGGTGCGGTCGAAGTTGTCGGGATGGTAGGCGGTGGAGGTATGGCTGTTGCCCGGATCGCGATTGATGAAACGGATGGTCGTGCCTGCGGTGACGGCAAGGCCGTGCGGGCGGAACCAGACACGCTCGCCTCGCGCGGTGCCGCGCATTTCAATGACTTCCGCAGGCGCGGCACGAATGATCGCGGGCATCGAGAGAGTGGCAAGTATGCCACTCCCCAATGCCAAGATTTTGCGACGCGCGAGCCTCATTGCGCCAAACGTCCCTTGGCGTCGGCATCGTGATAAAGCACAACATGAGCGTGCGGTTCGTCCACGCCCGGATGGCCGGCATTGTAGTAGACGTCGACCGATGTGACCTCATGCGATCCAACGTGCAGGTCATTGTAGGCCGTGCCGCTCGAAAGTGCTTCCAGCGGCGTCATGTAAACCGTCGCGGACAACTTGCCGTCGTGGTCATAGGCCAGGAACGGACCGGCCGGAAGCGTGTCCGGCACAACGAAGAGCGTACCGAGACCCGGCAGAAATTCGGGAAGCGGCAACACGTCGCTCACCTGCACATAAGGTTCGCCCGGCGGAGATTCCATAAGTGCTTCGGTATCGTGCGCAAGCGCGAAGCCTGCGGACATGGTCAACAAGGTCGCGCTTAGCATATAGGATCTTAACATTTCTTTTCCTTTCAATGTCATGAGCAGTCCCATCTCTGGGGCGCTCAACTCCTTGGATGCAGCGCGCTTGAAAAGGTTCCCGGCATTTTGTGGAAATTCTATTTCATTCGTTCGATCGCACGGCGGCACGACGGCGCACGATGTGTCGTCAGAAAGCACAACTTGCAAAGCGGTCCTTCGCGACGGCGGACCAAGCCGGCAATGAGGGCTCGCACTTCGCTTTCGCCGCTACTTGGTCATAGGTGTTTTCCAGATCGGCGAACGGCAGGTACCGTCCGCCAACAGGGTCCAGATGCCGATGCGCCCAGCGACACCTAGAGCATCTTCGAGTTCATCCCCGAGGTAACGCACGGTGTATCGCACCTTCGTGTGACCAAGAAAAAGTCGCACAGCGCGAAGATGGCCCCACGCGAGATTTAGTCGCAACCGTACCGGTGTCAGCCTTGGGGGGGGGGGCCGGTTCACAAACGGTCCCTACTTACCATGTTTCATAGCCCCTCCCCCCATCAGGTCACCGTCTGCGTGCGGTGATTGTCGCACCGTTTGATGTAGTGAGAACCAATGCGCCGGTTTCATCCATTGAATAGCTTTCCACCATGGACAGGAAATCCAGCAAGCTACGCTCCTGGTTCATAAGTGCCTCAGGACAGGCCATCATCGTGGTGCCTGCCTGGTCTATCGCCAGTGCATCGCCGTCTTGCGTGTAGCTTGCGATCAGGCGGTTGCAGCCCGCATTCCCGGCCAGACGGCCATCCGGCATGAACAGCAGATTTGCCGGGCTATTGTCGATCACGCCCTTGCCGGCAATGTCCTCGATGTACCATTCGCGGCCCACCAGCTGGGCGGACCGCTCTTGCGCCATGAGGTAGTCGGCGACAGCTCGGTAGGCTGGCAAAGAAGTCGGATCGTTTGCCGCGTTCCCCGCGACAGGGTTTGAAGCGAAACGCACGATCACCATCTCGGCGGTCGGATCGACCCAGACCGTCTGGCCATGCACCCCGCGCGCAGCGAAGGCCCCGTGATCGTCATGGCTGAGCCACCACATGCCGCGATAGCTCCACCCGTCCAGCAGATCGTATCCGGCTTTCGCAAAAGCGTCCGTGTCGCCCCCCTGACGGATACGGGCGATGGCCTCGGCCGGGATAATCTGCTCGCCATCCCATTCACCCTCTTGCAGCACGAGTTGGCCGAAACGCGCCATGTCGCGCAGGGTCGCGTTGAACCCGCCACCGGCGAAGGGCGTGCCGATGGAATCGACGGTATAGAACGCCTCACGCTCCGCGCCGATCTTCGACCAGATCCGGTTGGACAGATAGTCGGCGGCAGAGACGCCTGTGGTCCGCGCGATCAGCCAGCCTGCCGCGTCCGAGTTCACGGTCTTGTAGCCGAACGCTTCGCCATGCTCGCCGTCTTTCTGAACGGTCTGGAGGTATTCAAAATAGCTGCGCGGTCCATCGTAGCCTTCCGGCTTTGGCAGAGGGCTTCCCGCTTCTGCATAGGTCCAGACCTCGGCCTCGGGATCGGAATAATCCTCGGAGTAATCCAGCGCCGTGGTCATTTCCAATACCTGCCGCACGGTGGCATCACCGAACGCGCTTTGTTCCAGTTGGGGAATTATGTCACCCAGCAATGCGGTTTCATCCAGCTTGCCTTCCGCCACCAGTACTTCGGCCATCAGGCCGGTCAGGCTTTTCGTGACCGACATCGCCCCATGCAGCGTGTCGTCATTCAGGCATCCATCGTAACGCTCGTAGACAATCCGGCCTTTGTGCAAGACCAGAATGCCGTCGGTGTAGTTGGCATCGAAGGCGGCATCCCATGTCATCGGGTCACCACCGCCCAGCGGCGTGAACTCGACCGCATCCAGACCTGCATCGAGATCAACAGGCAGATCGCTGACACCGCCATTTCCATTGCGGACCGCGACGGTCGGCATCATCTCGCGGAAATGGCAGACCGTCCATCGCAGTTTCGGGAACGCAAAATAATCGGGATCGGTGAAGCGGATCGCCTTGTCCGCAGCCGGGGGAAACCCCTGCATCCAGCCAAGCGCCTCAGGCGTGGAGTCCTGCGCCGAAAGTGGGGTTTTGTCCTGCGCCATTGCGGCTCCTCCCAAGGTCAGGAACAGCGTGAGACAGGCGCTCATAATGGGATTCATCATCGTATCCTTATTTTTCCGTCGTGTTCCCGACAGGTTCATTTGCAGTTCAAGTTAGTCGGCTGGCGCGGATTGTCATGTAATTGACGATGCCCGCCACCAGTCCCGCGAGGACGCCAAGGACAATCACCGCCGCCGGCAGCGACACCGTCATCGTTCCCATTGCCCTTTGCCAGATCACCGCCCCCGTGACGCACAAGCCCAGCGCAAACATGCCATGCTTGAACGTCAGCCACAAAACCGAGGGGAAGAAGGGTTGCTTGGGCACTTTCATCGTCATGTAGGCGACGACAGTCAGGATCATTGCCAGGGAAACAGCCAGCGGTACGGCCGAGCCGAAAACCGTGTGACTGTCATTCGTGATTCCATCCACCGAAAGCGGAATGGTCGTGTTGCCCCAAAGAAAGTAGATCTGGATCGCGCCGTTGATGACTGCGTTTATGACGCCCGTCAAGATGGCACCTTGCAGGATCTTTTCGGTCGTGAGGATTGGGGTTGGATGAAATTGTGTCATGCTTTTTCCCTTGATTAATGCGTCTGCCTCTCCACACGGGGATCAAATGCGCGCCGAAAACATCAGTGCCGCAGATTTTGCCGCTGGAGCGCGAAAGGACCACATTGATCCCGGCGATCGGGCGTCCCTCGGTCTGGGATGCAAGATTTATACCGGGTGCTTTGTGCGCCCCGGTTCAGGCAAGCGAAGGCACGCCCGCACCACAGCAAGCGAGCGCCACGGTGAGGTGCCCACCGATATGTCTTGTACCGCGCATCGTCCAAGCGCCTCGTCTTCGCCGAACAGGCGAACGGTCGAGCCGCCGCCATGGATCTTGACGATCTGGCCACTCACCCAGCCGGCAGCGGGCAGCGTTTTTGCAATGCCCGCGCCAATATTTTGTGCGCCGCCCGTCAGGACAACATGGTGGTCGTCCATGTGGAAATCGGCGCATGCGTCAAACTTGTCGGTCATTGTTTTCACTCCCGGTGAGTCCTGTGTGGCTTGCCCTCGCAGAGCGGGTGATGCCGCTCGGGTCAGTCCAGTTCCTGCACCCCGCCGCCAGAGACAGTCAGGATCTGACCGCTGATCCAGCTTGCAGCCGGCGAGCACAGGAACAGCGCGGCATTGGCCATGTCATCGGGTTCGCCCAGACGGTTGACCGGCGTGTGCGCCAGCATCGTCTTTTCAACGTCGTCGTTCAGCACGGATTTCAGCGCATCGGTGCGCGTGGCACCGGGGGCGACACCGTTCACACGGATGCCCATCGGCCCCAGATCAAAGGCGATATTGCGCACCAAATGGCTGGTCGCCCCTGGACCTGATCTGGTCAATCACCGCCTGCGCGGCCTATGCTTGCCCCCGCGCCGGTGACGATGGCAACCTGCCCTTCTAGGGTGAAATTCGCTGGGTCATACATTTCGATTGCTCCTTTGGGCTGATTGTCATGACGTTGTAATGTGTTGCAGGATCTTCACTTGGTGTCCGCCGGAGCAGGCCGATCCTCGCCGAGTGTGCGCAACCGGAAAGCCAGCATGATGAACAGCCCCCCGAATACGAGCGCCCAAATGCCGATCAGCCAGACGAGCGACACCAGTCCTGCGCCCGGCATCGCAATCAGCAGACCGCCAAACAGGATCGACAGGACGCCGCCCAGACCGAGCAGCCATTCGCCCTCGATCTCGCGGCGCAGCTGGATCGCTGCGATAATGCGAAGAAAACCCCCCGCGATGGCCCAGCCAGCGATGAACATCAGCAGCACAAAGACGCTGATCCCCGGCATGAACAGCATCATCGCCCCGACGGCAACGCCAAGCACACCGTCCAGCAGCCACAGCCACCAACGGTCAAGCCGGTCCCGATACCGGATCGAGTCCACGATACCCAATATTCCGTCGATCAGCACATAGGCTCCGAAAATCAGAACCAGAACGGCCACGGTCAGCCCCGGCCATGCAAACGCGGCGACACCGAACAGAAGCGCCGCACTGCCCCGAACCAGAAGCAGCCACCAATTGCGCTCCGGAAAACTCATGTAGTCTTGCATCTCTTGCTCCATCTGACCTGTCCGACCCCTTGCCATTCCCGGTCGCTGATACGCGAACCGGACCGCAAGGGACGCACATGCGTCGTTCTGTTCGATAGGTCGCCCTGCCAGGCGATAAATACAACCGCTGCCGGTGACAGCGTTCCCCAGATCGGGTAATGTGAGCAACGGCGATGCCATTCGGGGCGATTTTTCAACAGGTTTCGGGGCAGGAATGGGCGGCGAGGCTGATAAAATACCGACCCATGTGCGGGCTTTTTCAGAACTGCTGATCAAACTCCGGGCCGAACTGGGCAACGATCTGGATCTGGTGTTGATAATGGCGGTCATTGCAGAGCGCCACTATGCCGGTTTTCCCCAGCCCAAGGCCCCGACCTCTGCCTCCGCGGCACCTGCCGGGACGCTCCCGACACCCGGTATCAATACCCATTCGGTTGCGCTCTACGCAGAAATTCCCCGTGAAACCGTGCGCAGAAAAGTCGCAAAGCTTGTCGAGAAAGGTTGGGTGACCAGCGATGGACAGGGAAACCTCACGCCCGCGCCGCAGGCGGCAAGCGATCTGGCAAAAGGCACTGCCGCGACCTTGAAGTATCTCGGTGCGATCACGCAAGGCAACTAGTCAGACATCAAGTTCGATTTTCAGGATCGTCGTCCGAACGCAGAAAAAACTTCATTGGGGGGTTCAAACAGCTGATCTCGACACGACACCCCCCGCACCGACAAGTAAGAGTATCACGGGCGGCACCGGTCGCTGGTGGACTGGCCGCACTTATGCGGCCTATCAGTTGTTGATGGGTTTTGTGGAACCAGCGAAAGCCACAAGGCTCTTGCCATAGCCAGAAGCAGATAGCCTTCGTTTCTCTGGAGGACTCGTCAAACGTTGAGGTGGCGTTGATGTAGAACACGCGGGCAAAATTTCGATTGATTGGCCTGGGGTTCATTCCTTTGTTATCGTTTATAAAGTTTGTTGCGAGTGCTCGAGTCGGACACGGTTTTGAAAATCTGTGCCGAACTCAAATTGCAAGACAGCGCGGTGCAACCAAGCCAAGACCTCCGCAAACTGCGCCATAAATCGCCCCCACCGAGGGAAGCACAAAAAGCTTGCCTAGAAGATTCCCTTTGCTGCCTCAGTCAGACCAGCGCTATTCACCGCTAGATCAGAAACCGCGCGCCGCAAGTAGCTGCAACAAATGCGCAGGGCGTTTCGCGGGCATTGACATCTGCCTGCCAAACGAAGCGAATGTTCCCGGACGGTGCGTTGCGCCATTGGATATCACTATGGTAAATCGCGTCATGACAATCCCGAACACTCTGATTTGCAGTTCCCACACGATCAGTGGCGTCCTGCCCGGAGCTGCGAAGCCTGCACGTCACAGGTTTTCCGATCGCGTCGCCGCCGCCGCGCATGCGGGATACACCGGAATGTGCCTGCATCTTCGGGACTATCGGGCACAGCGGATAGCTGGGTTTGGGGACACTGAAATGGCAGCTTTGCTGCGCGATCACGGCATGCAGAACATCTCGCTCGAGTTTCTGGCCAACTGGTTTCTAGAGCACGACACCGACGCACAGGAGGATGAAGCGACAACTTACGAAGCCGCACGCGCATTTGGCGCACATTCCGTTAATGTTGGCGGGGATTTTCAGCAAATCGGCATACCGCCCGAGCAAATGCGAATACGCTTCGCCGCGCTTTGCGAACGCGCGGAACGGCATAACTTGAACGTCGCCTTGGAGATCGTTCCGTTCAGCAACGTCGCCACGCTTGAGACGGCGCTTTTCATCACGGACGGGATTGCCAACGCAGTGTCTGACGTCAGCACCTATGGGACAGATATGGCGATTTGAACAACGGAGGGTTTCTGGTTCATCGTAGCCTTTAAGGAGCGAAGATGAACAAGAAGCCCGGAACATCGAAAGATGCAGCTGACAAGCTGGTCAAGAACATCCGCCGCAAGGCCCGTCAGACCTACTCGGCGGAGGAGAAGATCCGCATTGTTTTGGCCGGATTGCGCGGCGAGGAAAGCATCTCGGCGTTGTGTCGCCGCGAGGGTATCTCTGACAGCCTGTATTATACTTGGTCGAAGGAATTCCTTGAGGCTGGAAAGCGTCGTCTTTCCGGCGACACAGCGCGTCAGGCGACATCGCCTGAGGTGAAGGAGTTGCGATCTGAGGCCATGGCCCTGAAGGAATGCGTGGCCGACCTTACCCTTGAAAACCGTCTGCTCAAAAAAAGCATGACAGGGGCTGGGGAGTTCGAGGAATGAGGTATCCAGCAACCGAGAAACTGGAGATCATCCGCACGGTTGAGGGGTCACACCTGCCCACAAAAATGACCCTTGATACGCTGGGTATCCCGCGCACCACATTTTACCGATGGTATGACCGCTACGTCGAAGGTGGCTTTGATGCCCTCGCGGATCGTTCGCCTCGGCCAAAGTCGGTCTGGAACCGCATCCCTGATGTCCGCCGTGACGACCTGATTGAGTTTGCGTTGGAGCATGAGGCACTGACCACACGCGAGCTGGCCGTTAAATATACCGATGAGAAGCGATATTTTGTCTCTGAATCATCGGTTTACCGCATCCTGAAAGCCGCTGATCTGATCACAGCACCAGACTATGTGGTGATCAAAGCGGCCGATGAGTTCACGGACAAGACCACCGCCATCAACCAGATGTGGCAGACTGACTTCACCTACTTCAAGATCATCGGCTGGGGCTGGTATTACCTGTCCACCATCCTCGACGACTACAGCCGCTACATCATCGCCTGGAAGCTCTGCACAAACATGCGGGCCGAGGATGTGACCAGCACGATCGAGCTGG
>NZ_FWYD01000018.1 GCF_900176485.1 Primorskyibacter flagellatus
TCTGAAATAATGCGGAGGAACATGGGGCAAAAACGCTGACAAACAGCAGGTTTGCACAGAGTCCTCCGCATTATGGCCACCTGATGATAAGTCAAATAATGGAGAGGTGGTCATTACTTCACGTAGGGTTTGACGTAGCTGGCTGGCATGAGCTTCACGTCATGGCCAAGCTTGCGCAACTGGCGCCCCCAATGGTGGGATGATCCACAAGTCTCCATGCCGACAACACAAGGTGGAAGCGTCTCAAAGAAGGCAAGCAGCTTCGCGCGTTTTATGGCCCTATTGAAGATGACCCGGCCGTTCTCCGAAATGCCGTGTACTTGAAATACATCCTTGGCCAGATCAAGGCCGACTGTTTTAACTGTCATTGGGTGGCTCCTTTCCTAGCAGTCATTGATAACTGCACTTTGGCACATTCGACGCCTGTGGAGCAGGAGCCACCCACCTCATCCGCTCAGGGCCGTTCGCGTAGACCGACATCAACGGCGGATTTCGGACATTCGCTGCGAGTGCAGTATCGAAAAGCAGCTACGCAATAAGCGGTCATTCAGAAAACGCTGATTCAGCCGAAAACGTCAAATTAACGGTTTGTATCATTGTTCCACCCAACTTGCTGCCAATCCGTCCCGTCCAACCAAACTGCCCCTTCAGATCGACGATAACTGGACACGTCATTCACGCCGCCAGGCCATGTGTTCCGTTCAGCGACCATTATCCATACTGGCTCCACCTCGTGCTCATCTACATACCGCAGTAGCACTGCCTCATCGATCACAACTGCTGTTTGATGCTCACAAGGACGCTGCGATTGAAGCACTGTGTTGCCATTCGCGTCTTCAAAATATTGTGGCCCTCTCCCAGACATGTTCACGCCAAGCTCATCCGCAAACCATTTCTGTGGCATATAATTGGAGAAACCGTCGGGTAGAGTTTTGTCGAGATTGCTTTCCCAGTGATAGTTAGAAATCGGTATGGCAAATTCACAACCCGCTGGGGCTTTCCAAATATGCTTATCAAACTTTTCGCCTTGCCAGGTATCACGCCAATACGCCTCGCCAAGGTAGGGACCATTTGTGAAGCCACGTGGTTGAAAGTCATGTACGTTCAAGTGACCTTCTCGTTCGAGATAAGCGGCAAACTCAGACGCATATCCCTTCTTTAGAAGCACACAGTAGAAGAACCTGAATTCATCATACCGTTTGCCATGACCACGATTGGTTGGTTTGCTATAGTATTCTTCCGCCTGGTGGAACTCGTATAGGACCAGCCAACGCTTTCCGTTTGCATCCACACGTACCAGTTTTTCAGACATAGATTGTGTTGGGTCTTCGGTGAAAGGCCATTGTTTTAGATCGGCTTCCTGCACCTTTGGGAGTGTGATCATAGGTTCAGACATCCAGCCAGCATCCAGACGCATCCCGGGGTGGTACCTAGTCTCCGTCGGCAGGACCGTCGGTTCAATATTTCTACGATATTCATTGTGGCTGTACTTGAATTGGTGAGGCCGCTCCGGCCAACCTTCAATAGTCCAATAATTGTCCGCCAAACGAGCCTGTAGCTCATCCAATGCGATACGTTGGTACTTTTTGCCAATGCGTTCTAGATCGTTTTCATGCCGAGAATAGCCACCACCATGACCATCTCTCGGAAACAACTCCTTGGTCCAGCCAAGTTCGTATGCTCGTTTGGTTATCCATAAGCGACACTGATCGACACTGGTTTTGCTGTAATCACCATGGCCAGCAGCGTCATTGAAATACTCGTCCGTCAGTCTCCGATTTTCATCATCACTCAACAGCGCCCGTAAGCCTGACAGGGCGTCTTCTTTTGTGATCGCGTCTTCGTCCTTCTCAGTATCTAGTTCTATGGCCTCTGTCCCTTCGACCACTCCAGCCGGGTCAATTATCTTGAGGTAAAACTTGATAGGAATGATGGATGCCTGATTGTATGCCTCTAACGCTTGGACCCGGTCTGGATAGGGGCTGATCACTTCGGCTTCAAAACGATCTTTGATTTCGGTTGCCGACAGCGGTGCTGGGTCTGACAGGCGGGTAGTCAGAAAATTGCTGACACGCCCTGGGATGCTGTACTTGCCATAGTCTCCCCATTCACTTGATGCTGATTGGAAAATCGATTTACCGCCCCTTTGATCAGCAATTGCTTCAACCTGCTCCTTGGTGAGATCAAATTCAGGTTCATCCGACCCGAACGGGGGATAGCAATCAGCAATCTGAATGCCTTCGCTCAGTGCGGTCTTGCTTTCGGCGAGTTCGATTAGCCCGAGTGCGTAGTCCCGAGTCAACAATGCGACAGGGGGCTTACCATAGGCAAAAACCTTCGCGAACACCTGTTGGGAGTAGTGCTTCAAACGCTCAGACGTTGGATCAATGCAGCAGGCACCAAAAGCAGCCGCATACAGGCGTTCGATGATATAGGGATCATCGCAATCATGCATCTTGCTAAGTACAAATTCGAAAGTATCTGGTTGCTTCAGAAATACCGTTATGAGCGCCTTGGTCGCCCTGTCACGCAGGGTCATGTGCGATGACGACAGAGACCAGGCCAAGACCAATGAAGCTAACTGCAAGTGGCGTTCGTCAGATTGGCGATCAAGTGACGATAGTGCCCAAGATACGATCCGGTCGATCTGACTAAATTCTTCCCTTGAGGACCAGTTTATCCACTGCGTCCAATAGCTGTCGCGTTCGGCTAACTTGAACCTACCGAGATGGTCATGAAGGCGTTCAGCGTTGAATGGATGTCCAATTGTCATCGAAACTTCAAGCAGTAGGCCAATTGGGTCAACGAAATACTCATCCAACCGGTTTAGAAGTTCTCGCGTGTCCTTAGTGAAAGCATCCAAACGTCTCCACTTGAAGCTTTCTCCAAACCCATCCTGAACTGAGTTTCCTTGCTCCCATTTTTGTTCCCAATTCGGCAGCGACATTGCAAACTCACAGCCAATTTTCTCTGGGTAAATCGTTGATAAAGCACCGACCAGTCCGGCATAATCATATCGAATGTTCCCCTCAGGATCGCCATCATAGAAAATAAAATTAAGCGGTCCAGAATGCAGAAACTCTTCTCCGGGCGAATTGCTTGCGTCCTCGTCGGCAGTTAAAGTCGATGCCTTCATATCAATGATTTTGGCAATCAACGTGTCTGCCATCAGGAAGTCTTGAAAGCGTTGAAAAGAGAACCTTATCAACTCCGACGGTGGGTCTAATGGATCAAAATCCTTCGAATAAGGAGGCGGATCACGTCGCAATAGGCTTGTTTCTGTGAATACATCTAGCCAAGTCTTACCTTCTGGTGGCTGACGGTTTCCAAAGTGTTCCTCAGCAATCTGATGTGCCTTTTCGACAGTAACGTAGTCATTGCCGTCATTCGCCATTTGCACTGCGATACCGCGGACATATTGCGTTAACGCCTTTGACATGTCGCCAGCATTGATTGTTCGCAAGCCGGTTCTGACACTCAGCCCCTCAAGATATAGCAACATCAATTCAGACAAACCGCGTAGACCACGCGGGAATTCGGTTTCACCCTTGCTTAGCAAAGCCTCACTGGTGCTCTTCAAGAACAATGGATTTGAAAACTCCGGTGATAGCCAAGGTGTGTTTGGGCGAGAAATCCCTTTCTTGTCCAAATACTGGATCGCCGCACGTTCACGTTCGTCAGGTGTGATGAACCCTTCGACACGATAAACCGGCAAAGTTTCCAGTAGTGCTTTGGGGATCGCATACTGAGTGTATACGTCACGGCAAGAGAAGACGGCAGCGATGTAAGGATAATTTCGGAGCGCCGCCACGACCTCCGGTAGCCAATGCATCCAATACGAAGCGCCTACGCCTTCATTAATGGCATCGAAAAGAAGAAGTATCCGTTGCCCCTTTCGTTCGCCCGACGCGTTCAAAACGCCCAGTATGTCCTCCGCCGTTTTGCCTGTGAGCCCTAGCACATCACCAAATTGCGGCCAGAACGGTGCTTCAGATAAGTCTTGCCCCAGCACGACCACCGTCGGCAAACCTTCCCTAACACGTTCAGAAGCAGTCTGGCCGAGCAGGTGAGACTTGCCCGAGCCAGCTTCACCAAAGACTAAAGCGCATCGCTTTGCCTCCGCCAGCCAATCTCGATCTCGCAAAACACTGCCTAGAGCACTGGTCGCTGATGAAAGGTCTCTGAACGATCTGGAAACAACCTCAAGCTTGTTCCGATCCTTTTCGTCTACGCTTTCACGATCCATTGAATTGTATGGGTGCTCAAGTTTCCACGTCGCATCGCGGAGTTGCCCGACAGCTTCCTGTGCTTGCGGCCAAACCCAGTCTTGATCAGGAGCAAAGTCGATTGATGGTCGCATCGCAACAAGGTTATCCCAGCCATCCGTCATAGCCTTCAGTGCCGCTTGGTCGGGAGCTAGGGATGTTGTCGTGAACTCGATGGTAGGAACACGATTATTGGCTAAGTCGTTGAACGCTTTATGTAGCCGGTTGACCGCTGCTGGGCCTCGCACAATCGCGTCAAACATCGACGCAGTTGACACCTCTACGTGGTCATCGGGGTTAAACCGATCGTCAAGCTTCAGCGTGGCTGACGCTACCTGCTTTTCAAACCACTGGTCATCTAAGACATCTCCACCAAACCAGAGCTTTACAAGCGGGCCGTTGCCCTCCTGCAAGAGCTTGTCAGTTAATGCGGTCTCGTCCCAAAGCTCAAACTCAATTGTGATTGAGTTCTTTGCAGCAAGGGCCTTCCACTTTGCAACACGCTCATCCCATTTCTCTTGCTGAGACTTGTCGCCGCTACGTCCTTGCTTGCGCTTAGGTGTGAGATCAAATGGCAATGCAAAGATGTAACTAGTCAGTTGTGGGTGGTTTTCTAATGCTGTGGCGACAGACTTGTCCATCTGCGTCCACTGGGCGTTGCCTAGCGTTTCAAAGTACTTGGCTTGATAACCGATCTTTGTACCGTCGCTATTAATCCAAATGGCTTCCACCCCACCATCACCACCACGGCCATCGTTAGGTTGGAATTCTATGCTATGCTCGGGTTGCTCTCGACGCGCCAAAACTTTCACTAGAGCTTCGAACGATCCGCTTTTACCCTTTCCGAATTCGTTAATTTTTGAAAATTCCATCACAACTCAACCTGATTACGTCTGCAGTGCATTTAGACTACCCACGACCAAACCATACTGACGTAGGCTCAAAGTGAAAGGTCGCTTTGCTGCAAACTGTGAACTTACTGATGCGGCGATTGCGGCCCTGCAGCGAATGTCTCCTTCGACGGGCCGCACCGCAGCAACACCAGCGCCGGCTGGATGCCTCCTTTGGGCCGCTCTAGGCCACTTGGGCCTGGTGCCTGCGATCCAGCAGGGACTGACAAGTTTTACGTTACCCCCACAAGCTCCCGCCGTGCCGCCGACGCCAGGAAGGATGACTTGGTCATCTTCCGCGCCTTGCATCTCGGGCGACTGACCTCGGTAAGCTCGCGACAGCCGCCATGCGCGACCTGGTCGACGGGCAGGATCTGACCTGCCGCCTCAATGGTGACCGGACCTACGACCGGGAAGTAGGCCGCTGCGCTCTGGACGATGGCCGCGACATCGGCGCCGTTCTGATCGGGCAAGGGCTCTGCGGTCGCTGCGCGCGGTTCGATTCGCAGGGCGGGTATGTCGAGGTGCAGCGCGCCGCCGGGCCGTTCCGAGGGGAGGTGCCGGGGTACGGTACGTCGCACTGAGCGCAAAGGCTGGCACTCTGATGCGTGGACCTAATCAACGTAGGGCGGCTTGTTGACTTTCTTTGCACCCGCGAACCCGACCGGCAGCCAGGTCGGAAGCCGACATTCAAATTCCTAGGATCCCACGGTCTTCTCTGCATTGCCGCATGCCTGCTGCGAGCCCCAAGCGTACGGCCTCCAATCTGGTAGCTGGCTTCCATAATTTTTATGCGATACTAATTCATCAGTGGGTATGTAGCATACTCGTTCATTGTTTATCGGTTTGAGTTTGGCGGTCCAAGTATGTCTTTCGAAGACGTAAGAAAAACGCGTATCAGCGACCAGAAGCGCTTCTATGATTTGCTTGATAGCCTCGAGAAGCGACTTGGCGGTGCCCGAGTTCTCTCCGATTGTCATGGTAGGATGGATTGGCCTCAGCGAGGAGTCTATTTCTTTCGTGAGCCGGGGGAAAACCGTAACAACACCGACTTGGGACCCCGTATTGTGCGCGTTGGCACACATGCGCTGAAGGCCGGCGCTAGAACCAAACTTTGGAACCGACTATCGCAACATCGAGGAAGCGCCCAATCCGGTGGAGGTAACCATCGGGGATCGATTTTTCGCCTTCTTGTTGGCAATGCTCTAATCGAACGCGATAAGCAGTGTCACTCAAACTGGGGAGAAGGCAGTTTCGCGACGCGCGAAATCCGGCAAAGCGAATTGCCTTTGGAACAAGCTGTCAGCAAAGTCATCGGCGCCATGCCTTTCCTTTGGTTGCCGATCAACGATGAGCCCGGCCCGGATAGTCTCAGAGGTTACATAGAGCGAAATTCGATAGCGCTTCTGAGTAACCACAACCGCATAAATGACCGACTTGATCCGGCTTCTGACAATTGGTTGGGGTGGCTGTGCGATAGGGACCGTGTCAAGGACTCAGGTCTATGGAACCAGAACCATGTAAACGAGAAATACGATGTCGTGTTTCTGGATACTCTGGAAACTCTGATTCATGAACTGTGGGGTACCAAATGATTTGTGTTATTCAATGTGCTGCATCCAAGAAAGAAGCTGCGGGTCATCTTCGGCGACGTGATGGTAGTAAGGTTCTGTTTGTCGCCGATCCAGTAAGTGGACCTGCCGAAGCCTCGTGTGGCTATGCCCGCCCTGACGATATAGCGGAGACAGGAAGAACTTGGCGGGAGGAGTTATGTATTTACAATGAGGCGCCGGGAAATAATCCGCTCGGATTGTTGCCTGCTATCCAGCTGTATCAGAACCAAACATACGCACTGCTCGCCGAACAGTTTGGAATAGATCGGCTCTACATTCTGTCAGCTGGATGGGGCTTGCTCTCTGGGAGTTTCCTGACACCAAAGTACGACATCACCTTCAGTGCTCAGGCGGATAGCTACAAACGGAGGCGAAAAAAAGACACTCACAAAGACCTGCGCATGTTGCCGCTGGACAATGATGAGCCGGTGGTCTTTTTTGTTAGCAAGGGATACGTCCCACTTGCATGCGCCCTAACGGAAGGCGTTAAGGCCCCTCGCTATTTATTCTACAACTCCGCAACGCCACCTGATGCACCAGGGTTCATGCTAAAGGCCTATGAAACGCGAACGCGCACAAATTGGCACTATGAATGTGCAAAATCCTTTTTGGCCGGGGACATTGAAATTTAGAACTTTGGGGACCACGCCCTTGCAAGAATGAGCAACCGACAGCTTTGTCCGCTCCGACGTCCTCCGCCCCACCAAAATCTGCATCTAGCCGGCAAAGTCTGGTTTGGGGAAGCTGCTACTGCGGCGCTATAAGATTCGGCCAACTGCGAAGCAGGGCCATTCGCTACGCTCTGCAATAAGGGCGGAAAGCGGAAGTTCGCTGCGTTTGGCGCGCAACTCCGGGTTGCTCACCAAAGCGGACCTTAGCTTTCTGTAATAGTGCGGCCAGCCGTCAAGTAGGCGTATTGTAAAGCAGATAATCGGAAGAAGCACTTCGCGGCACACATTTGCCTTTTCACCGTCATGCCCCAGTCTTATCAAGCGCTGCTTGGGCTTTGTCCTTTTGGTATCCGGCCGGAATCACGCCAATTCTGCCACGCGCGTAGCTTGCGAGATTTGTCAGCCAGTCGTTGATTAGACTTTTCTGCCCGTCTTCCAATTGGTGACCCAGCGCGTCAAAAGTTCGCGCGATCCCTTCGAGTGTCTCGAACGGGTAATGCTGCGGATCGTCCTGAAGCAGAATCTTGTAAGTGATATCGATTGCGTCCTTGAAATCCCTAAACAAGTTTGCCCCAGTTCGATTGGCCCTTTCGGCCCTCAACATCAGGAACTTAGCGCGCCGGTCGTAAAGTTGACGACGGTCGAATCTCTTTCCAGTGCGGCGTTCGTATTCGGTTGCTTCTGTATACCCCTGTTCGAGAAGCTTCTCGGCGACGGAGATATCTCCCTCAGAGCATTTGGCCATGTGCCACTGCAGCCAAAAAAGCGGCATCCGCCTGATTTGTAGTTTTTGCTTGTTGTGTTCGAAGAAGCGGTCGACTTCTTCACTGTCAGTGACAACGTCAGAAAGGATGGAAAACCGCATCATCTGATTGAACATGCGCTGTTCGAAAGGGTTGCGATGGATCGCAGCCAGGTTATGCAACAAGGGAACGATAGCATCTACGATATCGGAGTCACTGAACAGGTTTTGTAGGATGTTCTGTGCGCCGATTGAGGGGATGGTCTGGATGATCTCACCTGTCCGTCGCACAAGGCGGAAGCTGTCATTGGCGGCCTTTGCATCGAACTTGTCAATGATGGCACCATAATCTGTCTCCATCGCATTGCTGAGGAAGGAAACCGGTGCATTCTCACCAATATGGGCGACAAATAGTGCAGCGATGATCGCCGCGCGCTCGGTCGAACTGAGGGATAGCTTGTTGAATTCTTCGCGATATCGATTTGTAACGTATTCTGACCGGAGCAGTCGCATCAGGAAATGCGGTAGACTTGCCTCGCAGGTATTCTGGATGAAACGCAGCCTCGCATCGGAGCCAAGGTTGTGAAAATCACGCCAACCGGCGATCTGATCGGCGAGGTCGCTCAGGGCGTGCGCTTCGTTGTCATCAAGACGGGCGACGGGGATTCTCCGGAAACTGCTAAAGTCTTCCAGAGATGCAAGGCCAGCGGGGCTCGCATCGACCGCCACGGCCCGGCTGGTGAGGAGCAAGACGCCTTCCTGCCCATCAAACTGACGCGCGATGCTGGCAAGCCGTTCTGCCGGTAAATCAAAGCAGTTTTCGATGATAAGTGCCGCATTCGGCGCATGGTGAAGAATGTCTGCAACCTCGTTCAACACGCTCTCATAAATCTGGCGTATCTCGTAGACTGGTCTTGTACCTGACAGGCGATAGGCGAGATCGGTCGCGAGCAGGGTCTTGCCATCGCAGGGATATCCTTCGAGAAGCACGATCCGCGCATCATCTGCGATGGAAGACAGGATCTCCTCCATGGTGCCTCGAAGTATGTGATACTCGGAAACACCGTTGGACAGATCCCGTGCGAGCTGTGATGGCTCGACCTTGCCGAAGAGGAAAAGGTCTTCGATCTGGCTTTGCGTCGGCACTGTAGTGGCGGGAGGCGTCGGCGTGTATTTCGAAAAACTGGCAAGCCGAGGTTCTTTCGGTGCATCCGTCTCCAGTAGTTCTTTTACGGTGGCAGCAAGTCCAGCCCGGCCGATGAAGAACGGCGTACCAAGCCGCTTTTGGGCGGCAGTGACATCAGGGTCCGCCTTGGCAGTCGGGCGATTGATGAAGAAGGCTTTTTCACGCAATCCTGTAAGGTCGTTGATCGCTTTGTTTAGGTGAAAGTCACCGGCATTGAACCCCACGAAGGCCACGATCTGAGCCTGATCAATGTCGCTCCGAAAGCGGTCGAGCCACTTGTTCACTTGGGTAAGCTTCGAATAGCTTTCGGCGCCAAGTACGCAGCTTTCACCAAAGTTGTGGATGTCCCACTTGTGCACATAGCCGTGCAGATGGATGATCGGGAGATTTGGAGTTTTCGTGCCAGGATCATCGGTGTTGTTAAGGGCCTCTACCTCTTTGTTCGCTGCCCGTGCCGCGATCTCGAGAGAATCGTCATAATTCGTCGTATAGACTGCTTCCCAAGGGTAGCGCAGCAATTCCGTCATGTCTGAAGTTACTTCGGAAACCGAATACCGGCCTTTGAGTAGCGCCATCATGCCGTTGTCGGCAATTTTATCTTGGAGCGCGTCGGCGGCGTTCTGGAGGTCTTTGAATGGCGGCTCCTGACGGAGTTCGGTATTGAAGAGATTGAGCAGCTGTGCGCCGGTACCGAGCGTTTCATCCGGCTTGAAATTCAGACAATCCGCAGAAAACCCAGCGCCGCAGAACAGGATGCCACCGCCGTTTCGGGCCAGGTCCAGGCGCCTTTGGAACTCCTCATGTGCATCTGTGGGCATGGGTTAAGACTCCTAAATTATTGCTCATTTCCGAGGCGACGTAACCATTGCTTGGCTTCGTCCCCAAGGTTTTAGCATCGCCCATACTTTGTAAACTTCTTTGAGCCTCTTTCGACGCATCATTCAACTTTTTCGGTAGTTGAGAATGGCCGCTTCGGTGAAGCTGCAATGCGGCGTCAGTTCTTAATACGAAGGTCCGCTTAGGGCCGTCTCTGCTGGGCAGACCCGCTGACCTGGGCGTCCAGCACGCCGCGCCGCCGCAGGTCTGCTTGGAGCCCCAGACTTGCCTTCGCCGTGCCTCACCTTTTCTGCGCGCGCACGCGGCAGGTGCCAGCCCAAAACACACTTGAAAACCACTCAGCACATGCAGAAACTTCGAACATGAGATTCCTGCGAAAAGGGGATGGTTGTGACCAGGAAAAGCAATTTCGAGGTGGTTTTTACAGACGGTTGGACTGAAGAAGATCATAAAGCGTACTCGGCCGAATTGACCCAGCGCCACCTCGACGAAACCTTCTTTTTGAGAGCTTTCGCACCTTCACCCTTCCATTGGCACTTCCAGCAAGCCACTGATGCCTTGGCAGATGGTCTATTTCTTCCGGGGATGTCGGGCCTATTAAACGGTATAGAAGCAAGCCTTCGAACCGTTTGCTGTCGCGTCAAGGATCGTTCGTTGGCTGGCGACTTGGGTCGCGTGATGAGCAATCCGCTTCTGAAGGAAGCCATAGAAGTTGGTTTGAGAATTGAAAACTTAGCGTTTCCCGGAGAGGAAGGATTCTTGGAACAAATTAACCGACCTAAAGATCCGGTCCGCCTTGTGGATCTCAGGAACAACATTTGCCATGGGAATTTTCAAGCATATGCGCGCAACCTGCCTGAGATTGGTGAGTTCTTTACTCCTGAATGTTTGGGGCCAGTCTCGGCGGAACTTCTTGGTGTGAGTTATAAATGGGCTTTAGAAGTTTCGAGATTTATGGAGGAGCAAGGCTGGAGAACTGCCGAGGCCGGATTACAAATGCCAAAGAACCCTTTGAGCCAATGGTTAAGCTGAATTGAAGAGCATAGCTTGCGGATTTTTTTAGCGCACCTTGGGAGAGGCGGATCTGAGCTATGTCCGGACTGCCGACCTCGGGATCCTGGAACTTGCTGCGCAGTTGCATGAAGGTCCGATATGGGGAAGCTGCGCTGCGGCAACGGTGATCCTGGCCAAGGTCGGCTTTGGTGAAGGTTTTTTGATGCGGGACGCCGCGGAACGGAGCGGTTTTGCGCGACCACGACCCGCGTTGGGAAGCCTCCCAAGGTGGAAGCCGCGGGGGTCTTGGCCCCGTCTATGGGGAAAGTGTGCAGTCGGTTGGGGCGACCGTTGCATCAGTGCTGTGGCTGAAGTTGTGCATGGTGCCCGATGCGCTCGTGCGGTCGGCTGGGGATGCCGAAGAAGCTGTGTGTTTCGGTGTCATGGCCGCCTTTTGTGACGCTGGAGATGAACAACCACACGCCGTTCGGACCAAATCCGCGGAGTGCAGTTGGTCGTTTTCCGTGACGACTTACAAGCGATGTGTCATGCTGCCTGCTCCCTTGGTGGTGCGCGCGACATCGGTTTTTGCCCGCGTCGGAATATCTCGATGATACGCATGGCGCCGCCACAGCAGGGACATGGCTCGCGCAGGGTGGTCCCTGGTGCCGATCGCAGCATCGGCCAGGAACACCATCGCCTTCGGGACGGCGGCTTCCGGGGAAATGGCCCACGAATCTCGCGCCTGCAGCATAGCTGGAGCTGAGCTTCGCATGAACGTCGCGAAAGGGCTGGCTCCGGCCATATGCTGCGGTTGGCATGTAGCGCGGCTACGGGGCGTGCAGGCCGCTGGTAGGATGGTTTTGGTGTCAAAATTGGATCGGAAGTGGTATTAATTGTGGTATTGTTATAAGGATAATAAAAAATAGTAATATAAAACAGTAATTTACATTATAATACATGCGGACACCTCCTCCGCCACTTGCCATTGATATCATTCGCAAAAAGGCGATGCGCAGTCATCTGCC
The DNA here is from genome assembly GCF_900176485.1 of Primorskyibacter flagellatus. Taxonomy (GTDB): domain Bacteria; phylum Pseudomonadota; class Alphaproteobacteria; order Rhodobacterales; family Rhodobacteraceae; genus Primorskyibacter; species Primorskyibacter flagellatus. The sequence continues at coordinate 12,226 of NZ_FWYD01000018.1, forward strand.
CCACATAATACCCCACAAAGAAAAAACGTTTGAAAATCGTTCAGAAACGCGCCTTCTAACGGCGTAACGTCAAACTCTCTGAAATGTGGATGCGCGCAACAGTCAGCCCACTCCGATCCCGTCGCGGTAGTCGTGAGCTTTGAGTTGCCCCCCCCCCGCAGCGTGGCAGTCCGTATTGCGCGACTAAAAATACGTTGTAGACCAGAAGCCCACATATAATTAACAATGATTAACGGGCGACCTTACAGCGGTGGCCCACATTAGGCTTGTTTTTGTTTTCAACTTTCATTTGAGGTTTGTTTTTCATGCGTTTTTTCATAACTTCTTGTGTAGCGATGCTCTTGACTGCTTCGGCCAGCGCTGCTGCCACGGTTGTAGCCGAATACGATACCTTCGCATCAATCTCCGTGAGTGTTGTCTCAGCCACCTATGAGCACTCAGGTACCGATGCGCCCGGGGCCCTGCGCGGCGATATTATTGATTACGATTTCGCTATTGACCGTTCCGGAACAGGAATAATTGACTTCAAGCGAGATGAATTTCCTTGGGAAGGGACTATCGATCCGCAGGGTTGGCCGCGCTACAGTGTGGCCTTGGCAGCCTCGGGCTATGCCAGTCCGACAGAGATTTCTGGCTCAAGCTATCTCGCCGGAGGGATCAATCCAGGTATCTTTTACAGAGCTAGTTCTATTTGCCACCAGCATCCAGTCGGTGATTGTCCCGCAGTCGAACGGCTCGTTCTAGAACTGTCCTACGACGTTGAGACCCGCGCCTCGCCCGAAGTTCACGACCCACTGACGGGTAGCGCCTCGGCGGCGGCGAGTGCGGATCTGAGGGTAGGCGGTGACGCATTGCAAATCGGCGCGCGCGGCAATTCGAATGTCAGCGGAACTCATAGGTTCGTTATGGAGCCGGACACATGGTTGCACCTTAGCCTATTCATTCCGGGCGTCGGCGGGAGCGCCACCTACCAGCCACCGCAAGTGGTCCCTCTACCTCCGGCGATTCCGCTCATGGGGTCGGGATTGCTGATGCTTGGTTTGGTGTCGCGCCGCCGCAGTCGACTGTCAGTGGCAACTGAAGATTAACACGCTCAGAAGTTGGCGTTATTCGGTCAAGGCAACAGTGGGCTTTTTGTCCGCCCATCGGATTGGGTTTCTGGCGTAATTCGGTGACAGCTGAGACTAGCAGAAAGGGCGCTACAATTTCAAAAGCGATTATACTGGACCAAATGAGCCGCTATTTATCAACATAGATCCTCATGTCATCATCGCTAAGAAGGTGGCGATACTTCCAAATGAATTCGCGGTCGGCCTCGCACTCGCACCATTCGATTTCAAAGCAGTGCTGGGCATAGGTCCGGTTCCACATGCCTTTGGGCTTGAAGGCTATAAGGTTTGCCGTGCCGGGCGCGCCGCCCAGCGCAACGCGCAGTTTGTTTGCGCGCCTCAACATGCGGTCGTAACGGGCCTCTGACTGGCTGGTATAGGCAACATCGTAGCAGTGGCGGCAAAGGAAGTAGCGACCCCCTGCAAACAGCTTCCCAACGCGACAGTTGCAGGATCGGCCAGAGACAACACCGGGGCAGAGAAAGTAGGGGCGTTGCCCGCCAAAGTGGCAATCTGCGCGGATGATGCGGATGGATTCGGTTATCGGTTCCCATGCGCCGCCGTGCTGGCTGATCCGGTAATCTAGGACCAACTGGCTTTGCTCTGCGCGATAGGCAATGCGGGCAACTTCTTCGCCGTCCTGTGACCAGATCCAATTGCCTCGCCTGCCGGGTTGCAAGCAGCCGTCGCGGTGCATCCTGTTCACATCCAGTGACCGGCAGGCCTCTGCCCTTCGCCGTCTGGCGGGGCGGCCTGATCCATATCCGCCCATCAGACAGCCACCTGATATTTTCCGAAATCATTAGCCAAGTTCAACTTTATCGGTGCCAGTCTGCGGCGCGCAGCCGGTTTTCTAACCGTGATCATGTCCGGCTTTCGCCATCTGTGATTTTGCGATGAAATAGCCCAGCGCTCCGAAAGACAGGTCGGCGATGCTATCAGCCATCACCGGCCAAGTGCCGCCGCCGTTCGGAATATCGCCCAGCAGTTCTTTGACGATCCAACAGCTAAACAGGAAGGCCACCAGCCGCGTGGGCGCATGGAACAGAGCAAGGCTCGCCCCTATCAGCATATGCGCCATCTGCACCGACAGCATTGCGTGCCAGTCGGGCGCAGGATCGGGGCCAAGGTCAGAGCGGGCAAACTCTGCCAAGGCTTCCCGCACGGCGTTTTTGAAATCTGCCATCATGTTTCGCCGTCCGATTTGTAGGTCTGAAATCGCGCGTCATAAGTAATCTTAGACCCTTCCCCCGCCTTCTTCCGCACCACTCTAGAGCGAAGTAGTGGGATATCAGCGTCGGCTAAGTTCGGGCGCATCCGGGTCAAGACGAAGGTTTGTGGCCGTGATCCTGCCCGATGCTTGCCCGCCAGCCGCAATAGTCCCGCGTCCTCCAAGCTGCGCCGTGCTGCCCGCAGGCGGGGCTTTGACAGGTTCAACAGGCCAGCCGCCCGCATGGCATCGAAATCCAGCGGAAAGTGTTTGCCGGGGCTATGGCCGTGCTGATCCACCAGCAGCGCCAGCAGGGCGATAGCATCCGCACCATTCGGCAGACCGCGCAAAGCATCCAAGGCCAGTCGCTGCATGGGAAAGGCGCTGTCACGGCCCCGATAGACGCGGTTCTCTAATCGGCATTTCCAAGCCCATCCGGCAATGTCGTGCAACTCGCTATCGGGCATTGTCGCAGGATCTTCGCACCAGTCGTCACGAATGCCCGTAAGGTTAGCTTGCAGTTCGTTGGCATCGTTCACAAATTCCACCATGCGCACGGCCTCCTTCACCATTTCAACATGCCTGTGCCCGGTCGGAATAGGGGCTGTCTTTGCAGTGACAGCGCCACGGATCAACGGCAGTGCATCTTTCCCCAGCAAACCCTTGACCGCGCCATACACCCCGCCATCAGGGCGTTGTGACAACGGCCCCACCACATAGCTGCACGCCCCTGTCTTGATATCGACGGGCAAGCCCTCTCCGCGCAGGTTCGGCATAGTCCCGGCGGCGCGGTAATAGAGATGCCGACCGCGCGGGGTCGTGACATGGACCGGGCTGCGGCCAAAGCGTGCTTCCATCTGCGCGACAAGGTCCGCGTCGTCATCGTCGCAGTCGATCACCGCCAGACCGTCCAGCCGCACACCGTAGACCTGCGAACCTGTCCGGTGCATCGGGGCCAGGATCTGCGACAGAGTCAGGCCGGGGCCAGCCCACGCCCGTAACAGTGGCACTTTGCCATCCGCGCCACCCAAGGGCAGCAAGGGGAAGCCCGCCCCTTTCAGGCGAGCAACCTCGTTGCGGATCACATCGGGCAAACTGCTTACCCGAAGGGCTGTCATTGCTTACCCTCCCCATAGGCGAGATTGGCAATGCACTGCGCCACGGCCCTAGATACCCCTAATTTACGGCGAATATGAGCGATGCGCAGGGCCATCATGTTCGGCCCTCCATCTGTTCAACGCATTCAACACGACCATTGAGAAAATAGACGCCAAATCTTGCACGGTCCGTCGCGGCGTCGTTTTCATACATTTCCTTGATGATCGGCACGCGGTATTCATGGCGCAGGATGCAGACACGGTCTGAAATCCGCACCGGGCTTGCACAAAATACGGGTTGCGCGATCAATGCATCAAGAATGATCCTGTTGCCTTTTGACAGCGTGATCAGGCGCGTGTCACCAACTTCGTCGGTGATCCTGTAATGCGCTGGCGTAGCGTCCCGCGGCAAGTCGCGCCACGCTTCAACCCGCAGGGCGTTAGCAGGGGGGGTAGCGCCAAAATTCGTGGTCTTATTCATCTTCTGATTTCCTTTGTTGAAATCAGAACGGGCCGGGGATATTCTTGCACTTGCTAAAGCTACACGAATAGAGCCGCTGCCCGTTCATAGGGTGGCGGTTTTTCGTTATTCGGCTTCGGCTTTGGCAGCTTCCCAAGCCTCGATATCTGACAGCCTCCAGCGTGAGCAGCCGGGTGTTAGGCGGATGGGCTTTGGAAAGGTCGGGTCGGTATTCGGCCAACGGCGCGGGGTCAGATAATGGACTCCATAACGTTCGCCAAGCTGGCGGTCTGATAGATAGGTTGCAGGCATATGCATCTCCATAGGGTTACTATGGAATGCATTGTCAGGTATCGGGTCACGATTGGCTTGACGGAGATGAGAGGTTTCACTCCGTCACAGAATTCCAAGGTGCCTGCGATTGCCAATAGGTGTGCATCTCGGGGTTTGCAGACCCCACCCGATTCATTATCTCCTGAAAACTGTGGGCCATCTGACGCATCGGCGCTGCTGACTTATGATAGCAAAGGTCTTTTATAGACCGATATGATTTGGCATGACCAAGTCTCTCCAAGGCCGCTGAAACTGCATCACACGCGGAACCGCTGGCAGTGTTGTCGCCTCTGGTAAGGTCTAGGCCAAAATCCTGCACGATGCGCTTGGCAGACCAGTAAAGCATAACATTATGAGTGAAGGTCGCTGCCTTCTTGGTTTTCTTGGGCGCATTGATAATGCCCGCCAAAAAAAGGCCTGCAAAAAGACGCCCGTCCTCAGGCATCGCTTCATTTCTGATAAGTCGTGACGCGATGATGCGCCGAGCCAAATCGAATGCACCACGTTCAATCTCTACGTGTTGAAGGAGCCAGATCAATGCGCCATCGGCGCAACGGTAATAGCCGCCTTTATCATCTGTTCCGTTAATGACAGGTAGACTCAATGTGAACAGAATCTCCATTGGCTCAATATCAGTTTCTTTCAACTGTTTGTTGGAGACTATCCCCCGCAATACCATTTCAGCAAAATCTATTGCTTTGGAATATTGATCCGTCATCCAATCTTCACCACATTGTCAGGACGCTCTCCTCCGTCCAAGTAGTAGGCCCAGTCGTCCATCATCCTTCGGCGCTTTTCGATCATATCGCCGCGCCGATATGACGCCTCGACCGCGTTGCTGATCCGGTGCGCCAGCGCGACTTCGGCCATGTCACCGGGATAGGTGGTGCGCTCTGCCACCCAATCGCGGAACGTGCTTCGCAGTCCATGCGGTACGGCAGGGCGTTTGCTTTGGCGGTCAACAAAGCCTGCGCCCCCTGCTTCGATATCCGCCTTGTGCATCCGCTTCATCGCTGCGGAAAGCGTCATGTCCGAAAGTTGACCACCTCGTGCCGCCGGGAAAACCAGCGGGTTGCCGTCCATCCGTGGCAGAGTTTGAAGCATTGCCACGGCCTCGACAGACAGCGGAACGCGGTGTTCGCGGTCCATCTTCATTCGCGCCGCCGGAATGATCCACAGCGCCTTTTCGAAGTCGATTTCATCCCAAAGCGCGCCCCTTACCTCTTGTGACCGGGTTGCCGTCAGCGCAAGAAACTCCAACGCCCGCGCGCCGAAGCCCTCACGTGCCCGCAAGGCAGAAAACCAGCGCGGCGCATCGTCGATCATCAGCGCAGGCTGATTGCTCTCCTTTGCGACCTTGGACGGCGCGGGCAATAGATCTTTCAGATTGCCCGCCCATCGCGCCGGATTGTCGCCCGTGCGATGCCCCGCCACCGTCGCCCATGACAGCACAGCCTCAATCCGGCCCCGAAGGCGTGACGCGGTTTCGGTCTTGTCCCGCCATATCGGTTCCAGCACCCGCAGCACGTCTTGGACGGCGATATCCTGTACCAGCATCTTGCCCAGTTCCGGTTTCGCATAGGTCGCCAAGGTATTCTGCCATTGCTGCCGATGCTTGGCGTTCTTGAAGGCGTCCAGCTTCGCGGCAAGGTATTTGTCGGTCGCATCCGCGAAGGTCAGGCCACGGCTTTGAGCTGCTGCCAACGCGGCCTTGGCGGCTTTGCGTTCTTCGATAGGGTCAATGCCTTGGCTGATCTTGTCGCGCGCCTCGCGGGCCTTTTCGCGGGCCTGTGCCAGCGTGACAGCCGGATAGCCGCCAAGACCAATGTCACGCCGGGCTTCGCCAACCTTGGCGCGTAGCACCCAAGAGCGGCCCCGCTTCGGTGTCAATTGCAGGTGAAGGCCGGGAACGCCACCGACAGACCGCAGCACGTTTCGATTCCCGCCGGGGTGGACAAGGCGCTTAACATCCAGCGCCGTTAACTCATCTGTGACCTTCGGCATATTTCTATCCCACATCCTACCCAACATAAATAATGTAACTGGATGCATGGGATTGCGCAAGATAGCATAGCGCGGCAGGGCGGGTGACTATGAATAGTGTTTATTTTCATAATGGTAAATGGTTCATTGCGTGCGATTGCAAAGCCGTCATGGCGGGCACCTCCTCCGCCACTTGCCCTTGCGAAAGCATTCTCCCGATCCGGTTCCGGCCGGATTTTTCCGTTGTATTCGAGGGTTATGTGGGAAGGGCTGAACACCTGCCCATGCGCCAGTAAGCGCGGAAGTGGTCTCTCAGGGCCGATATTCTCTGGACCTCATGACTGTGCGGATTTGGTGTTCAGGTTGTAAGTTTCTGATATCGATACTTTTTCACCAAGGTGATGCTAAGCACTTCGACGTCAGTGGCGTTCCCTAAAAAGGACTGAAATCGAACTTTCAACCTGCATGGCTCGGGTCCGTCAATCCGACGCTGGTAGTGGTGATAGCCCAAGTTCCTTCAGAAACGCGTTGTGTTTCGTTGTTGACTTCCGAATTCGCTTCTCGATTTCGACCAACTCCTCGTGCGTGGCCGACAGATCGATGGCCACCTCATCTTTGGCCGTGCTGACGTAGCGCGAGATGTTCAGGTTGAAGTCGTTGGCCTCAATTTCGTCCATTCCTACGCGTCTGGCGTACCGTTCGATGCTCTCCGGACGCTGTTGGTAGGTGTCGATGATCTTTTCGATATGCCCATCGGACAAATAGTTCTGTCGCTTGCCCCTTTCAAAGTGCTCTGACGCATTGATGAACAGGACGTCATCGGGTTTTTTGCACTTCTTCAGGACGAGGATGCAGACCGGAATGCCAGTTGAATAGAACAGGTTCGCCGGAAGGCCGATGACGGTGTCGATGTGCCCGTCTACGAGGAGCTTGCGGCGGATCTTCGCCTCCGCCCCACCTCGGAACAACACACCGTGCGGTAGGATGCCGCAGGTGAAATTGCCGAAGCGGCTGAACCTCGACCGGGATGCAGAGCGGGGGTTGGATAGCTTGCCGGGGCTGATCGTGGCGAAATGGGTCGAAGGACGGTGATATTTCGAACCACACAGTCTAGCTGGGGAGCGAACCGAAGCCACCTGGAGTTCCTTCAAGCAAGACTTGCATCATATGGTTAAGGCCGACGGCAATCTCGTGCCCGAGAGGATGGGGTTCGGCCACGCCCGCGAGCTTCAGCGTCTCGGGCAACAGCGTCAGTTGGACCGGATCGCCCGGCGACTGGGGTTTGCGCCGCATGGTGCTGCACTACGCCCATCTCTGCGCGGCGGCGGGCGGCGTCGACGCCTTCCTGATCGGCACGGAGATGCGCGGGCTGACCACGATCCGCTCGAGCGCCAGCAGCTATCCGGCGGTGCAGGCCTATCGGGACCTGCTCGCGGACGTGCGCTCGACCCTCGGGTCCGGGACGAAGATCGGCTATGCGGCCGACTGGTCGGAGTACTTTGGCCACCAGCCGGGTGACGGCTCGGGCGATGTGTTCTTCCATCTCGATCCGCTCTGGGCCGATCCGGAGATCGATTTCGTCGGGATCGACAACTACATGCCGCTCTCGGACTGGCGTGACGGGTTCGAGCACGCCGACGCGCAGGAGGGCTGGCCCGCGATCTACGACCGCGCCTATCTCCAGGCCAACATCGCGGGCGGCGAAGGTTTCGACTGGTTCTATGCCAGCGCAGCCGACCGCTTCGCGCAGGTCCGTACCCCGATCACCGATGGCGCCGCCAGCAAGCCGTGGGTGTTCCGCTACAAGGATCTGCGCGCCTGGTGGTCGAACGCGCATTACGACCGCCCGGGCGGGGTGGAGAGCGGCACGCCGACGGCATGGGTGCCGCAATCCAAGCCGATCTGGTTCACCGAGCTTGGGTGTCCGGGCGACGGCATTTGCAGCCGAGATGCCGCCTGCGCGCGAGGTTCTGGCCGACAGCCGCACCATGAAGGGCGGTGGCGCGGCCGGAGTGGCGACACTGGGTGCTGCCGGGGTGGAGGTTGCGCAGAGCGTCCTGGCCGAGACCCAGAACGCGATCCTGCCGCTCGTGCCGTACCTCGACACGCTTCGCTGGGTGTTCATTGCCGTGGCGCTTGGCGGCATCGCGGTCACGATCTACGCCCGGCTCGATGACTGGCACCGGGGGCAGAGATGATCGCCGGCATTTTCGGCGGGATCGCCGCCACCCCATGGATGCGGGCGGCGCTGCGGTTCGGAGCCATCGCCCTCACCATCGTCCTGTTCCTGCTGTCGATCCGCCGTTCCGGCGAACGCGTCGGGCGGATCGCTGAACGTCTCGAAATCACGGAGAAAGCCAATGAAATCCAACGCCGGATGCTGGAGGCGGCGGCTCGCCGTCTTCGTGATCGTGACGAGCTGGTTGACCGGCTGCGCGACGGAGGGTTTTGAGACCGGCGGCCTGGGAGCATGCCCGCCGATCGTGGAGTATAGTAACGCGTTTCAGGCGCGGGCGGCAGAGGAATTGGCGCTACTGCCGGATGGGTCGGCTGTCCTGGATATGCTGCGCGACTATGCAGTCATGCGGAATCAAGCCCGGGTTGCGTCCACGCGATAGGGCTATTCGGCCGCGATTGGCTGCTTCGACACCTCCTCGCCAAGCAAGTTGGCAAACATCCCCGGAGTCGCGGCCAGTTCCTCGTAGTGGCCGCTCTGGACGATCCGCCCCCTGTCAAGAACGACTATTCGATCGGCCCAAACTAGAGTGTCTAGCCGATGGGCGACCATGACCATGGCGCGGCCTTGTGCGTGACAACGTAGTTCATCCATGAGTTCGGCTTGGGTTTTTCCGTCGAGACCGGACGTCGCTTCGTCCAGAACTACAAGGCGGGCTGTCTTTTTTGCGAAAACACGCGCTAGAGACAGCCGCTGGACTTGACCTGGTGAGATGTTATCTCCGCGCTCCGTCAGTTCCTTTCCGAGCGGCAGGTCAAGGCGCGCAGTGGTCAGTGCCTGCTCAAGTACAGCGTTTTCGACATCGCCTTCGCGCACGACACATTCGACGATGTTGGCGCGCACAGTGGCCTTGCGGACGTATGGTTTCTGCGGGCCGTAGCTTACCAAGTCAGCGAGCGTCCCCTTGGCGACGTCACGCACCTCAGCGCCGAAGACCTCGAGCTTGCCATCATAGTCCGGCAGGAGGCCGAGGATCGCCTTCAGGAGCGTGGTTTTTCCACCGCCGGATGGACCTGCGATTCCAATCACTTCCCCGGCATGAATATCGAGGTCGATCTCGTCCAGGGTGATTTCCTTGGTGCCGTCGAGCGCGGTGCGTCTCAGTGACAAACCACGTGTGTGCACCACCGGGGTCCCAGCCACGAACGCTGGTGCGACAGCTCCACTAAGCCCTGGGTCGTCGGCCGCATCGATCACCTTGTTAGCCGCGTCGATGTGGAGGGCTGCTTCATGCATCTCATCGGCCACGCGGTGGAGCTGCTGCAGCGGAATCGCGGCGGATTTATAGAGCATCGCCAACGTAAGGATTGTGCCGGGCGTCATGTTGTCGCCCACCACGAAGAAGATCCCGATTCCTACCACAAGCGCCTGGCCGAGGTCTTCAATCAGGCCCTTGATAGCGTCGAAAGCCATCATCCACTTGTGGTGTAGGAACTCCGTCTCCTTAATGACACGGGTCTCGCCATCGAACCGGCTGCGCACGTTCTTGGCCATGTCCGAGGCACGGACGAAATCGAGGTGCGAGAGGAGTTCGGTGATTTGCCCTGCTAAACTGGCAGCCTTCTGGATCAACGTGATCCTGATACCCTTCTGGCTCCGGATCTGCAGCACGGTGACGATCGCGCTGAGCGCCAGTACGATGAGGATCACGCCACCCGCGTAGAAGTTTTCGCGAAAGGCGAAGATCACCGCGGGGATCGCGATTGCAAGCAGCGGGATCGCATCAAGGAAGATAAGCTTAAGCCAGCGGACCATTCCGTGGACACGTTTGTCAAGCAGGACGGCGACTTCACCCGAGCGCAGGCTCTGGATCGCGTCGACTCGCAGAGACAAGATTTTGCGAAGGTTGCCCATGGTGACATTGCGTTGCAGCCCAACGGCAGTGCGCTCGACGAGGAATTTCTGCATGACCACGAGGAGGATGCGTACGAGCAGGACGGCCACGATCATGAGAAAGATCGGCCAAACTTCGGACGCGGCGCCGTTTTCAACGATCATGTCGACGATGTCGCCGAGGTAGACGGCTGGCAAGTTGGCCAAGAAGCCCGCTGCGATGACGGCACCGGTCGCTGTTGCCATTGCGATTGTCCCGCCCCGGCCGAGGCGCTCAAACAGACTCTTAACAGGTTTGGGGCGGTGGTGTTCGGGTTGCTGTTTCATATCGTCGTCCTTTCCGGGTAGATATGTCGTCGGGAGGGGCTGAGGCGGGTGCCGCGGGCGAGGTAGCCCACGGCATAAGGCCAGATCATGCCGCCGAGCCGACCGACGTAATCGAGCGTTGACTCTTCTGGCGGTGCTGGCTCCAGATCATCACGCCGAGGACTATGAGCAGAGCCAGCGGCAAAAGGTTCAGCAGCCAGGCCTGCTCAAGGGTGGAAGCGAGGAGTATCCAGGTGATCGAAAGGCCGAGCTGAGCCATCGCAGTCACCAAGCCGAAGCCAAAGTAGCTCATCGCTCCCCAGGCAGCGCGACCCTCGTCATCGACGAAACCCGCCTTGACGACCTCACCCCGCAGCGTGGGACCGGCTGTTGCCGAGTGCATGAACATGCTGGAGCCCGCACAAATTGAAGCCGCGAAAGCCACTCCGATCAAATCACCGAGCGGCGACAGCGGACCCTCGCTTAGGCTGATGAAGATCGGCAGCACCGCAGCCGTCGCAGGCCCGGCGGAGAACATGCCTGCGGCGATGGTAACGAGGATCATAAGGGCGATCAGCAGCATCGCGCTGTCGGGAATCGCCGCGACCAGCGCATTGGCGATAAACCCAACCACCCCAAGGACCGATACCAGCGCGGCGACGGCAAGGATCGTCATCATAATAACTAGGGTCTTGAGGTCATACTGGCTGATCACCTCGGCAGATCGCTTAGGGCCTGTCAAAACAGCTGCCGTCGCGACGCCAACCACTGCCGTCATGAAGAAAGGCCAGTCCTCGGGTGAAACCAGCGCCCAGGCGAGCACCATAGTCACAAACACGCCGCTGAGCACAATCGCGCGTGGTAGATCGGGCCTGACGTGCCGGGTACGGGCATCCATCAGCGAAAGATTAATACGAGTGCGGGCCTCTTCCTGTGGGTTCGAGGTCTTTGCCTGCAGACGCTGAAGGGCAAAGGCGTATGCAATGATCGCCATCAGCGCGATGCTGAGCGCGAGCGGGAACGCTCCGAGGAGGTAGGGCGTGAACCCGACGAGGCCGCTTGACATCAGCAAAATGGCTGGGAAGTCGCCCATCGGTGTGGCCATGCCCCCAAGGTTGCACAGCACAAGCATCAACGCGAGGAACATGGAGGTCACGCTGGCCGGCGCCCGCATCGCGCGAAGCAAAGTGAGAAAGATCGGCGCTAGCACAAAAATGGCCGCGAGATTGTTTAGCATCGCTGAAGATCCGAACATGAGCAGGCCCATCAGCATTGCGGCGAGCGCAGAGCGCCCCTTGGTGGCTCGGGCGAGTTTGAACCCGATCGCGTCCAGCGCTCCGGTCTGTGCGACGAAACGGCTGAAAACGTCTAGCGCGACAAGGATGGCCAGCACATCGACAGGGAAGGCGGTGGCCAATTCACCGAACCGGACCTGACCGGTTGCGAAGAGCGTCACAAAGCCCACAATTGCTGCGAAGGCGAGCATGCTTAGCAGCGTCGCCCGCCCCACGAAGTGGTGGGTCTCGGGAACTTCTTCAGGTGGCACATGCCGGGGGTTGTCCACCTCAGACCCTGCGATCAGTCGCAGCGCCCGGTGTTCCTGCAGAAGCGGGTTGGTGTTTGCTTGTTCGCTCATGGGGTGTCCTTTCGATCAGACGTTGTTGACGACAGCTTCGAGCCCGTCGGGGTGGCAGCAGTCAGTGAACTGGTCGCGGCGAACCATCTGCCAGTTATCAAGGCGGCGGTCGTGGATAGTGGTTTCGCTGAGCGGCAGTATCGCGATCACGTCGCCGGTGAAGCGCTGTCCCCGTACGCTGCCCAAGGCGCGGGCAGCGGCGGCATCAACCATGACGTAGCCACTGCCAGCATCGAAGCCGATTGCGACGACGGTCGTTCGGGCTTCAAGTACTGGCACAAGCCCTTGCGCGAGGACCTGTACATCAAGACCCGCCGGAACGTTCTGGGCAACATTCCGGCATTCCCGTAGGGTGACCCGTGGCGGCAGGAGCAGATCTGTCCTGCCGCCGAAGTTGGTCGCGTGAAGTGCCTCGAGCAGACCCAAGTCATTGCCAAGCATAAGAACGCGGGTAACTTCGCGCGCCTGGATTAACGAGAGCACGCAGCTCTGCAGAGCCAGCCGCCAGTACTGCTCAGGCAACTTGACGACGGTTTCAGGGGCGACGAGCGATGCATCGCTCGTCGCCAGTTCGCGGTCCTCTTCTTCGCATTGCGCGAGCCCCCAGAGGAGGCCGCCAATGCCAACCGCGTCAAGCGTGGCTTGAAACTCAGACATCGTCGTCCACCTTGTCGATCATCGGCGTGGTCGAAGAGAGATCTGCCAAGCGCAGAGAAATCAGCGACACGAAGGCGACAGCCTGAACCTCGATTGGGCCCAACATTGCATCGTCAAGAACATGCCGCTGATGCGTTCCGGAAAGAGCTGACCCGATCGCTTCGATACTGGCTTGACCGGTGGCGAGGTCATAAGGATCAAACTGTGGTGTCGACACGCCGATCTGCGTTAGCGTGACCAATTGATGCTCGATTGTCGCAACATGCATCCGGAAAATCGCAAGCATCTCAGGAGGCGACATTGCCATTGCCCGGGTCAGCCAGGTGACAAAGTCATTCGGCAGAAGCTTCGCGAGTGTGACTTGAGCGCCCGACGACATCGCGTCGACGGCCAATCGTTCGGCATTATGCCCATGGGTGTCTGACCACCGCTCATCAACCCGGCTCGAACCGGCGCGATTGTGGCGAGGGAAATGATCGGGAGGATATTGGCCATGATGGCGCGGAGGGTGATGGTGGTGCTTTGGCATTGTCCTTGTGCTCCTTGGTCTGGTGTGGCACGGGTGTGTTGGCGGTCTCCAACTCACCTGCTGTCTTTATTAAGAAGCATGGGCAGAGCCTCCGATATCCCCTTGCTATTTTAGTGGTTTCCAGCCCTGAGGGCTGAAACGCGGCCCGTTTCCTCGATGGTTTTAGGAAACGCCGCAATGATCCATGGCGCTGACAGGAAACTTCTTGACACCCTGCAGGAAACTTACCAGTTTCCACTGGGAAGTCGGGCAAGCGCACGAAGTTTCATGATGCTTGAAGGTGGAGACCCTAGGCGATTGTCGCTGGTCACGCTGGCGAGGCGTGCACGGGGAGCGCAACTTGGATTACCTAGAAATACTGTCTTACGTTTGCGCCAATCACCGGGAATATCGCATCGCGCGGCGTCAATACTCTAATCAGGACATTTTCAATGATCTCGGGTACACTTTAAATAAGGCAGACGATGCTGAACTGCTCCCAATTTCGAAGGGATATGCTTCCAAAATCCTCAATGGAACAAGGCGCCACGACGGGGTGCTGGAAAAGCTTGCGGATGCCAGCGTCCGACAAGCGATCGAAGGCAGTTTAAATCTCGAAGGTTTGTTTGACTGTAAGAGTGGAGAGGAAATTGATCGGCTTGTAGCGCAGTTTGAAGCTCAAAATGAAGACAGCGATGGAGAGAATGAACCGCCAAGAGCACGATTGGGTATGCAACGCGTACCTAATGATTTCCAGTTGTTCAGCCTCGACGAGCTTTATGTCACCGAACCGCTCGCATCAGAGGGTGAGCGCGGATGTCAGCGGCTTTTGACGCAACTATTGCTTCGAAGTGGTCAGAAGCTTGTGCATTGGGGTGCACCACCTTGGGCGGGAGCTTCCTTCGTTGCGAGCAGCTTGATGGGAAAAGGTGATATTCGCAGCACCTACCGTTATTGCTGCATTCTCCGACCAACGAATTTCGATGACCCGTATCTCGAGCAGCTCGAGCGTCTCGTAAGCCATTTCGGTAAGAATCCAGATAGAAGCAACTTTGCTTCCTCAATTCTATCATTGCTAGAAGATGAGAAGGTACTCCTAATCCTTCTTGATGCATGCTACATTCCTGATCAAGGCTCGTTTGCAAGTGGTCGGGCGGTTCGGCGAATACTCGACCAATCCGTATCTCGGCAGTATTCCAACAGTCATGCAAGCATTCTAACGGTGGGAAGATCACAGTTTGTTCAAAACTTGGTCGGCGATACCGGCGCAAGCCGCCTGAATGATATTTTGCGTGTTCAGCCAAAGCTTAGATTTCCATTGTTTCATGATCTTTTTGAATTCTTTCGCGGCCTTCGTGGCAATACGCGGCCAGAAGAAGGTGGTTCGCGGATCAAGCGTGGGCGCTGGCACTACGAAGCCATAGCTGACGCTGAGGGGCGTGAATCATGGCCCGGAATGATACGGTTGCGCGCTTACTTTGCTTCGAATTTTCGAAATTTTGCTTATTTTGACCCCATGCGCGGTTTCGAAAAACTCTGTGATGCCGATGTTGAAATCCCGTTGAGTATTGAAATGGCTCAAGATGATGTCATCGCGTATCTTCGAAGAGCATCATCCAAAGCTCAATTGAGCGAGGTAAGGTCACTTCGGCTGTGCAGCACAGCGAAGCATTGGCTTACCGCTGATGCGCTCAATGTACTTCGGCAGCCATTTTTTCCGAAAGGCGAGGCAGGGGTTCGATTGCCCGAACTCACGCTTGAAGCGTTTCAGCGAATTGTTGACCAGAAGCATTGCCCCATTGGCGTAGTTAACCGCTTACGGGAAGGCACCTCCCAGTTTTCTGAGCAAGACGAAGTCTTCACACTAAGCCTTGGGGTCAAGGCAGTAGTACAAGCGGAATGGCTTGAGTCCGACCCATTCGATAGAGCTGTAGCGCACTGGCGGATTGCTGAAAGACTTTGGAAGTTACAAGACGATAAAGAGTTATTGCCTCGAGAATTTCCGTACATACCTCATTGGGGTCGCTCGAGAATATTTATACTTGGCGAGTGCATCAGGCACCTGATGGCTACAATCGACGCTGTATCAAGTGACCCAGGTCAAGTCTCAGCAATTTTTGATCAGAACTTTTTTCCTGCACCACCAACTTCTGTTCTTGGAGGCTGCGATCCGAATGAAGTTATTAATTTCTGTTATGCAAGGATATTCCAGCGAGAAATTAACGCAAATCGTGGATTCGCTCCCGGGCGTACAGCTTACCAAACTGGACGGGCACTGGCAAAACGCCATGGTGCGTTCGAGTACGCTGCAGAGTTGTTGCAACTAGTTGGAGATGGGAGGAACTTCGGCAAACCTAACAGGTATCTTCAGTCGGAATTCGTCGGTTCTTACCGCCGGGAGTGTGCTTTCGCTTGTTTGGATATTGGTGAGTTGCAGAGGGCTAACGACATTTTTGGCGAACTATGCGACCTGAATGAAAAGGATGGAACCCTTGGAATTAGATCAGTGGAAGACCAATTAAACCTCGCCCTCGTCGCGACAGAACTGGATGATATCGAAAGAGCGATAGAACTTGTGGATTTGGCAAAGAGCCGTTTCGACAGGCTTCGAAAAGAGAATAAATACAGTTCAAGTGACTTTAGTTCGCTTCGGCGTCGTATTGCCGCTCGACAAGCTCACATCGCCACGGTCACGCGGAAATCGCCAGACGCAATATCACTAAGCCGTGAAGCGCTATCTAATGATACTGATCCCAGCCGCTGGGATGCTGAGTTGGTACAAAACTATATTAGGGCCCTGGGGAATGTTGAGGAACATCGCCCCGAGGCTCTCAAAGAGTGTCTCGCTGCCGCTTTTCGGTCTAGTGGGGCTGGGTTTCAACACGAGGCATTGGGCTATCGTGTTCTTCTAGGTCGCATTTTTCGTCTGCGAAATGAGATTAGTATCGCTGAACAAGTCCTTGACGATGCGCAGCACAACATACTCGCCTACGGTTGTTCGGAACGGGCATACTTGGAGCTACTTTATGAAGCAGGGCGTACCCTTTGTTCGATGAGTGATGACTTCAAACTCGTTCGCGCTTATTCAAGCTACCTGAGGCCATGTTTGGTTAGGGCGAGGAGCCGTAGATATGGAAGGTTTGTCTATTTGGCAGAACGGTATTCTTCCTTTGCCTTGAAGGAGATGAAGGAGAAGATTGAGAACAGTACTCCGGAGGCTTGGTCAAAAGTTATTGAGATGGCACTTTCAGATGAGATTAAGCATGCGAGTAAAGAAAAATTGGGAGACGAGGGTTTTTTCGAGGTCGACCCACTCTTTGGATATTATGTTTCCGGATCGCAGAATATCATTAGGAAACTCTTATCAGTTGATGGGGTTGAGGACGAGTTGCGTTTTGTCGATGAACGAAGGGCGACGTAGTCGTCGTCTAAAATTGTTGGAGAAGGTTCGACTCCGGTCCTGTTCCCTCCGCCACTTGCCCTTGAGAAGCGTTTCTCCCGATCCGGCTGCGGCCGGATTTTTCCGTTATATTCAAAGGTTATGCGGGAGGGGCTGTTCACCGGCCCCGGTGCCAAGTTGCTCGAAAGCGTTCTCTCTGGGGCAGTATTCTCCCGACCTGTTAGCCGACTGTGAATAAAATGCTCATGCCTGTATCCTTTTCTTGAACCCTAGCATGCCCGAATCTTCTCGTGAATCCCCTGAATCGCTCTGTCTTGACCAACGCGCCCTCGATCCTAGCCAGTGTTGCAAGTGGTTGGTATGGATGGCCCATTCTGCAGGCAAAGGTTTCCGAAGTATCTCCAAGGTGAACTCGACCGGCTGACGACCATCGAGAATCGCCTCGACGATGTCTGGCGAGAGCTGTGTAAGCCGCATCGTTCTCGTAAGATATGATGCGGCGATTCTCTCATGCGAAGCCAGTTCAGCAATCGTCGTAAATTCACCCGCCTCGAGCATCCTTTGCCAGCGAAACGCAGGTGCCAGCGCCTTGACCAAAGTGTTGTCCATCTTGCGTTGGCTGGATGCCCCGTCCGGCAGCTGCATCTCCTTGCGCCCGCCTCGCTTCACGAGGCGAAACGGGACGTGCACTGTCACCGTTTCCGGCACTGGCTTCGCGCGGGTCATGCCGCCGTTCCGATATCAGCCATCATTTCGCGCGCCAGCCCGGTCAGACCGTCAATGCGTAGCCGAACATTGAGGCCATCAGTGCCGATGTCGATCCGCTCGACCAGCAGCGCCGCTATGCGTGCCTGCTCGGCAGGGAAGAGTTGGTCCCAGAGCGGATCGAGTCGGGTCAGTGCGGCTAGGGCATCGGCCTCGGTGATCTCCCCATCCTGCGCGAGTGCCGCCTTCCATGTGCCCGCCACAATTTCTGGCTGGCGGAACACGGCGCGAAGTTGGTCGATGACAGCAGCCTCGATTTCGCCCGCTGGAACCCGGCCAACCGGGCATGACCCGGCCCCGTGCTTCAGCACCGTCTGGCTGACATAGTATCGATATAGTTTGCCTTTCTTCCGGGTGTGGGTTGGCGAGAAGGCCGCCCCGTCGGGGCCGTAGAGCAGCCCTTTCAGCAGCGCAGGCGTGTCGGTTCGGGTGCGTGCGGCACGCTTACGGGGGCTTTCGGTAAGTATGGCATGGACTTTGTCCCAAATCGCGCGGTCGATGATGCCGTCGTGCTCACCGGGATAGCTGTCGCCCTTGTGGACCGCCTCGCCGATGTAGGCGCGGTTGTTCAGCAGGCGATACAGGTACTTCTTGTCGATCCGGTTGCCACGGCTGGTCTGAATGCCCCGTGCCGCCAGTTCACGAGCCAGTTCCGTGCCCGAGCCGATTTCGATGAACCGGGCGAAAATCCAGCGGATGTTGGCGGCATCGGCCTCCTTGATGATCAGCTTTCGGTCCTTCACCTCGTAGCCCAGTGGCGGCACGCCGCCCATCCACATTCCCTTCATCCGGCTGGCGCGGACCTTGTCGCGGATGCGCTCAGCCGTCACCTCACGCTCGAATTGGGCGAATGACAGCAGGATGTTCAGCGTCAACCGCCCCATGGACGTGGTGGTGTTGAATGACTGAGTGACAGAAACGAAGGTCACGCCGTTTCGGTCAAACACCTCGACCAGTTTGGAAAAATCCATTAGCGACCGCGACAAGCGGTCTATCTTGTACACGACGACCACGTCGACCAAGCCATCCTCGACGTCCGCGAGCAGCCTTTTCAGGCCGGGTCGTTCCAGCGTGCCGCCGGAAATCCCGCCATCATCATACTGATCGCGAACCAGCACCCAGCCTTCTGACCGCTGGCTGGCAATATAGGCTTCGCAGGCCTCCCGCTGGGCGTGCAGGCTGTTGAACTCCTGCTCCAGCCCTTCCTCGGAGGATTTCCGGGTGTAGACGGCACAGCGCAGCTTCCTGACGATGGGTTTGGTCATGCGCCCCTCCGATGGTTTTTCAGGCCGAAGAACACCCAACCGTTCCAGCGCGTGCCGGTGATCGCGCGGGCAATGGCCGACAGCGATTTGTAAGGGCGGCCCTGCCAGTCGAAACCGTCAGACGTGACGGTGACGAGATGTTCGACGCCCTGCCATTCACGGATCAGCCGTGTGCCGACGATGGGCTTCAGATCAGCGCGGATGCGGCTCTTCTTGCGGTCGCCACCGTCCAGCTGTTCGCCGAGGGTTTCCAGTCGCCGGATCGTGTCCGGCTTCAGGCCGCCATAAGCCAGTTCCTGGATGCGGTAGGCCAGTCGGCTCTCGAGGTAGCGACGATTGAACGGCGGCGGCTCGCTGTCAAACAGCTCGCGCCATTGTTGCTTCAGGTCTGGCGTCGACGTGGTCCTGAGCGCGGCCAGGCGGGCGGGAATGGGATCTTGTTTGGTCATGCGTCTCTCCGGTGAGTTGGAGTTGCATGACGCCATTCGTCGGCCGGGTAGTGTAGGCAACTTTCTCTGCTATCGTCAGATACTTCCGCCGGATCGCGCATCCGCAGGCGAACCAGCCCGAGAGCCAGCAGGCCACACAAATCGGCACGGCGTTCCGCCGGGGTCATCTGGTCTGCTGGGAGTGGATTGGGTCGTTTCATGTCTCGGGCAGCCGTGATTGGTGGTGTCGTTACCAATCAAAAGCCACCCCGAAGCCCCTTGTGGGACATGCCGCACCCTTTGCCGCAGCTGACCGATGACCAATCGGCCCATCGCCCGATGGTCGCAGCGCATGCGGTTCCCTGGCCGGGGGAGATGGCGGTGTTTCGTAGTCCATCCTTCGACGGGTTTGAGCTGCTGACTACGTTTGGCAGCCGTGCCCGGATCGGGGAGTTGGTTTCGGACTTTTATTCCGGGCCCACATCACGGTTTGATCTCGGCAATGACTTGGTCGTCGATCTGCTGACCGGCACGCTGGAAAGTGTCACCGACCTGACCCTGTTCGGTGGGGCCAATGCAATCGCTATCGAGAGCGCCCCTGGCACCTGGGAGGTCGTGCAGGCAGGCACGGCAGACCTGATCGCGCCGGGCCGCTATCGTCTGACGCGGCTGCTGCGCGGCCAGCGCGGCACGGAAGCGGCCATGGCCAATCCGGCATCTGCGGGCGCGCGGGTCGTGGTGCTGGACGCAAGCCTTGCCTCGCTGCCCATCGCCGAGGCCGATCTCGGGCTTCCCTGGAACTGGCGCATCGGCCCCGCAAGCCGCCCGGTCAGCGGCGAGACCTATGTCGCCATTCCCTTCACCCCCGAGGGCGCTGGGCTCCGGCCATTCTCCGTCGTTCATGTCGAGCAGACGTGGCGACGACCGCGCACACCGGGCGATCTGACCATTCGCTGGACGCGGCGGTCCCGCGCGCTCTCGGCCGACAGCTGGGGTGCCATGGAGGTGCCCCTCGTGGAGGAAGCCGAAGCGTACGAGGTTGAGATCCTCGATGGGGCGACCATCAAACGCACGCTGACCACCTCGACACCCAGCGTCATCTATACCGGCGCCGACCAAACGGCTGATTGGGGCGCGCTTCTGGGCCCGGGCGACACCTTGACCATCCGCATCTTTCAGCTCTCCGCCCTGATCGGGCGGGGCGCGGCCAAGACCGTCACACTGACATTCTGAAAGGACCACCATGTCCGACGCTACGACCAACCTGGCTCTGCCTTACATCCTGGCGGCGCAGGCCCAGAAGCACGTTACCCACAACGAGGCCTTGCGGCTGCTCGACGGGCTCGTCCAGCTTTCCGTTCTCGACCGGGATCTGACCGCGCCGCCCGGTTCTCCGGCCGATGGCGCCCGCTACATCATCGGTTCGGGTGCCACCGGCGACTGGGCGGGTTGGGATCAGAACGTCGCGCTGTTCACGGATGGGGCCTGGCTGCGCCTGCCGCCACGCGCTGGTTGGCGGGCGTGGGTCGAAGACGAAGTTATGCTGCTGGTCTACGATGGCGCGGGCTGGATCAGCACCACGCCTGCGTCCCTGCAAAATCTCGCGCAGCTCAGCGTCGGCACCACCGCTGACGCCGCCAACCCGTTCTCGGCAAAGCTGAACGCCGCGCTCTGGACCGCGAAGACCGTGGCCGAAGGCGGCACCGGTGATCTGTTCTACACCATGAACAAGGAGGCGGCGGGAGACGATCTCGGGCTGACCCTGCAGAGCGGCTTCGTGACAAAGGCGCTGCTGGGGCTGTTCGGCTCGAACAAGTTCCGCCTCGCGGTTTCACCCGATGGGAGCACGTTCTTCGACGGGCTTATCGTCGACAATACGAGTGGCATCGCTGACCAGCCGCGATTGCCGCGTTTCAAGGCCTATACCGACTACGACAACTATGTCGGCGTCGGGACTTGGACGAAGATTGCCCTCAACAATACCGATTATAACGATCAGGCCTGTTTTGATGCCGGGACCAACCGGTTCACGGCTCCCGTCGACGGCACTTATCTTTTGGGCGCAACGCTGCTCTTCAAGGTCAATTCCAGCACCTCGGCCCGGATGCGCGGGCGGCTGGTGCTGAACGGCAGCACGGAGATCCGGGGCGCCTTCGGCGAAAGCTCGGCCACCCATGTTTCGCTGGCGACCGCCATCTGGCTGCAGACCATCGTGCCGTTGAGCGCGGGCGATACCGTGGAGTTGCAGGGGTATTTCCGCGCGCAGGACGGTTACTTCGCGGCCGATCACACGTCCTTCTGGGGCGCGAAGATCGGCTGAACGGCAAGAGGATGATCCGATGACACCACCCCGATCCGATCAGGGTTTCGTGCGCATGCCCGACGCCGAGTTCGAGGCGATGCTGGCGCGCGCCGCTGAGAAAGGCGCGAAACGCGCGCTGTCCGATGTCGGCCTCGATGGCAATGAGGCGGCACTCGATATTCGCGACCTGCGATCCTTGCTCGATTGTATTCGGCTGGTGCGCCGCACGGCCATGCAGACGGCCGTTCGTATGATCACCACCGCCGTGATGCTCGCGCTGCTGGCAGGCATCGCGATCAAGCTCAAAATCTTCGGCGGCGGTCCTTAGCAGCGCTCCGCCTCAGTTAAACTGCCCAATCGAACCCGCCCAGTGGCGGGTTTCTTCGTTTCTGGAGGATAATACCATGACCACGACCTTCTGTGATCATTGGCGCGACGTGCCCGAGGGCATCTGGCGCTGGCCCAACTTCTCGCCCGCCGAGATTGCCTGCCGCGGCACCGGCAAGCTGCTGGTCAACACCCCCGCGCTCGACAAGCTCCAGTCGCTGCGCGACCGGCTCGGCAAACCACTGATCGTTCGCTCTGCCTATCGTAGTCCTGAGCACAATCGTGCCGTTGGCGGCGCGACGCGCTCAAAACACATGCTTGGGGCGGCCTTCGACATCGCCATGTAGAACCACGACCCGGTCGCGTTCGAGGCAGCGGCACGGGCCGTCGGCTTCCTCGGCTTCGGCTTTTACCCGCGCTCCGGCTTCATGCATATCGATCTCGGCCCCGCCCGCCAGTGGGGCGAACGGTTCCCCGTCCGGACGTCGGCCTTCGCGGCGGAAATCCCGCCAGCGCGTGAGGTTCTGGCCGACAGCCGCACCATGAAGGGTGGCGGGGCGGCTGGAGTCGCGACGCTGGGCGCGGCCGGGGTCGAAGTCGCCCAGAACATCTTGACCGAGACCCAGTCCGCGGTCCTGCCGCTGGCGCCATACCTCGACACGCTCCGTTGGGTTTTCATCGCCGTGGCGCTTGGGGGCATCGCCGTTACGATCTATGCGCGCCTCGATGATTGGAAACGGGGGCAGCGATGATCGCAACCTTGATGGGTGGTATCGCCGCCAGCCCGATTGGGCGCGCCGCCCTGCGCTACGGCACCATTGCCCTCACCATCGTCCTGTTCCTGCTGGCGATCCGCCACGCCGGGGAGCGCGCAGGGCGGCTTGCAGAACGCTTTGAGACCACGGAGAAGACCAATGCAATCCAACGCCAGATGCTGGAGGCGGCGGCTCGCCGTCCTCGTGATCGCGACCAGCTGGTTGACCGGCTGCGCGACGGCGGGTTTTGATGCGTACGGCGTGGTGGCCTGTCCGCCCGTCGTCGAGTACAGCCGCGAGGTCCAAGCACGCGCGGCCGTGGAACTCAACTCGTTGCCTTATGGCTCGACCATTGCCGGGATGCTGAGCGACTACGCCGTGATACGCGAACAATCTCGAAGATGCGCTTCCATCTAAGGCATTTCTTGCTTTGGTCTCATCTTTAGCCACGTCACGCAGTTTCGCTCCTTTTCTCGTAATCGCTGAATGCTTTCTTCACCCATCCCAGCACCTCGGCGGCGGCTTCGAACATCGCCTTCAGGTGGGGCGCGTCCACTTTTTCAATCAGCTTAAGCAGGTGAACCATCCTCTATTGCAGGCGGTGCCGCGGATCGCGGTCTGTTTCGCCGCCTATTCAATCTGCTGTTGCTCCGCTGGACTTGAACTCATCACTCGTCCGGGGCGAGTTGCATCACGAATGTTCCATGATAGTATCAAATAACGAAAGCGAGATTCGATAACGAGAGACGATAGTGGAAGATTTGAGAGATGGAGCATCAGGAGCTGCT
Source organism: Primorskyibacter flagellatus (assembly GCF_900176485.1). Taxonomy (GTDB): domain Bacteria; phylum Pseudomonadota; class Alphaproteobacteria; order Rhodobacterales; family Rhodobacteraceae; genus Primorskyibacter; species Primorskyibacter flagellatus. The sequence continues at coordinate 35,624 of NZ_FWYD01000018.1, forward strand.
GTCGGGGTTCATACGCCTCCACGTGCTGCATCACGCCGCGGAGGGCGACCTCTACGGCCAATGGATGATCGAGGAGCTTGCGCGGCACGGCTACAAGGTCAGCCCCGGCACGCTCTATCCGATGCTTCACGCGATGGAACGGAAAGGCTACCTTGTATCCCGCACCGAGCGCGCCGGCCGCTCGCACCGCCGCATCTACCAGGCCACGCCCTATGGCGTCGAAGCGCTCAGAATGGCGCACGAAAAAATCCGGGAGCTGTTTCGTGAGGTCGTCGCCGGAGACGATGCAGGCGGATAGGCCCGGGCCGCAGGGTTCGGCGGGCGAGGTATTTCGCGCCTTCCTGAAGCTCGGGCTCACCTCTTTCGGAGGACCGATCGCCCATCTCGGCTATTTCCGCGACGAGTTGGTCGTGCGCCGCAAGTGGATCGATGAGGCCGGCTATGCCGATCTCGTCGCGCTCTGCCAGTTCCTGCCCGGCCCGGCGTCGAGCCAGGTCGGCTTCGCGCTCGGCCTGCTGCGCGGCGGTCCGCTCGGCGCGGCCGCGGCCTGGGCCGCCTTCACGCTGCCCTCGGCGCTCCTGCTCGTCTTGTTCGCGTTTAGCGCCACAGCATTCGACGGACACCTGGGCACGGGGCTGATTCACGGGCTGAAGGTGGTCGCCGTCGCCGTCGTGGCACAGGCGGTCTGGGGCATGGCGAAAAGTCTGACCCCGGACCGGGAGCGGGCGAGCATCGCGCTCGTCGCCGTGCTGATTGTCGTCTTCGCGGCCGGCTCTTTTGGGCAGATCGCCGCCATCGTCATCGGCGGGCTCGCTGGCCTGATCCTCTGCCGGGACGCTGCCGCGCCCGTCGCCGGCCATCTGGCCTTCGCCGTTCCGAAGCGGATCGGCGTCATTTCGCTCGCGCTTTTTTTCCTTCTGCTTGTCCTGCTGCCCCTCGCCGCGGGCACAGCACAGGGCGTCGCCCTGTTCGACGCTTTCTACCGAGCCGGATCGCTCGTGTTCGGCGGCGGCCATGTCGTGCTGCCACTCTTGCAGGCGGAGGTCGTGCCGCCGGGCTGGGTGAGCGACGACTCGTTCCTGGCTGGATATGGTGCCACGCAGGCCGTGCCGGGTCCGCTCTTCACCTTCTCCGCCTATCTCGGCGCAGTGATGGGGCCGGAGCCAAACGGCCTCGCCGGTGCGGCGATCGCGCTCGTTGCGATCTTCCTGCCGGGCTTCCTGCTGCTGATTGGCGCACTTCCGTTCTGGGACGCCTTCCGGTCGCGGCCGGTCACACAGGCCGCCATGCGCGGCGCGAATGCAGCCGTGGTCGGCATCCTCGGCGCGGCGCTCTACAATCCGGTCTGGACCAGCGCGGTCCTCGATCCCTACGATTTCGCACTCGCCCTGTCTGGCTTCATCCTGCTCACCGTCTGGAAGATGCCGCCGTGGGTGGTGGTTCTTTTGCTCGCGGCCGGGGGCGTAGGGCTCGCGCTCTGACCGCCGCTCGCTCGGATTCTGCGGCCAAAGCTAGGAACGCATCCGCAGCGACCGGATTTCAGATCTGCGCTCAAGAAGGATACGGGAGCGCCGCGCGTTCCGCTTGCGGCTGGACTTCAAGTTCCACGGCACAGGTGGATATCTTGTCCGGATAGGAGGCGCGCAATCTGCGATCTCATCTCATTTCCAATCCTTGACCACGCCGCAACGTCTTGGGTCGTTTTCACCGATCCGCAGGTGGCGAGTGTCGCACTAACCGAGGCGCAAGCCCGCGCCGCTGGGGATGAGGTGAAAACTTGGGTTCTGCCGATCGACAGCGTGCCCCGAGCCATTGCGGGGTGCGACACGCGAGGGCCGATTGAGCTGATGATTGATGCGGATGCCGATCGCCTGCTCGGCGGCGCAATCACCGCGCGCGAACGGTCCGACAGTGTGCAGACGTTTGCAATGGCGCGGAAACTCGGCATGACAACAAAGGCACTGGGCCAGACGATCTGCCCCTGCCTGACCTTGGTCGAGGCCTGAGACTGGACGGCTCGCCGGAATCGGCGTCGATGATCACTCCGCCGCGAAAACGGACGAACTACGGTATAATACCAGCCCGGATCCCGCGCGTTCACTTCACTAATCAAATCCCCTTTTGCCGACGTCAGGCAGCGGAGTAGCTGGTGAAGACTTCGGTCGAACCGTCGCGCCGGATGAGGAAGACCTCATAGGCTTCACGCTCGCTTTCACGCCCCATCCCGGGTGAGCCGTAGGGCATGCCGGGCACCGCAAGACCGACCGCGTCAGGGCGTTCATCGAGCAACCGGCGAATGTCGGCAACCGGTACATGGCCTTCGATCATGTAACCCTCGATCCTCGCCGTATGGCAGGAACTCATCTTCGGCGGGATGCCGTTGTCGAGCTTATACCGCATCAAGAGCGTCCCGAAGCTGCGCTCGGTCGTAACTGCGAAGCCGTTATTTTCGAGGATCTCTATCCAAGCTGTGCAGCAGCCACAGTTCGGGTCTTTCAGCACATGAATTGCCGGTCCGACGTCTTGTGCCAGCGCTTGTAGGGGCGATGTCGCTAACAGGGCTGTTCCGCCGATCAGGATCGCGCGGCGTGAGAGAGTATCTTGGATCATCTGGTTTTCCTTTCCAGGTGGGGTGTTGAAATGGTCTGGCGCAACAGTTCGGGCCAAAGGCCGGAGGTCAGAGATCAATCCGCCTGAGCCGCAGGGCGTTGGTGATCACCGAAACGGAAGACAGGCTCATTGCCGCTGCCGCGATCATCGGCGACAGCAACAGTCCGGTGACTGGATAAAGCAGCCCTGCCGCGATCGGGACACCGACAGCGTTGTAAGCGAAGGCGAAGAACAGGTTCTGTTTGATATTGCGCAGCGTGGCGCGGGCCAGCTTTCGTGCTCGGACGATGCCCATGAGATCGCCTCCGAGCAAAGTGATGCCCGCGCTTTCCATCGCAACATCGGCGCCGGTGCCCATTGCGATGCCGACGTCGGCGGCGGCGAGAGCTGGGGCATCATTCACCCCGTCGCCTGCCATCGCGATCTTGTGGCCGTCTCGGCGCAACTCATCGATCAGGTTCTTCTTGTCCTCGGGCAAGACGCCGGCCCGGACCTCATCGATACCGAGCTTGCCTGCCACCGCCTGTGCGGTGCGTTCGTTATCGCCAGTTGCCATGATGACGCGCAGGCCTTGGCTGTGAAGTTCCTTGATCGCCTGCGCGGTGCTGTCCTTGATCGGGTCGGCCACCGCCACGATACCCGCAAGGGCCCCATCAACTGCGACGAACATCGCGGTCTTGCCCTCCGCGCGCAGGGAGTCTGCTTTTTCTTCGGCCCGTGCAGTGTCCAGCGCCAGGTCCTGCATCATCGCCGTATTGCCGAGAGCGACAGCATGCTCGCCGACCTTGCCGCGAACACCCTTGCCGGTGACGGCCTCAAAATCCGCAGCCTCCTGCCGGGTGGCACCTTGCGCCTCGGCACCTTCGACGATGGCCTCAGCAAGCGGGTGTTCAGAACCGCGCTCCAATGCTGCGGCCAGTGACAGGAGGTCGGCTTCACTGACCTCGCCAAGGGCTACCGTATCGGTCAGCTTTGGCTTGCCCATCGTGAGCGTACCGGTCTTGTCGACAATCAGTGTATCGACGCCCGCCATGCGCTCCAGCGCTTCGGCATCCTTGATCAGCACCCCCACTTGCGCGCCGCGTCCCGCCGCTGTGGTGATCGAAATCGGCGTGGCAAGACCCAGTGCACAGGGGCAGGCAATGATCAGCACTGAGACGGCGGAGGCGATCGCGAAGACCAGTGCCGGTTCAGGCCCGAAGATCATCCAGACGATAAAGGCGAGAATTGCCACCCCGACTACGGTCGGCACAAAAATCGCCGAGACCCGGTCTGCCATCCCCTGGATGGGAGCGCGTGACCGGCGTGCGTTCGATACCATCGTCACGATCTGCGCCAGCACCGTATCGGCACCGACCTTGCCTGCCTCGATCACGAGGCTGCCATTCTTGTTGATCGTGGCCCCGGTCACTGCATCGCCTGGACTCTTTTCCACCGGCATGGATTCACCGGTCAGCATGCTTTCGTCCAGATTGGAACGCCCTTCGATCACGGTACCATCCACTGGCACGGCATCGCCCGGACGCACGCGCAGCCGGTCTCCCTCCATGATGTTTTCCAACGGAGCATCATATTCGGTGCCGTCCGGCAGGATACGTCGCGCGGTCTTCGGCGCGAGATCGAGTAGCGCGCGTATTGCGTCGCCGGTGCGCTCGCGGGCCCGCAGTTCAAGCACCTGACCCACGAAGACCAATGTGATGATCACCACCGCCGCCTCGAAATAGGTGCCGACGCCTTGGCCCATGCGATAGGCATCCGGAAACACACCCGGCAGGAATGTCGCGACCAGCGAGTAGAGATAAGCGGCCCCCACGCCCAGACTGATCAGCGTCCACATGTTCGGGGACCGGTTCACCACCGAATCCCAGCCACGCTTGAAGAACGGCAAGGCCGCCCAGAACACTATGGGTGTTGCCAGAACAAACTCCAGATAGCTGGCAGTCTGATGGCCGATCCAGTCGCGGACCGGCAGACCGACCAACTCGCCCATCGTCAGAACGATGAGTGGGACCGCCGCCGCCGCCGAAATCCACGTTCTGCGCGTGAAGTCGGTGAGTTCTTCGCTGGGCTCGTCTGAGGGCACCATCGGTTCGAGCGCCATGCCGCAGATCGGACAGGGCCCGGGCTCATCGCGGACAATCTCGGGGTGCATCGGGCAGGTGTACTGTACGTCGGCCGATGCAGGTTTCGTTCGCCCGGCAGCGCGCCCTGAGGCATAGAACCACGGGTCGCCCTTGAACTTCGTCTGGCACTTCTCAGAGCAAAAATGGAAGGTCTTGTTCTCGAACTCTGCGTGGCGCGTGTCGGCACCAACCGCCACAGTCATTCCGCAGACCGGATCCTTTGCCGTCTCGGCCCCCTCCGGAATGGTGGAATTCGCGTGTGAATGATCGTGTTCCATATTCTGCCAACTTTCATCTGATTTGTTTCAGCCTCGGGTGTCCTGCGGCTGGAAGCTCAAGCTATTTCTCAATGGTGATCATGATTTCCCGCTCTGATCGGATTGCGCGCCAGGAAAACCCGGACGAACAGGAACACCAATGCCATGCCGACGATGCCGATCACGACAATCAGCGGATCGGACTGCCATTTCATCGCGGCGAATGCGGCCAGCACCACGGCATCGAGAGTGATGGCGGTCAACAACACCCAGCCACGCGCGCCGATCTCCTCGCGCAGATGCCGGAACACGCCGAAGTGGATGATCATGTCCATCACCAGGTAGAAGAAGGCGCCAAGCGAGGCGATCCGGCTGAGGTCGAAGAAGACCGTCAGAAAGCCAGCGATGACGACTGTGTAGACTAGCGTGTGATCCTTGATCGTGCCCGGCATTCCGAAATGGCTGTGCGGGATCATCTTCATGTCGGTCAGCATGGCCAGCATCCGCGTAACGGCGAAAACGCTCGCAATCAGACCCGAGGCCGTTGCAACAAGCGCCAACGCCACGGTCAGGTAGAAGCCGGTTTGACCGAGCGAGGGCTGGGCTGCCTCGGCCAGCGCATAGTCCTTCGCCGCCACGATGCGGTCGAGCGGAAGGCTGGAACCGACAGCAAAGGCGACCAGCAGATAGACGACAACGCAGATCGCGATGGATAGAACAATGGCACGGCCGACGTTGCGATGGGGGTCGGTGACCTCGGCACCGCTGTTGGTGATCGTGGTGAAGCCCTTGAAAGCGAGGATCGACAGCGCAACCGATGCCACGAAGCCGGTGGTGCCCGCGTCCCCGCCCGTCGCCTCGAACGACAGACCGCTGGCCCAAAGCGCGGAAACGCCGAATAGCGCGATACCGCCCACCTTCAGCACGGCCATGACGATGGAAAAAAGCCCGACCGAACGGCTGCCCGAGACGTTCACCAGATATGCGAAGACGATCAGCCCGACGCCGAGAACCGGCACGAGAACGCTTTCTGGATCGCCGCCAAACGCCTTCAGCGTGTAGGTTCCGAAGGTGCGCGCGACCAGGCTTTCGTTGATGACCATCGACAGCGCCATCAGCAGCGAGGCGCCCGCCGCGACAGTCGTCGGCCCATAGGCCTTCTTCAGGATCATCCCGATGCCGCCCGCAGACGGAAAAGCGTTCGACATCTTGATGTAGGTGTAGGCGCTGAAAGCGGTCACGATCGCGCCCACGACGAACGAGAGCGGGAAAAGCGGTCCGGCCAGTTCGGCGATCTGGCCGGTCAATGCGAAGATACCAGCGCCGATCATCACACCGGTACCCATGGCCACTGCGCCCGCAAGGGTAATGCTGTTCTTCTTGTAATCGTTTGTCATTGCTTTCCCTTCCCAGGCAATTTTCGTATCGCCAGCCAGAGCAGCGGTCCCCCGGTCACAAGCCCAAGGCCAAGCACCGCCCATGTCGCCCGGCCAAGGTCTCCGCTGATCGCCTCACCGCCAAAATGGGCGAGCAGGAAGCTCGCCGGCACGATTCCCGCCAGCGTCGCCAGTGCGAAACGCCAGGCGTGCAGTCGGCTTAATCCGGCCGCGTAGCTGATCATGTCGAAGGATACGAAGGGCATCAGGCGACTTGCAAAGACTGTCGCCGTCAATGCGGTTTGCGATCCAAGCAGCCCTGCATCGACCCGAGCGCCGAACACCCGCCGCAAGACATCATGCCCCAGAACCCGCGCCAGGCCAAACGCGATCAGCGCCCCAAGCTCGGCACCGATCACGACCTGTACCGTTCCCCAGAGATGCCCGTAGGCCGCCCCCGCTGCCAGCGCGATCGGCGCACTCGGGATTGGGCTGGCCACGACGGCAATGGTCATGAGCGTGACGATCAGAACCGGCCCCCATAAACCAGCGCGCGCGACCAGCATCTCCAAGCGCTCGCCGTCCATCAGTTCGCGCATCTCGGTGAACACCGAAGGTACGAACAGCCAGATGCCGAGCAGGACGATCCCGAGGATCAAGAGCGTCGCGAAGATGCCGGTTCGCGGGCTCATATCAGGTCGCCTCTACGGCCTTCGCCTGAAGGTCGCGGACCTGGCCTGCGACGGCAGTCAACGCGCCGATGTCGCCCGCCTGCATCGTTGCCACGGGGTAAATCTCTGTCATCACGCCGGAGCCGTGGTTTGCCAGCAATTTACATGTGCGGGCCTGCAATTCGTCGATACCCGCGCCATCGGTCATTCTATATATTATATAGGTCATTGTTATTTTCTCCCTTTCAATTGCGAAGATATTTGATCAGCGCGGCTATGGCCAAAACGACGAGCACAAGAACCAGAAGGCAAGCAATCAAGCCAAAACCCATTCCGAAACCCATCCCATAGCCCATTTCGTTTCCGTTCATCATGACGTCTCTCCAATAGCGACTGTTACAGTAGGTGCCTCTTGTTCGACCCCTGCGGATTTGAAGGAACAAAAACGCAGGGTTGATCGAGGGCGCGTTGTAATGGGCGCTCGTTCCGAGCGCCCATTCTCAGGTCAGACCGAAGCCGTAACTGCGAACTCGGTCATCATTCCCGAAGCGAGGTGTGGCATGTGATGGCAATGCAGCATCCAGCGCGCGGCTTCGCCAGCATCGAGTGCGACATCGACCATCGACATCGGCGGCACGTGAACCGTGTCCCGCAGCGCGCCCGACACCGCGCGGCCGTTCAATCCGACGACCTGGAATACATGGCCGTGCAGGTGCATCGGGTGGGCCATCATCGACATGTTGTGGAACGACAGCACGACACGTTCGCCGCTGCGCGCGACAACCGGGCGATGCTGGCCCCAGACGCCACCGTTGATCGTCCAGACATAGGGCTGCATCGAACCGCCCAGCATAAGCATCTGGCTGCGGTCCACCGGCCGATCCGGCAGGGCGTCCCGCGCGACCAACTGTGACTCCTGCGCAAGATCAATGTCGAAGGCGGGCGCGTCGATCTCCGCCAGCGCCGGGATGCGGCGGACTTCGGCGCCTTGCGTGGCAAGGATCAGGCCGGTGCGCTCGCGCGCGCCTTCCCGCAATGCAAGGATCGGCCAGGCGCCACCTTCGTTCGGCAGGTCGATCTCGAGATCAAGGCGTTGACCCATCGCCAGCCCGAACCGGTTGCCCAAAAGAGGCTGAACGGCATGTCCGTCGACCGCGACGAGGCGTGCTTGCGCTTGCCCGGTCTCAATCCAGAACACCGTGGCTGCGGCGGCGTTGATGACCCGCAGCCGAATACGACCGCCGCGCTCGACCTGCACCACCTCGGGGTCCGACAGGGTCCGGTCATTCGCGAGATAGGCGTCCCAGTCGTAGTCATTCAGGTCCATGGCCATGCCATCCATGCCCATCATGCCGTCCATCGGCATGTTTCCCATCGGCATGCCACCCATGGTGCCGTCGTTCATCCCCGGCATCGCATCCATGCCCTGCATAGGCATGCCTTGTTTGGGCGGCTCGTCAGAACCGGCGCCGTGTCCACCGTCATGCCCCTCGTTGATTTCGGCCAAAACCTCCTCTGGGGACTTGAACGAAAAGTCGTGCAGGAACAGCGTGACCTCCTGCCGGTCAGCGGTCAGGTCTTCTGGTGCCCGAACGATCAGGGGCGCCGCAAGCAGTTGCATCTCCTGAATCGGCACATGGCTGTGCATCCAATGCGTGCCTGGCCGGGCCTCGAAATCATACGATCGAGTCTCTCCAGGCGCGAGAAGGGGCATCGGCATGTCGGGCACGCCATCCTGGGCGTTGGGCGGGATCTGGCCATGCCAGTGAATGATGGTCCCGACGTCGAGTTCGTTGGACAGATCAACCCGGAACCTTTGGCCGGGATCGAGAACCAGGCCCTGCCCACCGGGACCGGCCAGACCAAAGACAGTGGCTGCGCGACCGTCGATGTCGAGGGTGCGGGTTGCGGCGGACAGAGCGAGGGGCGCTCTGGCCTGCGCCATGGCGGCGCGCGGAAGATGAGCGGAGGCAAGTGCCGCTGCACTTGCGGCAAGAAAGCCGCGTCGCGAAAAGGTGTTCATGTCGTCTCCTCGGGACAAGCTGTCCCGTTAAAAATACCGATGGAGCAGCGCGAGCCTCAGCTCGGGCGCGATCAGAGGAGACGGAGTTTGGGAGGACGTTCGTCCAAACCGGGTGCCCGGCTGGCATGGATCACCCCGGAAGGGATGTCATGAGTGACTGGCCCGTATTCGTGCGCAGCTTGCTCGCCTGGCGACGTCAGGAAAGCCGAAAGACTCGTGCAAACAACGTCACACATACCGGCATCAGCAGATCCACAGTGCTGTTCGCCATCACAGGAGAGTTCGTTGTTGCCTGACGTATACGTCATTTCGCCGACGTGCATTGCTTGATCCGGCACGACACTCATGCGCGCAGCATGCGCGGAGGCGACCGTTGCAATCACGGTCAGCGCAAAAATGGCAAGCATGGTGATGAAGCGTGCGAACATACGGCACAAATAGACATTGCTTACAAGAATGTCCATTGCCGCTCAGGCGCAGCTCTGGCAGATTTCACGTCACTGTGAAACCAACGAGAGTTTCTTAAGCACCGGAGAGCCATGTATTGTCAAAGAGCCTTCGCAATACTGTCTGGACCGGATTAATCGTTGGAGCCTTGGCCTTCGCGATCTACGTGGGTTGGCGTTATGCCGATAATGCATCCACTGCTACGGCGTCGGCGGAAATTATCGCTCAGGGTCGGCAGGTCTATGCCGATCAGTGCGCCGCCTGCCACGGTGCGGACCTTGAGGGACAGCCTGACTGGCGTTCGCTTCTCCCCTCCGGACGGTTGCCCGCGCCGCCACATGACGAAAGTGGCCACACATGGCACCATGCTGATGATGTCCTGTTCCGCATCATCAAGGAAGGCACGGCTACCATCGTCGGCGGCGACTACGAAAGCGACATGCCTGGCTTCGCAGACGTGCTAAGTGACGCGGAAATCCGGGCCGTTCTTGCCTATATCAAGAGCACTTGGCCTGAGCGCGAGCGGAACTATCAAGAAGGCGTGTCGCAGATAAACTAGGATATTTGGATGGAGCGGTCGCGTTGGCAGAGCGAGTGAGTTTGTTTGAAGCGCGCAATTTATAAAATTGTTTAAAAACAATTTATTGCGAGACAGAGAAGGTTCGACGGGGGTCCCGTTCCCTCCGCCATCACCACATTTTGATTGATTTACATAGGTCACCTAGGGTGGCGTTTTTGCTTTGCATGGTTGGGATGGCGCGGTTTCTTCTTTTCGTTGGCTTTCTTTCGATACCGCGCGTGTGCTTTCCTTTGACGGTATGGAACGTGGTATTTTTGAAATGGCCCTGTCTGGCAAGTTGACCAAGAAGCGGGTGGAGAATCTCGGGCCGGGACGGCATGGCGACGGTTCTGACCTGTATCTGGTGGTGGATCCGTCCGGCGCGTGGCGCTGGACCGTGCGCGTTGTGGTCAAAGGGCAGAAGAACAAGTAACGCGGACCGCTTCTGACAGACTGCGGTTTGGTCGGTGCAGACACCAGCCTTGCCCGAAATGCGGCGGTGCCATGATCGTAATTGAGATCTCTACCCGTGGCCAAACCCCGACATCCCGTGCTCCACCATGGGAGGACGCAGCATGATACAACGCAAAAGCCCGACCCTGTCTTGTGCAGGCATCGGCACCCTCTGTGCGGCCATCTCACGGAAATCTGCGCTGCATCAGGCCAATGGCGGGAAGATCGAAAGCCAGTCAGCCATGTCGGGCCAGAAATACCACCTCATGTGCACTGCCGTTCATCACGCAGACGCTCGGTTTGCTCATCAAAAAATGCAGCCGTAAACCAAAATCCCCATAGCACAAAGAACTGCCCGCGCTTTCCTCCTTGTCAGGCTTGTCGCCGCTGCAACTCTCGCTGACAGCAGCCGCAAACCTTAGACAAACCGGACTTGCGCAGTTGCGGCTTTTGCTGACGCAGCATTGCCTCGCATACGCAGCGGGTCTTTCGCGGCGACGCCGCCCATGTCGTCAGAGCGGTTGTTGAACCCCCTCGACGGGGGTCATCTCGAACAGACCTTTCGCCGCGAGCCGCTGGAACTAACAAGGAACCGGACTTGGTGTCCGTTCGCCGAGTGGAAGGCGAGGTCCGCTTTACCACGATATGTGCAAGTCCGCCTTTCCGGTCGAGGCTAAAGTACAGTATCGATGGTTACGCCTATTGAAACGCGCCCTCACTGAACCAGCGCACAAAGGCGTCTACAGAGTGAGAGGGTCGGCCCCGTTCGGGCACGAGGGCATAGTGGCGTTCTTCCGGTCTAAGACGGGCCAGGTCCAGTTCAACCAATCGGCCATCCGCAAGGGGGCGGTCCAAAAGGCCGGTCCAACCGAGCAGTACACCCTGACCCGCCATGGCCGCATAGGCCGCGTCCGAATAGCTGGTGAAATTCAACCCCGCCTGGACAGAGGGTTTGCTCACCCCGATTTGCGACAACCATTGCGACCAGTTTAGCCAGCTGGGTTCCGGAGCGTCGCTTTCTATCAATGCCACATCTGTCTGATGCATCAGATCGTCAATAGAGATACCGTTAAGCCGTGATGCGATCTCGGGGGCGCAGACGGGCACGATCGCTTCTTTCAGCGATCCGACAATCGACATGCCGTCAAACGGGGGCCTTCCATAGCGGATGGCCATGTCGATCGTACGATCACGCGGCGCGCGCCAGTCATCCTCCGAGATGACCCGCACACCGATCTGCGGCGCAGTTGCACGAAAAGAGGACAAAATCGGCAGCAGCCGGAAATGCGCAAAGGCGACGGACACGCTGACGGTCAGATCGATGTGGGTTGTGCGCAGTGCGGCGATGGTATCGGCGATCCCGTCGAACCCGCATTTCACCGCATCATGAAGCGACTTGCCGCCGACGGTCAGGCGGACGCGGCGGTTGGCGCGCTCGAACAGCGCGAGGCCAAGATCCGCCTCGAGCGCGGCAATCTGGCGGCTGACGGCGGCCTGACTCACCCCAAGCTCGGCCGCCGCCCGAGTGAAGCTTTCGCGTCGGCCAGCCGCTTCGAACGCCACAAGCGCGGTCAGGGAAGGCACACTGCGACGGATAGGATGGGGCATTGTACTCTCCGGTGAACGACATCCGATCCATAACCTGAAGGTATGGATTGGCGTTCATTTGTGCGGTTGTCGTGTGCCCCTGTCAAGCGCACCATAATCGACAGGATACCCCATAACGACAGCGCGCACGACGCTGAGGAGGCATAATGCTGGATCATGGCACCCCCCGCACCGAAGACATCGCCACGCTGATCGCATCACGCCGTCCGGGCCATAGTCTTCCCGCTGCGCTTTATACGTCAGCGGCGGTTTGGCACGCGGATTGCGACACGATATTCGGGCGGCACTGGATTGCCGTGGGCGTGACATGCGACGTGCCCGAAGCGGGGGATGTCATGGCCATTGATATCGGGCCAGTCTCTATCGTGATCCTGCGCGATGACGACGACAAGCTGCGCGCTTTTCATAACGTGTGCGCGCATCGGGGTGCCCGTTTGGTACCACCGGGCCGGTCGGTCGTTGGAAAGCTCGTCTGCCCTTATCACCAATGGACCTATGATCTTGACGGGGCGCTGGCGCGGGCACCGCATATGGGCATCGATTTCGACCGGTCCCTGCATCACCTCAAGCCCGTCGCTCTGCGCGATATAGGGGGGCTGTTGTATGCCTGTCTTTCGGATGATCCCCCGGCAGATATCGAGGAACTGGCGGCGGTGGTTGAACCGCGTCTGGCAGCCTATGACCTACGCAACGCCAAGGTCGCCTTTGAACAAGACCTGATCGAGGAAGGAAACTGGAAGCTGACGATGGAAAACAATCGCGAGTGTTATCATTGCGCGTCGAACCATCCCCAGCTCAGCCTGTCCTTCCACGCCGCGGATTTCGGCTATGATCCCGAGGGGCTGACCGAAACCGAAAAAGCCGAGACAAATGCGCTTCTGGACGCCTATGCCAGCTACGAACAATACTGGCGCGACGAGGATATGCCCTTTGAGGCGGTGGAGCATACCGTCGGCTGGCCCACCAATTTCCGTACGCAACGGTTGATTATCGCGGGGCTTGGCGAAAGCCAGACACCGGACACCCGTGCCGCCGTGCAGATCCCCCTGGGTCAGGCGCGCAAGCCGTGGATGGGCGATGTACATCTGTGGGGGATCAATTCGTGGAACCACGTCATGTCTGATCATGCCGTAGTCTTTACTGCCTTCCCGCTGGGGCCGGACAGGACGTTGGTGCGCACAAAGTGGCTTGTCCATGCAGAGGCTGAAGAGGGCGAGGATTATGATCTTGAAACGCTGACTGCGGTCTGGAAAACCACGAATGCCGAGGATGCGCATCTGGTGGGGTTGGCCCACCGGGGGATCTGTTCGCCCGGTTACCGGCCCGGACCCTACTCCCGCTATACCGAACGTGCGCTGGATGAATTCGCATCGTGGTACGTCTCCCGCATGCAGGCAAACGGATACTAGATATGACCGAGGTAGACCTTGCAGATTGGGGCGCACGGCGGCGGCGGCGGTTCGCGCCAGACCGCTGGGGCACGCTTGTATGCCGCGCGGTCTGGGATGAAACAGCCGACATGCGCAGCTTTTTCCTGACGCCGCAGGACGGCAGCAGGATCGAACACGCCCCCGGCCAGTTCATGACGATTCGAATTGATACGCCAGAAGGCCGAATAGAGCGGTGCTATACCATCGCCTCGTCTGCCGCGCGCGACGGTGGGATCGAGATCACGGTCAAGCGGCAGGCAGGCCCCGGCGCGCGCAGGCTTCACGACGTGCTGGTGCCGGGGGAAAAGATCGAAGCCTTGGGTCCGTCCGGCCGTTTTGGACCGGCCACATGGCACGGGACAGCCTATGCGTTGATCGCGGCAGGCAGCGGCATCACCCCGATGTTGTCAATCCTGCGCACTGCCGCCGACCGGGGTATGGATCTGGATGTCGTGCTGATGCAGGTCGTGTCCACGCCGCAGGACCTTGTGGCCATGGTCGAGCTTGACGGGCTCGCGCGCCGACTGCCCCGGTTGGTGCATCTACCCACGATCACGCGTGGCCCCGGCGGCATGCGCCCTGATCCCGATTTTTTGAACCGTGTCATTCCGGACTTCGCAACGCGCACAGTGCTGTGTTGCGGGCCCCGGCCTTTCATGGAAATGGTGCGCGTCGCTGCGCACGCCGCGGGCGTCCCCGATGACCGCTACGGCGAGGAAAGTTTCGATTTCTCCGCGCCCCCACCCGAAGCTCTTGCTGGGGGCGATGCGCGGAACCGGACGGTGACCTTAGCGCGGACGGGCCGCTCGTTCGAATGCCCTGAAACCGCCACGATCCTTGCCGCACTAAAGCAGGCAGGTCTGCCGCTGCCGTCCTCTTGCGCAAGGGGTATGTGTGGCACCTGCAAGACCTTCAAACACGCGGGCGAGGTCATCATGGCCCACGAGGGCGGCATCCGCCAGCGCGAGATCGACCGTGGTTTCATCCTTCCCTGTGTCAGCCGACCGCTGACCGACATCATCCTCGATTGCTGAAGAAAGTTTGCGCTATGAAAGACCACATCACCACCGACCCGCTGCTTCAGCCCTATACGCTCAAGCATCTGAAACTAAAAAACCGGGTGATGACCACAAGCCACGAACCGGCCTATCCTGAGGACGGAATGCCCAAAGCCCGCTACCGTGCCTATCACGAAGAACGGGCGAAGGGTGGTGTGGCGCTGGCAATGACCGCAGGCTCCGCTGCTGTCAGCCGCGACAGCCCGCCGGTCTTTAACAATATCCTGGCCTATCGCGACGAGGTCGTGCCCTGGATCCGCGAGCTGACGGATGCCCTGCACGAACATGGCTGCGCGGCGATGATCCAGCTGACACATCTTGGACGCCGTACCAACTGGAACAAGGGGGATTGGCTGCCTTCGATTTCGGCAGGCCCAGACCGTGAACCCGCTCACCGCGCCTTTCCCAAGATGGTAGAGGATTGGGATATCGAGCGGGTGATCGAGGACTATGCAACAGCCGCCGAACGGATGCAGGCCGGCGGCATGGACGGGATAGAGATTCAGGCCTACGGCCACCTGATGGACCAGTTCTGGTCACCGCTGTCAAACAAGCTAAGCGGCCCCTACGGCGCGGATACGCTGGAAAATCGGCTCCGATTTACGACAGATGTACTGAACGCAGTGCGCAAACGTGTCGGGCCGGAATTTATTGTTGGCATCCGCTATACTGCCGACGAGGTTCAGGCCGGCGGCATCACGGCCGAAGAAGGGATCGAAATTTCAAAGCTGCTGCGCGATACCGGGCAGGTCGACTTTCTGAATGTCATCCGGGGCCGAATCCATACCGATCCGGCGATGACGGATGTCATCCCGATTCAAGGAATGCCCTCGGCCCCGCATCTGGATTTCGCCGGAGAGGTTCGGCGCGCAACTGGCATGCCCACTTTCCACGCCGCCAAGATCCAGGATGTCGCCACCGCGCGTCACGCCATCGCCTCGGGCCTGCTGGACATGGTGGGCATGACCCGCGCGCATATGGCCGACCCCCACGTCGTGCGCAAGATCGAGGAGGGTCGCGAACATGATATCCGTCCCTGCGTCGGGGCGAATTACTGCCTTGACCGGATCTATCAGGGGGGCGAGGCCCTGTGCATCCACAATCCCGCGACAGGGCGGGAGCTTTCGATGCCCCACGTCATCAAGCCCGCTGCCGACCGCCGCAAGATCGTTATCGTCGGTGCCGGCCCCGCAGGGTTGGAAGCCGCGCGCGTCGCAAGCGCGCGCGGGCATGAGGTCGTTGTGCTCGAGGCGGCCAACCGCGCCGGCGGGCAGGTCCTTCTGACCGCGCGCACAAAGCGGCGGGCCGAGATGATGCAGATCATCGACTGGCGCGTGGCGCAATGCGAAGCCGTCGGCGTTGACCTGCGCTATAATCTATATGCCGAAGCAGGGGACGTACTGGCCGAAAATCCAGACGTCGTGATCATCGCCACTGGCGGCATGGCCAACACTACCCTCTATGAAAGCGACACGCCGGATCACGTCGTATCGGCCTGGGATATATTATCGGGTGACGTGAAACCTGCTGGATCCCTGTTGATCTACGACGAAGCGGGCGACCACAGCGGACTTCAGGCTGCCGAGATCGCCGTCGCTGCCGGTTGCACGGTTGAAATCATGACCCCCGACCGCACCTTTGCGCCCGAAGTCATGGCGATGAACCTTGTGCCCTACATGCGCACTCTGCAGCGCGAAGAGGTGATATTCACCGTCACCAAACGTTTGCGCGGGGTACAGAAGGTCGGCAACCGGCTGCGCGCGGTCATCGGGACCGATTACTCCGACACAGTAGGGCAGGCGGACTACGACCAGATTGTCGTGAACTACGGTACGATGCCGCTTGACGGGCTTTACCACGATTTGCGGCCAGCATCGTCGAACGGCGGCGCGCTGGACCAAACGGCGTTTCTGGATGTCCGGCCACAAACAACGGTTCGCAACACGCAGGGCACATTCCAACTCTTCCGTATCGGGGACGCAGTCTCAGCCCGGAACACCCACGCGGCGATCTATGACGCGCTACGCTTGATGGTTGCCGTTTAGCAGCGAGGGCCGATTGCCGACACTCAATGCAGGGCGCAGCGTTAGTTTAAGAGGGCTCGCGCCTCGCTTTCGGCACCGTATCGCCGAAGATCCCTTTCAAATTGGCGAACGGCAAACGCCGCTCGCCAACCAGGATCAGCGTATCAATACGCTCAGCGATACTCGGGGCATCTTCCAACTCGACGCCGAGATAACGCACTGTGCTATCGACCTTTGTATAGCCCAGCAGAAGTTGTACGGCGCGAAGGTTTGCACTTCCTTTGACCGCTTGGCATACGCTGCCGGTGTCACGCCAGCGAGGCTGGCATAGGGCGGTGGTGGTTGATATCGCGCTGAGCATCGCCGAGAAGATCGCCGTTTGAGTACCAGACGAACGGCGTATGCCATTCGTCTATTGAGACCGATCATAGGTTGAATTTGGGGCAGTAGCACTGCGAGCCCTTGTTGAGCCGTCGAATTTGTACCGTTTATGCGCATCGGATGGCAAATGCCGCAGGATGAGATGTTTCGATGTCACACGGCGAAGAGAAAGCCGGCAGTTGATGCAATGTACCGCACCATTTGTCCGACATTGCCGGAAGAGTGACATCGTTGCCAAACGAACTGCGCTTCATATGCACCCACTTCAGCCTCCTTTTGCTTGATCCCGTTCTCAGGCCGCATATTTTTTGTGCGCGAATCCGCTGCAATGCTAACACGCAAAGCATTGCGACTGGTTTTTCATCGATTTGTCTGTTGCGCATGGCCTCTTTGTCGCGAATGCCGTTACCCATTCGGAGTGCAGACAGACCTGACCATACTCGTGGTAGAGCGTGACAAGACAAAGGCGCATGAGATCATCGATGCGCTGATGGATGGTGGCTGGAACGATGTGACTGTCATCTCTTCCCCTTCAGCGCTCGAGCGCGCCGTGAAACAGCAAAACCCCGACATTATCCTGATCGACCTTGCGAACCCCGACCGGGACACGCTCGAACATTTGAGCCTTGTGTCCAATGCGCGCGGGCGGCCTGTTGCAATGTTTGTGGATCAGACAGATGCAGTGAAAACTCAGGCTGCCATTTCGGCGGGGTTAAGCGCCTATGTGGTGAACGGCTTGCAAAAGGACCGTATCAAGCCGGTACTTGAAACAGCGATTGCCCGGTTCAGGATGGTCACCAAGATGCAATCGGAACTGGACGCCGCTAAACAGGCATTATCGGACCGCAAGACCATTGATCGTGCCAAGGGGTTGCTGATGCTGGCCCGCAAGATTTCCGAGGACGAGGCCTATAATCTGTTGCGAAAAACCGCGATGGATCAGGGGCGCAAGGTCATTGACGTGGCAACCGCTCTGGTTACAGCGGCGGAATTGTTGCAATGAAAATGGCACCGGTGCATTGCGGCTACCTTCCCCTTGTCGATTGCGCGCCGTTGATCATTGCCAAGGAATTGAAGTTTGCAGCGCAGGAGGGGGTCGACCTGACATTGGCGAAACAGCCGTCATGGTCCGCGCTGCGTGACAGGCTGGCATTCGGGGAAATCGACTTTGCGCATATGCTTTCGCCGATGCCGGTTGCGATGACGTTGGGTCTGGGCGGCGTCCCGTCGGATATTGATGCGCTGATGGTCCTTTCAGTGAATGGTACCGTGATCGGCGTGTCGGATACTTTGAGCACCAGGATGCGGTCAACGGGTTGGACTAACGGTTTCAACGATCCCGGGACGACATCCAACGCGCTACTTGCCACGATCGAGAATCCGTTGCGCATCGGTGTGCCATTTCCGTTTTCGATGCACCGGATGTTGCTGGAAACATGGCTGTCGCACGCGCCGGATTTCACCGCGAACAAGATAGAAATCGTGACCGTCCCCCCGCCAAAGATGGCGGAGGCAATGCACAACGGCGCGCTTGATATGTTTTGCGTGGGTGAACCGTGGGGGTCAGTTGCCGTGCAGCAAAGCGGCGCAGAGCTGGTCTTGCCGGGTGCCAGCATTTGGGAATTCGCACCCGAGAAAGTTCTGGGCGTGCGGCACAGGTGGGCTGAGGATAACCGAAAACTGTGTCGCGCGATGATCCGTTCCATCTATAAGGCGGCCCTATGGCTGGACCAGCCCGAAAACATGTCACTGGCCGTCGAGATCCTTGCACGGACCCAACATCTGGATCTGCCGGATCACGCGATTGAACCCGCCCTCACGCGCCGGATTGTCACGACAAATGGCGGTACGCCCAAACAGGTCGAGAGGTTTCTGGAATTCCATGGGGGAGCAGCAAATTTTCCCTGGCGCAGTCAGGCGGCCTGGATCGCCGACATTCTGGCGGGTTGGCACGGGCTCGACCGCGACAATGCGCGCGCTGCGGCCCGCAATTGTTTTCGCAGCGATATCTACCGCGAGGCATTGTCGCCGATTGGCATTGATCTGCCCGGTGCCTCGGAGAAGGTCGAAGGGTCAATGGGCGTTCCAACTGTGGTTGCTTCAACGAGGGGCGAGATGATTCTTGGTCCCGACCGGTTCTTTAGTGGCTCGGTTTTCGACTTTGCAGCAAAAAAAGTGCCTAATTAGGAAGCATTTTCTGCAACGCGGCAGAAAAATGCTGCAAGTGCACATAATGGCTCTGGCCAGGCGCGATGGTAGGCGCGAGGATCGCTAACAAGGCAAAGATGCCTGTGCCGGCTGACAATGCTGCCAGCCAGAGAATTAAAGAGCAAAGCCGCTCGATTACTGCATGCACCTCCTACCGCATGTGGCAGTCGTGCGGCTTTTTTGCGTTTGCACCAGGACCTAACAAGCAGGGATCTCACCAATGAATGTTTTCAAATGGCTTCTAGCTTCCACCGCCTTGTACGCCAGCCCTGCCATGGCCGATTTGCTTGATCTTGAAAAAGATGAACTGACCTTCGGATTCATCAAATTGACCGACATGGCCCCTTTGGCCGTCGCCTACGAGAATGGCTATTTCGAGGATGAAGGCCTGTTTGTCACACTGGAGGCGCAGGCAAACTGGAAAGTGTTGCTGGACGGTGTGATCGACGGCCAGTTGGATGGCGCGCATATGCTGGCAGGTCAACCTCTTGCCGCGACGATCGGATACGGCACGCAGGCGCATATCATCACCCCGTTCTCAATGGACCTGAACGGCAATGCGATTACCGTTTCCAACGATATCTGGGAGCAGATGAAACCAAACGTGCCGCTGAGGGAAGACGGGACCCCGCGGCATCCGATCAGCGCCGCTGCGATGGCTCCGGTTGTCGAGAAATACAAAGACGAGGGCATCCCGTTCAACATGGGCATGGTGTTCCCTGTTTCGACCCACAACTACGAAATCCGTTATTGGTTGGCGGCAGGGGGGCTTGAACCGGGCTACTATTCGCCGCGGGACGTGAGCGGCCAGATCGGCGCTGATGTCTATTTGTCAGTGACCCCTCCGCCGCAGATGCCTTCGACCATGGAGGCGGGCACAATCAACGGTTATTCCGTGGGAGAACCATGGAACCAGCAGGCTGTGTTCAAAGGCATCGGCGTTCCGGTCGTAACAGATTACGACATGTGGAAGAACAATCCCGAAAAGGTCTTTGGCATCACCAAAGAGTTTGCGGACGAAAACCCGAACACGGCCATCGCGCTGACTAAGGCTTTGATCCGCGCTGCAATCTGGCTGGACGAAAACGACAACGCCAATCGTCAAGAGGCGGTCGAGATCCTGTCGCGCCCGGAATACGTCGGTGCGGACGCTGAAGTGATCGCCAACTCGATGACGGGGTTCTTTGAATTTGAAAAAGGCGACCGTCGTTCGGCCCCCGATTTCAACGTGTTCTTCCGGTACAACGCGACTTACCCCTTTTATTCGGACGCGATCTGGTACCTCAGCCAGATGCGCCGTTGGGGACAGATTGCCGAACCGCAAACTGATGAATGGTTCATCGAAACGGCCAAGTCGGTCTACCGTCCAGACATCTACCTTGAAGCGGCCCGTTCGCTGGTGGACGACGGCATGGCAGTCGAGGCTGATTTCCCGTGGGACAGCGATGGGTTCAAAGCCCCGACACCCGCCGCAGATGTGATCGACGGCATTCCCTATGACGGTCGCACGCCGAATGCCTACCTCGAAAGTCTGCCGATCGGCCTTAAGGGCGATCAGGTCATCAAAGGCTCTGAAATCGTCAACTAGAGCACCAGCCGGCCGCGCGTGTTGCGGCGGGCAAACCGTCATGAATTGCACAAATCAAAGGTTCCGACATGACCGCCACCGACCCCGTTTCCCACGACATCGAAGCGCGCCGCGCCCGCCGTTTCACGCGAATAAACAAAGCCGACGCATGGTTTCAGGTATTGGGGCTGGCTTGGCTGACGCCGGTTTTGAAAGCCGCCGCAGGTGACAACCCGCGCGCGCAGGTGTCGGAAATCTGGCAGTTGCTGGGTGTTCCGCTTTTGGCAATCGCGATCTTTATCGGCGCATGGGCGGCGCTGGCCCCTACGGTGCAAACCTCTTTAGGGGCGATCCCCGGTCCGGTACAGGTCTGGGATCAGGCGTTGAACCTGAATGCGGACGCAGTACGTCAACGCCAGAAAGAGGCCGCCTTTTACGAACGACAGGACGTGCGCAATGCCGAGCTGATTGCTGATGGCAAAGAGGACAAGGTGCGCGAGCGGAGCTACACCGGCAAACCCACGTTCTACGCGCAAATCTGGACATCGATCAAAACAGTCTTCTTCGGATTTCTGATCGGATCGGTGATCGCCATTCCATTGGGTATAATGGCGGGCCTGTCTGCCACTGCAAATGCGGCTATCAACCCGATCATCCAAATATTCAAACCAGTCAGCCCGCTGGCTTGGTTGCCGATTGTCACAATGGTTGTGTCGGCGGTCTATGCCACCAACGACGGCATGTTCACCAAGTCATTCCTTGTGTCCGCAATCACCGTTACGCTTTGTTCGCTTTGGCCCACGTTGATCAACACCGCCCTCGGTGTTTCGTCCATCGACAAGGATCTGGTCAGCGTTTCCAGAGTTTTGAAAATGAATACCTATACAAAGATCACTAAGCTGGTTCTGCCGTCTGCGTTGCCGTTGATTTTCACCGGGCTGCGATTGTCGTTGGGGGTGGGCTGGATGGTCTTGATCGCGGCTGAAATGCTGGCGCAGAACCCCGGCCTGGGCAAGTTCGTGTGGGACGAATTCCAGAACGGTTCATCACAATCGCTCGCCAAAATCATGGTTGCGGTCTTTACCATCGGGATCATCGGCTTCCTGCTGGATCGCGTGATGTTCGCGCTGCAATCCATTTTCACCTTTTCAGAGAACCGGTAGGCCATCATGAGCATTCTCAAGTTTCAAAACGTATCCATGGGTTTTGGCGCAGGTACTGGCCGGATCGACGTCCTGAACGGCGTGACGCTGGAAGTGGAAGAGGGCGAGTTCGTTGCGATCCTCGGGTTCTCCGGCACGGGTAAATCCACGCTGATGAACCTGATTGCGGGCCTTGAGATGCCTGACACAGGCACGGTTACCTTCAAAGGCGCACCGATCAAGGGGCCGGGACCGGAGCGCGGGCTGGTATTCCAGAGCTATTCGTTGATGCCGTGGCTCACGGTGGGCGGTAACGTGGGGCTGGCCGTGGATGCGGTTTTTCCCAAACTCTCCAAGCCGGAGCGTCAGGCCAAGATCGACCACTACGTTAATATGGTCGGGTTGTCCCATGCGATCACGCGCCGCCCGTCCGAGTTGTCAGGTGGTATGCGCCAGCGGGTATCTGTTGCCCGTGCGCTGGCGATGAACCCCGAAATGCTGCTGCTGGACGAACCGCTCAGCGCGCTGGATGCGTTGACCCGTGCGAACCTAGCCGATGAAATCCTTGATATATGGGAGACCGACAAAAAGACCTGCATCCTGATCACCAATGATGTGGACGAGGCGATATTGCTGGCAAACCGAATCATTCCGTTAAACCCCGATGGCACTTTGGCTGATCCTGTTATCGTCAACATCCCGCGCCCACGTGATCGCGCAGCGATGAACGATGATGCGACATTCAAGGCCCTACGTGTGCAGGTCACCAAATACCTGATGGATGTGGGCATCGCCGCCAAGGTCGAGGAAGCCCGCACCCTTCCGAATGTGACACCGATCCATTCGCTGCCTGCCGCCGTCGCAGATGCGCAAAAGGACGGCATCGAAGAACGCTATCTGGTGTTCTCGCAACTGGACAAAGTCTACCCTACACCCAAGGGACCGCTGACGGTGGTCGAAGATTTCGACCTGAAAGTCAAAAAGGGCGAATTCATCAGCCTGATCGGTCATTCTGGGTGTGGCAAATCCACCGTGCTGACCATGGCGGCCGGCCTGAACCCGATTTCAAGCGGCGCGATCCGGCTGGATGGTTGGAACGTCGAAGGGGCGGATCCTGAGCGGGCTGTGGTTTTCCAGTCTCCCAATCTGTTCCCATGGTTGAGCGCCAAGGAAAATGTGGCGATCGGGGTCGACAAGGTGTACCCGCGCGCCAGTCGGGCCGAACGTCAGGACGTGATCGAATACTACCTCGAACGGGTCGGGCTTGCCGACAGCATGGACAAGCAGGCCTC
Source organism: Primorskyibacter flagellatus (assembly GCF_900176485.1). GTDB lineage: Bacteria > Pseudomonadota > Alphaproteobacteria > Rhodobacterales > Rhodobacteraceae > Primorskyibacter > Primorskyibacter flagellatus. The sequence goes on from NZ_FWYD01000018.1 coordinate 58,853, forward strand.
GTCGATGTCCAACGGCATGAAACAACGTGTTGGCATTGCCCGCGCCTTTGCCTTGTCTCCCAAACTGCTGCTTCTGGACGAACCGTTCGGCATGCTCGACAGCCTGACCCGGTGGGAGTTGCAAGAGGTGCTGATGGAGGTTTGGTCGCGGACCAAGGTCACCACCGTTTGTGTGACGCATGACGTGGACGAGGCGATCTTGTTGGCCGACCGCGTTGTGATGATGACCAACGGGCCACAGGCAACAATCGGTAAGATCACAGATGTAAAACTGCCGCGCCCGCGCACCCGTAAGGCGCTGTTGGAACATCCCGACTACTACACATACCGCGCTGAAGTTCTTGATTTCCTTAAGGAATACGAGCATGGCGACCCCGCCGAACGGCCTGGGGACGCCGACCATGAACCGAAATCCGAAAAAATTGCGGCGGAGTAAGATTATGACACAGAAACTTGTTGTTATCGGTGCTGGCATGGCCTCCGGCCGGGTGTTGGAGCATCTGTTTGAGAACGAATCCGGTTTTGAAGTGACATTGTTCAACGCCGAGGCCCGCGGGAACTATAACCGCATCATGTTGTCACCCGTGTTGTCGGGCGAAAAGACCTATGAGGATATCGTCACACACGATGCTGATTGGTACGATACCAACGGCGTGACCTGTCATTTCGGCACCCATGTCACAGCCATTGACCGCGTCGCCAAGACCGTCACCAGCAAAGCCGGAACAATCGCTTATGACAAGTTGTTGATTGCCACAGGATCCGCGCCTTTCATCATTCCGGTGCCCGGAAGGGACTTGCCCGGAGTTATCACGTACCGCGATCTGGATGATACCAATGCGATGATTGACGCCTCCAAAGCGGGCGGAAAAGCCGTTGTTATCGGGGGCGGCCTGTTGGGGCTTGAGGCCGCTGCAGGGTTGGCGGAACGCGGCATGGACGTCACCGTGTTGCACTTGATGGACCATTTGATGGAGCGTCAGTTGGACGAGGCCGCAGGGTTCCTGCTGCGCCGGGATCTGGAAAAGCGCGGGATTGCAGTTAAATGCCGTGCTTCGACAAGGGCGATTGTCGGCAAAGATCGGGTCGAAGCCGTCTTGCTGGAAGGTGACGAAACCCTTGAGGCCGATCTGGTGGTGATGGCCGTGGGCATCCGGCCCGAAACACGGCTGGCAACGGACGCTGGCTTAAGCGTTGCGCGCGGTATCGAGGTGAACACACAAATGCAAACCTCCGATCCCGACATCTTTGCCGTTGGCGAATGTGTCGAACTGGACGGTCAGTTGTTCGGGCTCGTGGCCCCGCTCTATGATCAGGCCAAGGTGCTGGCCCAAACGCTGATGGACAGCCCCGCCGTTTTCACACCCAAAGAGTTATCGACCAAACTGAAGGTCACAGGATGTGACTTGTTCAGCGCCGGTGACTTTGCCGAAGCGGAAGGGCGCGAAGACATCGTGTTTCGTGATCCGGCACGCGGCGTCTATCGCCGTTTGGTTCTGGAGGACGACACGATTGTAGGCGCTGTGATGTACGGCGATACCACTGACAGCAATTGGTTCTTTGGCTTGATACGCGACAAGACTGAAATCACGGATATGCGTGAGACGTTGATCTTTGGGCCAGCGTTTCAGGGGGGTGCCCCCTCGGACCCGCTCTCAGCCGTTGCAGCCTTACCGCGTGACGCGGAAATCTGCGGGTGCAACGGCATTTGTAAAGGACAGATCGAAGATGCGATTACTGCTGGTGCGACTGATTTGGGTGCTGTGCGCACCACGACAAAAGCGTCAGGATCTTGCGGGACATGCACCGGATTGGTGGAACAAGTCTTGGCGGTCACGCTGGGTGATGACTTTGTGATCCCCGCTGCGCAATCCATTTGTACCTGTACGGACATGACCCATGAAGACGTCCGGCGCATGATCAAGTCGCAAGAATTGAAATCAATGCCCGCAGTTTGGCAGGCCTGTGGGTGGAAGACCTCCTGCGGTTGTCACATCTGTCGCCCGCCGCTGAACTACTATCTGCTGGCTGATTGGCCGCTGGAATATCAGGACGACCCGCAGTCCCGCTTTATCAACGAACGCAAACACGCCAACATTCAAAAGGACGGCACGTTCAGTGTTGTGCCGCGGATGTGGGGTGGCATCACCACGCCGGACGAGTTGCGCGCGATTGCGGATGCGGCCGACAAATTTGCCGTGCCAACCGTGAAAGTGACCGGCGGCCAGCGCATTGATTTGCTGGGCGTAAAGGGCGAGGATCTGCCAGCCATCTGGCGGGATCTGAACGACGCCGGCATGGTATCGGGCCACGCCTATTCCAAAGGTCTGCGCACGGTAAAGACCTGTGTTGGCACAGATCATTGTCGTTTCGGGACGCAAGACAGCACCGGCCTTGGCATCAAGCTCGAAAAAACCCTCTGGGGGTCCTGGACGCCGCACAAGCTGAAACTTGGCGTGTCGGGTTGTCCGCGCAATTGTGCGGAAGCCACCTGCAAGGACATCGGCGTGGTCTGTGTCGACAGTGGCTATCAGATCAGCATCGGCGGGGCTGCAGGCATGGACGTGCGCGAAACCGAAATCCTGTGTCAGGTGCCGACCGAAGGCGAGGTGATCGACGTCATAAAATGCGTCACGCAGTTGTACCGTGAGAATGCCAAATATCTGGAGCGCATCTATAAATGGATGGCGAAAGTCGGACTTGAGTGGATACAGGAACAGGTCGCCGATCTGGAAAACCGCGCCACGTTGGTCGCGCGTTTCGAAGTGTCCCAATCGGTTTATCGCAAAGACCCTTGGGCCCAGCATGTAGGCAGAGCGGAGACATACCAACCCCTTGCAGACCTGACACTGGAGGCCGCAGAATGAACGACTGGATTGACATTGCCCCCGTCGAGGCGGTGCCGCAACGCGGGGCACGGCTGATCAAAACGGTTCATGGTTGTGTGGCGGTTTTCCGCACTGCCACTGACGAGGTGTTCGCACTCGACAATGCGTGCCCGCACAAAAACGGTCCTCTGGCAGAAGGTATCGTGCATGGTGCGTCGGTGACATGCCCACTGCACAACTGGGTAATTTCCTTGGAAACCGGCGTTGTGCAGGGCCAGGATGAGGGGCAGGTGGCGACCTATCCCGCCAAGGTTTCTGACGGACGGATCTATCTTGGTGCTGCATTCCTGACCAGACGGGCCGTTGCATGAGCCTGACCAAAACAACATGCCCTTATTGCGGCGTTGGTTGCGGTGTTCTTGCGGGCGCTGACGGCACCATTCAGGGCGACCCCGACCACCCAGCCAATTTTGGGCGCTTGTGTTCCAAAGGGTCTGCATTGGGTCAGACAATCGATCTTGAGGGCCGCCTGCTGCAGCCGCAAATAGGCGGGCGCAACGCCGGTTGGGACAAAGCCCTTGATCTGATGGCCGAAAAATTCAGCACCGCCATCCGCGATCACGGGCCTGACAGCGTTGCATTTTATGTATCTGGCCAGTTGCTGACCGAAGATTACTATGTCGCCAACAAGCTGATGAAGGGTTTCATTGGATCCGCCAACATTGATACAAACTCGCGGCTTTGCATGGCCTCGTCAGTGGCAGGGCACAAACGCGCCTTTGGCACCGACACTGTCCCCGGCACATATGCTGATCTGGAAGAAGCGGATCTGATCGTTCTGGTCGGATCAAACCTCGCGTGGTGCCATCCCGTCTTGCACCAACGGATAGCCGCCGCAAAAGAAGCGCGCCCGAACATGCGGGTTGTGAACATTGATCCACGCAATACGGCGACCTCAGCCTTGGTAGATCTGCATCTACGGATCGTCCCGGATGGCGATATCGCGTTGTTCAACGGTTTGCTGGCGTATCTGGCAAACACCGGCGCACTTGATCTGGCCTATCTGTCGGATCACGTGGCCGGACAGGTGCCCGCCATCACGCAGGCACGTCTGGATGATCCGTCGGAAAGTGGTTTGTCCCAGGACGAACTTTCCCGGTTCTACGAGATGTGGGCAGGCACACAAAAAGTAGTCACGGTCTATTCGCAAGGCGTGAATCAGTCCCGGTGCGGAACCGGCAAGGTCAATGCAATCCTGAATTGTCACCTTGCCACGGGGCGCATCGGCAAACCCGGATGTGGCCCGTTCTCTGTCACCGGACAGCCCAACGCGATGGGGGGGCGCGAGGTAGGAGGCATGGCCAATATGTTGGCCAACCATCTGGATATCGAAAATCCCGATCATCGCGCTCGCGTGCAGGATTTCTGGCAAAGCCCGACCATATGCCGGCGCGCAGGTCTCAAGGCAGTCGAGTTGTTTGAGGCCTGTGCTGCGGGAAAAATCAAAGCGCTGTGGGTCATGTCAACCAACCCTGCGGTCAGCATGCCGGATGCAGATGGTGTGGCAAATGCGATTTCAAATGTACCGTTTGTGGTCGTGTCCGACATTATGGCGCGCACAGATACCGGCGATCTGGCAGATGTGCTTTTGCCCGCGACGGGTTGGGGCGAGAAAGACGGCACCGTCACCAATTCCGAGCGCCGCATCTCGCGTCAGCGCGCGTTTCTATCCGCGCCCGAACAGGCCCGACCCGATTGGCAGATCATCTGCGATGTTGCTGACCGCATGGGTTGGAAGAACGCCTTTGACTTTGCATCCCCTGCCGAAATTTTTGCCGAATATGTCGCGCTCTCGATGGCAACAATGGATTTCGGGCGCGATCTTGATCTGAGCATTTTTGCCGATGCCGATTACGCCAACCTTATTCCGACCCAGTGGCCCTGCAACGACAAGCGGTTCTTTGGGAGCGGTCGGTTTTATCATCCCGATGGCAAGGCACGGATGTTGCCCGTCAGCGCGCCAGAGCTTGGTGCGGGTGATACATTCATCCTCAACACCGGCCGCAACCGCGATCAATGGCACACGATGACCCGCAGCGGTAAAGCCCCGCGCCTTGGTGCGCATCTTGCCGAACCCTACGGCGAAATCCACCCCGAGGATGCTGCTCATATCGGCATCACCGCAGGTGATTTGATCGAATTAAGCAGCCCCAACGGGACATCGACCGTGCGGGCCCTGATCACGGAGCGTACGGCAAAGCGGCAGTTGTTTGCGCCGATGCACTGGACGCGCCAGCAAAGCAGTGCAGGGTGGGTGAACAACCTTGCAACCTCCGTCGTTGACCCCGCATCAGGGCAGCCCGCGTCGAAATCCAATCAGGTCACGGCGCGCAAATTCGATGCTAAATGGTTCGGTTACGCCGTGTCTCTGCATCCGATACGTCCCGATGGGGATTACAGTGCTGTTGCACGAACCCTGACCGGCTGGCAGGGCGAGTTCGCGGGCCTTCAAGCTCCGTCAAACTGGGAAGAACTGGCGCGTGGCCTCATGGATACGGGATCTTGCAGCGCGTCGGAGGTGTACGACCAACGCAGCCAACAGGCCCGCATCGCGTTTCATCTGGATGAAAGGTTGATCGGGTTGTTCTTTGCCAGCCCGACGCCAGTGTCATTGTCGCGCAACCACGTGGTTTCCCTGATTGGCACATCGACGCCGCCGCTTCTCGCGCTTGCCGGATACAGCGGCACCGACCAGCCCGACCCGGGCACAACGATCTGTGCCTGTCTCAACGTCGGCGTAAACACTCTGCGCGATGCGATTGCGGCCGGGGCGGACAGCGTCGAAACCTTGGGTGCAGCGACTTGCGCAGGCACGAACTGCGGATCCTGCAAGCCGGAACTGGCCCATCTTCTTGCACAGATGCGCACACCTATGGCCGCAGAATGACGCTGGCACCTTTTGTCCGTATTGTTGCTCAAGGCAAGGGCCGCGCAAGGGCCTTGACGCAAGACGAGGCGAGCCAGGCCATGACACTGATCCTGTCGGGCAAGGCCGCACCCGAAGCCATTGGCGCGCTGTTGATGGTAATGCGCCTGCGCGGTGAGACCGATGCGGAAATTGCGGGCTTTACCGCCGCATTGCGCGCGGCAACGCCGACACTGGCCGCAGTTGATCTGGATTGGCCATGTTACGCGGCGGGTCGAACGCGCGGTGCGCCGTTTTTTGTGCTGGCCGCAAAGTTGGTTTCGCGGGCGGGATATTCGGTCGCGCTTCATGGTTGGAATTCCCACCAAAGCACGGCGGCTGATATACGTGGCGTGTTGTCCACACTGGATCTTGAGGGCAACGGCTTGTCCTACCTGCCGCTCGAAACACTTAGTCCTGCCGCGTTCGGGTTGCTCAAGTTGCGCGATACGTTCGGCCTTCGAAGCTGCATCAACACGGTTCTGCGCATGTGGAATCCGACGGGCGCTGGGGCGTCGGTGCAGGGGGTTTTCCATCCGTCTTATCGGGGTTTGCAATCGCGCGCGGCGGCCTTGCTTGGCGACCAGAACCTGACGGTGATCAAAGGAGGTGGCGGCGAATTCGAGCGTCATCCCGGCAAGGAAACCGCCATCTTCGGTCTGCACCATGGCGTTGAATTGAACCAGTCGGCTCCTGCTGGTCTGACCGATACCCGTCGTCTGCACGAACCGGACCAAGCTGTCGATTGCGCGGCCCTTTGGCATGGATCAAACGATGATCCCTTTGCGGTTGCCACAGTCATTGGTACGGCCGCACTGGCCCTCTGGACTTTGGACGCAGCCGCGACCGTTTCGCAGGCGACCGAGTCGGCGACCAAACTTTGGCACGACAGACTTTCCCGATCGAGGAGGGCAGGATGAAGACCTTTCCCATGTTTCTGCAAATGCAAGGCCGTCGCGTCATCATTGCGGGTGGCGGAGAGCAAGCGGCGCAAAAATGTCGACTGATCCTCAAGACCGAGGCTGCCATAACGGTGCTCGCCCCGGTGCTTGATCCCGAGCTGGCCGACTTAATTGCAGAGGGCCGGATCGACTGGCACACTGGCCCGATCCGCCCCTGTGATTTCGAAGGGGCCGCGCTGGTGTTTGTTGCGACGGGTTGCCGTGCCACCGATAGCTGTCTGCACATGCTGGCAAAATCCGCCGGAGCGATCGTCAATGTGGTGGACCAGCCGGATCTGTGTGACGCGTTGACCCCGTCGATTGTAGATCGCTCGCCAGTTGTTGTTGCAATCGGTACCGAAGGCACCGCGCCAGTACTTGCCCGCCAGATCAAGACGCGACTGGAGGAAATTCTGGAACCGCGATTGGGCGATCTTGCTGCACTTGTAGGCCGGTTGCGTGAACACGCGAACACCCGACTTGCCCCACGCGCGCGGCGCGATCTTTGGCGTTGGGTGTTCGCGGGGCCCGCGCGGGATGTCCACAGGCAGGGCGGCGAACGGGCGGCGGCGAAAATGATCAAACACGCGATTGATACCGCAACATTCGGGACCGAAGATAACGGTTCAGTTGCGTTGGTCGGGGCAGGGCCGGGGGCAAAGGACCTGATCACGATGCGCGGCGTCCAGCAGCTGCAAGAGGCAGACGTCATCTTTTATGATCGTCTTGTAGATCCCGAAATCCTCGACCTTGCCAGACGTGACGCCGAAAGGATCTATGTCGGCAAGGCACCGGGGTGTCACCATTGGCCGCAAGACAAGATTTCGGGTGTCCTTGTCGCGGCGGCCCGACAAGGCAAGCGCGTCGTACGTCTCAAATGCGGGGATCCGGGTGTCTTTGCGCGTGGGGCCGAGGAAGCCGACGCGCTGAGCGCTGCGGGCATCCCTTACGAAATCGTTCCCGGCGTGACGGCGGCCAGCGCCGCATCCGCAGCGCTTGGCGGGTTCCTGACAGAGCGCGGGACCTGTGACACGCTTGTGCTGGCGACAGGGCAATCGCAAACGGCGGGCAAAAGCCTCGGCTGGATGAAAACCCTGCAACCGGGAACCCGCGTCGCCGTTTATATGGGCGTGGGGTCAGCTGGGAAAATCGCGCATGAAATATCTGTCGCGGGCCTACAAGACGTTATCGATATCGATATCGTATCGCGCGCGCAACAAATCGACCAGGCGATTGCCCGGTGCCGTGCGTCGAGCCTTGTGCGGACCGTCAAGGAAAGTGCGATATCGAACCCTGCGATCCTGTTTCTTACGTGGCCGCAGTCCACTGCTCAGGACGTGCAAAGCGAAAAAGTTGCGCAGTTGCGGTGATCCGGCGAAGGGCAGGTTCCGGAACATTCGCCCCGCCCAGGAATTCCTTGCGGAAGGCGCAATCAGTTTTTGCACCTGCGCAGGCGTCAGTCCGATCGATCCAGCTTCTCGCTTATTGATGTGCGCCGCAACGAATGGCCAGTTTGGATATTGGCCCCCGCCTGACGGAGCTATGATCGGCTCGACGACACTCGCGGCACCGCGGCAAAAAATTTCTGCGCATGCAAAGGTCTTTTGCACGAGCACGAGCCACAACCGCGAAAGGCAGCAAGGTCCGCTGAGCCGACTTTTGAAACTGTCTGGATCGGGCAGATTTGGTCGGGGTCCTCTACCATGTGGAAAAGTGAAAGCGGGCTTTGGGAAGGGTGTTGCAACTTCTCAAAGGAATGCTCTTTGACCATCATCATCTTACATTCCCAGACGGACCGCCCGGATCCGACCGTGATCGCCGCGCGGAACGACGCGTTCCGCAAGCTCGCGTGCCTCGGGGGCCGCCCGTGCAGCCCATCCAGGGCTGGATGCATGTTTATGGAGGCCGGTGATGGCTTCATGGCAGAGGCGGTGAAGGCGACTGGCGCGTTTGATACATTCGCGCCCGAGAACGATCCCGAAACCGCGCGGCAAACATGTCTGATCCTTTCTGGCTGACAGATGCCCAGATGGCGCGTCTGGAGCCCTTCTTCCCGAAGTCCCATGGCAAGCCGCGGGTCGATGGCTGGCGTGTGTTGAGTGGGATTATCTTAATAAATCGTAATGGGTTAAGGTGGCGCGACGCACCGATCGCGTACGGCCCACACAAGACGCTCTACAACCGTTGGAAGGGTTGGAGCGACAAAGGGATCTGCGCGACGATGATGGCGGGGCTAGCCGATGCGCAAAACCCGCGCTGCTGCGTGGTCGCCCAATTCGGCAAATCAGCCGCCGCCCGATCGATCCCGCCAAGCGCCTTGGGGTGGGCAGATGAGCAGACCAGAACCAGATCACGACCCATTTCCTGCATCACGTCAAATTTGCGCTTCATCCGGTCAAAAGCTTTGGCGCGCAGCGGTTGCGGCAATCCTTCAAAATCGCGGAAGGGCTGGAAAAGCATAACTTCAAGGCCTGCTGCGCGGATACGCTCGCCTACCGCGCGTGGGCTGCGGATGTCAGCGATGAAATCCTGTTCGAATATCTCGACCCCGTCGAAACCAGCAGTGGCGATGGTATCGATTCTTTCCTCTAGATTTCAGGAGATAGACACAGTTGCGATGCCCGTTTTCATAGCTGTAATCTCACGACTGTCCGAGGCTGCGGAAGGTGGCCCGCATCCGATCCGGGTCAGCAGGGCACCCGGTAAAAAGCTTGAAGGCACGAACCGCCTGAAAGATCGCCATGCCCTCGCCTGATAACGTCTGACAACCAGTTGCGCGCGCGGCTTTCAGCAGCGCGGTTTCAAGCGGAAAGTAGACGATGTCTGCAACCCAATGGTGCGACGCCAGACAGGTCGGATCCAGCGGAATGCCAGGCAGTTCTGCCATGCCCATGGGGGTGGCATTCACAATGCCGTTTGCGCGCGCCGCGGCCTGTATCAGATCCGGCGCGGTTTCGGCCTGACCGCCCGCCGCGCAGATCGCAGCGGCCAGTGTCTCTGCCGCGTCGAGCCGTGTGTCGGCAATCAGAACGCACTCCGCGCCAATATTGCTGAGCGCGTGGGCCACCGCTCTGCCTGCGCCGCCCGCGCCGATCAGCAAAACTGTGTCGAGCTTTGCTTCCGGCAAGCCGCAACGGAAACTTTCGGAAAATCCCCAATGATCAGTGTTGTGGCCAATACGACGCCCGTCCTTAAACACCACCGTATTCACGGCACCAACCCGTAGTGCCGAAACCGAAATATCGTCGAGCAGGGCAATCACGTCCTGTTTGTAGGGATAAGTGATGTTGAGCCCTGCAAAGCCGTCATTTTCGGCTTGATCAAGGATCTTGGCCAACTGCACATCGGTTTGCTCGCTGGTATCGATCAGATCAAAGCGACAGATTAGGCCCTGCGTCCGCGCCTCAGTCGTGTGCATGGCCGGGGTGCGCGACAACTGGATACCTCGCCCGACCAGCCCCATCCGCAAAGATGGGGCGGCTGCGTTGGTGACACCTTGCGTGTGTACTTTCATCTCCATCACACGGAGCCTCCCCGTGGCACGTTGCGCTAGATTGTACCCGTCAGTACAATCCGTCAATCACAATTGTACTATTGAGAGCATTTCTCTCCTGCTAAGGTTTGTGATTAGGAGGCAGCATGACAAATGCAATGGCAGAAGACAGGCGCAGTTGGACACAAAACCCGGAAGGGGTACGGCGTGATATTCTTGCAGCGGCGGTATCCGAGTTTGCAGAACGCGGGCTTTCGGGTGCGAAAGTGGACGACATTGCCGCGCGCACCCGGACCTCGAAGCGGATGATCTATTACTATTTTGGCGACAAAATGGGGCTGTATACGCAGGCGCTCGAAGCCGCCTACCACAAGGTCAGAGAGGGCGAAGCATTGCTGGACCTGGGCCATTTGCCACCCTTGGATGCGTTGACGAAACTGGTCGCCTTTACCTTTGACCATCACCGCAGCAATCCAGATTTCATCCGCATGGTGATGATCGAAAACATCCATCAGGCCAAAGCCTTGTCAGCCTCTGAAAAGATCCGCGACCTGAACATAGCCGCCATCGAGAAGCTGCGCGAGATTTGCGACCGGGGCGAACAAGAGGGCATATTCCGCCGAGGTCTCGATCCGGTGGCCTTGCATTGGCAAATCAGCGCCGCCAGCTTTTTCAACGTCTCGAACCGACCTACATTCGCGGTTCTATTTGGCGATGAAATGTTCAGCGATGCGGGCCAGGCGCACTTGCGCAGTCAGACTGTCGAAGCCATTCTTGCCATCGCAAAAAAACATGAGGCCCCATAGCAACTGTATCTGTCAGGTGATCTGAGCAGCCCAAGATTGGCGCGTTTTGCACAGGGCGTTCGCGATGGTGACGATGGCGGCAGTGAACAAAATAGGGTAATATGGCCTGCTGCATCGGTTAGGCGGGGATGAATAGCGCCTTGGTCATATAAGGCTCATCCTTTGGGTGTTTTACTCTCCGCGAAATCCGGGGGCGGTTCGTGGTGGCGTGTTTCAATCAATCCTTGATACGCTGCAGAAGTGTCGGAAGAAACATCAAGATATGCTCCTCAATCGCCGCTCGGGCTTTTGACGCGTCGCCTTCTTCAATGCTGCCCAGCAGTGCGTTGTGGGACTTTCCGTAGATCTTGAAGTCGCTCAGATTTCGGCTCATCAGCCTGATGGCGTACCGCATTTGCGTGCTCATGCGATCGAATGATTGAAGCAGCCAGTTGTTACCGGCCATTTCCACAACGATCCGATGAAATGAAAGGTCCGCAGAAATCTGTTGCGCCGGGTCGTCAATGTTAGCCGACTCTTCGATTGCAACATAAGCCTTGCGCAGCACCTTCAGTGCCTCGTTACGATCCGCGCGGTCAGCGAGTGATGCGAAGGCCGCGCCTTCGATGACGCAGCGAAATTCAAGCAATTGACGCACCTCAGCGCCTGTGAGGACACGCATTGAATATCCGCGGTTCGGCGTATAAAAAAGCAAGCCTTCGCTTTCAAGCATGCGGCAGGCTTCGCGTACCTGTTGTCGGCCAGCATTGATCTGCTTGGCAAGCTGGCTTTCGAATATCCGTTCGCCACCCTGTAGCGGCAGTTCAAGCAGATAATCTCGGATCGCCGCCGAAAGCTCGGCTGTCGTCAAGCTTTCCGCCTCGATAGGCGTCAACGTATCCATTCTTACCGTTCGCAACATCTCAAACACTCATTCCGTAAGGGTTACCAGATATTTCAGTCTGCTCTTTCATGATCTTGAAGCAGTCGAGTGCTTCGGCGAGAATTGTGCCATCTGCGCCATGAACCTCGGCGGTTGCAAAGACTGTACGGCGGCCACGCCTGGTTACTTTAATATCTCGCCGCGCTAAGGCCAGAAAACTGACGCTGAGACTGATTGTCGAGGCGATCAGATCTCCTCGTCCCTCACAAACAGCGTGACCCATCGCCGAATCCAGAGGCGCGGTTAGGATCCCACCATGCACCACTCTCGCGCCGTTCAAGACTTCCTTGCTGGATGAAAGATTGACCGCTGCTGAATCGCTATCTGCACGCAGAGTCTTGAAGCTCAGGTGCTCGATGGCTGGCGACGTGGGCTGAACTTCGACAATCACTAGCGGACCTCTTCAAGACGTACGAGTATATTCTGTTGGCATAGTGCGCCATGGTTGGGTGTCTTGCCAAGGAAAAACTCACCTTGTTCATCTAACCATATGATACCTATATTAAAATTATGAAATCAAAAAGTGTTGACACTTTATGATCGCAGAATGTAGCGTATCGTAAGTTGGCTGGGACGGCTGATCGCAAGCCGAGGCCAATTCGGCAGGGAAGGGGGGGAGAACTATGATCTACGGCGAAGATCATGAGCAGATGCGGCGTTCGATGCGGCGTTTCATCGAGTTGGAAATTATGCCCCATGTCGAGGCTTGGGAGGCCGATGGAATCTGGCCGGCACATCGCATCTGCAAGTTGGCTGGCGAGGCGGGTTTTCTGGGGATCAATCGGCCCAAGGCCCATGGTGGCATGGGATTGGACCTGACCTATGCGATGGTCTGGGCCGAGGAGATCGGTCGCATCCCGGCCGGGGGGGTCGCAACCGGCTTGTCGATCACAAGCCAGATGGCGACACCGGCCTTGGCAAGGCATGGATCGAATGACCTGTGCAGCCGTTATCTGGTGCCGACCATCGCTGGGGACATGGTGGCTTGCCTGGGCGTCAGCGAAGCCGGCGGCGGTTCTGACGTTGCCAGCATCAAGACCACAGCGCGACGCAACGGGGAGGATTACGTCATCAATGGCTCCAAGATGTGGATTACAAACGGAGTTCAAGCTGACTGGGTTTGCCTGCTTTGCAACACTTCGGATGACGGTGGGCCCCATCGAAACAAGTCGCTCATTATCGTTCCTCTCGATTTGGCGGGGGGAAGCCGATCAAAGCCACTGAAGAAACTGGGAATGCATTCGTCAGATACGGCGCAGCTGTTCTTTGACAATGTTCGTGTTCCATCGTCGAACCTGATTGGCGAAGAAGGAAGAGGCTTTATCTATCAGATGGAGCAATTCACCGACGAACGGCTTGTCGTTGCCGCGCGTACGGCTTCACAACTGCAACAGTGTATCGACTACACAGTCGATTATACGCGGCAACGAAGTGCTTTTGGCAAACCTCTTTTGGATAACCAGTGGATTCATTTCACATTGGCTGAATATCAGATGGAGATCGAGGCGCTGAAGGCGATGACCTATCGTGCGGCGTCCGAGGTCGCCCAAGGTGGGCAGGCGCGCTTGCTGACGGCGGCGGTCAAGCTGAAGACGGGAAAGCTTGCTCGTTCCATTCCAGAGGGCTGTCTGCAGTTCTGGGGTGGAATGGGATACATGGCCGAGAACCTGGTCGGGCGGATGATGCGTGACGCCAGACTTGTCAGCATTGGCGGCGGAGCCAACGAGGTAATGATGCAAGTCATTGCCAAGGAAATGGGCATTCTGCCGAAATAATCACTACCAACTTTCCAGGGAGGAAATGAAGATGAGTTTCAAGGCTATAGCGGCGATTGCCAGTGTTGTATCACTCTCAGCAGTTAGCTCTGCCTATGCTGATCGCACCGTTCGGCTGAATTACTATCTGGGGCCACAGCATATTTACGCAACCAGCGCGGTTGAGCCCTTTGCGAAGGAACTGACAGAGCGCAGCAACGGAGAGCTTACCGTCGAAACCTATCCGTCCGAGCAGCTGGGCAAGGCTGCGGATTCTGTCCGTATCCTGCAATCCGGCATCGCCGATATCGGATGGGTCACGTTTACGTATCACGCCCAGGAAATGCCCGCGACACAGATTGTAAACCTGCCGATGGGGCTGGACGGAACGACAGCGGCCGCAACGATGTGGCGCGCGACGCAAAGCCCCGGCATCATCAAGGAAGAATGGGATCGGCTGGGCCTTGTTCCGTTGATGATTCTTGCCAATCCGGCCTACGAAGTGCATTCCACCGACAAACCGTTGCCCGACTTCGCATCACTGGAGGGGCTTAAACTTCGCTCGCCCGGCGCTGCCTATGTCGAGACGATCAAGCGCATCGGGGCTATTCCATATGAGGTTGCAACCCCGGATCAATACGAAGCATTGCAGCGCGGCCTGATCGATTCCTCCATCTTTTCCTTTGCGTCCTGGGGATCGTTCAAGATCAACGAACTTCTTAATCACACGACCACGGGGTTGAATGTTGTAACTACCGGGCTTGGCGTAGTGACAACAAAAGAGTTCATGGACTCCCTGACCGAAGAAGAGCAGGCGCTGTTGGTCGAACTTGGCCAGAAGTATTCCAAGATCGGCACCGAAGCCGCTGCACAGCGAAACATCGATGCGCTCCAGCAATACAAGGCTGACGGGTTGCAGATCTATGAGTGGGCGGATGAGGACAAGTGTCTGACGTCAGCACCTATGGGACAGATATGGCGATTTGAACAACGGAGGGTTTCTGGTTCATCGTAGCCTTTAAGGAGCGAAGATGAACAA
>NZ_FWYD01000013.1 GCF_900176485.1 Primorskyibacter flagellatus
CCCATCATGCCATGCTGCATGTCGATCGTGACAGCGTCGAACCCCTGATGTCCCATCACTTCAGCGGAATACGGGGATGGAATGGCCAGCCATCCGTTCACTGCGGTTTCACCAGCAGCCCAGATTTCCCTAATTCTATTTTGTCGCATCTTTTTCTACCTTTATGGTTGGACGGTGGGCAAGTCACCAATTTGGGCTCGGTCAGACCCGCGCGTTAAACAAGATAAAACTTGCGCTACGCAAGTTCTTTCCTTGTTTACATTCGAACGCATGATGGGGTGGCCCGCCTAAGAAGACCTGTTTGCATCCGCAAATGCAAATCGAACAGGCCAGCCCAACACCTAAACCAAAGCTGGTCCGACAAGATCCGGATTGCGCGCGGGCGAGCCGAATTTTCGGTCATGTCCATCCCGCCCTCAAAGTCCATACATGTTATGGTGAAACCCATGGCATGGAACATGTCAGCAGCAATTCCCTTCAAGAGATGATCGCGCTTTCGAACCGCAGCGGTAGACACGATGTTGTTGTCTGGGACCGGTGCAGCGACGTTGGGTTCGTTTCCTCACATCGTGCTTTCAACAATGCCACAGCTCTTGGGCCATGGACCTATGGTTCGCCACCGGAAAAGAACGGATAAACTGTGATGTGGCCCGCAGTCTGTTCGAAGGCGGACCGGTCACCGAGGAATGGGTGATACCCGATGTGGTTGAAGTATTCGATGTGGGGCGGGATTGAGCCACGCTCCAAACCGGTGGGTAGAGGAGTCTGCGCAGACCCGTCGCGTCACCGCACCCGACCTGCACGCAGCCTCATTGCCCGAGCGCATCAATGGAAATTCACTCCGGTATCGGCGCAAGGCAACCCTGGCGCGCATGAGTTGACCACGCGCATTATTCCGAAGGAAGGTCGGGCGGACGCACCTTCGATAGCGTTTCATCCGCCTGCGAGATTACCTCTATACGACGGTGAGGGGCGATCGAACCGGCCCGCCGCAATGCGTCGTCCACCCGAGTAAACACCTCGTCGCGACAGTCTATGTCGCGGTCGAACCGGGATAGCCAATAGCGCAGGGCATAGGTAATCCCTGCTTCCTCATAGGCCAGAACACGCACATCCGGCGCAGGATCCTTCTGGATCAGGTCCGCCGCTTGAAGCGCCTCCAGCATCACCTCGCGCGCCCGAGAAATCGGCATGCTATGATCCAGCGTAATACTGACCTGCGCGCGATATTCCGGTTTTGGCGCGGAATAGTTGGTGATGCGCTGGCGCGCGATTTGGCTGTTGGGCAGGATCATATAGGTCCGGTCACGGGTCAGCAGACGCGTGGTGCGCCAGCCGATCTCGATCACCTTGCCACGGGCCAACCCGTCTATATCGACCCAATCCCCTATGCGGAACGGACCCTCCACGCCAAGCGCGACGCCCGACAGGGTGTCAGCAACCACATTTCGAACCGCAAAACCCAACAGCGCCAGTATCAGGCCCGACCCCGCCAGCGCCCCGAACGCGCCCTTGCCCATGTAAAGCGATGTCGTTGCAACGAACGCCATCAGGAACAGGAGTGCCGCCACCATATCTTTAAGCAGACGTGGATAGGGTTTGCGCCGTGCCGCCGCCTGATCCAGCGCCATCGCCGCGATCCGGCTGACAAGCCAGGCCGCCGCAAAATAGGCCAGCGCCGTGACAGCGAGCGGCAGCATTTCGCCATCCCCGAAAAGCCCGGCCAGTTGCGATGGAAACAGGACCAGCCCAAGGCTGATAAATGTCAAGATCGTCGGCCATAGAAGCCGACGAAGATGTTGCTTTGCGCTCATTGCCGATCTCCTTTCGTTTGACGCGACTGTGGGCGGTGCAGTTGCCCGCCCTGTACGGACGGACAACTGGCCGAGGCAGCCCTCAATCCATGACTGTTGATGCTTCGCACCGGATCCGATGCAGCGGTATTTCGGTGACATTTCCGCAGGTCGCGCGGGTTCGGATGCAAGTCAGATCGCGGATTTCGAATAATGAGTTGCATCCGTCATCCCGAATCTCGCACGACGACACGCTTACGTCGCCGCAGTTTGGTCAGGGGTGATATCATCCTCTTGGCCACGGGGATCGTGGGGTTGCCCAAGATCGCCGTCGGACGGCTCTTCGACCCGGATCACCGTCAGCATCCGACGCTGGTTTGCCCGCGTGTCCCAATGAAAAACAGCTCCCTCGGCCAATCCCAGCAGCGCAACACCGATCGGCGTCACAATCGACACGCGCTGACGCGCGATGTCGGCGTCTTCGGGGAATACCAGCGTCACGGTTTTGTCCAGCCCGGTGCTTTCATCCCTGTAGGTCACAGAGCGACCGATCGACACGACATTTGCAGGCATCTTGGACGGCGCAACGATCCGCGCGCGCGCGATCTCATCCAACAGGCGATCGGCGAGCGTTGGATTGCGCTGCATCGCGCCTTCTGCCAGCGCTTCGATATGTGCAAGATCATCGGAATTGATGACAATTTTCGGTGTCCGGGTACGGCGTTTCTTAACGGTTTCGTTCATATCGGCTAACATCGGTCGGCCTCCTTCCAGGTATGGGGTAAAAGGGCGAATGGCATGGCCCACCCGCTTCTCAGTCGTAATTAATTTTTTAGTTCAGCGTCAGTTCGGCGGCATAACGTCGAGGACCGATACCGACATGATTGACCCGTCCTCGCACAGAAGCGGCGCGCGTTGTCCGGCCCGCATGCCAATCAACGTGGCCCCCAACAGAGACGCCACCGGTATCACACCACTGCCCGCTCCCGCTCTCGCACGATGGACCAGCAGCCCCGTCTGGGACTCTGCATTGCTGACGCAATAGGTTACCCGACACCCACCGGTCACAAGATCGCGCACATGCAGCTTGCTGACAGGATCGGTCATCATGATCTTGTCGCGCAACACATATGCAAGCAATCTCCATGCCGGGTGCTGCGTGCCTTCGCACTGTTCCAGATGTCGCTGAAGCTGTGCGTGATCGGCCTCGGGCAATACCAGATGCCTGCGTTGCCGTTCTCTCGGGCCATGTTGGTTCCGGATGTCGTATGAAAGACTGTTACAGATATTGGTCATGGTTTCCCCTCGGGCGACCTTGTCGCCACTTGTTCATTTTTTGACTATGAGGAGGCCCCGGAAGGTTCAGGAAACGCGAACGCGTCTACACCGCCCGGGGAAACGGGCGGTTCAGCAGGAGAAATCGAAAATGATCTGCATGTACCAACATGACAATAAGATAGGTACGCAAGGTCCCTGCGTCAATCTCATGCGCGATTGAGAACGCGAAAATAGCAGTGATTGAGCGGTTTCCGGCCAAGATGTCGCGGCCCCGGTCGGCGATCTTGAAAACTTTGGTCGGACGGGCCAGATATAGATCATGTTGATGGTCATGTTTCATATGAGGTTCCCGCCTAGCGCGGGAAATCTGCTGAACCGCGGGTAGCCCCGAGCGGGGCCGGTTATTGTGCCGGCTCGCGCCTCGGGGCGGACAGTGATCTTACATCGATCAAATCGAAAGACGAAGACGCTTCTTCCATCGCCGATTGGCCCAATTACGGGAAACCGTGGGCTATTCGGCAGGTAAGGCGTTGATCGTCGTGGTTTCAACACTCTCGACATGGAAAATGACATGCAAACTTTCTTGACGCCGGGAAACTTCCTTTCTCCAGCTTTGTCTCGGTCAACTGCACCGCGCGACCCTGCCAAGACCGCAGGTCGCACGTTGGGCCGATGGGCGCGAACCGCAATTCGTCAATGGCAACGCAACAAGTTGATCGCAACGCTTGAAGCCATGGATGACTGGGTTCTGCACGATATCGGGATCTATCGCGGTGATATCCGTGACATCGTCAACAGCTTTGACGACCGTGAACTCGGCATGGTGCCTTTTGCCGCGCCAATCGAATCCCACAGGGGGAAATAAAAGCGTGCTCCGCAAAATGAGGTGATCCCGCCACTTCATACGCTCGCGTCACCGGTCCCGGTGACGCGAGCACGCCAGCCGCACGATACCCGTTTCGATCAGAGAGGACCGAAGAAATGATGATTTGCAAAGCCGACTTTGAAGAACTGTTCCCTGACCTGTTCAAACCCGAACCCGTCGCTGAGACGCGCCAAACTGCCAATCCAGCGACTCTGGTAACGTCACCCAGCGCTGGTTGTTTTGCCCGCTGGGAAGATGACGGTGGCCAAGAAGTACCTGCCAAACTGCGACGCCGGGCTGTATCGAGTGCCAGACCGCAATATGCGGGGGTTTCTCGCCCTGGTCCTTTAGACCTCGCGATGCCAGTCACAGCAGCCTATGCGGCAGCATGGGCCACGCTATATGATTATGGGCAGCCCAAAACAGACCGGCGCGTTTTGGTCACCAGCTCATAGCCACGACCGCCTTGATATGAAAAGGTGTCACTCGTACATGGATCATGTGCGAGTGACGCGGCCACACCGCAATCGTATCGTCCCTGAAAAACGCTGCCGCCGGGACCTGATGACCCCAAGACGCAGGACGGGCGTTGAATATTTGCGGCCCCGAACGCGCATCAATCTCCTGCTTCTTTTCCCGGCAAAGCTATGCCGTTTCTACAGACGGAATGCGCGGCGTCCGCAATGCCCGGCGCGCTTTCTTTTCGCCCAGCATCAGCATGGCGGGGGTGACGATAAGGGTCAGCACTGTTGCTATCACAAGACCCCCGGCGATTGCCGACGAAAGTTCGGTCCACCACTGGGTAGAGGGCGCGCCGTAGACAATCTCGCGGGTAAAAAAATTCAGGTTCACGCCAATCACCATCGGCATCAGGCCAAGCGCCGTCGTGACCGAGGTCAGCACCACCGGTCGCAGTCGTTGTGCCCCGGTGCGCAATGCCGATTCCAGCGGTGACATCCCGGTTTTCTTCAGCGCATTATAGGTGTCGATCAGAACGATATTGTTGTTCACCACGATCCCGGCAAGCGCGATCACCCCGATCCCGCCCATGACCACGCCGAAGGGGCGGCCCGTGACAATCAGACCGAACAGGACACCCGCGATCGAGAACACGATGGCGCTCATCACGACGAAGGCCTGATAGAAGTTGTTGAACTGAAGCACGAGGATCACGAACATCAGGAAGATTGCCGTTATGAATGCCCCTACAAGGAAGGTCATCGCGTCGGTCTGGTCCTGCGCCTCGCCAGCAAAGGCCGCTTCGACGCCGGCGGGCATATCCATACCGTCGATGGCCGCTTGCAAGGCGATCACCTGGTCGTTGACCAATACGGCGGGGGCTACGTTTGCCTCGATCGTTATGACTCGGCGTTGATCGACACGCGTGATGGTGCCGCTGCGCGGGCTTGGCTCAAAGGTTACGAAGTTCGAAATCGGGACAAGGCCCGCCGAGGTCGGCACCCGCAGCGATTGCAATTCTTCCAGCGTCCGCTCGTCGGCCGGAAAGCGCACATTGATATCGACGGACCCCTCGGCATCTTCAGGGCGATAATCCGCCACGGTGATGCCTCGGGTCAGCAGTTGCACCGCCTGCCCGAGGGTCGAGATGTCGGCACCAAAGCGGGCCGCCTCGGACCGGTTCACCGAAATGAGCCATTCGACGCCCGGCAACGGCCGCGTGTCCGTGACATCGGTAAAGCCGCCAATTCTGGTCATGGCCGCGCGGATGGCCTCGACCGCGTCAGCCTGAGCCTGCGGATCACTTGCACGGACCCGAAGCGAGATCGGCTTGCCCGCCGACGGGCCCGATGACGCGGTTTGCACCTGAACGTCGATACCGGGGATCGTGGCCATGTCGGCGCGAATATCTTCGCCAATTGCGGCCGCCTTGCGACGCGTGTCCCATTCGGTCAGCTCGATCTGGATCGTGCCGATCAGGTCGGCCGCATCCTGATTGCTGCCGCCGGACCGTGCATAGACCGACGCGATTTCATCATAGGCGAACAGGCGCTCCTCGACCCGGCGCACCAGCGCATCCTTCTCGAAGATCGAGAAATTGTCGCGCGCCCGGACTTGAACCTGCGCGAATTCGGGCTCGATGGACGGAAAAAAGCTGATGCCATTGCCAAACTGGCCATAGGCACCGAACCCCGCCAACAGGAACGAGATCGCCATGATCACCGTGGCCCAGGGCCGCAGGATGGCGAATTGCAATAACTGGACATAGCCACCGGTGAAACCCTTCAGATCGCGCGGGTCCCCCTTTTCAGCGGCGTATAGCGTCGCCTTGTCCTTCGCCGATTGCGGAGGCCTCTTGCCGATGATGCCGCCGACGACGGGGATGAAGACAAGCGCCATGAACAACGAAGCGGTAAGTGTCAGAATAACCGTGATCGGCAGGAATTTCATGAACTCCCCCACGGTGCCGGACCAGAACAGCAACGGAAAGAACACCGAAAGCGTGGTGGCGGTGGACGCGACGATCGGCCAGGCCATACGCTTGGCGGCGAAGGCATAGGCAACCTTGGGTTGGTCCCCTTCCTGCAAGCGCCGGTCCGCCAGTTCTGTCGTCACGATGGCACCGTCCACAAGCATCCCGACCACGAGGATCAGCGAGAACAGAACCACCAGATTCATCGTGTAGCCCATCAGAAACAAGGCCGTGACGCCCGCAAGAAACGCCCCCGGAATGGCAAGGCCCACCAGCAACGCAGAGCGGATACCAAGCGCCCAGACGATGACGATCATCACAAGGATCACGGCGGCAATCACGTTTGCCTCCAGATCGCTCAGCATGGTTTCTACCTGCTCGCTCTCGTCCTGCATATAATCAATGTGCACACTCTCGGGCCACTCTGCCTGCGCGGTTTCGATCAGGCCACGCACGGCAGCGACAGTCTCGATGATGTTCGACCCGGACCGCTTCTTGATTTCCAGCGCAAGCGCGGGCTGCCCGTCGATGCGGGCGAATCCGGTCGGGTCCTCGAAGGTCCGGCGGATGGTGGCCACATCCCCGAAGGTCACGACCGTATCGCCGCGCACCTTGACGGGCAAAGCCATCACATCTTCGATCCCCTCGATCAGTCCGGGCACTTTCAGCACGATCCGGCCGGCCCCATTCTCGATGGCCCCCGCCGCGATCAGCCGGTTGTTTCGGTTGATCTGGCCAATCAGTTCCTCGAAGCTGATATTGTAGGTCTCGAACACGGTGGGGTTGATCAGCACCTCCAGCAATTCGGTCCGCGAACCACCCACATCGACCTCAAGCACACCTTGAAGCGCCTCAATCCGGTCGGAAAGATCGTCGGACAGGCTGTTGAGCGTCCGCTCAGGCACCGGCCCCGATAGGATCACGGTCAGGATCGGGAAAAGGGCCGTGTTGATCTCGGTCACGACCGGGTCCCAGGCGTCCTCCGGCAGATCGGGCTGGGCACGGTCCACGCCCTCCTTCACCTTGTCGAGCGCCTCGACGGCATCGAAACCCGGCTCGAATTCAAGTTGCACGCTGGCATAACCTTCGCCGGCATTGCTGGTCATCTGTTTGAGGCCAGTGATAGAGCTCAGCTCGGTTTCCAGCGGCTCGATCAGCAAGCGTTCGGAATCCTGCGGTGAAATACCATCAAGACCCGTGGACACATAAAAGATAGGGATCGGAATCTCGGGCGAGCTTTCCTTTGGGATCGCCGTATAGGCGTAGGCACCAACCGAAAGAACCATGACCAGTGCCATGACGACCACCCGGCCGCGACTGAAGGCGGCGTCGATAAGCGTATTCATGGGCTCGACTCCCTCGTGGCGGCTGCGGGCAAGTCTGGTTCCGGCCTGGACTTGATGATCTGACCATCCGCATCGGTTTGCGGTTTGGTTTCCGGGGCACCGGGTACAGGGTTTTGCGCGGTGGTTTCTGCCTCGTTTTCGTCAAGTTGCGGATCGACCGTTTCGCCATCATTGACGAAGCCCTGCCCGATGGAAATGATTTGCGTCTCAGCCGGCAACCCCGAAATCCAGATGCCGTCTGTCTCGGCCCGGACAATCTCGATCTTGTGAAATTCGACCACATTTTCGGCGTTTACCGTCTTGATTCCCAATGTCCCGTCGGTGTCCAACGACAGGATCGCCGGCGACACAAAATGTGCAGTCACCTCGCCTGTGGGAATGCGCAGTTGCGCGCTGATCCCGGCGGGGATCGCGCCGTCGACATTCGGCACCTCGATCTGCGCCATGAACGTCCGGGTTTCCGCATCGGCGCTTGTCGATACAAAGCGGACCTCACCGGTCGCGGTTTCGCCGGTGATGAACGCGACTTCGGCGGTCTGTCCGACCTTGATGTCACGCAAGGATTGTTGTGGGATCTGAATGCGAATGGTCAGGGGCGTGTTGTCGACGATGCGGCCCACATCTGCACCCATCGACACATATTCGCCAGGGTTGATGGTCAGCGATTCCAGCCGACCGGCAAAAGGCGCGCGGATTTCAGTGTCTCCGATCGCCTCTTGAGCAGTCCTTACGCCTGCCTCCGCCGCTGCCAGCGCCACCTGTGCCTGGGCGACACGGTCGACAGTTGCAACGCCGCGTTCCACCAGCGCCGAGGCATTGTCAAACTCGCGCTGTGCGCGGTCGCGTTCCTGTTCGGCCCGTTCCAGATCGGCCTGGCGGGCAGCAACGTTGATCCGGGAGATGACCTGACCGGCCTCCAGATCAGCGCCCATCTCCACCAGAACTTCGCCGATCTGTCCGGATGTTTCGGCGCGCACGGCGGTATCGCGGTCCGGCAGGGCCTGCCCTTCGGCAACGAAAACCTGTTCGACCGGTTCGGCAACTGCGCGACGCACCGCAACCGTAACAACGCGCGGAGTAACCGAGGTTTTCGTGGTCTGGACAGGTTCGTCCGATGGCAGTAGATACCCGCTGCCCATCCAGCCGATGATGGCTATGGCAAGCCCACCCGCGACCCATCTGGACCGGGTCGATCCCTTATCGTTTTCAAAGCTGAGCGATTTCGGCCCGTCGGTCTGTGTCTCGGTCACGGTCTTCTGTCCTCGATAATACGCATCAAATCCGGACATTGTCCCGGCAGGGGTTCCGATACCGAAACCTGTTTTGCGTTTCTTCTGAAAAGACCGCCCAGATAAACCGGGCGGTGTGATACCTTAGACAGCCCGGACCCAGGCCCATGCCGCCGCATCCTCTGACCCGTCGAACATCCGCATCTCGAAAGGCAGCATACCGGCGACCGTGCCCGCCATGGCGGCCATCCATGTCGGCGCGCCCACAACGGCATAGCGTCTTAGATGCGTGATGGCTTTCATCTTGGTGCCCATAAGTGATCCGTTTGTCAGGATCGCCGGATCAAAACCGTCGAAATCCTTGAACCGGACAAGCAGATTGATCTTTTCGTCGCCTTTCATATGCGCTTCGAGAGGGGTCAGCACGCTGTCGACATCCTCTGCGGTGATCCGCCCGTCGATCTCGTAGGCGATGACACCGTCCGCACCGTCAGACAGAAGCTTTACGCCCGCCCCCGCAGCCGCCGGTTCCTTCAGGGGTAAGTCAAAGGCGAACGCCTCGGCCGCCGCCACATCCGCAGAACCGAACGCTTTCATATCGATCATCGGCAGGATCGGGTCCATCCACTTCAGCAGCGCGGCGGCGGCCTGAAGGTCGGTGACCACCGCCATCTTCGCGATTTTCGACCACTGGGCCAGCATCCCGAATTCGAACTTCGCATCCTCGGCCATCGCATCGGCGGTGATGTCTTTCCATTCCTCTGCACGTACGATCAACCCAAGCGGTCCATCGCCTTGCAGCGCGGGTGTCAATTCACGCTCCATCGTCGCGATATCGCCTTTCTCAAGGACACCAGTCAGCGTCAGTTCCCAGACGTTGGGCTTCAGTTCCCTTAGTTTCAGCATGAGCTTTCCTTTTCTGTTCAAAAAGAGCGGGCGCGCACCCGATCAATGTCTCAATCGTTCACAATCGCGCGAAGCATGAGGCGATACTCAGTCGGATTGGAGAGCAGGACGCTACCGCGAGGCAGTCCAAGTATTCGGTCGATCAGGGCGGCCTCGGCCACCATCCGGCGATCAAGACATTCAGTTGCCCGGTCCAGATCACCTTGTTCGGCGGCGTAGAAAGCCTCCTTCAGCACCATGCGGCGCCCCCGCGACAGCCCCATGATCGTCTCACCGACGAGGGCAATATCGGGGATGTCAAAGATGCCTTCATCGACGCCCTGCCCGATCATTTCCAGCAAGACAGGCATTGCGGCGGCGTTTGCCGCTGTCGTGATTCTGTCGAACAAAACGTCGTTGCCGGGGCGCAGCATGACGTCGATGAAAAACTTCATCTGCCGCCCCTGCTCTGCCTTCCAGCGGTTGGATTCAGCAAGAAACGCATTGAAGCGTTGCAGCGCGTTGCCGGATGTCGCGTCCCTTGCGGCTTGCGCTGCCATCAATGCCTGCGTCGTGAACCGTTCGACCACCCCATCAAGCAGATCCTCCTTGGCCGAAAAATGATGATAAAAACCACCCTTCGAAATCTCCGCTGCGGACAGAACTTCGGCGATTGTGACGTCATCCCAACCTCGGGCAAAAAACAGTTTTTGCGCCGCGTCAAGGATGTGTACCCGACGTTCATCCGGTGCCATGCGGACGCGCTTTGGCGTTTTGTAATTCTCTGTTTTGCTACTGGCGTCCACGTCTTCAATCCTACAAACCGACGGTCGGTATGTAGGATTGGCACTCATGTCGTCAAGAGGAGGCCACCTTTTTATTGCGTTGGCTCACGCTTACGGGCGACAATCATATCGGTGAAAATCGATCGCTTCACACCGGCGCAGAAACGACAGCTTTTTGAACCTGACCTCCACATTACTTCGGTGGTCAGCGCATAAGTGGCACTGGCATGCCCGGGCCACAGCTTCTTTGGAAATCCCAAGGCTCACCACATGCGCAAATGTCGTATTTGTTTTTAAGTAATTGATTTATAAATAATATAATTCAACGATCTCGGGGTTTCGCCGATTTGAAAGTCCATCTTTGCGACAGCTATTGCACTCATGAGCATCTTGCTACCATACTAGAGTGTATAACCAGCTTCAGAGTATCGTTTTTCAATCTTGGGAGGATAATATGAAAAACTTTGCAAGCGCAGCCATTGGTTGCGGTATGTTTGCCTTGTCTGCGGTTCCGGGTTTTGCCACGGAATTGGTGGGCGCAGTTCAGTTCAACGAAGACCACGCCTTCACCAAGGCCTTGCGCGAATTTGAGCGTTGGGCAGGTGAATGTTCGGGCGGATCGCTGACCTTTGAACTACATTTGAATTCGGAACTCGGACTGGAGAAAGACTATTTCGAGAATATGAGCCAGGGCATCGCTGTCGATTACGCGATCGTCAGCCCATCGCATATGTCGACCTTCTCTCAGAAGGCACCGCTTATGGATATGCCGTTCCTGTTCCGCGATCTTGATCACTGGAACGCGGTGATGGAACAGGACGCGCTTGCCCCGCTGGCGCAGGATGTGCTTGAAAAGGCCAATGTCCGCCTGATCGGCTATGCTGGCGGCGGGACGCGGCAACTGATCGTCAATCGACCGATCACGAACATGGAAGAGCTTGAGGGCCTGCCAATGCGCGTCATGGGCGCGCCGATCCAGACCCGCATCTTCGAGGCCATCCACGCCGCACCCTCGGTTATCGCCTATGCCGAGGTGTATAACGCGATCCAGACCGGCGTGATCGAAGCCGCCGAAAACGAGGCCGCAGGCATCGAACAGATGAAGTTCTACGAGGTCGGGCCGCATATCGCATTGACGGCTCATGCCATCACCGTGCGCCCGATTGCCTTTTCAAATGCAACATTCGAGCGCCTGACACCTGAAGAACAGGAATGCGTTATGTCTGCGGGTGCTGCCGGTGGCAAACTTGGCCGCGACATCGAAAGCAGCCAGGACAGTGAAAAGCTTGCCGCAATGGAAGAAGCCGGCCTGCTGACCACCCATGCCTTCGAGGAGCGCGACAAGCTGCTGGAACTGGCTGCCCCGGTCAAGAAAGCCTACGCCGAAGAGCTTGGCGCAACGGATGTGTTGATGGCAATCGAAGCGGTCAAGTAACCAAACCACCAGCGGCCTGCGGAAACTCTGCGGGCCGCATCTTCACTTTATGTGATTGAGAGGCGCCATGCGCGTAGTGCTGGAAAGCTATTATCGCTTCCTGAAACTTTTGCTGACCATTTTGATGACTTTGCTGATCATCCCGGTCTCCATGCAAATCCTTAGCCGATATACCGGGATCATCCCACGCTTTATCTGGACAGAAGAGATTGCGCGGTTCTGTTTCGTCTGGATCATTATGATCGGCGCGATGATCGCGGTGCGTGACGGCACGCATTTCGATGTGGATGTCCTGCCACGAAGCGCCTCGAAATATGTAGAGTTCGCATCGCGGATGTTTGTCCATCTGGCGATCCTCTGCATGGCGCTGTCCTTCGTGTATTGGGGCTATGATTTCGGCATTCTGGGATCACGCCAGAGATCGGAAATTTCCGGGTTGCCAATGCTGTCGATCTATATCGGCTGGCCGATTGCCGGGGCGACATGGACAGTCTTCACCCTAGAAAAGATATGGGACGAAGTGAAAAACCTCAAAGGAGAACATCATGGGGCCAGGTGAAGTTGCGGCGATCCTGTTCGGGACCTTCGCCGTCCTGGTATTCCTGCGCGTGCCCGTCGCCTTTGCGCTTGGGCTGGCCGTCGTGCCGGTGTTCTTTATCGACGAGCGTCTGACGCCCGTGCTGCTGATGCGCGAAATGTTCAAAAGCTACAATGCGTTCATCCTGCTTGCGGTGCCGTTCTTTCTGTTGGCGGCAAACCTGATGAATTCCTCGGGCATCACCGACCGGCTGATCCGTCTGGCGCGTGCGATGGTCGGGCATCTTCCCGGCGGGCTGGGCCATGTGAACGTCGTCGTGTCGATGCTGTTTGCCGGCATTTCCGGCAGCTCTACGGCGGATGCGGCAGGCATCGGGTCGCTGCTTATCCCGCAAATGGAAAAAGAGGGCTACGACAAGTCATTCGCTGTCGCCATAACCGCCAGTTCCAGCGTCATGGGCGTGATCATCCCGCCGTCGATCCTGATGGTCGTCTGGGGCGGGTTGATGTCGGTGTCTATCGGGGGGTTGTTCCTTGCTGGCGTCTTGCCGGGCATAATGATTGCCGGGTCGCAAATGCTTACTGTCTATATCTACGCCAAAAGACGTGGTTATCCCGTGCATGACCGATCAAGCCTGATAGAGCTTGCCAAGGCAGCCGCAGGCGCTTCACTGGCGCTGATGACACCGCTGATCATCGTTGGCGGCATTGTCGGCGGGTTCTTCACCCCGACCGAAGCATCGGTCGTTGCGGTTGTCTATTCCCTGATCCTCGGCCTTTTCGTCTATCGCTCGATCGCGCTTACCAAACTGCCGGGCATCCTTTATGACAGCGCCCGGTTCGCCTCGATCACCCTGTTCTGCATTGGCACGGCTTCGGCATTCGGCTGGTGCCTTGCCTATTTCAAGATCCCGGCGGCCCTGGTGGACCAGATCGCCGCCATGGGTCTTGGCGTGATCGGAACCGGGATCATGGTGGCGCTGGCCTTTCTGTTGATCGGCATGTTCATCGACGCCATTCCGGCGATCATCATCCTTGGAACGGTGCTGCTTCCGGTGACAGAGCATGTGGGCATGCATCCGATTCATTTCGCCATCATCGGCGTCATAAGCCTGTCTTTCGGCCTGGTCACGCCGCCTTACGGGCTGTGCTTGCTGATCGCAGCCTCAATCGGGCGCATCCGCGTCGTCGATGCATTGCGGGACGTTGGTGTCATCCTGTTGCCGATGGTCGGGATCCTGCTGTTGATCATCCTCCTGCCAGAGTTGATCTTGGCACTGCCACGCTGGATCATGCCGACTTTCGTGCCATAGGGGCCTATGACCGGATCGGGCGGCACCCATTGTCCAGATAGAAGTGGTTCCATTTCTGCGGACGGGTGTGCGGCGCTTGCCAAGGTCAATCCGGTTAGGGTTTCAATCCGCGTGCCATTGCTTCAGGCCCGTGTGTTCCCGGCATCCAGCAGTATTGGAAACCAGTCTTCGCGCAGACGTTGACCGGCTTTCATATCGTGGCCGGGAAAGGGAGGCGATGTTGGGCCGGGCCTCTCCACATACCGCGCATCATCGCCCAGCAACCGCAGCGAAAACGCGCGCCGGCGTGTGCCGCTGTCATTGCCACGCGCCCCGTGCAGGGTTTTGTAGTTGAACGCCACGGCATCGCCCGGTTCCATCTCATATTCGCGGATGTCCATGCCTTCGGCGTCCGGATCGGGGACTTGCATATAATCATCGTCATTGGGGTAGAAATTCGTCTCGGCCAGCCAGCGCGTCGGCAGCACCGGTTTTTCCCAGCGATGCGACCCAGCCACACAGCGCAAGGACGCTTCACGCACCGGATCAAGCGGGGACCAGAAGCTGACCGTTTGCTGCCCTTCGACGAAATAATACGGGCTGTCCTGATGCCACGGCGTCGGCTTGGAGGTGCCGGGTTCTTTGACCAGCACATGATCGTGGAACATCTGGACGGTCTGTGAACCCATCAGCTCTGCTGCGACAGCGGCCGCCGGCGATGTGTGAATCACGTCCTGAAATTCGGGGATACGAGTCCAATTGCAATAGTCGTCGAAAAAACGCCCCCCTTCCCCGGCTTTCAGATTCTCGGCGGCATATGGGCCTGGTTCGGCCATGTTTCGTTCCACACCGGCGCGCAGTTGATCCAACTGCTCCTTGAACAGTCCTTTCACAAGAACAACACCGTCGCGTTCGTAAGCGTCAATATGATCCTGGGTCAGAAGAGGATGCGCCATGTTCGGTTACCTTGTCAGTTTGGAAGACATGTTGTTTTTTCGGACTCGAAGAAGAAGCTGTCGGTCGGTTTGCCATTTGTCCGAGCGTCCGCCTGTCCGAATCCCCGGCACGTTTACAACGGACTATATGTTCTGCACTCTTCGAAAATACCATGTCAACGTCGGCACCGGGAGTGCCATGGCTCTTGACTTCAGCAGGCCCGTGAATTTCGGCGAACATCTACTCTTCCGGTTGAAAACCTACGCCAAGGCTGTAGAACGGCTTGCACATCCAGACCGCCTCCGCAGCCCGTGTTCCGGGTGTATATACTCATCCCCCAAAACGACCGGAATTTTCCTCATGATCCGTCACTTCGTTTTCTTCACCGCCCAGCATGACGGCAATATCGAGCCTATCAGGAAGGGATTGCAGATCCTGAAACGGATTCCCCACGCTCAGCGACTGGAAATCGCGCTGAATCGCAAATCAGAGCCGACAAGCCGTGAAGTGGACGTGGTTGTTTACGGTGAATTTGCGGATGATGATGCACTGACCGCCTATAAGGCGCATGAGTTTTACGCTGAATCTGTCCGGCGCGTGAAACCGCTGCGCGAAATGCGGTGGGCCGCGGATTACGACATGGCACAGGCCGTCAATACCCCCGATGACGACGCCTGATACGCCCTCCGGCGACAGTCTGGCCGCGCTGGACGAACCATCTGTGCTGCTGCGCGACGACATCGCGGGACAGGAGCTGTGCTTCACTGCGCCCGTTGAGATGATCCGTGCCGACAGTGCCGGGGACGTCCCCGCAGCACTGGAAAAGATGGAAAGCGCCCGCGCCAATGGCAAATGGTGCGCGGGCTATCTGTCCTATGAGGCCGGATTTGCGCTGGACCCAAAGCTGCACGGCCAGATGCCCGAAACCCGCGGCGTGCCTTTGGTGCTGATGGGGGTATTCGACGCGCCGGATGCGCGACCCGTCAGCCAAGGCCACGATGGCACGGCTGGATTGTCAAACTTTCGGCCCATGTGGTCCTTCGAGGACTATGCCCCCCGGTTCAACCGCGTGCATGAACACCTGCGCCAAGGCGATTGTTATCAGGCGAACCTGACTTTCCCGATCACCGCCGACTGGCAAGGCTCCGCCGCCGCGCTTTTCAACGAGATGACAGAACGTCAGCCGGTTCGATACGCGGCATTGGTTGATCTGGGTGGCCCGGTCATCCTGTCGCGCTCGCCTGAGCTTTTCTTCGAGGTGGATGACAACCGCTGGATCGAAACGCACCCGATGAAGGGCACCATGCGGCGCGGTGCTACCCCCGAGGAAGACGCGGCCCTTGCCGAGGCGCTGCGACAGGACGTCAAGAACCGCGCCGAAAACCTGATGATCGTTGACCTGCTGCGCAACGACATCTCCCGCATCTGCGAGCTTGGCTCGCTGCATGTGCCGGAACTGTTTCGCATCGAAAGCTATCCGACGGTGCATCAACTGGTCAGCCGCGTCCGGGCGCGTCTTAACCAAGACGTGACGATTGCCGACATCATTACAGCCCTCTTTCCCTGCGGTTCGATCACCGGGGCGCCGAAATTGCGCGCGATGCAGATCCTGCGCGGGCTGGAAGACCAACCGCGCGATATTTATTGCGGCGCGATCGGCTATACCTCGCCAGCCGGCCGCATGCGGTTCAACGTGGCGATCCGTACGCTCACGCTGCACGACACCGGCCAAGCAGTGTTCAATGTCGGCGGCGGCATCGTCTACGATTCCGAAGTGCAGGCCGAATATGAGGAATGCTTGCTCAAGGCACGCTTTGCGACCGGCAAGGCGTTGCCCGCACCCGATCTTGACCGGGGTGCCGCAGACTAGGTGCGAATTGGCGCTGCGGCACCATGTGATCGGCGCTGTCCGCGCCTTACGCCACGGGAATTTCCTGCCCTTCCGGACTGGTTCAGCTTGAAATATTTCGGTCGGGATATACGGTGAACGCCAATGTAAACCGGGAGGAACCAATGAAACTAACCAAGTATTTTGCTGTCGCGGCGCTTGTGGCCGCCACGCCGGCCATGGCGCAGATGCAGCTTTCCATCGCCACCGGCGGCACTGGCGGGGTCTACTATCCCATGGGCGGCGGGCTGGCCGAGGTCATCAACAATAACGTCGAAGGCTACAGCGCCACAGCCGAAGTCACCGGCGCGTCGGTTGAAAACATGGGGCTTATCGCGACGGGCGATGCCGATCTTGCCATCGGGCTGGCCGACACGGTGCAGCAGGCCTATTCCGGCACTGGCCGTTTCGAGGGTCAGGAACTGCCGATGATCCGTGCCGTCGGCTCGCTTTACGCCAACATGGTCCAGATTGTGACCCTTGCTGACAGCGACATTGAGACGATCGACGACCTGAAGGGCAAGCGGGTGTCGGTTGGTGCGCCGGGATCGGGCACAGAGGTGAACGCCAAGACCTTGCTGGAGGCCAACGGCATCTCCTTTGACGACTTCAACGCACAGCGGCTGAACTTCAACGAAACCGCAGACGCGCTCAACAACGGCGATATTGATGCCGGGTTCTGGAGCGTCGGCGCGCCCACCTCGTCAATCCTCAACCTTGCGACCACCAACAGCATCCGCATGATCGGCCTGAGCGATGAACAGGTGGAGGCGGCAAAAGCAGCGGACCCGGTCTTTGCCTCGCTCAGCCTTGCCGGAGGCGTCTATGATGGTGTCGCTGACGCGGTGTCGACGCTCGGCGTTCCCAACGTGCTGGTGGTCTCGTCCGAGATGGATGAAGACACCGTCTACATGATCACCAAGGCGATGTATGAAAACATCGCCGACATGCAGGCCGTTCACCCGGCCGCGAACGAGACCACGGTAGAGTTCTCGATGAACGCCACCCCAGTGCCGCTGCACCCCGGTGCGCTGCGCTACTACGAAGAGGCAGGGGCCACGATCCCGGACAAACTCCGCCCGTGATCCGCACTGTAGGAAGAGGGCTGCTGGCCCTCTTCCTGACCGCCCTGCCCGCCTTGGCCGAAGACCTGACCGCGACCCTGCCGGACGGTACAGAACTCGCCCGGCTCACCATGCCTGACGGTGCCGGGTGGTGCGTGTTGTGGCACCACTCGGTGCAGGGTTTCGAAGTTCAGGACTGCTATCGCAACCAAGAGGGGCGCATGGTGCTGGAGCGTTCGCACCAGCCCGACTTCGCCGCCGGTCTGGGCCATCTTCCGGGCCGGGGACAACAGATCTCGGATGGCGCGGGTGGCTACTGGATTGAGGATATCGGCGAGCCGGTGCCCGGCGATGCCTATCTGCTGCGGCCCGGCACAATGGCTGTGAACCACAGGATCGTAACCAGCGACCGTGACGTGTCGCTCTCGGCTTTGGCGCCCCGCGCACGGGTTCTCATCGCATTGCAACCGGGGAAAACCGAATGACCGACACACATGACGTGCAGGCACCGGGGGTGTTGGGGCAACCGCGCTTCGTCTTGCGGGCAATTGCCGCAATCGGCATCGCGCTGTCGCTGTTTCAGCTTTACGCCGCCGGCATTCAGCCGCTCGGCCTGTTCTTTCAGCGCCCCATTCACCTTGGCTTCATCCTGATCCTCTGCTTCCTGATGTATCCCGTGACCGGCGACCGGGCGCGCGGCGTGATCGGCTGGGCCATCGACGGCACATTGATCGGATGCGGTGTGCTGGTAGGCTATTGGGTGCCCGCCAATATCGACGCCATCGCCAATGCCATCATCCCGCGCGACATCGACGTGACCGTGGGGATCATCACAACGCTGGTCGTGCTGGAAGCGGCGCGCCGGGCCATCGGCCTTGGCATGACGATCATCGGCGCGGTGTTCATCCTCTACGCCTTTGCCGGCAACCGTGGAGAGTTGCCCTTTCTGTCCGATTTCCTGCCCGGCATCCTGAACCATCGCGGCTACACGCTGGAACGCCTGTCAAGCCAGATGACACTGGGGGCCGAAGGCCTCTTCGGCCTGCCGCTGGGGGTTGCGGCCACGTTCATCTTCGTCTTCGTGCTGTTCGGCGCGTTTCTGGAAGTGACCGGCGCGGGCAAGTTCTTCATCGACCTCGCCTATGCCGCCACCGGACGCCAACGCGGCGGCCCGGCCAAGGCGGCGGTGATCGCCAGCGCGGGCATGGGCTCGATCTCGGGGTCGGCCATCGCCAATGTCGTCACGACCGGGGCGTTCACCATCCCGCTGATGAAACGGCTGGGCTACCGTCCCGCGCAGGCCGGCGGGATCGAGGCTGCCGCCTCGACCGGTGGCCAGATCATGCCGCCTCTGATGGGCGCCGGCGCCTTCCTGATGAGCGAATTCACCCGCGTGCCCTATATCGAGATCGTGCTGGTTTCCATCTTCCCGGCGTTTCTCTATTTCGGCGCGGTCTATCTGCTGGTTCATATCGCTGCCGTCAAACAGGGGATGACCGGTATCCCGTCCGACGAACTGCCCAAGGTCCGCGACGTGCTGGCCGAGGGCTGGCACTTCCTGCTGCCGCTGGTCGCGCTGGTCTGGCTGCTGGTCGTGGGCTATTCCCCGATGCGCGTCGGGTTCTATGCCATCGTTGCCGTGATCGGCGCGGCCATGCTGCGCGGCTTGATGCAATATGTCGCCGCCGGTCCAACGATCCCTGCGCTGATCGCACTGGTCAAAGCCGGGGTCGCCCGGACATTGGAGGCGCTGGAACTGGGTGCCCGCAACGCCGTCGCCGTGTCGATGGCCTGTGCGGTGGCCGGGATCGTCGTGGGCGTCGTGGGTCTGACCGGGCTGGGGCTGAAATTCTCGGCGATGATGCTGGCTTTCTCCAACGGCAACTTGCTGTTGGCCTTGCTCCTTGTCGTGCTTGCCAGCCTGATCCTCGGAATGGGATTGCCGGTCACGGCCGCCTATATCGTGCTGATCATCCTTGTCGGTCCGGCGCTGACCGAACAGTTCGGAATGCCCATTCTGGTCGCGCATCTGGTGGTTTTCTGGTGGAGCCAGGATTCCAACGTCACGCCACCCGTCGCCCTGGCCGGGTTTGCGGGTGCGGCCATCGCCAACGCCTCGCCGATGGAAACCTCTGTGCAGGCGTGGAAATACGCCAAGGGCCTGTACCTCATTCCCCTTTTCATGGTGTTCAATCCGTCGATCATTGAGGGCGGCCCCGTCCCGCTTGTGCTGTGGAACGGCGTAATTGCCATCCTCGCCCTGACAGCCTTTGCCGGCGCGTTGGAAGGATTCCTGTTCGGCCCGATGCCAATCTGGGCGCGGATCTTGGTGCTGCCCGGCATCGTCGCGATTTTCTGGCCCAGCTTGCAGATCGAAATCGCAGGCGCGGTTTTGATCGCCGCACTGCTGGCCCTCAATTGGGCGACGGCCAAAAAGCACCGCGAGACGATGACGCCCGCCTGACACTGGCGGGCGTCGGCACCTGACAAAAAGTCATCGGAGGTGGTCAAACAGCAATTGGTCCAGCACCCTGCCCGCGGATCGTGGCACTGATGGCCACCCTCACCGCTTTGCGGCGGCCCATACCGAATGGCGGATACGAGCGGTCTTGTAGGCGTCGTAAATCGCCATCGCATAGACAAAGATCCCGCCCGAATACTTGCCGATAAGCGACACGTCCGGGGCCGCTGTCTTCAGCGTGTAGCCGCCCAGAAGCACCACGAAGAACAAGAACAGCAATCCGCGAACCGGCTGACGGTTCAACACCTGTCCCGACGCGGGCAGGATGATGGCGCTGGCCAGCACCAGATAGGGATTGAAGGGCGCGCGCGTGACGATGCTCATGCTGGTATTTTCTCTATCTTGTCGGCGGCGGCGTCCAGAATATCCGCGCGCAGCGCCAGAAGCGCGTCCAGTTTCGGGATCACCTGCTGCGCAGGAAGCGGCGTCCGGCCCATTTCCGCATCGCGGTAAATCAGATAGCGGCTGCGCTGCGCCTCTTCGGCCAGAAACACGATCCGCAGACCATCCGGCGAAATCACCAGCTCCTTGACCTGTGGATCATCGAAAATGTGCAGATGCCCGCGCACCAGATCCTCTGACGGCATCTGCGCGGGATTGTCGGTGCGGATGGCGCAGGTTTCGGGAAAGCCCTCGGGCAGATTCACCTGGTTGTGCAATGTCTGAAAGCGCGAGAACGGCTCGATGCCGGTGGACCTGACCATCAGATCCAGCGTGGCACCCACGGGCAATGGGCCGGGCACTGTCACCAGCACCCACAAGGCGGGCAGTTTGCGGAAGGTCAGCGTATCGGGCATGGCCTGTATATCGACCTCATGCCCCTGATAACTGCCCGCCAGCCGCGCAAATCCGGTTGGCGAACGCCCCGTGCGCGGCTGGTCCAGTACAGCCCGACACGCATCCATATAGGCGGCGCGCGACCGGTGCCGCGCGGCAGTGGCACGGCGAGTGTTGAGCGCGAGGGTCGCCACCAGCGCCCCCAGCACGACGATGATCGCCATGAGCAGAAATCGGTCCATCCCGGCAGCCTTCACGAACAAGGAACCGGCCCGCGAGATTGCGGGCCGGTCCGGGGTGTCAGTATCCGCGCGGACGTGGCCACGGCATGGTGAACTGCGCCGCCCGGCGCACGAAGCGATACCGCCAGAAATGGAACCACAAGGATACGATGATGTAGAAAGAGATCATCGCGACCAGCTGCGATCCATAGCCAAGGAACACCGCAAAGAACGTCACACCGCACAGGCAAAGCAACAGGATCGCCGGGATCGGGTGGAACGGATGCTCATACCCCCGCTTGATCGTGTCGAGCGGCCATTTGCGACGGAACAGGATCACGTTCAGCGGCATGAAGGTATATCCCAGCAGGCCTGACAGGATCGAGAAGGTGATGACCTGATCCAACGGTGCACCCAAGGCAAAGATCAGCGCGATCGGGATAAGGAAGATGATCGACCGGTAAGGCGTGCGGAACTTGGGATGCACCGCGCCGAACCATTCCGGCAGATAGTGGTCACGTCCCATCGCAAACCAGGCGCGGCTGGCATCATTGATACAGCCATTGGCCGAGGCCAGCGTGGCGAACATGGTGCCGATCCCCAGCAGGATCATCAGTGTCATCGACCCCGACAGCCGTGCCGCGTCAAACAGCGGAACGCCGGCCTGCCCCAGATATTCCCAAGGCATGAGACCCACGCAGACATACCATGTCAGTGTGGCGGCGATCAGCAGCGTCATGATCCCCGCAAGCGTGCCGAAGGGCAGCGACCGCGCGGGCGAGCGGACCTCTTCTGCCGCCTGACACGTCCCCTCGATCCCCAGATAGTACCAAAGGCCGAAATGCATCGCGGCCAATATGCCCAGCCATCCATAGGGAAGATCGGTCATCAACTGCGCATGACGCAGCGGGCTGTCGCCCATGAAGACGGCGGTTGACAGGAACAGAATGATGATCGCCGAGAACGCCACAGCCGTGATGATCAGGCTGAATGTCAGCGTCGCCAGAACGCCGCGATAGTTCAGCCATGCCAGAAACATGATTGCCAGAACAATGAACGGCCGTTGGTCCAGCCCTTCATGCCCCGTCATGCCGGCCACCGTGTCGATCAGGAAGCCGAAGGTAATCGCATTCGCAGCCTCCAGCATCGTATAGGCAAAGACCAGATAAAGACCGACATTGAAGGCCATCAACGGCCCGACGATATGCTTGGCCTGGGTATACTGACCCCCGGCCGCCGCAACGGTCGATGTAACCTCGCTGTCAATCATCGCGACGCAGGAATACAGGATACCGGCAAACCAGCAGGCCAGCAGCGCGGCATAGGCCCCGCCCTTGCCCACGGCAAAGTTCCATCCCATATATTCGCCCACAAGGACGATCCCGACGCCAAGGCCCCAGATATGTGCCGGTCCCAGCACCCGTGCCAGGCCCACTTTGGTCCCACCGGGGCCCATTCCATCCATGTCTTTGGACGTGATATCTGTATCAGACATCCACTTACCCCTCTTAAAGTGTGTGTTCTTCCGTCATCGCCTC
Organism: Primorskyibacter flagellatus; assembly: GCF_900176485.1. GTDB lineage: Bacteria > Pseudomonadota > Alphaproteobacteria > Rhodobacterales > Rhodobacteraceae > Primorskyibacter > Primorskyibacter flagellatus. The sequence goes on from NZ_FWYD01000013.1 coordinate 22,822, forward strand.
AAGCGCGCCCTCGCGTGAGGACATCAGTTCCTCTTCGCTATAGGTGCTGTCGATCCTGAACCAGTCGATGACGATATAAAGCCCGAAGACGATTGAAAGTCCCCACGCGGCGTATTCAAAGATATTCCAGATATCCATGTGTATAATCCGTTCTCTCGTCTATTTCTTGCCAAATTTCTCTGCGATTACATCGCCGTATTCCTTTTCGGAAAAGCGAAGAATAAGCGCGTAGTAACCGACGACGACCACGATCATGACCAGCAGGCTGAGGATCGAAAACGAGTAATCAAACCGCGCCGTGATCAGTTCGGCGGCATCGGCCGCTTCGGCGTAGCCAAGCTGGTTCCACTTCTCGATCATCGTCGCATTCTGCCCCAGGCCTTCCCATGTCGGGTTCTCGGACACATTGGATGTCTGCGAACTGCCTGCGAGGTTCAGCCACAGCGGCAGGTAAAGCGCGCCGATTGCCAGAACCAGAAGAACGATCACGTCGATGATCTGCCCAAACTTGCTTTGGGTAGGGGGTGTATAATCTGCCATATTTGTACTTCCGTTCACTGACGTTTCTGCGCGCGGGCAATATCGAGAAACTTGATATCCAGCCCGTACATGAAGTCGCGATCTTCGCGGTAATGGCGCAGCATCGCCAGAATGGCGGCTGTGTTCAGCAGCAAGATCATCGCACCGCCGATCAGCAGCATTGTCCGCGCGGCACCATTGGGTGCAAGCGACCATGTCGCGCTGGCGACGAAGATGATCGCAAGCCACAAACCCACAACAAAAGCCCAGGCAACGCCGATGTCCTGTCGGTGCATCGATTCGATTCGTTTCGCCATGTCAGGCATATGTTTTCTCCCATGTTGATGTTTGTTGTAACTTTCCAGCGCGTTTTGATAATTTTGTTGCCAAAATCCAGCCTGCCTTGAAGTTAACTCTATTTCGCCCATATTAGGTAAAAATTCCCATAGGTAAACAATTTTTCTCTTAGGGTTAAAAACCGCGCCGGCTACACCGGGTGAAAAGCCTGTGGGAACATCTCGATTTTGACAGTAGGTTCGGCAAAGCCGCCGCGCGCGATGCCCCGTCAGTGCGGCCCGGAAACCCCTCTGGAACCATCACGTTCATCCATGTCAGCTTTGATGACGACATTTCGGATTTCCGAAGCCCCGCAGCCTAGCACCACGCGAAGCAACCTCCACGAAATCGCTATGGCTTAACGCCATGCTCGAAGAACCGGCACACGGTCCTTCTGGTCACTTTCAGACAAGGTAAATTCAGCGCTGTCAAAGCCACGCGCTTTCGCGACATCAGGGTCGTCGGGCAAGGTTTGAAAATGGGAACGGTCATGCCGCGTGGCATTCAGCCCGGATCGCAGTTTTGTCCGGGCGCTTGCTGATCGACACGGAAGATGTATCGTCAGGGTCTGGTTTTCAGCTCGGGTCGGCCGATTGAAAATGGCCGGCACCAACCGTGCAATCCAGATCGCGCAGCCGCCCGTCTTTCAGCCCGTAGATCAGGCCGTGAATGCGTATATCCGCCCCGTGTTGCCACGCCCGGCGAAGGATCGGCGTTTCGGCCACGCGCCGGACGCCATCGACCACGTTCAACTCTGCCAGTCTTTCGCGGCGCTTTTCGATGTCCGGCAGCTGGGTCAGTTCCGCGGCATAGCTGCGTGCCAGCCTTCGGATCGGCTCCAGCCAGTGATCGGCCAGACCATGGGGGAAATCCTCGGTCGCGGCCTTCACACCGCCGCAACCGTAATGGCCGCAAACGATGATCTCGCGCACATGCAGCGCGTCAACCGCAAATTCCAGCGCCGACAGCAAGTTCATGTCGGAGGAATGAATGACATTGGCAACATTGCGGTGAACAAAGACTTCGCCGGGATCAAGCCCGGCAACCACATTCGCCGGAACCCGGCTGTTCGAGCAGCCGATCCAGAAATACTCGGGTGCCTGTAACGCGGCGAGCCGGGTGAAATAGTCCGGCTCTTGTTCCTGCCGCTCTGCCGACCAGTTCCGATTGCGCGCGAGAAGATCATTCAACATGCGATGGCTCCGCTGAAAGGCGAAGGCGCTCCGCCGGGTCCGGCTGATTCATGTCACGCCCTTTCGCGTGTGTCAGATCGGCGCAAGGCTTGCGCCTGCAATGCTTGCCTTGGACGCAAGCGTTTCAATGAAATCCCGCGATGCGCGTGCCCAGGCGGCCTTTTCCAACGCCTGCGCGATCTTGGGACGAACCGTTTCATAAGGCAGCACCTGCCCCGGTGCCGTGGCGTTGAGGCGGATGATATGCCAGCCGTGACGTGATAGCACCGGCGCGGACGTGATGCAATTATCGGAAAGGCTGCGCAGCGCCGTCTCGAATTCGGGCACGGTATCACCCGGCCCCAACTGACCCAGATGACCGCCCGCCTCTTTCGAGCCGCAATCGCTTTCGCGGGCGGCGCGGGCAAACCCCTTTGCGTCGCCGTCCAGCTTTGACAACAGCGCGTTTGCGCGGGCCTCGGCCTGCATGCGCGCCTCTTCATCGCGCGGATCGCAGACGCACAGAATATGCGACACATCCCAAAGCGGCGCAGAGCGGTAGCGGTCGGGATCTTTCGCCCATTCGCGGCGCACCGCCTCCTCTGTCACCGGAGCGATGTCCAGCGCGTCGTCCAGAAGCGCGCGGATCATCGCCTCATCCTCGGTTTCGACCCGCCCCGGCGCAAGTTCCGCAGGCTCGGGCTGCTGACCGCGCCGCCGCGCCTCTTGCAACAGAAGCGCCCGGATGGTCAGCGCCTGTGCTGCCTTGCGCCATGCGATGCCGGGCTTTTCCTTGGGTCCTGTATGGTTCTGGGCCTCGGCGGCAATCGCCGCCGGGGGTATTGTTTCGCCGTTCACCACAACGTCGGGAAAGAGAGAAATATTCATTGCCATCACTCCCCTGCTGTCGGGACGGTGGTGCCCGGTTTTGCCTGGCGCGCATCAAACGCATCCCGGCGCTCTTCCAGCGGTCGTTGGCGGCGTGACCGGACGATCTGGTATCCCGACCGTCCCAGCAGATACCGAAAAGGTGCCGCAAAGCCCGAGATCATGTGAACCAGCCGGGTAAAGGGAAACAGCGCCGTGATGATCAGACCAAGGAAGATGTGAAAGCGGTAGAGCCAGTGAACGTCAACCATATCGCTCCAGGCGTTGACGTTCCATGTCAGGATGCTTTGTGACCAGTTCATGAAGCGCACCATCTCTGCGCCATCCATATGCTGAAGCGTCTGGGTGATGGTGAACAGACCCACGATAAGCTGAAGCCAGATCAGCGCCAGAATTGTGATGTCGGCAAAGCTGGACGTGGCCCGGATGCGGCTGTCCGTCAGCCGCCGGTGCAGCAGGATCGTGGCCCCGATCAGCGCCGCAAGTCCCGCTGGGCCACCGATCAAAACGGCCATCCACTGTTTCAGCCCATGGGGCACGCCCAGGGCATCCAGCACCCAAACCGGGGTAAAAAGCCCGATCAGGTGGCCAAAGAACACCGTGATGATTCCGACATGAAACAGGACCGAGCCCCAGAAAAGCTGCTTCTGGCGCAAAAGCTGGCTCGACGAGCTTTTCCAGGTGAAAGGATCGCGTTCATAGCGCGCGATCGAGCCCACCACGAGAACAGTCAGCGCCGCATAGGGCATGATCCCGAAGATGATGAAGTCGATGTCGAGATTGGCAAACATGTCATGTCCTCCGGTTCAAAGGGGGGGCGGCGGGGCTGTCCATCGCGGCAAGCAGATCGCGGACCTGTGGGCATCCACCGTTCGGATCCGGCCCGAACGTGACCTCGGTTTCCTCCCAAACCGCATCCAAAGCGGCCAGATCGGTCGGGTCGTCATCGGGCAGGGCCAGCATTTCGGCCAGCGTATCGGCATCGGCAGGGCTGCCCGACAGGTGCAGCAGTGCTGCCAATGCGCCGGCATAACCGCTTTCGCGCCGCACCAGTCGCGCCCGCAGTGCGTCAAGGATATGCGCGGCATCTGCAAGGATCTCCTGCGCCTCGGGCAGTGGCCTTGTGGACAGAAATTCCAGCAGCACTGGCAGGTGATCCGGCAATTCCGAGGTGGCGGGTTCGACCCCGCCCGCCCGGTAGGTTTCGATCAGGCTGACCATCGCGCCGCCACGCTCCCGGCTTTCGCCGTGGATATGCTCGAACAGGTTCAGCGACAGCGTGCGCGACCGGTCGAACAGCATGACATAGCGCTCTTGCAGATCAACAATATCGTCCTTGGCAAACCTATGCGCAAACTGCCTTAAAACGGTGCGCAGGCTAAGCGGGATACGCGGATCCGCGCCAAGGATTTCGGCAATATCGGGCATGGCGTCCTGTAGCTCTGCCGTCGGGTAGCTCAGCACCAGTGACAAAGCCTTGAATGTGCGGTCCATCATCAGAATGTCTCCGTCGGAAGGGCAAACGGCTTTTTCTTGCCGCCGAACAGGGTGGTCTTGCCCGAGTCGCCGGTGGAACAGCCATTGCCGTCGGTGAAGCCGCAGCCGCCGCGAATGTCGCCGCCCTGCTCGTTCTGTTCGCGGTGCGCCGTGGGGATTGCGAAACGGTCCTCGTAATCGGCGATGGCCATGATCTTGTACATGTCCTCGATCACGCGGCCCGCCATGCCCACACGGGCGGCAATCGCCTCGTCGCGCACGCCGTCAACGCTGAGGGCGCGCATGTAAAGCCGCATCGCCGACATGCGTTCCAGCGCGTGTACGATCGGTTCCTCGTCCCCGGCCGTCAGCATGTTGGCGAGGTATTTCACCGGGATGCGCAAGGACCGCACGTCGGGCATCTGATCGCTCATGGCGATCTGCCCCGCCTGCGCGGCGTTCTGAATGGGCGACAGCGGTGGGATGTACCAGACCATCGGCAGGGTCCGGTATTCGGGATGCAGCGGGAAGGCCACCTTCCAATCCATCGCCATTTTCCAGACCGGGCTGATCTTGGCCGCCTCGATCCAGTCTTCGGGCACGCCGTCACGCCGGGCCGAAGCGATCACTTCGGGGTCGTTGGGATCCAGAAACACGTCAAGCTGCGCGCCGTACAGATCCGTTTCGCGCTCCGAACTCGCCGCCGCCTCGATCTTGTCGGCATCGTACAGGATCACGCCCAGATAGCGGATGCGCCCCACGCAGGTTTCCGAACACACTGTCGGCTGCCCGCTCTCGATCCGCGGATAACAGAAGGTGCATTTTTCGGATTTGCCGGTATCCCAGTTGTAATAGACCTTCTTGTAGGGACAGCCGGAGATGCACATCCGCCAGCCCCGGCACTTCTCCTGGTCGATCAGGACAATACCGTCCTCCTCGCGCTTGTAGATCGCGCCGGACGGACAAGAGGCCGAGCAGGTCGGGTTGAGGCAATGCTCGCACAGGCGCGGCAGATACATCATGAAGGTGTTTTCATATTCCCCGTAAATCTCCTTCTGCACATTCTCGAAATTGTAATCCGCCGAGCGTTTGGAAAATTCGCCGCCCAGGATCTCCTCCCAATTCGGGCCTTTCTCGATCTTCTCCATCCGCTCGCCGGTGATCTTCGACCGGGGCCGCGCGGTGGGAAAGGCGTCCATATCAGGCGCGGATTTCAGGTGGTCATAGTCGAAATCGAACGGCTCGTAGTAATCGTCGATTTCCGGCATCGCGGGGTTGGCAAAGATATTCGCCATGATCCGCCATTTGCTGCCCTGCTTGGGGTGCAGCTTGCCACTGGCCGAACGTGTCCAGCCGCCATTCCAGCGTTTCTGATTTTCCCAATCGGTCGGATAGCCGGTGCCGGGTTTGGTCTCGACATTGTTGAACCAGGCGTATTCAACGCCGTCGCGGCTGGTCCAGACGTTCTTGCAGGTGACAGAGCAAGTGTGACACCCGATGCATTTGTCGAGGTTCAGAACCTTGCCGATTTGCGCGCGAACTCTCATTCTGCTGCCTCCACTTTGTCGGTTGCGGGCTGGTCCAGCCAGTCGATTTTCTTCATCTTGCGCACGATCACGAATTCGTCGCGGTTGCTGCCCACCGTGCCGTAATAGTTGAAGCCGTAGGACAGCTGCGCATAGCCGCCGATCATATGCGTGGGCTTCAGCGTGGTGCGGGTGACAGAGTTGTGGATGCCGCCGCGATTGCCGGTCTTTTCGGAACCGGGCGTGTTCACGATCTTTTCCTGCGCGTGATACATGAACAGCGTGCCTTGCTTGATCCGCTGGCTGACCACCACCCGCGCGGTCAGCGCGCCGTTGATGTTATAGGCCTCCACCCAGTCGTTATCGACCAGCCCGGCCTTCTTCGCGTCCACCTCGGACATCCAGACAACCGGTCCGCCCCGGTTCAGCGTCAGCATCAGCAGGTTGTCGGTATAGGTGCTGTGGATACCCCATTTCTGGTGGGGCGTGATGAAGTTCAGCACGACATGCGGGCTGCCCTCGGCCGCGTCATTGTTGACGGCCTTGGTGATGGTCTTCAGATCCACCGGCGGGCGGTAGCTCACGAAACCTTCGCCGAAGGCCCGCATCCATTCGTGATCCTGATACAGTTGCTGCCGACCGGTCAATGTCCGCCACGGGATCAGCTCATGCACGTTGGTATAGCCCGCGTTATAGCAGACCTCCTCACTCTCGATCCCCGACCATGTCGGGCTGGAGATGATCTTGCGCGGCTGCGCCGCGATGTCGCGAAAGCGGATCTTGGTGTGATGCGCGCCCTCGGCCAGATGCGCGTGGTGTCGGCCCGTGGGCTTTTCAAGTTCCTCCCACGCCTTCACGGCCACCTCGCCATTGGTTTCGGGGGCCAGCATCAGGATCATTTCCGCCGCGTCGATTGCGGTGTTCAGCTTGGGCTGGCCTTTCGAGATACCCTCGTCCAGCACCTCGCCGTTCAGGTCCCGCAGATGCCCGACCTCGACCTTGGTGTCCCAGTTGATACCCTTGCCGCCATTGCCCAGCTTTTCCAGAAGCGGCCCGACAGAGGTGAATTTCTTGTAGAGGTTCGGATAGTCCCTCTCGACCGCGACATAATTCGGCGCGGTCTTGCCGGGGATCAGGTCGCATTCGCCCTTTTTCCAGTCCTTGACATGGGCCTGCGCCAGCTCGCCGGGCGTGTCGTGCAGCAGCGGAACCTGCACGACGTCCGTCTCCACGCCCAGCACCTCGGGGGCGACTTCGGAAAATTTCGCGGCAATCGCCTTGAAGATTTCCCAGTCGGATTTGCTTTCATAGGCGGGGTCCACCGCCGCCTGTAGCGGGTGGATGAACGGGTGCATGTCCGAGGTGTTCAGATCGTCCTTTTCGTACCAGCTGGCCGTGGGCAGCACGATGTCGGAATAGACGCAGGTGGTGGACATCCGGAAATCAATGGTCACCAGCAGGTCAAGCTTGCCCTTGGGTGCCTCATCGTGCCAGGCGGCCTCTTTCGGCATCACGCCGCCTTCCTCGCCCAGATCCTTGCCCATCACGCCATGATCGGTGCCCAGAAGATGCTTGAGGAAATATTCATGCCCCTTGCCGGAGGATCCCAGCAGGTTCGAGCGCCAGACAAACAGGTTGCGCGGCCAGTTCTCCGGCGCGTCCGGATCCTCGCAGGACATCTGAAGATCACCGGATTTCAGCTGTTCTACGACGTAGTCCCTGATCTCCTTGCCCGCAGTCTTCGCGGCCCTGGACACGTCCAGAGGGTTGGTCTTCAACTGCGGGGCAGATGGCAGCCAGCCCATACGCTCGGCGCGGATATTGTAGTCGATCAGGCTGACATCCCAATCGCCCTTGGGTGCCGTCGGCGACAGGATCTCGCCCGCGCTCAGCGTTTCATAGCGCCACTGATCGGTATGCGCATACCATGCGCTGGTCGAGTTCATGTGCCGCGGCGGGCGGCTCCAATCAAGACCGAAGGCCAGCGGTTGCCAGCCGGTCTGCGGGCGCAGCTTTTCCTGCCCGACGTAATGCGACCAGCCGCCCCCCTCCTTGCCGATACAGCCGCACATCACCAGCATGTTGATGATGCCGCGATAGGCCATGTCCATGTGATACCAGTGGTTCAGACCTGCCCCGAGGATGACCATGGACTTGCCTTCGGTCTTCTCGGCATTCCCCGCGAATTCCCGCGCCACGGCGATGATCTTTTCCCGCTCCACGCCGGTGATCTTTTCGGCCCAGGCGGGTGTATAGGGGCTGTCATCGTCGAAATTCTTCGACACCCACTGACCGCCCAGGCCCCGGTCGAGTCCGTAATTGGCGCAGAACAGGTCAAACACGGTGGCGACAAGCGCGTCCTTGCCATCCGCCAGCGTCACAAGGCGCGCGGGGATGTTACGGGTCAGAACCTCCGGGTGGTCGCATTTCACGAAATCACCCGTCGCGGCCCCGCCGAAATAGGGGAAATCCACCCCGACAACCTCGTCATGGTCTCCGTCAAGGATCTGGCTCAGACGAAGTTGCGCCTCGCCCCCCTTGGCGCGCTGTTCAAGGTTCCACTTTCCCTCTTCACCCCAGCGAAACCCGATGGAGCCGTTGGGTGCCACGATCTGGCCCGACGCCTCGTCATAGGCGACGGTTTTCCAGTCGGGATTGTTGGTCTCGCCCAGCTGGTCGTCGAAGTCCTCGGCCCGAAGCATCCGGCCCGGAATAAGGTGACCGTCCTTTTCGTCCAGCCGGACCAGCATCGGCATGTCGGTATATTTGCGGGCGTAATCCTCGAAATACTCGGCCTGCCGGTCAAGGTGGAACTCGCGCAGGATGACATGGCCCAGGGCCATCGCCAGCGCCGCATCCGTGCCGGCCTGCGGGTTCAACCAGATATCGCCGAACTTGGCCGCTTCGGAATAGTCGGGGCTGACCACGGCAGACTTGGTGCCGCGATACCGGACCTCAGTATAGAAATGCGCGTCAGGCGTGCGGGTCTGCGGCACGTTCGAGCCCCAGAGCATCAGGAAGCCCGCATTGTACCAATCGGCACTTTCGGGCACGTCGGTCTGCTCTCCCCAAGTTTGTGGCGACGCGGGCGGCAGATCGCAATACCAGTCGTAGAAGGACATGCAGGTGCCGCCCAGCAACGACAGATAGCGCGCGCCGGCCGCATAGCTGACCATCGACATGGCCGGGATCGGGGAAAACCCGAAGACGCGATCCGGGCCATAGGTCTTGGCGGTATAGGCGTTGGCGGCGGCCACGATCTCTGTCGCCTCTTCCCATGTGGCGCGCACGAACCCGCCCTTACCACGGGTCTTGGTGTAGGACGCCCGCAGGATCGGATCCTCCTGAATGGCCGCCCATGCCGCCACCGGCGTCTTCTTTGCGCGCATCTTGCGCCAGATCCGCATCAGGCTGCCCCGGATCAGCGGGTTCTTCACGCGGTTGGCCGAGTACAGATACCAGCTGTAGGACGCGCCGCGCGCGCAGCCGCGCGGCTCATGGTTGGGCAGGCCCGCACGGGTGCGCGGATAATCGGTTTGCTGGGTCTCCCATGTCACGATGCCCGACTTGACGTAAATCTTCCACGAGCATGACCCGGTGCAATTCACCCCATGCGTGGACCGCACGATCTTGTCATGCCGCCAGCGGTTTCTGTAGGTCTCTTCCCAGTCGCGGTTCTCGCGGGTCGTCTGGCCCCACCCGTCCGAGAATGTCTCCAGCTCCTTGCTCTGGAAGAAGTTCAGTCTGTCAAGCAAATGGCTCATCTTGCTGTCCTTTCGGTATTCAGGCTGCGGGCGGCGTCACGCGCCGCCCGCTCAAAGGGGTGACTCATTGGGCAGGCTGCGCTGTGGCGCCGCCGATACTGCCGCCGCCGCTCTCGATATCGTGCAGCAGACCGCCGGGCCGCGTGTAGACGGCCCAGGTGATGACGACGCAGAGCGCGTAGAAGGCCAAAAACCCCCAAAGCGCCCCCACCGCCGATCCGGTCATCGCGATGGATGTGCCGTAGGCCTTGGGGATGAAGAATGCGCCATAGGCGGCAATGGCCGAGGTGAAGGCGGTGATCGCGCCGGATTCCATCGCGATCTGCCGCTTGCGGTCCTCCAGCCCCAGATGCGGCATCAGGCGCGGCACCTCGCGGCCCATGATCACCGGGATCATCTGGAAGGTGGACGCATTGCCCACGCCGGTCAGGAAGAACAGCGCCATGAAACAGGCGAAGAAGCCCATGAACGACCCGACCCCGAGGAAGAAGATCACGCCGAACGTGGCGACGATCATGCCGAGGAACGTCCAGAACGTCACCCGCCCGCCGCCGAAACGGTCGCTGATCCAGCCGGTTCCGGCACGGCTGAGCGCACCCACCAGCGGCCCGAGGAACACATAGTTCAGCGCGTTGATCTCGGGGAAAGCCAGTTTCGTCAGCAGCGGGAAGCCTGCGGAATAGCCGATGAAGCTGCCGAACGTACCGGTGTAAAGGGCGCACATCAGCCAGTTATGCACACGCCCGAAGATCACCGACTGATCTGCAAAGCTGGCGCGCGCGTCGGCGATGTCATTCATGCCCAGCCAGGCCGCGATTGTCGCCGCAAGGATGAACGGCACCCAGACGAAACCGGCATTCTGCATCCACAGCATGCCGCCGTCGGACATGGTCTGCGGCTGTCCCCCCATGGCTCCGAAGACGCCCGCCGTGATGACGATGGGCACCAGGAACTGCATGACCGACACGCCCAGATTGCCCAGACCCGCGTTCAGCGCCAGCGCATTGCCCTTCTCGGCCTTCGGGAAGAAATAGCCGATATTGGCCATTGACGACGCAAAGTTGCCGCCGCCCGTGCCGCATAGCAACGCCAGCACAAGGAAGATCAGATAGGGCGTGTCGGGGTTCTGTACCGCGTATCCGATGCCCGCGGCCGGCAGCAGCAGCGATGCGGTCGAAAGCGTTGTCCAAAGCCGCCCGCCGAAGATCGGCACCATGAAGCTGTAAAAAATGCGCAGCGTCGCCCCCGACAGGCCCGGCAGCGCCGCCAGCCAGAAAAGCTGGCCCGAGGTGAAGTCGAACCCGATCGCGGGCAGACGTGCCACAACCATCGACCAGACCATCCAGACCGAAAAAGCCAGAAGCAGCGCCGGGATCGAGATCCACAGGTTGCGCCGCGCCACGGCCCTGCCCTTGTCGGCCCAGAATGCCGCATCTTCGGGATGCCATTCATCCAGCACGCGCGGAATTTCCATACGCTCTGGATTATGGACATCCTGCATTTCGGGCAATGCGGGCAACTGGTCCAGCGCGGTGCCGTGGGCGGCACGTTCCATCGCGCGGATCGACAGATGCATCCATGCAAGCGCAATCGCGACCAACACGAAAAGCAGCGCAAAGCAGGACGTATAGATGCCGGTCAGGTCCAGAAGCGCGCCGAAGATGATCGGCAGGGCAAAGCCCCCCAAACCGCCGATCATCCCGACAAGACCGCCGACCGACCCCACATGCTGCGGATAATAGACCGGAATATGCTTGAACACCGCCGCCTTGCCGAGGCTCATGAAAAAGCCAAGCGCGAACAGCGTGCCGACAAAGGGCCAGAACGCCATGGAGGTGGAAAAGGTGATTGGCCCGTCCTTGCCGTGAACCACATAATCGGTCGGCGGATAAGACAGCATGAACAGCAGGATCATGGAAAAGCCGAAGGTCCAGTACATGACCTGACGCGCGCCGAACTTGTCGCTCAGGTGCCCGCCATAGGCCCGGAACAGCGACGCCGATAGGCTGAACGAAGCCGCGGCCATGCCCGCGGTTTTCACATCCACTTCGTAGACATCGATCAGGTAATGCGGCATCCACAGGGCAAGCGCCACGAAGGCACCGAACACGAAGAAATAGTAAAGCGAGAACCGCCAGACCTGAAGATTTTTCAGCGGCGCGAATTGCTGCGCCAGCGACGGCGCCTTCGCCCCGGACTTGCGGCGCGCAACCAGTTCCGGGTCGTCCTTGGCCAGCACGAAAAACAGCACACCGATGGTGGCAAGGCCGGCCGCCCAGACATAGGCCACACCGTGCCAGCCGTAAGCGACCATGACGAAAGGCGCGACAAACTTGGTGACCGCCGCGCCGACATTGCCCGCGCCGAAGAGCCCCAGCGCCGTGCCTTGGCGGCCCGCATCATACCAACGGCTGACATAGGCGACCCCGATGATGAACGATCCGCCCGCAAGCCCGATGCCAAGCGCCGCAACCAGATACATGATATAGCTGTCCGCCAGCGTCAGCGCCCATGTCGCCAGCGCCGTCAGGATCATCTGGCTGGAAAACACCAGCCGCCCGCCGTATTTCTCGGCCCAGACGCCCAGAAACAACCGCGTGACAGAGCCGGTGAGGATGGGCGTCGCCACCAGCAGCCCGAATTGCGTGTCGTTCAGGCCAAGCTCGGCCTGGATCGCGACTCCGATAATGGAAAAGATCGTCCAGACCGCGAAACACGCGGTAAAGGCGATCGTACTCAGGCTCAGGGCGCGCGTCTGATCGGCGCGCGAGGCTGTGGCTGCGGTCTGCATGGCGGCGTCTCCGGCAAGATAATTGCGACGTCCCCCCTTGAAGGGGATCACTGCCGTATCTGCATGGGCCGCGGGCCAGATGAGTTGATCCAGATCATAAAATCGAAAAAGAATAACAAAATAAGTATGTTAAAAACAAATGTCAGGTCCGGGGCCCGGAAAGGTCAAGCGCTGCTCGACAGGGATCAAACCAAGAATTGACAATTATCAATCAACCGGCCGATACTCCGCTGGCTTGGCGGAAGGAGAAGGGCATGTCCGATTCCGAATACCGGGATATTCAAAAACTCGACCTGTTCGCGCAGATGACCGATGATCATTTTGCGTCCCTGATGCAGGGCGCCTATGTCCAGAATTTCCCCGCCCAGATCGAATTGATTACCGAAGGCGACCCAAGCGATTTCCTGCATGTCGTTCTGTCCGGCGCGGTCGATCTGTTTTCGGAATGGAACGGCAGGGCGACCAGCATGGCCACCGTGCGGCCGATCTCTACCTTCATTCTGGCCGCGACGATCAAGAATGCGCCCTATCTGATGTCCGCGCGCACGTTGGAAAAAAGCCGTATCGCCCTGATACCCAGCCAGGATGTCCGCAGCATTTTCGACAAGGACAGTGGTTTTGCCCGTGCGATCGTGACAGAGCTTTCGCAATGCTACCGATCCGTCATCAAGGCACAGAAGGACATCAAGCTGCGCAGCTCGCTTGAACGGCTCGCCAATTATCTGCTCCGGCAGCAAAAGCATGTCGGCGGCGGCAACGTGTTTACACTGGATTTCGAAAAGCGCCGTCTGGCATCCATATTGGGCATGACCCCCGAAAACCTCAGCCGCGCCTTCAAAGGCCTCCAGCCTCATGGTGTCACCGTGAACGGCACCCGCATCACGATCAGCAATCAGATGGGCCTCGAAGAGTTCGCCAAGCCCAATCCGCTGATCGACGACGCCTCGACCTGACGGCCAGCCAATGTGCAAACCCACGCATGGCGGCACCCGCAACGTTTCCCGGCAGCGGGTCCTGCTGTACAGCGCCGGCAACGCATGGCTTGCGTGATCGGGCGCGCTTGTTGACGGTGACGGTGGGCGCTATTCATTTCTGGCCCCCTGCCCGCATGTCAAAGGACGCCTCCCATGCCGATATATGACCGACACTCAATGGGACATCTGCCATCGGCACATGCATCGAAGGATACCATCGCGACATTTCTGGCATCGGCGCATGCTGTCGATGTCGCCACCTGGATAGAGCAGTTGCCCGTTGCAGAGAGATCACAACAGCTTTTGGATGTCGATCCGGGGCGCCGGGCGAATGTGTTCGGGAAAATGTCACTGGCCGCCCAGACCGATCTGGCCGGAACCGTGGCGGCCGCCGATCTGGCCAGAATCGTGACCCGAATGGATGCCGATGACCGCGCGGATCTGTTCAACCATCTCGCGCCGGACGACCAGAAGGCATTGATGGCAGAGCTTGACGAGGCGGACCGGGCCGATATTCGCCGCCTTTCCGTCCACGGTGACCGCTCTGTCGGTGCGCTGATGACATCGGATTATGCCGTGCTTGCCGAGGATATGACCGCGAAGGACGCCCTGGCCGCATTGGGCAGGCAAGCACCGGACACGGAAACGATCTACCGATCCTATGTTCTGGATGAAAGCCGTCATCTGATGGGCTCGATCCGGCTGCATGAACTGGTATTGGCCGACGATATGACGCCGGTCGCCGCGTTGATGGAGGCCGACCCCATTTCCGCCTCCTCGGATGCCAGCCGCGAGGACGTCGCGCATTTGATTGCGCGTTATGACCTTCTGGCGCTGCCCGTCGTCGACGCGGATGGCATATTGCTGGGCATCGTCACCCATGATGACGCGGCCGACGCGATGCAGGCGGAAATGACAGAGGATTTTCAGAAGATTTCGACCGTGCTGCCATTTTCGCAAAACATGCGTCAGGCCAGTATCCGGCTGCTCTATTCAAAGCGCATCGTCTGGCTGGCCCTGCTGGTGTTTGGCAACCTCTTTTCAGGCGCGGGCATCGCCTATTTCGAAGAAACCATTCTGGCCTATGTCTCGCTGGTGTTCTTCCTGCCGCTTCTGATCGACAGCAGCGGCAATGCCGGTGCGCAATCGGCCACATTGATGGTGCGCGCGCTGGCGACGGGCGATGTCGTGCTGAAAGACTGGCGCGACCTGATCGGACGCGAATTGTTCATCGCCGCCGCGCTTGGGGCGACCATGGCACTGGTCGTCTTTCCCCTGGGGATATGGCGCGGCGGGTCCGATGTTGCGCTGGTTGTCGGCATGACGATGTTTCTGGTGGTGATCATCGGCAGCCTTGTCGGCATGTCGTTACCGTTCCTGCTCAGCCGTCTGAAGCTGGATCCGGCAACGGCCAGCGGGCCGCTGGTCACGACGATTTCCGACGCGCTTGGCGTTCTGATCTACTTTTCAATCGCCACGACGATGCTCTCACTCTGAGGGTGGGGCATCCTGCACCTGACACTCCAGATCGCCGCCTTCCGACATCTCGTTCTGCAAGGTTGCGGTATCGCCCTTGGTCCACCAGACATGCGCGCCAGAGGCATAGCGCGCCCCGGATCCAGACACGACATTCACGAAAATGCGCTGTTCCCCGTCCACCGGAAGGATCGCAAGCGCATTTGCCCCGGCGTTGACATATTGAACGGCAAAGCTCTGGTCGTCGCCGCAGGTATAGTTTTGCGCTGTCACGCTATCCGTTCCACCAAGTTCCAGCGGGATGGACACGGTCACATCCGCCGAAGCGGTTCCTGCCATCAAAAGCACGGCAAATGTAGAGGCAATATTTCGCATGAAGTACCCTTCCTTTTCCAGATGAGGTCTGTTTGCCAGCCGCTTGTCGTGCAAAGACCCTCACCAATCAATCCCGCATCGGCCAGACTACCTGATCTGGCAGATCTCGCCGGGTTTTCAACCCGTAAGGCAACAAATACCTGCTGCGCTGCGATAGGCCCGGTACATCGCCGGACCCGGCGCTAGTTGACGGCGTGGGCACCCCCTGCCCTCTTGGTCCTGCCGGCCGGGGTTCAGGCCGCTTGGGCGCGCGCCTCCGAAAGCTCTCGGACCAGCCGCGCCTCTTCCTCTGCCTTCGGCGTCGAGAACCGCGCCAGCAAAAGATAGGCCACCGGCGTCAGATACAGCGTCGACACCGTGGCCAGCCCCAGCCCGCCGACGATCACCCAGCCAAGCGCCTCGCGCGCCTCGGCCCCCGCGCCCGAAGACAGGATCAGCGGCACGCCCCCCAGAACGGTCGAGGTCATGGTCATCATCACCGGACGCAGCCGGATCGTCGAGGCGTCGAAAATCGCCGAACGAACGTCCTGCCCCTTGTCACGAAGCTGGTTGGCGAATTCGACGATCAGAATGCCGTTCTTCGCCATGATCCCGATCAGCATGACCAGCCCGATCTGGCTGTAGACATTCAGGCTTTGCCCGGTCATCAGCAAGGCGAACACCGCACAGGCCAGCCCCAAGGGCACGGTGGACATGACAACGACGGCCGAGATGAAGCTTTCGAACTGAGCGGACAGCACCAGAAATACCACGAGGATGGCGAAACCGAAGGTGATGAACAAACCGTTATTGGTCTGGTCCAGCGTCGCCGCCTCGGCCAGCGGCACGATACGGTTTTGCTCTGCCAACACCTCTTCTCCGATGGACTGTACCGCGGCCAGCGCGTCGCCCAGCGACATATCGGGCGTCAGCCCCGCCGACAGTTCCACCGAACGGTTCTGCCCTTCCCGGTCCAACTCCGGCGCCACGGCGCGTTCCTCCAGCGTCACGAAACTGGACATCGGCACCATCTGCCCGTCGCCGGTCTGCACAAAGACATTCTCAAGATCGCCCGGATCGTTCACCGGGTCCGAGGTTGACACCATCTGCACGTCATAGCTGGCATCGTCGATGAAAACCGACGCAACCCTGCGCCCGTCCAGCACCGCCTGCAACGCCTGCCCCAGCCCCGAGATGTCGATGCCCAGATCCGCCGCCAGCGTCCGGTCGATCTGCACGAAAAGCTGCGGTTGCGTCTGTTCGTATTCCAGCCTGACCTGGCCCAGCCCCGGCACCTCCTGCATCCGGGCCACCATGGTTTCCGCCACCTCCGCAAGCTGGTCATAGCTGTCGCCGGTGATCGCAAAGGCCAGCCCCCTGCCCGCCCCGCGTATCCCCAAAGAGTTCGGCTGAATGGCAAAGGCCCGCACCCCGATGATGCTGCGCAGCATGCCGTTGATCTCGCCCACGATCTCTTGCTGGGCGCGGTCCCGATCTTCCCAATTGGCCAGCGTGAACACCATGAAACCGCGATTGTCAGAGCCGAACCCGCTGATCGAGAAGATGTTGGTGACCTCGCCGCTTTCCTGAAGCGGTGTAATCAGATCCTCGATCTGGCGCATCTTCGACTGGGTATAATCCAGCGACACACCCTGCGGGGCGGAAATGCTCAACAACGCCACGGCACGGTCTTCCGGCGGCGTCACTTCCTGCCGGATCCCACCCGCGACCAGCGCCGCCGTGGCCGCGACGAAAACAGCGATCAGCACGATCACGGCGGGCATGTCCAGCGCCCCGCGCAAGGTCATTTCATACAGGCGCACCAGCCTGTTGCCCAGCCAGACCATCGGGCCGCGCGGGTCTTTTGCGGGCGGCTTTGTCAACAACCGGCTGGCCAGAACCGGGCACAGGCTGAGCGCCACCACCGATGACAACAACACCGCCATCGCCAGCGTAAAGCCGAATTCCCGGAACAGCCCGCCCGCCTGCCCCGGCAGAAACGACAGCGGCACGAACACCGCCGCAAGCGTCGCCGTGGTGGTCACGACCGCAAAGAACACCTGCGCCGTGCCGTTTACCGCCGCAGCCCGTGGCCCCATGCCGGCCGCGCGCTGCCGCACGATGTTTTCCAGCACCACGATCGCATCATCGACAACCATCCCCGTGGCCAGCACCAGCGCCAGAAGCGTCAGGATGTTGACCGAAAACCCGACCAGATAGATCGCCGCCAGCGTGCCGATCAGCGCCACAGGCAAGGTCAGTGTCGGAATCAGCGTCGCACGCACATCGCGCAGAAAGATGAAAATCACCGCCACCACGATGGCTACGGCAATGCCCAGCGTCTTCAGAACCTCGCTGATCGACCCTGAAATGAACGTCGCATCATCCGAGGTGACAAAAATCTTCACATCATCCGGCAGGCTCTGGCTGAGATCATCCACAACCGCGCGCACATTGGACGAGATTTCCAGCGTGTTTGACGTGGCCTGCCGGACAATGCCAATCCCGATGCCCTGCTGCCCGTTGGCCCGCAAAACCGTTTCGCCCGGCGCTGGTCCCAATGTCACGCGCGCCACATCACCGATGCGGACGTTCTGGCGGATTTCCAGCGCCTCGAACGCCGCTTCGGTGGCGACGCTTGCCGTGGTGCGCACATTGATGGATTGCCGGTCCCCCGCCAGATCGCCCGCAGGCGCATCATAGGCCACATCGGCCAGCGCTCGCTGCACATCGCCCAGCGTCAGCCCCCGGCTGGCCAGCTCCAACTGGTCAATATCAACGCGAAAGACCGGTGTCCGGTCGCCGTAGATCTGCAAATCGGCCACCCCGTCGACCGAGATCAGCCGATCCTCGATCCGGTCCTCGACAATCGCTGTCAGCTCCTGTGGTGACCGCCCGGCAGAGGTCACGGCGATCCGCATGACCGCTTGCGCATTGGCATCCGCCTTGACGATTTCGGGATCATCCGCAGCTTCGGGCAGTTGGTTGACGAGCCGCGCCACCGCGTCGCGCACATCTGTCGCGGCCACGTCAATATCCACGTTGTCGTTGAATTCCAGCGTGACCCGGCTGCGCCCGAACCGCGAATTGGACGCGATGGCCCGCACGCCCGAAACGCGCCCCACGGCCCCCTCGATGCGCCCGGTCAGTTCCTGATCCACGGTTTCCGGGGCCGCGCCAGAAAATCTGGTCGTGACGGTCACAACCGGCCGGTCCACATTGGGCAGTTCCCGCACCTCGACCCCGACAAGCGCGGCAAGACCCGCCAGCACGATCAACGCGTTCAGGACGAAGGCAAGGATCGGGCGACGCACGAACAGCGCCGTGCCGGGCGACGAGATGTCAGCGCCGCTCATAGCGCATCCTTTCGGACGGGGTTCGCCACGGCATTGGCTGTTTCCTGTGGTCCCACTGGCAAGACTTCGGCCCCGTCACGCAGCGTTTGCACCCCTTCGGTCACAACGGCATCCCCGGCAGCCAGATCGTCGGATTTGACCAGAACGGAATCGCTGTTGCGCTGTTCGATGGTGACCTCGACCTTTTGCGCCTTGCCGTCCCGCACGACCCAGACAAAAGGACCGTCGCTTGACCATTGCACCGACAAAGGCGCGATCGACAGCAGCGTTTCGCCGGGAAAGCTGAGGCTGACCGAAAACGCCATCCCGGCGCGCAGACGATCGTCAGCATTCCGCACCTTGCCCCGCACCAGCAAGGTTCGGCTGGCCCGGTCCACCACCGTGTCAATCGTGGCAATTTCGCCTTTCAGGGTCGTGTTGCGCAGGCCCAGCGGCGTGACATCAACCCCCTGCCCTTCCGCGATCTTGCCAATCACCCGTTCAGGCACGCGAAAGTCGATCAGGATCTCGGAACGGTCTGTAATCGTTGCAAGAATATCCTGACTGTTGACCCGGTCGCCCTGCGAGATGTCGATGATTCCGACCCAGCCGGAAATCGGCGCGACCACTTCGCGCTGTGACAGGTTGAACTCTGCCTCCCGCAATCCAAGTTCGGCGCTGCGCACCGCGTTTTCGGTCTCGCTCAGACGCACCTCGGTGACTGCACCGCGTGTCTGAAGCTGTTTGACGCGCTCTTCTTCCTTGCGGGCCTCGTCCAGCCGAAGCTGGGCTTGCTCCACCGCAATCTGCTCGGCCTCGTCCTCCAGCCGCGCAATCACGGTTCCCGCCTCCACACGCTGACCCGAGGCCAACGTCAGATCTGTGATCACCCCGACAGCGTTCGACCGGACCGTGACGGACCGCAGCGCGCGGCCATCCCCGATGGCGGTGATCCGGTCGGCGATGGCCCGTTCCTCCGCCTCTTCCGTCACCACCTTCGCAGCCCCACCCCCGGACCATCCCGCCCCGGAAGGTGCCGCTTCGGTTTCAGGCATCTCGACCCCCAAAAGGTCAAGCAATCCCAGCTTGTCCAAAAGCGGTCTGGACTGCGGGACATAGGCCACCCAAAGATAAAGGCCGCCTGCGGCGACGATCAAAACAAGGATGAGTTGACGAAGAATATGCATTTAAGGCTTTCATCACTGTTGATGTCTTGCATCATTCAGGACCAGACTGGAAAAAGCACGTCAATTTTGCGTTCCCGCCCAGCATGCGGCCTTTGTGCAATCTCCACAGTATAGATGATTTCGAACGACTTTGCACCGCGCCCGCGCGCTTTACGCTTTCGCAATCATCCATCATTCCTCGGACGTGCTGCGATCACTCCAGATCATCGAAAGCCCCCGGCGAAAGCTCCTCCCAAAAGGCCAGAATCGCGTCCGCATTCAGCGCCGACATCCAGCCGTGCCGCTCGAAATCATCCCTCAATGACCCTTCGAGCCGCGCCAGGAAAAGCAGCTTGTCCGCATCCCTGTGCGTCGGTTTTCGGGCGGCCGCCAGATCCCGTATCCGGGCGAGCCGGCGCGCGCGGGGACTGGTCGGAGGCACAGGGTTTCGCGGCGAAACCCCCTGCCCGTCCTTCGGATGCGGATTGCCGTAATCATGTTTCAGTGCCTTGGAAATATATCCCACAGCATTCTTCACCCCGCCCTGACCAGCCACGTAGTCGAGCTTCTGACCGACATACGCTTCGCCATGTTCGGCCACCCATTGCCGCGCCAGCCGGTCACTGACGCCCAGCTCTCGCAGGCGGGCGTAGATCTCGCTGTTGCGGATGCCTTCTCCGTCATCGAGATCAAGGATCGCGAGTTGCGGATTCTCGGCAATCTGGAACCGAATATCCGTCACCGAACGGCCCATCTTGCGCACCTCCGGCGTGACCACGATGTTCGAAGTCTTGTTCACCTCGGCCACGGCGGGTTTGATGATCTTGGCGTTCAAATGCTTGTAGGTTTCGTAATACGGGCTGTCAGCCACGCCCATCAGACGGCGAAACAGGTCCAGCGACCACCAGCCCGTCGAACCTGTCCGGACGAAGCGATAACAATTCTCATACAGAGCGAGTGCATGGCCAGAGGTGAACCGCCGCTGGATGTTGAGGTTGATCAGGGCAAAGACCTTGGGGTCGTGCAGCTTTTCCGCCAGCGCGGGCGAATAGGCATATTCGCAGATCCCGCCTTTGAGCTTGGCATAGGATAACAGCGCCGAGACACCCCATTCCTGTTTGCCCTCGGCGTCGAGCATATCCCATTCGGCCACCGTTTCGGCCAGACCGCGAAGCGACGCCTTGAGCGTGTCCATGTCGTTCGAATTATACCCGATCATCAAACAGAGCGTCCGGGCGTCCATTTGATGAGAGGCCTGCGACGTCAACGTATCGTAGGCGTTGAGCAGCAGCACATTGGACAACTTGCGCTGCAACAGCGTCAACTTGCCAGAAACGTGGATTGCCGCCACATGCTTCTTGACCGCACCACGGCGCAACGGGCCGCTGAGCCGATCGCGGGGGATGTCATCCATACTGACCTCGCTTGGCGGCAGAACCGCCTATGCCTCATGCACCCGGAAGCGGGCGCTTTATATCCGGATGTCTCGGGCGACTCGCCTTGCCCCGGTTGCCAATATGATCCGCGAAAAGGTATCCGCGAGCAAGAGTAAACTGGGAACCTGTGCCGGCCTCCCGTATACGGGCACCTATGTTTTGGCATACGATCGGAAAGGTATCCGTTTGCGGGATGCTTCACTTTCATCGGGCGGGCAGGGGCGACCCGATTCGCGCCTATGTGAGCCTATCAAGCCGAAAACCCGGCATTTCGAGTCGCTTGCGCCCTGTCTGACCGGATAAAGGTTCCTTGCATCCCGTAGATGGGTCCCACAATTCCCGCATCCAGCCCCCTTTCATCCCGTATACGGGCGCTGAAACGCCTCTAATTATCTGTTATAAAACGCATTATTTAACGTCAAACAACTTAAAGAGTCTGAAAGAAACCAAACAGGCCTCGTTTGCTTCGTCTCTATATAAGGCTTTTGGAAGAGACGGGACTCAAACAGATTCACAATCGTTCCGTCATGTGCCATAGTTCAGCGAATATCGCGGTAAACAGCGGACATCCGAGGCAACATGGCAAAAAAACCTGGACTGTCGGGCAAGCCCGAAATCCCCCCGTATTTCAATATTGACCCGGAGACCGCTGCTGGCAAGCTTGCAGATCCGATTGATACGGCGCGGTTTGCCAAGGCGGCGGCCTTCGCTACACGCGGGCGGGATGATCTGGCGCGCCGGGGATATGCCCCGGACGGGGCCAAGCGTCTGCGCAAGTTTTCCACATGGGAAGTCTGTCGCTATCTGATCCCGGTGAATTCGGCGCATCTGCGCCGCGTTCTGCGGCAGAACCCGGAATTGCCACAGGGCGAGGGCGAGGGTGGGTCGAAATGGTTCACGTTGGAAGAGATCCTGCGCCTGCGCGATTTTTTTGCCAAGGAGGGAGTGAAGGATCGCGATTACCGCGCATGGCGCCCCGAAGGCCTGCCTGCAAAGGTCGTGGCCGTGGCGAATTTCAAGGGTGGCGTGGGCAAGACCTCGACCTGTGCGCATTTGGCCATGTCGGCCGCGCTGGATGGCTACAAGGTGCTGGTGATCGATCTGGACAGCCAAGGGTCGATGACGTCGATCATGGGCGGCAAGGTAGAAGATGAATGGCAAACGGTGTTTCCGCTGCTGGCGCGCGATTATGCGCTGCATCTGACCGAAGAGAACCGGGTGCGCGAAGCCGAAGGGCTGACACCTTTCCAATTCGATGAGACGCTGACCGAGGCGTTAGAGGTTTCGCCACGAAACCTGGTACAGAAAACCCACTGGCCCAACATCGACCTGATCGGCGCGCAGCTGAACCTGTATTGGGCGGAGTTTCAGGTGCCGGTCTGGCGGATGCAGATGCGGTCCTGGCCGCTGTGGAATTCGCTGCTGAACGCGCTGGAAGAAGGCGGCATGCTGGACGAATACGATATCGTGTTGCTCGATACCCCGCCGGCACTGGGGTACCTGACGATCAATGCGCTGACCGCCGCCGATATTCTGCTTGTGCCGCTTGGCGCATCGTTTCTGGAATTCGACTCGACGGGGCGGTTCTTTGACATGATCTATTCGACCTTCGCCTCGATCGAGGAGGGCGAAAACCGGTTGCGGCGGGCCGAAGGGCTGGACGAGGTGCGGTTCGAATGGGATGCGGTGCGCGCAATGGTGACCCGTTTCGACGCGAACCAGCAGACCGATCTGGCAAATGTGATCCAGGCCTATTTCGGCGATTTCATGACGACATATCGGCAGGAAATGACCGCCATGGTCGGGCAGGCCGGAGAGCAGGTTTCGGGTATCTACGAGACCGATTATCGCGATTTCAACCGGGAGACCTATGTCCGGGGCCGCGAGACGTTTGACCGGACCTGGGCTGAGGTGAAGGAAGTGATCCTCGGCACATGGTGGCGCGATCAGCAGATGGCAAAGGCCGAGCAGGAGGACAAGTGACATGGCAAAGCGACGCAAGCTGGAGACGCCCTCGGCCGAGGATCTGAGCCGGATCGAGGCGGAACTGAAACTGGATACCGGGGCAGGGCGGGGCGGGGCGCCAATTGCCCAGGTTGCCGCCGAAAGCGCAGGCGCGTTCGACCCGCGCCCGGCCGAACAGCGGGCCGAGGCGGCGAAGAACCGGGTTGATGCAGAGCGGCTGCGCGATGCGCAGGGGCGCGGGCTGGTCATGCTTGAGGTGCCGCTGGACGAGATCGACGCCGATGCGCTGGTGCGCGACCGGGTGGTGCTGGACGTCGAAGAGATGGAGGAGCTGAAAGCCTCTATCGCGAAGGGGGGATTGCGGCTGCCGGTTGAACTGTTCGAATTGCCCGACGATTCGCGGGGGTTCCGCTACGGGTTGCTGTCGGGCTATCGGCGGCTGAAGGCGTTTCGGGATCTGCATGCGCTGACGAATGAGGACGGCTATGCGCGGATCAAGGCGGTGCTGCGCGACCCTGATGCGATGGGTGGCACCTTTGCCGCGATGGTCGAGGAAAACGAAATCCGCGCCTCGCTAAGCCATTACGAACGTGGTCGTATCGCGGTGATCGCGGCGCAACAGGGGGCGTTCGTGAATGCCGAGGAGGCCGTGAATGCGCTGTTCCCGGCGGCGTCGAAAGGCAAGCGGTCGAAGATCCGGTCCTTCGCGCTGATCTTCGAAGAGCTGGGCGATATGCTGACCTTCCCGGATCTCATCAAGGAAAAGGATGGTCTGAAGATCGCCGCGGCGCTGCGCGATGGCGGAGAGGCGAAACTGCGCGAGGCCCTGGCGGAACGCGTGCCGGACAGTCCGGCGGAAGAGGCCGATCTGATCGCGGCGGCGCTGGACGGGTTCGAGCGCAAGGAAGATCCCAAGAGGGGCGGCCGGCCGCGTAAAGCACAGGCGAGGGCGGGACTCAGGACGCTGGGGTCGGGCATCTCATTGCGGGCCGAACAGGACGGGGCGGGGTGGTTCATCCGGATCGGGGGGAAGCATGTCGACGGTGAACTGGTCGAGGTGGCGATGGCGGAGCTGGAACGGTTGCTCGATGCGCCCGATCGGCGGGGCTGATGGATGATGACTTGTCAGATGGGCCGGTGGGGATGTATACTCGTGATATAGGCGTATAATGCGTGAGGGTGCCATGGGCCGTATCAAGGTCAATCTGACATTGGATGCCGAGGTCGCGGAAACGGCGCGGGCGCTTGGCCTGAACATGTCGCGGCTTGCAGAGGGCGCTATTCTTGAGGCCGCAAAGGTCGAGCGCAACCGTCTGTGGCGCGAGGAAAACCGGGCCGCGATTGACGCCTATGCCGAGGAGGTGGCCCAGAACGGCCTGCCTCTGGCGCAGTTCAGAAGTTTTTAGGGCAGGGACGCGTGGCGCAGTTCGATGTTTATCGCCTGAATTCAGGCCAGCTTGTCGTCGATTTGCAGACCGATCTGATCGGGATCGAGGCGTCCCGTATCGTGGCACCTTTGCGCGAAGAGGGCCGGTATGCCGCGTTCCCGGTATTGACGCCAAAGGTGGTGATTGATGGCACGCGGTGGATCGTCCGGGTGCAAGAGCTTGCCGCCGTGCCGGGGGCCGAGTTGCGCGCGCCGATAGGGTCTTTGGCGGAAGACCGCGACGCGCTCAAGCGGGCGCTGGATGTTCTGATCGACGGGGTCTGACCGGGGGGTCGGCCCGGTATTCTGGCGGCTTTGAGACCTCTCGCCACATGATCCCCGAGCGCGACAAGTGGCAGGAAGCCGACGCTTGATGGCAAAGCCGGACGGGCGCGAGACACAGCCCGTAGCGCAAGAGCAGAGCAGGGCGTGCGTGGCGATCAGGCGCTGGGGTCCGGGGCAGGGGGCAGATCATAGATCGCCTTCGTTAGCCATGCGGGCCAGTCGCGTTCGAAGAAGGCTTTGGCCGTGTCGTCGAAAACCCGGTTGGGCCGGGTCGAAATGCCAATGCCCTCTTTGGTCAAACGCACGAGGATCTGCTGTTCCCCGTCTACGTCCCTTTCACTGCGAAAGCGAAACTCCTCCAATGACCCCGCGCGTGTGTCGGGCAAGCCATCGCCGTCGGTGTCGCAAATTGCACGGGCACCCCGGCTGCCGCCGCCCTTGCGGATATAGTGGTCGAGCGCCGCAAGGACCGCCTGCGAGGCCAGCGCCATCTGCTGCCATTGCAGGGCGCGGGCAATCTCGGCGGGCCGGTCATAGGCCAGACCGTTTTGGCGAATATCGGCGCAGAGGGCCGTGGCGGCCTTTAGCGCAGTGCTGACCTGATCGGGGGAGCAGATGATACCTGCGTGATCGCTCATCCTTGCCTGCACGTCGTCGCGGACTTGTCGATAGGGCAGGGGGCTGTCGGGTTTCAGGATGGCGGCGATCCGGTCCAGAGCATCCGTCACCATATCCGTGATATTGTGCGTCGCTGGGGACGTCGCGCATCCCGTGGCGGCGATATGTTCGGCCGTGCGGGTGCCAAAGACCTGACCTGCGTTCAGCGCAGCACCGCCCGGACGGGTGGCGCCGTGCGTGCCTGCGGCCTCGCCAATCGCGTAGATGCCGCCGACAGTGCTGCGGCCCCAGATGTCAACTGCGATGCCGCCATTCATGTGCTGGTTGTTGACGGCAAATTCCAGCGGATCGGCAGCAATATCAACCTTGTAGCGGCGATAAAGCTCTATCGCGAGCGGGTTCATGTGGCGCAGCCGGTCGATGGGCTGGTCCTGCACCGCGCCTGCTGTGCCCAGATAGGCGCTGACATCTTCGTCCAGCCGGGTCAGGCTGAACGGCTGATCGCCGGGCACGGGCAGTGGATTGCGGTTGAAGTCCATGAACACGCGCCGCCCCTTCTGGCCCTCGCGAAAGATGGCAAGGTCAACGAGGCTGGATTTGAAATCCAGCATCCGGCTGGCATGGAACGGCCATTGATAGCCTTTGCGAAAGATGTTCGAGACCATTTCCTGCGTGGTTCGGAAATACCCGCCAAGGAAATGATGTTCCTGGCCCGCGTCATCGACGGAATAGATATGCGGCATGGATTGCACATAGGTGCCCGACAGGTTCCACGGGAAGCCCTCGCGCCTTGTACCGATGCCGAACTGGCTTTCGGTCAGGTTGACCAGATCCAGACCGGCCTCCAGCGCCAGACCCAGCGATCCGAAACAGCCGTTGGGAAAGACGCTGTCGCGGTAAAGCTCTCCGGGGCCGCCCGCCGCCAGCACCAGCGCGGCGCAGCGAAAGACGACAAGGCCCAGCGGGTTGTCGGGGGTCTGGGATCTGGGCTGTATCGCAAGGATGCCGACGACATGGCGGGCAGGACCGTCGCCTTGCGTCAGGATCCGGACGGCGGTTGTCTGGTTGAAGAAGGGAATGCCAAGGCGGATCGCCTCGCGCGCCAGCACCTGCACCATCAGCCGCGATGTGCGCGGCCCGCAGCTTGTGGCGCGGCCAACCTCGTCATGGTCGGTCTTGTAGCGCAGCGTGCCGCCAAGCGCGTCTTGCGGCAAAGGCAGGCCCAGAAATTGCAGCGACGCCATCGCACGGGTGGAGCCTGTGGCCTCGATATAGGCGGTGTCTTCGTCCATCGCGCCGCCCGCGCGGATCGCCCGTGCCATGGCGATGAAATTGTCGCCCTGATCCGAGGTATTGGCGGTGTGCAGCGTCTGCTTGTCCGACCCGGAACAGGCGGATGTGCCGCCCCAGGCGCTTTGGCTGATGATCGTGACATCGCCGTCCCGGCGGGCCAGCTCGACCGCCGCGCGCAGGCCCGCGGCGCCACTGCCAACGACGACGCAGCCGCAATTGCGGATCGGGATCGTGTGGCCACTGACCCGGAGGGTTTCAGTAATCTGCGGGGCAGGGGGCAGGCGCGGCATCTCCACATCGGTCAGCGCGTCAAGAATGTCTTGGGGGATACGGTTGGTCACAGGGGCAATCCGATCGGGCTTCTTGGAACGTTCCAATTATCGATACACGGCGCGCGGTTTTGCGTCAACCGGGTCGGGATCGGGGTGCTATGCTGCGTGGCGGCGTCTTGACGTCATGCGTCCGGGTTGCTGGAGGCGCGGACCACCAGGTTGACCGGGGTACGGGTCTCGGGCGGGGGCGTCTTGCCGTCTTCGAGCCAGTCGACCACGGTTCTGGCGGCCTGCTGGCCAATCGCGGCAATGTCGCAACTGACGGAGCTGAGCGCCGGGAAGGTCTGGGCAACCTCTTCGATATCATCAATGCCGACGATGCGAAAATCCGTGCCGACGTTACGCCCGATTTCATAGCACCCCGACAGCATCCCCAAGGCCACCAGATCGTTGAAGCACAGCGCGGCATCGACGGCAGGATGTTCGTTTGCCAGCGTCTTGGCGGCGTCTCTGCCGAAGGCGCGCACCGATCGCCCGGTCAGCACGCAAGGCTGCATGTCATGTTCGCGCAACACGTCAAGATAGCCGACCTTGCGCTCTTCGGTGACTGTCCGGCCTTCGGGACCGCCGACAAAGGCGATACGGTGCGCGCCCATCCGGATCAGGTGTTCGGTCGCGGCACGGCTGCCCGCGATATAGTCGGGGGCGGAAAGCGGGAACAGGTCAAACCGTTCGTCCACCCAACGCAGCATTTGCAGGGCAGGGATGCCCGCGCGGGCAATCGCATCGAAGGTCGATGACGGGCCATAGGTGGGACACAGGATCAGCGCCGAGACCCCGTGTTCGATCATCGCGCTGACGACCTGTTCCTGCAATTCGGACTTTTCATCGGTATTGGCCATCACGGCGGAATAGCCACGCTCTGACAGCGCCATCTGAAGCGAGGTGGCGAATTCGGTGAAAAACGGGTTGCGCAGGTCATTGATCACCAGCCCGATCAGGCCCGCATTCGAGGAGCGCATATTGGCGGCGGACCGGTTGTAGACATAGCCGATCTGGGCCATCGCGGCGCGCACCTGTTGGCGGGTTTCCTCGCGGACCGAAGGGCTGTTCTGCAAGACCAGACTGACCGTGGATTTGGACACCCCGGCCTGTTTGGCAACGTCGATGATGGTGGGGCGGCGGGTGACAGTCATGGTGGTTGGTTCCCGTAAAGCCCGCCGCCCACCGTCGGGCCCGCCCGGTCAGACGCGCCGGGCCTTTGCGGCCCGGTCACATTGCCCGATGCGCCGCCCGGCTGCAATTCCCTAGTCCGTGACGGGCAGATCGAAGCACAGGATGCCAGCCTTGCCCTGATCCGCATGCTCGGTCAGTTTTGCGCCGATGGCCTGATGGTCGGGGTGATCCTGATAGGCCTGTAGCCCGTCCCAGTCGCGGAAATCCGCGACAAAGCCGTGCATGTAGCCGCGCTCCATCTGTTCGGGGCTTTCGCTGCGCCCCGAGGTGATGCCCAGCAGACCGGGCAGTTTGCCTTCGATCTGGTGAAGCTCTGCAAACAGCTCGGCGATCTTGGCTTCGGTCACGTCAGGGCGGAACCTGATCAATACGATATGTCGGATCATCTTCTATCCCATTCCATTGTCGGATTTTATCATGTCGGCGGCCTTTTCACCGATCATGATGGCGGCGGCGTTGGTGTTGGACGAAATCACCGTTGGCATGATCGAATTGTCAACCACGCGCAGTCCGTCGATCCCGTTGAAGCGCAGCCGCGTATCCACCACGGCGGCGTCATCCGGCCCCATGCGGCAGGTGCCTGCGCAATGGTGCGAGGTCTTGGCGTGACGGCAGATGAAATCGAAATAGTCCTTGTCGGTCTTCACGTCCGGCCCCGGCAGACGCTCGGCCAGGATGTATTTGCTCAGCGGCGACTGTGCGAGGATCTCTTGCGTCAGCTTCAGCCCCCGGATCGACATGTCGCGGTCCAGCGGATCTTGCAGGTAGTTCGGGTCGATCAGCGGGGCCTTGGCCGGATCGGCGCTTTGCAGCCTTACGGTTCCGCGCGAGCGTGGGCGCAGGTAGCAGGAATTCAGCGTGATCCCGCCCTGCGGCATGGCCGCGACGCCATGTTCGATGCCGGTGCCCAGCCCGAGGTGGAACTGAATATCCGGCGACCGCGCGCTGGGGTCGGCATACCAGAAGCCGCCGGTTTCAAACAGGGACGAGGCCACCGGCCCCTTGCGCCCAAACAGATATTGCAGCCCGGCAAGCGCCGCCCAGTGCGGCCTGGCGTAGCGGTCATAGCTATACGGCCCGCGAAGTTCGCTGATGCAATAGAGGTCCAGATGATCCTGAAGGTTGGCCCCGATCTGCGGCTGATCCTGCACCACGTCGATGCCCAGCGACGCCAGATGATCCGCCGGACCGATTCCCGAAAGCTGCAACAAGCGCGGCGAGCCGATGGCACCGGAGGACAGGATCACCTCGGCATTTGCAGTCAGGCGCGTGCCGTCCGCCATTTCAACGCCGGTGGCGCGGCCATTTTCGACGATCAGGCGGCGCACCTGCGCACCCAGCTTCACGGTCAGGTTCGAACGGTGCCGGTTCGGCGCGACATAGGCCATCGCCGCCGAGGACCGCCGCGCATTGCGTTGCGTCAGTTGGTAATAACAAACACCGTCCTGTTTTTCGCCATTGATGTCCCTGTTGCGCGGAATACCAAGCTGCGCGGCGGCCT
Organism: Primorskyibacter flagellatus; assembly: GCF_900176485.1. Lineage (GTDB taxonomy): Bacteria > Pseudomonadota > Alphaproteobacteria > Rhodobacterales > Rhodobacteraceae > Primorskyibacter > Primorskyibacter flagellatus. The sequence continues at coordinate 52,631 of NZ_FWYD01000013.1, forward strand.
CGAAATAGGCCTCGCAGACCGGCAGGGGCGCGCGCGGTTCGCTGACCCCCAAAGGCCCGCCCTTGCCGTGAAAGGCGTTGTCATACGTCTCGTTATCCTCGGCCTTGCGGAAATAGGGCAGCACGTCGTCATAGCCCCAGCCGGTGCAACCCATCTGCCGCCAGTCATCGTAATCCTGAGCATTGCCGCGCGTGTAGATCTGGGCGTTGATCGCCGATCCGCCGCCGATCACCTTGGCCTGCGTGTAGCGAAAGACCTTGTCCTGCATGTGGCGCTGGGGAACCGTCTCCCAGCCCCAACTGCCAATGCCCTTGGTCATCTTCGCAAACCCGGCGGGCAGGTGGTAGAACGGGTGGCGGTCGCTTCCCCCCGCGTCCAGCAGCAGCACCTGCGCGGAGGGGTCTTCGGACAGCCGGCCCGCCAGGACGGATCCGGCAGAGCCACCGCCGATGATGATGAAATCGTAGCCTTTGGGCATGTGTCTTTTCCAAAAGAGAGGGCGGCGGGACGGGCAGGGGCCCCGGTGTCACGCCGCGAGGTCGGTTTGTGTGATATGCTCTGCCGCGCGGATCGCGAGGGCCGCGATGGTCAGCGCAGGGTTGACCGCGCCCGATGTGGGCAGGATCGAGGCGTCCATGACAAACAGGTTGGCGTGGTCATGGCTGCGCCCGAAACTGTCGGTGACGCTGGTGGCGGGATCATCGCCCATCCGCGCGGTGCCGCATTGGTGCGATGGCGTGCGCCGGTCGAAGGGGCGCGAGACGACGACCGGATAGCCCGCCTTGCGCAACAGGCGTTTCATCTTGCGCACCAGCGCCACATGGGTGTCCTGGTTCGAGCGTTTCCAATCCAGCACGATCTGGCCGTCTTTCAGGCTGACACGGCTTTCCGGGTCCGGCAGATCCTCGGACACGGCATATAGATCGACGGACCGTTTTGCGATCCAGTTCGCCAGAACGGCTGGCAGAGCAGAGGAGGCGCGCAGGATCGGACCCGAGATCTTGCCCAGAAGCTGGATATTGCCAAGCGGTTCGCCACCCGGACCGCCCGTCAGGTAGAAATCGTTTACCATCAGTGTCTTCTGGTAAACCGAGGGGTTGGTGCGGAACGGATGCAGGGCCAGGATGGCCGAACTGTTATGGTTCATGAAATTGCGTCCGACCTGATCCGAGGAATTGGCCAGACCCGTTGGATGCGCCTCATCCGTCGAGGCCAGCAAGAGGGCCGCGCTTTGCACAGCACCTGCGGCAAGGACAACGATCCTGGCAGAGATCACCTCGCCGGAGGCAAGCTCGACCCCCGTGACCCGGCCCTCTGGTCCGACAAGCACGCGGCTGACCCGGCTATTGGTGCGAAGCGACACGTTGTCATGCGCCAGCGCCGCCGCCAGACCGCCGGTTTCGGCGTCCAGCTTGCCGCCGGATGTGTTGGGATAGGCGTCCCAAGGTGTGCTGGCCCGCGACAGCCACCGGTCAAGATCGACGCCAAGCGGGAGAGAAGCAGGATGCAATCCAACGGCTGACAGCCTGCGTCGCAGATCAGAGATCGCGGGTTCGTCCGGGACGGGGCCGAAGGAGTAGTCCGTGGAATGGGCAGGCTCTGTCGGGTCGCAGCCTGTCTGGCCGCGCACCGCGTAAAGCTGTTCGGCCTTGCCGTAATAGGGCTCTAGGTCGTTATAGCGGATCGGCCAGCCCGGCGTGGTGCCGCCAATATGGCGCAGCGGGCTGAAATCCTCGGCGCGGTAGCGCAGCAGCACCGCACCATAGAATTTGGAATTGCCGCCGACATAGTAGTAATTGCCGGGATTGAACGGCTTGCCAGCGCCGTCCAGCCATTGTTCATCCGGGCGGTAGTGGCCCTTGGCAAAGATCGCCTCGGCATCGCGGTCATGGGCAGAGGGGCGCAGGTGATCGCCGCGTTCCAGAATGAGGATACGGCGACCGGACGGTGCGAGCGCAGCCGCAAGCGTGGCCCCGCCCATGCCGGATCCGACAATGACGATGTCTGCCTGCTGGTGCATTCACGACACCCGTTCTTCGGTCTTGGGATCGAAGGCCACGGCCTTTTCCATGTTGATCGCAAAGGGGAATGTCTGACCGGGATGCACATCCACATCGGCGCGGAAACGACCCGTCACCTCCTTGCCGCCGAGTTGGGTGCTGACGAACGTGTCGGACCCGGCAGGCTCGGTGATGTCGACATGGGCGTCGATGACATGCACCGACTGGCTGTTGCGGTCGGCGCCGTCGCGATCGGTGATGGCCTCGGGGCGCAGGCCCAGAATGATTTCGCGGCCATCGTGACGCTCAAAACCGCGTGCATCAGGGAAGGGCAGGGTGGCGTCCTGACCGTCGGCAAGTTTCGCCTTGGCCACGGCCTTGCCATTTTCGACCGCGATTTTCGCCGGAAACAGGTTCATCGACGGCGAGCCCATGAAGCCCGCGACGAACATGTTGGCGGGGTTGTCATAGACCTCTTTCGGGGTGCCAAGCTGCTGGACATGGCCGCCAAACATCACCGCGATACGGGTCGACAGGGTCAGCGCCTCGATCTGGTCATGGGTGACATAGACGATGGTGGTCTTCAGCTTCTGATGCAGTTTCTTGATCTCGGTGCGCATGTCCACGCGCAGCTTGGCATCGAGGTTGGACAAGGGTTCGTCGAACAGGAACACATCCGGATCGCGCACCAGTGCCCGACCCATGGCGACACGTTGGCGCTGGCCGCCCGACAACTGACCGGGTTTGCGGTCCAGCAGATGCTTGATCTGCAAGAGGTCGGCCACCTTGTTCATCGCCGTGTCGCGCTCTGGCTTGGGGACGCCGTGCATTTCCAGACCGAAAACGATGTTCTGCCCGACATTCATGTTGGGGTAGAGGGCATAGGACTGGAACACCATCGCGATGTTGCGATCCGCCGGACGGACCCCGGCCATTGACTGGCCCTTGATGGCAATGTCGCCGGTGGTGATCTCCTCCAGCCCGGCGATCATGTTCAAAAGCGTGGACTTGCCGCAGCCGGAGGGACCGACCAGCACCAGAAACTCGCCTTCTTCGATCGAGATGTCGGTTTCATGCAGCACCTTGACCGCGCCGTAGGATTTGGTCGCGTTCTTGATATCGAGAAAACCCATCGGATTATCCTTTCACAGATCCGGCCATCAGCCCGCGAACGAAGTAGCGGCCAGCGACGATATAGACGAGGAGGGTGGGCAGGGCGGCCATGATGGCGCCCGCGAAATGCACGTTGTATTCCTTCACACCCGTCGAGGATTGCACGAGATTGTTCAGCGCCACGGTCATCGGCTGGCTGTCGAAATCCGAGAACGAGGCCCCGAACAGGAAGTCGTTCCAGATATTGGTGAATTGCCAGATGACGCAGACCACGGCGATCGGCCCGGATGAGGGCAGCATGATGCGCCGGAAGATGGTGAAGAACCCCGCGCCGTCGATCATTGCCGCGCGCACCAGTTCGGTCGGGAATTGCTGGTAGTAGTTGCGGAAATACAGCGTCGAAAAGCCGATGCCGTAGACGAGGTGGACAAAGACCAGCCCCGGCACGGTGCCCGCAAGCCCGACAAGGCCCAGCATCCGCGCCATCGGGATCAGCACCATCTGGAACGGGATGAAGCAGCCGAACAGCAGCAGCCCGAAGATGATCGTATCGCCGCGGAACCGCCATTTGGTCAGCACATAGCCATTGAGCGCGCCCAGCACGGTCGAGATCGCAACCGCCGGGACCACCATGACGATGGAGTTCCAGAAAAACGGGCGCAGGCCGGTGGCCTCGACCCCGATCTGTGCCGTCGACCAGGCGCTTTTCCAGGGTGCCAGCGTCCAGACGTCGGGCAGGGCCATCATGCCCCCCGCTTGAATTTCACTAAGCGGTTTGAGCGAGTTGACCACCATCACATAAAGCGGCAGCAGGTAGTACAGGCAGAACAGCGCCAGAAGCGTGTAGATGACAAAGCGCGATCCGGCGCCGGTGCGGACCACGGTTGCGGTTGCATTGCTGGACATCACGACTTCTCCCGCAGTTCGGAGTAGATGTAGGGCACCATGATCGCGGCAATCGCCATCAGCATGATCGTGGCCGAGGCCGCACCGATGCCCATCTGGTTGCGCGTGAACGTGTAGGAATACATGAAGGTGGCGGGGACTTCGGTGGACGTGCCCGGCCCGCCGCCTGTCAGGGCGATGACAAGGTCGTAGGACTTGATCGCCATATGCGCCAGAACCACGAAGGCCGACATGAAGGCGGGGCGCAGTTGCGGAATGACGATCCGGCGGTAAAGCGCGAAATTCGACGCCCCGTCGATCTGGGCGGCTTTCAGCACCTCGTTGTCGATGCCGCGCAGGCCCGCCAGAAACATCGCCATGACAAAGCCCGAGGTTTGCCAGACGGCCGCGATGACGATGGTATAGATCGCCATGTCGCCATCCTTGATCCAGTCGAAGGTGAAGCTTTCCCAGCCCCAACTGCGGATGACCGCCTGCAAACCGATGCCCGGATCAAGGAACCACTTCCACGCGGTCCCGGTGACGATGAACGACAGCGCCATCGGGTAGAGGTAAATGGTGCGGATGAAACCTTCTGCGCGGATTTTCTGATCCAGCAGGATCGCCAAGGCCAGCCCCAGTGCGCAGCAGATCACGATATACAGAGAGCCGAAAATCAACAGGTTGGTGATCGCCGTGTCCCAAGCGCGGATGCGGAACAGTTTGGAATAGTTTTCCCAGCCCACAAGGTCGAAAGAGGGCAGGATGCGGCTGTCGGTGAAGGACAGATAGAAGGTGAAGATGATGAAGCCGTAGACGAAAATCAGAACCATCGCCAGACTTGGACTGAGAACCAGTTTCGGCAACGCTTCACGCAGCCAGTCATTGCCGCCGCGGCGGTTTCGGGCAACCTGTGCCATGGCACGTCTCCAATTGATTGGATGGGAAAGCGCCGAAGCGCTTTCCCGCAGGCACGTCGATTACTTCGAGATATCGACGGCTGTGACCAGTTCCTCTACCGCTGTCGCGGAGTCGAACTCGCCGTTGAAATGCGCGGTAATCACGTCATACATGGCGTTCTTGACCGAGGCCGGGTTGGCATGGCCATGCCCCATCGAGCCAAGAAGGTTGCCGCTGGCATCGGCTGCCTTGAAGTCCTCGTAGGCGCGCTGGCCGCAAGCATCAAGCTCGCTTGCATCCAGATCTGTCCGCGCCGGAACAGAGCCTTTCACCTTGTTGAAGGCGATCTGGAATTCCGGCGACATGATGGCATTGGCCAGTGCGGCCTGCTCGTCCGACACGCCTTCGCCCTGCGAGAACATGGCGAATTGGTCAGAGTTGAAGGTCACCTGATCCTGGCTGCCGGGGAAACGGAAGCAGAGAAAATCCTCGCCGGGGACTTTGCCCGCGTTCAGGAATTCGCCCTTGGCCCAGTCGCCCATCAGCTGGAACGCCGCTTCCTTGTTGATCACCATCGCGGTCGCAAGGTTCCAGTCTCGGCCCGAGAAGTTGTCATCGACAAAGCTGCGCAGCGTGGCCATGCGGTCGAAGACCTCTTTCATCTGATCGGAACCGAGCGCCTCTGCGTCGAGGTCGATCATTGATGCCTGATAGAATTCCGGGCCGCCGACAGCCAGCACGACGCCGTCAAAGAAAGTGGCTTCCTGCCAGGCCTGACCCCCATGCGCGAGTGCCACGTATCCGGCATCCTTGGCCGCCTGAAGGGCCGCGACGAATTCGTTCCATGTCTGCGGCTCTTCCAGGCCAAGTTCGTCCATGATGGCCTTGTTCGCCCAGACCCAGTTGGTGGAATGCACGTTCACCGGGGCCGCGACCCACTGGCCGTCATAGGTCGAGAATTTCTGAAGCGCGGCGGGCACCACATCATTCCATCCGCCTTCTTCGGCGATGTCGTTGAGGTTGGCAAGCGCGCCTTCCTTGGCCCAGTCGGTGATGTCAAAGCCCAGCATCTGCACGGCTGTGGGCGGGTTGCCGGAGGTGACGCGCGCGCGCAGCACGGTCATTGCCTGCGTGCCGCCGCCACCGGCCACCGGCATGTCCTGCCAGCCGATATCCTGACCCGACAGATCGTCCTTCAGCACGTTCAGCGCCGAGGCTTCGCCACCGGATGTCCACCAGTGCAGCACTTCGACATCCGCCGCCTGCGCCATGCCGGCCGTGGCCAGAAACGCTGCGGCAAGTGCCGTTTTTCCACCAAAATATTTATGCATTAGGTAACCTCCCATATTCACTTTTGTTTTCTGACGACCGCCGCGGCGGTGTCAGGCCGTCTTCACCCAAGGTGCCCTGCTGCGTCCGATGCGCATGACCAGTGATTTTACCTCAAGGAATTCTTCAAATCCGTAACGTCCGATCTCTCTCCCTTGTCCCGACTCCTTCATCCCGCCGAACGCAACTTCAGGAAATCCGTCCATCCATGTGTTGGTCCAGACCGTTCCCGCCTGCGCTTTGCGGGCAAAGGCAAGACAGGTGTGGACGTTTTCGCTCCAGACGCCCGCAGACAAACCGTAGGTCGAGTCATTTGTCAGAGCAACAGCTTCGTCGAAATCGCGGAATGTCAGTACGGTCAGGACAGGGCCGAAGACCTCCTCGCGGGCAATTGCCATGTCGGGCGTCACGCCGCGCACAATGGTTGGCTGGTAGAATTGATCGCCCAGCCCCGGCACATTCAGGATGCCGCCGCCCAGGCAGAGTTCGGCCCCCGCGTCGACGGCGTCCTTGACGTAGCCGTCGATCTTGGCCTGATGATCGGCGGTCACGATGGCCCCGACCTGGGTGTCAGGATGCATCGGATTGCCGAACACCACCTTGCGCGACAGGGCGACGACACGGGCTATGAAATCACCCGCGATGTCTTCGTGCACGATGATCCGGCTGGATGAATTGCAGCACTGGCCGACGTTGAAATACACGCCGAAGGTCACGGCATCGGCAGCAGAGTCCAGTTCGGCATCGGCAAAGATCACCTGCGGGTTCTTGCCGCCAAGCTCCAGCGCGACTTTCTTGAGCGTTTCGCCCGCCGATTTGGTGATCGTCTTGCCCACGGCGGTGGACCCGGTGAACGTCACCATGTCCACATCCCGGTGGGTGCTGAGCAGGCTGCCGACCGGCGTCCCGTAGCCCAGCACAATGTTGCAGACGCCGGCAGGCAGACCTGCCTCTTGCAGCATCTCGCCCAGCATGGCGGTGGTCGAGGGGGTCATTTCTGACGGTTTGACCACGCAGGTACATCCGGCGGCCAGCGCGAAGGGCAGTTTCTGGCTGAGGATCCAGAACGGAAAATTCCACGGCGTGATGATCGAGACAACGCCGATTGGCTCCTTGAGGACCATCCCGAGAATATCCTCGCCCAGCGTGTTGTGGCTGTCGCCATGAGACGTGCGGGCCAGCGAGGCCGCATAGCGCCACAGGTCCGCCGCGCCGCCGCATTCGCCGCGCGATTGCGAAATCGGTTTGCCGCTTTCCAGCGTTTCGATCACGGCGAGCCGCTCTTCGTTCTGTTCGATCAGGTCGGCGACCTTGTTCAGAACCGCCGCACGATCCTTGGCCGACAGGCCGCTCCAGCGGCCATCGTCAAATGCGGTGCGGGCGGCGTTGATCGCGGCCTCGGCCTCGGCCTCTGACCCAACTGCGGCCTGACTGACAACAATGCCATGCGAGGGCGAGACGCGGTCCGATTTCCGGCCATCGGCGCTGTCGGTGAAGGTGCCGTTGATGAAATGCCGGGCCTGATAGGGCGTTTGCGGCATGTCGACGGTCTGTTCCGAAAGAATATTGAGATCCAGCATGCGTTATCTTCCCGAGAAGTCTGGTTTGCGTTTGGCGCGAAAGGCGGCCACGCCCTCCGCCCGGTCCTCCGTCGCGGCGATTGCGGCGCTCCCCAAGGCTTCGACCATGGCGGCCCGGTCCTCGTCCTGCGCGGCGTGGATCATCGACTTTGCAATCTCGACCGCGCGGGGCGACAGGGTGATCGCGCGTTCCAGCAGCGTTTCCGCCACCGTGCGAGGATCAGGGTCCACAGCCGCGACAAAGCCGCAGGCCAGCGCACGGTCCGCCTTGATGCGGTTGCCGAACAGCGCCATTTCCTTGACCATCGGTTCCGGCAGCAGACGCAACAGACGTTGCGTGCCTGACCATCCGGGGACGATCCCGACGCCCGCTTCGGGCAGGGCGAGTGCGGCTTTGGGGGCCATCACGCGGATGTCGCAGGCGGCGGCAAGTTCCAGCCCGCCGCCAAAGGCATGGCCTTGCATGGCCGCGACGGTGGGTTTTGACAGGCGCGCCAGCCGGTCGAATATCCGGTGGCCGTCGCGTACCCAGTGGCGGGCAAATTCGGCGGAGCCAAGATCGCCCCATCCGTTGATGTCGGCACCGGTGCAGAAAGCGCGGTCGCCCTCGGCGGTCAGGATTAGGGCGGCAATCGTGGTGTCCCGTTCGATCACCTCAAGATGCGCGGCCAGTTGGTCCAGCATCTGGACAGTAAAGGCGTTCATCTTGGCGGGATTGTCCAAGCGCAGCTCTGCGATTGCGCCGTGTTGGATGAGGTGAACGGTGCTCATTGCCCCCATCCCATCGGCGCATCCGCCAGCAGCGAGAGTGGCAACGTGATCGCATCCCCGGCAAGTGTCACGCGGCCGCCGGACGCTTCGACAATGTCGCGCGCCGGATCAATACCGGGCATGATTTCGGTGGCGACCAGACCGGTTTCGCCAAGGCGCATGACGCAACGCTCTGTGATATAGAGAACCTCTTGTCCCAGCTTGCGGGCGCGGGCACCCGAGAAGGTCACATGTTCGACCGCTTCGACCATCTTGGTGAATTTGCCCGGTGCCTCGACCTTGATGCCTTGGTCGGACAGGGCAATCTGCGCGCCGGCCTCGAACCAGCCCGAGAACACGATTTTCTTCGCGCCAGAGGTGATGTCGACAAAGCCGCCACACCCCGCGGTGAGGTAAGGTTTCTTGCCCAGTTTCGAGACGTTGACATTGCCTTCCACATCCACCTCCAGGAAGGACAGGAAGGACACGTCAAAGCCGCCGCCCTGAAAATAGATGAATTGCTGCGGGGAGGGCACGAAAGCGTCGGCATTCGATGCACAGCCAAAGGCGAAGCCGGTCAGGGGCACGCCGCCCACGGCACCTTGTTCCACCGCCCATGTCACCGCGTCAGGGTGGCCTTCTTCCAGCAGGATGCGCGGCACCATGGCACTGATCCCGAAGCCGAGATTTGCGGTCATGCCCGGCTTCAGCTCCATCGCGGCGCGGCGGGCGATGATCTTCTCGACACCGGGTTCGGCATACGCAAAACTGTCCCAAGGACGCATGACCTGACCGGAAATCGCCGGATCGTAGGGCGTTTCGCAGGTCTGTTTCTGATCGGGGTCGATGACGACCAGATCCACCAGATGCCCCGGCACCCGGACGTCATGCGGACGCAGCGAGCCGCGCTTGGTGACCTGGCTGACCTGCGCGATGACCAACCCGCCGTGATTGCGCACGCAGATCGCCTGTTCCAGCCCGCCCAGATATGCGCCTTCGTGTTCATAGGTCAGGTTGCCGTGTTCATCCGCAGTGGTGGCGCGCAGGATCGCCACGTTCGGCACGATATTGGGGAAGTGCAGCCAGGTGTCGCCATCGAACTCCACGCGCCTGACGATCGGGGCCTCGGCGCCGCGGTCGTTCATCGCACAGCCTTCGCGGACCGGATCGACAAACGTGTCCATCCCCACCTTGGTCAGCACGCCGGGCCGGTTGGCCGCCGCTTCGCGGGTCATGTCGAACAGGATGCCGGAAGGCACGTTATAGGCAGCGACGCGGTTTTCGACCACCATGCGCCAGATCTCTGGCATCGGCTTTGACGACGGGCCGGACGGGTAGGAACCGCCCAGGATACGCGCCAAAAGCCCATCCTTGGCAATATGATCGACGCCTTTCACCCCGTACATGTCGCCCGCAGCAATCGGATGTATGCTGGTCAGGTTTGTCGGGTGGCCTTCGGCGTCGAAACGCGCGCCGAGCGCCTTCAACACCAGATCCGGGCATCCGAGGGCGGAGGAGGACGACACTGTCAGCGTGGCGCCGTCGGGGATTTTAGCGGCGGCATGTTCCGCGCTGGTGACCTTGGTCATGCGATTTCCTCGTATTTCAGCGTCTGGCGTTGGCCAGTACGGGCGGAGGTACGAACGGCCATGGCGACCTGTAGCGATTTTATACCGTCCAGACCCGTGGCCGCAGGCGTGCCATCGCCTGCCACGGCCTCACAGAACCGGCGTACGGATTCGTCGTAGAGGTTGTGGTTGTCGAACGGCACGGGTTTGCGTCCGGCGGCTGTGACCATTTCGATTTCGCCCTCCGGGTCCTGACCCATGACGCCCTTGGCAAAGATCGACCCCTCGGTTCCGTGTATTTCGATGCCCGACCCGGCGAAGGGGTGGGTGAAGCTTTCGTGGCTCATCACCATCGCGCCCGACGGCATGGTCCAGACCGACATTGCCGAATCCTCGACCCCCTTGCCCATACCGGACACGCCCATCTGGGCCGCGACATCCTGTGGGTCTTCGCCGAGGATGAACCGCACGAGGTCGGCGTTATGCACAGTAATATCGGGGATCACCCCGCCGCCTGCGTCCGGATTGTCCAGCCGCCAGCCGCGCAGCCCTTCGGGCAGATGCACGGCATGAAACACGCGCATGGACAGAACCCGACCGATAGCATTGTCGCGGATCAGGGACCGGATCGCCCGGTGGCTTCCGGCGCAGCGCAGATGGTGGTTGGTCGCAAAGACGACACCGGCAGCCTTGGCCGCGCGTACCATCGCAGTTGCGCCCTCAATGGTGGTGGACAAGGGCTTTTCACACAAGACATGCTTGCCGGCGGCAATTGCTGCGATTGCTTGCGACTGGTGTTTTTCGTTCGTGGACGAAATGTAGACAGCGTCAATCGACGGGTCGCGCAACGCCTCATCCAAATCCGACGTGGCACCGGGGATATCGTTCTGTCGCGCATATTCCGCCGCGCGCTCCTGCGAGCCGCTGACAACCCAGGATACCCGACCCGCGCCCTGCGCACGGATGGCGCCTATCATGTAGTCGCGTGCAATGGTGCTTGCGCCGATGAGTACCCAGTTCACGATAGCCTCCCGCATTTTGGAACGTTCCATAAGTTAGTGGAACGTTCCAGTTTTAGTCAAGAGAGAATCTGATGCCACGCTAATCGGGTGCCGCAGGCTTGCGCGAGGCACTGTCGCGCTTGCTCAAGCTGTTTGCGAAGTCAGCCCTATGTGCGCAGGTCTCTGGCAGCGACCAGCAGAGACGCCAACACCATGAGTGAGATCAATCCGAATCCGACTGTGACTGCCACGGCCCATGACGTCATCGCGAGGGTCGCGAAGGTCGCGGCGGTGATAAGGGCAAAGCCGATGGCAGTGCCTATGCGTTGACCGGTTTGCATGATGGCACCCGAACTGCCAGCATAATCCAGCGGCACCTCTTCCAATGTCAGCGTCTGGTTGGGGCTGATGACAAGCCCCTGCGCCACGCCGACCGCACAGAGCGACGCCATAAGCCACCAGACGTCCAGATGACCCGCCTCATGCAGTATGACGACAATCATGCTGAGGGCCAGACCGATCAGGGTCAGGCACAGGCCGAAAACAATCATCTTGTGCCCGTAGCGCGCGACCCTGCTTCCGGCCCAGTGGGCTGTGTACGCGCCAAGAAGTGCTGCGGGTGCGCCGAAAAACCCGGCTTCAAGCGCCGTTCTGCCATCGCCCTCTTGTACATAAAGCGCAACCAGCACCCAAATGCCGGGCAAGCCCATGAAGTAGAATGACATGATCGAAATACCCCTAGTATAACTGTGGAGTTTGAATATCTCGAGATCAACCATCGGGCTGTGACCAAGGCGGACATAGCGCCTTTCCCAAGCCAGCCAGAGCCAGAGCAGAAGCAGTCCGGCTGGCAGCAAGGACCAAAGGGCAGGGGTGTCGCGCGCTTCGACAAAGGGAAACAGGATCGCCAGCACGGCCAGCCCCAAAAGAACCGCACCCACAGGATCAAGCGAACGCAGTCCGGTGCCCACACCGGGAAGGCGCCGGATCAGAGGGCGCGGGAACCACATCAGCCCGAAGATTATCGCGATGACGCCAATCGGTACATTGACCAGAAAGGTCAGTCGCCAGCCGATGTCAGGCCCGCCCAGTTCGATCAGCAGCCCGCCCAATACCGGGCCGATAGCAACGGAAAAGCCGATCGCCGTGCCCAGATAGCCGAAGGCGCGGCCCCGTTCCTCGCCGCGGAAATAATGCTGGATCATGCCAAGCCCCTGAGGGTTGACCAGCCCCGATCCGATCCCTTGCACGAACCGCGCGACATTGAGCCATGTCGCATCGGGTGCCATCCCCGCAGCAATCGATGAAATGGTGAAAATCGCCACGCCGATCAGAAACAATCCGCCACGACCCATGATGTCGCCTGCGCGTCCTGCTGCGACCAGCACCACACCGAAGGTCAGCGCATAGCCCGACAGCACCCATTGCAGATCGGATTGTGACGCCCCTATTCCATGCCCGATGGCCGGCAGCGCGACGTTGACAATGCTCACGCTGATGAGCGTCATGAAGATCGTGACCAGAAGCACGAACAGAACGCGCCAGCGGACCGGGTCGGGCGCGAAGTCGCCTTGGGGTGCCGCGGAATTTGTCCCGTTCGTGTCCAGCTTATCCATCTTGACGACTTTCTGTGGAGGAAGGTGCAGAAGGTCAGCCCTATCAGGATGTGCCGTCAATCTGAAGCAGGTGTTTGTCGTGGGGCAAGTGCGCGACTGGCTTGGCGCGCAAAGCGACCGTAAATGCACCAAGCTGCGACAGATCCGGTCTGTTCACGCCTGTGCGACGATGTGCAGTTCTTGCTGGGCGCGCCAAACTTCGGGTGTGGTCTTGTAGGTGGTTTTGAAAACGCGAATGAAATGGGACACATCCGAGAACCCTGTTTCCTGCGCAATCTGGGTGACGGAACGTTGGGTCCGCTGCAAAAGCCGTTCGGCATGTGCCAGACGTATCCTTTTGCCCGCCTCGAACGGCGTGATCTTGAGGGCGGAATGAAAGTGTCTTTCCAATGTGCGCGGGCTGATTTTCAAGCGTGCCGCCAGGGTCGAAACGGTGGGTGGCGACTCCAGCGACTGTTGCAACAGCAGCAAGGTGCGCCGCACCACCGGGTCGCTTGTCGTAAGATCAAGAGGCAGGCCCGGTTGCGGACGATCTGCTTCCATGGCTTCGTCAATCATCATGATCGACAGGCTTTTGCGTGCCGCACTGCGGCTGATGTGACGCTCGACCAGATAGGCGGCCAGATGCGCGGAACTTGTCCCGCCCGAACACGTCAGCCGATCGCGGTCGACGACGAAAATCTGGTCGGAGACCGGCACCAATCCGTCAAACTGTTCCAGAAAGTCATTGTGATGGAACCAGCTGACGCAACAGCGGTATCCCTCCAACAGGCCCGCACCATGAAGAACGAAAGATCCGGTGCAGACCCCGACCAGCGGGATACGCGCGCCGGCGGCGCGGTGCAGGAAGGCCGAATAGGCTGGTTCAAGCTGCTCCAGCTCTCCCATAAGGCCACCGATGACCACGATATAGTCAAAGCGCGTCGGATCACCCAGACGTTCGTCAGGCTGCACGCTGACCCCGCTTGATGATTTGACGGGATTCATGTCGGCGGAGAGCACGCGCCAGTTGCACAGGATCGGGCGGGAACGATCGCCCTCGTCCGAGGCCAGCCGCAGAACATCGACAAAATTGGCAAAGGCGCAGATCGTGAACCGCCGCGTCAGGATAAAGCCCACGCGCAGGCGGGCACGGTCTGTTCGGGCTGTGGATTCGGGTTTTGGCATGGCGATATATTAACGCAAGGATGACGTAATTATACAGTCTTGTATCGGGCGAGTGTGCAAATCTTCACAAGGTTCAAATTTGTCCGCTCGGAAAGACTGCACCATGACCCATTTCTCTGCGATGTCGCTTCTCAAGAACGCAATATCGGGCCACAAGAACTGGCCCGAGCAATGGCCCGACAAGCAGCCCAAAGATGAGTATGACGTGATCATCGTTGGTGCGGGCGGGCACGGTCTGGGTGCAGCTTACTATCTGGCCAAGGAGCACGGCATCACCAATGTCGCGGTGATCGAGAAGGGCTGGCTGGGCGGTGGCAATACGGGCCGGAACACGACGATCATCCGGTCGAACTACCTCTATGACGAAAGCGCGCGGCTGTTCGATCATGCGCTTGATCTGTGGGAGAACCTGAGCACCGAGTTGAACTACAACGTCATGTATTCCAAGCGCGGCGTGATGATGCTGGCGCATAACGTGCATGACGTGCAGTCCTTCCAGCGCCATATCCACGCCAACCGTCTGAACGACGTCGACAACCGCTGGCTGACCCCGAAAGAGGCAAAGGCCTTTTGCCCGCCGCTGAACATCTCGCCCGATGCGCGCTATCCCGTGATGGGTGCCGCCTTGCAGCAGCGCGCTGGCACCGCGCGCCATGATGCCGTGGCCTGGGGCTATGCCCGTGCCGCCGCCAAACGCGGTGTCGATATCATCCAGAATTGCCCGGTGATCTCGATCCGGCGCGGGGCGGATGGTGCCGTCGAAGGCGTCGAGACCGGGAAGGGTTTTATCAAGGCCAGGAAGGTCGCGGTGTCCGCCGCCGGTCACACCAGCGTCGTGATGGACAGCGCAGGCGTGCGTATGCCACTGGAAAGCTATCCGCTTCAGGCGCTGGTATCCGAGCCGATAAAGCCGGTCTTTCCCTGCGTCGTGATGTCGAACACCGTGCACGCCTATATCAGCCAGTCCGACAAGGGCGAATTGGTCATCGGGTCGGGCACCGACCAATATACCAGCTATTCGCAGCGCGGCGGTCTACCACTGATCGAACATACCGTGGCGGCCATCTGCGAGGTGTTCCCGATCTTCAACCGCATGCGGATGCTGCGCAAATGGGGCGGCATCGTCGATGTGACGCCGGACCGGTCGGCCATTCTGGGCAAGACGCCGGTCAGGGGGCTTTACGTCAATTGCGGCTGGGGAACGGGTGGTTTCAAGGCGACGCCGGGCGCGGCGCATACGCTGGCCTGGACCGTGGCCAAGGACGAACCGCATCCGATCAACGCGCCCTTCACGCTGGAACGCTTCACCACCGGCCGTCTGATTGACGAAGCCGCCGCCGCCGCCGTGGCGCATTAAGGGAGACCAATATGCTTTTGATACAATGCCCCTATTGCGACGACGCGCTGCCCGAGCTGGAATTTGCCTATGCGGGCGAGGCGCATATCGACCGCCCCCAAGACCCCTCGGCGCTGAGCGACGAGGAATGGCGCGACTTCCTGTTCATCCGCAGCAACGTCAAGGGCGTCCATGCCGAACGCTGGCGGCATATCAACGGATGCGGGCGGTTCTTCAACGCGCTGCGCGACACGGTCAGCGACCGTTTCGTGACCTCCTACAAGGCAGGCGAGCCACGCCCCGACACCTCCGGCAAGGAACCCGCACAATGACCGATTTTCGTGTAGAAGGCCGGGGCCGCGTCAACCGCGCCAAGCCGGTGAGCTTTACCTTTGACGGCGAGACCTATCGGGGCTTTGAAGGCGATACCGTCGCCTCGGCCCTGCTGGCCAATGGCGTGCATCTCATGGGGCGCAGCTTCAAGTATCACCGCCCGCGCGGCGTGGTCACGGCAG
The DNA here is from genome assembly GCF_900176485.1 of Primorskyibacter flagellatus. Classification (GTDB taxonomy): domain Bacteria; phylum Pseudomonadota; class Alphaproteobacteria; order Rhodobacterales; family Rhodobacteraceae; genus Primorskyibacter; species Primorskyibacter flagellatus. The sequence continues at coordinate 68,391 of NZ_FWYD01000013.1, forward strand.
GCTCTGACGAGCCGAATGCGCTGGTCGGCACGACACGGGGCAAGGGCCGGTTCGAGCCGAACACCCGCGCCACCATCCAGGAAATCTATCCCGGTCTGACGACCGAAAGCCAGAACAAATGGCCCAGCCTCAAATTCGATCTGGGGGCAATCAACGACCGCCTCTACATGCTGTTTTCGGCGGGCTTCTACTACAAGACCTTCATGTGGCCGCGCAGTTTCTGGGACAGCGTATACGAGCCGCTGATCCGCAAGGCCGCCGGACTGGGCAAGGCTCCGACCGAGGTGGATCCCGATCACTATGCCAGCCGCTATCTGCATTGCGATGTGCTGGTCATCGGCTCCGGTCCGTCGGGTATTGCCGCGGCGCTGACCGCCGGGCGGGCCGGTTCCAAAGTGGTGCTGGTGGACGAGACCGCCGAAATGGGCGGCACGCTTTTGTCCGAACCTTCGGTGTCGATTGATGGCCGGCCCGCGTGGGACTGGCTGGCGGGCGCGATGGCAGAGCTTGACGCCATGCCCAATGTCCGCCGCATGACGCGCACCACGGCGACGGGGTATTACCATCAGAACATGATCGGCATGGTGCAAAAGCTGACCGATCACATGGGCGACGTGCCCGAAGGTGCCCCGCGCGAACGCATGTGGCGGGTGCGCGCCAAAGAGGTGGTGCTGGCCCAGGGGGCCATTGAACGGCCGATGGTGTTCGACGGCAATGATTGTCCCGGCGTGATGCTGGCGGGGGCGGCGCAGACTTTCCTCAACCGCTTTGGGGTGCTGGTGGGCAAGCAGCCCGTGGTGCTGACCAGCCATGACAGCGCGTGGTACAGCGCCTTCGACATGGCGGACGCCGGCGCAAAGGTCGTGGCGATTGTCGATACCCGCGAGTCCGTGCCGCAAGCCTTGCAGAACGACGCCCGCGCGCGCGGCATCCCGATCCATCTGGGCCATACCGCCACGGCCACCAAGGGGCGTCTTCGGGTCGCAGCGCTGCGGATCAATCCGGTTCACAACGGCAAGGTCGGCGCTGAAAAGATGCTGTCCTGCGACGCGGTTCTGGTCTGCGGTGGCTGGACGCCGTCGCTGCATCTGTTCTCGCATACCAAGGGATCTTTGGATTGGGACGCAGAGGCCAAGGCCTATCTGCCCGGCCACAAGACCGAAGACGTGCATATCGCAGGCGCAGGACGCGGCCTTTGGGGCATTGCCGCCGCACTTGAGGACGGCACCAAGGCGGGCGCGGATGCCGTCCGGTCGCTGGGTGGCTCTGCCGGAGCGGCGACGTTCGAGGTCGCCGATGACCGCACAGGGTCCGGGATCACGCAGAAGGAACTGCCCACCGACCGCAGCCCCGGCAAGGCCAAGGCTTTCGTCGATTTCCAGAACGATGTGACCGCCAAGGACATCCGGCTGGCCGTGCGCGAGGGCATGAAATCTATCGAGCATGTCAAGCGCTACACCACCAACGGCATGGCAACCGACCAAGGCAAGCTTTCCAATATGAACGGTTTGACCATTGCCGCCGATGCGCTGGGGAAAGAGGCACCCCAGGTTGGTCTGACGACCTTCCGCCCGCCCTATACGCCGACCACATTCGGGGCCTTTGCGGGCTATCACAAGGGCGCACATTTCGAGGTCACGCGCAAGACGCCGATCGACGACTGGGCCGAGGAAAACGGCGCAGAGTATGAACCGGTCGCGCTGTGGCGGCGGGCCTGGTACTTTCCGCAAGCGGGCGAGGATATGCACAAGGCCGTCGCGCGCGAGTGCAAGGCCACACGCGAAAGCGTGGGCATTTTCGACGCGTCCACCCTGGGCAAGATCGAAGTGTCCGGCCCCGATGCGACCGAGTTCATGAACCGCATGTACACAAACCCCTGGACCAAGCTGGGCGTCGGCCGTGCGCGCTATGGCCTGCTTCTGGGCGAGGACGGGTTCATCCGCGACGATGGCGTGATTGGCCGGATGCGCGATGATCTATTTCATGTCACCACGACGACCGGCGGTGCCGCGCGGGTTCTGAACATGATGGAGGATTACCTTCAGACCGAATGGCCCGATCTCAGGGTCTGGCTGACCTCGACCACCGAGGAATGGGCCACCATTGCCCTGAACGGCCCCAACGCGCGCAAGCTGTTGCAACCTTTCGTCGAAGGCGCGGACATCTCCGCCGATGCCATGCCGCATATGTCGGTGGTGGAATGCACGGTCGCGGGCTTTCCGTCACGGCTCTTCCGGATCAGCTTTACCGGCGAATTGGGGTTCGAGATCAACGTGCCCGCCCGCCATGGCAGGGTGCTTTGGGAAAAGCTGTGGGACGCCGGTCAGCAATACGACATCTGCCCCTATGGCACCGAAACCATGCACGTCTTGCGGGCCGAAAAGGGCTTTATCATCGTGGGTCAGGACACCGACGGCACCGTGACGCCCGAAGATGCGGGCATCGGCTGGGCCATCGGCAAGAAGAAGATCGACTTTGTCGGCAAACGCTCGCTTGACCGGCCTGACATCGTGGCGAAGGGGCGCAAGCAGCTGGTGGGTCTTCTGACGGACGATCCCAAGACCGTGCTGACCGAAGGCGCGCAGATCGTCGCCGATCCGAACCAGCCCAAGCCGATGAAGATGATCGGGCATGTAACCTCGTCCTACTGGTCGGAGGTGCTGGGCCGTTCCATCGCGATGGCGCTGGTCGAAGGTGGTTTTGACCGGATGGACGACAGGTTGCACATCCCCACGGAAACGGGTGGCACGGTGACGGCCAAGGTGACCGGAACGCAGTTTTATGATCCCGCAGGCGAACGCCTGAAGGTCGAATAAGGAGGACGATCCGATGAATGCTCCTGTGACATCCTTTGACGCGGTATCCGTCGCGGTGCTGCCGCCGGTGGCGCGGTTCAACCTGCGCATCGCGCCCGCCGATCTGGCGGTTGCCTCCAGAATATTTGGCCTGACCCTTCCGGCGAAGATCGGGGAGGGCGCGCGGAATGGCGATCGCGCGGCCTATTGCATCGGCCCGGACGAATGGCTGCTGCATGCGGCTGAGGTCGATCAGTCCGCCATCATGTCCGGTTTCGATACCGCCCGCGCCGAAACCCCGCACAGTATAACGGTGCTGTCCGACCGGGAAATCATCATCGGAATCACAGGACCGGCGGCGATTGACCTGCTATCGACCTGCTGCCCGCTGGACCTGTCGCGCATGGCCGTGGGGCACGCGAAACGCACGGTCTTTGACTATGCACAGGTGGTGCTGATCCGTGACGGTGACGACGCGTTCCGCCTTGAGGTCTGGCGGTCCTTCTTCCCGCATGTGCACGGCCTGCTTGAAATCGGCGTGCGCGAATTGGCTATCGGTCTTTAACGCCCGACCTCAACCGTAGAATTGACGCGCCCTGACAAAGGGCGCGACCCCTTCCTTATGTCTGAAAGGACCCTTCACATGCTCGATTCCGCTAAAACCACCTGCATCACCGATACTGCCATTGCTGATGCCGTCAGCCATGAACTTGACCGCCAGCAGAACCAGATCGAGTTGATTGCATCGGAAAATATCGTAAGTGTCGATGTGTTGAAGGCGCAAGGATCGGTGCTGACGAACAAATATGCCGAAGGCTATCCGGGCAAGCGCTACTATGGCGGCTGTGAACATGTCGATACGGTCGAGCAGATCGCCATTGACCGCGCGCGAGAGCTGTTCGGCGCGGGCTTTGCCAACGTGCAACCGCATTCCGGCGCACAGGCCAACCAAGCGGTGTTTTTGGCGCTGCTTCAACCGGGCGACCGCATCATGGGGCTCGACCTAGCGCATGGCGGGCACCTGACGCATGGCTCGCCCGTCACCATGTCGGGCAAATGGTTCGATGTGGTCAGCTATGAGGTTTCCAGGGACGATCACCTGATAGACATGGCCAATGTGCGCAAGACCGCGTTGGAGACAGAGCCCAAACTGATCGTGGCAGGCGCTTCTGCCTATCCGCGCCATATGGATTTTGCTGCGTTCCGCGAGATCGCGGACGAGGTGGGTGCCTATCTTATGGTCGACATGGCGCATTACGCAGGGCTGATCGCGGCGGGCGAATATCCCGATCCGTTGCCGCACGCCCATGTCGTGACCACCACCACCCACAAGACGCTGCGCGGCCCGCGCGGTGGCATGATCCTCACCAATGACGAGGCGCTGGCCAAGAAGTTCAATTCCGCCGTGTTCCCCGGAAATCAGGGCGGCCCGCTGATGCATGTCATCGCGGCCAAGGCCGTGGCCTTCGGCGAGGCGCTGGAGCCTTCGTTCAAGCAATACGCCAGGGACGTGATCGCCAATGCGCGCGCGCTGTCCGAGGTACTGGTTGCGGGCGGTCTGGGCGTCGTGTCCGGCGGCACCGATTGCCACATGGTTCTGGTCGATCTGCGCCCCAAGGGTGTGACCGGCAAGGCGGCAGAAATTGCACTGGAGCGGGCAGGGCTGACCTGCAACAAGAACGCTATCCCCTTCGATCCTGAAAAGCCGTTTGTTACCTCCGGCGTGCGTCTTGGCACCTCCGCAGGCACAACGCGTGGCTTTGGTGAAGTGGAGTTCCGCAAGGTCGGCGAGTTGATCCTGAAGGTGATCGACGCACTTGCAGACAATCCCGAAGGCGATGCGGCGGTCGAGGCGGCTGTGCTGGATGACGTTCGTGCGCTGTGTGCCGCGCATCCGATCTACGCCAACGACGCGTAACCCGAAATTTCTGTCCGTCTTCGCCACTTTCAAGCCCGGTGTCGGCCGTCATCGTTGCACACGGTGACGGCTGCGGCGCGGTTGGTCCCCGGCGGTGCGGGCTATTCTGTTCTAGCATGAGAAGAGTGATGTGATCTGGGGGCCGGGTGACAACATGGCCGTCAGCAATTGCCACAGTCATTGACCTGACGACTCTGGGGCGACACCTGCCGCGCCGGTGTCGACTGTGATTGGTCTGCCTTTTCCTCGATCTTTCCGCAACGGCTTGATATTGCGATGAGCGTGACAAACGACGCAGCCGACACTTTTACCCTTCGAGCGGGTTGATAGCGGTTTTTTGGAGCGTCGTGGTCACGGAACGCTTTGCCTCGAAAAATTGCGTTCTAATTTTAATGGTTCTGGCGCGCGGTTTGTGAAGCTGCCACCTAACCTTATGTATCTATAATAACTTTTTGGATAGTCGGATATGACGATTTTATGAATAAATCCTCGTTATAGCTGCCCAGACTCGCAGAATGTGAAGCCAAAACATGTTGACCTAAAGGAAAATTAGTTAAACAATGGGAATAACAGGGAGACTTGCACCGATGGCTTTGGATCAGCAAAAAGGCGTTTGGAAATCAGGCAAGGGCAAGGGGCGGCATACGCCCAAGGGACGTCAGTTGCAGGATCAGGCCTGGGACGAGGTCCGTAGCCTTTTGGGCGCTGCGCCGCGCCGCCGTGACCTGTTGATCGAATATCTCCACCTGATTCAGGACGAATACGGACATCTGTCCGCCGCACATCTTCGCGCTTTGGCCGAGGAATTGCGTGTGAGCATGGCAGAGGTCTACGAAGTCGCGACCTTCTACGCACATTTCGACGTGGTCAAGGAAGGCGAGACACCGCCGCCCGCACTGACCATTCGCGTGTGCGATTCGCTGTCATGCGAGCTGGCTGGCGCGCAGCAACTGAAGGCGGCGCTGGAGGACGGGTTGGACGCCAGCGAGGTTCGCGTGTTGCGGGCGCCCTGCATGGGGCGTTGCGATACGGCCCCGGTGCTGGAGCTTGGCCACAACCATATAGATCACGCGACACCCGAAAAGGTGCGCCAAGCCATCGAAGCGCAGGACACCCACGCACATCTGCCCGATTACGAGCAATTCGACGCTTATGTCAGCGAGGGCGGTTACGAGTCGCTGAAATCCCTGCGCAAGAACGGCGACTGGGAAAAGGTTCAGGCCACCATCAAGGAATCCGGGCTGCGTGGCCTGGGCGGGGCCGGTTTCCCATCTGGCACGAAGTGGGGTTTCGTACGCGGGAATGCCGGGCCGCGCTATCTGGCCGTCAATGGCGATGAAGGCGAACCGGGCACGTTTAAGGACCGCTACTATCTTGAACGCACGCCGCATCTGTTCCTCGAAGGCATGTTGATCGCCGCCTGGGCGGTCGAGGCCGATACCTGCTTTATCTATATGCGCGATGAATATCCTGCCGTGCTGGAAATTCTGGCGCGCGAAATCGCGGCGCTGGAACAGGCGGGCATCGTGAAGCCTGGCTTTATCGAGCTGCGGCGCGGTGCCGGTGCCTATATCTGCGGCGAAGAATCCGCGATGATCGAAAGCATCGAGGGCAAGCGCGGCATGCCCCGTCATCGTCCGCCCTATGTGGCGGCGGTCGGCGTCTTCGGGCGACCCACGCTGGTGCATAACGTCGAGACTCTGCTGTGGATCGCGCGGGTCTGCCGTGAAGGGCCGGAATGCCTGAACACGACAGAAAGGAACGGGCGCACGGGGCTGCGCAGCTATTCGGTATCGGGCCGGGTGGCCAAGCCGGGCGTTTACCTTTTGCCAGCAGGTTCCACCATTCTGGACATCATCGAAGCCTGCGGTGGCATGGCGGATGGTCATGTTTTCAAGGCCTACCAGCCGGGCGGCCCTTCCTCGGGCCTGCTGCCTGCCTCGCTTGATGACGTGCCACTGGACTTTGATACGTTGCAGCCGCATGGAAGCTTCATCGGCTCTGCTGCTGTTGTGGTGCTGTCCGAGGCGGACAGTGCAAAGGCGGCGGCCCTGAACATGCTGCGCTTCTTCGAGGATGAAAGCTGTGGCCAATGCACGCCGTGCCGGGTGGGTTGCGAAAAGGCGGTCAAACTGATGCAGGCCGACACCTGGGATCAGGGCTTGCTTGAGGAATTGAGCACCGCGATGGTCGATGCGTCGATCTGCGGGCTGGGGCAGGCCGCACCCAACCCGATCCGGTTGGTGATGAAACATTTCGCGGATGAAGTCAGCGCCGGCCCGGCCAATAATGCCGAAAGCAATGCCTCTGACCGAGGGCTTGAAAGCAAGGAGCAACCGCAATGAGCGACACAGTCACATTCACCCTCGATGGTGAGACCGTAGAAGCAAAGGCGGGTCTGACAATCTGGGAAGTGGCCAATGGCCGCGGCCTGGTAATTCCCAATCTGTGCCACAAGCCCGCGCCGGGATACCGGCCGGACGGCAACTGCCGCGCCTGCATGGTCGAGATCGAAGGCGAACGCGTACTGGCCGCCTCGTGCATCCGTGAGCCGGCCGAGGGAATGGTCGTCACCACCAACAACGCGCGCGCCACCAATGCCCGCAAGATGGTGGTCGAGATGCTGCTGGCCGATCAGCCTGAACAAGACGTCGCCCACGACAAATCCAGCCATTTCTGGGACATGGCGGAAATGCAGGGCGTCAGCGAAAGCCGCTTTCCCAAATTGGAGGAAGGCCGCATTCCGCTGCTCGACGACAGCCATGTTGCGATGTCGGTCAATCTGGACGCCTGCATTCAATGCGGGCTGTGCGTCCGGGCGTGCCGTGAAGTTCAGGTCAATGACGTGATCGGTATGTCCGGTCGCGGGCATGATGCCTATCCGACATTCGATCTGGCCGACCCGATGGGCGACAGTACCTGTGTGGCCTGCGGCGAATGTGTGCAGGCTTGCCCGACAGGGGCTTTGATGCCCGCCACAGTCGTTGATGAAGCGCAGGTCGGCGACAGTGCCGATTTCGACAAAGAGGTTGAATCTGTCTGCCCGTTCTGCGGTGTGGGCTGTCAGGTCAGCCTCAAGGTCAAGGATGGCCGCGTCAAATATGTGGACGGGATCAATGGTCCTGCAAACGAAGGACGGCTTTGCGTCAAGGGGCGGTTCGGTTTCGACTATATCCACCACCCCCACCGCCTGACCAAACCGATGATCCGCCGCGAGGACGCGCCGCCCAAGGGGCTGAACGTCGATCCGGGCGATCTGTCCACCCATTTCCGCGAAGCCAGCTGGGACGAGGCGCTCGACTTCGCGGCCGGTGGCATGGCGCGGATCGCGCAGGCGCATGGCGGCAAGGCTGTCGCGGGCTTCGGCTCTGCCAAATGCACCAACGAAGAAGCTTATCTGTTTCAGAAGCTGATCCGCGAAGGGTTCAAGCATAACAACGTCGACCACTGCACGCGCCTGTGCCACGCGTCCTCGGTAACCGCTCTGATCGAAAACGTCGGGTCCGGTGCTGTCACGGCGACCTTCAACGAGATCGAAAATGCCGATGTGGCGATCATCATCGGGGCCAACCCGGTGGAAAACCACCCCGTCGCCGCCACGTTCTTCAAGCAGTTCACCAAGCGCGGTGGCAAGCTGATCGTCATGGACCCGCGCGGAGTCGGTTTGCGCCGTTTCGCCAGCCATATGTTGCAGTTCCGCCCCGGCGCGGACGTGTCGATGCTGAACGCGATCATGCATGTGATCGTCGAGGAAAAGCTTTACGACCAGCAGTATATCGACGCCTATACCGAAAACTGGGAAGCCGAGAAGGCCCATCTGAAGGATTTCAGCCCCGAAAAGATGGCCGAGATCTGCGGCATCGAGGCAGATGTGCTGCGCGATGTGGCACGGACCTTTGCCGGGGCCAAATCCGCGATGATCTTCTGGGGCATGGGCGTTTCCCAGCACATCCATGGCACCGACAATTCGCGCTGCCTGATTTCGCTGGCGCTGATGACCGGTCAGATTGGACGGCCGGGCACCGGACTTCACCCATTGCGCGGGCAGAACAACGTGCAGGGCGCGTCCGATGCGGGTCTGGTTCCGATGTTCTTGCCGGACTACCAGTCCGTCACGGATGACAATGTCCGAAAGGCGTTCACGGACGTTTGGGGCAGCGAGGATTTCAGCAATGAGAAGGGTCTGACCGTCACCGAGATCGTCGATGACATTCATGCGGGCCACACGCGGTCGATGTATATTCTGGGCGAGAACCCGGCGATGTCGGACCCGGATGTGGATCACGCCCGCGAGGCCTTTGCCAAGCTGGAGCATCTGGTCGTTCAGGACATCTTCCTGACCGAGACGGCGAACTATGCCGATGTCCTTCTGCCCGCCTCGACCCTGTATGAGAAATCCGGCACGGTCAGCAACACCAACCGGCAGGTGCAGATGGTGCGTCAGGCCGTGCCACCGCCTGGCGACGCGAAAGAGGACTGGTGGATCGAGGTTGAACTCGCCAAACGTCTTGGCTTGGGCTGGACCTATACTGATCCCGGTCAGGTGTTCGAAGAGATGGCAGTGAATATGCGCTCTCTTGACAACATCACATGGGAACGCCTGAAAACCGAGGCGGTCACCTACCCGTCGCTGTCACCTGAAGATCCCGGTCAGCCCGTTGTGTTCGGGGATGGATTCCCGCGCCCTGATGGTCGTGCGAAGTTCACGCCCGCCAGCGTGATCGCGCCTGACGAGGTGCCCGACGCCGAGTATCCGATGATCCTGACCACGGGTCGTCAGCTTGAGCACTGGCATACCGGATCAATGACGCGCCGCGCCAAGGTGCTCGATTCGGTCGAGCCAGAGGCCAACGCGTCGCTGCATCCGAAAACCTTGCGTAAGATGGGCGTGGAACCGGGCGGGATGATCAACCTGACGACCAGGCGGGGTACGATTACGATCATGGCCCGAGCAGATCGCGCCATCTCGGAGGATATGGTGTTTCTGCCGTTTGCCTATGTCGAGGCCGCGGCCAATATTCTCACCAACCCGGCGATCGACCCTTACGGCAAGATTCCGGAATTCAAGTTCGCCGCCGTCCGGGTGGAAAAGGCACCGGACAGCGCATTGGTTGCCGAATGATCGGCAATCCAACAGACCACAGCACTCAATCCTGACAGGGAGCACGACCAAATGGCCTTCAAGACCGACATCCAAATCGCCCGCGAAGCGAAGAAACGACCCATCCAGGAGATCGGCGAGAAATTGGGCATCGGCAGCGACGATCTGCTGCCCTACGGCCACGACAAGGCGAAGGTCAGCCAGACCTTCATCGACGGGGTGCAGAAGAATAGCAATGGCAAGCTGATCCTTGTCACCGCGATCAACCCGACACCTGCCGGTGAAGGCAAGACGACAACAACCGTGGGTCTGGGCGACGGTCTGAACCGGATCGGAAAGAAAGCGGCCGTTTGTATCCGCGAAGCCTCGCTTGGACCGAATTTCGGCATGAAGGGTGGCGCTGCTGGTGGCGGCTATGCACAGATCGTTCCGATGGAAGAAATGAACCTGCATTTCACGGGCGATTTCCACGCGATCACCTCTGCCCATTCGTTGCTGTCGGCTATGATCGACAACCACATCTACTGGGGCAACGAGCTTGAGATCGACACGCGCCGCGTCGTTTGGCGCCGCATCGTCGACATGAACGACCGCGCGCTGCGCCAGATCACTGCCAGCCTGGGCGGCGTGGCCAACGGCTTCCCGCGCGAAACCGGGTTCGACATTACCGTCGCGTCCGAGGTCATGGCGATCTTGTGTCTCGCCCGGAATCTGGAAGACCTGCAAAAACGACTTGGCGATATGATCGTGGCCTATCGCCGCGACAAGACTCCGGTCTTTGCTCGCGACATCAAGGCCGACGGCGCGATGACCGTTCTGCTGAAGGACGCGATGCAGCCCAACCTGGTGCAGACGCTGGAAAACAACCCGGCCTTTGTGCATGGCGGACCTTTCGCCAATATCGCGCATGGCTGTAATTCGGTCATCGCCACAACCACCGCTCTGAAGCTTGCGGATTACGTCGTGACCGAAGCCGGTTTCGGTGCTGATCTGGGTGCCGAGAAGTTCATGAATATCAAATGCCGCAAGGCCGGTCTGGCACCGTCCTGTGTGGTGCTGGTCGCCACGGTGCGGGCGATGAAGATGAACGGTGGCGTTGTCAAGGCTGATCTGGGTGCTGAGAACGTGGACGCGGTCAAGAAGGGCTGCGCGAACCTGGGCCGCCATATCGAGAACGTCAAATCCTTTGGTGTGCCGGTGGTCGTTGCGATCAACCATTTCGTGACGGATACCGATGCCGAGGTTGATGCGGTCAAGGAATATGTCAAGGGGCAGGGGTCCGAGGCGATCCTGTCGCGTCATTGGGAGTTGGGGTCCGAAGGGTCTGCCGATCTGGCGACGCGTGTGGCCGAAATCGCCGATGGTGAAAGCGCCAATTTCTCACCGATCTATCCCGACGAAATGCCACTGATGCAGAAGATCGAAACCGTGGCCAAGCGGATCTACCGCGCCGATGAGGTGCTGGCGGATCAGAAGGTTCGCAATCAGCTCAAGGAATGGGAAGCGCAGGGATATGGCAATCTGCCAATCTGCATGGCCAAGACCCAATACAGCTTTACCACCGATCCCGATCGTCGCGGTGCGCCTACCGGGTTCAGCGTGCCGGTCCGCGAGGTTCGTCTGAGTGCGGGCGCGGGTTTCGTGGTGGTGATCTGCGGTGAAATCATGACCATGCCCGGCCTGCCGCGCGTGCCTTCGGCGGAGAATATCAGGCTCAACGCAGACGGCGACGTCGAAGGGTTGTTTTGACTTGACGGGCGGGACGTCGCGCGGCTGCGCCGACGCCCCGCCCACCCTCCCATCTGCCGCCTGGTTCTGACTTTTGGTGGTGGATATTCCGGCCCAGACAAACAAGAAGGTAATCCGATGACAGCGACAATCATCGACGGCAAGGCATTCGCGGCACGCGTGCGCGAACAGGTGGCTGAGCATGTGAAGCGATTGAAGACAGACCATGGCATCAAGCCGGGTCTGGCGGTTGTGCTTGTCGGCGAAGATCCGGCATCGCAGGTCTATGTCCGTTCAAAGGGCAAGATGACGGTCGAGGTCGGCATGAATTCGGTCGAGCACAAGCTGGATGCCGATACGTCAGAAGCCGATCTGCTGTCACTGATCGACCAGTTGAACAATGATCCCGAGATTCACGGCATTCTGGTGCAACTGCCTTTGCCGAAACATCTGGACGAAGATCTGGTGATCAATTCGGTCGCGCCGGAAAAGGATGTCGACGGGTTTCACATTTCCAACGTGGGACTGTTGGGCACCGGGCAGAAAAGCATGGTGCCCTGCACGCCGCTGGGCTGTCTCATGATGCTGCGAGACCACCATGGCAGCCTGTCGGGAATGGACGCGGTTGTCATTGGACGGTCCAATATCGTGGGCAAGCCGATGGCGCAATTGTTGCTGGGAGACAGCTGCACCGTGACCATCGCGCATAGCCGCACGAAGGATCTTGCCGATGTGGTGCGACGCGCGGATATCGTCGTTGCCGCCGTGGGGCGGCCCGAAATGGTGCCTGGCGACTGGATCAAGCCAGGCGCGACCGTGATTGATGTCGGCATCAACCGTATCGAGCGTGATGGCAAGAACAAGCTGGTCGGCGATGCCGATTTCGACAGCTGTGCCGCCGTGGCAGGCGCGATCACGCCCGTGCCGGGTGGCGTCGGCCCGATGACCATTGCCTGTTTGCTGGCGAACACCGTGACGGCCTGTTGCCGGGCGAATGGCCTTGCTGAACCTGAGGGACTCACGGCGTGAAGGATGCGCCACAAGACCATCGGCTGATCGACGGCAAGGCCGTCATGGCGCGTATTCTGGATGATGTATCCGCCTATTTCGCGGGTGCCGATATCGGCCAGAAGGGCGCTCGGCTGGTTTCCGTCAGTATCGGCGACAGCCCCGAAGTCGCGGTCTATGTGCGCAATCAGGCGCTGGCCGCGCAAAAGGCCGGCCTGCGCTTCTATCAAGAGCTCTGGAGCGATGAGGTCAGCCAGGAAGAGTGCAAGCAACTGATCGTCGAGATGAACGACGATCCCAGCATTGTTGGCATCATTCTGCAACGCCCTGTTCCGGATCATATCAATGTCCGCTCGTTGCAGTCGGCTATTCATCCGTTGAAGGATGTGGAGGGTATGAACCCCGCCTCCATCGGGAATATCGTCTATTCAGACATGGCGCTGGCACCCTGTACGGCGGCGGCGGCGGTTGAATTGATCAGGGAAACCGGATTGGAGCTCAAGGGGCTCGAAGTTGTCATGGTCGGCCATTCGGAGATCGTCGGCAAGCCGGCGGCTTTGCTTTTGATGGCGGAGGGTGCGACCGTCACCGTCTGTCATCACATGACCAGGGCGCTTGCGATGCATTCGCGGCGCGCGGATGTCCTGGTGGTTGCGGTGGGGAAACCGCATCTGATCGGGGCTGATATGGTCAAGCCGGGCGCGGTCGTGATCGATATTGGTATCAACCAGATCACCGACGCATCCGGTAAAACCCAGATCGTCGGAGATGTTGATACGGCTGCCGTCAAGGAGGTCGCCGGTTGGGTGACGCCTGTGCCGGGCGGGGTGGGGCCGGTGACGGTGGCCATTCTGATGCGCAACGCGATGATCGCGCACCAGCGTCAGAAGGAGGTTGGCTGGATCTGCTGAGGCTGACTGCATCTTGGCGGGTCTCTTTTTGAGAGGAAGGAGGACGAACATGAAGCAGAGCATGCTGGAACAGATCGGCGGCGAAGACGCGCTGCGCAAGCTGGTGAATGATTTTTACGACCTCATCGAGACGATGCCCGAAGGTGCCGAGATCAAGAAGATGCATGACCGGGGCCATGGGTTGGCGCATGTCCGGCTGGAACAGTTCAACTTCATGTCCGGTTTTCTGGGTGGTCGGCGCTATTACGAAGAGAAATTCGGCCATATGGACGTGAAATTGATGCATGAACATGTGCCGATTTCAGAAGCGGAAGCCGAAAACTGGTTGACCTGTATGGATAAGGCACTCGAAGCCAACGGGCTTGCCGGACCTGAAGTCGAACGATTGCGCGGCGTGCTCCGGCGTGTGGCGATGCTTCTGGTCAACGATTTGGGTGCCTGGGGTGTCCCAGCGACCGAGGGACCGCAGAAAACCTGATAATCTTCTTTGGCACTCTCTGAACGTTCGCATTGCAAGCGCGTCTGCCGGGGCAGGCGCGCCTTTTTTCGCATTCAGGCGACGAAGGACTGCAAGAGCGATCTTATCGCGCGTCGGATGGCAAATGGCACCCGTCGGCCGGGAGGGGTGTGCCGACGGGTGCGCCCGATACTGTCATGCTACTGCAAGGCAGCAGCGGCGACATTCACGGGATGGGTAGACGGCTGACGCGCCAGAATGCGCGTCAGCCATAATGCTAGCCGGCGCTGATCTGCTTGGCCTTCTCCACCAGGACTTCGGCTTGGCGGATGGAGGCATAGTCGATCAGACGGCCATCAAGCGATACAGCACCTTTGCCTGCCGCTTCGGCTTCGGCCATCGCCTTGAGGATACGTTCGGCCCGATCCACCTCGTCTTTGGAGGGGCTCATCACCTCGTTTGCGAGGGCGATCTGGCTAGGGTGGATTGCCCATTTGCCCTCGCAGCCGATCACAGCCGCACGGTACGCGGCTGCCTTGAACCCGTCGGGATCGGAAAAATCGCCGAACGGGCCGTCAAGCGGACGCAACCCGTTGGCGCGGGCGGCAACAACCATGCGTGAAATGGCGTAATGCCACATATCGCCCCAATGAGTTTGACGATTTCCGTCTCCATCGGGGTCCGTCAGCACAGAGTAATGCTCGTTCACGCCGCCGATAACCGTGGTCCGGGCGCGGGTGCTTGCAGCATAGTCCGCGACACCGAAATGCAGGCTTTCGTTGCGTTTGGATGCGGCGGCGATCTCATGGACATTCTGCATGCCCAGGGCTGTTTCGATGATATGCTCGAAGCCGATGCGCTTTTTCAGACCTGTGGCATCCTCGATTTGAGTCACCAACATGTCCACCGCGTAGACATCTGCGGCAGTGCCAACTTTGGGTATCATGATCAGGTCCAGACGTTCCCCGGCCTGTTCAACGATGTCGACAACGTCGCGATACATGTAGTGCGTATCCAGCCCGTTGATTCGAATCGACATGGATTTTCGTCCCCAGTCGATTTCATTCAACGCCTTGATGATGTTCTTTCGGGCTTGCAATTTTTCGTCGGGAGCGACGGCATCTTCGAGATCCAGAAAGATCACGTCGGCGTCGGAATCAGCTGCTTTTTCAAACATTTGCGGCTGACTTCCGGGAACGGCCAACTCGCTTCTGTTCAGGCGTCCGGGGGCCTGTTCGATTGGATGGAAACTCATGTTCTATGCTCCTTGGCGGTCATTGCTCTGGCAGCCCCTATGCAAGTAGGAAGAATAGTTTCCTGTCAAGAAAATAATTCCGAGCCTGTCAAACTGGGTCATTCTTTTGCTTGCTGACGCGAGGCACGTTCTCCGGGCAAGCGGCTGCTGTAGTAGAAAGCGATCGCTTGCGCCCGGTTCCTGACCGAGAGTTTTTCGAACAGGTTCGAGAGATGGAATTTCACGGTGTTTATCGAAATATCCAATTCCTTCGAAAGCTCGCGATTGGTCAGACCTTTCGACAGCGCCTCGAGCATGATCCGTTCCCGCCGCGACAGGGAATGGATCGGATCCTTCTGAAGGTCGCGCACATCGAGAAACGGAAAGACCATCTGGCCCGCCGCGACCGCGATGCAGGTGTCAAGCAACCCCTCGACAGGGCCGTTCCGCGCCACAAAACCGGCCGCACCTGCCGCCATCGCCCCGCGATGCGCATCGCTGTTCTCATCCGCATAGACGACAAGCCGCGGTGCTTTTTCGTGCTCGCGCAATACTTCCAGCAACCTGGCGCCGCCAAGCACGGGCAGATTCCAGTCGATGACACCGACCTGCACCGGCACCCGCATGACCGTTCCAAGAAAACCTTCGGCGGTACCGGAGGTCGCAATCAAAGAGAATCGCTTGTCGCGTTCGAAATAGGCGGACATCGCCGACAGCACGAGCGGATTGCTGTCGGCCAACATGATGCTGATCGGTGGTGCGATTTCCTTAACCATATCAAATCATAGCCTTTATCTGAATAAACCATGCCTCTGGGTAGGGGTAAAATCTGTATACCGTAGCATTCTTGCCTGAAAGAATAGGAAAATTACCACCCATTTAGATACCCAAAAGCAGTAATGACGGATGTTGTGCGGTTTGTCGAGTAGGTGTTTCCTGAAGAGGACTGGAAATTAACTGATAGGAAAAATATCAGCATGACCGACACTGAGATCTTCCCGCAGCTCGACATTCCGCAAACTCTTGCCGCAGGGCCTGGGCCCGGCAATACCGATCCTCGTGTGTTGCAGCGTTTCACCGCTGCGGGGGTCGCGGATCATATGCAACCCGATGTGTTGCGCGGCATGGTCGAGGCAAAACACATGTTGCGCGATGTAATGGGTACGCGCAACGTTCATACTTTCGGCGTTGCCGGTACGGGCTGGAGCGGCCTGGACGTAATGTTCAACGCGGTGATGCCGGGCGACAAGGTCGTCGTGTTCAACAACGGCACGTTTTCAGGGATCGATGGCCTGACTGTCCGCATGAAGGCAGCGACCGCCGAGGAACTCGCAGCCAATCCACTTGACCCCAAGCCCGCCTTTGTCACCATCATCGACGTGCCGCATGGCGAGTCAGTCAGCGGCGAAATCGTTGAAAAAGCCCTGGCAGAGCATAAACCGAAATGGGCCGCGATGGCGCATTGGGAAACCGGTTCAGGCCGGATCAACGATCTGCGCGGGTTCTCGGATGCCTGCGAGCGCTATGATGTCATGGGCCTGATCGACGCTGTGTCGTCGCTGGGCGTCGAGGATTTCCGGATTGACGATTTCCCCGGCGTGCATGGGTGGGCCTCGTGCCCTCAGAAAGGCATCTGCTGCCTGCCGCTGACCTACGCTCCGGTGTCCTTCACCGATCGCTATATCGACGTTCTGAAATCCACGGGCTGCCGCAGCTTCGTGCATCATCCGATCCTCGAAGCGCGTCACTGGGGCATTATCGACGGCAAGGATGCAGAGAAGGGTGTCTATCACCGCACGCACAGCCCCTATGCCGTCGCCGCCTTTCACGAGGCGCTGCGGATCACGCTTCAGCATGGCGTCGCACAGCGCGCACGGGATTATGCCTTCCACGAGGCAGCGCTCCGCGAAGCCGTGACGACAATGGGGTGCAAGGTGTCGTCGAACATGACGTCGCTGGTGGTGCTGAACCTGCCCGAGGAATTGGCAGGCCGCGAGATGGAACTGGTGCAGAACTGTCGGGCCAACGGTTTCGGTATCTGGCCGACACTGTCGCAACCGGTGCAGATCCGTATCGGTATTCTCAACCTGCTGACGCAGGAAGCGATCCTTGAGATCGCGACACGGTTTGGCGAGGCGATGCGCGAATTGGGTGCCAAGATCGACACCGATGCGGTCCGCGATGGGCTGAACCGGCATTACGACACCGATATCGCAGCGGAATAATCTGTCACCGGGAGGAACAGAACTATGGATATCCACGAGTATCAGGCCAAGGAAGTGCTGAGCAACTTTGGCGTCGAGGTGCCCCCAGGGGCATTGGCCTACAGCCCTGAACAGGCCGCATATCGCGCCCGCGAAATGGGCGGTGAGCGTTGGGTGGTCAAGGCGCAGATCCACGCCGGCGGGCGAGGCTTGGCCGGCGGCGTCAAGGTTTGCAACAGCGACGTCGAAATTCAGGAAGTCACGGAAAACATGTTCGGTCGCAGGCTGGTCACGCATCAGACCGGCCCCGAAGGCAAAGGCATCTACCGTGTCTATGTCGAGGCGGCGGTGCCGATCGACCGCGAGATCTATCTGGGCTTCGTTCTGGACCGGACAAGCCAGCGCGTGATGATCGTGGCGAGCGCCGAAGGCGGCATGGAGATCGAGGACATCTCTGCCGACCGACCTGACAGTATCGTGCGCGCCACCGTCGAACCGGCTGTGGGTTTGCAGGAATTCCAGTGTCGCGAGATCGCTTTCAAGCTGGGGATCGACGCAGGGATGGTGCAGCAGATGGTGCGCACCCTTCAGGGATGTTTCCGCGCTTTCACCGAGCTTGACGCGACGATGGTAGAGATCAACCCGCTGGTCATCACCGGGGACAACCGTATCCTGGCGCTCGACGCCAAGATGACCTTCGACGACAACGCGCTGTTCCGGCATCCGCAGATTTCCGAACTGCGCGACAAATCGCAGGAAGATCCGCGCGAAAGCCGCGCGGCCGACCGCGGACTGTCCTATGTCGGTCTGGATGGCAATATCGGCTGCATCGTCAACGGTGCCGGGCTTGCAATGGCCACGATGGACACAATCATGCTTGCCGGCGGCGAACCAGCGAATTTCCTCGATATCGGGGGCGGCGCAACGCCTGAACGGGTTGCCAAGGCATTCCGTCTGGTTTTGTCCGACGCCAAGGTCGAAGCGATCCTTGTCAATATTTTTGCCGGCATCAACCGGTGTGACTGGGTGGCCGAAGGCGTGGTGAAGGCGCTGCGCGAAGTCGAAGTCAACGTGCCGGTGATCGTGCGCCTTGCCGGAACCAATGTCGAGGAGGGTCAGAAGATCCTCGCCGAAAGCGGTCTGCCACTTATCAGGGCAACGACCCTTGTCGAAGCCGCTGAACGCGCCGTCGGCGCATGGCAGAGCGATCTTGATCAAAGCACCAAAGTGAGGGCCGTGTAATGAGCATCTATCTGGACCGCGACACGAAAGTGCTTGTGCAGGGAATTACCGGCAAAATGGCCCGGTTCCATACCAAGGACATGATCGAATATGGCACCAATGTCGTGGGCGGTGTCGTGCCCGGCAAGGGTGGCGAAACCGTCGAAGGCGTTCCCGTCTTCAACACGATGAAGGAAGCCGTCGCCGAAACGGGTGCCGAGGCGACCCTTGTCTTTGTTCCGCCGCCCTTTGCCGCCGACAGTATAATGGAAGCTGCCGATGCGGGGATCCGGTATTGCGTCTGCATCACCGACGGCATTCCCGCGCAGGACATGATCCGGGTGAAACGCTACATGTACCGCTATCCGAAAGAGCGGCGCATGGTGTTGACCGGCCCGAACTGTGCCGGAACGATCAGCCCCGGCAAGGCGCTTCTGGGGATCATGCCTGGACATATCTATCTGCAAGGCAATGTGGGCATCGTCGGGCGGTCCGGGACGTTGGGGTATGAGGCCGCGGCCCAGCTCAAGGAGCGTGGGATCGGGATATCCACCTCGGTGGGGATTGGCGGCGATCCGATCAACGGGTCCTCCTTCCGCGATATCCTTGAACAGTTCGAGAATGACCCGGACACGCATACCATCTGCATGATCGGCGAGATCGGCGGGCCGCAGGAAGCCGAAGCCGCCGAATATATCCGCGATCACGTCAGCAAGCCGGTGGTCGCCTATGTGGCCGGTCTGACCGCACCGAAGGGCCGCACGATGGGGCATGCCGGTGCGATCATCTCGGCCTTCGGGGAAAGCGCCAGCGAAAAGGTGGAAATTCTGACCGCCGCGGGCGTGACCGTTGCCGAAAACCCTGCGGTGATCGGTGAAACCATCGAACGTGTCATGCAATAGGAGGTTGTTCCAATGGTGAAGCCCAAGGTTCTGGTCACGCGTCGCTGGCCCGCAGCGGTCGAAGCGCAACTTTCCGAAAGTTTCGATACGGTTCTCAACACATCGGACAAACCGCTTGGCCCGGAAGATTTTCGGGCGGCGCTGTCTTCCTGTGATGCGGTTCTGCCCACCGTCACCGATTCAATCGGCGGCGAGGCGATGCAGATGAAGTCTGTACAGACCAGGATCATCGCCAATTACGGGGTCGGTTATACCCATATCGACATCGCCGCCGCGAATGATCTTGGGATCACCGTCACGAACACACCGGATGTTCTCAGCGAATGCACCGCCGATCTTGCCATGACGCTTTTGCTGATGGTTGCAAGGCGGGCAGGCGAAGGCGAACGTGAGATCCGCGAAGGCCGCTGGACGGGATGGCGGCCGACGCATCTGGTTGGAACCAAGGTCTCGGGCAAGACGCTCGGGATCATCGGGTTCGGCAGGATCGGTCAGGAGGTTGCCCGCCGGGCGCATCATGGTTTCGGCATGAAGATCGTGGTGCAAAACCGCAGCAAGGTCGCGCCCGAAGTGCTGGCGCAATGCAACGCCACCCAGGTCGATGACATCGAAACCCTGATGCCGCTTTGCGATTTCGTTTCGCTGCATTGTCCGGGCGGTGCCGAAAACCGCAACATGATCAACTCTGCCCGGCTGGAACTGATGAAACCGGATGCCTTCCTTATCAACACGGCCCGTGGCGAGGTGATAGACGAACTGGCGCTGTCGCAGGCGCTTTGGTTCAACACGATCGGAGGGGCAGCACTTGATGTGTTCGTGGGCGAACCGCGGATCAATCCGGCCCTTCTGGACTGTGACCGTCTGGTGATGCTGCCGCATCTGGGCAGCGCCACCCACGAATCCCGCGAGGCAATGGGCTTCAGGGTCATTGATAACCTGCGCGATTTCTTTGAAGGGCGCGAACCGAGGGACAGGGTCAACTGATGGCACAAGCCGAGGCGTCCACCGGGCCGGAGCACGCTCTTGCAGTGTCCGATGCCTATGCCGACACCCTGCGGACGGAGGTCCAGGAACTGTGGCGCAATGTGATCTCACATCGCGCGCCGCAGGCCCTGCCTTTGCTCGACAGCTCTGATGGCTCCCTGCCGCAAGGCAAGGATCAGGCCAGCTACCTTCAGGCACTGAACATCTGGTTTCAGCTTCTCAAGATTGTCGAGGAAAACGCCGCGATGCGGGCCCGGCGCGAGGCAGAGACCAAAGACGGTGCCGATGCGGTGAGTGGCAGCTTTGCCAGAGCACTGGCTGACGCGGCCGATGTGTCGCGGTCGGAATTCGACGATGCCGCGCAGCGCCTGTCTGTCGGTCCGACGCTGACGGCCCACCCGACCGAAGCAAAGCGCGTGACCGTATTGGAGATTCATCGCCGCATATATCGCGGTCTGGTGAAGCTGGAAACCCGCCGTTGGACGCCGCGCGAACGGCGCGACCTCATGCGCGATCTGGAAAGCGAAATCGACCTTCTGTGGCTGACCGGTGAGTTGCGTTTGCAACGCCCCACGCCCGAGGATGAAATCGAATGGGGCTTGCAGTTTTTCCGCGATGCGCTGTTCGACGCGGTGCCCGAACTCTATCACAGGTTCCATGATGCCGCGCAAAGCCGCTTCGGTATCGGGGGCAATACGTCGCCTTGTGTGCATTTCCATTCCTGGATCGGTGGGGATCGCGACGGCAACCCCAATGTCACAACGCAGACCACGCGCGCCGCGCTGGAGAGGAACCGGGCAACCATCCTTGCGCGATATGTGTCCGAACTGACCGATGCCGCGCGCCACATCAGTGTCAGCACCGCGATTGCCGGACTGCCGTCTGAGACGCTTGAAGTGCTGACAAAGATCATAGATGCAGCGCCACCTGCCGACAGCCCCCTCCACCCCAATCCCGGCGAGCATTTTCGTCAGGCGCTAAGCGCGATTGCGCGGCGCATAAAGGCCACGCAATCAGGTGGGGCAGGGACGTATCGGCAGGTTCGGGACTTTATTCAGGATCTGCGCCGGATCGCGGACGGCCTTGTCGCAATCGGTGCCGCCCGGTTGGCGGCCCGACACATCCAGCCGATCCGCTGGCAGGCGGAGGTGTTCGGGTTTCGGACCGTTACGCTGGACGTCCGGCAAAACTCTTCCGTGACCACGCGCGTGATCGCCGAAATCTGGACATTGACCGAAACCCCGCCTGAATATGGAACACCTGAATGGTCTGCACGTCTGCGGCAGGATCTGGGCAGCGCCGATCTGCGATGGGTCGATCACGACAAGCTGGGCGACGAAGCCCGCGAAATGATGGCGTTGCTGACACTGATGCGACAGGCATCTCTGGGCGGCGATCCGCAGGCGATGGGTCCGTTTATCCTGTCGATGACGCGGTCTTGTGACGACCTGCTTGGGGTCTATTTGCTGGCGCGATACGCTGGCTTTGGGGCCGAAAAGCTGGACCTGGCTGTTGTCCCGCTTTTTGAGACGATAGATGACCTGCGCGCTGCACCACAGATTCTGGACCAGTTGCTGAAGGTGCCGCTGGCCCGGCGCAGCCTTGTCGGCCGCGACAATCAGATCGAGGTGATGCTGGGCTATTCCGACAGCAACAAGGATGGTGGATTCATCTGTTCCACCTGGGAATTGGAAAAGGCGCAGCGCAACATCACCCGCAGTCTCAAGGCACATGATTGCCGCCCCGTCTTTTTCCACGGGCGCGGCGGGTCGGTCAGCCGGGGTGGCGCGCCGACGGAACGTGCCATCGCGGCCCAGCCACATGGCACTGTGCACGGCAAGCTGCGGACCACCGAACAGGGCGAGGTCGTCTCGTCCAAATTTGCCAATCGCGGCACTGCCCAACATGAACTGGAACTGCTCGCATCCTCGGTTCTTGCGCGGTCGCTGAGCAAAGTCGCGCCCGAAAACAGGCCCGATTATCACGACGCGCTGGAGGCGCTGTCGGGAATGTCGCAGACCGCCTATAGCACTTTGCTGCACCAGCCCGGCTTCGTGAGCTATTTCCAATATGCCAGCCCGGTCGAGGAGCTGGCGATGCTCAAGATGGGGTCACGCCCGGCGCGGCGTTTCGGGGCCGAAAGCCTTGATGATCTGCGTGCGATCCCGTGGGTTTTTGCATGGTCGCAGAACCGTCACCTTATCACGGGCTGGTATGGATTCGGGTCCGCGATCACCTCTTTTCGACGGTTCCGCAAGGAAGAGGGCGATGTGCTGCTGCGGGCCATGTTCGCGCAATCGCCGCTTTTCCGGCTGATCGTGGACGAAGTGGAAAAGTCGCTGTTCCATACGGATATGGATGTGGCGGCGCGCTATGCCCAACTGCTTGCCGATACCGACATTCGCGACAACATATTCGGAATGATCCAGCGCGAATACGAGGCAAGCTGCCAATGCCTGCGCACGATCACCGGCTCCGGCCAGATCGGTGCCCGTTTCCCCATGATGAGCAGCCGCTTTTCGCGGGTTCGGGGAGAACTGGACCGCGTGCATGATATGCAGATCGCGTTGCTGAAAGACAGCCGTTCGAAGACAGATGGTCCGGGAAGTGTGCCGCTGATGCAATCCATGAATTGTGTTGCCGCCGCACTTGGTTGGACCGGATAGCCCCAATATCGAAGGAAATGCAGACATGAATGCCCCCCACCGCGCCACTGGATTTTTCACTGAACCGCTTGCTGATCGTGACGCGGATGTTTTTGCCGCGATCACGGGCGAGCTTGGCCGCCAGCGCGACGAGATCGAGCT
>NZ_FWYD01000002.1 GCF_900176485.1 Primorskyibacter flagellatus
CTCATTCTGAGCGTTCACGAAGGCAAAAACGTCAGCAGAATGAGCCGAGCACCCCACCGCAAGCGAAACACCAATGGGGCCGAGACGGCGCATACTGTAAAACTAGTATGTTAGCCTGAATTCATGAGCGAATTCCCCCGACCTACAAGACCAGGAACTGGCCAAGCCATAACGAAGCGCACAAGAGACGCAGCTCGCTGATGATCTGATTTGATCCCGAGATGAGCCGGGATGCCGCGCCGACAGGTCGGCGTGGTCGCCAGCAGACCTATAGCGATGCCGCCATTCAGACGTGCCTCTCTATGAATGCGTCGTTTGGCATGGGCGGGTCATACATCGCCGCAGATGGTCCAGATTTACGCGGCCGAGGCACGGCGTGGCCTTGTGGCGGGCAAGGGTTTTGCCAAGCTGCGCGGAACGAAACGGGTTCAGAAATTGACGAGCCCAACAGAAATGGTTCGACAAAATGAACAAACAACACAAAGAAATCAACCACAAAGGGGGTGAAGTGGCGGACCGAGGAGGATTCGAACCCCCGACCCCCTGATTCGTAGTCAGGTACTCTATCCAGCTGAGCTATCGGTCCGTTGGGGCGGGATTACCTTCCGATGTCGGGCTTTGCAAGGGGCAAAATACAGGAAATTTCAATCATCGAGCACGTCTTGCATGGGCAAGCTGATCTCGAAGCGGGATCCTGCCTCATCGCTTGAAACCAGACGAAGCGCGCCACCGTGGCCGCGCAGCAGTTCCTGGCTGATAGCCAGGCCAAGGCCCGACCCGCCCTTCCGGGCACCGCCATGAAACGCCTGGAACAGGTGTTCGCGCGCTTTGGGCGGCAGGCCGGGACCGGTATCGGTAATGTCGATATACCAGGTCGTGTCGTCTTCGCGGGCGGCGATGTTGATCTCGCCCGGTTTCCCGGTTCCGACGATCGCTTGACGGGCGTTGCGCACAAGGTTGGAAAGTGCGCGATACAGTTGCTCGGTATCGGCGCGGATCATCATCTGCGCGGGAATATCCTCGGACAGGCTCAGGTCGTGGTCACCGATGGCAAGTCGCTCGCCATCCAGCACATCGCCCACGAGTTCCGCCAGATTGAACCGCGTCAACGTCGGCGCGGGTTCCTCAGCGCGCCCGAAGGCGAGTGTGCTTTCGCACAGGGAGACCGCGCGTGTGATCGAATTCACCAGCTTTGGTGCGAGCCGCTGCACGGTCGGGTCGTCGGAGGTTTCGATGCGGTCCGTAAACAACTGTGCCGAGGTCAGGATATTGCGCAGGTCATGGCTGATCTTGGCCACAGCACCGCCCAATTGCGCCAACCGCTCTTTCTGCTTCAGCGCCGAAGTCAGCTGTGTTTCAAGCGTTTGCAGCGCTTCTTCAGCCTCGCGCAATTCGCGGACCCCAGCAGTCGGACGGAGGATACGCCGGGCATCTTCGGGCGCGGCGGCATAGCTCGCCATCTGATGCACGAGTTTCTTGATCGGTTTGACCAGCAATCGACGCACGGCAAGAAACAACATCATCGCCGTAATCACCGAGATCACCGCTGACAGCGCTAGAATGCGCAACCCATAGTCGATCATCGCCATTCGCAGCGGCGCAGTTTCCATCGTCACTTCAAGCAGCAACCCGGCATCGCGCAGCGGATTGCCGATGACCCGGATCATCCGCGGCTCGGGGTCAGCCAGTTGCGCAACCGCGTCGCGGATCAGCGTGGTCGCGGACGGGTCGCGCAGATCATAGGTCGCCCAGACCGCGTCGGGCATCGGGGATGACAGCACCAGTTGCCGGGCCTCGTCCCGTCGCAGCACCACGTTGAAAACGCCTGCGTTCAGCAGCAGTTCTTCTTCGAGGTCGACGCCGATATTGTCATTTGCCAGCCGCGCAAGCGACGCGATCTGCGCCCGCTCCAGCCGTGCCAGCAGGAAATCCTCGCGGAAGCGCGCGACAGACGGCAGAAAGATCAACACCTCCGCCAGCATCACGAAGATCGTCGTCAGGATCAGGAAACGGCCGGAGAGCGAATTCAACATGGGCGGTAAGACACAATCCCTCAGGGCAGCCAGCGCTGCACAAGTCCCACGACACGCTTGACCATGTCGCTTTCAAACAATCTGGGGGAGAAATAGGCCCCCGCGGCCCGTTTGTTAACCTCCCCGATGGTTGGATAGGGCGAAACCATATCGGCAACATGACTCATTTTCAGACCATTGGCGATGACAAGCGACCATAGGTTGATCAATTCGCCCGCCTGATACCCTGCGATAGACACGCCAACCGGCCGCCCCTTCACGACCATGACCTTGATAAGACCGGTCGTCTTGCGTTCGGTAATCGCGCGGTCATTGTGGCTGTAGTGAAAGCGGACGGTTTCAAACCCAGCCCCGTGTTTTTTCTGGGCCTCAGCCTCTGTCAGACCGACCTGCGCCAGTTCCGGGTCGGTATATGTGGCCCATGGGATATGCGCGGTTTTGGTCTTGGCCGGCAATCCGAACAGGGCAGAGCGAATGACGATACCTGCGTGGTAGCCCGCAACATGGGTGAATTGCAGCCCGCCCGCCACATCGCCAATGGCATAGATCCGCCGATTGGTGGTTTTCAGACTGTCATCAACTTTGATCCCTGTGCGAGTCGTCTCGACGCCCGCCGCCTCAAGGTTCAGTTTGTCGGTATTGGCTTTGCGGCCGACGGCGACCAGCAGATGCGTGCCGTGAAAGACGCGTCCATCCTTGGCCGCTACCTCGATGGCACCTTCAGTTCCACGGACTTCCTGCGCCAATGCGTCCTCGGCAATCTCGATGCCTTCGGCGCGCAGCTTCTCCAGAACAATCTCGGCCATCTCGGGGTCATCTTTGCCAAGCGCCTTTGCCCCTTCGATCACGGTCACGTCAGACCCTAGCCGCCGATGGGCTTGCGCCATCTCCATGCCAATTGGTCCGCCACCGATGATCAGCAAATGGCCGGGACGTTCGCGCAGCTCCCACAGCGTCTCATTGGTTAGATGCGGTACTTTATCCAGTCCGGGAACCGGCGGCACCAGTGGAGAAGAGCCCGTGGCGATCACGATCCGGCGCGCAGCGATGACGGCGTCCCCTGCCTGCACCTCGTTGATGGACAGGAAGTGGCCGTATTCTCGGATGACCGTGACACCCAGATCTTCGAATCGTTCCTGGCTGTCGACCGGGGCAATCTGGCTGATCACATCGGCCACATGGCCTTGGGCTGCGGCATAATCGACCTGTGGTGACGCATTCGCCACGCCGTACACCTCGGCATGCGCCATGCCGTAAGCAGCCTTGCCGCTGGCGATCAGCGCCTTGGAGGGCACGCAGCCGTAATTCAGGCAATCGCCGCCCATCTTTCCACCTTCCAGCAGCACCACCTTGGCACCCATCTGGACAGCCCCGGAGGCCACGGACAGACCGCCAGAACCGCCCCCGATGACCAGTAGATCTGTTTCGATGCGTTTCATCAGATGTCCTTCCGCCCGCGAATTGATTTGATCACAATGGGCAGCGCTGCCAGCGCCGCCAGACCGAGAATTGGCCCGATAACCTGCGGCTCCCACAAGAGGCTCAGATCGGGCGTGTCGCCACGGTCAAAGACTTCTCCAACGCCCACGCCGATCGAGGTGAACACAATCGCACCGGGGATAATGCCCAACGCCGTGGTCCACAGGAAGTTGCGGAATTTCACCCCTACAATCGCCGGCAACAGGTTGGCCACGAAGAACGGCACCGCCGGCACCAGTCGAAGCAGGAACAGGACGCTGATCTCGTTCTCCCGCAGACCTTCGCGCAGCTTGCTCAGCTTGCCTTCCGATGCGTCGATCTTGGCGCTCAGCGCCTGCCCCAGCCCCCAGCGCGCCGCCAGAAAAATGGCCCCCGCACCGATGGTCGCCGCAACCACGTTGAACCCTGTCCCTGTCCAAAGCCCGAACAGAAATCCACCGGTGACAGAGGCAACCGCAGCCCCCGGCAGCGAAAAGGCAACAATGGTGATATATGTCGCGACGAACCCAAGCGCGAGCAGCACGAAATGCGCATCCCGATACGCCAGCAAAGCCTCTCGATTGGCCCGAAGCGTTTCAAAGGTCAGGTAGTCGCGCAGCATAAAATAGCCCGCGATCGCCACGACCAGAATCACGATCAGGGGCACATGTCGGGCCGCGCTGGGGAATTTCGTATCGGTCATATCGCTCATATCCGGGTTCCTGATGTGGGGCATGGTGACAGATACATGCGCAAAGCGATGCAGAAACGATACCCGCCTCACGGGCGCTTGATCCACAGTGACAGGTTTGGCAGTGAATTCGGCGCTTGTGCGGGGTATTGAAACATTCCGCGCCACGTCCTGACGGAAAATGTTGCAAAACCCTATTGCGGCGTTTGACTTATCCGCAGCACCTGCCTATAGCACGGGCTTCGAATAAACGGCCCTGCGAAACGAGTCTCGCGCCTCGGGCCCAAGACTCAGACGGAGACGGAGCGATGAAACGCACCTTTCAACCCTCGAACCTGGTTCGCAAACGCCGCCACGGCTTTCGTGCGCGCATGGCCACCAAGGCCGGCCGCAAGATCCTGAACGCGCGCCGCGCGCAGGGCCGGAAGTCGCTGAGCGCGTAATCCGCGTCTCGGGATGGACGATATGACACCGCCGGTGGCTTCCGTGGATGGCAATTCTGCCAAAAACACGGTCAAGCCAGCGGTGGTTTCGTCATGTCCGCAACTTGTCGTGTTGCAAAAGCGGTCGGATTTTCTGGCTGCTGCCCGCGCGCGCAGGCAAGGCTGTGCCTCGATGATGGTTCAGGCGCGGGCACGCGGCGACGGGGATCCGACGATTCGCGTGGGGTATACCTGCTCCAAGAAGGTCGGCAACGCCGTTGCCCGCAATCGCGCCAAACGTCGGTTGCGCGAGGCCGCTCGATTCGTCCTGCCCCATGAAGGGCTGCCGGGCCACGACTACGTCCTGATCGGCCGCGCCGAAGCCACGGCCGCGCGCCCCTTCGAGGCGCTGAAGGCCGATCTTGCCCAAGCGCTTGCAAAGTTGCACAAATGACCCCGCTGGCCCATGTTGCCGCCCTGCCCGTGCGCGCCTATCGCCTGCTGTTTTCGCCATGGGTCGGTCACGGCTGCCGCTACCAGCCCACCTGCTCTGCCTACGCGCTGGAAGCGTTGGAAAAACACGGCGGCCTTCGTGGCAGTTGGATGGCGGCATGCCGCATCGCGCGTTGTCATCCGTGGGGCGGATCCGGCGTCGATAACGTGCCCGAACGCCGACGATAGCCGCGTGTCCGCTGGCCGAATCCCCCCTGCCCCCGCTATCACAGAATGACTTTGCCGAAGGTCCAAACCATGCTTGACGAGTCCGACGACATTCATCCCCTGTTTCACGGTGCCCCGTCAGGCACCGAATTCAAGAAACTGCGCAAGCGGATTGTCCGTCAGACACGCGAGGCGATCGAGCAATACGGCATGGTGACGCCCGAGGCACGCGATGGGGCCGCCCGCCCAAAATGGCTTGTGTGCCTGTCCGGCGGCAAGGACAGCTACACTCTGCTGGCCGTGCTGTACGAGCTGCAATGGCGCGGATTGCTTCCCGTGGACCTGCTGGCTTGCAATCTGGATCAGGGGCAACCCGGCTTTCCCGCCACCATTCTGCCCGAATTTCTGAAGAAGATGCAGGTTCCGCACCGCATCGAATATCAAGACACCTATTCCGTCGTCGTGGACAAGATACCCGCCGGTCGCACGTTCTGCGCGCTGTGTTCGCGGCTGCGACGCGGCCATCTGTACCGGATTGCGCGCGAAGAAGGGTGCTCTGCCGTTGTTCTGGGCCACCACCGGGACGACATTTTGGAAACATTTTTCATGAATTTGTTCCATGGCGGGCGGCTGGCGACAATGCCGCCAAAGCTGGTCAACGAAGAAGGCGATCTGTTTCTCTATCGCCCCCTCGCCCATGTGGCCGAGGCGGATTGCGAGAAATTTGCCCGCGCGATGAACTATCCGATCATCCCCTGCGATCTTTGCGGCAGCCAGGACGGGCTGCAACGGCAGCAGGTGAAACAGATCCTCGATGGCTGGGAAAAGAACAGTCCCGGCAGACGACAGGTGATGTTCCGCGCGTTGACCAATGCGCGGCCCTCACATCTTCTGGATCCGAAACTGTTCGATTTTGTCGGACTGGCGCTCAAAACAGACGAAATTGAAGTGAATTCGCCAGAGATTCCTCGCCTGAGTTAATCTTTGCACCACCCCCGGCGCGCTATTGTCCACCCATCAAAGTGGGACCGGCCGACAGTGCCACCATGGGGGCAGGATGAGCAACTTCGTCAGGAACATTTTTCGCGCCAACAAACATCTTCGCGCGGCGTTTCAGGGGCCGCAGGTTGTTGCGTTTGTCCCGGCAATGGCATTGGCGGCCTTCTGGTTGCTGGGTGAAATGGCAATGCTGACTATCGCGCTTGGCGTGCCTTGCATTCTCTCTTTGACAGGTTTTTTCCGTGCGACCGATGCGGACAGTGGTGGCGTACATGTAGCCGAAGTCATCACCTTGAACATGCTGCATCCGCTGGCATCCGAGGTTCTGTCGATCGCCCGCTGCCAGAAAAAGATGACTGCCTGTCTGCTGCTGGGGTTCGAGAACACGCAGGCACTGGCGAGCCGACATGGCCCTGAAACCATTATCAAGCTGCGTGATGCGGCGGCGGAACGGTTGCGCAGCGTATTGCGCCCCGGCGACGACATTTATGTTCTGGAAAGTGATCAAATCGCAATATTGCTTGGCCCTGTGATGCGCCTGGATCTGGAAAGCGCCCTGCAACTTGCGACTCGTGTTCAGGCCGCCGCCGAAGAACCCGCAGCCATTGACAGAATTGCCGTCTATCCAAGTTGTTCCGTCGGCATCAGCCTGTCATCCCGCCTTGAGGAAAACGATGCCGGCGAACGCCTGTTGGCGCATGTCGAGGCGGCATTGGCAGAGGCACACGCCAACGGCCCCTCAGCAATTCGCGCCTGGTCTCGGCACAGTCGAAACACGAATGCCGATGCCGACCCTCTCGAATCCGAAATCCGCGCAGCACTCGAAACGGGTGAGATCGTACCGTGGTTCCAGCCTCAGATCAGCACCGAAACCGGGCGCGTGACCGGGGTAGAAGCATTGGCCCGCTGGAATCATCCCGATCGCGGCATCCTTCCCCCCGCCGCCTTCCTTCCCTCGATCGACGCAGCCGGTCTGCTGCCGCGCTTGTCCGAAATCGTGTTGCAGGAAACGCTGGAGGCAATGCGCGGCTGGGACAATGCCGGGCTGACCATTGCGACTGCGAGCATCAACATGACCACGCAGGACCTCGATGATCCGCGCCTGACCGAACGTTTGGCATGGCAGCTTGACCGTTTTAATCTGACTCCTCACCGTCTGAATATCGAAGTGTTGGAAGATGTCGTGGCAAACGGTCCAGATGATGTGATCGCTCGCAATATTCGTGCGCTGGCGGCATTGGGCTGTGGCATCGACCTTGACGATTTTGGCACCGGTCAGGCCTCGATCAGTGCTTTGCGCCGGTTCGATGTCTCGCGTCTCAAGATAGACCGCAGCTTCATCACCCGTTTGGATACTGATGATGATCAACGTTTTGTGGTCGCCGCCGTAATTGGCATGGCAGAACGCCTTGGGCTGGATACTGTCGCCGAGGGCGTCGAAACCGTGGGCGAACATGCGCTTTTGGCGCAATTGGGATGTACGCATGTCCAGGGATTTGGGATCGCGCGCCCGATGCCCGCGGACCGTATCCCTCAATGGATCGAGGCTCATAATACAAAACTGGTACAGGCACCGCGGCTGCCTCGGGCCACCGGATAGAAACGCGACCAGACCACCTAATGCATCGGCAACCACGCAGAAACCGGTGATACACGAGAACGCCGCATCCACCGTGCAAATGCCACACGCAACGCTGTTCTGCGCATCGGCGCTGCGGAACGTCGACGACAAAACCTGCCCCGCACGGACCAAACACGCTGCATGGTCAACAAAACTTGTGCTTGAAAGCGCGAAGACACTGCCAACTCAAGCCGCTTTGGGGGATAATCCGCTTGACCTTTCCCCCTAGGGTCTGTTGAACCCAAGCCTAATTTCAGGAACAGGCACAGGTGGCGTTCCCCCATGGACGATCAGAATAAAAACCTCATTCTTGCGACGGCGCTTAGCTTCGCGGTGATCCTGGCTTGGTTCGTACTTTTTCCGCCGCCCGAGCAGGCCACACCTGATCCAAACGCCCCGACCGTCACTCAACAGGACACTGCATCAGATACGGCAGCGGTGCCCATGGCAGCGCCATCCTCTGGCACGAACGCGGGTGCTGCCGAAGCCGCGACGCCGCAAAACGCCGACGAAGCGCCGCGGATTGCCATCGAAACGCCGCGGCTGAGCGGATCCGTTTCCTTGGCAGGTGGCCGCATTGATGATCTGTTCCTCAGCGACTACCGGGTCACTTTGGACCCCGGCGCTGAAACTGTTCACATGTTGCGCCCCGTCGGATCTGACGCGCCCTATTACGCACTGTTTGGCTGGGCACCCGGTTCCGGCCTGTCGGTTGATGACGTGCCTGGTGCCAACACGCTGTGGCAGACCGAAGGCGCGGCAACGCTCACCCCTGAGACCCCCATCACCTTGACATGGCAAAGCCCGGCTGGCCTGGCGTTCCGCCGCACCATCGCGGTGGACAACGATTTCATGTTTACTGTGACGCAGACGGTTGAGAACACCTCGGCTAACACGACAGCGCTGGCCCCTTACGGCATTCTCGCCCGCCACGGTGAACCCCAGGATCTGAAGAATTTCTTTGTTCTCCACGAAGGTGTCGTCGCGATGGCGGATGGCGAGCTTTCCGAGATCGACTATGACGATATCGTCGATTACGCCATCAATGCCAACGAAGGTGCCAGAGCAGAGGTCACGCAGGTCGCCTCCAACGGCTGGGTCGGGTTTACCGACCATTACTGGATGTCGACGCTCGTTCCGACCCCCGGTGCCGCCTACAAATCGGTCGTGAAATATGACGACCGGCGCGACATCTACCAGACAGAGGCGGTTCGTCCGACAATCACGCTTGCGCCGGGTGAAACGTCCGAAGTCTCAACTCAGCTCTTCGCCGGTTCAAAAGAGTGGGAAACCATCCGCGAGTATCAAAAGGGAGGTGTCGAACGCTTCGTCGACTCCATCGACTGGGGCTGGTTCTTCTTCCTGACCAAACCGATCTTCGCGGTCCTGCACTGGCTGAACGCGATGATCGGCAACATGGGCTGGTCGATCATCCTGCTGACCTTCCTGATCAAGGCACTGCTTTTCCCGCTGGCCTATAAATCCTATGTCTCCATGGCGAAGATGAAAGAGCTTCAGCCGCAGATGGAAAAGCTCAAGGAAAAGGCAGGCGACGACCGCCAGAAGATGCAGCAGGAAATGATGGCGCTCTACAAGCGCGAAAAGGTGAACCCCGCTTCGGGCTGTTTGCCGATCCTCTTGCAGATCCCGATCTTCTTTTCGCTCTACAAGGTGATTTTCGTCACGCTGGAACTGCGTCACGCGCCCTGGATCGGCTGGATTCGCGACCTGTCCGCGCCTGACCCGTCGTCGATCCTGAACCTCTTTGGCTTGCTGCCCTACGCCCCGCCGGACCCCAGTTCGATCTTCGCGATTGTCAGCCTGGGCATTCTGCCGATCCTGCTGGGTATCTCCATGTGGCTGCAGCAGAAACTGAACCCGGCCCCTGCCGACAAGACCCAAGCGATGATCTTTGCCTGGATGCCTTGGATCTTCATGTTCATGCTGGGAACCTTCGCCTCCGGGCTGGTCCTGTACTGGATCGCGAACAACACGATCACCTTCACCCAGCAATATCTGATAATGCGCAGCCAGGGCTACAAGCCCAATGTCTTTGGCAACATCTTGTCGTCCTTCAAGAAAAAGCCAAAGCCGGACGAAAAGTAATGGTCCGTCTCACGCAGATCTGGCGGCACCCGGTCAAATCCCATGGGCATGAGGCATTGTCGCAGGTCAGCCTCACGGCTGGCCAGACACTGCCCTGGGACAGAACCTGGGCCGTTGCGCATGAAGCCTCCAAAGCCGATGGATCTGCTTGGGTGCCTTGCGCCAATTTTTCACGCGGATCAAAGGCACCGGGGTTGATGGCGATCAGCGCGCAGCTTGACGAAGAAACGTCGACGCTGACCCTGACCCATCCCGACTTGCCAAAATTGACGGTTCGCCCCGATGAGGAAGGTGCCCGCCTGATCGACTGGGCGCGCCCTGTCATGCCCGCAGACCGCGCGGCCTCTGCACGGGTAATCCGTGTGCCGGGGCGCGGCATGACCGACAGCGCATTCCCGTCCATATCCATCGGCAATCTCGCCACACATCGCGCGATCGAACAGAAACTGGGTCAGAGCCTTGATGTCCGGCGCTGGCGGATAAATCTCTGGCTCGACGGGCTGGAAGCTTGGAAAGAGTTCGACTGGATCGGCCAAGAGATCCGCATCGCTAATGTCAGCTTGCGTATCCGGGAACCGATTACCCGCTGCATGGCCACCACGGCAAATCCCGACACCGGGATCCGCGATGCCGATACGCTTGGCACGCTCAAGACATGGGGCCATACCGACATGGGCATCTATGCCGAGGTTTCCGCCTCGGGAAAAATCGCCATCGGCGACAGTTTGGAGGCCTCGTAATGCAACTCCCTTTTCCCCTCGCGGAAGAGCCTGACGCCGCGACCCGCGAAAAGGGGCGGCTGCTGTTTGCCGCCGAATCGCAGTTCCTCAAGGGCGTCGTGGCAATGGACGGCCTGCCCGATGCCGACCGAATAGAAGTGTGCTTTGCCGGACGCTCCAATGTCGGCAAGTCCACCTTGATAAATGCCCTGACCGGAACCAAGGCGCTTGCCCGCGCCTCCAACACCCCCGGACGCACGCAAGAGATCAACTTCTTCACCCAGTCCGACAGCCATTACCTCGTCGATCTGCCCGGCTATGGCTATGCCAATGCCCCGCTGGCAGTGGTCGAAAAATGGCAGCGCTTGCTGAAGCGCTACCTCTCTGGCCGCGCCAACTTGCGCCGCGCCTTCGTTCTCGTGGATACCCGCCATGGCGTCAAAGCCGTCGACGAGGAAATCATGACCCTGCTTGATCAATCTGCCGTCACCTTCCAGGTGGTGATGACCAAGGCCGACAAGGTCAAACCCGCAGAACAGGAAAAAACCCTGACCCAGGTGCGCGCGGCACTCACCAAACACCCGGCGGCTTACCCGGAAATCGTTGTGACCTCCTCAGAAAAATCCGACGGCCTGGAAACCCTGCGCAGCATCATTGCCGAGCTCGACTGACCTCCCTTCTTCTTGGCGAAAATACTCCGGGGAGCGCGAGGGGTCGGCCCCTCGCTCCTGCACTCGCCAAGATCCCCTACTATCAGCCATTCAGCGTGACGCGGCCCAAAGCACCCCTTGCACCCTCTGCCTGTGCATCCGATAAACGTTGCAGACCGACAGGGATGCCAAGGATGAAGAAGCGCGCCATGAACCAGGACTGGATCACCACCGCCCGAACGCTGTCAGAAGCCCTGCCCTACATGCAGCGCTACTCAGGTGCCATCGTGGTGGTGAAATTCGGCGGCAACGCGATGGGCGACGCCGATGCGATGGCCGAATTCGCCCGTGACATCGTGCTGATGCGCCAGGTCGGCGTGAATCCGGTTGTGGTCCATGGCGGCGGCCCGATGATCAATGACCTTCTGGGGCGGCTTGGCATCGAGTCCAAATTCGTCCGGGGCAAACGCGTCACCGATCAGGCCACGGTCGAGGTGGTCGAGATGGTCCTGACCGGCCTTGTCAACAAACGAATCGTTCAGGCGATCATGGACGAAGGCGGCCGCGCCGTCGGGCTGTCGGGCAAGGATGACGACCTGATGGTCTGCGAGGCGGACGACCCGGAACTGGGCTTTGTCGGCCGCCCGATCGAGATGAACGTGCAGGTCCTGCGCGACCTCTTCTCGGCAGGGATCATCCCCGTCGTTGCACCCGTGGCAACCGGCATGGATCCGCTAGAGACGTTCAACGTCAACGGCGACACTGCAGCGGGTGCCATCGCAGGCGCGCTCAAGGCCGACCGGCTCCTGCTTCTGACCGACGTGTCCGGCGTCAAGGACGCCTCGGGGGAGGTCGTCACCTCCATGTCCCCCGATGACGTGCGCCGTATGACCGCTGACGGCACGATCGCGGGCGGCATGATCCCCAAGACCGAAACCGCGCTGAAAGCCATCGAACAGGGCGTGCGTGCCGTGGTAATTCTGGACGGGCGCGTGTCCAACGCCTGCTTGCTGGAGTTGTTCACCGATCACGGCGCAGGGTCGCTCATCCGACGGCCAAGCCCGGCACCTACGCCAGAGTGATCGCGACACGACCCGCTTCCGCGACAGGCTATGCGCGGATCGAGACGCTGGCAGCCAGCCGTTCACTAGCGATTCGCGGGGCGTTTCACCCCGGCCAAGATGATGCCGCACCCAAAGGATGTCAGACACTGCTGCTGCTCGGCCCGGACGAGCCGCGCTTCTGGTCCGTCTTCAGCGCATCGCCAGAGAAATCCGACGGCGCGCCGCACCCTCTCGACCGCTGGTCAAAACGGCAGGCCGGCGCATTGGCGCAAGAGATCGGTGCGCAGGCCATTTACCCCTCTGACGGCCCACCATGGCCGCCATTCATTGCCTGGGCGCTTGCCTCTGGCCGGAACCACGTCTCGCCCACCGGGCTGCTGGTGCAGGATCAGGCGGGCCTCCTTGTCAGCTTCCGTGCCGCCCTTGCAATGCATGACCGGCTGGATCTGCCATCCTCACCACCCTCCCCCTGTACGTCCTGCGCAGCACCCTGCACCACTGCCTGTCCTGTGGGTGCACTCGCCCCCGAGCAGGATTATGACATCGCCAAATGCGCAGCCCATGTGCGCTCGGCACAGGGGCAGGCCTGCCGAACGGGCTGCCTTGTGCGTCGGGCATGTCCAGCCTCCAGTCGCCTGGGCCGCGACCCGGCACAATCCGCGTTCCACATGGCCGCCTTCCTGAAAGGACAGACATGCGCCTGATCCTCATGCGTCACGCCAAATCCAGCTGGGACGACTTTACCCAGCCGGACCACAGCCGCCCGCTGAATGACCGCGGCAGACGCAACGCTCGCGCGCTCGGTGCCTGGCTGCGCAGCAACGACTATCTGCCGGATAAGGTGCTCTGCTCGACCGCGACGCGCACCCGCGAGACACTGGACCTTCTGGAACTGGGTGCATCCGTCGTCTACCCGGAGGACCTCTATCATGCCTCCCCCGAAACACTGCTGCGGTCACTGCAAGGGGCATCCGGAAATACGGTTCTCATTCTCGGACATAATCCGGGAATCGGAAGTTTTGCATCAAGAGTGGTGGCGCACCGGCCTGACCATCCGCGTTTCGGGGCCTATCCGACCGGCGCGACGCTCGTGGCCAGTTTCGATATACCGCGATGGGCCGACCTGTCGCTCAATAGCGGCACCGTCGACGCATTCATCACCCCTCGCGATCTGGCCGAACAGCCATAGTTGCACCCGGCGCTCTCCACACGCGCCAAGGCCGGACCCGAAGGCCCGGCCCACGTTTCACCGACGGCGGCTGCGCCGCCCGAGGAGAAACGTCCCCCCGGCCCGGAGACACTCAGCGGTCAAGATCGACAGGCACCTCGACAACCACCTCACCTGCCTTCTCGAAGGTCAGGGTCAGCGTGACGGTGTCGCCTTGCGCCAGCGGGTGCTTCAACCCCATCAGCATCACATGATCCGCGCCGCGTTCCAGCATGTGAACGCCGCCCGCAGGCACAAGAATCCCATCCGGCACATGGCGCATCTGCATCACGCCATTGCCGCCGTCGATATGGGTGTGCAGCTCCACCTTCTCGGCCACATCAGAGGCTACACCGATCAGCCGGTCAGCCTCATCGCCATGGTTTTCAAGCATCATGAAGGCAGCCCCCGACTTGGCACCGGGACCAGACACACGGGCATAAGAATCATGCGCATGCATCACGTTAGTGTCGGCAAACAGCGGCGTTGCGGTCAGGGCAAGCGCCAGGACGGCGCGGGAAATGAAAGACATGAGGTCTCTCCTGTCAATAATTGGGAAGTCAGTAGATAAGATAACTCAGACGGGTTTTGACAGGTCGCGCAGCGGCGGACCCCGCGCTTTTGGCGCAAAGCTGTCCGCGCCTCCCACACGCACCAGTGCCGCGCGAAAGACCAGCGTCTGTCCCGCCCGGTGCGGCAGCGCCTCTACCGGGTCCGCCGCCACAGCCATCAACAGGCTCAGCGCGCAATCGGGGCAAATATGCGACGGGGAAACCGGGTTGCCTTCGGCATCTACCTGCACCGTCACGACGCCGGTCCCGGTGCACAGCACAATTTGTCCGGCGACCATGGTCTGTCCGCGCGCCAAAGCCATGCTCTGCGCCGTCAGCGTCAAGACCAACGCAAGCATCACTGCGACAAGGCTGCGGAAAACCGGTGTCATGGCGTCACTCTAGCCAGTAGTTCCGGGTGTTCGACGCGACAAAAGGAAACAGCCCCGCCGGTAAAGGCGAGGCTGCATATTGTCCCTCGATCATAAGCTTGTCAGGCCGTTGCGGCCAGCGCCTTTGCGATCTCTTTCTTCACTTTCAGCGCGGTGGCCGAAAGCTCGTCATCCTTGGCTTTCGCAAGGTATGCGTCCAGCCCACCACGGTGATCAACGCTGCGCAGCGCCGAAGCCGAAATACGCAGCTTGATGCCACGGTCCAGCGCTTCGGATTGCAGCGTGACGTCGTTCAGGTTCGGCAGGAAACGACGGCGGGTCTTGTTGTTGGCATGGCTGACATTGTTGCCAGTCATCGGGCCTTTTCCGGTCAATTCGCAACGGCGCGACATGTGTCCATCCTCGTCTGGTTCCGGCAAAAGCCTCGCTTTCGCCAATATTAAAAGGCACTGCCGCAGCAGCGCCCGGAAACTGGTTGGGTGTCATTAGGGCCTATGCCCCAGCCCGTCAAGAGGCATCGGGCGGATTCCGCCCTGCTTGTGCGACAGCAACCAGCCTGTCTGCCCGTTCAGCCGCGAACTCTGCCAATTCCGGCCGCTGTCTGCGCGCCGCGACCTTCGCGATATGCGACCAGTAATGGTCCGATTCGCGGCGGCTGGTCCGGTGCAGCGCGATGACGCGCGCCGGGTCTACCTCGTCGGACAGCAGAAGTGTCTGCAACTCGCCGAAATGCCCGCCCTGCCGCAAGACGCGACTTGCCGGATGCCCGCCCCCGCCCAGGCGGCAGATGCGCAGCTTGGGGAACACCGTCTGGATCATCTCGGCATTCACCACATCCAGCCGCTTGAACGGATCGCACAGGATCACCCCTTGCAGACTGCGCCGCGCCGTGGCGTCCAGACTGCCCAGCGCATCATCAAAACCGTCCGCACAATCACGATAGCGCGCATCCCCCGGCAGCAGCCTTGGCGAGATCGTGAATTGCGGCGAGACGGCGACCAGCTGCCGCAGCCGCAACGGTTTGGAAAACCGCAGCGCTGCATAGCCTCCCATCGAAAAGCCGATGGCAGAGACACGCCGGTAGCGCGAGGTCAAATTCCGCAGGACTTTCGCGATCTCCAGCGTGTCGGCATTGATGTACCAATCGTTGTGCCGGCTTTGAAGGTGCAAGTGCGCATGGTTGTGGCGAATGAAGCTGTGAACGGGGCTGGCACCGCTGAACGTTCCCGGATCATTCACTCTTTGCCGAAAGGTGACAAACAGGCGGTCAGCATCAGGATTGAACAGGCTGGCACGTATCAGATCACCGTCAAAGACGCGGTCTTCAGTCCCGGCCACGGATTCAGCCGCCCAGATAGGTCTGCATGAGTTCCACCGCCGCAGCCGAGGGAGTCGCCTGTCCCGTTTCAACCTGGCGCGCGAGTGTTTCCAGCGCGCCCTTGATGGGCTCGCGGCGCAGACGTGACAACAGGGACTGGCGCACCTCTTCCTCGAACCAGAACCGGGCCTGTGCTGCGCGGCGGCTGTCGAAATGCCCGGCGTCGCGGCGCCAGTCCGTCAGGGCGGTCATCTCGTCCCAGGCATTTTGGATGCCTTCGTCTTCCAGTGCGGACACGGTCATCGCCTTGGGAAAGCCGTCCGGGTCCTGAGGCCGCTTGCGCAACAGCCGCAACGCGCCCGCATAGTCGGCGCGGGTGCGTGTCGCCGCGGGTTTCAGGTCTCCATCCGCCTTGTTGACCAAGATAAGATCCGCGATTTCCATGATGCCGCGTTTGACGCCCTGCAATTCGTCGCCGCCAGCAGGGGCCAGCAACAGCACGAAAAGATCGGCCATTTCGGCCACCATGGTCTCGGACTGGCCGACCCCCACGGTTTCGATCAACACTACGTCAAAGCCCGCCGCCTCGCACAGCGCCACCGCCTCGCGCGACCGGCGCGCGACGCCGCCCAACTGGCTTTGGCTGGGGGATGGCCGGATAAAGGCATTTGCGTCGCGGCTGAGCCGGTCCATCCGGGTCTTGTCGCCCAGAATCGACCCGCCAGAGCGGACGGAGGACGGATCGACCGCCAGAACAGCCACTTTCAGGCCTTTGCCGGTGAGAAAACAGCCGAAGGTTTCGATAAAGGTCGATTTGCCCACGCCCGGCGTTCCCGAAAGACCTATGCGCAAGGCCTGCCGGCCTGAGCCCTTGAGTTCGTCCAGCAAGGCCGCCGCAAGTTTGCGATGATCATCGCGTCCGCTTTCCACCAATGTGATCGCCCGCGCCAAGGCGCGACGTTCGCCTGCAAGGATGCGTTGCGCCGTGTCTGGAATATCCATGCCGCCCTCATTCGCTGCTTTCGCACCATTTGCATGGTTTGCGGCATGATTGTCCAGATGACCAGCGTTGGTGCGCCCAGATGGGACAGGAGCGAGGGGCCAGCCCCTCGCGCTCCCCGGAGTATTTTGACCAAGAAGAAGCAGGATCGCGCGGGCTTTACGGCGGCGGGGGTGCGTTCCATAAGGCTGGGCATGGACCGGCTGCCTATTGATGATGTCTTGCCCCAGGTGATTGCCGCGCTTGCAAAGCGCGGGCGCGCGGTGCTGCAAGCCCCGCCCGGGGCGGGCAAGACAACGCGGGTTCCTCTGGCGATGCTGGAGGCGGGCCTGACGCAGGGGCGCATTCTGATGCTGGAGCCGCGGAGGCTGGCGGCGCGTGCCGCGGCAGAGCGGATGGCTGAAACCCTGGAGGAGGCGGTGGGACTGCGCGTCGGCTACCGCATCCGTGGTGAGGCGAAAGTTGGTCGCACCACGCGGATCGAAGTGGTCACCGAAGGTATCCTGACGCGGATGATCCAGTCCGACCCGGAACTTTCCGGTATCGGTGCGGTGATCTTTGACGAGTTCCATGAACGGTCCCTGAATGCCGATCTTGGTTTGGCGTTATGTCTGGAGGTGGCGGGGGCCTTGCGCGACGATCTGTTGTTGCTGGCAATGTCGGCGACCTTGGATGCAGGGCCGGTGGCAGGTTTGATGGACGCGCCGGTGATAACGTCAGAGGGGCGAAGCTATCCGGTTGAGACACGGCATTTGGCGAGGCCGCTGGACCAGCGTGCAAGGCTGGAGCAGGCAGTCGCCGAACAAGTGCTGGCCGCGCTTGACGAAACGTCGGGCGGGGTGCTGGTGTTCCTACC
Organism: Primorskyibacter flagellatus; assembly: GCF_900176485.1. Taxonomy (GTDB): domain Bacteria; phylum Pseudomonadota; class Alphaproteobacteria; order Rhodobacterales; family Rhodobacteraceae; genus Primorskyibacter; species Primorskyibacter flagellatus. Next base: position 17,748 of record NZ_FWYD01000002.1, read on the forward strand.
CGGCGAGGGCGAGATCCGGCGGGTGGAGAGTGCCTTGTCAGGGCGCTTGCCGAAGAGCTGCGTGCTACGGCCGCTTTACGGCGCGATGCCCTTTGCCGATCAGCGTGCGGCAATCCGGCCCGACCCAACCCACCGCAAGATCGTGCTGGCCACATCCATCGCCGAAACCTCGCTGACGATCGAGGATGTGCGCGTGGTGATCGACGCGGGCCGCGCGCGGCGGGCACGGTTCGATCCTGGCTCTGGCATGTCGCGGCTGGTCACAGAACGCGTCACCCGCGCCGAGGCGACGCAACGCGCCGGGCGCGCGGGACGTGTCGCGAAAGGCGTGGCCTACCGGATGTGGACCAAGGGCGAAGAAGGCGCGCTGGCCGCCTATCCGCCCGCCGAGATCGAGACGGCGGACCTGACCGGGCTGGCGCTGGAACTGGCCGCATGGGGGGCGGAAGCATCCGAAATGCCGTTTCTGACCCCTCCCAATCCCGGCGCGCTCGCCGAGGCGCAGGCGCTGTTGCGGATGCTGGGCGCGCTGGACAACGCAGGCGGGATCACGGCCCATGGCAAAGCGCTGGCCGCGCTGCCACTGCATCCGCGCCTTGGTCACATGCTGGTGAAGGCCGGGCGGGATGCGGCCCCGCTGGCCGCGCTGCTGGCCGAGCGTGATCCGTTGCGCGGCGCGCCCGCGGATCTGTCGCTGCGGCTGGAAGCGCTGGTCGATCCCAAGGCCTATGCAGACCGGCGGCCCTGGCCTGCCGACCGCGCCACGCTGTCGCGCATTCGCGCCGAGGCGAAACGTCTGGCGCGATCCGCCAAGCCCGCTGGTCCGCTGTCACCGGCAGCCATGGTGGCGCTGGCTTACCCTGACCGCGTTGGTCTTCGGCGCAAAGGCGAGGCACCGCGCTTTGTGCTGTCAGGCGGCAAGGGTGCTGTGATGAACGAGGCCGATCCGCTGGCCGGACAACGCCTGATCGTCGTGACCGACACCGATGGCAACCCGCGCGAGGCGCGCATTCGACAGGCCATCGTCCTGCCCGAGGCAGAGTTGCGCGGCCTATACGCTGTTCGCATTACCTGGGTCGATCTGTGTGAATGGTCGCGGCGCGAGCGTCGGGTGATCGCCCGTCAGCAGGAATGCTACGGCGCACTGGCGCTGGATGACCGGCTGTGGAAGGAGGCTCCGGCGGACGCCATCGCGCTGGCCATGCTGGACGGCGTGCGCGAGCTGGGATTTGCCTTCTCCGCCAAGGCGCAATTGTTCCGGGCACGGGTGACGCTCGCCCGCGCAGACGGGATGCACCTGCCGGATATGTCCGAAGACGCATTGATGGCGGGGCTGGAAGAGTGGTTGCTGCCCTACCTCGCCGGCATCAAAACCGCCGATGACTGGAAACGCTTCGACGCGCTCGATGCATTGCGGGCGATGCTGGACTGGGACAACATGCAGGCGCTGGACCGGGCGGTGCCTGCGCATTTCACCACGCCTCTGGGGCGCAGCATCCCGATCGACTACTCCGGTGAAGCCCCCGAGATCAGCTTGCGCTTGCAAGAGATGTTCGGCCAGAAAACACACCCTTCGGTCGGGGGACAACCGCTGCGGGTTACGCTGCTGTCCCCGGCGGGCCGTCCGGTGCAGACAACCATGGATCTGCCGGGGTTCTGGGCAACCTCCTATGAGGATGTCCGAAAGGACATGCGCGGCCGCTATCCAAGACATCCCTGGCCGGACGATCCCACCCAGGCCGATCCGACGCTACGGGCCAAGCCGCGCGGGCAGTAGGGCATCGGCCCCCAGACCCGGAATGGGGGCGGTGATCTTGTCCAATGGACTTTAGCCACAGCCCGACCAAACATCCCAACAAACCGACACGCCACAGTTACAGCACCACCCGCACCGGCCCTGAGCCGGTGCCTCGCGGTCCGGCGACACGCTCTCACAAGGGCGGGCGCTCAGACGCCCAGACACCAGCGCATGACGGCCTTTTGCGCGTGCAGACGGTTCTCGGCCTCGTCAAAGATCACCGAATGCGGGCCGTCCATCACCTCGGACGTGGCCTCATCATCGCGATGCGCAGGCAGGCAATGCATGAACAGCGCGTCAGGCTTTGCGTTGGCCATCAGGCGTTCGTTCACCTGATAGCCGCGCAGCTGATTATGCCGCCGCTCACGGGCGGATTGCGGATCATGCATGCTGACCCAGGTGTCGGTGACGATCAGATCCGCCCCCTCAACCGCTGTCATCGGGTTGCGCTCGATCTCGACGCGGACGCCTTTGGCCCGTGCTTCTTCGATGAAGCCGGGTTCGGGGTCCAACGTCTGTGGCCCGGTAAAGGTGAAATCAAAGCCGAACTGTCCGGCGGCGTGAATGAAGGACGCGCAAACATTGTTGCCATCGCCCGACCAGACCACCTTCTTGCCCGCGATCGGACCGTTATGTTCCTCAAACGTCATGATATCAGCCATGATCTGGCAGGGATGCGTCCGGTTGGTCAGCCCGTTGATCACCGGCACATCGGCATGTTCGGCCATTTCCAGCAACGTTGCCTCTTCAAACGTCCGGATCATGATCAGATCTACATAGCGGCTGAGAACGCGCGCGGTATCGGCGATGGTTTCACCATGGCCCAGCTGCATATCCGTTCCCGACAACACCATCGTTTGCCCGCCCATCTGACGCACCCCGACATCGAAACTGACACGCGTCCGGGTCGAGGGCTTTTCGAAGATCAGCGCGACCATCTGCCCGGCGAGCGGCTGGTCGTCATCAGGCGCGCCTTTCGGACGGCCAAGGCGCGCCTTTTTCATCGCCTTGCCGGAATCAATAATCTGCCGAAGGTCCTCCGGCGAGGTGGTGTGAATATCGAGGAAATGGGTCATATATGGGTTCGCTTTGCTGTCTGCCGAAAAAAACTCGACCTGTCGCCGGGGCGCGCGCCCCGGGGGATGATGTTGCACGGTAGAATGGTTCAGCTTCGTCGGAAATGCATGTTCTGCACCAGTTCGCCATCCTCGCAGGGGCGTATTGCGCCGGGCACGAATCCCGCACTGCGAAACATCGCGATGCCACGCGGGTTGGTCAGGCGCGGATCGGTCACCACCTCTGGCGCACCGCCATCCAGCAGCGATTGCGCATACTGACGAACATAGGCCTTGGCATGGCCCTGCCCAAGAAAGTTTGGGGCGCCAAGGAAGGTGTCCACGGCACGCGTGCCCTGCGCCGTATCGGTGAAATGCGGCACGCCTGCCAGATGAGGACACCAGTCCTGAATGAAGGCAAACGCCTCACCGTCCTTTGCAACGATATGCATTTTGCAGTCGCCACCATCGATTTCGGCATCGATCAGCGCGATCTCATGCTCTGGCGGCCCCCAGACAGGGGTGACATGCGCCTGCCCCAGCCATTCGCGCAGCATATCGTAATCTGCGCGTGTCACCGGGCGGAACTCATACATCAGCCCCGACGACGCTTGCCGCTGCATCAATCCGCGCCACCGCCTCGGCGATCTCGTCTTCTGTCAGATTGAGTGGCGGCAGCAGGCGCACCACATTATCGGCGGCAGGCACGAGGATCACCAAATTGTCATAGCCCGCCTTGACCAGGTCGGCGGGGGCGACCTTGCATTTCAGCCCCAGCATCATGCCAGACCCGCGCACGCCCTCGAAAACATCGGGATGAGAGGCAACCAGCCCCTCCAGCTTTTGCCGCAACAGGCCCGACCGCTTGCGCACATCGGCAAGGAATGCAGGGTCAGAGACGATTTCCATGACCTTGCCGCCCACCGCGCAGGCCAGCGGGTTGCCCCCATAGGTGGATCCATGCGTGCCCACCACCATGCCCGATGCCGCATCTTCGGTCGCCAGCACTGCACCCAACGGAAAACCCCCGCCGATACCCTTGGCGACCATCATGATGTCGGGCGTGACACCAGCCCATTCATGCGCGAACAGACGACCAGTCCTGCCCATGCCACATTGCACCTCGTCCAGAATAAGCAAAACGCCATTATCATCGCAAAGTGCGCGCAGGTCCTTCAGTTCTTGATCAGCCAACGGGCGGATGCCGCCCTCGCCCTGTATCGGCTCGATCAGGATGGCGGCGGTGTTGTCGTTGATGGCCGCATGCAGCCCGTCATGGTCGCCCCATTCGACATGTTTGAAACCCGGCAACACAGGACCGAAGCCTTTGACCATTTTTTCCGACCCCGAGGCCGCGATGGCGGCCGATGAGCGACCGTGAAACGACCCTGAGAATGTGATAATCTCCACCTTCTCGGGCTGACCTTTCTCGTACCAGTATTTCCGCGCCATCTTGACCGCCAGCTCGCAAGCCTCGGTGCCGGAATTGGTAAAGAACACCGTGTCGGCAAATGTCGCCGCCACCAGCTTGTCGGCCAGATCTTGCTGCTGGGGGATGCTGTAAAGGTTGGAGACGTGCCAGACCTTGTTCGCCTGATCGGTCAGCGCAGCCGTCAGATCGGGGTTGGAATGGCCCAGAACATTCACGGCAATCCCGGCACCCAGATCAAGAAATCGGCGTCCGTCGGCCTCGGTCAACCAGGGGCCTTCGCCCTTGACAAAGGACAGAGGCGCACGCGCATAGGTGGGCAGAACGGACGGGATCATGGATAGCATCCTTGTGAATGAAGCTCTTTGAGTGCCGCATGGGCGGGCTCAAGTCAATCTGATGAGGAAGGTTTGCGCCAGCAACGGACGCGGGAACAACAGGCGCGGGACGTCAGACGCAGGAGCGTCGGCGTCGGATCACGGTATTTTGGTGCCTATTGTTCATGCAGGGGTACTTATATGCGCGTGCCAGAATGCACCAGAGGATTTTTTGCGCCACCGCCCGGTTTGCGACCGAAATGTGGTCACGGGCATTTTCGGGAGTCGCAATAGCTGAGTATTCGGCCCTTGTGGCCCTGTCCGGGAACGAGGGGCCAGCCCCTCGCGCTCCCCGGAGTATTTGTGCCAAGAAGAAGGGACGGCTGCGGGCGGCGTTGTCTGCGACGTCAGGCGAACGGGTCGTCGGGGTAGCCGACGCCCATCAGGTACAGACCTTCCGGCGGGCTCACCGGGCCGCAGGCCGCACGTTCGCGTGCTTCAAGCGCTGCACTGACGTCATCTGGCGACCATTTTCCGGCACCGGCGCGTTCCAGCGTGCCCACGATGCTGCGCACCTGATTGTGCAGGAAAGAGCGCGCCCTTACGTCGAAGTGAACCTCTGGACCAGCGACGGTGTCAACCTTGTGAATGTCGAGCCTGTCGAGGGTCTTCATCGGCGATCTGGCCTGGCAAATCGTCGAACGGAACGTGGTGAAATCGTGATGGCCAACCAGCCGATTTGCGGCCTCTTGCATGGCGTCGACGTCAAGGTCCTGGTTAACCCTCCAGACCTGCCCCACCTCCAGCGTCAGGGGCGCGCGGCGACACAGGATGCGGAACAGGTAGCGGCGCTCTGTTGCCGTAAAGCGGGCATGCCAACCGTCCCCCACCGCCTTGCAGGCGCGGATCGCCACGGGTGCGGGTTTCAGGTGGTAGTTTAACGCTTCGGAAAGGCGGAACGGATCCCAGTCCTTATCCATATCGCAATGCGCCACCTGCCCCCGCGCATGGACCCCGGCATCGGTGCGCCCGGCGGCGGCGATCTTGTGGGCGCGCGGCTCCAATTTCGTCAGGGCGTCCTCTATCGCGCCCTGCACCGAGGGCAGGCCGACCTGTCGTTGCCAGCCCGAAAACGGGCCGCCGTCATATTCCACCAAAAGCGCATATCTGGGCATGGCGGCGCAAATAGCGCGCCGCGCCGGCCGGCACAATCCCTGTCCGTTGCACTGGTGCTTGGCGCGGGGCACGCCTATCTTGCGCGCAAAGAGGGTAAGAAGGGGCAGGCTTGTGGCAATCTCGACGCTGGCAGACGGTTTGACGCGTGGGGTCGAGAATCTGGCGGGCACGTTGACCAGCCCGTTTTCGGAACCGGTGATCCGGCTGGGCGTCACCGGCCTTGCGCGGGCGGGCAAGACCGTTTTCATCACGTCGCTGGTCGCGAACCTGCTGGACCGGGGCCGGATGCCGCAGCTGTTGGCGGCGGCTGACGGGCGCATCGCCACCGCCTATTTGCAGCCGCAGCCCAACGACACCCTGCCGCGTTTCGAATACGAGACCCACCTGGCCGCCTTGACGGCGCGTGAACCGCATTGGCCGGACAGTACGCGCATGATCTCGGAACTGCGTCTGTCCTTGCGGGTGCAACCCACCGGGCTGCTGGCGGGATTGCAGGGGCCACGGACGGTGCATCTGGACATCGTGGATTATCCCGGTGAGTGGCTGTTGGATCTGGGGTTGATGGAGAAATCCTATGCCGACTGGTCGCGCGAGACATTGGACCGGATCACCAAACGCGCACAGGCGGCGGAGTTCATGGCCGTTTCCGGCGGAATCGACCCTGCCGCGGAGTTGCGCGAAACCGATGCGCAGGCGCTTGCGCGCAGTTTTACCACCTATCTGACCCAAGCCCGGCAGGATGGCTATTCGGATTGCACGCCGGGACGGTTCCTGCTGCCGGGCGATCTGGCGGGGTCTCCGGTATTGACCTTTGCACCGCTGCCCGATCCGGGCGGAGCGCCGCGCAAGTCGCTTTGGCGCGAGATGGAGCGGCGCTACGAGGCCTATAAGGCGCGTGTTGTGCGCCCCTTCTTTCGCGATCACTTTGCCCGCATCGACCGACAGGTGGTGCTGGTCGATGCGCTTGGCGCGATCCATCAGGGCCCGGCAGCGGTCGAGGACATGCGGTTGGCGATGGCAGATATCCTGTCTTCTTTCCGGCCCGGACGGAACGCCTTTCTGACGCAGATTTTCCGTGGCAAACGGGTAGAGAAGATCCTGTTCGCCGCCACCAAGGCCGATCACCTGCATCACACCCAACATGCCCGCCTGACCGCGATCATGGAGGCTTTGACGCGCGAGGCCCGCGACCGTGCGCGCTTTGCCGGGGCGGAAACCTCTGCCATGTCGCTGGCAGCGCTGCGCGCCACGGTCGAGGAAACGATCCAGCATGACGGGCGGACGCTGAATTGCGTGCGTGGGCGGTTGCTCGACAGCGGAAAAGAGGCGGCGTTCTACCCCGGTGCCCTGCCCGACGATCCCGGTCATCTGCTGGGGCCCGCCCGACAAGGCGCCGATGCGTGGCTGGATCAGGATTACCAGATCATGCGCTTCGCCCCCGCGCCGCTGACGTTGAAACCCGGGATCGGCCCGCCGCATATCCGGTTGGACAAGGCTGCGCAATTCCTGTTCGGGGACCGGCTATGACGATCATCCTGCGCCCGGCCCGATCGCTGGATGCCGGCAAGATCGGTGGGTTGATGAGCGATGGCAACGCCGCCAACGCCTGGAAGCCGCACCTGCATTCAGCGGCCGAGGATATCAGCTATTGCGCCAAGATGATCGACTGCGGATGGGTGACTGTCGCCTGTGAGGACCGGTTGCTGTTGGGGTTCATTGCCCGGCAGGAGGATTATGTCCACGCGCTTTACGTCAGCGCGCAGGCACGCGGATCCGGGGTCGGGCGCATGTTGTTGGATGACGCCAAGATCGGCCGCAACAGGCTGAAACTCTGGACGTTCCAGCACAATATCGCGGCGCAGCGATTCTACCTTCGCGAAGGTTTCACCGAGGACAGCCGAACCGACGGCCATTCGAATGAAGAAAAGCTGCCTGACATCAGGTATATCTGGGCGCGAAAGGGCAAGACATGAGTGACCGGGATGGCCCTGTACTGATCGATCTTGATGGCAAAGGCAGCGGGCCGTCGCCCGCCGAAGCCCCGCCGGTGCCCGACACTGGCGAACCCGGCCCGCGCGGTCAGGCGATGGCGACGGTCGCCGCACTTGCAGGTCGGCGCTCCTCTGCGTTGTCACGATGGTTCTGGGCGCTGTTGATGGCGGTCATTGGCACCGTGGTTTCGGTGGCGGCGTGGAACTTTGCCGCTGGCCTTATTGCGCAGGTGCCGCTGCTCGGATGGGCGGTGACAGTGCTGTTCGGATTGTTCGTGCTGGTACTGCTGGCCATCGCGGTCAAGGAACTGGCGGTTTTTTCGCGGCTGGCCCGGATCGACAAGCTACACCGGCGCGCGGCGCAGGCATTGGCAGAGGATGATCTTGCCGGTGCCCGCATCGTCATCAAGGAATTGACGGCGCTTTACGCGGGCCGCGAGGATACCAGCTGGGGTCGACAGCGTGTCGAGGAACTGGGGGGCGAACAGTTTGACGCAAGCGGCCTGCTGGGTCTGGCAGAGGCAGAACTGCTACGCCCGCTGGATCGCGCCGCCCGGACCGAGGTAGAGGCCGCGGCCCGTCAGGTGGCCACCGTCACCGCGCTGGTGCCGCTGGCGCTGGCGGATGTCGCCTCGGCGCTGACAGCCAATATCCGGATGATCCGGCGCATTGCCGAGATTTATGGCGGCCGCGCGGGCACTTTGGGCAGCTGGCGGCTGACCCGCGCCGTGATGGCGCATCTGGTGGCCACCGGTGCGGTAGCTGTGGGCGACGACATGCTGGAACCGGTGCTGGGCGGCGGCATCCTAGCAAAGCTTTCGCGGCGTTTTGGCGAGGGCCTTATCAACGGCGCGCTGACCGCGCGTGTCGGTGCCGCCGCGATGGAGGTCTGCCGCCCCCTGCCCTTCACCCGCGAACCACGCCCGCCGGTGCGCAGCATGGTCAAATCCGCGCTGACCGGGTTGTTCAGGCAAGATAAGGACTGACGCTGCCATCCGCAGACATGGCAGGGTTGGACCGTGTACCGCACCGCATAAGGTGGCGGATCCTGACTGGGCATCCAAGCGGGGCACCGATCAGCAGCCGGTTCTGAATGTTCCGCCGACAGCAAACAGCAAGCGCGGGGTGCATCACTCGAATGCACCCCGCTGGATCTTTACGGGCAATTCTCAAATGGCAACCGCTGCGTTTTGACAGAATCGCCATTGGCAACCGAATTACTCGGCAGGTGCGGGTTGTTCCTCGGCAGCGACGCCATTGTCAGCCGGGGTCGCGCCGTCGGTTGTCGTCGCTGATCCCCCTGCCTCGGCACCGTTTGTCGTGGCTTGGGTATTGCCGGTCTCCGTCACGGGCGCTGCGGCCTCACCATTGCCGTTTGCCGCCGGTGCAGTCGCGTCAGCGCCGCTCTCGATCATCGGGGTGCTTGCGGGCGCGGGCGGATCTGTCAGCACAGGCGCGGGCTCAGGCGAATTGCTCATCAACGAGGCACCGACCAGCACGGCAATGATCACCACAACTGCGATGGCAAGGCCGATCACGACATTGCCGCCGGACCGGGTCGTGCGGATTTCGCGCGGTTCGCGCAGGTGAGTGTCTGTCTCTTTATAGGCCATCTGGGTTCTCCTTCATTTGATGCGGTCGAATGAGGCGTTCCCATGAAAGTCCGACCGCTTGTAAGCAAAGCGCGCAGGTGGCCGATTGGTTCGATGCCGTTTTTCAATCGTCGCGGATCGGCCAGACCCTGCCGAAAATGCGGCGATCCATGCGCCAACTCTTGCCGCGTCAGTCGCAGGCGCTGGAACCGGCGGGACATTGCCGCAACCCCCGTTGCCGCGCGCTGTTTTCCGCCAGTTGCGCCAAGAGACTCGCAGGCACATGCAGGTCAGGTATCCCGGACTGTCGCGATGTCAGACGTTAAGGCATGATACTTTCAAGGCGTGGCCTGCATTAGCGTCGTGTTTTTCAACAAGTTGCATTGTCATGGAGCCATCTGATGTCCGATTTTCCGGCACCCGTCACATCCGAGCAAATTTGCCGGGTTCTGGGTCTTTTTGGCTTTTGCCTCTATGTGACGAATTATTTCCTGCTATCCACGCATGTTCTGACCGCTGAAGGTGCCCGCTATTTCGTCATCAACACCATTGCCGCCGTGCTGGTGCTGATCGGGCTGTCACAGGACTTCAACCTGGCCGCGGCGCTGACGCAGGGCTTCATGATTTGCATGGGCTCTGCCGCGATCCTGATCCGGCTGCGACGCGCGATCATGCTGCGCAACCCTGCCGCCCCCTCGGTCCGGGCGGGTCAGGCTGTCGTCATCGCCTGATCCAGTCAGGCGACACGGCCACTGGACGCCCGCGCAACGCGCGCCTATAAGCTGCCGCATGACGCATGGCCTCGCGATCATCATTCGAATTATATGCCCGGCGCTCTGACACGCGAGCCGCCGGGACAAGGCGTATGCACCGCCGCGCCGCCCCTGACACCCTGACAATTCACACGACTTTCAAGGACGCCCCAGATGTGCGCCGAGACGCCCGACTATAAAGCAACGCTGAACCTGCCGAAAACCGATTTCCCGATGCGCGCGGGACTGCCCAAACGCGAGCCTGAATGGCTGGCCCGCTGGGAAAAGATCGGCATCTATGACCGCCTGCGCGACAACGCCGAAGGCCGCACGCCCTTTACCCTGCATGACGGCCCCCCCTACGCCAACGGTCATCTGCATATCGGTCACGCGCTGAACAAGACGATCAAGGACATGATCGTGCGCAGTCACCAGATGATGGGCCGCGACGCACGCTATATCCCCGGCTGGGACTGCCACGGCCTGCCGATCGAGTGGAAGATCGAGGAACAGTATCGCGCCAAGGGCAAGAACAAGGACGAGGTCGATGTCGTCGATTTCCGTCAGGAATGCCGCCGCTTTGCCGAGGGCTGGATCGACGTGCAGCGCGACGAGTTCAAGCGCTTGGGCATCACCGGCAAGTGGGAACGCCCCTACCTGACGATGGATTTCCGCGCCGAGCGTATCATCGCCGAGGACTTCCAGAAGTTCCTGATGAACGGAACGCTGTATCAGGGTTCCAAGCCCGTGATGTGGTCGCCGGTCGAAAAGACAGCACTTGCCGAGGCCGAGATCGAGTATCACGACCACAAAAGCCACACGATCTGGGTACCATTCAAGGTGGTCTCGGGCGGTGATTTCACCATGCCCGAAGGCGAGGATGACGACTATGCCGGCGCTGATGCCGCGCTGGCGGCGAAGGATCTGCTGTCGGCCAAAGTGGTGATCTGGACAACAACGCCCTGGACGATCCCGTCCAACAAGGCCGTCGCCTATAACCCCAGGATCAACTACGGCCTGTACGAAGTCACTGGCCGACCCGAGGAATGCTGGTGCAGGATCGGCGACCGTTATCTGCTGGCAGATACGCTGGCCGGGGACGTTTTGAGCTCCGCTCGGCTGGACGACACGATGTATCGCCGCCTGCGCGATGTCTCGGCTGAAGAACTGTCCACTCTGACGCTGGCGCATCCATTCGCAGGCGCGGATGGCGCGGATGGCTTCTGGGACTACCCTGTGCCGATGATCGACGGCGATCATGTGACCGACGAGGCTGGCACCGGCTTTGTTCACACCGCCCCCAGCCACGGCGCGGATGACTTTGAATGCTTTATGAAGCGCAACTGGCTGGACCGGATGACCCATAACGTGGGCGAGGAATCCGAATTCCTGCCGCATGTGCCGTTCTTCGCGGGCCTTCAGGTGTTCGACCGCAAGGGCAAAGAGGGCAAGGCCAACCCCACCGTGATCGCCAAGCTGGTCGAGGTTGGCGGGCTGATCGCCCGTGGCCGTGTGACCCACAGCTATCCGCATAGCTGGCGGTCCAAGGCGCCGGTGATCTTCCGCAACACGCCGCAATGGTTCGCCGCCATCGACCGCGAGGTCGGCGACGGGCAGGACACCTATGGCAAGACAATCCGCGAACGGGCGCTGACCTCCATCGACGAGCTGGTGAAATGGACGCCGCAAACCGGCCGCAACCGTCTGTTTTCAATGATCGAGGTTCGCCCCGATTGGGTTCTGTCGCGCCAGCGCGCCTGGGGTGTGCCGCTGACATGCTTCACCCGCAAGGGCACGCTGCCCACGGATGAGGGCTTTCTTCTGCGCGATGAGGCGGTCAACGCCCGCGTGCTTGAGGCCTTCGAGGCGGAAGGCGCAGACGCCTGGTACAAGCCCGGCGCGAAGGAACGCTTCCTCGGCACCGATTACAACGCCGATGAGTGGGATCAGGTCTTCGACATTCTCGACGTGTGGTTCGATTCCGGCTCCACCCACGCATTCGTGTTGCGCGACCGCGAGGACGGCACCGAAGATGGTATCGCCGATGTCTACATGGAAGGCACCGACCAGCATCGCGGCTGGTTCCATTCTTCCATGCTGCAAGCCTGCGGCACCATTGGCCGTGCGCCCTATCGCAACGTTGTCACGCACGGCTTCACGCTGGACGGCAAAGGCAACAAGATGTCCAAATCGCTGGGCAACACCATCGCGCCTGATGATGTGGTCAAGCAATACGGTGCCGATATTCTGCGGCTCTGGGTGGCACAGGCCGACTATACCGCCGATCAGCGCATCGGGCCGGAAATCCTGAAAGGCACTGCCGACAGCTATCGCCGCCTGCGCAACACCATGCGGTTCATGCTGGGCGCGCTGTCGCATTTCGAGGAATCCGACCGGGTTGCACCCGCCGATATGCCCGAACTGGAACGCTGGGTGCTGCACCGTCTGGCCGAACTCGATCACCGCGTCCGCAAGGGCTATGCCGAGTTTGATTTTCAGGGTGTGTTTCAGGCGCTGTTCAACTTCGCCACGGTGGATCTGTCGTCCTTCTACTTCGATATCCGCAAGGACGTGCTGTATTGCGACGGCGACACGGACCGCCGCCGCGCCGCGCGCACGGTGCTGGATATTCTCTTCCACCGGCTGACCACCTGGCTGGCCCCGGTTCTCGTCTTCACGATGGAGGAAGTCTGGCTGGAACGTTTCGGCGGCGAAGAAAGCTCTGTCCACCTGACCGATTTCCCGGAAACGCCCGCCGATTGGCTGGACGAACCGCTTGCCGCCAAATGGACCAGCGTGCGTCAGGCGCGCCGGGCCGTGACAGCCGCACTTGAAGTGCAGCGTACCGACAAGGTGATCGGCGCGTCGCTGGAGGCAGCCCCGGTCGTGCATGTGCGCGACAAGGACATGCTGGCCGCGCTGAAATCCGTCAACTTCGACGATATCTGCATCACCTCAGCGATCTCCCTGACCGGCGATCCACAGCCCGGCGAATCCTTCCGCCTGCCGGAAATCGACGGCGTGGGCGTGGTGTTCGAGAAAGCCGAGGGCGCTAAATGCCAGCGCTGCTGGAAGATCCTGCCCGATGTCGGCACCCACAAGCATCCGGGCACCTGCGCGCGCTGTGACGCTGCCCTCGGCTGACCCACCGACGCGGTGATATGAAAGGCGGACCGCGATGAGCCTGACGGTTTTCCTCGCGGTCCTCGCCGCCGCCCTGCTTCATGCGGGCTGGAACGCGCTGATCAAACTCGGCGCGTCCAAAATGACCTCGATGCTGATCCTCACGCTTGTGCAGATGGGCATGGGCGGTATCGTGGCGCTGGCTCACCCGCTGCCCTCGTCCGAAGTCTGGCTCTGGTTGCTGGCCTCCGGCGTCTTCCATTCCGGCTACAAGCTGTTCCTGGCCTATGCCTACGAACAGGGCGATCTCAGCCGCGTCTACCCCATCGCCCGGGGCGCGGCACCGCTGGTCGTAACGCTGATCTCTGCCGCCCTGCTCGCCGACATCATCCTGCCGCTGGAATATCTGGCAATCGCCGTTCTGGGCTGCGGTATCCTGATGATGGCCCGCGGCGTCTTTACCAGCGGCGAAAGCCACCGCCTTGTGCCACTGGCCTTGGGGTCGGCGCTGATGACGGCTGGCTATTCTCTGGTGGACGGCTTGGGCGCGCGGATCTCGGAAAATCCGGCAATGTATGTCGCGTGGCTTTTCATTCTGGACGCTGCGTTTTTCACACCCATCTGCATCGCGCTACGCGGGCGCGCAGTCCTTCAGGCCCGCAAACAGGACTGGGTGCTGGGCAGTCTCGCCGCCGCCGGATCCTACGCAGCCTATGCCATCGCCGTCTGGGCCATGACCCAAGCCCCCATCGCGCTGGTGACCGCCCTGCGCGAAACCTCTATCCTCTTCGCCGTGCTTCTGGGCTGGCTCTTCATGGGCGACCGGATTGACCGCACCAAGGCGCTTGCCGCCACGCTGATCATCGCGGGCGTCGTTCTGACCCGGCTTTGAACCGTTCTTGCCAAAGAGCACGCCCGACGCCACTTTACGCAAATGCCCAGTCTGACTGTCCCCACGCCCACCGGCCCCTTCACCATCACCGAAGAGCTCGGCCGGGTCACCCGCAGCGAATGGGGCAGCGGCGGTACAGATCAAACACCTTTGCTGCAACGCGCCGCCGCACAGGTTACCGCCTATTTCGACGGACAGTTGACAAGTTTCGATCTGCCACTCAACCCCGGCGGATCACGCCTGCAACAACAGACATGTAACGCTATGCTGACCATCCGCTTCGGCGAGACCCGCACCTATGGCGACCTCGCCAAATCCCTCGGCGTTCCCGCACAAGCAATCGGTCAGGCCTGCGGCGGCAACCCGATCCCGCTGATCATCCCCTGCCACCGCGTCCTCGCAGCGACCAATCTCGGCGGCTTTTCCGGTCGCCATGGCATTGAAACCAAAGTCTGGTTGCTGAAACACGAAGGCGCGGCCAGCCTGCTGATCTGAACCATCCACCGCGAAAACGTCAGACTTGCACGTCGCCTCGCAACGCGCGCCGAGCGTCCCGCCCGACAGGCGGGAGGCGAGACATCCCGTGCGGCCGCAAGGCCGCTCCGTTAAGGAACAGCCGCTGTCAGTCGCGCCGCGAATCGCGTGGGTAAACGCCCAGAATTTCCAGATAACTGGTGAAATAACCCAATTCGTCCAATGCCCGCGCCACTGCCGGATCGTCGGGATGCCCTTCGATATCGGCATAAAACTGCGTCGCCGTGAAAGACCCGCCCACCATGTAGCTTTCCAGCTTGGTCATGTTGACGCCATTGGTCGCAAACCCGCCCATCGCCTTGTACAGCGCCGCCGGAATGTTGCGGACCTGGAACACGAAAGACGTCATCATGCCATGCGCGCCGCGCGGCGTCATATCCGGCTCGGGCGCCATGATCAGGAAACGCGTCGTGTTGTTGCCCTCATCCTCGATATGGCGCGCCAGAACTTCCAGCCCGTAAATCTCGCCCGCCAATTCCGAGGCCAGCGCCCCCATCTTCGCGTCGCCCACCTCGGCCACATGTTTGGCCGATCCTGCGGTATCCGCGCCGGTGACCCGGTGAATGCCGTGCTCGCGCAAGAACTTATGACATTGTCCCAGAAGCACCGTATGGCTCATCGCGCTTTCGACCGCACTCAGCTGCGTTCCGGGGACGGCCAGCAAGTTGATATGCACCCGCACGAAGGTCTCGTCGATGATGTGCAGACCAGATCCAGGCAGCAGCGAGTGTATGTCCGCGACCCGTCCATAGGTGGAATTTTCCACCGGCAGCATCGCTAGAGCCGCATCGCCGCCACGCACCGCCTCGATCGCGTCCTCGAAGGTGCGACAGGCCAGCGCCTCCATCTCCGGGCGTGCCTGGCGACAGGCCTCGTGGGAATAGGCACCAGGTTCCCCCTGGAAGGCAATGCGTCTGGTCATCTCGAAAATCCTGAGGTTTAATCCCTCTCGGGCGTTTGGTCGCGGCTTCTACACCTTGCCACAGCGAAGGGGAAGCCGTAGATACGCGCCGAAACCCTATTCATACGGACAGGCGAGCGATGCTGGATACGATGACACTCACCAAGATACTCGGCGCTTTCTGCGGGGCCCTGCTGATATTCCTTGTCGGCAAATGGGCTGCGGAATCGCTGTACCATGTCGGCGCAGGCGGACACGGTGAGGAGCACGCGATGGGCTATGCCATCGAAACCGGTGGCGACAGCACCTCAGAAGAACCCGCAGAAGAGGTGGACTTTGCAGCCCTGCTCGAAGCGGCAGACCCGGAAAAAGGCGCGAAAGTGTTCAGCAAGTGCCGCGCCTGCCACAAGGTGGAACCTGACGCGAACGGCACTGGCCCAACACTGTACCAGGTTGTCGGCCGCGAGGTCGACAGCGTCGATGGCTTTGCCTATTCCGGCGCGCTGGAGAAGGTCGCAGATGTCTGGACGCCGGAGCATCTCAACGGTTTCCTCGAAAACCCCAAAGGCTATGCGCCCGGCACCAAGATGAGCTTTGCCGGCCTCAAGAAGCCCGAAGATCGCGCCGACCTGATTGCGTATCTCGATACGCTCGGCGGCTAAGCTGCACAGAACCCCCGCGCACAGGGCCGTTGTCCATCCGGACAGCGGCCCTTTTCTTTTCTGCGGCGGCAATTTGCCCGCCGATCACGCAATCTCAACTTGAATGTGGTTGGACACGCCCCTTAGCTTGTGACCAATGTCCAAAGGGCTGACTGCATAACCGGAGGTGAACCGATGATCAGGACGACTGCGCAGGCGCAAAGCCGCATTTCCAAGGGGATGTCGGTCCAACATGCCATCGCTGCCGGGCTGATGGCGGCAGGGATTGCCCTCTGCGCCGGACAGGTGCAGGCTCAGGCTGACGACGCAGGCATAACGCGCGCGCATGGCTATTCCTATTTCGGCAATCTGGATTATCCGGCGGATTACGATCATCTGCCCTATGCCAATCCCGACGCCCCAAAAGGTGGGGAACTGTCGCTGGGTGCCACCGGAACGTTTGACAGCCTCAACCCCTATTCCCGGAAGGGACGCGCGGGCGCGCTGACAGCAATTCAATATGACCAGTTGATCGAATCCACCGCTGACAGCGTCGGGCAATATTACTGCGTCCTTTGCGAAAGCCTCGAATATGACGAGGGCAAGAATTACGTCATCTTCAATCTTCGCCCCGAAGCGGTTTTCTCTGACGGCAGCCCCGTCACGGCCGAGGATGTCGTCTATAGCCACCGCCTGTTCATCGAGCAGGGCCTGCCGTCTTACGCGCAGGCCGTCGGCCGCATGGTCACGGGTGCCGAGGCGCTGGACGAACACACCGTCAAATTCACCTTCGCCGAAGGCATCACCCGCCGCAGCCTGATCGAAACCGTGGGCAACACGCCGGCCTTTTCCAAGGCGTGGTTCGAGGCGGATCCGAAACGTCGGCTCGACGAACCCCGGCTGGAGGTCGCCATCGGGTCCGGCCCCTACATCCTTGACAGCTACGAGGTGAACCGCCGCATCGTCTACAAGCGTAACCCGGATTATTGGGGCAAGGATTTGCCGTTCAACAAGGGGCGGCACAATTACGACACCATCCGGATCGAGTATTTCGCGGACAGCACTGCCGCGTTCGAAGCGTTCAAGGCCGGCGAGTACACGTTCAAGAACGAAGGCGACCCCAAACAATGGGCCACCGGATATAACTTCCCGCGCGTGCAAAACGGTACGGTGGTGAAGGAAGCCCTGCCCGACGGAAGCCCACCCGATGCCGCAGGTTTTGTCTTCAACCTCGCCAAGCCGCAATTTGCCGACAAGGACGTGCGCAAGGCGCTGGCCTTGGCCTTCAACTTCGAATGGGCCAACGAATCCCTGCGTTACGGGCTTTACAGCCAGCGCAGTTCTTTTGTCGAAGGCACACCGCTGGAGGCGAAAGCCACACCACAAGGCGCGGAAAAGGCGTTTCTGGACTCGCTTGGCGATGTCGTGCCGGACGCATTGATGAACGAAGAGCCGATGATAAGCCATAGCTCGGACGCCGGGCGGCTGAATGATCGTGGCAACCTGCGCCGCGCCGCAGCCATCCTGGAAGACGCGGGCTGGTCCATCGCAGACGATAACCTGCGCCGAAACGCGGATGGCAAGACGCTGGATATGCGCATCCCGATCCCGTCGAATATGGACCCGACGCTGGAAGCGATGGTGGAAACCTATGTCCAGAACCTTAAAATTCTGGGCGTGAACGCCAGCTATGAAAAGATCGACCCCGCGCAATACACGTTGCGGCGGCGTGAACGCGACTATGACGTGATCTATTCCACGCAATACGGTGCCTTCCTTTCCACCGGTGGCGGTCTGTCCCAGATGTACGGTTCGCGCGAGGCTGAATTCAGCCTGTTCAACCCGGCAGGCATTGCCAGCCCGCTGGTGGATGCGATCATCGAAGCATCGTTCGACACCACCAATCAGGCCGATCAGGACGCGGCCCTGATGGCACTGGACCGTGCGTTGCGCTTTGAGTATTTCGTTGTTCCCACTGGCTATATCGCCGAACACTGGGTGGCCTATTTCGACATGTACGAACATCCCGACCCGCTGCCGCCCTACGATCTGGGCTACCTTGATCTGTGGTGGATCGACGCTGAAAAGGCGCAGGCCCTGAAGGACAAGGGCGCGCTTCGTTAACATGGGCGCGTATATTTTCAGACGGTTGTTGCTGATCATCCCGACGCTGTTCGGGATCATGGTGATGAATTTTGCGCTGGTGCAATTTGTCCCCGGTGGCCCGATCGAGCAGATCATTGCCCAGATCGAAGGCGGCGGTGACGTGTTTGGTGGCTTTTCCGGTGCGGGCGGATCGCCTGCTTCGGAACTGGAAACCCAAGGGGCGGGCGGCGACAGCCAATATGCGGGTGCCCGCGGGCTGCCGCCGGAATTCATCGAGAAGCTGGAGAAGGAATTCGGCTTCGACAAGCCGCCGCTGGAACGCTTTATCGGGATGATGTGGAATTACATGCGGCTGGATTTCGGCGAGAGCTATTTCCGGTCGATCAGCGTGATGGATCTGGTGATCGAAAAGATGCCAGTGTCGATCTCTCTGGGCCTGTGGTCCACGCTGATCGCTTACATCGTGTCGATCCCGCTGGGCATTCGCAAGGCGGTCAAGGACGGCTCGGCCTTTGACACTTGGACCTCGGGTGCGATCATCGTGGCTTATGCGATCCCCGGCTTCCTGTTTGCGATCCTGTTGCTGGTGCTGTTCGCGGGCGGGTCCTATTGGCAGATCTTCCCACTGCGGGGCCTTGTGTCCGACAATTGGGAAAGCCTTTCCTGGCCCTCGCGCATAGCGGATTATTTCTGGCACATCACCCTGCCGGTTCTGGCCTCGACAATCTCGGCCTTTGCCACGCTGACGCTGCTGACCAAGAACAGCTTTCTCGACGAGATCAAGAAGCACTATGTGATGACCGCCCGCGCCAAGGGGTTGTCCGAACGCGCGGTTCTTTATGGCCACGTCTTTCGCAACGCCATGCTGATCGTCATCGCAGGTTTTCCGACGGTGTTCATCGGCGTGTTCTTTTCCGGTTCCCTAATTATCGAGACGATCTTTTCGCTCGACGGTCTTGGACGATTGGGGTTCGAGGCTGCCGTGGCCCGCGATTATCCAGTGATCTTCGGCACGCTGTTCGTTTTCGGCCTTATGGGTCTTCTGGTCGGCATTCTTTCGGACCTGATGTATGTGTTCGTCGATCCGCGCATCGACTTTGAAAAGCGGGAGGGTTGAGGCCATGCAAAACCCCGACCTGATCCCCGAACCCATGCCCGGCAAGCCCGTGGCCCCCGTCCCGCGCAAGGGTTTCTTCACGCTGTCGCCGCTCAACCAGCGGCGCTGGCGAAATTTTCGCCGCAACGGCCGCGCGTTCTGGTCGCTGATCATCTTTGCCGTGGTCTTTGGCCTGTCGCTGTTTGCCGAGTTCATCGCGAACGAAAAACCGATCCTCGTCAGCTATCGCGGAGAGTTTTATACGCCGATCTTCAATTTCTACGCCGAAACCGATTTCGGTGGCGATTTCCGCACCGAAGCCATCTACCGCGACCCGGAGGTGAAATGCCTTGTCCGCACTGGCGGGCTGGATGCGTGTTTCGACACACCGGATGAGTTGATCGAACGGGTGGATGCAGGCGAGGTTCTGGACGGCGATTTCCAGAAAGGCTGGATGCTGTGGCCGCTGATCCCCTACAGCTATCAGACCACGGTGGACCGTCCCGGTGCAGCCCCGCTGCCGCCGAACTCCCAGAACTGGCTGGGCACCGATGACACCAAACGCGATGTCGTCGCCCGTGTA
This sequence comes from Primorskyibacter flagellatus, assembly GCF_900176485.1. Taxonomy (GTDB): domain Bacteria; phylum Pseudomonadota; class Alphaproteobacteria; order Rhodobacterales; family Rhodobacteraceae; genus Primorskyibacter; species Primorskyibacter flagellatus. Next base: position 37,734 of record NZ_FWYD01000002.1, read on the forward strand.
ATCTACGGCTTCCGTCTGTCGATCCTGTTCACCCTGATCGTGACAACGCTCGCCTCTGTCGTGGGGATCGTCGCGGGCGCATTGCAAGGGTTCTTCGGCGGCTGGCTGGATCTTATCTTTCAGCGCGTGATCGAAATCTGGGGCGCGACGCCCTCGCTTTACATCATCATCATCCTTTTCGCGATTCTGGGACGAAGTTTTTGGCTGTTGGTGTTCCTGACGGTCCTGTTCGGCTGGACGGCGCTTGTGGGCGTGGTGCGCGCGGAATTCCTGCGCGCCCGCAATCTGGAATATGTCCGTGCCGCCCGTGCGCTTGGTGTCAGCAACTGGACGATCATGTTCCGCCATATGCTGCCCAACGCGATGGTGGCCACCGTGACCATGCTGCCCTTCATCGTGACCGGAACAATCAGCACGCTGGCGGGGCTGGATTTTCTTGGCTTCGGCCTGCCCTCCTCGGCACCTTCACTGGGCGAGCTGACCCTTCAGGCAAAACAGAACCTGCAAGCGCCGTGGCTTGCCTTTACCGCCTTTTTCACCTTCGCTGCCATGCTGTCGCTGCTGGTCTTCATCTTTGAAGGCGTGCGCGATGCGTTCGACCCCAGGAAAACCTTTTCATGAGCACCATCCTTGAGGTCAACGACCTGTCGGTGGGCTTCCGGCAGGACGGCCAGATTTCACGCGCCGTCAAGGGCGTGTCCTTCACGATTGAGAAGGGCGAAACCGTGGCACTGGTCGGCGAAAGCGGGTCCGGCAAATCGGTCACTGCGCTGTCCACCGTATCGCTGCTGGGCGACAGCGCCATCGTCGAAGGGTCTGTCATCTATAACGGGCAGGAAATGATCGGCGCGTCACCCAAACGCCTGCGCGATGTGCGCGGCAATGACATCAGCTTCATCTTTCAAGAGCCGATGACCTCGCTCAACCCGCTGCACACGCTGGAAAAGCAATTGTCGGAATCGCTGGCGCTGCATCAGGGGCTGACCGGAGACAAGGCGCGCGCCCGGATCTTGGAACTTCTCAACAAGGTCGGCATCCGCGATCCGGAAAGTCGTCTTGGGGCCTATCCGCACCAGTTGTCCGGCGGGCAGCGTCAGCGTGTGATGATTGCGATGGCGCTGGCCAACGGGCCGGACCTGCTGATCGCGGATGAGCCGACAACGGCACTGGACGTGACCATACAGGCGCAGATCCTGGAGCTTCTGGCCGATCTCAAGCAGGATTACGACATGAGCCTGCTGTTCATCACCCATGACCTTGGCATCGTGCGGCGCATCGCCGACAGGGTCTGCGTGATGAAAGACGGAGAGATCGTCGAGGCGGGCCGCACCTCCGAGATTTTTGCCAATCCGCAGCACTCCTATACGCAAATGCTGCTGAGTGCGGAATCCACCGGCACGCCGGATCCGGTCGCGGACGGTGCAGAGCTGGTGGCCGAGACCGACCAGTTGAAGGTTTGGTTCCCGATCCAGCAGGGCCTGTTCAAACGCACGGTGGGGCATGTCAAGGCGGTGAACGAGGCGACGATCTCTGTCCGGGCGGGCGAGACGCTGGGCATCGTCGGGGAAAGCGGATCGGGCAAGACCACACTTGCGCTGGCGATGATGCGGCTGATCCAGTCCGAAGGTGCCATCACCTTCATGGGGCAGGACGTGCGCAAATGGTCCACGAAAGAGCTGCGGCGCCTTCGTGCCAAGATGCAGATCGTGTTTCAGGACCCGTTTGGCAGCCTGTCGCCGCGCATGACCTGCGAACAGATCATCGCCGAAGGGTTGGGCGTACATGGCAGCCCCGATGGTCGGCCTGCGCGCGAACTGGTGGCCGAGGTGATGACGGAGGTCGGGCTGAACCCGGCGACGATGCATCGCTACCCGCACGAATTTTCCGGCGGGCAACGCCAGCGCATCGCCATTGCCCGCGCGATGATCCTGCGGCCCCGGCTCGTGGTACTGGACGAGCCGACCTCGGCGCTGGACATGACGGTTCAGGTGCAGATCGTGAACCTGCTGCGCGACTTGCAGCGCAAATATGACCTTGCCTATCTGTTCATCAGTCACGATCTGAAGGTGGTGCGCGCGATGTCGCATCGGGTGATGGTGATGAAACAGGGCGACGTGATGGAATATGGCGCTGCTGAAGAGATCTTTGAGGCACCGAAGACCGACTACACCCGCGAATTGCTGGCGGCGGCCTTCGCATCGCATGTCACGGGTGGGGTCTAGGAACCAGGAGGCCCCGGGTGTTCCCCCGGGGCGCGCTTGCCCTGACCGCAACCCGATAGCGCCCTTGCAGGAACGTCAATTCTACGGCGCTGACGTCGCAATTCCGTATAGCAAGGCCATCAAACTTGAAAAAATGCCGCAGGGTCGGATGCCGCGCGTCAAAAAGGCCCATTGGGGCGAGTTGTTTTCATCGGCCCAACCCCCTAACCTTCACCGCAGGGCGCTGGGTGTCTTTGACCCAGATCAAATGTGGATCTCAAGATGTTGCAAGAACCCATCCTCACTGGCACCCAGAATTGCGCGGAATGCCCGATCCGGCACCGCGCGGTCTGTGCCCGCTGCGAGACGGACGAATTGCAGCGACTGGAAGAGGTCAAATATTACCGACGCTTCGAGGCCGGCCAGACCATCATCTGGTGCGGCGACCGAATGGATTTCGTGGGCTCTGTCGTGTCAGGCGTTGCCACACTGTCCCAGACCATGGAGGACGGGCGCACACAGATGGTGGGTCTGTTGCTGCCATCCGATTTCGTTGGGCGGCCCGGTCGGCCCGTTGCTGCCTATGACGTGACGGCCACCACGGATGTGCTGATGTGCTGTTTTCGCAAGGCCCCCTTTGAGGGATTGATGGCAGACACCCCACATATCGCGCATCGTCTTCTGGAGATGACGCTGGACGAGCTGGACGCAGCACGCGAATGGATGCTGGTTCTGGGGCGCAAGACCGCGCGCGAAAAAATCGCCTCGCTTCTGTCGATCATCGCACGGCGCGATGCCATTCTGCATCAGCGCAGCAAGGATGCGCCGGTGGTATTCGACTTGCCGCTGACACGCGAAGCGATGGCGGATTATCTTGGGCTGACGCTGGAGACCGTCAGTCGTCAGGTGTCCGCGCTGCGCAAGGACGGTGTGATCTCGCTTGAAGGCAAGCGTCGCATCACCGTCCCCGATCTAAGCCGCCTTCTGGACGAAGCAGGTGACGATTCGGCCACCTGAGCGGCCTGCCGGACAGTCCTGACGCGGCGACACGCGCGGCCGTCTCGTCAATTTTCAATCAATGCGCCATGAAAACCGGCACCGGGCAGTTTTCCAGCATATTGCGCGTGGCACCCCCAAGGATGGCCTCTCGGAAACGCGAATGGCCATAGGCCCCCATCACCATCATATCGGCATCGACATCCCGAAGATGACGCACCAGCACGTCGGACACGCGCGGCATTGTCTTGGACAGCACATCAATCTGCGCCTTGACGCCGTGGCGCGACAGATATTGCGACAGCATCCCGCCCGGATCGGACCGGTTCGGCCCGCGCGCCGGCGGGTCAATGACGACGACATGAACAATGTCGGCCGACTGAAGCAGGGGAAGGCTGGCGCGAACGGCGTTCAGCGCCTCGGCGCTTTCATTCCAGGCCAGCACGATCCGTTTGGGCGTCGGCACTGGTGTGCCCGTGTCCGGCACCACCATGACCGGGGTCTGCCCTTCAAAAAGCGCGCCTTCGACCACCGGCTCCAGCTCTGCGCCGCGTTCATCGCCATAAGGTCGTGGCACCACGACCAGATCGGAGAACCGTGCCCGCGCTGCAACATGCCGCGTAATATCGGCGAGCTGGGCAACGCCTGATTCCACCCCCCAGCGACCGTCCCGGCCATCAAGCTGCTTTCGCGCAAACTCTTCCAGCTCTTTGGCCTCTTCGGTCGCGCGAGAGATTGTTTCCTGCACGATCATCGCACTTGCGCCCGCATAGTAGTAACCGGTCTGGCTGCGATCCACACCAAGGCACAAGACGTCCAGATGGGCATCGCAGGCTTCAGCCAAAGCTGTGGCATGGGTCAGCGTCGTGCCCGCCAACCGGTCGTCGGTCAGGACTGTCAAAAATGTCTTATAGGCCATGATTCCCCCTCATGCGGTGTGATCCTCTCACGAAGCCTAGACCCTTCCGGCCGGCACCTCCTTGATCCGCATCAATAACGCGTCGCAAAAAGGTTGACCTAGATCAAGGCGCGCCCTTCCCCGCCAGCGCACAACCCGCTCAATTGAATACCCCCGCGCGGGGCGTGACTCGTGCGGGACTGACGAAGGGACAAACCATGACAAATTACTTCAAGCTGATCGTGCTTGGCCTGATCACGCTGTTTGCGATGATCGCGGCCAACTATGCACGCGACGCGGCCTATATGGTGCATGCCATCATCATCATGCTGGTCGCGGGCGGCCTGTTTCTGTGGACGCTGCGCAATACCGACGAGCCGGAGCCACCTGCGGTGCTGCAAACCAGCTATCTGGACGGGGTCATCCGCTACGGCGTGATCGCCACCGCGCTTTGGGGCATCGTGGGCTTTCTGGTGGGCACGTTCATTGCCTTCCAACTGGCCTATCCGGCGCTGAACTTCGAATGGGCTGACGGATTCGCGAACTTCGGTCGGCTGCGCCCGCTGCACACCTCTGCGGTGATCTTTGCCTTTGGCGGCAACGCATTGATCGCAACATCATTCTATGTGGTGCAACGCACCAGCGCCGCGCGTCTTTGGGGCGGCAATCTGGCGTGGTTTGTCTTCTGGGGCTACCAGCTGTTCATCGTTCTGGCGGCCACGGGCTATCTGTTCGGGTCCACTCAGTCCAAGGAATATGCCGAACCCGAATGGCATGTGGACCTGTGGCTGACGGTCGTCTGGCTGGCCTATCTGACCGTGTTCATGGGCACGATCATCAAGCGCAAGGAACCGCATATCTACGTCGCCAACTGGTTCTATCTGGCCTTCATCATCACCGTGGCGATGCTGCATGTGTTCAACAACCTGTCCATTCCGGTCAGCATCTTCGGGTCGAAATCCGTGCAGGTCTTTTCCGGCGTGCAGGATGCGATGACGCAGTGGTGGTACGGCCATAACGCCGTGGGCTTCTTCCTGACGGCCGGCTTCCTTGGCATGATGTACTATTTTGTGCCGAAGCAGGCCGGACGGCCCGTTTACAGCTACAAGCTGTCGATCATCCACTTCTGGGCGCTGATCTTCCTGTATATCTGGGCCGGTCCGCACCATCTGCACTATACCGCCCTGCCCGACTGGGCGGCGACGCTGGGCATGGTGTTCTCGATCGTTCTATGGATGCCAAGCTGGGGCGGCATGATCAACGGGTTGATGACCCTTTCGGGCGCCTGGGACAAGCTGCGCACCGATCCGGTTTTGCGGATGCTGGTGCTCTCGCTCGGCTTTTACGGCATGTCTACCTTCGAGGGTCCGATGATGTCGATCCGTGCGGTGAACTCCCTGTCGCATTACACCGACTGGACCATCGGTCACGTACATTCCGGCGCGCTTGGCTGGAACGGCATGATCACCTTCGGCGCGCTTTACTTCCTGGTGCCGAAACTTTGGAACCGCGAGCGGCTGTACAGCCTGTCACTGGTCAGCTGGCACTTCTGGCTCGCCACGATCGGCATCGTCCTTTACGCGGCGTCGATGTGGGTCACCGGCATCATGGAAGGCCTGATGTGGCGCGAAGTCGACGCGAACGGCTTCCTCGTGAACGCATTCGCCGACACCGTTGCCGCGAAATTCCCGATGTATGTGGTCCGGGCACTGGGCGGGGTCATGTTCCTCAGCGGTGCGCTGATCATGGTCTACAACCTGTGGATGACCGTCAAACGCAGCCCCGCTGTCGAGGCGACTGTTGCCGCATCACACGCCACCCCGGCTGAATAAGGAGGGCCAGGACAATGACAACTGATAAAAAACCTCCCATGCCAGCATCGGCCACTGGTATCGGCGCACGCCCCCGCCGACGGACCTTCCTTGACCGTCACGGCATGATTGAACGGAACGCAACGCTGCTGCTGATCCTCAGCTTTCTGGTGGTCAGCATCGGCGGGCTGGTTCAGATCGTCCCGCTGTTCTATCTCGACAACACCATCGAAAAGGTCGAGGGCATGCGTCCCTACACCCCGTTGGAACTGACCGGACGTGACATCTATATCCGCGAGGGCTGTTACGTCTGCCACAGCCAAATGATCCGCCCCATGCGGGACGAGGTTGAACGCTACGGCCATTACAGCCTTGCGGCGGAATCGATGTATGACCATCCATTCCAATGGGGGTCCAAGCGCACCGGGCCGGATCTGGCCCGCGTCGGCGGCCGCTATTCCGATGTCTGGCATGTCGATCACCTGCGCGATCCGCAATCCGTGGTGCCTGAATCGGTGATGCCCAAATACGGCTATCTGGAGGCCAAGCTGCTTGAAGGCGAATATGTGTCCGACCTGCTACGCACCCACGCCTTTGTCGGCGTCCCCTACACCGACGAAATGATTGCCGAAGCGCGCCGCGATTTTGCCGCGCAGGCCGATCCCGACAGCGATTATGACGGTCTGCTGGAGCGTTACGGCGACAAGGTGCCGATCAGCAATTTCGACGGGCAGCCGGGCATTTCCGAAGCCGATGCGCTGATCGCCTATCTTCAGATGCTGGGCACGTTGGTCGATTTCTCGACCTTCACGCCCGATGCAAGCCGCTAAGGAGGGCTGGATATGGAAACCTATTCGCTTCTCCGCCAGTTCGCTGACAGCTGGATGTTGCTGGCGCTGTTTGTCTTTTTCGCTGGGGTCATCCTGTGGGTGTTTCGTCCCGGTGCCAAGAAAACCTATGACGACACCGCAGACATCCCTTTCCGGCACGAAGACAAACCCGCCGAAGACAAGGAGGCGAGGAAATGAGCAAGACACCCGAAAAGCAGAAGGGCGATCCGGAAACCACAGGGCATAGCTGGGACGGGATTGAAGAATTCAACAACCCGCTGCCGCGCTGGTGGCTCTGGACGCTTTATGCAACGATCTTCTGGGCCGTTGCCTATACCATCGCCTATCCGGCCTGGCCGATGATCTCCAAGGCGACGGCGGGCGTTCTGGGCTATTCCACTCGTGGCGAGGTGGCCAAGGACATCGCTGCGGTCGATGCCCGCAATGCCGGTATCAACGAACAGTTGGCCTCGACTCCGCTGACGGAAATCAGCGCCGACCCCAACCTTCAGACCTATGCCCAGAACGCGGGCGGGGCGGTGTTTCGCACATGGTGCGCGCAGTGCCACGGGTCCGGTGCGGCGGGGGCCAAGGGCTATCCCAACCTGCTGGACGATGACTGGCTGTGGGGCGGCGATATCGAGGCGATCCACGAGACCATCAGCTACGGCATCCGTAACGAGACAAACCCCGATGCGCGCTATTCCGAAATGCCGGCCTTCGGGCGTGACGAATTGCTGGAGAACGCGCAGATTGAGCAGGTCGTGAACTACGTCATGTCCCTGTCAGGCACCCCGCAGGATGCCTCACTGGTCGCGGAAGGAGAGGTTGTGTTCATGGACAACTGCGCGGCCTGCCATGCCGAGGACGGCACCGGCGATCGTCTGCAAGGTGCTCCGAATCTCGCGGACGCGATCTGGCTGTATGGCGGCGATTACGACGCATTGATGGAAACGGTCAACAATGCCCGTTTCGGCGTCATGCCCGAATGGCAGGACCGTCTGTCCGAGGCACAGATCCGCGCGGTCACCAGCTATGTCCATGGTCTGGGCGGGGGCGAAGCAACGCCCGAGTGACCTGCACGCATACCACCGGATTTGTTGTCCCTTGTCCGGTGGTGTGACGCCGGTATCCCGAACTGTTCGCGCGTTTCCAGGGATACCGGCGTTCAATATTACTGTCGCTGTCGGATGCCCGGTCAGCGATAAGGATCAGAAAAAAGCCTTTGCAGCGCAGCGCAGCTTTCGATCGGCTCCGCCCACATGATAGAAACACGTCAAACGGCGCGGGCAGGGTTGCACGCGCCGTTCTTGTTCGCTGGATCAAGCAACATACTGGCGATCCATTCGGTTGTGCGTCTCTACGCGGCTGGCGCACAGACAGAACGCCGGCGGACAGTATGGCTGCTATCCATGTCAAACCACTCTGGCAGCGCCAGCGCCTTTCTACGCGACGGTCGGCGCAGTCTTCGGCGCAGTGCATGACGGACGTGGCACACGGTTACGCAGATACTTGGAGGAGCCTCTGATTACTTCCGGATCAGGGCCGACGCGTCCAGCCGAGGCAACCTCTGCGGGTCGGCAGAGTCCGGCACCGTCCAGTGCGCCGGCGCATACCAGTCGGAATCGCCACGCTCTTGCGCTTGGATCTGGCGGGTTGCAGTCATTATGCTATGTGAAAATATTCCAAACATGTCGTGGCCTCCTTGGATTTGGTTTCGTGCGATCATCATTGACCAGAATGCGATTCTATGCGACTCAGTAAACTTTCATATATGTAAGATAGGATTACATTATGGATTGGCGCAGCTTGCCCCCTCTTTCGGCCCTCCGGGCGTTTTCGGCCTATGCTGAAACGGGCTCGGTCGTTGCCGCCGGATCGGCACTAAATGTCAGCCATGCAGCGATCAGCCAGCAATTACGCAGTCTTGAAACGCATATGGATGTGCGCCTGCTGGACCGCTCTGGCCGGACCCTTGCACTGACGGCAGAGGGCCAGCAACTGGCCGATGCGCTGGCCGCCGGATTCGGCCGCATCTGGCAGACGGTCGAGGCGCTGACCGGTGCCCATGCCAGCCGTGCGCTGCAAGTCGCGACAACGCCCAGCTTTGCGTCGCACTGGCTGATGCCCCGTCTGGCGAGCTTTCGGGTGGCCCATCCCGACATTGACATCATGATCAACCCCAGCCCGGCCCTGACAGACCCGACACCGGGCGGCGTGGACGTCGCGCTGCGCTACGGGGCGGGAAAATGGCCAGGGCTGGAGGCCGAAATGCTGGTGCCTTCCTCGTTGATGGTGGTCGCGGCACCCTCTCTGATCGGGGATTTCTTTCCCACTCGTCCGCAGGAATTGACGGACTATCCTTGGTTGCAAGAACTTGGCACCACCGAAAGCTCGCACTGGCTGGCCCGCCACGGCGTCACCGACACGCGCGTCAAGGGCGTGATCCACGTTCCCGGCAACCTGATGCTGGATGGCGCGCGCAACGGACAGGGCATCGCTGTCTCCACCCGCGTTTCTGTCGAAGAGGACATTCGCGCCGGACGCTTGCGTCTGCTGTTCGAGGACAAGCAGGACGAAGGCTATCACATTGTCACCGCCCCCGGCATCATCCGGCCAGCGCTTCGCGACTTTATCCATTGGCTGCGGCGCGAAGCCCGCAATAGATGACTTTCAGAGTCAGTATTTGACACAGGTCAAGGCCGCCCCCTGCCCAGGCTGACACAAGGGCGCGAAAATACGCCCTTTGCCGGAGTGATTCCGTGTCCGATATGCAACCTGACGCCCCACCAAGCCTTTATGCTGCGCGCGAACCGATCTTTCCGCGCCGCGTTTCGGGCAAGTTCCGCAATCTCAAATGGGTGATCCTGATCCTCACCCTGGGCGTCTATTACCTGACGCCGTGGATTCGCTGGGATCGCGGCCCGATCCTGCCCGATCAGGCGGTTCTGGTGGATCTGGCGAACCGGCGTTTCTTCTTCTTCTGGATCGAGATCTGGCCGCATGAGTTCTACTTCATTGCGGGCCTGCTGATCATGGCCGGGCTGGGGCTGTTCCTGTTCACCTCTGCGCTTGGGCGGGTCTGGTGTGGCTATGCCTGCCCACAGACCGTCTGGACCGACCTTTTCATTCTTGTCGAACGCTGGGTCGAGGGCGACCGGAACGCGCGCCTGCGTCTGCACCGGCAGAAGAAACTGGATTTCCGCAAGGTCCGGTTGCGCATGACAAAATGGGTCTTGTGGTTGCTGATCGGTCTTGCCACGGGCGGCGCATGGGTGTTCTATTTCACAGATGCGCCAACGCTGCTGCGCGATCTTGTGACGCTGAACGCGCATCCCGTGGCCTACACCACGATGCTGCTGCTGACCGTCACCACCTTCTTTTTCGGCGGGTTTGCGCGGGAACAGATCTGCATCTACGCCTGCCCCTGGCCGCGGATTCAAGCAGCAATGATGGACGAGGACACCCTGACCGTCGGCTACCGCGTCTGGCGCGGCGAACCGCGCGGCAAGGGCAATGTCCGTCGCAAGAAGAAGGCCGATGTCATGGCCGCCGAAGCCGCCAGTCAGGCAGGCGGTCCGGGGGCCGGGATCGGACAGGCCAAATACGCCCCGACCCCCTATCCCGGCGTGGCGGACAAGGCCTCTGCCGCCCCGGTCGATGCGGCACAGTTTCAGGATGGTCCCGGCGACTGCATCGACTGCATGGCCTGCGTGAATGTCTGCCCGATGGGGATCGACATTCGTGACGGCCAGCAGATGGAATGCATCACCTGCGCGCTGTGCATCGACGCCTGCGATGACGTGATGGCCAAGATAGGCAAGCCGCGCGGGCTGATCGACTATCTCGCATTGTCGGACGAAAGCCGCGAACGGGCGGGCGAGGCACCGCGCCCGGTCTGGAAGCATATCTTCCGGCCCCGCACCATCCTGTATACGTCGCTTTGGTCTCTGGTCGGGCTTGGTCTGGTCTTTGCGCTGTTCATCCGGTCGGATATTGAAATGACCGTCGCACCGGTGCGCAATCCGACCTTTGTAACCTTGTCCGATGGTTCAATCCGGAACACTTATGACGTAAGGTTGCTGAACAAGCAGGGCGAGGCCCGCCCGTTCCGGATCACCGCCACCGGCGCGCCGTCCCTGCAAGTGGAACTGGAAGGCGCATCGGCCCAAACCATCACGGTGCCGGCCGACAGCACCTATTTGCAGCGGGTCTATGTGATCGCGCCCGAAGCCTCTGCCCCGGCACAGGCGGAACGCACAGAGTTCCGCTTTTGGGTCGGGGATGTGACAAATGGCGACACCGCCAGCAAGGACACTGTGTTTAACGGAAGGACAAACTGATGGGCATGCAGGATCAGGCGACCGGGGCCAAACTTACCGGATGGCATGTTCTGGCGATCTTCGGCGGTGCCTTCGGCGTCATCATCGCGGTCAATCTGGCGCTGGCGTGGAACGCGGTGCGGACCTTTCCGGGGCTGGAGGTGAAAAACTCCTACATTGCCAGCCAGACCTTCGACACCCGCCGCACCAGTCAGCAGGCGCTTGGCTGGACCGTGCGCGCCGATGCCGAAGGCGACCGGGTCATCCTGGCGATCACCGATGCCGAAGGCCAGCCCGTGCAGCTGAGCGCGCTGGAGGCCACGCTGGGCCGTGCCACGCAGGTCAAGGACGACCGCACGCCCGATTTCCGGTTCGACGGCACCGCCTATGTCGCGTCGGAATCGCTGCCCGGCGGCAATTGGAACATCCGAATGAAAGCGACCGCGCTTGACGGGACAGAGTTCACCCAGCGCGTTATCCTTCACGTCAAAGGCTGACACACATGACCGCCGCCATGCGTCCCCAGATTTCTGCCTGCCCCGCCTGTTCCGCTGCCCCTGCGGCAGAGGCTCTGGCTGATCGCGGCGCGGTCAAGGACGCAGATCTGGCGCTGTCCTTGCCCACGATCCATTGCGCGGCCTGCATCTCGACCGTGGAAAAGGTGCTGAACGGCACGCCCGGCGTGCACAAGGCGCGGGTGAACCTGACGCTGAAGCGCGCGCAAATCGTGGCCGAGCCCGAAACCACGGCCGCGCTTCTGATCGCCCGCCTTGAAAGCGCGGGCTATGAAGCGCATGAACTGGACGCCACTGCCCTGCATGCCACGCAGACCGACCGGGCGGGCCGCGATCTGCTGATGCGCATGGCCGTAGCGGGCTTTGCGATGATGAACGTCATGCTGCTATCCGTCGCCGTCTGGTCCGGTGCCGAGGGCGCGACCCGCGATATGTTCCACTGGATTTCCGCCGCCATCGCCCTGCCGGTCATCGTCTTTTCCGCCAAGCCGTTCTTTGTCAACGCATGGGGCGCGCTGCGCGTCGGGCGGCTGAACATGGATGTGCCGATTTCCCTGGCCATCGCGCTCGCGGTCGTCACGTCGCTGTGGGAAACCTCGCTTTCGGGCGAACATGCCTATTTCGATGCTGCCGTCGCGCTGACATTTTTTCTGCTGACCGGGCGTTATCTGGACCACCGCACGCGCGCCATTGCCCGTTCCGCCGCCGAGGAACTGGCGGCGCTTGAAGTGCCCCGCGCGCGCCGGGTCTGGCCCGATGGAAGCGAAACAGAGGTGCCCGTGGCAGAGCTGCGTTTGGGCGATCTGATCCGCGTACGCCCCGGCGGCCGGATGCCCGTGGACGGCGAGATCACGGCAGGAACCTCTGAACTCGACCGATCGCTGCTGACCGGCGAGACGCTGCCGATCTACGCCGAACCCGGACAGGTCGTCAGCGCCGGAGAGGTCAACCTGACCGGTCCCCTGACGGTACGCGCCACCGCCGTGGGGCGCGATACCTCGTTGCACCGGATGGCCGATCTGGTGGCGGTCGCGGAATCGGGGCGGTCCCGCTACACATCGCTCGCCGACAAGGCGGCCAAGCTTTATGCGCCGGGTGTGCATATCCTGTCGGCGCTGGCCTTTGTCGGCTGGTATCTGGCCACGTTCGACCCGCGCACCGCGCTGAACATCGCCGCAGCCGTGCTGATCATCACCTGCCCCTGTGCGCTGGGGCTTGCCGTGCCCGCCGTCACCACCGCCGCCTCTGGCCGCCTCTTCCGTCGCGGCTTGCTGATCAAGGACGCCACCGCTCTGGAACGTCTGGCAGAGGTCGATACGGTGGTTTTCGACAAGACCGGTACGCTGACCGCAGGCACGCCCGAACCGACCAACCTTGAGAGCTTGCCTGCGCGGGATCTGCATGTCGCGCTGGCCCTTGCCGAAGGCTCCGGCCATCCCCTATCCGTCGCGCTGGCCACAGCGGCGCGGGCCGCAGGCATCGTGCCCGCCGAGATTGAGGACCTGTCCGAAGTGCCGGGCTTTGGCACACAAGCGATGTGGAATGGCCAGACCGTGCGGTTGGGTCGCGCAAGCTGGACCGGCGGCGAGGATTTTGATTATACCGCCGCATGGCTGCGCATCGGCGACGCCCCGGCGCAACCCATTACCTTCACGGACCGTCTGCGGCCCGGCGCGGCAGAGGCCGTGGCCGCGCTGAAGGCCCAAGGCATGCGCGTCATGGTCATGTCGGGCGACACCGAAGGCGCGGTGGCGCGGCTTGCCCAAAGGCTGGGCCTCGACACCTGGCAGGCGAACTGTCTACCGCAGGAGAAATCCGAGCGCATCGCGGCTCTGACAGAGGCTGGCGCGAAGGTTCTGATGGTCGGCGACGGGCTGAATGACACCGCAGCCCTTGCCGCCGCGCATGTGTCGATCTCGCCCGCATCGGCGCTGGACGCGGCCCGTGCGGCCTCGGACATCGTATTACTGGGCACGGATCTGTCACCGCTGTCCGAGGCAATCGCGACAGCCCGGACGGCGACAAAGCGGATCCGGCAGAACTTTCGTATCGCGACCTGGTACAATATCATCGCCGTGCCGTTGGCCCTTGCCGGCCTTGCCACGCCCCTGATCGCGGCGCTGGCCATGTCCACCTCGTCCATCACCGTCAGCCTCAACGCCCTCAGGCTTCGGAGCCGTCCATGAACGTCCTCGCCTATCTTATCCCGATTTCGCTGGTGTTGGGCGGAATCGGCCTCATCTTTTTTGTCTATACGGTGAAATCCCGGCAATATGACGACCCCGAAGGCGATGCCCGCCGGATCCTGTCGGACGAGTATGACGATCAGCCAAAGCAGGACTGATGTCGGCGTAGTGTTGCCGTATTGATGCGCACCACCTAACGCCACGGGGCAACCGGGAATCGCCACGACCGTCCGCCTCGTGGCTGTCAACGGGCGACACGAAAAAGCCGCGGCGCAATCCCTGCACCGCGGCCAATTATGTTTGCAAGCAGACGCTTAACAAGTGATCAGTTCGGCCCGATCATGAAGCATGTCACCTGACGCGCCTGCAACCTGCGGCACGCCAGATCGGCCATCTCACGGGTCAGCCCCATGAAATTGGCGTCATGTCCGCTTGATTTGCTGACAACCTTGCGCAGCGAACCATCCAGCGTCGACATCTCGGCCAACGCGGTCTTCAACAGAACGCGCTCCGCCTGATAGCGGCTGGGATAGCGGCCGACATTGATCCCCCAATGACGCCCGCCGGACGTAGAAAGACGCGTGACGACTTCTGTTTCCGTTTCTGCCTCTGCCGTCGGCGCGGGCACTGCCACAGTATCCTCAACTGATGCCACGATCAGATTGGCGGGCCGGGTCACAGGTTTCGGCGATCTTTTCGGTGCCGTGGCAGAGCCATTGTCCAGACTGACGGCCTGCGCTTCTTTCAGCGCGTCTTCGATATCCGCCTTGGCCACCAGAACAGGCGCGACTCCGGGGCGTAATTTCGGACGCAAGCTGCGTTTGACCGCTGCTGCTGCAATCCGGATCGACTTGCCTTGCTGGTCACCCGACGCGGCAACCGAAGCGACCGCATTGTTTTCTGCGACACCGCCCTTGTAAGGGGGGCGCGGCGGTGTGCGCATTGCAACGCGAGTCGGCGCGCGCTTGAATCCCATATCCAGAAGCTCGGCCACCCTGGCATTGCGGGTCAGCGTCGAGCGTCCGCCGAAAACCGTGGCGATCACCCGTTCGTCGCCTCGCCGGGCAGAGGCAACAAGATTGAAGCCGGCCGCACGCGTATATCCTGTCTTGATGCCGTCCGCGCCCCTGTAGGACTGCAACAAACGCCGATTGGTATGCGAGACGGTCTTTACGCCCGCATCTGCCGTCTGCCGGGAAAACAGGTTATAGTATTCGGAATAGTCATAAATCATATGCTGCCCCAGCAGCGTCATGTCCCGCGCGGTGGACAAATGCCCGCTTTCTGTCAGCCCGTGCGCGTTCTTGAACGTCGTCCGGGTCATGCCCATCGCGCTGGCGGTGCGGTTCATCCGTCGTGCAAATGCCGCTTCGGATCCGGCAATCGCCTCGCCGATGGCGGTCGCTGCGTCGTTGGCCGATTTTACTGCTGCGGCACGCACAAGGTAGCGCAACTTGATTTTTTGGCCCTCGCGAAGGCCCAGCTTCGACGGTGGTTCGGATGCGGCATGGCGCGAGATTCGCACTTCCGTATCCATACTGATCTCGCCGTGTTTGACGGCCTCGAATGCAATGTAGAGCGTCATCATCTTTGTCAGAGACGCGGGATGCAACCGCGTGTCTGCGTTGCGCGAATGAAGCACCTCTCCGTTTCGCGCATCTATGACGAAGGCCGCATAGGGTGCGGCCACCGCGCTAAGCGGCACAAGGACCGCCAACCAAATCAGAGTGAGTATGAACAGGCCATATAGGCCCGGCTGCCTGCGCCGTCCTGTCACGATTTCTGCCTTTTACTGCCTCTCGTTCCCGGATTTTTCCGGTGAACATTTTTTGTTTTATCGTTAATTTATAACACATCAACTGCTGCGAATAAAGCGTTCAATTATAAAGAAATTATTAATATTCAATACAACGTGGCACGATATATTGCGGATCAAGTGAGTCGCAACACCATGGAGACGATCAAGTCCGAAATGATGATGTTCAGCCGATTTCTTCGACCAAGGACACCAATCCGCTGAGGTCATCGAGATGGTGAAACCTCTGCTCTGTCGCCGGGGCGGCCGCATGTTCCAACGCCCAGGTCAACATATGTGGCACATGCACCCCGTGGGCGCCGGCCTCTATCGCGGGCAGCACGTCGGATTTCAGCGAGTTTCCGACCATAAGCGCCCGGTCGGCCCCGCCTGCGGCGTCGAATATCCGCGAATAGACCTGCCTGGTCTTGTCCGACACGATCTCGACCGAATCAAACAGATCACCCAGGCCCGATTGGGCGAGCTTGCGCTCTTGGTCCAGCAGATCGCCCTTGGTGATCAAGACAATATGGTGATCAGGTGCCAGCGTTTCGACGGCCTGTCGCGCTGCGGGCAAAAGCTCGATCGGGTGGCGCAGCATATCCTGGCCCGCTTCGACCAACTGCCGGATCACCGAGGCCGGGACGCGTTCATCGGTCACCTCGATCGCGGTTTCTATCATCGACAGAACAAAGCCTTTGACGCCGAATCCATATTGACCAAGGTTGCGCCGCTCTGCATCCAGCAATCGCGCCATGAGATGGTCAGTGTCCGCATACGCGGCCAGAAGGCCCGCGAACCGTTCTTGGGTCAGCTGAAAGAACCGCTCGTTATGCCAAAGCGTGTCATCCGCATCGAAGCCGATTGTCAGAAGATTTCGCGCCATGTTTCCCCTCGTTCGCCCGGCCCCTCTTTTCACTAGCGTGAATGAGGTTATATAGAGCGGTCAGGACCGCACAAGCAAAGCCAGATGAGCGCAATGACCGGGCAGAACTTCATCTTCGCCACGAGACTGGCCAGCAATCACCCCGACGCCCCCGGCGGCGGGTCCGACAGTGATGTCGTGGTCGAGACAAAGCCCAAGACGAAACGCCCGCCTTTATACAAGGTGATGCTGCTGAATGACGACTACACGCCGATGGAATTTGTCGTGCATGTGCTGGAACGGTTCTTCGGCAAGACCCACGGCCAAGCTTTCGAGATCATGCTGACGGTCCACAAGAAGGGGCTCGCCGTTGTTGGCGTGTACTCCCACGAAATTGCCGAAACGAAGGTGGCGCAGGTGATGGATTTCGCCCGCCGTCACCAACATCCGCTGCAATGCACCATGGAAAAGGAATAGGCGTGATCCACGCCCAGTGTCATGGCCTCATCCCGACTGACTCACGCGCTTGAAAGCGCAGAACTGACGCTGCCTGCCGAGGGACGCATTGCGCTGTTCCAGCCGCGCGCCGATAGCGATCTTCAGGCCCTACCCAAGGATCGCTGCGATGTCATCAGCAGTTTTTACCCCGATGTGACCGCGTTGCGGGCCCATGGATTCCGCTGTGTGCTGGAGCCTGAGGGCAGCTACGCCGCCGCAATCGTATTCCTGCCCCGCACCCGTACATTGGCAGAGGCGCTGATTGCGCAGGCCGTGGCCGCTGCGCCCGGTGGGATTGTCGCCGTTGATGGGTTCAAGACCGACGGGATCGAGGCAGCCCTGCGCAAGATCCGCAAGCTGGTGACACTTGAGGGCCTCGACACCCGTGCGCATGGCAAGCTGTTCTGGTTCTCGGCCGACGACATCGGGGACGACTGGACGCAAACCCCGCAACCGCAAATCGCCGGCTTTACCACGGCACCGGGGGTGTTTTCCGCTGACGGGATCGATCCGGGCTCCGAAGCGCTTGTCGCGGCACTCCCCGCCAAACTTGGCGCGCATGTTGTCGATCTGGGTGCGGGATGGGGCTATCTGGCAAATCAGGTGCTGGAGCGTGAAAGTGTCGCCCGCCTTGATCTGGTAGAGGCGGACCACACCGCACTGGACTGCGCACGCCGCAACATCAGCGATCCACGCGCGATGTTTCACTGGGACGATGCCACAAGCTGGCGCCCGGAAACCCGCGCTGACAGCGTGGTGATGAACCCGCCCTTCCATACCGGTCGCGCGCCTGACCCGTCATTGGGACAGGCATTCGTGGCCTCAGCCGCGGCCTGCCTGAAACCGTCAGGTCAGTTATGGATGGTGGCGAACCGACATTTGCCCTATGAGGCGACGCTCGCCCAGCATTTCACCGCGTATTCCGAGGTTGGCGGCGATAACCGTTTCAAGATACTCCACGCCCAACGCCCATTGCGTCGGGACAGATGACATTCACCAGCCCGCGTTGGCGGTAGCAGGGAAAGGAACCGGATGAGTTTCTCGATCGAAGGCAAGACCGCAATCGTGACCGGCGCTGCAAACGGGGTTGGCCTTGCCCTGGCGCGACATTTTTCCGACAAGGGCGCGAACGTGATGCTCGCCGATATTGACGAGGCGCGCTTGCAGGAAGAGGTCGGCAACCTCGCCGACGAAAGCAACTTTAACTATTTTGCGGGCGATCTGCGCGAAAGGCTGACCATCGCCAATCTGCTGTCGGCCACGCTGGACGCGTTTGACCGGGTGGATATTCTGGTCAACGGCGCGCGGCAGATCCTTCCGACCGATGCCTTCGACCTTGAAGACAACAGCGTTGAGACGCTGCTGGAACAAAATCTTCTGGCAAGCCTGCGGCTGTCGCAACTGGTCGCCAAACGCATGATCAAACAGGCCGAAGACCGCGAAGAGGGTCAAGCCGGGTCCATCGTCAACCTGTCATCCATTGCGGCGCGCCGCACGCATCCGGACCTGTTGGCCTATTCTGTTTCAACCGCCGCTCTCGACCAGATGACCCGCTCGCTGGCGGTTACTCTGGCACCGCACCGGGTGCGTGTGAATGCGGTTGCGTTCGGTTCGGTCATGTCGGCCAGCCTGAAGGGCGCACTGAAGGAAAACGCTGATTACCGTTCCGCCATTGAACGGCACACGCCTTTGGGGCGCATCGCGTCTCCGACGGAACTGGCAGAGACTGTTCAGTATCTGGCATCCGAAGGTGCAGGTTTCGTCACCGGTCAGATCCTGACTGTGGATGGCGGACGGTCCCTGATTGATCCGGCAGCTTGTCCCGCGCATTAACCCCCCTGCCCTGCCCGGACGCGCGACAGATCGTCCAGGCGCTTGCCGACCTATGCTGGTCTGCGATACGGGTGGTTTGCAAAAATTTTGGGGGGCGGCATGAGCGATGATTTTCTGACCGAAAAGCAACAGGCATCGGCATGGTTCCGACAGTTGCGCGACGAGATCGTGGCAGCGTTCGAAGGGTTGGAAACCAGCCATTCCAAAGGCCCGCTAACCAACGAGCCTGCCGGAACATTCGACGTGACCGAAACGCGGCGTGGCTCTGACGACGGGTCGGACGCGGGCGGCGGTCTGATGAGCGTGATGCGCGGTGGCCGTGTGTTCGAGAAGGTGGGCGTGAACGTCTCGACGGTGTACGGTACCTTGGGCGAGGCTGCGCAAGCGTCGATGATGGCCCGCACGGGCTTGGACGGAATGGCCGACGATCCCCGGTTCTGGGCCTCCGGCATCAGCCTTGTCGCGCATATGCAGAACCCGCATGTCCCGGCAGTGCATATGAACACGCGCATGTTCTGGACACCGCATGCATGGTGGTTCGGCGGCGGGTCGGACTTGAACCCCTGCATCGAATATGCCGAGGACACGGCGCATTTTCATTCCGTTCAGCAGGCGCATCTGGATCCACACGGCGCGGATCTTTATCCAAAGCTGAAGGATTGGGCGGATGAGTATTTCTACATCCCCCATCGGGGACGGGCGCGCGGTGTTGGCGGGATCTTCATGGACGACCGCTGTACCGGTGATTGGCAGGCCGATTTCGCGCTGACACAGGATATCGGTCGGGCCTTCCTGCCTGCCTTTGTTCCGCTGGTGGAAAAACGCCGGGTTCAGGACTGGTCAGAGGCGGACAAGGACGCCCAGCTTATCCACCGCGGGCTCTATGCCGAATATAATCTGGTCTATGACCGGGGCACGAAATTCGGATTGGCGACCGGGCATGACGCGAATGCCGTGCTGATGAGCCTGCCGCCCATGGCCAAGTGGGTCTGACAGCGGCCCTTGAGACGTAGCGAGGCTCAGGCGTCGCGCCACTGACCTGGCTGCAAGCCCCCAAGCGTCCAACCGCCGATCTGCCAGCGGATCAGCCGCAGCGTGGGCAGGCCAACCGCCGCCGTCATGCGGCGCACCTGCCGGTTGCGCCCTTCGGTGAGGGTCAGCTCCAACCAGCCATCCGGCACGGATTTGCGGTAGCGCACCGGCGGATCGCGCGGCCAGAGCCAATCCGGCGGGTCGATCCGCCGCGCATTGGCGGGGCGCGTGATGCCATCCTTCAGCGTCACACCTTTGCGCAACAGCGCCAGCGCCTCTTCGGTGATCTCTCCTTCGACCTGCGCAAGGTAGGTCTTGGGCAGTTTGGTGTCGGGATGCGCGATGCGGTGTTGCAAACGTCCGTCATTGGTCAGGATCAGCAAGCCCTCGCTATCGCGGTCCAGCCGTCCGGCGGGGTAGACCTCTGGCAGATTCACATAGCTGGACAGCGTTTCGCGCCCCGATCCTTCGGTGCCCTTGTCAGTGAATTGCGACAACACCCCCCAGGGTTTGTTGAGCAGGATAACCCGCGCAGGGCCGGTCGGGCGTGGCTTGGGCGTTCGCGGTCTGGACATGTTGGGTTTGCGGGGTTTGGCCATCGGCGTCAGCCCCGCCGAGCGTTGAAAAACGCCTTCAGCAAGTCCTCGGCCTCGGGCGCGGCGATGCCGTCATAAACCTCTGGCGCGTGGTGGCATTGCGGATGCGCAAAGATGCGTGCGCCCTGTGCCACGCCGCCCGATTTCGGATCGGACGCCGCGTAATACAGCCTGCGAATGCGCGCGAAAGAGATCGCGGCAGCGCACATCGGGCAAGGCTCCAGCGTCACATAAAGATCATGGCCTGTCAGTCGCTCTGATCCAAGCGCAGCACAGGCCTCGCGGATCGCCAGAACCTCTGCGTGGGCGGTGGGATCGTTCATCTCTCGGGTGCGGTTGCCGGCGCGCGCCACGATTTCGCCGTCCGGGCCGATCAGTACGGCACCGACCGGCACTTCGCCTCGGTCGGCGGCGGCGCGGGCTTCTGTCAACGCGGCGTCCATGTGGCTTTTGAAGGTCATTCGCCCGTCATAAATTGCCCTTGGCGCTTTCCCAAGGGCGAAAATTCGTCTAGGTCCGATCGGATTGGACCGTGTCGCGGCCGCCCGCCCTAGGTCGATGCGGCAAGAAATCGGTCCGCCCTGAAATCAAGCACATCAAAGGTGCGCCGCATGAGCCAGTCCCCGCCCCCATCGACGCCCCCCGCAACGCCTCCCGGCGACCGTATCGCAAAAGTGCTGTCCCGCGCCGGTGTCGCCAGCCGCCGCGAGGCGGAACGCATGATCGAACTGGGCCGGGTCAGCGTGAATGGCCGCAAGATCGACAGCCCAGCCCTGAACGTCACTGATGCGGACAAGATCGCGGTGGACGGCAAGCCGATCAAGGCACCCGAACCGCCACGCCTGTGGCTGTATCACAAGCCCAGCGGGCTGGTGACAAGCAACAGCGACGAAAAGGGCCGCGAAACGATCTTTGACCACCTGCCCGAAGACCTGCCTCGGGTGATGTCCGTCGGACGGTTGGACCTGAATTCCGAAGGTCTGCTGCTGCTGACCAATGACGGCGCGCTGAAACGCCGGATGGAGCTGCCTTCCACTGGCTGGCTGCGGCGCTACCGGGTGCGCGTCAACGGCAGACCCACGGACGAAACGTTTGAACCGCTGCGCAAGGGGCTGGTCATCGACGGCGAGCGGTTCCAGCCGATGATTGTCAGCCTTGACCGGCAGCAGGCCTCCAACGCCTGGGTCACGGTCGGCCTGCGTGAAGGCAAGAACCGCGAGGTTCGGCGCGCGATGATGGATCTGGGACTGGCCGTGAACAGATTGATCCGGGTGTCCTACGGGCCATTCCAACTGGGGGAATTGAAGGTCGGCGCAGTCGAGGAGATCCGCCCCAAGGTTCTGCGCGACCAATTGGGGCTGGAAAGTCCCAAAACCGAAAAGCCGAGCAAAACCGGAAAGCCCAGGGTCACGCGCAGACGCCGCTAGCCTCCAAAGCCGCTGATCCCGGATCGGCGAACCATCCGCGCGGCCTGACTCTGACAACCTGTGGTAAACGCATCTTCCCTGTCTGAAACGCGCAAAATCTGCGGTTTTGGTGCCCATCGTGCTTCATTTAGACACCAACTCCCCTTGTTCGTCCGCCGGGTTTCGTAAATTCTGGCGCGAACCGACCACTCTACGAGGATGCATTCATGGCTGATCTGCTGACCATCGAGAACCTTGGGAACCTGCTGATGTTGTGTTTCCTGCAAGCCGTTCTCGGGTTCGACAACCTGCTCTACATTTCCATCGAGTCGCAACGCGCGCCTGTCGCGCAGCAAAAAGCCGTCAGGTATTGGGGCATTATCATCGCCGTGGTGCTGCGGGTGGTGCTGCTGTTCGTGATGATCCAGTTGATTGATGCGCTGGCAGAGCCGTTTTTTATCTTCAACTGGCCGGGCGTGATCGAAGGAGGGGTCAACTTCGCCACCTGCGTCTTTATCATCGGCGGCGTGTTCATCATCTATACCGCCGTCAAAGAAATCAGCCACATGATGGCGATCGAGGATCTCAACACCGATGTGGACGCGAAATCGGGAAAAAGCGCCACTCAGGTCGTGCTTTTGATCGTGATGATGAACCTGATCTTCTCGTTCGATTCGGTGCTTTCGGCGCTGGCGATCACCGATGTATTCATCATCCTGGCGACCGCGATCATCCTGTCCGGGCTGGCAATGCTGGTGCTGGCCGACACGGTGACGGAGTTTCTGGAAAAGAACCGCATGTACGAGGTTCTGGGCCTCTTCATCCTGCTGATCGTCGGCGTGGTTCTGCTGGGCGAGGCCGGGCAAGCGGCGGCCCATGCCGTGCATGACGACACTCTGGCGCTGCATTTCTTCGGATACGAGGTCGTGCCGATGTCCAAGACCACCTTCTATTTCAGCGTGCTGGTGCTGGTCGCGGTCGAGGTCATCCAATCGCGCTATACCCGCAAGCTGAACGCCGAGCGCCGCACAGCCTCAAGGCGCTGAAAATCACTGCATGGACAAAACCGGTGGCCTGTATTCCGGGCCACCGCAAACAGGTGGAATGCGAAGGCAATTCTCCCCCTAGCCCCCGACGGGCGCTTCCCGTAAGTTCCGTGACAACGCAAATCGCCCAGAATCCCGAGGTAGCATGGCCGGCACTGCCCTTCAGAAAATCGCTTACATCCTGCTTTTGGTTGTGCTTTGCGGCGTGTCGTCGGGCTGGTTTGGGGGACTTTGATCATGGCGCAAAGGTTCGGCGGCAAATTCAGCCCTGACGGCACCGGTCCAGATGAAACACCGGCCGAACGCGGCGCGTTTCGCGGGGCGACGGTTGACCCGGTGGGCGCACGCAGCAACCTGCTGTTCCTCCCGCCGGTTGTGCTGGCGTTCACCTCGATCACAGGCGGTGCCACGACACTGGTCGCGGGCCTTCTGGGGGCTGCCTTGCTGACACTTGGCGCATGGCTACTGCGCGACGGGTTGCGCGCCGAAGCGGCGTACAACGCCCGCAAGGTTGCCCGCCGCCCCGGCTTCCCGCGCAAGATTGCCGCTGCCGTATTGGCGGGTGTCGGCGTGGCGCTTGCCGCATGGCGCAACGAACCGGGGATCATAGCCCCGGTGCTTTACGCCGCAGCGGCAGGCGGGCTTCATCTGGCGGCCTTCGGCTTTGACCCGCTGCGCGACAAGGGTATGGAAGGCATCGACACGTTCCAGCAGAACCGCGTCGCCAGAGCGGTTGACGAGGCCGAAAAGCACCTCGCCGCGATGTCGGATGCGGTTCGTCGCGCGCAAGACCGCCAAATCGAGCAGCGGGTCGAACGGTTTCAGGCCGAAGTGCGCGAACTTTTGCGCACCGTCGAAGAAGATCCTCGCGATTTGACCGCCGCGCGTAAATATATGGGCGTCTATCTGATGGGTGCACGCGATGCGTCGGTGAAATTCGCCGACATCTACAGTCGCACGCAGGATGCGGGCGCGCGGTCCGATTATATGATGCTGCTGACCGACCTGGAGGAAAGCTTCAACGCCAAGAAACGCAAACTGCTGCTCGACGACAATTCCGACCTGACGGTCGAGATCGAGGTTCTGCGCGACCGGCTACAGCGCGAAGGCATTCGCCTGAAATAGATTTACAGTAAAGAGGTACACCGATGTCTGAGAATGTAAGGGAAAAGGCAGAGCAGACGGTCGCTCTAGTCGACGAAGTGAACGCCGTTGTGCTGCCCGAACCGGCAGATGCGGGCGCGGTGGTGTCCCTGTCCGAGGCGGACGCGCCCGTGGGCGAGGAAATCCGCAGCCGGATGGACGAGATCGACATGGGCGATACCAACTCCATCGTCGCCTTCGGGTCCGCCGCACAGGCCGAATTGCAGGAAATCAGTCAAGCGATGTTGCAGGACGTGCGCAACAAGGATGTCGGGCCTGCTGGCGATTCCCTACGCAACATCGTCACGACGATCCGTGGCTTTTCCGTATCCGAACTGGACGTACGCCGCGACCGCAGTTGGTGGGAAAAACTGATCGGCCGTGCCGCGCCATTTGCGAAGTTCACCGCCAAGTTCGAGCAGGTTCAGGGCCAGATCGACAGGGTCACCGATGATCTTCTGCGCCACGAGCACACGCTTTTGAAAGACATCAAATCGCTTGATCTGCTGTATGAAAAGACGCTGGCCTTTTATGACGAGCTGGCGCTTTACATCGCCGCAGGCGAGGAAAAGCTGCGGGAACTTGACGAACAGATCATCCCCGCGAAAGAGGCCGAGGTTGAGGCCACGCCCGAGGACGAACAGGTGATGGCGGCGCAGGAATTGCGCGATCTGCGCGCCGCGCGCGACGATCTGGAACGCCGGGTACACGATCTGAAACTGACGCGTCAGGTGACCATGCAGTCGCTTCCCTCGATCCGGTTGGTGCAGGAAAACGACAAGAGCCTTGTGACCAAGATCAACTCCACCCTCGTCAACACCGTGCCGCTTTGGGAAACCCAGCTGGCGCAGGCGGTGACAATCCAGCGTTCGGCCGAAGCCGCCGCTGCGGTGCGCGATGCCAATGACCTGACCAATGAGCTTTTGACCTCGAACGCCAAGAACCTGCGCGACAGCAACAAGATGATCCGCCAGGAGATGGAGCGCGGCGTATTCGACATTGAGGCCGTCAAGCAGGCCAATGCCGATCTGATCGGGACAATTCAGGAATCGCTTCAGATTGCCGACGAAGGCAAGGCCCGCCGCGCCGCCGCCGAGACAGAGCTGAAGAAGATGGAGGCAGAGCTGCGCGATACCCTTGCATCAGCCAAGGCAAAGAAGACCGGTCTGGGCGACACGGCCTCGACCTCTGTGCCGAAAGGCTGACCGTGGAACCGGGCCGTCAGATACGCTGGCTTTTGCTGGCCGGTTTTGCGGGTGTGGCGCTGGCGGGCTGTGAGATGTTGCCTAACGAGCCCACACCCCCATCGGAAATGCTTGCAATTCCCGCGCAGCCCGCCGCGACGCCGCCCCCGACAAAGCCTGTCTCGCCCAGCCCCAGCGCGACGCCGCCGTCCCCGGCCAGCCGGGAATTGGCCGCGTATTATGGCCGGTTGCAGCAGGATCTGCTGGTACAGGGCTTGCTCCGCACCAATGGGGGCGGCCCCGACACGCCGTTTACCGACACCATGCTGGCACGCAATTTCGAACGTATCGCGCTGGAAGAGGAATACGCCCGCGGCGCGGGTTTCACCCGCAGCAGCGGCGAATTGGGCCGGATCAAGAAATGGACCAGCCCGGTGCGGATCTCTGTCGAATTCGGTGCATCAGTCGATGCCGATCGCCGGGCGACGGACACGCGCGAGGTTACGAATTACGCCCGCAGGCTGGCGCGCGTCACCGGTCATCCGATCAGCGTCAGCCAGTCCAATGCCAATTTCCATGTGCTGTTCATGGGCGAAGATGACAGCGCGCATGTCAAGCCTCGTATCCGTGCGCTGGTGCCTGAGATCAGCGCCGCGTCACTGGCGATCTTCGACAATCTGCCGCGCGGCATCCACTGTCTTGTGCTGGCCTTCTCGGGCAGTCAGGGCGGCTATGACTATGCCCGTGCCGTCGCCCTGATCCGCGACGAACATCCCAATCTGCTGCGCCGGTCCTGCATTCACGAAGAGGTCGCACAAGGTCTTGGTCTGGGCAATGACAGCCCAGAGGCGCGCCCGTCGATCTTCAACGATGACGATGAATTCGCGCTGCTGACCACGCATGACGAGATGCTGCTTAAAATCTTGTACGACCCACGGCTGAAGCCCGGCATGACCGCCGATCAGGTCCGCCCCGTCGTACGAGAGCTTGCCGCCCGACTGACCGGCGGCCCCAGTTAACCCCGAGGAGACACACCCATGGGCATTTTCGACTTTCTGAGCGGCCAGTTCATCGACGTCATTCACTGGACCGACGACACCCGCGACACCATGGTCTGGCGGTTCGAGCGTGAGGGCCACGAGATCAAGTACGGCGCCAAGCTGACGGTCCGCGAGGGGCAAGCGGCGGTTTTTGTGCATGAGGGTCAGCTGGCGGATGTGTTCACGCCGGGCCTTTACATGCTTGAAACGAACAACATGCCGATCATGACCTCGCTCCAGCATTGGGATCATGGTTTCAAAAGCCCCTTCAAATCCGAGATCTATTTCGTCAACACGACGCGGTTCAACGATCTGAAATGGGGCACGAAGAACCCGATCATGCTGCGCGATCCCGAATTCGGCCCGACCCGCATTCGGGCGTTCGGCACCTATTCGGTCCGGGTGGGAGACCCTGCGCGCTTCATGTCGGAAATCGTCGGCACGGACGGCGAATTCACCATGGACGAGATCAGCTTTCAAATCCGCAATATCATCGTGCAGGAATTCAGCCGCGTGATCGCGTCGTCGGGCATCCCGGTGCTGGATATGGCTGCGAACACCGGCGATCTGGGCCAGGTTCTGGCCCGTGCGATCACCCCGACGCTGGAGCAATACGGCCTGACGATCCCAGAACTTTACATCGAGAATATCTCGCTGCCGCCTGCGGTGGAAAAGGCGCTGGACACCCGCACCTCGCGCGGGTTGTCGGGTGATCTGGACCAGCATCTGAAGTATTCCGCAGCCGAGGCGCTGCGTCAGGGCGGCGATGCCTCTGGCGCGATGGGCGCCGGGATGGGGGCTGGTATGGGCATGGCGATGGCAGGCCAGATGATGGGGGGACAACGCGGCCCGTGGGGCACCGTGCCTGCATCTACGACAAGCGCGCCGCCGCCCCCACCGCCCGTGGAACATGTCTGGCACCTGGCCAAGAGCGGTGCGACCGAAGGCCCCTACTCCAAGGCTCAACTGGGTCGCATGGCCCGCGATGGCGACATGACCCGCGAGACCTATGTCTGGACCGCCGGGCAGGATGGCTGGAAACCCGCCGAGGATGTGGCTGAACTCGCACAGCTTTTCACCGTGATGCCCCCGCCCCCTCCGCCGGGGGTCTGACGCACGCCGCACAAGCGCTCTGACATAGTGTCGGAGCATGGCTGCAGTTGAATAACGGCCAGCTTGAGGGCGGACCGGCACGCTGAACGGCACGCCGGGACGTGTTCCGTGAACAGGCAAGAGGATCAGATGCCCGACGAATTCCCGACCCTCGCACAGTCCGAACATCGCTTTCCCTGCGATCAATGCGGCGCGGATATGCGGTTTGATCCGGATGCTGGCCAGCTTGTCTGCGACCATTGCGGCAACACGGCAGAGGTGGCGCAAGCCGGGCCGTGGACCGGCGGCATCCGCGAGATTGACTTCGATCGCGCCATCCGGGGCGACATGTCAGAGGCCGAGATCGAGGAAACACGCGTCACGAAATGCCCCAATTGCGGGGCGTCGGTGGAATTCGACGCGGATATCCACGCCACGGAATGTCCGTTCTGCGCGACCCCCGTTGTCACCGATACCGGCGCGCATCGGCATATCAAGCCGCGCGGATTGCTACCTTTCCGTCTCAGCCAGGAAGAGGCGCGCAGCGCGATGAATGACTGGCTGGGCGGGCTGTGGTTTGCGCCCGGCGGCCTACAGGACTATGCCCGTAAGGGGCGGAAGATGAACGGCATCTATGTGCCTTACTGGACCTTCGACGCCGACACGAAATCGCAATACCGAGGCGAACGCGGAACCGTCTATTACGAAACAAGAACCGTCACCCGCGACGGCAAGACCGAGCAGGTCCGGGTGCAAAAGATCCGCTGGCGCGCCGTGTCCGGGCGGGTCGCGCGGTTCTTCGACGACGTGCTGGTGCTGGCCTCTACCTCGCTGCCCAAAAAGTTCACCGACGCGCTGGAACCTTGGGACCTGTCGGAACTGGAGACCTACCGGCCGGAATTCCTGGCGGGCTTCCGGGCAGAAGGCTACGGCGTGCAGTTGGAAGACGGTTTCGGCGAGGCGCGACAGATCATGGATCGGCAGATCGCCCGCGATATCCGCTTTGACATCGGGGGGGACCGCCAACGCATCCACAGCGTCGCGACAGACGTCGATGATGTGACGTTCAAACATATCCTGCTGCCCGTCTGGCTGGCCGCCTACAAATTTCGCGGCAAGACCTACCGGTTTGTCGTCAACGGTCGCACCGGCCGGGTACAAGGTGAGCGGCCGTGGTCGCCCTGGAAGATCACCGCCGCGGTGATCCTGGGCCTGATTATCGCAGGGTGTGTCGGCTTTATCATAGCGACGAATCAATAAGGTCGTCACCCGCCCCGGACTTGATCCGGGGCCTCTGCGTTGGCGAGTCGGAAGGCCCCGGATCAAGTCCGGGGCGGGGCCTTGTGCCGGATGCGTTGGTCATTATGGTTGATTGCATGTACCAAATTGCGAATTAGCCTACATCTTTTCGAGCCTGCATCTGCCGCCCAAGAGCGCCTGATCCGGGCCATCTTTTCTTAGTCGCTGCGTCGAAGTTGTCAGGATCTGTGTCTACGTCTAGCCTCGAACCTTACTGACCAACTTGATCCGGCGTGATTGTGCAAGGCTTGGTCTTGCGGGAAATCGTCGCTCATGTTAGCGCAAACAATACAATTGGGAGGTGTCCATGATACTCTGCTGTGGCGAAGCGCTGATCGACATGTTGCCCCGTACCACAATCGAAGGCGAAGGCGCTTTTGCCCCACATGCGGGCGGCGCGGTTTTCAACACGGCGATCGCCTTGGGGCGGCTTGGCACGCCGACAGGGTATTTTGGTGGTCTGTCTCATGACTTGTTCGGGCAGCTTCTGGAGAACAATCTGGCGGCCAGCAATGTGGACAGTCGCCTTGCACCACGGTCCGACAGACCGACGACGCTCGCCTTCGTGACGCTGACCGACGGACAGGCGCAATACGCCTTCTACGACGAGAACACCGCCGGCCGCATGCTGCGCGCCGAGGACCTGCCAGCGCTGACCGACGAGGTGAACGCGCTCTTTTTCGGCGGCATCAGCCTTGTTGGCGAACCGGCGGCGGATGCCTATAAGGCGCTCGCCCTGCGCGAGGCGTCGCGCCTGCCTGTCATGATCGATCCCAATATCCGCCCCGGCTTCATCACCGACGAGGCGCGGTATCGCGCGCGGCTGGACGCGATGCTGGCGGTCTCGGACATCGTCAAAATTTCCGACGAAGACCTGCACTGGCTCGGCACCACGCCTCAGGGCCTTCTGGCCAGTGGTGGACCGAAACTGGTGTTGATGACGCGCGGCGCACAAGGGGTCGAGGCGCATATCGGCTCTGGAAGTTTTGAAGTGTCCGCGCAGAAGGCATTGGTCGTTGATACTGTCGGCGCGGGCGATACGTTCAACGCAGGCTTTCTGGCGGGCTTGTCTCGCGAAGGCCTGTTGTCCAAAGAGGCTATCGCCTCGGCCACTTCTGACATGTTACGTCCTGCAATCGAATTGGGCGCGCGCGCGGCGGCCGTCACCGTCAGCCGTGCGGGTGCAAACCCGCCCTGGGCCGAGGAACTGGCATGAGAGCCCTTGTCCAGCGCGTGTCCGAAGCGGCGGTACGGGTCGATGGCGCGGTGCTGGGCGAGATCGGGCCGGGCCTTCTGATCCTCGTTTGCGCGATGCAGGATGACCCGGCAGATGCCCCGCCAAGCTGGCGGCGAAGATCGCCAAGCTGCGCATTTTCGCGGATAACGACGGCAAGATGAACCGGTCGCTGTCTGATACGGGCGGCGCGGCGCTGGTGGTCAGCCAGTTCACGCTTGCCGCCGACACGTCCCGCGGCAACCGCCCCGGCTTTTCAACCGCCGCACCCCCGTCAGAGGGCGCACCCGCCTACGAGGCCTTTGCCGACGCAATGGCAAAGCTGGGCATCCCGACGGCGCGCGGCAAGTTCGGCGCGGATATGAAGGTCAGCCTTGTGAACGATGGTCCGGTGACGATCTGGATTGACACCGCCGTGTGAGCCGCGGACCTTCTTGACGAACTGCGTCAGGCGGACGATGCGCTGCCCGTCATCGCGGCCCTCGGTATAGCGGGCAATGTCAGCCACCGGTGAAACCCGGCACCTTTGCCTGACACAGCGCTAAAGATCGACCGATTGGCCGGTGCTGGCAGAAAGCTGCGCAGCCAGACCGAGACGCACGGCCATGTGGCCATCTTTCACGGTTACTTCCGGCGGCGCGTTGCCCAGCACGGCCTCACGGAACTTTTGATGTTGATAGTAAGTCGAGCCGTTGTGATCGCCCGCCTCCAACAACCTTGGCTCAACCGGAATATCTAGCGTCATCGGCCCCTTGGGATTGCGCGGGCTGACGATCAGTTGCGGCACGGGCGGGGTGCCCAAATCGGCAGGCCAGAACCTTCCCGGCCCAGGCACAAGGCATTCGATCTTCCCCGCCGGGCCCACGGCCGAGATCTCCTCTTGATAGCGGCTGCCTTCGGCGAACATGCACAACTCCAGCATGGCGCGGGCACCGTTGGCGAATTCGACGATGACATAGCCATGGTCCCAAATATCGGGTGTCTCACCGCCATAGGTCTCGTCCAGATGATTGGTCGCCTGCCCGGCGCTGGCCATCACACGAACCGGATCAGACGGGATCACCAGCCGCATCAAATCAAAGAAGTGGCAACATTTTTCGACCAGTGTCCCGCCGGAATAGCGGTTGAACCGGTTCCAGTCGCCGACCTTCTTGAGAAAGGCGAAGCGGTGCTCGCGGATGGTCAGCATCCTGACGCCGCCGGTTGCCGCATCCACCTGATCCAGCAGCGCTGCGATGGGCGGCATGTAGCGGTATTCCATCGCCACCCAGATCGGTGCCGGATAGGCCGCACAGATCTCGATCACGCGATCCGTGTCGGCCGGATTGGTGAAAAGCGGCTTTTCGATCAACAGCGGCAGCGGGCGCTTGGCCGCAATCAATTCCAACTGCGGGACGTGAAGATGGTTGGGCGACGCGATCAGAAGGCAATCCAGACCCTCGACTGCCAATAAGTCCTCAAGCGTCTCGGGCAGCACCGCACCCGGCGCCAAGTCAGCAGCGGCCTCTCGCATGGCGCGGTCCGGTTCGAAAATCGCACCGACGCGTGTGTCCGGCAGAAGCGCGATGTTGCGCAGATGTTCCTGCCCCATCATGCCGCAGCCGATGATGCCGTAGATGACGGTATCGCTCATGTGTCCTGCTTTCATTTAAGGCGCGTGACATAGCGCGCCACATTCGTGTCGATCCAACTGCGCGAGACCTCTACCCGTACGCCGTTCTGTCCCCAACTGATGCGATCTGCCAACAGACAGGGGCTACCCTGCGGCGTACCGAAATCCTGCGGTGCCCATTCAGGCACGTCGCCCAAGCGCAACTGATCTTCGGCGCGCATGATCCACAGTCCCAATCGCTGGCGATAGTAATGATAGAGAGACTCGGACAGATCCCGCGCCGCGATCCGCTCGGCAAAGCTGGCGTCCAGCCAGATTTCCTCAAGCACTGCTGGCGTACCATCCAGCTTGCGCAACCGTCGGATGCGATGCGCATCCGACGAGGCACCGAAATCCGGCAGATCAACGGGTTTCGCAAGACGCGTCACATCCAGCACATCCGCCGTCGGCAAACCGCCCCCACGCAGCAACTCCACCCGGAAGAACGCGTAAACGCTTTTCGTATCCGCTTGCGCACGGATGTAATTGCCCGAGCCCTGCACACGCTCCAACATGCCCTTCGAGGTCAGGTCCGCCAGCGCCTTGCGCAATGTCCCCACAGAGATTCCAAGCTCTGCGGACATGTCACGTTCCGGGGGCAAACGCTCGCCATCCAGATAGCGGCCCGCATTTATCTCGCGGATCAGCATCTCGCTGATCTGGATATATAGCGGCAAGGAAGACTGGTCTGACATTGGTGCGTCCGGGTGCGCGAAATAATTGATACACTATTGATCTACATCAAATCCGATGCTACGCAAGACAAAATGACGCAGCCGGAGAACCCTGATGACCGTGGTCCCCATCACCTCCCCCGACTTGGACGCGGCAGAGGTGTCGTGGTTCGCGGCGCTCTGCTCTGACGATTACGAATATCTCGGTGTGCCCGAAGGCCGGTTGCGATCATCGTGGGCGCATTGTTCGTCGATCGTGAAAGAGGCCGAGACCCAAGGGTTTGGCAACATTCTGTGCCCGTCCTCCTATCAGGTAGGTCAGGACACGCTCAGCTTTGTCGCAGGCTGCGCGCCAATTACCGACAAGATCAACATGCTGGCCGCCGTGCGCTGCGGAGAGATGCAGCCAATCATGCTGGCGCGCACCATCGCCACACTGGATCATATGCTGGAGGGGCGGCTGACGGTCAACATCATCTCTTCTGACTTCCCAGGCGAGAAAGCCGACAGCGCCTTTCGTTACCAGCGGTCGCGTGAGGTGGTAGAGATCCTGAAACAGGCCTGGACGCAGGACGAGATCACCTACAAGGGCGAGGTCTATGAGTTCGACAAGCTCTGGACCGATCCGGCCAAGCCTTATCAGACCGGAGGGCCACTGCTGTATTTCGGTGGCTACTCGCCCGCCGCGCTGGACCTGTGCGGCCAGCATTGCGATGTCTACCTGATGTGGCCAGAGGCCAAGGAGGCGCTGGCCGAGCGCATGAAAGCCGTGCACGCCGTGGCCCAGCAATACGATCGCACGCTGGATTACGGGCTGCGCGTGCATGTCATCGTCCGCGACACAGAGGCAGAGGCCCGCGAATGGGCCGAGCATATCGTCAGCAAGCTGGATGACGAACAGGGCCGCGCAATCCGCGAACGATCTCTGGACGCTTCCAGTCTTGGCGTGTCGCATCAGGCAAAGAACCGCGAATTGGCCGATATGGAAGGCTTTATCGAGCCGCATCTGTGGACTGGCATAGGCCGGGCGCGGTCGGGTTGCGGTGCCGCTTTGGTCGGGTCCACCGATCAGGTGCTGTCGGAGTTGGAACACTATCAGAAGATGGGCATTCGCGCCTTTATCCTGTCCGGCTATCCGCATCTCGACGAATGCCGTCATTTCGGGCAAAGGGTGTTGCCGCATTTGAAGACCACGCAGTTGAACAGTGCCTATGGCCGCTTGCCTGCGTCGACACCGATCACGCCGCTTGGCGTTGGCCTGCGTCGCTAGAGAGACCCGTCCCGGGCTTGACCCGGGACCTTCACCCAAAGGCCCCGGGTCAAGCCCGGGGCGGGTGGGCACTGGAATTGAAGGAAGACCCGATGGATCGCATCCGACTGACTGACCAACTCGACCTCAGCCGTATCGTCTATGGGATGTGGCGTCTTGGCGATGACGAAAACACTGAGCCGGAATATGTTCGGGCAAAGATCTCGTCCTGTCTGGATCAGGGCATCACCACGATGGATCAAGCCGACATCTATGGCGGTTACATGGCCGAAGAGATCCTTGGCAATGCATTGACGCCCGCACTGCGCAACAAGATCGAGATCGTCACAAAATGCGGCATCGTCGCCCCCGCAGGCCGGTACGCCAATGCACGGGTCAAGCATTACGACACCGGCCACGCGCATATTCTGGCCTCTGTCGATCATTCCCTGCGCCTGATGAAAACCGACCGCATCGACCTGTTGCTGATCCACCGGCCTGATCCTTTCATGGATCCCCACGAAACCGGCGCTGCGCTGGACGAGGTTGTGGCCACAGGCAAGGTCCGCGCCGTGGGTGTGTCAAACTTTCGGCCCTGGGACTGGACGCTGCTGCAATCGGCTATGAAGACGCCGCTCTCCACGAACCAGATCGAACTTAGTCTGATGATGCATGACGCGTTCACCAATGGCGACATCGCCTTCCTGCAAGAGCGCGGTATCCCTCCAATGGCGTGGTCTCCGCTGGGCGGCGGCACGCTGTTTGCCAGCAGCCGCGCGGAATTGCGCCGCGCGCTGGAAAAGTTTGGCGCGGCGCGGGGCATCGACGCCGCCGCCGTTGCCGTGGCGTGGCTCTTGGCACATCCCGCGCGAATTCTACCTGTCCTTGGTACCAATAATCTGGACCGCATCGCCCGTATCAGCGATGCTGCAAAGTTCACGATGGACCGGGAGACATGGTTTGAGATCTACACCCACGCCCTTGGCAACGAAGTGGCCTGAGGCATGTCGCTGATGACGGCAGAGCCTTACAGCTTCGATCCCGAAACGGAAGATCCGCGCGCCTTTCGGGCGGCGCTGGGAAAATTCATCACGGGCGTCACCATTATCACCTGCGAATCTGGCACCGGGCCGATCGGCATCACCGCCAACAGCTTTGCCAGCCTGTCGCTGGACCCGCCGCTGGTGCTTTGGGCGCCTGCGAAAAGCTCTCAGCGCTACCCGTTCTACATGGCGGCCGAACATTTCGCGATCCATGTCATGGGTGCCGAGCAATCCGAAATCAGCAATGGTTTCGCGCGTGACGGCAACGTGTTTGACGTACTTGATTGGGAGACCAGCGAGCATGGTGTGCCGCTGATCGGCGGCTGCCTGTCCTGCTTTGAATGCACCAGAACCGCCCAGCATGACGGCGGCGACCATTCCATCATCATCGGGCGCGTGACCCGCGTCACGACACGGCCTGGAAAACCGCTGGCTTTCTTTGCCGGAAAATACGGAGCCATTGAAAAACCGTCATAATTTGCCGCCATAAGAAAAGATGCGTGCACTGGGAGGAGGAGACCGAATGGCGATATTGATGGGATTTCTTGTCCCCCTGCAATTCGTCAACACACATGTGTTGCGCCTGGGCCGAGCAATCGCCGTTTTCGCCATGGCCATCATGGTGCTGTCGATCCTCTATCAGGTCGTGATGCGCTACGGCTTCAACGCCGCCCCCAACTGGTCCGAGGAACTGGCGCGGTTCTGCATGTTGTGGATGACCGGGCTGGTCGCGCCCGCGGCCTACCGCCGGGGTGGCTTTGTCGCGATAGACACGCTGACGATCCTGTTGCCCAAGGGTGCGGCGGCACTCCTTAACTTCCTTCTTTTGGCGATGGCGCTTCTGGTTCTTGTCGTGGCCCTTCAACTGGGGTGGAAACATGTGAATTCCGGGTGGCTGTTCAGTTCTTCCTCGCTTCGTCTGCCGCTTGATCTGATCGGAATGAAAGTGGTGAAGCTGAAACTCGCCTGGATGTTCCTGTCGTTGTTCGTGGGTGTCGTCCTGCTGATCTCTGTCACGGTGGAATTGCTGCTGCGGGAATTTGTACGCCTGACCGGTGGCGGGGACGATCTGGAACCTTTGCCGACACTCGCCACACCGGGGGCCGAATAGATGCTGATATGGTTCCTGCCGCTTTTCCTTGTGTTCCTGATGATTGGCCTGCCGGTGTTTTTCGGCCTGCTTGCCGCCCCCGGAATCCTGTTATGGATGAACGGGCAGGAACGCGATGTCGGCTTGCTGTACCGCAATGTCTACAATGGCATGGACAGCTTTCCGCTGATGGCGATCCCGTTCTTCATGCTGGCCGGCGAATTGATGAACAGAGGCGGCATCACCATGCGGCTGGTCGAGTTCAGCCAGGCGATGATGGGTCATTTTCGCGGTGGGCTGGCGCATGTGAACGTCCTCAGCTCGATGCTGTTTGCGGGCCTGTCCGGCTCTGCCGTGGCGGACACCTCGGCGCTGGGGTCGATGCTGATCCCCGCGATGGAGAAACAGGGGTATTCCCGCAAATTCGCCGCCGCCATCACCGCCGCCAGTTCCGTGATCGGCCCGATCATTCCGCCTTCGGGCATCATGATCATCTATGCCTATGTCATGGGCGAAAGCGTCGCCGCGCTGTTTCTCGCGGGCATCGTGCCGGGTATTCTGGTGGGTGTTGGCCTGATGATGATGGTCAAGATCATGGCCGACAAATACGACTTTCCCGTCGCCACCCGCAAACACACCTGGCCCGAGCGTGGACAGGCCAGCCTCAAGGCGTTCTTTCCGCTCATGACGCCCGTGATCATCCTTGGCGGCATCCTTGGCGGCATATTTACCCCCACCGAGGCCGCTGCCGTCGCCGTGGCCTATGCCACCATCGTCGGCCTGTTCATTCTGCGCACGCTGCGGCTGCGCGATCTGCCCGAGGTCCTGTCAAACTCCGCCATGACCAGCGCGGTCGTGTTGCTTCTGGTCGGCGCCGCGATGGCGTTCAAGACGGTGGTCAGCCTCAGCCACGCCCCCGAACAACTGGCCGCATTCATCCTTGCGCTGTCGGAAAACCCGCTGATCCTGCTGTTCCTGATAAACCTGTTGCTGTTCGTCGTCGGCATGTTTCTGGATGCGGGCCCCGCAATCATCATCCTCGGGCCGATCCTAGGGCCGATCTTCGTCAGCCTGGGCGTGGACCCGGTGCATTTCGCGATCATCATGTCGGTCAACCTGACCGTGGGTTTGGCGACACCGCCGATGGGGCTGGTGCTGTTCGTCGCCTCATCCGTATCGGGCGAACGGGTCGAAAAGATCGCCCGCGCAATCCTGCCATTCCTTGCCGTCGAGGTGGTGGTGATTTTCCTGATCACCTACATCCCGGCGATTTCCATGACGATCCCACGGCTGACGGGATTTGTTAACTAAGCCGGGCGTATCGCCCGATCATCGACCAAAAGAAAGCATAAGGGAGGTCTTACATGCTCAAGGGTCTTACAGTGGCGGCAATGACAGCCGCAGTCATGGCGGGCGGCACACTTGCCGCAAGCGCGCAGGAATACACCATCCGCGCCACCGCCAATTCCAATGAAAACGACGAGGATTACGACGGGCTCGTGGTCTTCAAGAACTATGTCGAGGCGGCGTCCAACGGCCAGATCGGCGTTGAGATGTTTATCGGCACGCAGCTTTGCTCCAATGGGACCGAATGCCTTCAAGGCATCGCTGACGG
This sequence comes from Primorskyibacter flagellatus, assembly GCF_900176485.1. Classification (GTDB taxonomy): domain Bacteria; phylum Pseudomonadota; class Alphaproteobacteria; order Rhodobacterales; family Rhodobacteraceae; genus Primorskyibacter; species Primorskyibacter flagellatus. Next base: position 74,878 of record NZ_FWYD01000002.1, read on the forward strand.
GTCGATCGACGTCTATATCTCGACCTCCGGCGGTGCCGCGGGGATCTTTCCGTATGTGCAGGTTCTGGACCTGCCCTACCTGATGGCCGACGACCGCGTGGCAGAAACCGTGCTTCAGGGAGATTTCGTCCGCACCATGCGGGACATGGCGCTGGACGACTCGAACGGGATGATCCGGCTGATGACCATCGGCAACACCGGTGGCTGGCGCAACTTTGCCAACACCAAACGCCGGGTGCAGATGCCCGCCGATCTGGAGGGGCTGAAGATCCGTACCGTGGTCGCCGATTTGCCGCAGGAACTGGTCAAGGCGCTTGGCGCATCGCCCACCCCGATCCCGTGGCCTGAACTCTTTACCAGCTTCCAGACCGGCGTTGTCGAAGGGTCCAAGAATGGCATCACCGACATCATGGGCATGAAGTTTCCGGATGCCGGTCTGCAATATGTCACGCTGGACGGCCATGCCTACATGGGCGCGCTCTGGTGGATGAACAACGACAAGTTCATGTCCATGCCAGAAGATCTGCGCAGGGTGGTGGTGGACGGCTTCTACCAATTGCAGCAAGCGACCTTTGCCTCGCCCAAGCGCAAATCGATTCAGGCCTATGAGGATTTCGTAGCCGGTGGCGGCGATCTGTATGTACCCACCCCCGAGGAAAAGGCCGCGTTCAAGGATGCCGCAGCGCCGGTTTATGACTGGTTCAAATCCAATGTAGAGGGTGGCGAAGCGATCTTTACTGCACTGACCGATGCGGTTGCCTCGGCAGAGGCAGACCTGGCCGAAGCCCGCGCCAAGGACCTGCAATAAGTCTGACATCGCATAAACCGAAGCCGAAGAAGTTCAGGCTCCCTCCCCAAAAGCCTTCACCCTATATCGGCGATACGATGGTCGCGAAGAATGGTCTAACAAGATAATCCCGGCATTCGTCGTTAAAAATCAGACCTTTCGCAATGCTTCGGCCAAAGTTTCCGAAGTAAAAGGTTGCTGTACCATGATAGGTTTTATGCCATACGCCTCGACGTCGGCAGAATCGCAATCAACCAACACCAGCCCAGCGCCCCGAGCGGCCAAGCGACGGGGCAGTGAATTATCGGTGAAGTGCAATCCGGGGCCGATGACCAGCAGAACCGTGCAAGAGGCAAGGGCATCAAGCTCTGCCGAGGTCGCAGAAAGATCGTGGAACATGTGAACCGCGGCACCGGGGAAAACCTCCCGCAGTGTTTCAACCGCGTCAAGCTGTACGACCGGCTCTTGGCAAACCACACCAAACTGGCGGGTGTCGGTGGTCGGCTTCTCGGCTGTCATCAGCATAACGGTTCCCGTTCATCAAAGACAAATCATGGAACATCTTTGGAAACTCTGCATTTAACTATGACATAGGTGGAGGGAAAATATGGGTATCAAGTGCCGCAACTGTCCGATCAGGCAATTGCCTTTGTTTGATCCGATGTCTTCGACAGAGATCGAATTCATGGAAAAATTCAAAGTCGGTGAGATGAACATGGAACCCGGTGTCCCGATCCTTGCAGAGGGTGCCAACACCCCCCAACTTTACACAGCGCTCAGCGGCATGGGGCTGCGGTACAAACTGTTGGAAGATGGACGCCGTCATGTAATCAGTCTGGTTCTGCCCGGTGATTTCATAGGGCTTCAAGCCGGCGTTCTGAACCAGATGACCCATTCAGTCGAGGCCACGACCGCCATGACCCTGTGCGTCTTTGATCGCTCCGAATTGTGGAGCCTGTACCGGAATCAGCCGGCGCGCGCCTTTGATCTGACCTGGCTTGCCGCCAATGAAGAAAGGTTTCTGGGCGAAGCCCTCGCTGCGCTAGGCCAACGCGAGGCTTACGAGCTTTTGGCATGGGCACTCGCCCGGATCTGGCGCAAACTCAACGCGCTGGACATGACATCGGGAACGGTCGCGCCCTTGCCCTATCGACAGCAAGATCTGGCAGATGCGATGGGGCTTTCACTGGTTCACACCAACAAGACCTTGGCAAAATTACGAAATTCCGATCTCGCCTTCTGGAGCGATGGCGAACTGACCGTGCCCGATATCGAGGCGTTGGAAGAGGTGGGTCTTTGCCGGGACGAATCGTTACGCAAACGGCCGCTGATCTAGATAAACTTCAACACAACGGATTTGGCACAGCCCGTCAGCAACACCCCCTGCCCAAAAGGCACATCCAGACTCCATGGCTTTCGATAAGCGTTTGGCATGCTCGACCTCACCCGGCGTCACCCTCTTCATTTCCTCTTCATGCCTTATCGCCATTCCGATGCTTCCACGCGCTCCATTCGCCGCTCGGGAGCCCGGAACGCGTCCCATGCAGTTTGCCGGACGATTGAAACGCGCCCCTGCCGGACTTGATCCGGCAGCTTTCGCCCCCTCGATTAGTCAAAATTCGGTTCAGTGTGACCGCACAACACTCAATATGCGACCACAGAATATATAAATTGATCCAGAATTTGACCAATCGAAAAGATTTTTCTACGCCGCCGCAGACAAGGCGAGTAATTGCGTCAGGACTCTTGCGGAAGCATCACAGCACCCTACACTTCCGCCATCAAAGGATTCGTCGCCAGAAGCCCTGGGTCGTCGATGAAATATGGGAGAACTATCTTGAAACATCATGCAAAGCTGACGCTGTCCACCTTCCTGTGTTCCGCACTGTTGGCCGGGACCGCGCTGGCTCAGGCCACCCACCCTGTCACAGGCGAACCGCTGGCCAAAGATCAAACCTTCACCTACCGCGTGCTGGATGAGCACAGCTCTGTCGACCCGCAAGTCGTCGAGGACACGATCGGTGCCGAAATCGTGCGCGATCTCTTCGAAGGGCTGATGAATCAGGATGCTCAGGGCAAGCTGATTCCCGGCGTCGCCACCGATTATGACGTCTCGGATGACACCAAGACCTATACATTCCACCTGCGTGACAATGCGAAATGGTCGAACGGCGATCCGGTAACCGCGGGTGATTTTGTCTTCGCCTGGCGCCGCGCCGCTTCGCCCGAACTGGCCTCGCCCTACCAATGGTATGTCAAGCTGATGTCATTGGAGAACGCGTCGGAGATCGTCGCCGGTGAAATGCCCCCCGAGGAACTTGGCGTAACGGCCATCGACGATCACACGCTGGAGGTGCGCCTGTCACAGCCGCTCAGCTATTTCCCGCAAATGACAACTCATTCCACCACTTTCCCCGCGCCGCAAAAAGTGGTCGAGGAATTTGGCGAGGAATGGACCAAACCCGAAAATATCGTGTCCAACGGTGCCTATGTCCTGACGGAGCATCTGCCCAACGAACGCTCTGTGCGCGAGCGGAACGAGATGTACTGGGACAATGAGAACACGATCATCGACAAGACCATTGCGCTGGTCATCAACGATGAAAACGTGGCTCTCACCCGGTTCATGGCAGGCGAGCTGGACCGCACCGAAGTTCCCGCCGGACAGTTCCCCCGCCTGAAGAAGGAACACCCCGAAGAAGCGATCAGCTTCCCGCGGCTGTGCAACTATTACTACACGTTCAACCAAAGCGACACCGGTCCCGAGGCGTTCAAGGATGTGCGTGTGCGGCAAGCCCTGTCGCTGGCCGTAGACCGCAAGATCATCACCCAGAACATCAAAGCCGGAGGCGAACCCGAAGCCTACACGTTCACGCCCGAAGCCGTGGCGGGCTTTACCCCTCCGCAAACCGAGATGTCGGAAATGAGCCAGGCCGACCGTGATGCGAAAGCCAAGGAATTGCTGGCAGAGGCGGGATATGGCCCCGACAACCCGCTGACATTCGACATGATCTACAACACCGATGAAAGCCACGAGAAGATTGCCGTGGTGCTCAGCCAGATGTGGAAACAAAAGCTGGGTGTGGTGCCGAACCTTGCCAATATGGAATGGAAAGTCTTCCTTGAGACTCGCGGCAATCAGGATTTCGATCTGGCGCGTGGCGCGTGGTGCGGTGACTATAACGAGGCCTCGACCTTCCTCGATCTGCTGGACAGTGAATCCGGCTACAATGACGGCAAGTACAGCAATCCCCGCGTTGACGAGTTGCTGATAGAAGCCAAATCCGCCAGCGACACCACGCCGATCTACACCGAGATCGAACAGATCCTGGCCGAGGAAGTGCCGGTGATCCCCATCTACCACTATGCCGGCGTCTATATGATGGACAGCGATGTGGGCAACTGGCCTGTCGAGAATGTCGAGCAGAACTGGTACTCCAAGGATCTTTACAAGATCGCGGAATGATCTGTAGCGCTTCGTGCCCCGGCCCTGAGCCGGGGCCTAACCAGCGCCGCGCATCAAACGCAGAGGCCCCGGATCAAGTCCGGGGCACGGGTTCTCTCAAAATTCGGGTAATCCTGCAATGATTTCCTACGTCATCAGGCGGCTGCTGGTCGCCGTCCCGACCATCATGCTGCTTGTCATCGCAGCCTTCTTCATGATGCATTTCGCCCCTGGCGGGCCGTTCACGTCAGAGCGTCCGCTGCCGCCCGAAGTGCTGGCCAATATCGAGGCGCGTTACGGTCTGGATCAGCCACTCTGGAAACAGTTGTGGGATTACTTCATTAATATCTTCCTGCATTTCGATTTCGGCCCGTCCTTCCGCTACAAGGATCGCGATGTGAACGACATCATCGCGCAGGGGTTTCCGATCTCGCTGACCTACGGATCGCTGGCCTTTCTGGCGGCGTCCATCGTGGGCATCGCGCTGGGGATTGCGGCGGCCATCCGTCACAACACATGGCTGGACTATTTCGCGGTCAGCCTCGGGATTGCGGCACAGGCGCTGCCCAACTTCATCATGGGTCCGATCCTGATCCTGACCTTCACGCTATGGCTGGGTCTGTTGCCCGGCGGCGGCTGGAACGGTGGGCAGTGGGAATATCTGATCATGCCGGTGATCGCGCTGTCCACGTCCTATATGGGCAACATCGCGCGGATCACCCGGTCCTCGATGCTGGAGGTGATGAACTCCAACTTCATCCGCACAGCACGCGCCAAGGGCCTGCCCGAACGCGTCATCATCTGGCGTCACGCGATGAAGCCGACGCTTCTGCCGGTCGTGTCCTACCTGGGCCCGGTCTTCGTCTACGTCCTGACCGGGTCGGTCTTTGTGGACATTTATTTCTCGACCGGCGGGCTGGGGCAGTCCTATGTCAGCTCTGCCCTGACACGCGACTACGCCGTGCTGCTGGGGATCACCATCCTCTACGGCGCGCTCACTGTCGTGGTGAACCTGCTGACCGACCTCGCCTATGCGTGGTTCGACCCGAAAATCCGGTATTGAGGAGGCGCGCATGTTCGGAACATCCAAAAAGGCCGAGGAACTCGCCGCCGATATCACCGATTTCAAGGCCGTGCGCGGCCGGTCGCTGTGGAATGACGCCATGCGGCGGTTTCTGCGCAACAAGGCCGCGATGGCCAGCGTTCTGGTGCTGGGCCTGATCGTGCTGTTCGTGCTGTTCGGCCCGCTCGTCGCTGTCTGGTCGAACGAGGAAATCGACTGGGTCGTGATGGGCGACGTGCTTGCCCTTGGTGCGCCTTCGCTGGAATCCGGCCACTTCTTCGGTGCCGACGATCTGGGCCGGGATTTGTATTCGCGCACCATCCAGGCAACGCGGACCTCGCTTCTGGTCGGCCTGATCGGTGCAGGCATGGCGCTGATCGTGGGCACGGCCTGGGGCGTCATCGCGGGCTATTTCGGCGGCAAGCTGGACAGCGTGATGATGCGCTTTGTCGACATCCTTCTGGCCATTCCGCTGACGCTGATCCTGATCCTCATCCTTGTCATCGCCGGACGCAGCTTCGTCACGCTGTTCGTCGCCCTAGGGGCCGTCAGTTGGCTGACGATGAGCCGGATCGTGCGCGGCCAGACCCTGACGCTGAAAACCCGCGAATTCATCGAGGCCGCTCGGGCCGGCGGTGTCTCCGAGACAGCGATCATCTTTCGCCATGTCTTGCCCAACCTGATAGGGGTCGTCATCGTCTACGCGTCCCTTCTGGTGCCCGAGATGATCCTTGCGGAATCCTTCATCTCTTTCCTCGGGCTGGGTATTTCGGAACCCAATACGTCACTGGGACGCCTCATTGCCGAAGGGGCCGGCACGATGGCCTACGGGACGCTGTGGCAACTGGCCTTCCCGCTGTTCTTCTACGTCACCATCATCATCACCATGTTCTTCATCGGCGATGGGCTGCGTGACGCGCTAGACCCGAAGGATCACTGACATGACCATTCTTTCCGTCTCCGATCTGAAAGTTGGCTTTGACACCCCGGATGGCCGCGTGCAGGCAGTGAAGGGCGTCTCTTTCGACATCACGGCGGGCGAATGCCTGGGCATCGTCGGCGAAAGCGGTTCCGGCAAAAGCCAAAGCTTCATGGCCGCGATGGGCCTGCTGCCGCCCAACGGCCATGCCTCCGGGTCCGTCAAACTGGGCGGGAACGAGATCCTCAACCTGTCACCCGGCAAGCTGAACCGTATTCGCGGTGCGGATGTGGGCATGATCTTTCAGGATCCGCTGACCGCGCTGACGCCCCATATGAAGGTGGGCGCCCAGATGGCCGAGGTTCTGAAAGTGCATCGCGGCATGTCACGCTCTGATGCGCGCAAGCATTGCCTTGACTGGCTGGACCGTGTCCGCATCCCGGAGGCCGCCCGCAGGCTGGACCAGTACCCGCACGAGTTGTCCGGGGGCATGCGCCAGAGGGTGATGATCGCCCAGGCCATGCTCTGCGAGCCGAAACTGCTGATCGCGGATGAACCCACCACGGCGCTGGATGTGACGGTGCAAGCCGATGTGCTGGATCTGATGGCGGGTTTGCAGGACGAGTTGCAGACCGCGATCGCGCTGATCACCCATGACATGGGCGTGGTGGCACGGATGTGCGACCGGGTGAAGGTGATGCGCCTTGGCGCTTTTGTCGAGGAAGGCGCGGCGGAACAGATCTTCGGCGCGCCGAAGCACGACTACACCCGCAAATTGCTGGACGCGATGCCGCGCATCGACAAGGGCGAAGCACCCGAGGCCGCCGCCGCCTCCGATACCTTGCTGAAGGTTGACGACCTCAAGGTACATTTCCCGATCCGCGTCTCGGGCGGGGTTTTCGGGCGCACGGTGCCGCTGAAAGCCGTGAACGGTGTCAGCTTTTCCCTGCGGGCGGGCGAAACGCTGGGCATCGTCGGCGAATCCGGGTGCGGCAAGTCCACCCTGGCCCGCGCCGTGTTGCGCCTGATCGAACCCTCGGCAGGCAGCGTCAGCTGGCTGGGCACACCGCTTACGGATCTGGACCGGGCAGGCATGAAACGCGAGCGCAAGGATTTGCAGATCGTGTTTCAGGATCCGCTTGCCAGCCTCGATCCGCGCATGACCATCGCCGATTCCATCGCCGAGCCGCTGCGCACCTATCGCCCCGACCTGACCAAACGCGAACGCCGCGCTGAAGTGCAGGCGATGATGGAGCGCGTCGGTCTGGATGCGGCCATGTACAACCGCTATCCGCATGAATTGTCGGGCGGACAGAACCAGCGCGTCGGCATTGCCCGCGCGATGATCAACAAGCCGCGCCTGATTATCTGTGACGAGGCCGTGTCCGCGCTGGACGTGTCCATTCAGGCGCAGATCGTGCAGCTTCTGCGCGACCTTCAGGATGAATTCGGCATGTCGATGCTGTTCATCAGTCACGATCTGTCTGTGGTGCGCGCGATTTCCAACCGGATCATGGTCCTGTATCTGGGTCGGATCGTGGAACTGGCCGATGCCGACACGATCTGTGCAAGACCGCGCCACCCCTACACGCAATCGCTGATCTCGGCCGTGCCGATCCCGGATCCGGTCGCCGAACGCGCGCGCGAACGCATCCGCCTGCCCGGAGAGCTGCCTTCACCGCTGGATACCCGCGCATCGCTGCGCTTCCTGCCCTCGAAACTGGCCGCGGGCGAAGATGAGTATGTCCCGCAACTTGATGAAGTGTCGGAAGGCCATCTGGTGGCCGAGCACGATCCGCTGGACCGGATCATGTCCGGCACCGCGTGACCGCGCAGCAGAAAGCGCCCGCCAGAATGCCAGGGCTGCTTTGGATCAGTCCAAGATAGGTCGGAACAAGAGCGCGCCACCGCGCGAAAACCACAAGGCTGCACAGCGTGCTTTTCAGCCTTGTGGCCGCGCCCTCGTTTCTCACGTCATCGTGGCCATAAAAATATCAAACGGTCGTGGCCGGAATTGTGTTCGTCATATCGTTAATTTTGAACAAAAGATTGATTGAACTTGGAACAAGACTGCGCCTTCAAAAGCGAATGCCGCCCACGGGCAGAGACCGAGGCGGCATTTCGTTAATTTTCACAGCGAAGACCGCGTCAGAAATAGCGGTTCATTCGGCGGCTTTCACCGCGCCAGGATTGTTGGGATGTGTTGTCCAGTTGGCATATTCCTTGACCACCTCACGTTCGGTGCGCGGATCTGTCTGGCCGGGCTGCATCTCGACCATGGTGATGCAATCCTCGACCGGGCAGACGACGACGCACAGATTACACGCCACGCACTCCTCATCTTTGACGGTAAAGACCCGATCATCCGACATCGCGATGGCCTGGTGGCTGGTATCCTCGCAAGCGGCATAGCAGCGGCCACAGCTGATGCACAGGTCCTGATCAATCTCCGCCTTGGTGACATAGTTGAGGTTGAGATGCTGCCAGTCACTGATATTTGGCACTGCCCGGCCGATCAGCTCTGACGTATCGGTCAGGCCTTTTTCGTCCATAAATTGCGACAGGCCAGAGATCATCTCCTGCACGACCTTGAAGCCGTAAGTCATCGCGGCGGTGCAGACCTGCACGTTACCCGCGCCCAGCACCATGAACTCGGCAGCATCTTTCCAGGTTGTCACACCACCGATACCACTGATCGGCAGGCCACGCATTTCAGGCGAACGCGCAATCTCGGCGACCATGTTCAGGGCGATGGGCTTGACCGCCGGACCGCAATAGCCCCCATGCGCGCCCTTGCCGTCAATCGTGGGTTCGGGCGCGAAGATGTCCAGATCGACCCCGGTGATGGAGTTGATTGTGTTGATCAGGCTGACCGCATCGGCCCCCCCGGCATGGGCCGCCGCCGCAGGCTTGCGCACGTCGGTGATGTTGGGTGTCAGCTTCACGATGCAGGGCATGCGCGTGTATTGTTTGACCCAGCGGGTCACCATCTCGATATATTCCGGCACCTGCCCCACGGCAGACCCCATTCCGCGCTCGCTCATCCCGTGGGGGCAGCCGAAGTTCAGCTCTACCCCGTCGGCGCCGGTTTCCTCGACCAGAGGCAGGATCTTTTTCCAGGCCTCTTCCTCGCAAGGCACCATCAGCGAGACGACGACAGCGCGATCCGGATAGTCGCGCTTAACCGCCTTGATCTCGCGTAGGTTCACCTCCAACGGGCGATCGGTGATCAATTCGATGTTGTTGAGACCCAGCAAGCGTCGGTCCGCGCCCCAGATTGCGCCGTAACGCGGGCCGTTGACGTTCACGATGGGTGGGTCCTCACCCAGCGTCTTCCACACGACACCGCCCCAACCTGCCTCGAAGGCACGTCGGACGTTGTATTCCTTGTCGGTGGGCGGCGCGGAGGCCAGCCAGAACGGGTTTGGAGATTTTATCCCTACGAAATCGGTTGTCAGATCAGCCATTTTGCGATCATCCTTTTGTTGTCACCACCCGCCCCGGACTTGATCCGGGGCCTTTCGGTCGGCTGGCAGAAGGCCCCGGATCAAGTCCGGGGCGCGCAGCCTTATCCCATCAACCGGGCATGAATATCCTCGGCCGCATCGCGCCCCTCGGCCACGGCTGTCACGGTCAGATCGTCACCACCCGCAGCACAGTCACCACCTGCCCAGACGCCACTGACACTGGTGCGACCCGCCCCTGTGACTGCGATTTTTCGACCGTCGAGATCAGGCAATCCGTCTGCTACCAATGTTTGCCCAATGGCGCGGAACAATTGATCGGCTGGCAGACGGAAGTTTTGCCCGGTGGGTTTCAGATCGTCATCGGTAAAGGCGAACTCGACCTCGCGGACGGCCCCGTTGCCATGCACAGCGACAGGCTGGGCATTGGTGATGATGCGCACCCCGCGCGACGCCGCCAGGTCCTGCTCGAACTCGCTGGCGCTCAGCCGGTCCTTGCCGCGCCGATACACCATTGTGACGTTGAGCGCGCCCAACAGTTTTGCCTGAACGGCCGCGTCCACCGCTGTCATGCCACCACCGATCACCACCACATCACGTCCGACGGGCAGCGCAGTCAGATCCGGCACCTGGCGCAGCTCTGCAATGAAATCCACTGCGTCGCGCACCCCATCCTTGTCGTCACCCGGAACGCCCAGAGCGTTGACGCCGCCAAGCCCCACACCAAGGAACACTGCGTCATGCTCGGCTTTCAGATCATCCAATCTCAGGTCAGCGCCCAGGGCTTTGCCGTTCTGCAAGGTGATGCCGCCGATTTTCATCAGCCAATTAACCTCTGCCTGCGCGAACCCATCGACGGTCTTGTAGGCGGCGATGCCATATTCGTTCAGCCCGCCCGCTTTGGGGCGCGCGTCATATACAACGACGTCATGGCCTTTCATCGCCAATCTGTGCGCACAGGCCAACCCGGCAGGCCCGGCACCGACAACCGCGATGCGTTTGCCGGTGGACGGTGCGCGTTCGAACGGATGCTCATCCGCAGCCATCAACGTATCGGTGGCAAAGCGCTGCAACTGACCGATCACGACCGGCTTGCCTTCGGCGGTTTCACGCACGCAGACCTCTTCGCACAGCGTTTCGGTCGGACAGACACGCGCGCACATGCCGCCAAGGATGTTCTGAGACAGGATCGTGCGGGCCGCAGCCTCTGGCGTGCCGGTTGCGATCTGCCGGATGAACAGCGGGATATCAATATCTGTGGGGCACGCCACCGTGCAGGGTGCGTCATGGCAAAAATAGCAACGGTCAGCGGCGACCAGCGCCTCGTGTTCTGACAGCGGCGGGTGGAGATCCTCGAAGGCGTCGGCCAGTTGTCCGGCCTCGCGTCGCCCCGCGACAATCCCTTCGGTCAGCATTTTCGGATCCATTCCATCCCTCCGCATTCGTTGGTTCGGGAAAATGCTCTCACAGGTTCATTTTTTTATCAACTGGTAAAATTTATACGTCCTGCAGCAAAGGTGACGCTGCGTCGCAGCATTATTTTCTGAATATCGAATCGAATTCTTCCATTTTTTTCAATGAGTGCTTTGCACTACGGCCAATGCCGCTATGCAGCATTGGCCGTAGGAAAGCCTGTGATGAGCACCTATCTTTGCAATCAACAGATCACGTTAATGCAAGGAAGCAGAACAATGGCAGATATTGCCACATTCGGCGCCACAGGCGCACCCGAAAAAAACGGCGGCTTGATGGGCGTCCTGAAACGCATCGGCAAGGCGTTGATCAAAGCGTCGCCACATAACCGCCGTCTGGAGCATGCCGCACGATTGCATGCGCTCTCGGACGAGCAATTGGCAAAACTGGGCATCCCGCGCGACCGGATCGTGCATCACGTCTTTTCCGACATTATGCACCTATGAGCGCGACGCCGCTCAAGCGGACGTCGATAGTCCCTTGCGCAGTGCATCAAACGCTCTGAGTTCCGCGATGAGGCCGGACATCTGATCCACTGGGATCATGTTCGGCCCGTCGCTGGGCGCGTTGTCCGGATCCTCATGGGTCTCGATAAACAGCGCCGACACCCCCACAGCACAGGCCGCACGCGCCAAAACCGGCGCAAATTCGCGCTGTCCGCCGCTGGACGCCCCCTGCCCGCCCGGCTGCTGCACCGAATGGGTGGCGTCGAATACCACCGGATAGCCGGTCTGCCCCATCGTCGGAAGCCCGCGAAAATCCGTCACCAGTGCGTTGTAGCCAAAGCTGGTGCCACGTTCGCATAGAAGAATGTTCTCATTCCCTGTGCTGGAAATCTTGGCGGCGACATTGCCCATGTCCCAAGGTGCCAGAAACTGACCTTTTTTCACGTTGATCACCCGTCCGGTTTCGCCCGCAGCAAGCAACAGATCCGTCTGGCGGCACAGGAAAGCGGGGATTTGCAGAATGTCGCAAACCTCTGCCGCCACCGCACAATGGCCGGGTTCATGCACATCGGTCAGCACCGGGCAGTCAAATTCTTCCGCGATCCGGCCGAGGATCTCCAGCCCCTTCTCCATGCCCAATCCACGTTGGGTACCAATGGAGGACCGGTTGGCCTTGTCATAGCTGGCCTTGAACACGAACCGCGTGCCGGTCGGCGCGCAGGCCTCGGCAATTCGGGTCGCCATCATCCGGGCGTGGTCGAGGCTTTCAAGCTGGCAAGGACCGGTGATCAGCATGAAAGGCGCGTTGCCGCCCACCTCTATGTCGCCAACTTTAACGATGCGTGCGTCAATAGGGGTCATGCCAGCGTCCTCAATACCGATTCGATGCGGTCCACATCCGTGGGATTGTTCAACTCCCAGAACACGCGCCCACGGCCGTCAACCTCGACGCAGCGGATCTTGTGGCCGTTTTCGAGAAAGCGCAACTGTTCCAGCCCCTCGACGCCTTCCAGCGGACCTTGCGGCCAACTGCCATACGCGGTCAGCGCCTCCGGCGTGTAGGCATAGACGCCGACATGGTGGAACACCGGCAGCGGGCCTTCGGGCAGTTTCGACGGATCGAGATACGGCACGATCTCTTTCGAGAAATAGAGCGCATTCATATCCTTGTCGAAGACCGCCGTGGTGCCGCCAACGCGGTCATTCTTGCGGTCCTCGGCGAAATGACCATAGGTCTCGCGGTCAAGCCGCAAGACGGGTGTTGCCATGCTTGCGGATGGATTGCGCCGCATCTCGTCGATCAACGCCTCGACGAACCAGGGCGGCGTCAGGGGCGCATCGCCTTGCAGGTTGACGATGATGTCGGCGTCCAGCGTGGCGCGGGTCAGCGCATCGGCGCAGCGCGCAGTCCCGTTCTCGCATTCTGGCGAGGTCATGATGACGCTGGCACCGAACACCTTTGCAACATCGGCAATACGGTCGTCATCGGTAACCACATGCACCGCGTCGACACCCGGCACCTTGCAGGCGGCCTCCCAGCTCATCCGGATCAGGGATTTGCGGCTGCCATCGGGTTGGCGCAGTTCGGCCAGCGGCTTGCCGGGATAGCGCTGCGAGGCATAGCGCGCGGGGATCAGGATGACCGCGCTCATGCCACACCAGCGCGCAGAAGGTCGTGAATATGCAGGATGCCCAAGGGTGTCTTATCCTCCGAGACGACGACAAGCGCACCGATCTTGCGCTCGTTCAGGGTTTTCAGGGCGACGGCGGCCAGACAGTCCGGCGCTATGGTCACGGGGTCCGGCGTGGCCACCTGGCCCGCCTTGCGGCTCATCAGATCGGCCATATTGCGGCGCAGGTCGCCATCCGACACGACTCCGGTCAGCTTGCCATCCGTGACAACTGCCGCGATGCCGAACCCCTTGGAAGTCATCTGTAGCAGCGTTTCGCTCATATCCGCGTCAGCATCCACGAGGGGCAGTTCTACGCCACCATGCATGAAATCCGCCACGCTGGCCATTTGCGCGCCCAGTTTGCCGCCGGGATGGAAAACGTGGAAATGCGAGGCCTCAAAGCCGCGATCCTCCATCAGCGCCACGGCCAGCGCATCGCCAAGCGCCAGCATCATCGTGGTCGATGTCGTGGGGGCCATGCCAATCGCGCAGGCCTCGGGTGCTGCGGGCAAGGTCAGCCGCAAATCGGCGGCCCGCATCAAGGTACTGTTTTCGCGGCTGGAGATCCCGATCAGCGGGATGCCGAAACGCCGGGTATGGGCAATGATATCGCCCAATTCAGTGGTCTCGCCGCTGTTGGACAGCAACAGACAGACATCATCCGTGGTCAGCATGCCCAGATCGCCATGGCTGGCCTCTGATGCATGAACAAACTGCGCAGGCGTCCCGGTAGAGGCCAGTGTCGCCGCGATCTTGTTGCCGATATGGCCGGATTTCCCGATCCCCGACACCACAACGCGGCCTTTTGCGCCAAGGATCATTTCAACAGCAGCGGAAAAGTCAGCGGGCAACGCTTCGGCCAATGTGGCAAGCGCAGCCGCTTCGGTGCGCAGAACGCGCTGGCCCGTATTCACGATGGTCTCGGCTGGCGCCACGTCTCCACCTCTTGGCTTGTGGTCCCTCGCTAATGCGACGACCGGGCCGCAGTTGCAAGGGCCGCGCAGCGCAGGTCGACCCAGGCCGCCAAGCTATAGGGGTTTCATATCGGATAAAATCGCCTTCGCCCAGACAGATGCCGGTTTGCATGCGCCCGTTGCGCCATGCGCCCCGGACGGGCGCGTTCGGGTCGTACAGACTGATACCCCGCGAAATAGGCAACCACAGTGCCATTCATGGCTGGCCTGCGACATCACTTCACATGTTCGGCGCGCGGTTTCTGAGCCCGCCGGCAAGTTAACGCCTGTCCTGACAGGAGACGCCCCTTTCGCTACCGCCCTTCCGGGCCTATAAGAGCATCCGGCCTGCACCCGAAGAGTCGCGGGCCTATAAACATTTCTTGGGGCACGACGCAGAATGCTGGGACTAGAGAAACTGATGGGCATGTTCTCATCAGATATGGCAATCGACCTTGGGACTGCAAACACGCTGGTCTACGTCAAAGGCCGCGGCGTGATCCTGTCAGAGCCTTCGGTTGTCGCCTATCACGTCAAGGACGGCGTCAAGAAAGTGCTGGCCGTGGGGGAAGATGCCAAGCTGATGCTGGGCCGAACGCCCGGCAGCATCGAGGCGATCCGGCCAATGCGCGAAGGCGTGATTGCCGATTTCGACGTCGCCGAGGAAATGATCAAGCATTTCATCCGCAAGGTACACAAGCGCTCGACGTTCTCCAAACCGAAGATCATCGTGTGCGTGCCGCATGGTGCCACCCCCGTCGAGAAACGCGCGATTCGCCAGTCGGTTCTGTCGGCGGGCGCACGCAAGGCTGGGCTGATCGCAGAACCCATCGCAGCCGCCATCGGCGCAGGCATGCCGATCACCGATCCGACCGGCAACATGGTTGTGGATATCGGTGGCGGTACGGTCGAAGTGGCGGTTCTCAGCCTTGGCGACATCGTTTACGCCCGTTCCGTCCGCGTCGGCGGTGACCGCATGGACGAGGCGATCATCAACTATCTGCGACGTCAGCAAAACCTGCTGGTGGGCGAATCAACCGCCGAACGCATCAAGACCTCCATCGGAACCGCCCGGATGCCCGATGACGGGCGCGGCGCGTCGATGCTGATCCGGGGGCGCGATCTGCTCAACGGTGTTCCGAAGGAAACCGAAATCAGTCAGGCGCAGGTCGCCGAGGCGCTTTCCGAACCCGTGCAGCAGATCTGCGAGGCGGTGATGACCGCGCTCGAAGCCACGCCGCCCGATCTTGCGGCCGATATTGTCGACCGGGGCGTGATGCTGACCGGCGGCGGTGCGTTGCTGGGCGATCTGGATCTGGCGTTGCGCGAACAGACCGGGCTTGCGGTCTCGATCGCGGATGAATGCCTGAACTGCGTCGCGATGGGCACTGGCAAGGCATTGGAATACGAAAAACAGCTGCGCCACGCGATTGACTACGACAGTTAAGCTGCCCACCTTTGCCGTAAAGGGGGTCCATTGGCCAGAGATCGTTCACAAAGCGAAGACTATACCGGCCCGCTTCGGCGGCTGCTTGTGTCGTTTCTGGTGCTGTGCCTGATCGGGTTGTTTCTGGTCTGGCGGATCGACAGCCCGCGCGTCGAACGGTTCCGCGCGCAGGTCATCGACAGGGTCATGCCGGGCTTTGAATGGGCAATGGTGCCGGTTACGGCAACCGTCAACCTGATGCGGGACTTCCAAAGCTATCAAGCCATTTACGAGCAGAATCAGGAGCTGCGGCGCGAGCTACAGCAAATGAAATCCTGGAAAGAGGCGGCCTTGCAGCTGGAGCAGGAAAACGCGCGACTGCTCGATCTCAACAATGTGCGGCTGGACCCGCGCCTGACCTTCGTAACCGGCGTGGTGCTTGCCGATAGCGGATCACCGTTCCGGCAATCCGTGCTGCTGAACGTCGGAGAGCGCGACGGCATCGTGGACGGCTGGGCCACGATGGACGGGATCGGCCTTGTCGGGCGCATCTCGGGCGTGGGCGACAGCACCAGCCGGGTGATCCTGCTGACGGACACATCCAGCCGCATTCCCGCGACGATCCAGCCCTCGGGCCAGCGGGCGTTGATCGTGGGCGACAATTCCGCCGCCCCACCTGTCGATTTTCTGGAAGACCCCGATCAGGTGCGGCCCGGTGACCGGATCGTGACCAGTGGCGACGGCGAGGTTTTTCCTCCGGGCCTGCTGATCGGACAAGTGGCGAAGGATCCGGGCGGACGTCTGCGGGCGCGCCTGTCAGCCGATTACGAACGTCTTGAGTTTCTGCGGGTGTTGCGGGATCACGGCAGCCAGAAGGTCAACAATCCCAGCGCGTTGATCGCGCCGGAAGAACTGCCGGGTCAGACCTTGCCGCCGGCAGATCAGGCAACACAGCCAGCAACCGAGCGCGAGAGCGATGGTTGAGCAAAGCCTATCACGCGTCTGGACCATGCGCGCGGCCTACATAGCACTGTGCCTTGTGGTGATTTTCTTCCACCTGTTGCCGCTGGAAACGGCACCGCGCCGCTGGGCCGCACCGGACCTGATGGTGGCACTCAGCCTCGCATGGGCGATACGACGCCCCGAATATGTGCCCGCCGTGTCAATTGCTGGGGTGATGCTGTTGGCCGATCTGATGTTCCAGCGCCCGCCGGGGTTGTGGGCGGCACTGATGGTGATCACGGTTGAATGGCTCAAACGCCGCCAAAGGCGCCAACGCGACGCGTCTTTCGCAATGGAATGGCTTACGGTAGTATCGGCTCTGACCGTTGCAACACTTGCCAACCGGCTGGCGTTGCTGTCGGTCATGTACGCGCCGGGATCGCTGTATCTCGCTCTGATGCAATTGGCGATGACCGCCATGGCCTATCCGTTTGTCGTCATGGTATCGCGGTTTCTGTTTGGGGTGCGCCACGCCAGCCCCGGAGAGGTCGACACATTGGGACGCAGGATATGAGACGTTCGCCAAGGGATTCGATGGACAGCTACCGCCGCGTTTCGCGTCGCGGGTTGATCCTTGGCGGAATGCAGCTGGGCTTTGCCGGGCTGCTGGGCCTGCGGATGCGCTATATGCAGGTCGATCAGGCCGATCAGTTTCGTCTTCTGGCCGAGGAAAACCGGGTCAATATCCGCCTGATCCCACCCGCGCGCGGCCAGATTTTCGACCGCAATGGCGCTGTGATTGCCGAAAATGCACCGTCCTACCGGATCACCATGGTGCGCGAGGATGCGGGCAATGTCGAAGAGGTCATCGCGCGCCTGTCCGCCCTTGTCGAGCTGGACGAGGACGAACTGAACCGCGCACTTGCCGAGATGGAGCGGTCCGCCCCGTTTCTGCCGATCACCATCGCCGATCGCGTAGGGTGGGACGATATCAGCCGCGTGGCTGTCAACGCGCCCGCCCTGCCCGGCGTCACGCCAGAGGTGGGCCTGTCGCGGCACTATCCGATGGGCGATGACTTTGCTCATGTGGCAGGCTATGTCGGCCCGGTCAGCGAACGCGACCTTGCCCGCTATGCCGACCCCGAACCGGTGTTGCGCATTCCGCGGTTCCAGATCGGCAAGGTCGGCGTCGAGGCCAACTACGAAGAGATGCTGCGCGGCCGTGCCGGTGCCAAGCGCGTCGAGGTCAACGCCGTTGGCCGCGTGATGCGCGAACTTGACCGCCGCGAGGGCGAAGCAGGTGCCGACCTGCAACTGACCGTAGACAATGGCCTGCAAAACTACATCAAGGCCCGGCTGGGCGCTGAAAGCGCGTCCGTCGTGGTGATGGACGTGACCGATGGCGATCTGCTGGCGATTTCATCCTCGCCCTCCTACGATCCCAACAAATTCGTGCGCGGCATCTCGTTCGACGATTACGCGGTTCTGCGCGACAATGATCGCAGACCACTAGCCTCCAAGACCGTGCAGGACGCCTATCCCCCCGGCTCGACCTTCAAGATGGTAACGGTGCTTGCGGCGCTGGACGCGGGCGTCATTTCACCCGAGGAAACCGTGTGGTGCCCCGGTTATATGGAGGTCGGCGGTCGCCGTTTTCACTGCTGGAAACGCGGCGGCCATGGCCATATGGACCTGGAAAAATCGCTCCGCGAAAGCTGCGATGTATACTACTACGATCTTGCCCTGAAGGTCGGGATCGAAAAGATCACCGATACCGCGCTGCGTCTGGGGCTGGGCACGTCGCATGACATCCCCATGTCCGCCGTCACCGAAGGCCTGACACCCACCAAGGCCTGGAAAGAGCGCGAGCGCGGCTCTTCCTGGGTAATTGGCGACACGGTCAACGCCTCTATCGGCCAAGGCTTCGTGCTGACCTCGCCACTGCAACTGGCGGTGATGACAGCGCGGCTGGCCACCGGGCGCGCCGTTACGCCACGGTTGATCAAGTCGGTCGAAGGCAAAACATCCCCAAGTCACAGCGGTGAAAATCTGGGCTTCAACGAAAATCACCTGCGCTGGATCCGCAAGGCGATGTTTGCCGTGTCAAACAACCGGCGCGGCACGGCCTATAGCACCCGCATCGCCGAGGACGCCTTCCGCATGGCGGGAAAGACAGGCACCAGCCAGGTCCGCAACATCACCGCTGCCGAACGTGCTCGCGGCGTCACCAGCAATGACGACCTGCCATGGGACCGGCGCGACCACGGGCTATTCGTTGCCTTTGCACCCTATGAGGCACCCAAGATCGCCGTCTCCGTGGTGGTTGAACATGGCGGCGGCTCCAGCGCTGCGACGCCAATTGCGCGCGACGTAGCGCTTCAGGCATTGTATGGGGGCGATCCGCCGCTGGACGCCTATCCCAGCAAGGATCGCGGCCGCATCAAGGCCCAGCAGGAACGGCTGGCACGCGAACGCCGCGCGCCCGACGGCGAAGAGCGCAGCCGCGCATGAGCTATCTTGAATATACCGTCAAAGCGGTCCCGACGGGGCTTCGCAAGGTGTTGTACCTGAACTGGCCGCTTGCACTGCTGCTGACCGCGGTGGCCAGCATCGGGTTTCTGATGCTCTATTCGGTCGCGGGCGGGTCGTTCACCCCCTGGGCCGAACCACAGATGAAACGCTTTGCGCTGGGGTTCGTCGCCATGTGTCTGGTCGCGCTGGTGCCGATCTGGTTCTGGCGAAACATGGCGACACTGGCCTATCTCGTCTCGATCCTGCTGCTGGTCTTTGTCGAGCTTTTCGGCACGGTCGGGATGGGTGCGCAGCGCTGGATCGACCTTGGCTTCATGCGGCTGCAACCGTCCGAACTGACCAAGATCACGCTGGTGATGTTCCTGGCGGCCTATTATGATTGGCTGCCCATGCGCAATACGTCACGGCCGCTCTGGGTGCTGTTGCCGCTTCTGATCATCCTGCTGCCAACGTTCATGGTGTTGAAGCAACCGGACCTTGGCACCGCCATTCTGCTGGTCACCGCAGGCGGTCTGATGATGTTCATCGCGGGCGTTCACTGGATCTATTTCGGTGTGGTCCTGGCACTTGCCGGTGGCGCAATCGCCGCCGTGTTTCAAAGCCGCGGGACAAGTTGGCAATTGCTTCAGGACTACCAGTTCCGCCGCATCGACACCTTCATTGATCCGTCCACCGATCCTCTGGGCGCGGGCTACCACATCACTCAGGCCAAGATTGCCATGGGGTCCGGCGGCTGGACCGGGCGCGGCTTCATGCAAGGCACGCAAAGCCGCCTGAACTTCCTGCCGGAAAAGCACACCGATTTCATCTTCAACACACTGGCCGAGGAATTTGGCTTCATTGGCGGATTCTCCCTGCTGATCCTTTATGTGTTGGTGCTGTTATTCTGCATCGTCTCCGCAATGCAGAACCGCGACAGGTTCTCATCACTGCTGATCTTGGGCGTCGGGCTGACATTTTTCCTGTTCTTTGCGGTCAACATGTCGATGGTCATGGGTATGGCACCCGTGGTCGGCGTGCCATTGCCGCTTGTCAGCTACGGTGGATCGGCCATGCTGGTATTGATGGTCGCTTTCGGTATGGTGCAAAGCGCCCATATTCACAGACCGCGCTAGAGGGTTCACATGACACTCAATATACTTTTCGCCGCCGCTCAGGCGGACTGGCCTGACTATGAAACGCCTCTGCGCGACGCGTTGAAGACCGAAGGGCTGGATGCCGATCTGCGGACCTCTTTCGCGCCCGAACTGGTCGACTACATGGTTTATGCGCCCAGCAGCGAGGTGAAGGATTTCGCCCCCTATACTCGGCTCAAGGCGGTTCTGAACCTCTGGGCGGGCGTTGAGGGCGTCACCGGCAACGAAACCTTGAACGTGCCGCTGGCGCGGATGGTCGATCCCGGCCTGACGCAAGGCATGGTGGAATGGGTCACGGGCCACGTCCTGCGTCATCACCTTGGCATGGATGCACATATCGTGAACCTCGACCATAGCTGGCACCACTGCGCTCCGCCTCTTGCCCAGGATCGCCCCGTGACAATCTTGGGGTACGGTGCCCTTGGTGCCGCTTGCGGAGAAATGCTGCGCAGCCTCGGCTTTCCCGTCACCGGATGGAGCAGACGACCCGGCGATGCGCCGGGCATCCGCCGCTTGCACGGCGCCGACGGCCTGATCCAGGCGCTTGAAACGGCTGAAATCCTCGTCCTGCTTCTGCCACTCACCGGGGATACGGAAAACCTGCTGGATGCGACGTCACTCGCCCGCCTTCCAAAAGGTGCCGTCCTGGTCAACCCCGGTCGCGGTGCCCTGATCGACGATGGCGCTCTGATCGACGCGCTGACCAGCGGTCAAATCTCTCACGCCACGCTCGACGTCTTCCGCACCGAACCCCTGCCCAAGGAGCACGCCTTCTGGTCGCTCCCGAACGTGACCGTCACGCCCCATGTCGCGTCGGAAACGCGCCCCCGCACCGCCGCCCGCACCATCGCAGAGAACATCCGCCGCGCCGAAGACGGCCAACCCCTGAAGCATCTTGTGGACCGGGCCCGCGGCTACTGATAAAGCGCCACCAACCAGCGCAGGAGACCGCCATGACCTTCGACCGTTCGATCAAGATCGCCCCGTCCATCCTCTCCGCCGATTTCGCCGATTTCGGACGCGAGATCCGCGCCATCGAAGATCAGGGTGCCGATTGGGTGCATGTCGATGTGATGGACGGGCATTTCGTGCCGAACCTCACCTTCGGCCCTCCCGCCGTCAAAGCCTTCCGTCCACATGTCAAAACCTTCATGGATGTCCACCTGATGATCGCGCCGGTCGATCCCTATATCGACGCCTATGCCGAGGCGGGTGCCGATATGATCACCGCCCATGTCGAGGCCGGACCGCATATTCACCGCACGCTGCAAGCAATCCGCGCGACGGGTAAGAAAGCCGGTGTTGCGCTCAATCCCGGCACACCGGCCTCCGCAGTGGAAACCCTGCTGGACCTCGCCGATATGGTTCTGGTGATGACCGTGAACCCCGGCTTCGGTGGACAGAAATTCATCCACAACCAGGTGGAAAAGGTAAAGACCATACGAAACATGATCGGCGACCGCGAAATTCACATCCAGATCGACGGCGGAGTCGATCCGACAACCGCCCCCCTGGTCGCCGCGGCAGGGGCCGATGTCCTGGTCGCCGGATCGGCAGTCTTCAAAGGCGGCTCGGTCGATGCCCCACAGATCTACGGCGACAACATGCATGCGATCCGGTCAGCCGCGCAAAGCGTCGCCTGACCCCCGCCCTGCTTCTTCTTGGCAAAAATACTCACTGCGCGCCGCCCGCCAAACGGCGCGCGTCAAGAGCGTCGCGTCACCTCTCAAAACGCCCCTAAAAACAGAGTGCGCGAAAGCGCTCAATTCGGTCGGTTCGGCTCTGCCGAAACGACGCTAACCGTGCTCGTGAAAGAAGGCATAAATCCGCTCTGCAAGCGCGTCTGACACGCCCTCCACGGCCTTCAGATCCGACAGGTTCGCGCGGCTCACCGCCTTGGCCGATCCGAAATGCGCCAACAGCGCGCGCTTCCGGGCTGCTCCGACACCGGGCACGTCGTCCAACGGCGTCGCCCCGACGGCTTTGGACCGTTTGGCGCGATGCGTCCCGATGGCAAACCGATGCGCTTCGTCGCGCAGACGCTGCACGAAATACAACACCGGATCATTGTGGCGCAGCGCGAACGGTCGCTTGCCGACGCGGTGGAACTCTTCCCTGCCGGCATCGCGATCTATGCCCTTGGCCACGCCCACCATCGGAATATCCTCGACACCGTGTTCGCGCATGATCTCTGCCACGGCAGAGACCTGCCCCGCCCCGCCGTCAATCAACAGCAGATCCGGCCACATCCCCTTGTCACGATCCGGGTCCTCTTTCAGCAACCGCTTGAAGCGTCGGGTCAGCACCTCTTTCATCATCCCGAAATCATCGCCCGGCGTCAGGTCATCGCCGCGAATATTGAATTTCCGGTACTGGCCTTTCATGAATCCTTCCGGTCCGGCGACAATCATGCCCCCCACCGCATTGGTGCCCTGAATATGGCTGTTGTCGTAAACTTCGATCCGCTGCGGCGGAGCGTCCAGCGCAAAGGCCTCTGCCAGCCCTTTCAGCAACCTTGTGTGACTTGCGGTCTCTGCCAGCTTGCGCGCGAGGCTTTCGCGGGCGTTGCGCGCGGCACTCTCGATCAGTTCTGCCTTTTCGCCTCGCTGGGGAACAAGAATTTCGACCTTCCGGCCCAGCTTGCCTGACAGGGCCTCTTCCATCAGGTCGGTATTCTCGATCGCATGAGACAGAAGCAACATGCGCGGCGGTTCCTTGCTGTCATAGAACTGGCCGATAAACGCTTCCAGCACTTCGGCCTCTTCGACATCCGCGCCGATCCGCGGATAGAAATCGCGGTTGCCCCAGTTCTGGTTGCCGCGGATGAAGAAAACCTGAACGCAGGCCTGTCCGCCATCCATATGCAGCGCGATAATATCGGCCTCTGCCACGCCACGCGGGTTTATGCCTTGCGACGTCTGCACCTGCGTCAGCGCGCGGATGCGGTCGCGCAACGCCGCCGCGCGCTCGAACTCCATCGCCTCGGACGCTTCCTGCATCTGCCGCGCCAAAGTTTCCTGAATCTGGGTCGATTTGCCGGAAAGATAGCGTTCGGCCTCGGCCACGCTTTCAAGATAGTCGGCCTCTGCGATCTTGCCGACGCAAGGGGCGGAACACCGCCGAATCTGGTGCAGAAGGCACGGCCGCGTGCGGCTTTCGAACATCGCATCCGAGCAATTGCGCAGCAAGAACACCTTCTGCAACTGGTTCAGGGTCCGGTTCACCGCGCCTGCGCTGGCGAACGGCCCGTAATAGGCACCCTTCTCTTTTTTTGCGCCGCGATGTTTCTTGATCTGCGGAAAGGCGTGGTCTTTGGAGACCAGAATGTTCGGGAAGGACTTGTCGTCGCGCAGCAGCACATTGTAGCGCGGTTTCAGCTGCTTGATGAGATTCTGCTCCAGCAGCAGCGCCTCTGTCTCGGTCCGCGTGGTCAGAAACATCATCGAGGCTGTTTCGCGGATCATCCGGGCAATCCGCCCCGAATGCCCAGAAGGCCGCGCGTAGTTCGACACCCGCGCCTTGAGGTTGCGCGCCTTGCCGACATAAAGCACGCGCGCCTGTGCATCCAGCATCCGGTACACCCCCGGAGAGCTGTCAAGGGTCTTGAGATAAGACTGGATCAGGGCGTGTCCGGTCTTCTCATCGGCGGTCGTATGCGAAGCGTCGTCGGTCATCGTGTCCCTTGGCTGATTCTTGCATTTTGCTACATGCCTAGGCAGCGGAGGCAAGAGTTAAGACATCCACGGTTCTTGTGGATAACTCTGCGTACAAGTTTCGTTCACACGGAAATTTCCCTTGATTTCGGCCCGCTTCCTGCATTTGCCCATTTTTTAGGCGCTTCCCTAGGCTATTGTAATTAAATGATTTTATTTTTAACGGGTGCCAAATTATTGAAAACATTACAGTTTCTGTAACAGATTTGCGACCGGCAAGAGCGGCGTGTACAACTTTCCAAGAGTCAACCTTCACCGCCCAGAATATCGGGTGTTTTCCAGCCCAGATGCTGCCCACCATCGACGCAGATCAATTGGCCCGTCACCCCCGGTGAATCGAGGAAAAACCCAAGTGCGGCGGTTATATCGGACCGATTCGCCCCCCGCTTCAGAACGGTCGCGGCCCGTTGTCTTGCAAAATGGTCGTCGCTTTGCCGCGCGCCTTGCATGGTCGGGCCGGGTCCGATGGCATTGACCCGGATGCGCGGCGCGAGCCCCTGGGCCGCGGTCTGGGTAAAGGCCCACAGGCCCATCTTGGCGATGGTGTAGGTCATGAATTCCGGCGTCAGCTTGCGCACCCGCTGATCGACCATATTGACGATAAGGCCCTGCGCCACCGGTTCGTCGTTTTCATCGGCGACTGGATCGGGAATTTCTGCCGCCATCGCCTGGGTCAACACGAACGGCGCGCGCAGGTTGCTTTCCAGATGCCGGTCCCAACCTTCTCGCGTGGCCGTTTCAATCCGGTCATAGTCGAAAATCGACGCGCTGTTGACCAGACAGGTTACGGGGCCGCCCAACGCGTCCCGACAGGCGGGCAGCAGGGCCTGCACCTGCGCCTCGTCCAGCAGGTCGGCTTGCAGGGGCACTGCACGGCACCCCATCGCGCGAACCTCTTCCGCGACGGCCTGTGCGGCATCAGCGGATGTGCCGTAATGCACGCCCACGTCATACCCGCGCCCTGCAAGGTAGAGCGCCATCGCGCGGCCCAGCCGTTTTCCAGCGCCGGTCACAAGTGCGATCGACATGACTTGCCTCCATTTGGCCTCTGCGGGCCTCAGAACAGAATTGCCACCACATAGATGACGTAAAGGGCGGTGAACACGCTGCCCCAGATGCGCGACATGTTCCACCCCAGCCACACGAACGGGAACAGGATCAGCGACGCGGCAAGCATGACCCAAAGATCAAAGCGAAGGAACTCCGGGTCGACCGGAATTGGCCCGACAAACGAGGCAATCCCGATGATCGCAAGCAGGTTGAACATGTTCGACCCGATCACGTTGCCAAGCGCCACGTCGGCTTGCCGCCGCAGCGCCGCCATCACGGTTGTCGCCAGTTCCGGCAGCGACGTGCCGACCGCAACCAGCGTCAGCCCGATCACGGTATCACTGACGCCATATGTCCGCGCGATGATCGACGCATTGTCGACCAGCATATCCGCCCCCAACGGTAGCCCGACAAGACCCAGAGCCAGAAATCCGCCAATCCGCCACCAGGGCATATCCGGGTCTGCGCCTTCCACCTCGTCGAGGGTCTCCGCCGCCGTGGCCTTTGACGCACGACGGTGAGACATCGCCTCTCGCATGGCATCTGCCAACATGAAGGCCAGCGCCGCAAGCAGGATAAGCCCGACCTTCCAGTCGAACGTCCCGGTAAAGGCCAGCCCTATGAACAACACGGATGCGATCAGCATGAAGACATAGGTCTTGCGCGTCTTGCATTCAGAAGTGTCCAGCGTCGATATCAGCGCGGGCACACCCAGCACCAACAGAATGTTGGCGGTGTTCGACCCCACGACATTGCCAAGCGCCAACCCCGGCGCGTTATCCAGCACGGCACTGATCGAAATCAGAAGCTCGGGTGCCGAGGTACCGAACGCCACCACCGTCAGGCTGACGATCAAAGCGGGGATACCGACCCGCAGGCTGAGGTTCACAGCCCCTTTCACCAGCGCATCCCCTGCCAGCAGCAGGATCACCAGTCCCAGCCCGCACATCAACCAAACCACGATGTCAGCCCTTTCCGTGTCCGCAGGAACAAGGCCCGCGTCCGATCTTGTAACGACCGCATTTTGGACATTTTGCCGACGCCAGTCGCTTGCTGCCCGGAAACCGCAACTTGCCAAACATGGCCATCACGCCCATGCCGACCAGAAACAGGATGACGACCTTTACAACCACGTCAAAGGCCGAACCGCGCGTAGTGGGCGCGTTCTTCGATACCGGACAACGCGTCCTGTGCCAGCGACATCCCGAACCGTGACAGGAAAGGCCGCTTGATGCCGTAGCGGCGCAGACGGACCTTGTCGCCAAAGCGTTTTTTCAGTTCCGGCATCATATGACCAACCGCATCCGCCAGTCCGACATCGACCGCGGATTTGCCGACCCAGATTTCACCGGTGAAAAGATCGGGGTCCTGTGCCAGCTTGGGCCCGCGTCGAGTCTGGACATGGTTGATGAAGTTATCGTGAATCTGGCCCAGCAGGCGGGTCAGACGGGCCACGTCTTCCTCTTCCTCCGGGCGAAACGGGTCCATCATGGATTTCGACTTGCCCGCCGTGTGCACGCGCCGTTCGATCCCTTGCCGCGCCAGAAACACATGCGCGCCGAACCCAGCAGAGATCACCCCGATCGACCCTAGGATAGAGCTTTCGTCCGCAAAAATCTCATCTGCCGCCGCCGCCAGCCAGTAGCCACCGCTGGCCGCAACATCCTCGACGAAGGCAAGTACCGGCACGTTTTTTTCCTCGGCAAGCCGCCGAATGCGCGCGCCGATCAGCGAGGATTGCACCGGAGACCCGCCCGGAGAGTTGATCTGCAACGCCACGGCCGCGGGTTTGCCGCGCCGAAAGGCCTTTTCCAGAACCGGCCCGATGGTCTCGTCATTCAGGCTGACGCGCCCGGACGTGCCAATAGCGCCCGTCAGCCGGACAACCGCCACGGTCGGGGCCTTGTTCAGATAGGGTATCCACTGTTTCATGGCTTTGGATGTAGATTGCCGCCGCCCGACAAACAAGGTGGCGGGCGTACAAACCCGCGCAAAGTGGCGCGCTTGCCCGTAGTCATCGGATGAATGGCGGAAGTTTCAATAGAAACTTTGCGGATCAATGTCCACCGCCAGCCGCATGTCGCCTTTCAGGCGGAACTGCCCCACCCATTGCCGCAGGGCTGTTTGCAGCGGCGTGCCACGGTCGGCCTTGACCAGCAAGCGCACGCGGTGCCGCCCACGGACCCGCGCGATGGGGGCCGGGGCCGGGCCGAAGACCTGCGCCCCGATACGGCGCAGGGGCGCATCCTGCCGGGCCAATGCGTTGCCAAGGTCGAATGCCTCCTGCACATCCGACGAGGACAGGATGATCCCCGCCATTCGCCCGTAAGGCGGCACACCCGCATGACGGCGCTCGCCCGCCTCGGCCTTCCAGAACCCTTCCTCGTCGCCCGACAGGATCGCGCGGATCACCGGATGTTCGGGCTGGTAGGTCTGGAGCAGCGCCACCCCGGACTTCTCGGCCCGCCCGGCCCGGCCCGCAACCTGACGCATCAGTTGAAATGTGCGTTCCGCCGCGCGCAAGTCCGACCCTTGCAGTCCAAGATCCGCATCAATCACGCCCACAAGCGTCAAAAGCGGAAAGTTGTGCCCCTTGGCCACCAGTTGCGTGCCGATGATGATGTCGGCAGAGCCTTGCGCAATCCCCTCGATCTCGGCCTTCAGCGCACGGGCCGATCCGAACATATCCGACGACAGCGTTGCCACACGCGCGTCCGGAAACAGCTTTACCGCTTCTTCGGTCAGCCGCTCCACACCCGGTCCGACCGCTGCCAGCCGTCCCTCTGTCTCGCAAGAGGGGCAGATTTCCGGCATCGGCTTGGTCTCGCCGCATTGATGACAGACAAGGCGTTTCAGAAAGCGGTGCTCGACCATCCGCGCGTCGCAATGATCACACCCGATCTGATGCCCGCAGGCCCGGCAAATCGTGACGGGCGCATAGCCACGCCGGTTTATGAACAACAGCGCCTGTTCGCCCTTCTCGATCCGCGCATTCACTGCCGATTGCAGCGCGGTGGAAATCCAGCGATCCGACGGCAGTTTTTCCGCCCGCATGTCCAGGCTGCGCATTTCCGGCATCACGGCGGGCCCGTAGCGCGAGGTCAGTTCAACCTTGTCATACTTGCCCGCGTCAGCATTGGCCCAGCTTTCCAGCGATGGCGTGGCCGAGGCCAGCACCACTCGCGCCCCACAAAGCGAGGCCCGAAGCACGGCCATATCACGGGCATTATACAGAACGCCCTCTTCCTGCTTGTAGGACGTGTCGTGTTCCTCATCGACCACCACCAGCCCCAAATCGCGGAACGGCAGGAACAATGCAGAGCGCGCGCCAACTACAAACTGTGCGCCACCCTGCCCGATCATTTTCCAGACCCGGCGCCGTTCGGTCATGGT
Organism: Primorskyibacter flagellatus; assembly: GCF_900176485.1. Taxonomy (GTDB): domain Bacteria; phylum Pseudomonadota; class Alphaproteobacteria; order Rhodobacterales; family Rhodobacteraceae; genus Primorskyibacter; species Primorskyibacter flagellatus. The sequence continues at coordinate 103,293 of NZ_FWYD01000002.1, forward strand.
CACACCGGAATGCCACTCGGCCGGTTGCGCGCCGAATCGCGCCTGCACGCGCGTCAGGAATTCCGCCGTCAGCGCGATTTCCGGCAGCAACACCAGCGCCTGACGCCCCCGGCGCAGGCATTCGGCGACGGCCTCCAGATACACTTCGGTCTTGCCGGACCCGGTGACACCTTTCAGCAGGACCGTCCCGTAACTGCCGGACCCCACGCCTGCCCGAAGCGTTTCAGCCGCTGCCGCCTGATCGCCGGTCAGCTCCTTGCTGCCCAGATCCGGGTCCAGCCGCGGAAAAGGCAGATCGCGAGGGCTGTTCTCTTCGGCAACCGCCCCTTGCGTGACCAGACCCTTGACGACGCTGGTGGTAACCCCCGCCATCTCGGCCAGTTCCTTGAGCGTGAAGGACAGCCCGCCATACTCGCGCAAAGCCTCCAGCACGCGGCGGCGCGCATCGGTCATCCGGGAAGGCTCTGCATGGCCCAGCCGGTAGACCTTGCGCATCGACGGCGGATCGCCCAGCCCCGGCGCGCGTGTCGCCAGCCGCAACATCGCCGACATCGGCGTCAGCGTGTAATCACCGGCCTTTTCCAGAAAGGCACGCAGCTCGTCGCGCATCGGGGCGGCATCCAGCACGCGGATGACCTGCCGCACCTTGGCGATGTCCCAGTCGCCCTTGCCCGACCCCCAGACAACACCCAATACCTTGCGCGGCCCCAGTGGCACCTCGACAAACGCACCCAACTGGCAGCCACCTTCGGGCGCACGGTAGTCCAGAACCCGGTCGAGCGGTTGTGCCGTCAGCACCCCCACCAGCGCGCCTTCGTCGAAATACCCAGCCTCCATGACCATCCTTAATGTTAGCGCTGACCGAAAGGGGTTTTTCTCTGCCCCCTGCTTGGGGTATGACAGCCGCAATCGAAAGCCAAGCCAACCAAGGATGTGCCTCCATGAAATTCTTCGTAGACACTGCCGACACCGACGCCATCGCCGAACTGAATGACCTGGGCATGATAGACGGGGTCACAACCAACCCTTCGCTGATCCTGAAATCCGGGCGTGACATTCTGGAAGTCACCAAAGAGATTTGCGACATGGTTTCCGGCCCGGTTTCTGCCGAGGTCATCGCACTGAAGGCCGATGACATGATTGCCGAGGGTCGCAAGCTGGCGGAAATCGCCGACAACATCGCCGTCAAGGTCCCGCTGACGTGGGACGGCCTCAAGGCCTGCAAAGTGCTGACGGACGAGGGCAAGATGGTCAACGTCACGCTGTGCTTCTCGGCCAATCAGGCGTTGCTGGCGGCCAAGGCGGGGGCGACGTTCATCAGCCCCTTCATCGGCCGTCTGGACGACCTGAACCTAGACGGGCTGGACCTGATTTCCGACATCCGCGAAATTTATGACAATTACGGGTATGAGACCAATATCCTTGCCGCGTCGATCCGCTCTGCCAACCACATGAGCGAATGCGCCAAGATCGGTGCCGATGTGGCGACCGCCCCGCCAAATGTGATCAAGGCGATGGCCAACCACCTGCTGACCGACAAGGGTCTGGACCAGTTCGTCAAGGACGCCAAAGAGGCGGGCATCAAGATCGTCTGAGCCGGTCGATATGACTGACTTATCGGTGCCGCGCGGTCCTACCGTCGCGGCGCTTTTTCGTTGTAAATCCGACAAGTGTGACTCAGGCGCGCCGGTTTCGGGCGGACATGGGCCGAAACCGGTGCCCGCAGTTGACACATTGGCCCATTGCGGGGAAACCAGAGGGACAAGCCGAAAAAATCGGCATCTCGCAGGCTGGTCTTCGCGCCGCTTCGGGAACCCATAAAACCAGAGGCACGCATGAGCAGCAGCCCCCAAATCGACGACTCCCTTCGGGAGACGATTATCTCGCGCCCTGACGTGATCCTTGACGATCAGCATGTCATGCAGGCCCTGATCGGCGCGAATGACCGCAGCATGGGCGGCAATATTGTCGATCTGCGCGGCATTGCCATGGAACGGCTGGAGGCGCAGCTTGCCCGGCTGGAAGACACGCACCGGTCGGTGATTGCGGCGGCCTACGACAATCTGGCCAGCACAAATCAGGTGCATCGCGCGATTTTGCGGATGCTGGACCCGACCGGGTTCGAAAGCTTCCTGCGTGATCTGGGCGGGCCGGTGGCGGAAATCCTGCAAGTGGACCGGATCAAGCTGGTGCTGGAAACAGCGCAAGAAGAAGAGGGCGCGGCGGTCAAACGTCTTGGCGACGTGCTGTCGGTCTGTGCGCCCGGATATATTGACGACTATGTGAACGGCGCACGCGGCGGCACCCCGCGTCAGGTCACGTTGCGCGGCATTCAGACAGGCGATGCACGCATTTACGGAGACATTGCAGCGTCCATCCGGTCGGAGGCCTGCCTGCGGCTTGATCTCGGAGAGGAGCGCCTGCCCGGCCTTCTGGTCATGGGGGCAACAGACGCGAACCAATTCACGTCGCAGCAAGGCACTGATCTGCTGGCCTTCTTTGCCGGCGTATTCGAGCGCGCCATGCGGCGCTGGCTGGCATGACACTGGCCCTGTCCCCCGCCGCGCGTGACGCGTTGGAGGACTGGTTGAGCGCGCAGAAATCGCTGCAAGGCGCTGCGGCCAACACGCTGACGGCCTACGCTGCGGATGTGCGCGATTTTCTGGTGTTCCTGACATTTCATCAAGGTGGCCCGCAGGGACTGGCACCGCTGACGCGAATCAGCATTTCGGAAATGCGCTCCTGGATGGCAGGCTTGCGTGCCGAGGATGTGGGCGCGCGATCGGTGGCGCGCAAATTGTCGGCGGTCAAATCCTTCTACCGCTGGCTGGGCGAGCGCGAAGGCTTTGAGCCCACGGCTGTCCTGTCCACCCGCGCCCCGAAGTTTGAAAAGAAGCTGCCGCGCCCGTTGAGTGTTGATGCGGCGCGCAATCTGATCGCCTCCGTTGAGGCACAGTCGCAAACGCCCTGGGTCGCAGCGCGGGATGTGGCCGTGGTGACACTGCTTTACGGATGCGGGTTGCGGATTTCCGAAGCGCTTGGCCTTACACCTGCACATTTGCCGATTGGCGATGTGCTGCGGATCATCGGGAAGGGGAACAAAGAGCGTATCGTTCCGGTGATTGGCCCCGCGCGCGACGCGGTAGAGGCGTATTTGCGGCTTTGCCCGTTCGACCTGACCCAGGATGCCCCCGTTTTTCGCGGCGTTCGGGGTGGCCCACTGAATCCGCGCAGCATGCAACAGCTTATGGCCGGATTGCGGTTGCAGCTTGGCCTGCCCGCCACGGCCACACCCCACGCGCTACGCCACAGTTTCGCGACGCATCTTCTGGCCGCGGGCGGTGATCTGCGCGCAATCCAGGAGCTTTTGGGCCATGCATCGCTGTCCACTACCCAGGCCTATACATCTGTCGATTCTGTGCATTTGATGAGCGCGTACAACAAGGCCCACCCCAAGGCGCACTAACGCCCTTTTCCCAAAATCCTGCAGTTAGTGCGCGATTCTGTGCGCTCAAAATCCATACGCCCCGGTTTCCACCGTCCGGATTCCCGCCTAGGCTGATGTGTATATCAAAACGCCGAGCAGCGAGGTCTCTCCGATGAAGCTCTATCACAGTCCGACATCGCCCTATGTCCGCAAGGTCATGGTGGTTCTTCATGAAACCGGACAGCTGGAAGATGTCACGTTGGAGGCCACAACCGGCACACCTCTGGCACCGGCAGCAGGGCTTGTGGCGAAAAATCCGCTGACCAAGGTGCCGGCGCTGGAGCGTCCGGATGGTTGCACGCTGTATGACAGTCGGGTGATCTGTCGTTTTCTGGATGCTCGCGCCAAGGCCGGACTGTATCCACAGGGCGCGCGCGGCTGGGAAACTCTGACGCTGGAGGCGACGGGCGACGGAATTACCGATGCGGCACTGCTGATGACCTACGAGGCACGGCTGCGCCCGGAGGGACAGCGCATGGATGCGTTTGTCGATGCGCAATGGGAGAAGATCGAAAATGCCTGCGCGGCCTTGAATGCGCGCTGGATCAGCCACCTGTCCGGGCCGCTTGATGCCGGTCAGATCGCTGTGGGCTGTGCGCTGGCTTATGTGGATTTCCGTCACGAAGCGCGCGGCTGGCGCAATGGCAATGACGCATTGGCGGCGTGGTATGCAGGTTTTGCCGAGCGCGGGTCGATGCGGACGACAACCCCGCCAGCGTAACACGGGCCGTGGGCCGAAAGGCGCCGCGTCAAGCGCGGCGCGCGTTGTGCATGAATGCGATCTGTCGCGCGGCATTGCATAAGGCGCGCATGGCCGCAGCGACGATCAGAACTTCAGCGTCACACCGAAATTGAGCGCATTAGTCTTGATTTCGGTCTCAAGCGATCCGCCGCCATCAAGATCGGCCTCGTTGTTGGAATAGGTGAACTGATATTCGCCAAACACGGCAAAACGCTCGCTCAGATCATAGTTGACGCCGGCCAGAAGCCGCACCGCCGGACCTGTCACCTGATAGCCGAAGGTCTTTTCGCCGCCCGCCGATTCGACATCCACATGCGGAATGGACAGGCCGATGCCGCCGCCGACATACGGTGTGATATCGCGCCACTGATTCTGCCAGCGACGATAGGCATTCACGGTAATCAGGTTGATCCCGTCGGTGAATTCCATCCGGTTGAAGCCGATTGCTTCTTTCTCAGAATCAGGCGCGTAAACCTTGGCATGGGTAAATTCCAGACCGAAGCCCAGCTTCTCATCGCGCCACCAGGTGCCGCGAACACCGTAATAGGGCGGTGCCTCGAAGGAGCGGCCTTCCCAGCCGATAAGCGCGTTATAGCTACCGCCATCAGGGTGATCGCCCGATGCGCGGCTATGCGGCGCAGTTTGCCAGCCGGAATAAAGACTGACCTCCATCTCTGCCGAAGCAGGCGCAACGCCCAGGCACAGGGCCGCCACGGCCGAGAGAATCACCAGTTTCATATATGGACCTCTGTCCTTCCGAGGGAGAATATTGACCCATTCATATAGGCTGTTTCGCGTCGGCTCAACCGCGACACATCCGCGCTAATCGACTTCCGCCCATTTTGTGTTCTGGACGGCCCTAGTTAGCCCCGTTAAATACGCCCTCGGAAACGCTGCGGCCTTTGGCTGCGGCCAGAACCCGTATTGGCCGCACTCAAGGCCCAACGAATGGAGTTAACCTCGTGTCCCACGCAGAAGATCACGAAGGCACCCGTAGGGATTTCCTCTACTACGCCACGGCGGGCGCCGGAGCGGTTGCCACTGGTGCCGCAGTCTGGCCTATGGTCAATCAGATGAACCCTGCCGCCGACGTGCGCGCGCTGGCGTCGATACAAGTCGATATCAGCGGTGTCGAAGAGGGCACACAATTGACGGTGAAATGGCTGGGCAAGCCGGTCTTCTTCCGTCACCGCACTGCCAAAGAGATTGAAGAGGCCCGCGCGGTTGACGTGGACACGCTGATCGACCGGACTGCACAGAACCCCAATCTGGGCAATGGTGCCCCCGTACCCGCGACAGACCAGAACCGCGCCCTTGATGAGGACGGCAAATGGCTGGTCATGATCGGTGTCTGTACGCATCTGGGCTGTGTGCCGATCGGCAACGGTTCGGGTGAATTCGACGGCTGGTTCTGCCCGTGTCACGGTTCTCACTACGATAGCGCTGGCCGCATTCGTAAAGGCCCGGCCCCGCAGAACCTCCATGTCCCGGTCGCCGCATTTGTCGACGATACCACGATCAAACTGGGTTAAGGAGAGATCCATGTCAGGAATTCCTCACGACCATTACGAGCCGCGCACCGGGGCCGAGAAGTGGGTTCACTCACGGCTTCCCATCGTTGGCTTGCTCTATGACACGCTGATGATCCCCACACCCAAGAACCTGAACTGGATGTGGATCTGGGGCATCGTTCTGACGTTCTGCCTTGTGTTGCAGATCGCCACCGGCATCGTTCTGGCAATGCATTACACACCGCATGTCGACATGGCCTTTGCCTCGGTCGAGCATATCATGCGAGACGTCAATGGCGGCTATATGCTGCGCTACCTGCACGCCAATGGCGCGTCGCTGTTCTTTGTGGCCGTCTATGCGCATATCTTCCGCGGTCTGTATTACGGGTCCTACAAATCCCCGCGTGAGATCACATGGATCATCGGCATGCTTATCTACCTGTGCATGATGGGCACGGCGTTCATGGGCTACGTTCTGCCCTGGGGCCAGATGTCTTTCTGGGGTGCGACGGTTATCACCGGCCTGTTTGGCGCGATCCCGTTCATCGGTGAGCCGATCCAGACATGGCTTCTGGGCGGACCGGCGGTGGATAACGCGACGCTGAACCGCTTCTTCTCGCTGCATTACCTGCTGCCCTTCGTCATCGCGGCGCTGGTGGCGGTGCATATCTGGGCCTTCCACTCGACCGGCAACAACAACCCCACCGGGGTCGAGGTACGCCGCGCATCGAAGGCCGAGGCGGAAAAGGACACGGTTCCGTTCTGGCCCTATTTCGTGATGAAGGACCTGTTCGCGCTGGCCGTGATCATGGTGATCTTCTTTGCCATTGTCGGGTTCATGCCGAACTATCTTGGTCACCCGGACAACTACATCGAAGCCAACCCGCTGGTAACGCCCGCGCATATCGTTCCGGAATGGTACTTCCTGCCGTTCTACGCGATCCTGCGTGCGTTCACCTCCGAAGTTTGGGTCGTGCAGATCGCCTCGTTCGTCACCGGGGGCCTGATCGACGCGAAGTTCTTCGGTGTTCTGGCGATGTTCGGTGCGATTGCCGTCATGGCGCTGGCACCCTGGCTTGACACATCCTCGGTACGGTCCGGCCGCTACCGGCCGATGTTCAAGTGGTGGTTCGTCCTGCTGGTCATCGACTTCTTCGCGCTGATGTGGCTGGGCGCGATGCCCGCGGAAGAACCCTACGCGTCGTTCTCGCTGATCGCATCGGCCTACTGGTTCGGCTATTTCCTTGTCATCCTGCCACTGCTTGGCGTGATCGAAAAGCCGCGTGCCCAGCCCGCGACGATCGAGGAAGACTTCAACGCCCACTACGCCAAGCCGTCCGACACGGCGCCGGCGGAATGAACAGGGGACTGACAGGCATGTTCAAGAAACTCACCATCGCGGCTGTCACGGTCCTGGGTCTCACCACCGGCAGCGCCTTTGCTGCCGGTGCCGAGGGCCATGTCGAAGACTTCGCCTTCTCGTTCGAGGGGCCCTTCGGCAGCTATGACCAGAACCAGCTCCAGCGTGGCCTCAAGGTCTATACCGAGGTCTGTTCGGCCTGCCACGGGCTGAAATTCGTCCCGCTGCGGACCCTCGGTGACGAGGGTGGACCCGGCTTTTCTGAAGAGCAGGTCCGCGCCTACGCTGCGGCAAACTTCGAAGTTTTCGACCCCGAGCTGGACGATTACCGCCCCGCGGGTCCGGTTGACAAATTCCCAGCCAATACGGCAGCCGGTGCGCCGGACCTGTCGCTGATGGCCAAGGGGCGCGCCGGTTTCCACGGGCCTTATGGTTCTGGCATCAACCAGTTCTTCCGTGGCATCGGCGGCGCAGAATACATCGCGTCGCTGCTTGACGGTTATACTGGCGAAGAGAAGGAAGAAGCGGGCACAATCTTTTACGAAAACACCGCCTTTCCCGGCGGCTGGATTTCGATGGCCCCGCCGCTGTCGGACGAGATTGTCGAATTTGACGACGGCCACGACAACACCGTTCATCACATGTCGCAGGACGTCGCGGCCTTTCTGATGTGGACGGCAGAGCCGAAAATGATGGCGCGCAAGCAGGCAGGCTTTGTTGCCGTTCTGTTTCTGACCGTTCTGTCGGTGCTGCTCTATCTCACCAACAAGCGCATCTGGGCACCGCTCAAGGGCAAGCACAAGCCCGAAGCCTAAAGCCGTCTCCGGATTGAAAAGTTTGAAAGGCCCTGCTGACGCGGGGCCTTTTTACGTTCGGGTGCTGGTAAGGGGTCGCAGGCCTGCGCCGTGTACCACCTGCCATTTTTCTGCCGACCCGGTTGTTTTAGCGCCCCAGATAGGCGCGCAGCGCCTTTGGCGGATCGGAAAACAGGGCGTCGGTGTCAAACGGCCCCTGCGCCACCCCTGCATTGACAAAGACCGTCTGTCCGGCAAAGCGCATCGCGTCCTGTGGATCATGGCTGACCATCAACACAAGCGCCCCGATTTCGGCGGCGACCTGCGCGACCACATCAAGCATCTCGATCTTCAACGCAGGCCCGAGTGCCGCGAAAGGTTCATCCAGCGCCATGATGGGCCGCGCTTGCAACAACACCCGCGCCAGCGCCGCGCGACTGATCTGCCCACCGGACAGACCAGAGGGGCGACGGTTTTCCATCCCTGCCAGCCCCACACGGTCCAACGCAGCGGCAATCGCTGCGTGGTCGGCACTGGCAAGCCGGCCGTCCGGGCGCAGCGCAAGCGCAAGGTTCTGCGTTAAAGTAAGATGCGGAAAAAGGTTATTGTCCTGAAACAGCATCCCCACGGGCCGTTTGCCCGGCGCATCGCGGGTAATCTCCTGCCCGTCCCAAAGAATACGGCCCGAAAGCGGGCTGCGGAATCCGGCAATCGCATCCAGAAGCGTCGATTTCCCTGCGCCCGACGGCCCGATGATGGCAACGGACGCGCCGGAGTGTAGGGTTAGATCCGCTGTCACACGAAACGCCCCTGCCCCGATCACCAGATCTTCAAGAACCAGCATTTGCGCGGCCTCCTCGGTCAAAAATCCAGAACAGCCCAAGGCTGAGCGCCAAGAGCAGGACCGCCGCCGCCGAGGCCTGATCCATCCGGTAGGCACCCATCAGACGGTAGATCTGCAAGGGCAGCGTTGCGCGGTCCGGATCGGCAAACAGCGCGATCACGCCCAGATCCCCCATCGAAAGCGCCGCGCACAGGCCCGCGGAAAACCCCAATGGGCGGCGCATACGCGGCAGATAGACCCAGCGCAGCCACGCGTAGGGACTTAACCCCAGCGCGCCGCCAAGGCGACTGAAATCCTGCTGCAACGCCTCTGCCTCGGGCCTCAGGATGCGCAGGACGAAAGGCAGCGACAGCAGCGCATTGACGACGCCCGTCACCGGCAGGGCCAGCGAGAACGGATTGACGAATGCGCGCAGGATCAGGAACAATCCGGTGCCCAGCACCAGCGGGGACAGCGCGATGCCCGCAAGGCCCAGCAGCTCTCCGCGCCGTGTGGCCAGCGGAATGGCCCAGAAGATGCACAAAGCCGTGGACCCCAGCGCCACCGCCAGCGAATGCGCCGCCGCCGTCCAGACCGGCCCCGGCAGGCTGAACACGCCCAACGCGCCGCGCGCAGCCACCAATCCCAGCGGCGTCAGCAGGAACAGCGCCACCAGCGCCAGCCACAGCGTATCCAGCAGCCGCAGGCCCGTACCGCCCGCATCCCAGCGCGGCACGACCCGGTCCATCCCTTCGGCCCCCAGCCCCGCGCCTGACAGACGCAGCGCAACCAGACCGGCCACCAGCGCCAGTCCAAGCTGCACCAGCGCCAATGATGCCGCATGTGCAAGGTCAAAGTCGAACCGCACCGCCTGATAGATCGCCAATTCCAGCGTCGTCGCACGCGGCCCCCCGCCCAGTGTCAGCGCCACCGCGAAGCTCGACAGGCAAATGACAAAGATCACCGCGAAGGCACCCGGCAGGATTGATGCCAGCATCGGCCGCTCAAGCACGCGAAAGACATCACGCGAGGTGAATGCCAGCGTCGCCGCCAGTCGAAAGCGCTCGCCGGGGATTGCCAGCCACCCTTGCAGGATCAGCCGCGTCGCCAATGGCAGGTTGAAGAAGACATGTGCAAGAACCACACCGTGCAACCCGTAGATCGAGACTTCGGGCAGCCCAAACGCCTCAAGCACACGGTTCAACACCCCCGCCCGTCCGAACACGGCCAGCAGGCCTAGGATGGCCACGATCACCGGCAGGATGAACGGGGCACCCAGCAAAGCGATCAGCACGCCGCGACCGGGAAAGGCGCGCCGCGCCAGCGCCCGCGCGACCGGGATCGCGAAGGCCACGCTTAGCGCTGCCGACAGAAGCGCCTGCACCAGCGTGAAACGCAGCGCGGCCCAATCGGCCGGCTCCAGCCCCGTCAGAACGCCTGCGCGCCACGCCACCGCCGCCACTGGCCCGAGCGTCAGCCCGGCAACCAGTGCCCCGGCGATCAGCGCGACAGGGCGCGTCGCCATTCCTCGACCGCTTCTTTCTGCACTGTGGCGGCTTCCGCCTCGTCAAAGAACAGCGTCTTTTGCGGCAGCGGCAGCGTGTCGAACCCTTCGGGCCACTCGGACCTTGGCAAGGCGGCGGGCAGCGACCAGTTGCCGGTCGGGATCATGCGCTGGAACTCTTCGCTGAGGACGTATTCCATGAACTGATCGGCCAGCTCCGGCTGATCGGTGGCCGCGATTTTGCCAACCAGTTCGACCATGAAATAGTGGCCTTCGGGAAAGATCGCGGCGACCTTGGTGTCGTCACCTTCCGCGATGATGTGATAGGCTGGCGAGGTCGTGTAGCTGAGCACCATGTCGGCCTCGCCATCGGTGAACAGGCCGTAGCTTTCCGACCAGCCCTTGGTGACGGTCAGGATCTTCGGCGCAAGCTGCTCCCACACGCTTTCCGCCTTGTCGCCGTAGATCGCCTTGACCCACAGCACCAATGCCAGACCAGAGATCGAGCTGCGCGGATCCTGTATCACGATCTTCAGATCATCCGGCGCGGCGAGAAGCGCCTCGAAACTGTCGGGCGCGGTGTCCACGCGCGTCTTGTCGTAGACAAAGGCCGTCTGGCTGTAGTTGAACGGCAGGAAGGTTTCGTCCGCCCACTCGATTGGCAGCGTCAGGGGTGACAGATCCTGCCCATGCGGTCCGAACAGCCCACTTTCGCGTGCCTTGGCCGTCACGTCGGTGTTCAGCCCGATCACCACATCGGCGCGGGTCTTGTCGCCTTCCAACATGATGCGTGGCAGCAGGTCGCCGGGCTTGTATTGCAGATCACAGCCGCAGAGCGCCTCGAATCCCGCCTCGATCGACGGGCCGGGGCCCCATTCGGATGTGAAGTAATCCGGAGCATAGACCGTCAGCACGGGCGTCTGCGCGCCTGCCGTGCTGGCAATCATCATTCCCGCAGCAAATGTCAGGGCCTTTTTCATCGGCATCCTCCTTATTGCGGCAGATGGGCAAGATAAGGAGCGTGTGTCCGATACCTTCCCTCCGCCGGTGTTAACCGGGTCAGGTTCAACGGGTTCGCATCATGCATCTCAGCCTTTGCAGGCACCCCGAGGCTCAACGATTGGTAAGGCTCCGATGCCCCGGTTTCAAGCGAAATCCCTTGAGGGTCCGGCGGCTCTGGCCTAACACCAACGCCCAAAGGAGCCCGTCCCATGAGCATGAATTCGTTTGGCCATCTTTTCCGCGTCACCACCTGGGGCGAAAGCCACGGGCCTGCACTTGGCGCCACGGTGGATGGCTGCCCGCCGGGGATCAAGGTGGACGAGGCGATGCTTCAACACTGGCTGGACAAGCGCAAACCGGGCCAGAACAAATTCACCACCCAGCGGCAGGAGCCCGATCAGGTACGCATCCTGTCCGGCGTGTTCGAGGGCCAGACAACGGGAACGCCAATCCAGTTGATGATCGCAAACACCGATCAGCGCAGCAAGGATTACGGCGACATCGTCGAGAAATTCCGGCCCGGACATGCCGACATCACCTATTGGCAGAAATACGGCATCCGCGACTATCGCGGCGGGGGTCGGTCTTCGGCGCGCGAAACGGCGGCGCGGGTGGCGGCGGGCGGCATTGCGCGCGCCGTTATCGACGCGCTTGCGCCCGGCGTGAAGATCACCGGCTACATGGTGCAGATCGGGCCGCATACGATCACGGGCGAGCGGGACATGTCGCAGATTGACCAGAACCCTTTCTGGGTGCCCTCGCCAGAGACGGCTGAAACATGGGCCGACTATCTGAACGGGTTGCGCAAATCCGGCAATTCCGTGGGCGCGATGATCGAGGTCGTGGCGCAGGGCGTCCCCGCCGGTCTGGGCGCGCCGGTCTATGCCAAGCTGGACACCGATTTGGCCGCCGCAATGATGAGCATCAATGCGGTCAAAGGCGTGGAGATCGGCGAAGGCATGGCTGCCGCGATGCTGACCGGTGAAGAAAATGCCGACGAGATCTTCATGGGCAATGACGGCAAGCCGGTGTTTTCGTCCAACCATGCGGGCGGCATTCTGGGGGGCATATCGACCGGGCAGGATGTCGTGGTGCGCTTCGCGGTCAAGCCGACCTCTTCCATCCTGAAAACCCGCCAGACAATCACCAAATCGGGCGAAGCAGCAGAGATCATCACCAAGGGTCGGCACGATCCATGCGTGGGTATCCGCGCCGTACCGGTGGGCGAGGCGATGATGGCCTGCGTGATCCTCGACCACATCCTGTTACACCGAGGCCAGATCGGCGGCGAAGTCGGCGAGACGCGCGGCAAGGTCGGCCCAACGCTTGGCTGACATCTTTGCGATCACCTTCCCGATCTTTGCGTTGGTGGCACTGGGCTATGGCTGCGTCAGGGCGCGGGTTTTCAAACCGTCGGACATGCGGGTTCTGGGGCAGTATGTCCTGATGATCGCCCTGCCCGCGCTGCTGTTCAACGCCGTGGCGACGCGCAAGATCGCCGAGGTCATCGTGCCGTCATACATCGCGGTTTTCGCGCTTGGCGGGCTGGCGACGATTGCAATTGTCTACATCCTCGTAACGCTGCAAGGCACCGGACCTGCCCGCCGGGCGATTGCCGTGATGGGCTCTGCCTGTCCCAACTCTGCCTATATCGGCTTTCCGATGATGCTGCTGGTTTTTCCGGACCTCGCAGGGCTGATCCTGGCGATGAACCTGGTGGTTGAGAATTTCGTGCTGGTCCCGATCAGTTTCGCCCTGCTGGAGCTGTCACGACCGCGCCAGGGCATGTCGCTGTGGTCAAGCGGCTGGCAGACATTGCAATCGGTTCTGAGACGACCGCTCGTCATCGGACTTCTGGCGGGTATGGTTGTCTCGGTGCTGGGGGTTTCCATTCCCCCCGCCCTTAGCCGCGTTTTGGAGATGACGGCAGCCTCTACCAGTGCCATCGCGCTTTTCGTCATTGGCGGAACATTGGCCGGATTGCCAATTGTGGGCAATCGTCTGCTTGCCGGTCAGATCGTCTTTGGCAAGCTAATCCTTCATCCGGCGATGACGGCACTATGCGTGCTGGCCGTTCCTTTGCTCGGTCTACCTGCCCTGTCATCGGATCTGGCCACGGCGGTGGTGATTTCCGCCGCCGTACCGATGATCGGCATCTATACGATCATTGCGCAGGATTATGGCCATGAAGGGCTGGCCTCGCTCGCGTTGCTGGCGGCGACTGTCGGCGCGTTTTTGACGCTGAACGGGCTTCTGATCTTGCTGACGTGACGCGCCCTATGGCTTGCCGGGATGCTGCTTGGCGATCTGAACGGCCAGAATACCGGCCGCGATGATCGCCACACCCAGAACGTCCAGCGGGCCGATTGCCTCTCCCAGCAGCACGGCGGCGGTGGCGACACCGAAGAACGGGTTGAGGAAATGGAATGTCGCGGCCTTGATCGCGCCGATATGGTTGACCAGCGAGAACCAGACCACAGTTGCCAACAAACCCGGCACCAGCGTGGTGTAGATGAAGGCAAGGATCAGCGGCGTCGTCATCTCGACAGTCAACGGCCATTCCAGCAGCGCCGAAGCCACCGCCAGCACGATTGCCCCCACGAACATCTGCAAACCGACGATCATCATCACATTGCCACCAGAGGATGCCCCGCGCACCGACAACGTGGCAATTGTCAGGGCTGCCGCGCCGATGACGCAAAGCCCGATGCCCCAAAGGTCGCCGCCCGCTTGCAGACGCGCGCCCATGATCAGCGCCACGCCCAGCATCCCTGCGATCAACCCGGCAACCGCAAGCCAACGCAGCCGGTCGCGAAAGACGATCCAGCCTGCCAAGGCGACCATCAGCGGCATGCTTGACGCAATGATCGAGGCAAGCGACGCCTCCACCGTCTGCATCGCCACGAAATTCAGCCCCAGATACAGCGCGTTCTGGCAAACCCCGAAAATGATCGTCGCGCGCCATTGGTTGCGGGTAAGACGAAAGCTCTGCCCCATGGCTTTCGCGATCAGCACCCCGATAACACCTGATACGAAAAAACGCAGCGACAAGGACGCGAGCGGCGGGGCGTATTCCACGATGATCCTTGCCGACGTGAAGGCCGACGACCACATGAACACAAAGGCCAGACCCATCAGAATCGCGCGCAGATCCATGTTCAGCCCCTAGACTTGAAAACGAAAAAAGACCCCGCCAGACCGGCGGGGTCAAGTCGAGTGCCTTGTGTTAAACACAGGCACCGGCGGTGTTCAATTCTAATGAGTGCGTTCGACCATCTCGGCCCGGACCTGTTGGCGCAGCACGTCGATGGACACGGTCTTGCCCTCGCGACGGAAGTGCCAATAGGTCCAGCCATTGCAGCTTGGCGCGCCTTCCAGATGGGCCCCGACCTGATGGATCGATCCCTTGACGTCATCGCCGATCAGCGTGCCATCGGCGCGCACCTTGGCGATCTTGCCCGATGGCGAGGTCAAAGTCTCGCCGGGGCGCAACATACCACGTTCGACCAATTGGCCGAAGGGAACGCGGGGTTCGGCGCGTTTCGAGGTGCTGACCTGAAGCGCCTCGCGGTCGTATTTGCGCACCGATGCGATGCGGCGGGCGGCGACCTCTCGGTAGGCCTCTTCGCGCTCGATCCCGATCCAGTCGCGGCCCAGCATCTTGGCAACGGCCCCCGTGGTTCCCGTGCCGAAGAACGGATCCAGCACCACATCGCCGGGGTTGGTCGAACCGACAAGAATGCGGTGCAGCAGGCCTTCGGGCTTTTGCGTCGGATGCGCCTTGTCGCCATTGGAATCCTTCAACCGTTCGCCGCCATTGCAAATCGGCAGCACCCAGTCGGATCGCATCTGGATGCCCTCGTTCAATGCCTTCAGCGCCTCGTAGTTGAACGTGTATTTGGCACCTTCGGATTTCGACGCCCAGATCATGGTTTCATGCGCGTTGGTGAAACGTTTGCCGCGGAAGTTCGGCATCGGGTTTGATTTGCGCCAGACGACATCGTTCAGGATCCAGTAGCCCTCGTCCTGAAGGGTAGCCCCGACGCGGAAAATGTTGTGATACGATCCGATCACCCAGATCGCGCCATCCGGTTTCAGCAAGCGCCGCGCCGCCTTCAGCCACGCCTTGGTGAACGCGTCATAGACCGCAAAGGACGAAAACTGGTCCCAATGGTCATCAACCGCGTCCACACGGGAATTGTCAGGACGGTGCAGATCGCCCTTCAGCTGAAGGTTGTAGGGCGGATCGGCAAAAATCAGATCCACGGATGCCTCCGGAAGACTGTTCATCGCCTCGATGCAGTCCCCGGCCAGAATCGTATTGAGAGGGAGCGCCGAAGCGCCCTTTTTCTTTGTCATGGTTCTCATCTCTGCCTCTGTCCCCGGCGCTTTTTGCGCTCGTTGGTTGGCTATGAAGATGAGTCAAAGCTGATTCGTGGTCAATTTCTTTTTTGAATCAGTCACTTATCATTTCATCTTGATACAAGATATTGTGTACCGGTTTAAACGAACGTCTATGGTGTGGGGTTACACCAATATTTTCCAATGCCGATTTGTGACATTTTGACGGATATCCCATATTCGTCTCCCAACCATAGCCGGGATAGTGTTGCGCCAAATCCCACATGATGCGGTCGCGACAGATTTTCGCAATGATCGAGGCCGCCGCAATGCTGACGGAGCGCGCATCGCCACGCACCACAGTCTCTGCCGAAATACTCAACCCACGCGGAACCATGTTGCCATCAATCAGGACATGATCGGGGGCAACCGCCAAGCCCAGAATGGCGCGCTCCATCGCAAGATGGCTTGCACGCAGGATGTTGAGCGCGTCAATTTCTTCCACCGTGGCATGGGCGATGGAAACCTGCGCGACCTCTGCCAGCTCTGCGGCAAGCTCTGCACGACGCTTTGCCGACAGTTTCTTGGAATCGTTCAGCCCTTGTGGGATGCGCGCGGGATCGAGAATGACGGCCGCCGCTGTCACCGGTCCGGCCAGGGGACCGCGCCCGACCTCGTCCACGCCAGCAATCAGTCGCGCACCGCGTTTCAGCGCGTCGGCCTCAAGGGAATAATCGGGGGATAGAAGTGATTTTGTCATGGCTTGTTGAACCCCACGGAGCCGTTTTTGCCAAGCGGAAAACGGAAGAAGGGGCCAGACCCTGACCCCTTCCCCTTGGAACGCGGCGCTGGGGTGCGGCCACGCACCTGCTCGACGCCGCCCTATTCCGAGCGGTGCCAAACTTGGCGACCTGCCGTGGTGTAGCCACGCGCACGCAGGCAATTCCCGCTATAGGCCTGTCGTTCACCCCGGAACGAACGCACATCGCGCAAGCATTCGCCGGGTAGACGTCTTGCGCTTTGATAGCTGCGGTCAAGGCACCGTGCACCGAACAAGGTTTCATGGCCGCTCCGGGTGCGGGCGGTCACCTGACAGTGTTGCGGCAGCGGTGCAGGCCGGTTGCCATAAGGCCGACGGCCATGGTCATGGCGATCATAGCGGTCGTGTTTCCCCGACATGTGTTTCTGCGGTTTGTAGCGATCACGATCTTTGCGGTCCTTGTGCGATTTGCTCTTCTTCTTGTCGTCCTTGTCATTGTCGCGGCTGCTCTGGATCGCTTTGCCGATAATGAAAATAGTGGCCGCGCCCGCCAGAATGCGGGCTATATCCTCTTCACTGGCCGCCTCTACGGGCTTGGCAGCAAAGGCGGTGATGGCCAAACTGGCGGCGAGAACGGTGGAAATGAATTTGCGTGACATGAACGGGGGTCCTTGTGGTTGGATCGTGCGAGTCCTTGGGTCTAAGCTGGCGTGGCCTGCATGGCACCGCTTGTGAACTCACCCTCGCCCCGAGGTCGAAAGTCAGGCAATAGCGCCCCCTTCCTATCGGATAACATCACGCTTTTTTCGCTTGGTTATTGAATTGCCGCCGGGCTTTGCGCAGAATTCATCGCATGACACATACCCGCCCCCTTCACGCATTGATCCTGACGCTGCTGCTGGCCCTGCCCGCTGCCGCGCAGGCCGACTGCTACGCCGATTACAAGGCCAAACGCGATGCGCCCCTGCGCCTGCACTATGGTGTGGCCCGGATAACCGGGGCCTGTTCGCAATCTGCCGCCCAGGCACAGCTGACACCGCGCCTTGCCGCTGATGGCTGGACGCTTCTGACAATCCTGTCCGTATTCGACGATGTCGGGCTTGCCGAAAGGAGAGACAGTGCCGGACAGTATTACCTCCGCTACTGACGCGCGGCGGTCCGGCACCCGCATCGTCATCGGCGGGATAGCCGCCATCGTCATCCTGCTGCTTGGGGCGGCGATCTGGCTGTTTGCTTCCCTGCCGGATGCGGGCGCGTTCAACGAACGGGTGGAACAGCTGTTCGTTGCCAATGACGATCTGACCGCGCAGGCAGAGATCAAACTGCTGGAAATCCTCGCGCAGTCCGGCACCTCCTTCGCCGAAACGCTTGCCAGCTACCGGATGGTGATCTTCGTATTGCTGATTTTCGCCACGGCCCTGCTTGTGGCCGCGCTGGTATTTCTGGTGATGCTGGTGACGCTGAACCGTCGCATGGCGCAAATTGAACGCTCGGGCATACAGGTCTCTTCGCTTCTGATCAGCCGCGAGGAAAAGACCGTCTACCTCAACAATATGGGGTTCAAACTGACCGAGGCGGCGATGGAAACGCTGAGCGTGCTGGCAGAGGCGCGCATGGATGACGATGTCATGACCGGGGCAGAGATCGAGGCGGTGATATCTGGCCGTGATGCGTCAGATTGCGAGGAAGCAGCCGGTGCCACAAGGATCAAACGGTTGCGCGACGGGCTGGGCAACCAACTGGTTAGCGAATTGCTGGTCAAGAACATCGCCCGCCGCGGCTATATGCTGACCATCGACAAAGCCGTGATCAAGGTAGTCTGACAGGGCAGTGCCGTCCAACGACAGCGGTTGTGCTACCGTTGGTTTCGCACAAGCACAGGGTGGACGCCTGGGCGCAAAACCATGCGGCTTTACTCAATCTTAATTGCAGATGCGCAAATATCGGACCATGCGTGTTCTGCTTGTCCTGTTCGTTATGCTGAGTGCCTGCAACGTGGCCGGTCCCGGCTTTCGCGGCGCGCCGGCAACGCGGGCAGAGGCAGGAGGCAGCCATTTCCTGCTGCGTTACAGCGACGGGATGGTAGAGGTTACGCGCACCTCCCGCGCCTTTCTTCCCCGCTTTCCGGTGATCGCATCACATGCGGCAG
This sequence comes from Primorskyibacter flagellatus, assembly GCF_900176485.1. Classification (GTDB taxonomy): domain Bacteria; phylum Pseudomonadota; class Alphaproteobacteria; order Rhodobacterales; family Rhodobacteraceae; genus Primorskyibacter; species Primorskyibacter flagellatus. The sequence goes on from NZ_FWYD01000002.1 coordinate 121,766, forward strand.
AGGCGATCCTGATGCAAACCGGCTGCGAAAGCCGTTGGTTCGTGGGCGATCCGGCCATGATGATCGCAGGCCTGTCCTGCAATGGTGGACGTGCCCCGCCAAAACCACGCAAGCGGCGCAGCTATGTCTGCGATGTGACGGGCGGGTATCTTTCCGGGCGTCGCGGCGTATCAGAGTTGGAACTGGAGTGCCGCCGTAGTTGACGGCAGTCAGGCCAGCTGTTTTTCCATGAAAATGCTCGCCGATGTGTCTGCATAGTCGCCGAAAGGTTCACATAGATCAAACCCTTGCCGGGCATATAGCCGATGCGCTTCGTGCAACAGATCGCCGGTTTCCAGCCGCAGCAAAGGATAGCCGCTCTCGCGCGCGATCTCTTCAAGACGGTTGACCAGACCGGCGGCAATGCCACGCCCACGCGCTTCTGGCAGGGTGAACAGGGACTTGATTTCGCCATAGCCGTCCATACGTCTCATCGCGACACAGCCCAGGATGCGCTCGTCTTCCTCAGCGACCAGAAAGACGACACTCTCCGCACACAGAACCTCGACTGACAGGTAGTAGTTTTCTTCGGCTGTAAACAAATCTTGCATAAGCCGCTGACTGCTTTCCAGCAACGCGGTTGCCTGAGGTTCATGCGGTGATCCGGCTCTGATCCTGAAGGGCATTATCCTACACTCATCAAGTTATTGGATTTGAAGATAAAAAAATTCACGCGTCAAGATGTGCTGTTTTTTCAAAAAATCTATATCTTGTGGACAAAATGCAAAATGCCGCCATATGCAGCGCGCAACACTTGACTCACCCCCGGCTCAACCGTCACTCTCGGTCGACACGAGGGAATCACGGAACCCGTTGTCTTGCGCTTTTCAAAACTCAGACTCACCGGCTTCAAAAGCTTTGTCGACCCCACGGACCTGATCATCGCCGATGGGTTGACTGGGGTTGTGGGGCCGAACGGCTGTGGCAAATCCAACCTGCTTGAAGCACTGCGCTGGGTCATGGGCGAAAATCGTCCGACTGCCATGCGCGGTGGTGGGATGGAGGATGTGATCTTTGCAGGTGCCGCGACACGTCCGGCGCGCAACTTTGCCGAAGTTTCCCTGAGCATCGACAATTCCGACAGGCTGGCACCCGCCGGGTTCAACGACAGCGACATGCTGGAGATCGTGCGTCGGATCACGCGCGATGTCGGGTCCGCCTACAAGACCAACAGCAAGGATGTGCGCGCACGCGATATTCAGATGCTGTTTGCCGATGCGTCGACCGGGTCGCACTCTCCCGCGCTGGTCCGGCAGGGTCAGATCAGCGAATTGATCAACGCCAAGCCCAAGGCGCGCCGGCGCATTCTGGAAGAAGCCGCCGGAATTTCGGGGCTGTATGCGCGCCGCCACGAGGCCGAACTGAAGCTGAAGAATACCGAAACCAATCTGACCCGCGTCGATGACGTGGTCGAACAGCTTGCCACCCATTTGGCGCAGTTGGAGCGACAGGCCAAACAGGCCGCACGCTACCGGTCCATCGGCGAAGATCTGCGGCGCGCCGAGGGCTTATTGCTGTACCGTCGCTGGAAAGAGGCGGATGTCGCCTGTACCGAGGCGGAGACCGTTCTGCGCGAACACACCACTATGGCCGCACAATCGGAAACCGCGGCGCGTCAGGCCGCGAAGATCCGCGCAGAACGCGATACCGGACTGCCCCCCCTGCGCGAGGAAGAGGCGATCGCCACAGCTGTCCTGCAACGGCTACAGGTCCAGCGCGACACGCTTGCCGATCAGGAAAAGCGGGCTTTGGATGCCATCGAAACCCTGAAACGAAGCATCACCCAGATGATGATGGACATGGAGCGCGAGACCGGGCTGAACCACGATGCGGGCGAAACCATCGCGCAACTGGAATGGGAAGCCCGCGAACTGGACAAGGCCGGAGACGGCCATGACACGCGGCTGGAGGAAGCCTCTGCCGCCTCGCATGAAGCGGCAGAAATCCTGCAAGCCCGCGAATCCGACCTGTCGCAACGCACCGAAGACGTGGCCCGCCTGGCAGCGCGGCATCATTCCGCCATGCGTTTGCTGGAAGACAGCCGCAAGACGCTGGACAAGAACGAGGGCGAGGCGACGCGTGCGCGCGACGCCATGACCGCCGCGAAAGAAGCCATGGAAGCCGCGAACGAAACGATGGAACGCGCCGCCCATGCCGAAGACCTTGCCCGCGAAAACGCTGAGCGTGCAGAGACCGCGCTGACCCTCGCCGAGGAGGCCCGTTCTGAGACGCAATCACGAGAGGCGGATGCCCGCGCTGAACGGTCCGAGGCAGAGGGCGAGGCAAACGCGTTGCGCGCCGAGGTCACAGCTTTGGCGCGTCTGCTGGAACGTGACACGGCCGAGGGCGGGCAGGTGCTTGACCGTTTGCAGGTTGAGCAAGGGTTTGAAAAGGCGCTTGGTGCGGCGCTTGCCGACGATCTGCGTGCGCCCGAGGTTGACGCCGATGGCCCGTCGGGCTGGACGACCCTGCCGGACTATGACGCGCGACAGACCCTGCCCGAAGGTGTGACGCCGTTAACCAACCACGTCTCGGTGCCCGAGGTTCTGCAACGCAGAATGGTGCAAATCGGGCTGGTGGGCGACGGCGACGGCCAGCGCCTGCAAAAGTTGCTGAAGCCCGGCCAGCGCCTTGTCAGCCTTGAAGGCGACCTTTGGCGTTGGGACGGCTTCCGCGCTTGGGCGGCAGATGCACCCTCGGCGGCGGCTTTGCGTTTGGAGCAGCTGAACCGGCTTGAGGCACTGAAACAGGAAAACGCCCATGCCGAGGCCCGCGTTGACGGGGCACGCGCGGCCCATGAAACGCTGACTGCCCGCATGGCAGAACTGTCCACCGCCGACCAAGAGGCCCGCAAGGCGCGGCGCGAGGCTGACGCGCAGGTCAATGAGGCCAGCCGCGCCCTGAGCCGCGCCGAAGCGGATCGTGATCTGTCGCAGGGCAAGGTGGAAAGCCTCGCCATGGCGGTGACCCGCTACGAAGAAGAGGCGATTGCTGCGCGCAAGCAATTGACCGAGGCCGAACGCGGCGCACAGGGTCTGGAAGATCTGGAAAGCGCCCGCGCCGAGGTCGAAGATATCAAGATGACGGTCGAGGCCGCACGCATGACCATGATGGCGCGACGCTCTGCCCATGATGAAATACGCCGTGAGGGCGAGGCCCGGCGGGCGCGCAGCCAACAGGTCACGAAGGATCTGAGCGGCTGGCGGCACCGGCTGGAGACCGCCAAGACGCGCAGTCAGGAATTGCTGGACCGTAAGCAAGCCGCCGAAGAGAAACTGCAAGAGGCCAGCGCGGCACCCGAAGAAATCGCCATAAAGCGCGACGAGTTGACGCAAGCGATTTCCGAGGCGAAGGCGCGCCGGGCGAATGCGTCCGATGCGCTCAGTACGGCCGAAGGTGCCTTGCGCGAAGCCGAAACCGCCGAACGCGATGCCGAGCGCGCTGCGTCAGAAGCCCGCGAATCCAGAGCCCGCGCAGACGCCCGCGCCGAGGCCGCGCGCGAAACCGCCACTGCCGCCGCGGACCGCATCGAGGACGAACAGGAAACCACGCCGCAAAAGCTGCTCGAACAGCTGGATGCCGACCCTGACAAAATGGCGGATTCCGACAGTATAGAAGCGGATGTAAACCGTTTGAAACGCCAGCGCGATGCGTTGGGGGCAGTAAATCTCCGCGCCGAAGAGGACGCCCGCGAAGTCCGCGAAGAGCATGACACGCTGGTCACCGAAAAGGCGGATCTGGAAGAGGCCGTGCGGACCCTGCGCAACGGCATTGCCAGCCTGAACCGCGAAGGGCGTGAACGCCTGCTGACCGCCTTCGAGCAGGTCAACAGCAACTTCCGGCTGCTCTTTACCCATCTGTTCAACGGTGGCGAAGCCAATCTGGTGATGGTTGAATCGGATGATCCACTGGATGCCGGGCTGGAGATCATGTGCCAGCCACCGGGCAAGAAGCTGTCGACGCTTTCGCTTTTGTCAGGCGGCGAACAAACCCTGACCGCGATGGCGCTGATCTTTGCGGTGTTCCTGGCAAACCCGGCGCCGATCTGTGTACTGGACGAGGTCGATGCGCCGCTGGACGATGCCAACGTCACACGGTTCTGCGATTTGCTGGACGAGATGTGCCGCCAAACCGATACGCGTTTTCTGATCATCACCCACCACGCCGTCACGATGAGCCGCATGGACAGGTTGTTTGGTGTCACCATGCAGGAACAGGGCGTCAGCCAGTTGGTATCGGTCGATCTGAAGCGGGCAGCAACACTGGTCGCCTGACAAAAAGGGCCCCGGAGTTTCCTCCGAGGCCGATACTGTTAAAACAAGTTACTCGTTAGCTTCAAAAGTGGTTCACTTCTCGTAATCTTCCATGGCTTCCAGTTCTTCTTTGGTCGCCGCGACGTAGACACGCAGATCGTCACCACCATCTTCTTGTTGCAGGTTCAGCTGGTCGAACGGCATCGAGACGTGCTTTTCGCCAATCCCAAGGAAGCCGCCGACATCAAGGATCACGTTGCTGATCTTGCCATCTTCCGAAACGATCACTTCCGAGATCTCGCCGACCCGTTCGTCGCGACCGTCATAGACTGCCGCACCGTCAATCTGCTCGGCGGTCATGGTCGTCGCATCAACGGCCATGTAGCCTTCGGGCGAGTAGGTCATACCATCGATGATCTCGCCATCTGTTTCAGCGGCCATCTCAGTTTCTGTTTCAACGGCCATCTCGCCGTCTGTCTCAGCGGCCATCTCGTCGGCTTCCTGCTCCATCTCTTGACCGGCGGCCTCGGCCGATTCGGCGACCTCGTCACCAGCTTCGGCAACTTCGTCGCCCGCTTCATTCAACGCGGCACCTGTGGCCACGACCGCACCTTCGGCATTTTCGCCAGCTTCGGTTGCAGCGCCTTCAACGGCAGCAGCAGTCTGCTCCGTGGTTTCTTCAGCCATATCGTCTGCATTCTCACCGGAACGCTCGGCCGCATTCCACGCACCAATCAGGTCGGTGTCGAATTCCGGTGCATTCTCCAGTGTTTCACGGTTACTGTTCACAACGACAAAGAAGTCACCAGCCGCGTCTGTGTCAGAAACGAGCTTCAGATCCGACAGGTTAACCGCGACGGTGCGCTCGCCGATGCCCAGGAAACCACCGATGTCGAGAAGCACGGCTTCCATGTCACCGGACCTTGACAGGATCACATCGTTAATCTCACCGATGCGTTCCCAGTTGTCTCCGGCATCGACCATGCCCTCATCACCGACTTCGTCTTCGGTGGAATAGACACTCATACCGATCAGGCGCGAGGCGCGCAGGTCAGCCGTAGTTTCCATGGCAGAGCTGTCGACGAACGGGCCACTCATGCTGTGTTGTTCGGCAAAGGCGGGGAATGTCCCGGCCATCACGATGGCTGTTGTAGCGAGAAGAGTATTCATGTTTCATTTCCTCCAGATTCATTTCGTCCTGAGCAGGATGTGTTTGCTGCCCGGCTATGGAGGGTGAACACGCTCGACGACGGGAATGTTCCTCGGCGGTTCGCCAAAAAGTCTTCATCGACGGGGCTTGAAGTGGGGCGGCACCAGACTAATGCGAAGCGACAACCAAGCATTGTTCGCGTGCTTTTCAGAGCTGATCTTCTTTCTATTGGCAACACCGAGGCGACGATAGATCTCTGGAAATTGTCTATTTCTATATTTTAAATCAATATGTTATTTTTATTTCGACAGGCAGACACCGGGCAATCGCTTCGGGGTTGCACACCATTTACGCCTCGTTCCCGTCGCTTCATTAAAAGACGCGCGGAATTTCGCTCACGGCTGATATACTGCTCTTCACGACTGAAAATGCGGCGACGCGGTTTGCGAACTTCGCGGCAGCGGACACCGGTGAGACCTGAGGTCGACAAGAATCCGACGTTAGTAACTGCGGGCGAGTATAGCATCTGCACCGAAATTCATGCCTTCGACCTGTCATTAAGCATGATGTCGGCCCGTTGCAGACAGATGCAACGGATATGTTGATACAAATGCGAGGTCGTGCCATTTTACATAATGCTGTATTTCTACGGTATCATTAGGCGGATTTACGCTTCCTCCATCAAGATTACGCAGACGTTAACTTTTTGTTATGATCAAACCTTTCAGATTACCCGCAAAGGCGGCGCGGGCATTGTGCCGGAGATTGTGAATGAATGTTCTTATTGTTGAGAGCCGGGCAGAGCTTGGTAAAATCTGGAAAAGCCATCTTGAACGATTGGGTGCACAGGTCTGGCTGGTGACGTCGCAAGATGACGCGGTGTCACTGTTGCGGGCTACTGTTTTTGACGTGCTTGTGCTGGATCTGGTGCTGAAAGATGGCAGCGCCATGGCGATTGCCGATTTTGCAAGCTATCGCCAGCCGGGGGCAAAGGCGATTTTTGTGACCAACACATCTTTCTTTTCCGACGGATCTATTTTCCAACACTGCTCGAATGCCTGCGCCTTCGTTCAGAGCGAAACGCCGCCAGATGATCTGGCGGCGATGGTCGAGCATTACGGTCGTCACGAGCCGATCTAAGCAGCGTTCAGTCTTTCGCGATCTTGCGGTGCCATAAAATCCGGATCCGGCGTGATCGGCACGATCCGGTGCGGATTGATGGTGTCGTGGCTGTAATAGTAATGCCGCACGATATGATCAAAATGTACGGTCTCTGCGACGCCCGGCCACTGATACAGTTCTCTGACATAGGCCCACAGGTTCGGGTAATCGACGATCTGCCGCAAATTGCATTTGAAATGCGTGTGGTAGACCTTGTCGAAGCGAACCATCGTGGTGAAAAGCCGCCAATCCGCTTCGGTAAGACGGTCGCCCGTCAGATAACGGTTGCGCGACAGGATGTCCTCGATCCAGTCCAGACTGTCGAAAAGCGGATGCACGGCCTCGTCATACGCCTCTTGGCTGGTCGCGAAACCGGCCTTGTAGACGCCATTGTTGACCGTATCGTAAATGCGCGCATTCACCGGCTCTATCGCGTCGCGCAGATCTTCCGGCCAATAGTCATCATGGTTGCCGGTCACATCGTTGAAGGCGCTGTTGAACATGCGGATGATTTCGGCACTTTCATTCGACACGATGGTTTCGCGCTGCTTGTCCCACAGGATCGGCACCGTCACGCGCCCGGTCATATCGGGCTTCGCCTTCAGATAAACGTCGCGGAGGAAGCGCAGCCCATACAGCGTGTCGCCCGTCGCGCCCGGAAAATCATCCTTCAACTCCCAGCCGTCGGACAGCATGTCGGGATGCACGACGCTGACAATGATGTGATCCGTCAGGTCCTTGATGGCGCGGAAGATCAGCGCGCGATGCGCCCATGGGCAGGCATGGGAGACATAAAGATGATAACGCCCGGATGCCGCTTCGAATCCGCCTTCGCCTGAAGGTCCGGCGCTTCCGTCGGCGGTGATCCAGTTGCGAAAGCTTGCTTCCGATCGTTCAAACTTGCCACCTGTGGACTCAGTGTCGTACCACTTGTCTTGCCATTTTCCGTCAACCAACAAACCCATGCTGTCTACTCCATATCAATTCATCGTCCATTCAACAGATAGAACTTTCGGAGAGTGGATGAAGAGCGAAAGCCGCGCAAAGCATGTGCGAATATGAACGTGACGCGCAGGAACACCGCAAAAATGTCCCGGCCCAGCAGATCCTGGACATGACGCCGCATGCGTTGGACGAGGCTACTGGAGATCCGCAAACGCCTCCTGCAAACGCGTTCCTGCTTCGGACACGCGGGCATGCTGGGTTGCGAGGTTGAAGCGCAGGAACGTCTCGCCGCCCTGCCCGAAATCCGGACCGGGGCTGGCAGCGATGCGGGCAGTGCCTTTCACGCGGGCCTCGACCTCTGCATAGGTCATTCCGGTGCCGGAAAAATCCACCCAGGCCAGGTAAGTCGATTGCAGCGGCAGTGACCGCACGCCGGGGATGGCATTGATCGCCTCGTCGAAATCCTGCCGGTTGCGATCAATATGCGCCACTTGCGCGTCGACCCAATCGGCTCCTGCCGACGTATAGGCGGCGGTCACCATCTCCAGCCCCAGACGGTTGGGGCCCAGATCCAGCGCCCGCATCCGTTTTTCCATTGCCGCGCGCAGCATCGCATCGGGGATGATCATGTTGCCCGTCTTTTGTCCGGCAATGTTGAACGTCTTGGAGGACGCCGTCAGCACGATCAGGCGGTCGCGTATCTCTGGCGCGGCTACATCCATGGGCACAAAGATATTGCCCGGCATGATCAGATCGTGATGCACCTCGTCCGAGACAAGCACCAGATCATTGGCGCGGGCAAATTCCGCCACGGCGCGCAGTTCATCCCCGGTCCAGATCCGGCCAGAGGGGTTTTGCGGCGAACACCAGATCAGCATCTTCTCGGCACCGGTCAGCTGGGCCTGCGCCGCGTCCAGATCAATCTGGTAGCGGTCCCCGTCAAGGATCAGCGGAATTTCCACGACCTCGCGCCCCGCCCTGCGGATCTTGCCGGAAAACTCGTGATAGACCGGCGAGAAGATCACCACCCCGTCACCGGGATCTGTATAGACATCAAGGCAAAGCCCGATCGCATTGCCCAGCCCGGCAGAGGTAAGGATCCAGTCCGGCTCTATCTGCCAGTTGTGGCGCGTTGCCATCCACCAGCAGATCGCGGCCTTATATGCACCGGGATCCGCGAAATAGCCGAAAATCCCCAGATCGGCCGCGGCCCGGACCGCTTCGATCACGCAGGGGGCTGTCGGATAGTCCGAATCTGCCGTCCACATCGCCAGGCCGTCTTTTGGCGAAACCCCGAAAAGCGGCTCCATCGCGTCCCATTTCGACGAATGGGTTCCACGACGATCAATCAGGCGGTCGAATTCGGAAGGCATGGACGGCTCCTGTCTGGCATGTACCGGTAACTGTGCTGCGCGCAACGTCAGGGACGCTATCTTATTGCTGACCGAGTACAAGCACCGGATATTGCGCCTTTGCGACGCATCGCCTAAATGATTGCCATGAAACGGCCCATTCTCATCCATCCCGATCCGCGTCTGAAGAAGACCTGCGCGCCCGTTGCCGATATTTCGGACGAGTTGCGCGCCCTTGCCGATGACATGCTGGAAACCATGTATGACGCGCCGGGCATCGGCCTGGCGGCGCCGCAGGTGGGTGTGCTGGACCGGCTGATCGTGCTGGACTGTGTCAAGGACGAGGCCGCACCCGCCCGACCCATGGTGATGTTCAACCCCGAGGTGCTGGCGGTTTCGGACGAGTTGAACGTCTATGAGGAAGGGTGCCTGTCGATCCCGGATCAATATGCCGATGTCGAACGCCCGCGCGACGTGCGCATTGGCTGGCTGGACCGTGACGGCAACCCGCAGGAGCAGGATTTCGACGGGCTGTGGGCGACATGCGTGCAGCATGAGATCGATCATCTTAATGGCAAGCTGTTCATCGACTATCTCAAGCCCCTGCGCCGTCAGATGATCACCCGCAAGATGCAGAAGCTGAAGCGAGAGAAGGCGCGGGCGTGACCGTTCGGCGCTGCCTGCCCTGGCCTGACAAGCGTTTGCGGACCCCGGTCGCCCCTGTGGATGCCATCACGGACGAGACCCGTGCCCATTGGCAGGACATGATCGACACGATGGACGCAATGCCCGGTGTGGGCCTTGGCGCGCCGCAGATCGGCGTGATGCTGCAACTGGCCGTGGTTGATGCGTCCGAGGCGCGCGGTCAGGCCGTGCGCATGGCAAATCCCGAAGTGTTGCACGCATCCGCCCGAGGTCGCGATCACGAGGAAGCCAGCCCGAACCTGCCGGGTGTTTCGGCCAGGATCACCCGGCCCCGCGCGGTGACGGTGCGGTTTTTGAATGCGGACGGCGAGATTGAGGAAAAGGATTTCGTCGGGCTTTGGGCAACCTCGGTGCAGCACCAGATCGACCACCTGAACGGCCGGATGTATTTCGATCACCTGAGCAAGGTGAAGCGGGACGTTTTGCTACGCAAGGCGCGCAAGTTCGGGCGTTGATCTGACATACCGATCCAGGAGCGGGGGCCAGCCCCCGCACCCCCGAAGTATTTTTGCCAAGAAGAAGGAGGGATCAGGTTGCGGATCGTATTCATGGGATCGCCCGATTTTTCGGTTCCGGTGCTGGAGGCATTGGTTTCTGCAGGGCATGAGATCGTCTGTGTTTACTGCCAGCCGCCCCGCCCTGCCGGGCGCGGTAAGAAGGATCGTCCGACGCCCGTTCATGCCCGCGCCGACGCGATGGGGCTGGAAGTGCGCCACCCGGTCAGTCTGAAGTCCGAGGAGGCGCAGGCGGCACTTGCGGCGCTTGACGCAGATATTGCGGTGGTGGTGGCCTATGGTCTGATCTTGCCGCAGGCGGTACTGGACGCGCCCCGGCTTGGCTGTCTGAACATCCACGCGTCGCTTTTGCCGCGCTGGCGGGGGGCCGCGCCCATCCACCGCGCGATCATGGCCGGGGATGCCGAGACCGGCGTTTGCATCATGCAGATGGAGGCCGGGCTGGACACCGGCCCGGTCCTGCTGCGCCGTGCCACGGCCATTGGCGCCGAAGAAACGACGGGCGTGCTGCATGACCGTTTGTCAGCTATTGGTGCCGAAGCGATTGTCGAGGCGCTGGACGTGCTGCCCAGCCTGACACCGCATGCGCAATCCGATGAAGGGGTGACCTATGCCGCCAAGATCGACAAGGCGGAGGCTGCGGTTGACTGGACGCGCGCTGCCGTGGAGGTCAGCCGACAGATCAGGGGATTGTCGCCGTTTCCCGGTGCCTGGACACTCGCTGATGGCGCGCGGATCAAGCTGCTGGGAGCCGCGCTGGCACCTGGCAGCGGCCCTCCGGGAACCGTGCTTGACGACGCGTTTACAGTGGCTTGCGGCACAGGCGCGGTGCGCATCACCCGCGCGCAGCGGGCTGGCAAGGGGGCGCAGGATGCAGAGACCTTTCTGCGCGGAAATCCCATCCCCAAAGGTGCACAGTTAGGAGGCTGAGCCGCATGTTTCCAACCCTCATCGGTACGGTGGTCATCGCCGGGATCGTCGGCTATCTGTCCGAACGCACGGGCTTTACCCGCAATGGCATTGTGCAAAGCATCATCATCTGTATCGGCGGTGCGTTTCTGGCCTATTTCGTCCGGTTGATGTTCGGAATCGGGTTCGGGTCGCCGGGGCTGAATGCGCTTGCGTCCTCGATCGGGGCGTTGATTATCGTTCCGACGCATTGGCGCAGATAGGCGGCGCGAAAGGCTCGACCGACATCCGACGCTGGATGTGACGATTTGTTCGGGCACTGTCAGGTATGAATCGTTCAGGGGCATCACCCCGAGCCGTCACACGCGCGGCGGGCGGCTGCGGTAGACCGGCAATCGCCAGCCGAACGCGAGCGAGCCTGCCCGCAATGCCAGTGTCAGCCCTGCGCAGGCCGCGAGGACAATCCATTCCGTTCCGATCAACGTGTCGACGACCACGGCCGCGACGGATCCGGCAAACGCGGCCGTCACATACAGTTCGCCCGCCTTCAGGACCAGCGGCACCTCGTTGCAGACCACATCGCGCATGAGCCCGCCCATGCAGCCGGTGATCATGCCCATCAAGACCACGACCAGTGGTGTTTGAGCCATGGCCATCGCCACGCCGGTGCCCGCTGCAACCGCGATTGCCAGCGCGCAGGCATCAACCCAGAGCAAGGCGCGGTAACGACTTTCCAGAAAATGCGCGCCAAAAAACACCACGATGGCGGCCAGCACAGCTATGCCGATATAGGTGGGGGTGCCGATCCAGAACACCGGGTCGCGCAGCAGAAGAACATCGCGGATCGTCCCGCCCCCGACCGCCGTCAGGCAGGCCAGAAAGGCAAACCCAACGATGTCGAGCTGCGCCCGGCTGGCAACCAGCGCACCGGTCAGGGCAAAGACCAGCACCGAGGCGTAATCGAGCAGGGCAAGCAGGCTCACGCGCCGGCCTTGCCTGATCGGGATGCCTTGAAAGGTGCCATTCCGGCGCGGGCCAGTTCGTCTGCGCGCTCGTTTTCGGGGTGGCCCGCATGGCCCTTGACCCATTTCCAGATCACGTCATGCCGGGCCTGTGCCTCGTCCAGCCGCTGCCATAACTCGACATTCTTCACCGGTTTCTTCGCCGCCGTTTTCCAGCCGTTGCGTTTCCAGCCGTGAATCCAGGTTGTGACACCGTTTTTCACATAGGCAGAGTCGGTGATGATCGTGATGCCGCTCGGACGACCCAAGGCTTCAAGCGCGTTGATCGCGGCCAAAAGCTCCATCCGGTTGTTGGTGGTGTCGGCCTCGCCGCCTTGCAACTCGCGTTCCTTGACGATCTCGTCGCCCGCCATGGCGCGCATCAACACACCCCAGCCGCCCGGTCCGGGGTTTCCGCTGCACGCGCCATCTGTATATGCAAAAAGCTCAGCCATGAGCGGTCAGGGTGAACCAAGCCGCGACCGTGCCGTCAAGCCCTTTATCGGCCCCGGTTCGCAGATCGCTGACAGAAAGCCCGATTCGCGCAAGCAAGTCGCGGATTTCGGCGACCGTGTAGTATGTGTAGAAACGGCCAAGACTGTCGCGCGCCTCACCGGTGCCTTCCTTCAGGCCAAGATGTAGCCGACCGTCGGACCTGAGGGCCGTTTTCAACCGAGCCAGATGCGCGGGCATTTCCGCACGCCGGGCGTGCAGGAGGCTGAAGTTTGCCCAGATCCCATCATATTTCGCGACGTCCTGTATATCGCTGAAATCCGCTTGCCAGACGTTCAACCCCTCTATCGCAGAGGCCTTCTCGACCATTCCGGCGCTTGCATCTATCGCGTCCACCCGGAAGCCCGCCTTGACCATGTAGCGCGCCCAACTGCCCGGGCCGCAGCCCAGATCCAGGACAGTACCACGCTCGGGCAAAGCCGAAAGGAACTTGTTCAGCGCGGTCGGCGCTATGGTGTCGTGGTCCATCAGTCGCGCGTAATCGCCCGCCTTCTCATCATACACGCCGAGGGTCTTGTCGTCGGTCACAAGACTACCGCGACTGCAAGGCAGGCGATGGCGACCAGCGCGGATGTGGGGATTGAGCGGTTGCTGGCAGGGGCGGACATGCCTGTCGGCTCCGGCGCGCTTATGCCGGTTCGCGCAGAACGCGCGGAACCTTGAACTCGACGTCTTCTGTCGCGGTCTCGATCGTGCACAGCGTTACGTCGAACCGATCTTGGAAGGCGTTGATAACCTCGTCGATCAGCACTTCGGGCGCAGAGGCACCAGCCGTGATGCCCACGGCCTGCGCGCCATCCAACGCGCGCCAGTCAATATCCGTGGCGCGCTGGACCAGTTGCGAATAGCCGCAGCCCGCCTTGCGACCAACCTCGACCAGACGCTGCGAGTTTGACGAATTCGGCGCGCCGACCACCAGTATGGCATCGACCTGAGGGGCCATGGCCTTGACCGCCTCTTGCCGGTTGGTCGTGGCGTAGCAAATGTCTTCCTTATGCGGGCCGACGATATTCGGAAACCGCGTCTTCAACGCCGCGACAATCCCCGCCGTATCATCGACCGACAGAGTGGTTTGCGTGACAAAGGCCAGCCGGTCAGGATCACGCACTTCGACATGGGCGACATCCTCCTCGGTTTCGACCAGCAAGACCTCACCAGGCGGCAACTGCCCGATCGTGCCTACGGTTTCCGGGTGGCCGTCATGGCCGATCATGATCATCTGGAGGCCGTTATCGGCATGGCGTTGCGCCTCCATATGCACCTTCGAGACCAGCGGACAGGTGGCATCAACGAAAACCATCTCGCGGCGCGCGGCCTCTGCCGGAATCGCCTTTGGTACACCATGCGCGGAAAAAATCACCGGTCGGTCACCGGGACACTGGTCCAGCTCTTCTACAAACACCGCGCCCTTGGCACGCAATCCGTCGACGACGAACTTGTTATGCACGATTTCATGACGAACGAAGACCGGCGCGCCCCATTTCTCCAGTGCCATCTCGACGATCTTGATCGCACGATCGACACCGGCGCAGAATCCGCGAGGGGCGGCCAGACATAAGGTGAGGGTCGGTTTGGTCATGTGCGTCTCCTGTCATCGCAACAGGTAAGGCGCGCAAGGCATATCGTCCAGAGCCTGCAACGCCGCAAATGCAAGACGGCGACCGCCCGGTCGCCGCTTGCGTCGCAAATTTGCCAATTCGATCAGCGAAAATTCCGCTGATCAGCTGCTGCTGGCAACTTCAAAGCTGCGTTCGGCCGGGTGCTCACGAGGCGGACGCCCGATAACCTCTTTCAACTCATCGAGTTCGATGAAGTTGTCGGCCTGACGGCGCAGTTCATCGGCGATCATCGGCGGCTGGCTGCGGATCGTCGAAACGACCGAAACGCGAACGCCCTGACGTTGCAAGCTTTCAATGAGCGGACGGAAATCACCATCGCCAGAGAACAACACAATGTGATCGACACGCGGGGCAAGTTCCATGGCATCGACTGCAAGCTCGACATCCATATTGCCTTTGACTTTCCGACGGCCCTGACTGTCAGTATATTCCTTGGCAGACTTGGTCACCATCGTGAAGCCATTATAGTGAAGCCAATCAACCAGAGGGCGAATGGGTGAGTATTCGTCATTTTCCAGAAGCGCGGTATAGTAAAATGCCCGAAGCATCTTTCCCCGACGCACGAACTCTTGTCGCAAGAGCTTGTAATCGATGTCGAACCCAAGCGCCTTTGCCGCAGCGTACAGGTTCGATCCATCGATGAACAGCGCAAGCCGTTCGTCTTTGTAAAACATAAAATGTCCTTCCGATAATTTTAGGTCTTGCCTGCATGGTGGAGTGTGAGTGGAATTCCAGACAAAACCGGATAACCTAGAATTTAAGGATTTATACGAATGCTTCAAGCCCGAAGACCTGACGTTAAGAATAGCAAAATATATGAAACCGATCAAGAATTGCTGATTGCCGTAGGGTCAAATCTGGGTTCGCAATATGGTAACGCTACGGAAACCGTCGCCGCCTCTGTAAACGCGATCGCAAATTCGGGAAGGCAGATCAGGGCTATCAGTCGCTTTTATGCAACGCCCTGCTTTCCAAAAGGTGCCGGTCCGGATTATGTGAACGCCGCTTTGGTATTGCGCGCGGCCGGGAAATCCATAAGCGGAGAACTGCACAACCTACACGCGATTGAGGCGGAATTTGGCCGATCGCGCAAGACACGCTGGGGAATGCGCACTCTGGATCTGGACCTGCTGGCCGCAGGCGCTATCATTCGGCCTAACCGCGCGACTTTTGATCAGTGGCGCAATCTGGACGAAGCCGCACAGCGGCGCGACGCGCCTGACACCCTGATTCTCCCGCATCCGCGCCTTCAGGATCGTGCATTCGTACTGGTCCCGCTTTGCGACGTGGCACCCGACTGGCGACACCCCGTTCTGGGACGATCCGTCGCAGAACTTTGCGCGGATCTGCCGGAAAACATGCGGCGCGAGGTGGTCGCGCTTTGAATCCCGGCTTGTCAATCGTGATTTGCCCCATTACATACACCGCTTGCCTAGGTGATATGAAAAACCACGGAGAGTTTAATGGCCCGCGTGACCGTCGAAGACTGCGTAGACAAGGTACCGAACCGTTTCGAGTTGGTGATGCTTGCATCCCACCGGGCGCGCGAAATCTCCTCTGGCGGGGCGATAACCGTGGACCGCGACAACGACAAGAACCCGGTTGTTGCGCTGCGCGAGATCGCGGACGAGACCCAATCCGCTGACGAACTGCGCGAGCGTCTGATCGAATCCAACCAGACCCAGATCGAGGTCGATGAGCCTGAAGATGACGCCATGGCGCTTCTGATGGGTGCTGAAGCTGACAAACCGGCCGATGACGACCTGTCCGAAGAAAAGTTGTTGCGCGCATTGATGGAAGCCCAAGGTCAGGGCTGATCTCGCGCAAGCGACCAGGGGATGAGGATAGGGGAATGATCCCGGCAGAAGACCTGATCGCGCTGGTTCATAACTATAATCCCAAGACCAACGAAAAACTGATCCGGGCGGCCTATGACTATGGCCGCCGGATGCATGACGGCCAGATGCGCCGCTCTGGCGAGCCGTATTTCACCCATCCCGTCGCCGTTGCCGCCATTCTGACAGAGCAGCAGCTTGACGATGCCACGATCATCACAGCCTTGCTGCATGATACGATCGAGGACACCAAATCCACCTATTCCGAAATCTCGCAGCAGTTTGGCGACGAAATCGCGATGTTGGTGGATGGCGTGACAAAGTTGACCAACCTTCAACTTTCTTCGACAGAGACCCAGCAGGCCGAGAATTTTCGCAAACTGTTCATGGCGATGTCCAAGGATCTTCGGGTGATCCTGGTCAAGCTGGCCGACCGTTTGCACAATATGCGCACGATAAAGGCGATGCGCCCGGAAAAGCAGGTCCAAAAAGCGCGCGAGACCATGGACATCTATGCGCCGCTGGCCGGTCGGATGGGCATGCAATGGATGCGCGAAGAGCTTGAAGATCTGGCATTCCGCGTGCTCAACCCCGAAGGCCGCGCCAGCATCATCCGCCGCTTCATAACCTTGCAAAGAGAAACCGGCGACGTCGTGCACCGGATAACCGGCGACATGCGCAAGGAGCTGGAAAAAGTCGGCATTGATGCCACAGTTTATGGCCGCGCGAAAAAGCCGTACTCAATCTGGCGCAAGATGCAGGAAAAAGAGATGGGGTTTTCCCGCCTCTCGGACATCTACGGCTTTCGCATCATCACACGGTCTGAAACCGACTGCTACGGCGCGCTTGGCGCGATCCATCAGCGCTGGCGTGCGGTGCCGGGACGGTTCAAGGACTATATCAGTCAACCCAAGACCAACGGCTACCGGTCGATCCACACCACCGTGTCGGGGCGCGACGGCAAACGGGTCGAGGTGCAGATCCGCACCCGGCAGATGCATGACGTGGCCGAAACCGGGGTGGCGGCGCATTGGTCCTACCGCGACGGCGTACGCTCGGAAAACCCGTTTGCGGTAGACCCGGCGAAGTGGATTTCCTCGCTCACCGAACAGTTCAACGCCGAAGAGGATCACGACGAGTTTCTCGAAGCCGTGAAGCTGGAGATGTATTCCGACCAGGTTTTCTGCTTCACCCCCAAGGGGGACGTGGTCAAACTGCCCCGCGGGGCCACGCCTCTGGATTTCGCCTATGCGATCCACACCCGCATCGGCTCTGCCTGCGTGGGTGCCAAGGTGGACGGGTTGCGGGTGCCGATGTGGACGCGGCTGAAAAACGGCCAGTCGGTCGAGATCATCACCGCCGAAGGACAGGTGCCGCAAGCCACCTGGCTGGAGATCGCCATCACCGGCAAGGCCAAATCGGCGATTCGCCGGGCGCTGCGCGAGGTTGACCGGGAGCGGTTCATCAAGCTGGGGCGCGAACTGGCTCGTTCGGGGTTTGAGCATGTCGGCAAGAAGGCCAATGACAAGGTTCTGGAAACCGCCGCGCGCACATTGCGGCTTGAGGACCGGCAGACCTTGCTGGCCCGCCTGGGCAGCGCGGAACTGTCGGTGCGGGCCGTGGTTCAGGCCGTTTATCCCGACCTGGCCCCCAAGGAAGGCGAAAGCATCGAGCCGAAGCGTGCCGTCATCGGCCTTGCGCCGGGCCAAAGTTTTGAACGTGCGCCCTGTTGCCAACCCCTGCCCGGCGAACGGATTGTCGGGTTGACCCAACGCGGCAAAGGGGTGGTCGTGCATTCCATTGATTGCCCGACGCTGGCCTCTTACGAAGATCAGCCTGACCGCTGGCTTGACCTGCATTGGCACTCTGGCAGCCATCCGGCGGCCTACACGGCGACGCTGGAACTGACGATAGGCAATGACGCGGGTGTGCTCGGTCGGATTTGCACATTGATCGGCGAACAGAAGGCCAATATCTCTGACATGCAATTTGTCGATCGCAAACCGGATTTTTACCGTCTTCTGATTGGTGTGGATCTGCGCGATGCCGAACATCTGCATTCCGTCGTCACCGCTTTGGCGGCGGAAAGCGATGTCGCGGCGATTTCGCGGCGTCGGGAGACAGCCCTGAGCATTGCGCAGGACAGCGCGGCGGAGTGAACGAAAGGACAAGGCTTGGTCTTCAAGCGGCGCGACAGACGGCCGATCTGGAAGATCGCACTCGAAGGTCTTTGGCCTCGTGGCGGGTGGGGCCGTGCCGCGCAATATGTCAAGCATCGCCTGCGCCGCCTGCCAGATTCCCCTGAAAAAATCGCGCGCGGCATTTTTGCCGGGGTCCTGACGACATTCACGCCATTTTACGGGATGCATTTTGTCGTCGCGACGCTGCTGGCCCTGACCGTGCGCGGCAATATCCTTGCCGCTTTGCTTGGCACGTTTTTCGGCAATCCGCTGACCTATCTGCCGATCGCCGTGATTTCATTGAAGACCGGCAACTTTCTGCTTGGCAATCGCCATCATCCGGCCAGTGCAGATCACGAATGGCTGGGCCGTAAATTCGTGGGCGCTGCCGCCGATCTAAAGAACAATCTGGTGGCCGTGTTCAGCGACAAGACTGCCGACTGGCACAACCTGTTGCGATTCTACGATGACATTTTCTTTCCCTACCTGATCGGGGGCATCCTGCCGGGCATCTGCGCCGGGTTGGTGGCCTATTACCTGTCCGTTCCGGTGATCCGGGCCTATCAGAAACGCCGCACCAGCAAACTGCGCGCCAAGTTGGAGAGCTTGCGAAAAAAAGCGGCGGCCAAGGCTGACGAGGCTGCAAAAGGCGAATAAGGTCCGACGAAAAGCACCTGAAAGGAACTCTGTCATGCCGCAATTGGACAAACTCCGTCTTGGCGTGAATATTGATCATGTCGCGACCGTAAGGAATGCACGCGGCGGCGGCTATCCCGACCCGCTTCGGGCGGCGAAACTGGCAGAAGACGCAGGTGCCGACGGCATCACGGCGCATCTGCGCGAGGATCGTCGACACATTTCAGACGCCGATATCGACGGGCTGATGGACGTGCTGACCGTGCCGCTGAACTTTGAAATGGCCGCCACTGACGAAATGCAGCGCATCGCCCTGCGTCACCGTCCGCATGCCGTCTGCATCGTGCCGGAAAAGCGCGAGGAAAAGACCACCGAGGGCGGGCTGGAAGTCGCGCGCGAGGAAAACCGGCTGGCGCATTTCATCGCTCCTCTGCGCGAGGCCGGTTGCCGCGTGTCCATCTTCATCGCCGCCGACCAGCGCCAGATCGAGGCCGCGCACCGGATCGGCGCTCAGGTGATCGAATTGCATACAGGTGCGTATTGCGATGCCCATGCAGAGGGACGCATGGACGATTGCACAACGGAGTTGGAGCGTATGCGCGAAATGTCCACCCTGGCGCATTCTCTGGGCCTAGAGGTCCACGCCGGGCACGGCTTGACCTATGACACGGTCAAACCCGTCGCGGCCTTTCCGGAAGTGATGGAGTTGAATATCGGTCACTTCCTGATCGGCGAGGCAATCTTTCGCGGCCTGACCCCGGCCATTGCCGAAATGCGCCGCCTGATGGATGAGGCACGCGCGTGAAAAGTGCCGGGATTTTCTTTGTCGGCGTTTGGCAAGGCCGATCAAAAAGCCCAGATGTCAGGCTCGTGCGTGCCGGATGATCCTCGGCATTGGCACTGATCTGGCGAATATCGACCGCATACAGGGCACGCTGGACCGGTTCGGCGACCGGTTTCGCAATCGTGTCTTCACGCAGACAGAGCAGCGCAAGGCAGAGCGGCGGGCCGATACGGCGGGCACCTATGCCAAACGCTGGGCTGCAAAAGAGGCCTGTTCGAAGGCGCTTGGCACCGGGCTGCGCATGGGGATCGCGTGGAAGGACATGGCAGTCAGCAACCTCGCGACCGGCCAGCCCGTCATGCAAGTCACCGGATGGGCCGCCGAACGGCTGGCCCAGATGACGCCTGCGGAACATGAGGCGATCATTCACGTCACCCTGACGGACGATCACCCTTGGGCGCAGGCTTTTGTCGTGATCGAGGCCCGGCCAGTCGCAGCCGGGGTTCATATCAGCGCTCCACCACCCAAGCCATGACGCTACAGCGCGCAAGCCCCGGCGCGGCAGGGCATGGCCGCTTGACACCCTTCGCCTGCCCCCTCATGTAGCGCCAGACCCACCTAGATCGGAGACCATCATGGCCGAAGCCAAACAGGGTAATTCCATTATCGAGACGATCAAGACCATCGTCTATGCCCTGCTGATAGCCGGTGTCTTTCGCACCCTGTTCTTTCAGCCCTTCTGGATCCCGTCCGGGTCAATGAAGGACACGCTTCTGATCGGCGACTTCCTGTTCGTCAACAAGATGGCCTATGGGTATTCCTACGCGTCCTGCCCGACGGTCCTGATCCCCGCGATCGGCATCAATATCGACGCCGAGGATATTTGCGGCTGGATGAAATCCGGCGATCCGTCCAAGGGCGGCGAACGGTTCATGGCCGGCGCGCCGGAACGCGGCGATGTGGTGGTTTTCCGTCACCCGGTGACAGGGCGCGACTTCATCAAACGGCTGACCGGTCTGCCGGGCGACAAGATCCAGGTCAAGGCAGGCGTGTTGCAGATCAACGGCGAGCCGGTGAAACTGGAACCTGCAGGCACGTTCGAGGAAATCGCAGAGCCGCAAGGCCCCCAGCGGCTGCGCCCGCGCTGCGAAAACGGCCCCGTTGGCACGGGTGGACTGTGCACCAAATCGCGCTTTACCGAGACGCTGCCCAACGGCGTCAGCCACGACATCCTGAACATCGCCATGCAGAATTCCGACAACACGCCGGTCTACACTGTCCCCGAGGGCTTTTATTTCTTCATGGGTGACAACCGCGACAATTCCTCTGACAGCCGTGTGCCTCAGCAAGTGGGTGGTGTGGGCTTTGTGCCTTACGAAAACATCGTCGGGCGTGCTGACCGCATCATGTTCTCGTCCTCCGGGCGGTCGATGCTGTTTTTCTGGACCTGGCGGAGCGATCGTTACTTCAAGAGGGTCGAGTGAAACTGTCAGCCGACCTAAAGGCCCTTCAAGGCCGTCTCGGGCATGAGTTTTCCGACCCCGAACTGCTGATCCGTGCGGTTACGCATGGCTCTATCTCGTCTGCCCGTGGTGACAATCAGCGGCTAGAATTTCTCGGCGACCGGGTGCTGGGTCTGGTGATGGCCGAAACCCTGCTGGCCGGCGACAAAACCGCCAGCGAGGGCCAGCTTGCGCCGCGCTATAATGCGCTGGTGCGCAAAGAGGCCTGCGCAGACGTCGCGCGCCAGATAGATCTGGGTGCCGCGCTGAAACTTGGGCGCTCGGAACAGCTTTCCGGTGGGCGGCGCAAACAGGCGCTGCTGGGCGATGCGATGGAAGCGGTGATCGCGGCTGTCTACCTTGATGCTGGGGTCGAGGCGGCACGCGCAATGATCCTGCGGCTCTGGGGCGACCGCATCGACACCGTTGACGAAGACGCTCGCGACCCCAAAACCTCGCTTCAGGAATGGGCGCAGGCACGCGGCATGCCCCCGCCCCGCTACGAGGAAACCGCCCGCACCGGCCCCGATCATGCCCCGGAATTCACCATCCGCGCGTCGCTGGCCGATGGCACCAGTGCCGAAGCAACGGCACCGTCAAAGCGGCAAGCCGAACAGGCCGCAGCCAGAACCTTGCTGGACGGTCTGGCGTGAGCGCTACCTGCCTCTCGCGGCGCAGCCATGAGTGACAACCTGCGCGGCAGTCTGTTGATGATCTTCGCGATGCTGGGATTCGGCATCGAGGACGCATTCTTCAAGGCGGCGACCGGGACAGGCGGAATCACCGCTGGCATGGCAACGCTGCAATTCGGCCTTCTGGCGATGGTGCTATACGCCGTCTATGCGAAGGCGCAGGGTGTGCCGGTCTGGACCACCGCGTATCTGAAAGCTGGCCTGATGATCCGCACCGGGTTCGAGATCGTCGGCCGCTTGTTCTTTGCGCTCAGCCTCGCCTACACGCCGCTTTCAACCACCTCGGCCATCCTACAGGCGGCACCGCTTGTGGTGATGCTTGGCGCGGTGTTCGTCTTGGGCGAACGCATTGGCCCGCGTCGCTGGGCGGCCATGGCGGTGGGCTTCGTCGGGGTTCTGCTGATCGTGCGCCCCTCGCCTTCGGGGATCGAGGCAAACGCGATCTTCGCCCTGCTTGGCATGGTCGGCTTTGCGGGCCGCGATCTGGCCACCCGCACCGCGCCCGCAACCGTTCACGCGGCACAGCTTGGGGTGCTGGGATTTGCCGTCGTTTCGCTGGCGGGGGTGGTCATCCTGTGCTTTGAGCCCGGAATGCCTGCGCTGCCCGCGCCGGGTGCCGCATTGTTGATCTGCGGCACGGCTGTGTCGGGCGTGCTTGGCTATACGGCCATGACCTACGCCATGCGCACCGGAGAGGTCGGCGTGATCGCGCCCTTCCGCTATTCCCGGCTGATCGTCGCGCTGATCCTCGCCTACACGCTGTTCGGCGAACGGCCCGACGCGATGACGCTGTCGGGCGCTGCGCTGATTGTCGGCGCAGGGATCTTTTCGCTGTTGCGTGATCGCAGGGCTGGCGCGAAGCCCGACTCTGCGCTACATCGCCTGTCTTGATAGCCAAGGAACCCCAATGACCACACGCGCCGGATTCGTCGCCCTGATCGGAGAGCCCAATGCGGGCAAATCGACGCTGACCAACCAATTGGTCGGCGCCAAGGTCAGCATCGTGACCCACAAGGTCCAGACCACGCGCGCGCGTATCCGCGGCGTGGCGATGGAAGGGGACGCCCAGATCGTGCTGGTCGATACACCCGGCATGTTCCGTCCGCGCAGACGGCTGGACCGCGCCATGGTTGCCGCCGCGTGGGGCGGTGCTGCGGATGCCGATATCGTCGTGCTTCTGGTCGAGGCGCATCGCGGCATCACGCCCGGCGTCGAAGCCATCCTGGAACGTCTGGCAGAGATCGGACAGGACGGCCACATTGCACTGGCGATCAACAAGATCGACCGGGTCAAATCCGACGTGCTTCTGGCGCTGTCCAAGGAACTGAACGACAGGTTTGCCTTTGCCAATACCTTCATGATTTCCGCCGAAAAGGGGTTTGGCTGCGCGGATCTGAAGGCCTGGCTGGGCGCGGAACTGCCCGAAGGCACATGGTTTTACCCCGAGGATCAGATCGCTGATCTGCCGATGCGCATGATCGCCGCCGAGATCACCCGCGAAAAGCTGACGCTTCGTATGCATCAGGAATTGCCCTATCAGTTGACGGTCGAAACCGAGAACTGGCAAGAGCGTCCCGACGGTACGGCGCGTATCGACCAGATCATCTATGTCGCCCGAGACGGCCACAAGGGCATCCTGCTGGGCCACAAAGGCGAGACCATCAAGGCCGTGTCCAAGGCGTCACGCGAAGAGCTGGAAGAATTCCTCGGCCGTCGCGTTCACCTGTTTCTGCAAGTCAAGGTGCGCGAGAAATGGCTGGAAGAGGCCGAGCGCTATTCCGAGATGGGGCTGAATTTCCGCGACGGCAACGCCTGATCCATGGCTCGTCTGACGGCCGAGTTCTGGGTGCATGCCTATCTGGCACGGCTGCGGTTTCAAAATATCCCGGCCTTTGTGACGGCCCATGGCGATGACACCGCGGGCGCGGTTCTGATCAAACTCAACACGTTGGACGGGCGGGCGCAGGCGTTTCAACGCAGCTTTGATCTGATGAGCGGCGCGCGGGCCTGGGTCACGCTGGCCGAAGGGGATGAGGCGGAGGTTGATGCGGCAATCAGCAGGCAGCGGCGGTTCGATCCCGACCTTTGGGTGATCGAGGTCGAGGACCGTGACGGGCACCATCTGCTGGATGAGCCGGGTCTGTCCGACTGAGTGATCCGTGCGCTGAAAGGGACGGAGCGAGGGGCCAGCCCCTCGCGCTCCCCGGAGTATTTTTACCAAGAAGAAGACAGGGGCGTTTTTGCGCGGTAACATACGCCCGGGCTGAAGCGGGGCGGCGGATAAGAACCCGCTTGCAGGCGGCACGGATTGCAGCACATTCGTACAGATGGATTGGCGCGACACAGGCATATTGCTTTCGGCCCGCAGGCATGGCGAGACAAGCGCCATTCTGGAGGTCTTTACGCCGGAGCGCGGGCGGCATGCCGGTGTCTTGCGCGGTGCGTCCAGTCGCAGGATGGCCCCGCTGCTGCAACCCGGCGCGCAGCTTGATCTTGCATGGCGGGCGCGGCTGGAGGATCAGCTGGGCAGCTTCACGGTCGAGCCGATGCGCGGGCGGGCGCATGCGGCGATGTCGGATCGGTTGATGCTGGCAGGGCTGAACGCCGTGACGACGCTGTTGCTGTTCTGCCTGCCCGAGCGTGAGGCCCATCCGGCGCTGTACCGCGACACCGAGACTTTGCTGGACCTGCTGGACCAGCCCGAGATCTGGCCCTTGGCCTATATGCGGTGGGAGATGTCGCTGCTGGAAGAACTGGGCTTTGGTCTTGATCTGCGGGTGTGCGCGGTGACGGGGACAACCGAAGGGCTGATCCATGTCTCGCCGCGGTCTGGTCGGGCGGTATCGGCCAAAGGCGCGGGCGAATGGGCGGACCGCATGTTGCCATTGCCGCCGGTTTTGCGGGGGCAAGGCACCGCCGAGGATGGCGAGGTGGCGCTGGCGCTTGGTACGACAGGGCATTTCCTGGCCCATCGCATCGCCGCAGATATGCTGCACAAGCCGTTGCCCGCAGCGCGGGCACGCTTCATCGAGGCGCTTGAGCGTCGGGCGCGACAGCAGTGAAAATCATTTCGCGCCCGGCATCATTGGTCAGAAGCAACGTGTCGCCCGCAACCTCGGACAGGGTCATCTGCGACAGCGCCGTGAAAAAGGCGGTTTCGGCCTGAAGTTCAGGGCAGGCGCGCCGGGTCGATATGATCGGTGACAGATCAAACCACGGATAGGGCGCGGACTGCGTTGCGCTCCAGCTGTTGCAGGGGGCTTTGCCGGTGACCGCGCCAGCGGTGCCCAAAGTCATCGTCGCCTCGGCGCTGTAGCCCGCGCCATCCATGGCAGACAGACGCCAAGTGCCCGCGCCACCATAGGACACAAGCGTTTCATCCTGATCACAGGCGGCCAGAGCCAAGAGCGGAACAAGCAGGAGTTTGTGCATATCAGGCACGTTATCCGATTCTTTCGGGGATGCAATTCGGCACCGCTCTTCCCTGTCCCGGTCAACCGCGCTAGAGCTAAGGCATGAAATGGACGTTGCCCAATATTCTGACCGTTTTGCGCCTGCTGGCAGCGCCCGGCATTGCCGTGATGTTCCTGTACTTCACGCGCCCCTATGCCGACTGGTTCGCTCTGGTGCTGTTCATTGCGGCCGCCGTGACAGACTGGTTTGACGGGCATTTGGCGCGGACATGGAAACAGGTCACCAAGCTTGGCACCATGCTGGACCCGATTGCCGACAAGGCGATGGTGGTGATCGCGCTGATGGTGATCGTAGGGTATTCCTCGATGTCGCCTTGGCTGGTGTTGCCTGCGACGGTGATTCTGTTCCGCGAGGTCTTTGTCTCGGGTCTGCGCGAGTTTCTGGGCGACACGGCGGGCACGCTGAAGGTGACGAAGCTGGCCAAGTGGAAAACCACCGCGCAGATGGTGGCGATCTCGGTGCTGTTCGCGCAAGGCGTGTTCGAGCATTATCTGGGCATGTCGACCTTCGGGCTGGACCAGCCGCTGTTCGAAGAGATCATGGCGGGCCGCGAAGAGGATGTGCTGGGATTACGCTGGAAATATCAGGGGATGATCTGGGCCGGAAATCTCGGTGTCGCGCTGCTTTGGGTTGCTGCGACCCTGACGTTGATCACCGGATGGGACTATTTCCGCAAGGCGGTCCCCTTTCTGAAGGATTGATGACATGGATGTGCTGTATTTTGCATGGGTGCGCGAACGCATCGGCATTCCAAAGGAAACCGTCGAAACGCAGGCAAGCACAGTGACCGAGCTGGTCGCAGAACTGATTGCGCGCGAAGATCGCTATGCCGCAGCCTTTGCCGACATATCGGCGCTGCGGGTGGCGTTGGATCAAGAACTGTCGGACTTCGATGCCTCGCTGACCGGCGTGCGCGAGGTCGCGTTCTTTCCGCCGATGACCGGAGGCTAGGCAATGCGCGTCGCTGTACAGGAACAGCCATTCGATTTTGGCGCGGAGGCCGCCGCATTTGCAGCAGGTCGGCACGATATGGGGGCTGTGGTCACATTTACCGGCATCGTCCGCGACACGGCCGGTGATCTGGCGGCGATGGAAATCGAGCATTACCCCGGCATGACCGCGAAAGCGCTGGAAAAGATCGCGGCAGAGGCCAGCACCCGCTGGTCACTGGGTGATGTGCTGGTGATTCACCGCTATGGGCGCATGGTACCCGGCGAAATGATCATGATGGTCGCAACGGCGGCCCCGCACCGCGTCGACGCATTTGAGGCGGCAGAGTTCCTGATGGATTACCTGAAATCTCGGGCACCGTTCTGGAAAAAGGAAATCGGCGCGGACGGGGCCGAATGGGTCGCGGCCAAGGATGCCGATGAGGACGCGCTGACCCGCTGGTAGCAGCGCCTCAGCTTTTGCCTTGGCTCATCCGTTCGACATAGGCGCGAAGCTCTTCGGATTCGTAGCGCGCATCACGCAGACCTTCCATTGCGGCGCTGCGCTCTGCCTCTGACTGCGCCAACTGGTTGGTCAGTTCAGCTTCGCGCTGTTGCAGATAGGTGATGGCCTGATCGCGGGTCTCTTCCGCATCGTGCAATTCCTGGCTCATCCGTTCCAATTCATCGACATCCGATTTGGAAACCCGGGTGAAGCGGTGCAGCAACCAATTGGCAAACCAACCCATGCAAAATGCCACGAACAGAATGATGGCCGTAGCCACCACAAATTCAGTTCTGTTCATCCTCTTGGGTCTCCTCGTTCTGGTCTGCGGCCGCGTCGGCCTCTGCGTCGGCCTCTGTCTCTGTCTCGGAACCGTCCTGAGATTCGGCATCTTCTTCTGTCACGTCCGGCCGGACCAGTTTGAATTCAATCCGGCGGTTGGCTTCGCGTCCGTCGGCACTGCCATTATCGGCAATCGGCTGGTCTTCACCGTAGCCCACCGCCCGGTATGAGGCGGTCAGGACCCGGCGGTTGCGCAGCGCATCCAGCACCGCTTGCGCGCGTTCCTGACTAAGCTGCTGGTTCATCGTTTCGCGGCCCTGACTATCGGTATGTCCGCCGATCTCAAGCGGGATGTCACCGCATTTCTTCAACAGTTCGGCAATATCGTCCAGGATGTCCTTGGCCGCACTGTCAAAGGTCGACGCGCCGGGCTCAAAGCTGATCTTGCGGTTGCCGATAATCTCGACGATGCCCGCCTCGCATTCATCGGGGGTAGGTATACCCAGCGTCGGATCAAGCTTTTCGAGGTAGGTCACCTTGATGTCGAAATCGGCACCTTCACCCAGCTTGGTCGACAACAATTGCGCAATCGTCGCGTTGGCGTCGACCAGTCCGGTATCGCCCGCAACCACGAATGTGTCGGGCGTGATCGTGACCGCGCCGTTTTTAAGTTGCGCCAGCGCTTCCAGCCCGGCCAGAACGCGGACCGACCACGAGGCGGGAAGCGTCTCGTCGATGCGGGCGGACATGCGGGACGCGCCGCTGCCGAACCGTGCCTTCGCATAGCTTTCGGCGGTCTGGCGTTCCAACGCGCCGGCAACCCGGCCGCGCATCTGCACGGCCCCTTCGGGGCTGAGGGTGGCAACGAACTCGGGCGGTCCCTGTTCGCCCTCGTCCGGCGTTTCGGGCAGCACTGCCGTCAGTGCGAAAACCTCCGGCAGCGCGTTCTCCAGCTCTCCGACCACATGATCGAACACTCCGCGATCCGTGCCTTCGGGCACAAGCAGCGAAATATCGGCATCCGAGAAGGTGACGCTGCCGCCGCCGACCTCGGCCAGCGCGTTGATCGCCAGTTCCGCGGCCTGTGGCCAGGTCTTGGACGGAATGCCCAGTCCGATCGTGCAGCTGGCCTTTTCGTTCAGCCCGGCAGCATTTGCAGCGGCAAGGATTCGGTCACGCCCCTCTTCGGTCCCGGCAGAGCAGGCATCGAATTTGGCTTTGCCGTCTTCGATCAGGAATCGCAGTGTGAAGGGGCTGATCACCGGGCGCGGGGCAGACAGATCCAGCGACAAGGTGACCTTGTCACCCGCCCGGCGCACCAGATCGCTTTCCATCTTGCGGCGCGTGGCATCGCTGTCAGTCATCGCGGTAATCTGCACCTGATCCGCCCCGACAGAGATTTTGGATCGCGGCAGATCTTCCAACGCCCACAGGCTGAAACGCAGCGCATCGGCCCATCCGTCCGGCGCATCGAAGCTGGCAACTTCCAGAAGATCGGACACCTGACCCGGATCATCGGCGATGTCGCGGACCTGGGACAGCAATGCCTCCCGGTCAGTGCTGGCCGGGACCAGACCGATCAACGAGATGCCGGCATCGTTGCGCAGGATCTCGACCGAGAACCGGGGCGGTGCCAGGTCGGCCGTGTCGGCGACGCCCATCTGATCCAGCACGCGAGAGGCATCGACAACCCGTCCGGCAGCGCTGAGCGCATCAAAGCGGGCGGCCTCGGTCGGGGCGGTTCCGATCAGGAAAATCTGCAACCCGTCGGAATCCACATCCGCCCAGGTCAGCGCGGCTTTGTCGAGTTCCTGACGCACCTCTTTGATGGAATTGTTTTCGATGACACGGACAGAAAAGTAGGCCGCGACCAGACAAAGCAGCGCCGCGAGGCCAAAGGCCAATAGCGAAATGAACAACTTTGACAAACGCATGGGCATTCCAAGCAGCGTGGAGTTGGCTTCTGATACAGTCAGCGCCGCAGGGGTGCAATCACGCGAAAAGCGCTACGGCGAAAAACAGCACAGGCAGCAGGCCGGCATTTCGGTTGGACCGGAACAGCTTCAGCAGCCTGTCATTATCGTCGGGGTCGAAAAGGCGCAACTGCCACAGCATATGGCCCACAAAGCCAAGCGCGCCGGCGATTGCCACGACCAGTGTCAGGGTCTCGGCGCGCGGAATCGCCGCGAGGATTGCCAGCACCATCAAGGCAACGCTGACCTTCATGAAGCGCGCCAGCCATTTCGGGCTGGCCTCGCCGAACAGGCGCGCGGTGGATTTTACCCCGATCAGCGCGTCATCCTCGGCGTCCTGATGGGCATAGATCGTGTCATAAAACAGCGTCCACGCCATCCCCGACAGATACAGGATCACGGCGGGCCATTCCAGAACACCGCGATGCGCGGTCCAGGCCAGCAACGCGCCCCAGTTGAAGGCGATGCCCAGAAACACCTGCGGCCACCATGTGAAGCGTTTGGCAAACGGGTAGATGGCCACAGGCCCCAATGCGATCACGCCAAGCAGGATCGCCATCGGATGAAAGCTGAGCAGGATGGCGAAGGCCACCAGCGCCTGCGCCGCCAGCCAAGCCAGCGCTTGGCCGACGCTGACCTGCCCCGATGGGATCGGCCGCGACGCCGTGCGCGCCACGGACCCGTCGATATGACGGTCGGTGATGTCGTTCCATGTGCAGCCCGCGCCGCGCATCAGTATCGCGCCAATCCCGCAGCCTGCAAAGATCCACAGATCCTGCCAGCGCGCCTGCCCGTCCGACAGCATCGCCAGCAACAGCCCCCACCAGCACGGCAAAAGCAGCAGCCATGTGCCGATCGGGCGGTCCAGACGGCTGAGCCGGAAATAGGGACGTGCGGGGGCGGGGGCGAGCCTGTCCACCCAATTGCCGCGCACGGCGTCGGAAACCTGTCCTTCGGCCTCTGGCATCGGCGGTTGGTCGGGCATATGTTGCGCTCCATGACGGCAAAGATACGGCTCTATGTAGATCACCCGCTGGGGGAAGGGCAATCACTCGCCCTGACGCGCGACCAGGCACATTACCTTTTTGCGGTGATGCGGCTAGCCGTGGGCGACGGTGTGCTTGTGTTCAACGGGCAGGCTGGCGAGTGGCGCACTGATGTGGCGGTCGCCAACAAACGCAACGGCGTGCTGGTTTGCCGCGCGCAGACCGCGCCGCAGCGCAACCCGCCCGACCTATGGCTGCTCTTTGCCCCGATCAAGAAGGCCCGCACCGATTTCATCGTTGAAAAGGCGGCAGAGATGGGCGCCGCGCGGATCATGCCCGTCCAGACGCGCTTCACCAATTCCGAACGAATCCGGCAGGATCGGCTGCAAGCCCATGCCGTCGAGGCCGCCGAACAATGCGGCGGAACATTCGTGCCCGAAGTCACCGATCTGGCCAAGCTGGACGCCGTTCTGGACAACTGGCCCGCGGATCGCCAGTTGATGTTCTGCAACGAGGCAGAGGCAGGCTCTGCCACCCGCCTCGCCAATGCGACGCCGGACCCCTGGGCAATTCTCATCGGTCCCGAGGGGGGATTTTCCGAAGCAGAACGCGCGCGCCTGACGGCCCTGCCGCAAGCGCATGTCGTCAGCCTTGGCCCCCGCATCCTGCGTGCCGACACGGCCGCCGTGGCCGCGATGACGCTGTGGCAAATGGCGCTGGGGGACTGGCAATGACCCCGCGCGCCAAGGTTGCGGCATGACCCTGCTGCGGGCCGAGGCGAAGGCCGCGCTGTGGCGCTGGCGCGAAACCATCACCGGGGTCGCGGTGGCCGCACTTGGCCTGCATTGGGTCGTCAACCTTTGGGGCATTCTCAACTGGATGGGCTATCCCGTGCTGCTGATCGGCATCGCGCTGACCGTCATGGGCGTGCAGCGCGCGCGGTTCCGCACCGAAGACACCGCACCGGGCGTGGTGCAGATCGACGAGGGCCGGATTTCGTATTTCGGACCGTTGTCGGGCGGCATTGCCGATCTGGCTGACCTGCGCTCGCTGGCCATAGATCCGGGATCGAAGCCGCCGCATTGGGTCTTGTCGCGGCGCGGCGAACCGGATCTGCACATCCCCCTCGGCGCTGCCGGTGCCGATGCGTTGTTCGATGCGTTTGCCGCCCTTCCCGGCATCCGCACCGAACATATGTTGCGTCAGATGCAGGCGGGGGGGACTGAACGGATCATGATCTGGCACCGCGCCGACATGCCCCGCCCATCCGCCCGGCTGCATTGACAGCCTCGCCATTTCCCCCCATCCCTGTGATGTGACACGAACAGACCCTGCAATTCGGAGCCTTGCCAAATGTCCATTCCACAATCCGGCGGTGGTCCCGTTGAACACAAAGATCAGCTGACGGACTACCTTGCGTCCGGCTGCAAGCCGAAAGAGGACTGGCGCATCGGCACCGAGCACGAGAAATTCGGCTATTGCAAGGACACGCTGAAACCCCTGCCCTACGAAGGCGAACGGTCCATTCTGGCGATGCTGGAGGGTCTGCGCGACCGCCACGGCTGGGCCCCTGTCGAAGAGGCAGGCAAGCTGATCGGGCTGGAAAAGGACGGCGCCAATGTCAGTCTGGAACCCGGTGGGCAGTTGGAACTGTCCGGCGCACCGCTGGAAACCATCCACGAGACCTGCGACGAGGTGAACGCCCATCTGCGCGATGTGAAAGACATCGCCGATGCGGTCGGCGTGGGGTTCATCGGCCTGGGCGCGGCCCCGATCTGGACGCATGACGAAATGCCGATGATGCCCAAGGGCCGGTACCGGCTGATGAACGAATACATGGACCGCGTCGGCACCATGGGCAAATCCATGATGTACCGGACCTGCACCGTGCAGGTGAATCTCGACTTCTCGTCCGAGGCGGACATGGTCAAGAAGATGCGCGTGGCCATCGCCCTGCAACCCGTGGCGACGGCGCTTTTTGCCAATTCGCCGTTCTTTGAAGGCCATCCCAACGGCCACAAAAGCTGGCGCAGCCGGATCTGGCGCGACCTTGACCCGGATCGCACCGGCACGTTGCCATTTGTCTTTGAGGACGGTTTCGGGTTCGAGGCCTGGGTGGATTATGCGCTCGATGTGCCGATGTATTTCGTCTACCGCGACGGCAAGTATATCGACGCGCTTGGCCAGTCCTTCCGCGATTTCCTGAAAGGCGAACTGCCCGCCCTGCCCGGCGAAATCCCGACCCTGTCGGATTGGGCCGACCACCTGACCACAATTTTCCCCGAAGCGCGGGTCAAGAAATTCCTTGAAATGCGCGGTGCCGATG
This sequence comes from Primorskyibacter flagellatus, assembly GCF_900176485.1. Classification (GTDB taxonomy): domain Bacteria; phylum Pseudomonadota; class Alphaproteobacteria; order Rhodobacterales; family Rhodobacteraceae; genus Primorskyibacter; species Primorskyibacter flagellatus. The sequence continues at coordinate 154,032 of NZ_FWYD01000002.1, forward strand.
GCGGCCCGTGGCGCAGGCTTTGTGCGCTGCCCGCCTATTGGGTTGGCTTGCTCTACGACCAGACTGCGCTGGATGCCGCCTGGGATCTTGCCAAGGACTGGGACGCCGAAACCCGCGAGGCGTTGCGCGTTGCCGCCTCGCAGGACGCGCTTCAGGCCAAGGTCGGCGGGATCGACATGCATGATCTGGCCCGCCAGACCGTGGAGATTGCCGAGGCCGGGCTGAAAGCCCGCGCGCGCCCCGGCGCAGGTGGGCTGGTGCCTGATGAAACCCATTTCCTCAACGCCCTGAAGGAAAGCGTCGAATCTGGCAAAACCCCCGCTGACGAGTTGCTTGAGCATTATGCAGGGGAGTGGGACGGCGATCTGACGCGCGTTTACGCTCAATACAGCTACTAACGCCGCCGCGACATGCCACAGCACCCCAAATCATGGGGGCTGCGCGATCTTGCGACGTTATATTGTCAGGCGCGATCAAGATGAACCGCAAAGGGGGCCGGGGCGCAACAGATGCGGCGCAACCTTCATGGAACGTCCAAACCCTCCCGGAACACGGCGGTGCGATCCGCTTGCGCGCAACTGACAGCGGTCATATTGTTTAACCAATTCCCGAAGAGGTCAGCAGATGCCATTCCAGAAGGTTCAGCCAGAAAAGCTATCAACGTCGGTCGCGCGACAGATCGAAAAGCTGATCCTGCGCGGCGTATTGCGCCCCGGCGAACGCTTGCCCCCCGAGCGTGAGTTGTCGGAGCGGCTTGGCGTGTCACGGCCGTCGCTGCGCGAGGCGGCAGCGGACCTGCAAAACCGCGGTCTTCTGGCCAGTCGCGCCGGTGCCGGTATTTATGTGGCCGACGTGCTGGGCTCTGCCTTCTCGGATGCGCTGATAAAGCTCTTTGCGACACATGATGAGGCGGTGTTCGACTACTTGTCGTTCCGCCGCGACATGGAAGGGTTGGCGGCAGAGCGCGCCGCGCGTTTAGCATCGGACACCGATTTGAAGGTCATCCAGTCGGTTTTCGACAAGATGCAGGCCGCCCATGCCAAGCGCGATCCGAGTGACGAGGCAGGACTCGATGCGGATTTCCACCTCGCAATCATCGAATCCAGTCACAACGTCATCATGCTGCACATGATGCGGTCGATGTATCAGCTGTTGCGCGAAGGCGTGTTCTACAATCGCCGGATCATGTTCCAACGACGGACCACGCGTGAAACGCTGCTGGACCAGCATCGTCAGATCAACAACGCCCTTCAGGCCCGCGATCCTGACGCGGCGCGCAAGGCGGTAGAAGACCATCTGAATTACGTCGAGAGCGCCTTGACCGAGCATCGCAAGGCCGAACGCAATGAAGAAATCGCCCGCCAGCGCTTTGAACACGAACAAAGCCGCACTTGACCTCGGCGCATCCCGGCTTGGCAAATCAACCGGTGGGCTTTGTCATCGCGTCACCTCCGGCAGCGGTGCTTATGGCATCGCCCGCAAACCCGGTCTGTTTCAGGCAACAAGCGCATCAGTCCGTTGGCGCACGCGGCTCCGTTCGGGACAATTTTTCCACCCATTTTAATTGCTTCGGCAGGCAGACCTTGCGCAAATCATAGTGCTCCACCACGAATTCTCGTGCGGCCTTGCCCATGCGCGTCCGCGTCTCCGGGTCGTCCAGCAAATCGCATAGCCGGTCGACCAAAGCGTCCTTGTCGAAGAAATCCACCATCCAGCCGGTTTCGCCCTCGGTCAGGACCTCTTTCACAGGTGCCGTATCGCTCGCCAGAATTGCGCTTTCGCAGGCCATCGATTCCAGCAGCGACCAGGACAGGACAAACGGATAGGTCAGGTACACATGCGCCCTGCTGACCTGCATCATCGACAGGAAGCGGTCATAGGGCACGCGGCCAAGGAAATGCACACGCGCCCAGTCCTCATCGGAAATCTGCCCGCGCACCTCGTCGATATAGATCTGCTTCCATGTCTTGCCCTTGGGCGCGCGCGCGCCATAGCTGACATCATCACCGCCCAGCATCACCACCTGCGCCTCTGGCCGCCGTTTCAGGATTTCCGGCAGGGCGCGCATGAAGATGTGATAGCCGCGATAGGGTTCCAGATTGCGGTTGATGAAGGTCACAACCTCGTCGTCTCGGGTCAGCACTAGGCCGCCCGTCACCTCCAGCCTTGCCGCCGGATCGGGCTTTACATCCTCCGTATTCACGCCGTCATGCACCACCGTGATACGCTTGCGGTAATGGTCGGGGAAGGTATCGGCCTGAAACTGCGTCGGGCTGATACCCAGATCAATCACCTCGGAATGCAACCGGTTATTGAGGTTTTTCAGCCGGATCCGCAGCGCGTCCTGTTCCGCCGCAGGCGTCGGGAATTCCGGATCGAACCCCAGAAACGGTTGCGCGGACAGGTGATAAAGCTCGCAATACAGGCCCAGACGCGCGCCCGGCCACACGTCTTTGAGAAACAGGCTTTCGCCCCAGCCGTGATGGGCCAGGATCATGTCAGGCTCGAACCCCTGCGCCTTCAGCGCCATCGCCGCAGCGTAACAGCTGTGGCCGCGCAACAGTTTTGTCTCGAAGTCGGACAGCCAGGGATGAATATCGCGCGACGACGCACCGGTGATCTTGTAGGGGATGACCTGCACCCCCTGCCATTTCACAGGTTTGTCCACCTTGGGTGTCAGCGCCACGATCTGATGGCCCATCTGCACCAGAACCGGCGCGATATGCTTGTACTGACCGGGGAAATTCTGGTGGATCAGCAATATCTTCATGGCAATAATTTCCTGCAAACCGACACCGCCCTGTTATATCCGGCTGCCGGAAAGAGGCAAACTCTACGCGCCGGGCCGAACCGATTTGCCCAGAGGCACTTTACCCGGACGCCCCATGGTCCTATCACCCATGCGACTGCAAAGACGCCCGCCTGCCCAAAGGAATCCCCACATGTCCCGCTACACCCCCGCCGAAATCGAGCCGAAATGGCAACAGGCCTGGGAAGAGGCCGGAACCTTCACCGCCACGCGGGAGGGCGACAAGCCGAAATACTATGTGCTCGAGATGTTCCCTTACCCGTCCGGGCGCATCCATATCGGCCATGTGCGCAACTACACGATGGGCGACGTGATCGCGCGGTACAAGCTGTCCACCGGGCATAACGTTCTGCATCCGATGGGGTTTGACGCGTTCGGAATGCCTGCCGAAAACGCCGCCATGGCGATCGGCGGTCACCCCAAGGACTGGACCTATTCCAACATCGACACGATGGTTGAGCAGATGAAGCCGATGGGCTGGTCTCTGGACTGGACCCGGATGTTCGCGACCTGCGATCCGGAATATTACGGCCAGCAGCAGGCGCTGTTCATTGATATGCTGGATAGCGGACTGGTCTATCGCAAGAACGCCGTGGTCAACTGGGATCCGGTGGACATGACGGTGCTGGCCAACGAACAGGTGATCGACGGCAAGGGCTGGCGGTCGGGTGCCGAGGTGGAGCGCCGCGAGTTAACGCAGTGGTTCTTCAAGATCTCCGACATGTCGGAAGAGCTTCTGGACGCGCTGGACGGGCTGGATGACTGGCCCGCCAAGGTCAAGCTGATGCAGGCCAACTGGATCGGCAAATCGCGCGGGCTGCAATTCAGCTTCAGCCTGATCGACGGCCCGCATGGCATGGACCGGGTCGAGGTCTACACCACACGTCCCGACACGCTGATGGGGGCCTCTTTCGTCGGTGTCTCGCCCGATCACCCGCTGGCAAAGCAACTGGAACGGGACAATCCCGAGGTTGCCGCCTTCTGCGCGGAATGCCGTAAGGGCGGCACCACTGCCGAGGCATTGGAGACGGCCGAAAAACTGGGCTATGACACTGGCCTCAAGGTCATGCATCCCTTTGATAACGGCTGGGAGCTGCCGGTCTATATCGCCAACTTCATTCTGATGGATTACGGCACCGGCGCGATTTTCGGCTGCCCCGGCCATGATCAGCGCGACCATGACTTCTGCACCAAATACGATCTGCCCATCGTGGACACGTTCCTGCCGCTCGACGGCGCGCATGACATTCAGGCAGAACCGTTCGTGCCCGCAAAGACCGAACAGGTCCGCTATACCCGTCTGATCGCGGGCAACGAGGTGCAGACCGGCGACGAAGCCGTGGATGCGGCGGTTGATTTCTGCGAGGCCAATGGCGTGGGCCAGGGCGTCACCAAGTTCCGCCTGCGCGACTGGGGCCTCAGCCGTCAACGCTATTGGGGATGCCCGATCCCGGTTGTCCATTGCGAGGCTTGCGGCGTCGTGCCCGAGGCCAAGGAAAACCTGCCGATCAAACTGCCCGACGATGTCAGCTTTGACGTGCCGGGCAACCCTCTGGATCGTCACCCGACCTGGCGCGATTGCACCTGCCCGAAATGTGGCGCGGCGGCGCAGCGCGAAACCGATACGATGGACACATTCGTGGACAGTTCGTGGTATTTCGCGCGCTTCACCGCTCCGCGCGCCACCACGCCCACGGATATGGCAGAGGCCGAATACTGGATGAATGTCGACCAGTATATCGGCGGCATCGAACACGCGATCCTGCATCTGCTCTATTCGCGTTTCTTCGCGCGTGCGATGATCCAGACCGGTCACCTGCCCGAGAAATGCGCAGAGCCGTTCAACGCGCTGTTCACGCAAGGCATGGTGACACATGCGATCTATCAGACGCGCGACGAAAACGGTCGCCCGGTCTATCATTACCCCGAAGATGTGGATCTGCGCGAAGGCAAAGGGATTCTGAAGGACGGCACCGAGGTAGAGATCATCCCGTCGGCCAAAATGTCCAAGTCCAAGAACAACGTCGTCGATCCGGTGCAGATCGTCCAGCAATACGGTGCCGATACCGCGCGCTGGTTCGTGCTCAGCGATTCGCCCCCGGAACGCGACGTGGAATGGACCGCCAGCGGTGCCGAGGCCGCCAGCAAGCACCTTGCCCGCGTCTACCGCATCGCCGCAGAAATCGCCGGGGACCAGACCGGCCCACAGGACGGGGACGAAGCCCTCCTGCGAGAGATGCACAAGGCCATTCACGATGTGACGATGGGTGTGGAAAGCTTCGGCTTCAACGCCTCTATCGCGCGGCTTTATGCCTTCACCAATGTTCTATCCAAGGCCAAGGCCGGAGCGGCGGCGAAACGCGAGGCCATGCGGGCACTGGCGCAGCTGATGTCACCGATGACGCCGCATCTGGCCGAGGAAATCTGGCAACTGCTGGGCGGCGAGGGCCTGATCGCCAACGCGGCATGGCCCGTCACGGATGACGCGATGCTGGTCGAGGACAGCATAACCCTGCCCATTCAGGTCAACGGCAAGCGCCGCGGCGAGATTACCGTTGCCAAGGACGCCGACAAAGCCGAAGTTGAGAAACTGGCACTGGCGCATGAGGCCGTGCTGCGGGTGCTGGATGGTGCCCAACCGAAGAAAGTCATCGTGGTTCCGGGACGGATCATCAACCTTGTCGTCTGATCGCCGCCTCTTCCTGCTGTCTGCGCTGGCCCTCGGGGCCTGCGGCTTCACGCCCGCCTACGGGCCAAGCGGCGGCGCATCCGCCTTGCAGGGGCAGGTGCGGCTTGACGCGCCCGGTGGCCGGGCCAGCTATCTGCTCAACCAGCGGCTGGAAGAACGCCTTGGCCACGCGCCAACCGGCAGATACGCTCTGAGCTATGCGCTCAAGACCGGACGGGACGACCTTGGGACAACCTCTGAAGGCGTGACCTCGCGCTATCACCTGTCGGGATCAGCCACATGGTCGCTGACCGACACGGATGAACGTGTCGTGGCCTCCGGCAAGGTGGACAGCTTTTCGTCCTATTCGCCCACCGGATCCACCGTCGCAACGCGGGCATCGCAGCGCGACGCCACCGCAAGGCTGATGATCATTCTCGCGGATCAACTGGTCGATCAGCTGCTTCTTCAGGCCTCGGACCTGCCGGCATGAAACTGTCCGCGCGCGATGCGGCGGGCTATTTTGCAAAGCCCGACCCGGCCAAGACCGGCCTGCTGATCTTTGGCGCGGATGCGATGCGCGTCGCGCTGAAACGTCAGCAGGTGATTGCCGCGCTGATCGGCCCGCAAGGCGAAGAGGAAATGCGGCTGACCCGCCTGCCCGCCGCTGATCTGCGCAAGGACCCCGCAGCCCTGTCCGACGCGATCAAGGCACAGAGTTTTTTTCCCGGCCCGCGTGTTGCCTTTCTGGAAGAGGCCACGGACGGGATCACCAAGGTGGTAACAGCGGCGCTTCAGGACTGGCAACCCGGCGATGCGCAGGTGATCGTCACCGCCGGGCAGCTAACCGCGAAATCCGCCTTGCGCAAACTCTTTGAGGGGCACCCCAACGCCTATGCCGTGGGCATTTATGACGACCCGCCCAGCCGGGCCGAGATTGAGGCGGATCTCAAACACTCTGGCCTGCCCGCGCCATCGCCCGACGCGATGGAGGCTTTGACGATGCTGTCGCGGCAGCTTGATCCCGGCGATTTCCGGCAGACGGTCGAAAAGCTGGCGCTGTATCTGCTGGATCAGGATGCACCCGCAACGCCCGAGGATGTGGCAGCCTGCGCCCCCAGCTCTACCGAGGCAGAGGTGGACGACATCCTGAACATCGTGGCCGAGGCGCGCACCGGCGAGATTGGCCCGGTCATGGCGCGATTGCAGTCACAAGGCACCAACGCGGTTGCCCTGATGATCGGCGCGACGCGGCATTTCAAGATCCTGCACAAGGTCGCATCGGACCCCGGCGGTGCTGGATCGGGTATCGGCAAGCTGCGCCCGCCGGTGTTTGGCCCGCGTCGCGACCGTGTGATGCGTCAGGCGCAAAACTGGGGCACCGCGCGGCTGGAACAAGCGATGACAATGCTGACGGATACAGAGCTGCAACTTCGCTCTGCGGGTCAGCATGCTCCGACCATGGCGCTGGTCGAGCGAGTTCTGATTCGGCTGTCGATGCTGGCGCGCCGCTAGCACCGGGTTGACCGCACCTTGGCGGGGCAGGTTCGCAAATCTCAGCCGGACATTTGTTGCCAAAGCCTGTCACGGCCCGTTTGCGGGCTTGTCACGGCAAGACACAGCGCGCAGTCTGGCCACGAAAACGGCAGGAGAGATCTTCATATGTATACGGTTATCGGTGGCGTTCAGAGCCGCACATTCAGGGTTCTGTGGTGTCTGGAAGAGTTGGGTGTGCCGTTTGAACACCGCCCCGCCGCGCCCCGATCTGACGAGGTGACCACTGTCAGCCCGTTGGGCAAAATCCCGGTTCTGCTGGAAGGCGACGCGGTGATCCCTGATTCGACCGCGATAATGACCTATCTGGCGGATAAGAACGGCGCGCTGACCTGTCCGGCTGGCACGCTGGAACGGGCGCGTCAGGATGCGCTGACCTTCCGTATCCTCGACGAGGTCGACGCGATCCTGTGGGCGGCAGCACGGCACAGTTTCATTCTGCCGAAAGAAGAGCGGGTTCCCGCGATCAAGGACAGCCTGAAGCTGGAATTTTCGCGAAATCTGGAACGTCTGACGGGTGAAATCCGTGGGCCGTTCCTGATGGGCGAGGATCTGACGATCCCGGACATCATTCTGGGCCATTGTGGTGGCTGGTCTCGCACCGCAAAGTTCCCCGATGCCCCGGCAGAGTTTGTGAACTACCTCAAACGCCTGCGCGGCCGTGCAGCGTTTCAACGCACCGTTGCCTATGGCGGCTGACCCCTCGGCTTGCCTGGCCCCGACCGCGCGCCCCGTTTAGCGCCCTGCTGTTGGCCACGAACTGCTCACGAACCGGCCAGGTCGGTGTCAGCCATGCGCCGCAGCAGCGCGGCCCGCATGCAGCCCCGTGGCAAGGCACGCCGTCAGGAGATAGCCGCCGGTGGGCGCTTCCCAGTCCAACATCTCGCCCGCAGCGAATACGCCCGGCATCGCCCGAAGCATAAGCCCATCGTCCAGCGCATCGAACGGTACCCCACCGGCGGTGGAGATTGCCTCGTCCAGCGGGCGCAGGCCGGAATGACGGATCGGCAAAGCCTTGATCTGCTGGGCGAGCACTTCGGGAAAGTTTGACAGCGGGCCTGCGAATTCCATCAGCAGGGCGATTTTCTGCGGCTCCAGTTTAAGCACCTTGCGCAGGTGGTTGGTATAGCTGGTCTTGCCGCGTGGTTTTGCAATACGGCTCGCGATGTCGCCCGCGTCACGATCCGGGGCAAGGTCGAGGATCAGGTCTGCGCCACCGCGCAGCGCTGGTGTCAGCGCGTAGATGCCCCCACCTTCCAAACCGCGCGCAGAGATCATCGCCTCGCCCCGCAGGGTCTCGGCACCGGCGGTCAGTCGGATATTCTTCAAAGGCGCACCAAAATGGCGGGTCATATGCGGCGTCCAGTCGATGCGAATACCCGCATTGGACGGCTGGAATGGCGCAAGGTCGACCCCCTGCCCGACAAGCATCGCCGCCCACTGCCCGTCAGAGCCAAGCCGCGCCCAGCTGGCACCGCCCAAGGCAAGCACCGTCACCTGCGCGTCGATTGTCTGTTGGCCGTCCGGCGTGTCGAACGTCGCCGCCGAGTCCTGCCAACCGGTCCAGCGCCAGCGCCTTTGCAGCGTGACGCCCTTTTCGGTGAGCCGCGCCAGCCAAGCCCGCAATAACGGCGAGGCCTTCATCGTCTTGGGAAAGACGCGGGCGGTGGACCCGGTGAAAACCTCTTGCCCAAGATCACGCGCCCAGGCCTGCACGTCTTCAGGCCCGAACGCATCCAGTGCCGCACGCAGTCGCGGCGGCATGTCGGGGTAAGATGCCAGAAATCTGTCGAACGGCTCATCCCGTGTCAGGTTCAGCCCGGACTTGCCCGCCATCAGGAATTTGCGCCCGAAAGAGGGTTTGGCGTCGGCCACGGTAACCTGGCGTCCGGCATCGGCCAGCGCCTCTGCCGCCATCAGCCCGGCGGGACCACCGCCGATGATCAGCGCGTCGGTCACGCCTCTACCTGTGGTTCTGGCAGCGGCGGCGTGCCTTTCAGCTCGATCACGCGATGCGGATAGGGGATCTCGATGCCATTGTCCTTGAGCGCGTTCCAAATCAGGAACAGCACGTCCGAGGTGAATTTGTTCGGCCCGTCATCCAGCCCGTTGACCCAGAATTCGACGGCAAAATCGATGCCGGAATCGCCAAACCCGCGCAGTTCGCAGTCCGGTGGGTAGGGCGCTTGCAGAATGCCCGGATGGGTGGCGACCGCAGCCTCGATGATCGCGGGCACGGCGTTGATGTCAGTGTCGTAAGACACGCTGAACGGCGCCTCGTACCGGTTCGCCGACCCGCTGTCAGAATAGTTGACGACGCGGGTGGTGATGAAATCCTCGTTCGGCACCACGACCCAGCGGCCATCGAAGGTTTCCAGGATCATCGCACGGGCGGTGGTCTTGACGATGGTGCCGGACTGGCCGTCATCCAGCTCGACAAAGTCGCCGACCGTGGCCTGCCCCTCGATCAGCAGGATCACGCCCGAGATGAAGTTCGCAGCGATCTTTTGCAGGCCGAACCCAAGCCCCACGCCAATCGCCCCCCCCAGTACGGCGAGCGAGGTCAGCGAGATGCCCATGATGTTCATCAACAGCAGAAAGGCGGCCCCGAAAATGGCAATCTCGGCGGCTTTCGCGGCAAGCTGTCGTGTCGCCGGGCGAAGTTCTTGCTGCTTTTCCAGATAGGCGGAGGATTGATCGTTGGACCAGCGCCCCAGCCAGAACAGCAACGCGCCCGCGATCAGCCCCCGCACCAGCGCCATCACCGAAAAGGTGATATTGCCCATCTGGATGGTCATCGCGTTCAACTGCGCAGAGGCCGCATCGAGCAGGCCCAATGTGTAAAGCGCCATCACCGGCAGCAGGACATACCGACCAAGCAGTTTCAGGAAAGGATCGCGGATGGTCTCGTTGACAAGGACGCGCGCCGCGAGGAACAGGAACACCCGTTTGCCAAAGGCGATGACGGCCGTGGCACCAAAGGCCGAAAGCGTGATTGCTTCGCCAATCGCGGTGAAGGCATAGGCAAGAAGCGGCAGTAGGAGCGGCAGAAACAGCAGCGCAAAACGACGCGCGCTTGCGATGATGTTGCGCTGTGCCGGTGTCGGCGTCAGAAAATTTCTCAGGAATGGGACCAGACGCCGCGACAACAGCACCGCCAGAACATAGGCAAGGGCGAGCAAGGCCAATTGCGACCACGAGGCCGGCTGCACGATCCACGCAAGCGCGATCTGCCAACCCTGCAACGCATAGGCTGCGACGGTCTGCACCAGTTCCGGCTGCTGCGACAGATCCCAGTTCATGTTCAAGCCCCTGACGCCGCCCCTACCCGGTCACCGTGTAGCCAAACAGCCGCCTCGGCCACAAGAAAGATTTTGCGTTTCCAAGGCTTCTGGTCCTGCCTCCGCCAAATTGTGCCGACGGGCGCGGTTCGGCGTCATGCGGTTGTCATGTCCAGCGTGATGGAATGTTGAAGATCATCAACACCCGTATTGCCGCTTTGATGGAAAGCGGCTTGCGAGATTTCTGACGTGCCCCTTCAGCGAAGCATCTCCTTGATCCCGCAGGCAATGACGGGGTCAGCCGCCAGACTGTCAGCGCTAAGCGCGCGCGCTTCGTCGATCAAACTCTCGGGCGCGACCAGACGGTCTATCAGCCCCCATGTCTGCGCCTCCGACGCCTCGATTTTTTGTCCGGCCATCAGGATCATCGACGCCCGCGACCGCCCGATCAAATCAATCATGCGGCGCGGGTCCGAGGGTTGCGGCAGGAATCCCAGTTTCATCACCGGGTAGAACACCTTCGCCGACGGCACCGCGATCCGGATGTCGCAGGCCAGCGCCATGCCCATGGAACCACCGGCGATTGTCCCGTTCAGTGCGGCAATGCTGAGGCCCGGCAAGGCTGCGATGGCGCTGGACAAGCGTTCCCATAGCGGGCTGGTGGCCATGCCCGCGCGCGCGGCCTCCAGATCGGCACCGGCAGAGAACACCTTGCCCGTACCAGTCAGGATGAGGGCCTTTGCCTCTTGGGCCGCCTCGGCAATCTCTGCCAGTTCTCCCAGCATTCCCGGCGTCAGCGAGTTTGCCTTGTCTGGGCGATTGATCCGCGCGATCCACAGCCCGTCCTCTTTTTCTAGAACGATCATGTCAAGCCGACCTGTTTGCGGATGTCTTCGTCGCGCAGCGAAATTTCGTCGCCCAGCCATGCGTCCGCCTCGGGGCCGCACATCCACAACAACGTCCGCGCCGGCCAATCAGGCGGGATATGATCGGACCAGTCCAGCTTGCTGACCGGGTTGATGCCGCTGGCCTTGATCTCGCGCTGCATCTGCGTGGCCACCGTGCCGGGGCTTAGGCCGATGGCGCGGATACCGGCCTCGCGGCCTTCCTTGTCAGCACAACGGGTCAGCATTGCAGCCCCTGCCTTGGACGCACAGTAATGTGACCAAGCCTCGACCGGGCCATGTGCGGCCCCGGAGCTGATCGTCAGGATCGTGCCGCCACCGGCTTTCATCATCACCGGCATCGCCGCGCGCATGCCGTAAAAGACGCCTTTGAGGTTGATATCTATGGTATGTCCCCAGTCTTCGGGATCGGCCTCGGCCAGCAGGGAAATAGGCTCGATCACACCGGCATTGCCGATCAGCACATCGAGCCTGCCAAACGCCTCCAGACAGGCATTCACTGCTGCCTCGACCTCCCAGAAACGACTGACATCGCAAGGAATAGCGATGGCCTGCGGGCCGATCTCTCCGGCCAGATCCGCAACCGCGTCTTCGCTGCGCGCCACCAGCGCCAGCTTCGCGCCCGCTTCGGCAAAGGTCCGGGCTGCGGCCGCCCCGATCCCGCGACTGGCACCGGTGATCATCACGACCTTGCCATCAAGATTCTGCATTGCCACTCTCCCTGCGTTTCGTTCTACCGACCATTGCTAGCGCAGCGGTGCCGCAAAGGTCCATATGCTGCATGCGCCGCAAATGACCGGGATGGGTGCCGAAATCCGACTTCCGGATTCCCAGACCTTGACCCTGCCCGCTGCGCAACCGAAGTTGAGGGAGACTAAGAAATTGGAGAAGCCCGTTATGTTCCGCCGTTCAAATTTGATGTATTCCGCCGTCGCCTCGGTCGCCGTGATAGCCGCACAGCCCGCTTGGGCGGATGTGACCCCACAGCAGGTCTGGGACGATCTGGAAGCCTATATGGCCAGCTTCGGCTATAGCGTGACAGGCACCGAGTCGACATCCGGCAACGCCCTGACCATCACCGATATGGCCCTGTCGATGGACATCCCCGAAGGCGAAGGCACCATGGCCTTTTCCGCGTCCGAGGTCACGTTCGAAGATCTGGGCGACGGAAGCGTGCGCGTGACCTTTCCCGAAAACATGCCGATCAAGCTGAAGGTGAATGACGTCCCTGATGGCGAGCCTTTCGATCTGACCATCGACTATGCCCAACAGGGGTTGCAGATGGTCGTGTCCGGCGAACCCGGCGACATGGTTTACGATTACACCGCCGACAGCCTGGGCATGCGCCTGTCAGAACTTATCGTGGATGGCGAAACGCTGGACCGCGATGCCGCTCGCGCCGATTTCAACTTGAAAGACATCACCGGCACCGCGCGCGTCTCTGTGGGTGACCTGCGTGAGATTTCGCAATCGATGACCACGGGCGGCCTGGATTATGACGCCGCGTTCAAAGATCCGGAAACCGGAAATTCGGTGGAGTTCACCGGGACAGTTTCCGGGGTGTCGTTCGAAGGCGACACCACGATCCCGCTGGATATGGACCCCGAAGACATGCCCGCCATGCTGGCCGCAGGCTTTGCCGTCAATGGCATGATCAACCACACCGGCGGATCAGGCACCTTTGCCGCGAGCGAGGACGGCGATGCGACAACTGGCAAGACCAGCTCGGGTGGAGGCAGTCTTCAGCTACAGATGGACGCCGATGCCATCAGCTACGCGGCAGGTGCAACCGACCTTACCACAAGCTTCGCGGGCAACGAATTGCCCTTCCCAATTGAATCCGCGATGTCGGAAGCCTCGGTCAACCTGACGATACCGGTCTCCAAGAGCGAAGAGGCCAGCGACGTCGCCTTGGGCGTGAACCTTGCCGGGTTCACCATGTCGGACATGCTTTGGAACATCTTCGATTCGGACAAGGTATTGCCGCGCGATCCGGCGACCGTGGCGTTTGATCTGACCGGGAAGGTCAAGATGCTGGTGGACCTCATGGACGCCGAGCAGATGGCCGCCGCCGACAGGGGCGAGATCACACCCGCAGAGCCGCAATCGCTGACGCTGAGCGGGCTTCTGATCGAAGCGATCGGCGCACGCGTGACAGGTGACGGCGAATTCACCTTCGACAACTCGGACCTCACGACCTTTGACGGCATGCCGCGTCCCGAAGGCACATTGAATGTCACTGTAAACGGCGCAAACGGGGTCATCGACAAGCTGATCCAGATGGGGCTGATGAAGGAACAGGACGCGATGGGGGCCCGGATGATGCTGAGCATGTTCTCGGTGCCAGCGGGCGGTGAGGATGAGTTGAAATCAACCATCGAGATCACCGAGCAGGGCCATGTTCTGGCCAACGGCCAGCGCATCAAATAGCCCCGCTGCCAACCCCTGTGAACGAGGCCGGCTACGGCTGGCCTCTTTTGCTTGAAAGCGCCCGTTAAGCTCGCTCCCCTTGCGCAGCCGCACGTCACGCAATAGTTGCAAGCCAACCAACCGCCGGAGATCCGATGACGCATGATCTGGAAACCCTGACACAGTCCCTTCTGGACGCCGCGAAACAGGCCGGGGCAGACTGCGCAGATGCGATTGCCCTGTCAGGCGCGTCTGTTTCCATCGACGTCCGTAACGGGACCCTGGAACAGGCGGAACGCTCGGAAGGCACCGATATCGGATTGCGGGTGTTCGTGGGGCAGCGTCAGGCGAATGTCTCGGCCTCGGACATTTCCCCGCACACGATCACAGAGATGGCAGAGCGCGCCGTTCTGATGGCGCGCGAGGCACCCGAAGATCCCTATGCCGGCATTGCCGATCCCGATCAGCTTGCACAATCCTGGGACGTGGCCGCGCTGGAACTGGCCGACGACACGCCAGAGCCATCCCCCGCCATGTTGCAGGAAGACGCCGAACGCGCCGAAGCTGCGGCACTGGCCGTGACCGGTATCAGCCAGGTGCAATCGGCTGCGGCCGCCTATTCCAACCGCCAGATGCATCTGGCGGCCAGCAACGGGTTTTCCGGCGGCTACCGGCGCACCGACCGCTCGCTTTATTGTGTGGCCATCGCCGGGACGGGGGCCGGGATGGAGCGCGACCATGACGGCGACAGCCGGATCTTTCAGTCCGATCTGCGCAGTGCCGAAGATATAGGCACCAGCGCCGCCGAACGCACGCTCGCGCGGATGGGTGCCACCAAACCCCCGACCGGCAGCTATCCGGTGCTGTTTGACGAACGTATCTCCGCATCACTGATCGGGCATCTGCTGGCGGCCATCAACGGCAGCGCCATTTCTCGTGGGGCCAGTTGGCTGCGTGACGCGATGGGAGAACAAGTGCTGCCCGACGGGGTTGACCTGATCGAGAACCCGCACCGGCCCCGTGTCAGCGGCTCGCGTCCGTTCGATGCCGAAGGGCTGCCGACCCGGTCCCGCGACATCGTCAAGAACGGTGTGCTGCAAGGCTGGACGCTGGATCTTGCCACCGCCCGCAAGCTGGGGATGCAAAGCACCGGCAATGCGGTGCGCGGAACAGGTTCTGCCCCTTCGCCCAGTCCGGGAAACGTCGCCATGACACAAGGCCAGCAGAGCCGCGACGACCTGATCCGCGATATGGGCACGGGTCTGCTGGTGACGTCGATGATCGGCTCGACCATCAACCCCAATACCGGCGACTATTCTCGCGGGGCCTCTGGCCTGTGGATCGAGAACGGTCAGATCGCCGGGGCGGTCAACGAATGCACCGTCGCAGGCAACCTGCGCGACATGCTGCGCGGGCTGCGTCCGGCCAATGACGCGCGTCCGTGGTTGTCGCGTGTCGTACCGTCACTGCTGGTCGAGGGGCTGACCCTCGCCGGGAGCTGAGCGGGGTGGACGCACCCGTGGATAGCTTGCCCGCACAGGACCTGTCTTTGCTGATCCACGCTGCCCGCGCGGCGGGACAGACCGCATTGGCCTTCGCTGGTCCGACGGCGCGGTTCTGGGAAAAACCCGATGGTGCCGGCCCGGTGACAGAGGCGGATCTCGCCGTCAATGAAACCCTGAAACGGATCCTGCGGGACGCCCGGCCGGATTATGGCTGGCTGAGCGAGGAAGATGTGGACGGCCCTGCCCGGCTGACGACGCGCCGCACCTTCGTCATAGATCCGATCGACGGCACCCGCAGCTTTATGAAAG
This sequence comes from Primorskyibacter flagellatus, assembly GCF_900176485.1. Classification (GTDB taxonomy): domain Bacteria; phylum Pseudomonadota; class Alphaproteobacteria; order Rhodobacterales; family Rhodobacteraceae; genus Primorskyibacter; species Primorskyibacter flagellatus. The sequence goes on from NZ_FWYD01000002.1 coordinate 169,472, forward strand.
GCGATGCCGCCTGGGCGCATTCCATCGCCGTGGTGGAGGATGGGCGCGTGACCGCTGGCGTGATTCACCTGCCCATGATGGACAAGCTTTACGCTGCGGCACAGGGCGGCGGGGCTGTCCTGAACGATGCGCCGATCCACGTCAGCGATGTGCGTCAGCTTAGCGGTGCAGAAGTACTGGTGGCCCGCCCCACGATGTTGGACAAAAACTGGATCGGCACGCCACCAAAGCTGAACCGGCACCATCGTCCGTCGCTGGCCTACCGCATGGCCTTGGTGGCGCAAGGCCGGTTCGACGCCATGGTGACGCTGCGCGCCAGCTGGGAATGGGACATCGCGGCCGGTGCGGTGATCTGCGCCGAAGCCGGCGCGCGTGTCTCGGACCGTTTCGGCGATCCGTTACGCTTCAACGGGGCGCATCCGCAGACGCCCGGCGCGCTTGTCGCCGCTCCGCCACTGCACGACGCGTTTCTCGGCGCGTTGCGGCCGTGACCTGACACCCCGGCGGACTGTGGCTTGACCCTGCCCGGCCAACCCGTACCCTGTAGAAGACACGCCTGAAAGGACATGACATGACCCAGCGCCTGCATCTCGTCTTCGGAGGCGAATTGGTCGATCCGACAAAATCCGAGTTCAAGAATATGGACGATATTCACATCGTCGGCATGTTCCCGAATTACGAAACCGCCTATAACGCCTGGAAATCAGAAGCGCAGCGAACCGTCGACAACGCCCATATGCGCTATTTCATCGCGCATCTGCACCGGCTGCGCGACGAAGAAACAGACGCATCCTCGACCGAGGAACTTGGCTGACATTGGCCCGCGCTCCGCTCAGCCTTGCCGCCTACCTTGCCCTGTCGCGTGGCCGCGCGTCCGAGATCAGCAGCGCGCCAATGCCAAGCCGCCCGGCAGGGGCGCTGGTCTGGGCACATGCCGAGGACGCAAGCCAACTGCGGGCGCTGTCGGATATTTGCCAGCGGCTGGGGCAGCAGCGCAACGGGTTCTTCTGCCTGCTGACCTATTGCAATGGCGAACCGCCAAGACATGATCTGGCCGGCGTGATCTGCCTACGTCTGCCCCCCGACACTGTTGCGGATTCAGCCGCATTTCTTACGCATTGGTCCCCGACTACCTGCTTGTGGACCGGATCGGAATTGCGCCCCGCCCTGTTGCGGGCCGCGGCGGAACGCGGCTGTGCGTTGGCGCTTCTTGATATTCAGGACAAAGCGTTTTCCACCCCTGCGCTGCGATGGCTACCTGACACCGTGATCTCGACGTTGCGGCTGTTCGACAGGCACTTCGCAGTCAATGGCAACGCCCTGCGACGCCTCAGACGGCTTGGATTGGGCGGCAATTCGATCCGCGTCGCAGGCCCACTTCTGGAAACACCGTTGCCGTTGCCTTGTAACGATGTCGATCATTCCGACGCGGCTGCGATGTTGTCCGGGCGCCCGGTCTGGCTGGCCGCAAGGGTCCAGGCGAACGAAGTGGACATCGTACTGAACGCCTTTCGGCAGATCAGGCGGCTGGCGCATCGGCTGCTTCTGGTGATCGTACCCGAAGTGGGTGTCGATGCCGGAATTATCCTCAATAAAATTGAAGAAAGTGCGTTGCGTCATGCCTGCTGGGACATCGGCGAACAGCCCGACGAAGCGACAGAGATCCTGCTGGTCGTGGACATTGCCGATCTGGGCCTGTGGTACAGGCTGGCACCGGTCAGTCTGGTCGGATCCTCGCTGTTGACGGGCCAGAAAGGGCGCAATCCGTTCGAAGCGGCAGCTCTGGGATCTGCGGTCCTGCACGGCCCCGATGTGGGGTCTTATTTGCCAAGCTATTCGCGGCTTGCAAAAGCGGGGGCAGCCCGCGTCGTCCGGGACGCTGAAACGCTGGCCGCCGCCGTAGCACAGCTCATTGCCCCGGATCGCGCCGCCCAGATGGCCCATGCGGGGTGGGAAGTGGTCTCGGAAGGGGCAGAACTGACCAATCAGGTGATCGCGTTTCTCAACGAGGCGCTGGACGCGGCGGAGGAGGATTGATGCAGGCGCCGCTGTTCTGGGATAATTCGCCCGACGCTCCGGGCTGGCGCGCGCGCCTGCTGACACCACTGTCGCGGATCACTGCGGCGGTCACGGCACGGCGCGTGGCAAAAGCGGGAAAACGCCTGTCGGTGCCGGTGATCTGCATTGGCAACATCAATGCCGGCGGGACTGGCAAAACCCCCACCGCCATCGCGCTGGTGCAACGCCTGATGGAAAAAGGCCACAGCCCGCATGTGGTGTCCCGCGGGTATGGCGGGTCAGAGCCGGGACCGCTGCGGGTGGATCCCGTTGCGCATACCGCAGCGCGGGTCGGGGACGAGCCATTGCTGCTGGCGGCGTTCTGTCCGGCCTGGGTCGCGCGGGACCGCGCCGCCGGTGCCCATGCGGCAATTGCGGATGGCGCAGATGTGATCGTTCTGGATGACGGGTTTCAGAACCCTGCCATCGAGAAGGATCTCAGCATTGTCGTCGTGGATGCCGCCCGCGGGTTCGGCAACGGGCGCTGCATGCCCGCAGGCCCCCTGCGAGAGCCGGTAGAAGCTGGTATCTCTCGGGCCGATCTGGTGCTGTCCATCGGCGCAGCACCCGCACAGCGGCGTTTTACAGAGACGTGGGGCAACGCGATCACCGTCCCGCAGATAGCGGGCGCGCTGGAACCGCTGCCCACCGGGATGGATTGGGCCGACACCCGCGCGCTGGCATTTGCGGGCATCGGCCATCCCGAGAAATTCTTTGCAACCCTTCGCGGCCTGGGCACCGACGTGATGCGGGCAGAGGCGCTCAGCGATCACCAGCCACTGACGCCTGCCTTGATGGCCCGGCTGGAGACCGAGGCGCGCTTGCTGGGGGCCGAGCTTGTGACCACAGAGAAAGACGCCGTCCGCCTACCCGCAAACTTTCGGCAGAAGGTGGTGACGCTGCCCGTCCGGCTGGAGATCCCCGACTGGATGGTTCTGGACCGGGCGCTTGACCGTGTTTTGGGACCATCATCCGGCGCTTGATGCGCCATTCGGCGTAGGGAAATGCGCCTCATCTCGCCCACCATCCCGCAACCTTTGCGGCGCGACAGGCGTCCCGACGATCGCCGCTCATTCCGCCGCGAGCGGTCTGTCGGTGGGCAATTCAATCGCAGGCTGGCCGATCAGGGCAATGTCGGCAATCACGCCACGCAGAAGTTTTCGGAACTCGTGGAAATCGCTGTTCGGCCGGATTGCCTTTTCATCAAGATAGATGGCGCGATCAATCTCGATCTGGATAGCGTGCTGCCCCCGGTTCGGACGCCCGTAGTGCTGAGTGATAAACGCACCCGCGAAGGGCGCATTGCGCACCACGGACAGCCCGGCGGCGGTAAAGGCGGCCTCTACCCTATCGACCACGCCGCCATCGGCGGAGGCCCCAAACCGGTCGCCCAGCACAATATCCGGGCGACGCGCCCCGAAACGGGTGATGCCGTCTACCGCCTCATGCGGCATGGAATGACAATCCACGAGTATCGACTGACCGAACTGCTGCTGTGCCTGATCCAGAAGCGTCTGCATCTGTTCGTGATAGGGCTGCCAGTAACGGGTCAGGCGGCGATGCGCTTCTGCCAATGGCAGCTTGCCACGATAGATGGCACGGCCATTGGCCACCACGCGCGGCACCACGCCAAGTCCCGACGCAACACGCGGGTTGTGAACAGAGCGCCGGACACCCTCGATCAGGGCCGGGTCAAGCTCTTCCGCGCTGCGGTTGTAGTCGATGAACGCGCGCGGTGCGCCGGCCTTCAGAAACGGTGCCCCGAACAGTGGCACGCATTCGAACAGCTGATCGACATACGCATCCTCGGACGTGCGGATCGAATGTTCATCCAGCTGCGTGCTGCGCAGAAACGACCAAGGGTAATCCCGACCGCTATGCGGCGAGGCGAAGACCACGCAGGATGTGCGTGCGTCCGGGTGCATGACGTGATAGGCGGCCTTCGGCATCGGTTCTCCTCTTCGCATTAGCATAGCCCGGTTTCATGCTGTGCCAAAAGCCCCTTGATCTTGTCTGCGACTCCTTTTAAAGACCCCTCTACCGGCGCGGGCTTCCGCGCCCCATTCATGTTGGGGCACGTATATTGCATCGGTTTCATGGGCGGTTAGCTCAGCGGTAGAGCACTACGTTGACATCGTAGGGGTCACTGGTTCGATCCCAGTACCGCCCACCATGAATTCACCGCCACCGTGCAAACGGCGGCACCCGCAACCAATGGCGCTTGCGCGCCGCGACGTCAGGAGAGACCCAATGAAGGTCAGAAACTCGCTCCGCTCGCTCAAGAACCGCCACCGGGATTGCCGTGTGGTGCGTCGCAAGGGCCGCGTGTACGTTATCAACAAGACCCAGCGACGGTTCAAAGCCCGCCAGGGCTGAAGACCGCTTTTGCGGCCCCCTTGCGGGGACAAGCGAAAAGGCCGCCCCGACGGGGCGGCCTTTTTCGTGTCCGGCTGAACGGGTGGAAAAGACGCTCAGGCGCAATCGCAGCCGGACCACGACAAAACCAGTGTCAGGTCATTCATAGACCCGCTGATCGTCGATAACCTTGCCGTCATTGGGAAGGGTGCCCTTGGCAACAACCTCTATCTGACCTTTCAGTTTCAGCACCTCGGCTACCGATTTCGCATAATCCTCTACGGCAGGCGCGTCGCTTTCCAACTGCACGGTCATCACATCCATCTCGCCGTCTCGGGTGGCGATGACGCGGGCGCGGCTTATTTCGCCATGTTTCGCAACAAGGGCCGCCACCTGTTCGGGACGCACGAACATGCCTTTGATCTTGGTGGTCTGGTCGGCGCGCCCCATCCAGCCCCTGATCCTTGTGTTGGTACGGCCGCAGGGGCTGCGGCCCGGCATCACAGCAGACAGATCGCCCGTGGCAAAGCGGATCAACGGATAATCGGGGTTGAGCGTGGTGACGACAAGCTCGCCGACATCGCCGGGCCGAACCGGCGTGCCGGTGCCGGGGGTGACGATTTCCACGATGACATGCTCATCCAGAATCATGCCTTCCATCGCCGGACTTTCATAGGCGACATGCCCCAGATCGGCAGTGGCATAGCATTGCATGCAAGTGATCCCCCGGTCGGCATATTCCTGTCGCAGAGAGGGAAAGAGCGCCCCGCCCCCGACCGCCGCCTTGGTGATCTTCAGCGCAACACCCATCTCGCCCGCCTTGTCGAGGATCAGCTTGAGATAATCCGGTGTGCCCGCATAAGCGGTGGTGCCCACGGCTTGCGCGGCCTGCACCTGAAGCTCTGTCTGGCCGGTACCAGCGGGCAGCACGGTGGCCCCCACGGCGCGCGCGCCATTCTCGAATATCATGCCGGCCGGGGTCAGGTGATAGCCAAAGCAGTTCTGCACAACATCACCCGCGCCGATGCCGCAGGCATGCAGGAACCGCCCCATGCGCCACCAGTCATGGCCCACGCCCCCCGGTTCATAAATCGGCCCAGGCGATTGAAATACATGCGCGAAACCCGACACGGGCAATCCGCCGAAAGGCGGATTCTCTGCCTGCCGCGCGGCCAGTTCGGATTTGCGCAGCACCGGCAACGCCGCCAATCCGCCCAGATCCGTGACCGGATCATACCCGTTGCGCTGAAGCTGTGCGTTCAGCGCCTGCAACTGCGCCGCCTCGCGCGCATCTTGACTGCGGGTTTCCAGTTCGTCGAAAAAGATCGTCATGCCGCGTCTCCCCTGATGGGCCGTATATTGAAATCAAGACTTGCAGCGCCAAGGCTGGCAGACATCCCAAGACCGGATTGAAGTGGCCAGATCATGTGGTTCACCAAAGGCCGGTCATGCCAGCCACCGTTTCCGGCGGCGATAGCTGCGCACGTCGCGAAAGGATTTTCGGCCCTCGTCCGACATGCCCAGGTAGAATTCCTTGACGTCCGGGTTTTCGCGCAACTCAGCGGCGGGTCCGTCCATCACCACCCGCCCGCTTTCCAGAATATAGCCGTAATGGGCAAAGCGCAGCGCCACGTTGGTGTTCTGTTCGGCCAGAAGAAAGCTGACACCCTCGTTCTCGTTCACCGATTTGACGATGCCGAAAATCTGTTCAACCAGTTGCGGTGCCAGACCCATAGACGGCTCGTCCAGCAGGATCGTTTCGGGTCTGCTCATCAACGCGCGCCCGATGGCGCACATCTGCTGCTCCCCGCCCGAGGTATAGCCGGCCTGAGATTTGCGGCGCTCCTTCAGACGCGGAAAATAGTCGTAGACCATTTCCAGATCCCGTTCGACTGCGGCCCGCCCATCGCGCCGCGTATAGGCGCCGGTCATCAGGTTTTCCTCGACCGTCAGATGCGAAAAGCAGTGCCGCCCCTCCATCACCTGAATGACGCCCTTGCGGACAAGCTCGGCGGGATCACGGTCCTGTACGCTTTCGCCGCGGTAGATGATGGATCCCTTGGTAACCTCGCCGCGTTCGGAATGCAGCAGGTTTGAGATCGCCTTGAGCGTCGTCGTCTTGCCCGCGCCATTGCCGCCCAGCAAAGCGGTGATCCCGCCTTTGGGAACTGACAGGGACACACCTTTCAGCACGAGGATCACGTGATTGTAGATCACCTCGATATTATTGACCTCAAGAAGCATCTCTTGCGTGTTTTCGGCGTCCGGCATGGGTCTACTTCTCTTGCAGGAGTTCAGATTTCCCGGTGGCAGCATGCGCCGCCGCCGGGACAGGGGCGTTTAGCCCTCGCAGTCTTCGTTCACCGGCCAAGGCGCGTTGGCGTCCGCATATTCAGAGGCGCTCGACGCGATCAGTTCGGCATAATTGTCGACATTCGCGGTCAGCAGATCGGACACTTTCACGAACTTCTCTCCGTCCCATTCCAGCATCCAGCCGCCGGAATGCCCGGTGTGGTTGGAACAAGAGGTCGAGAACGGCGGAACCATGCCATCAAGGCCCAGTTCGGAAATCCGCTCTTCGGTCATGTTGATGTTCTCCAGTCCCCAGCGCAGCTGACCGGGGTCGATCTCGGCGGTGTCGAAATGTTTCTGCGCAGTGGCGATGCCTTCACCCAGAATGGCAGAGATGATGATCCCGCGCGAATAGAACACACCGGACATTTCCTCCTCGTTGGACTGGCTGTTTCCGGCATCCACGACGTGCTTCTTGATGTCGGCCATGACCGGCGCATCGGCATTGGGGAAGGACCAGCTGATCGATTTGTAACCCTTGCCGTCTTCGCCGACGATCTTCAGGTCAGCGTCATGCCCGGCCCACCAGACGCCCAGCATGTTTTCCATCGGGAATTTGGTCTTCACGGCCTCGGTGATGGCACCTGCATTCATCGCGCCCCAGCCCCACATCACAACGTAATCGGGACGTTCGCGGCGGATCTGCAACCACTGTGCCGACTGGTTCTGCATTTCCTTCAGTCCGACCGGAACCGGCACGAGTTCAAAGCCTTTCTGCTCGGCAAGAGACTCCATCAAAGGCAGCGGCTCTTTACCGAACGGGTGGTCAAGATGCAGGAAGACGATCTTCTTGCCATCCAGTGACCCCTGTCCTTCAATATACTGAACGATCATGTCGGCAGCGTCCCAATATCCTGCCGGGATATTGAACGCCCACTGAAAGACCTTGCCATCGGCCATCGGCGAGAAGCCATAGCCGGGCGCGAGGATGGGAATTTCGTCAACATTGGTCTTGGGCAAAACCTGAAGCGTGATACCGGTCGACCAAGGCTGCGTCACGATCGCCTTGCCCTTGGTCTTTTCGTAGCATTCGACACCTTTCTCGGTCGAATAGCCGGTCTCGCATTCCTCAAAGTCGATCATTGCACCGCCGATGCCACCATCGCGCGCGTTGAGCATCGCCATATAGTCGGCCTGCCCGTTCATCAACGGAATGCCGGTGGCCGCGAAAGGCCCGGTCCGGTAACTGAGGTTCGGCGTGTAAAGCCCTTCGGCAATTGCGGTGCCCGCACCAAGCGACGCAATCACCGCAGCGGCGGCCAGTCTGGTAAAGCGTTTCATCTATATTCCTCCCATTGGATTTCGACAATTTTTGGTTTTTTTGGTTTCTTGGGCCGTCCGCTTAGTACGGAAACGGCCAGATGATCAGTTTCTCGCGGATCAGCGCCCAAAGCCGGGCCAGCCCGTGCGGTTCGATGATCAGAAAGAAGATGATGAGCGAGCCGATGATCATGATGTTGAGATGCTCGACCATGGCAGATGAAATCGGGATGCCCAGGGTTTGCGGCAAGGTGTTGAGCACCACCGGCAGCCCGACGATCAGGATCGCGCCAAGGTAATTCCCCATAATGGACCCCAACCCACCGATGATGGCGATGAACAGGATCCGAAAGCTCAGCGGGATGTCAAAAAGGTTCGGCTCTGCCGCGCCGCGCCACATGAACACGAACAGCGCGCCCGCCACACCGACCACATAGGACGACACCATGAAGGCCGTCAGCTTGGATTTCATCAGGTTGATCCCGATAAGCTCTGCCGCGATGTCCATGTCGCGCGTCGCTTTCCAGGTCCGCCCAAGATTGCCACGGGTCAGATTGATGCACAGCAAGGTCAGCAACGTCACGATGCCGAGAACGACGAAATACTGGATCATCGAATCTGCCTGCGGCCCGGCGATATATACGCCGAACATCTTCAGATTGGGCACCTGGATCGCGCCGGAGGCGTTGTAATTGTACAACCACGCCCATTTCTCAAACAGCCACACCAGAAAGAACTGCGCCGCAAGCGTGGCGATCGCAAGGTAGAACCCCTTGATCCGCAGACTGGGGATGCCAAAGGCGACGCCAACACCCGCGCTGAACACACCCGACAGCAGGATTGCCACCACCGGATTCATCCACGGCATGATCGTGACCATCTTGTAGCAGGCATAGGCGCCCACGCCCATAAAGGCCGCTGTCCCAAGGCTCAGCTGTCCGGCATAGCCCGTCAGGATGTTCAGCCCCATCGCCGCCAGCGAATAGATCAGGATCGGAATCAGCAATGTCTGAAAGGTGAACTCCGAGGCGGTCAACGGGAAAACCACCCAGGCAAAGATCAGGATAATTCCCAGCAGATAGGCATCCTGCCGGATCGGGAACAGTGCCTGATCCGCAGTATAGCTTGTCTTGAATTGTCCGGCTGTTCTGTAAAGCATCCGTTGATCTCTTTCCTTGCCAGCGCGACAACTGCCATCACGCCCAATCCGGTCTTCTGGTCGGCGCGCCAGCGCTCCACCTCTTCACGTCGGCCCCGCAGCAGCCAGCAGAACCACAATCATCACACGCGTCGTGCATCTCGGGATCTGCCAAAAGCGTCTAACTGCCACGTCCCGAACTGCCACCTTCTAGTCTGCGCACCCATGCTTCTTCTTGGTGCCAAATACTCCCGCCGGAGGCTCCCGAACGTGCCTCCGGCGGTCGCTAAACCCTCTCGATAATTCGTTCGCCAAACAGACCCTGAGGACGGAACAACAAAACGATCAGCGCCAGTACAAAGGCGAACCACGTTTCGGTATTGCCCCCTAGCAGCGGCTGACCCCAATAGATCTCGAAAAGTTTCTCCAGCATTCCGATCATCAACCCGCCGACGATTGCCCCGGTAATGGATTCCAGACCGCCCAGCATCAGAACCGGCAGCGCCTTGTAGGCAATCACCTCCAGAGCAAAGCTGACACCGGCCCGCGCACCCCAGGCGATGCCCGTCACCAGTGCGATGATGCCCGCGATAAACCAGACCAGAACCCAGATCGTCTGCAATGAAATACCGACCGACAGGGCTGCCTGATGATCATCCCCAAGCGCCCGGATCGCGCGGCCCATGCGGGTCTTGTTGAGAAAGATCAGCAACCCGACGACCAGCAATGCCGCGACGATAACCGCCGTAATATCCTTCTGCTCCAGGATCAGCAGCCCGCCAAATGGTTCCAGAAGGACCGAGCCCGTGGGAATCCCCAGTTCTGCGGTGATCATCACCTTGTTCTCGCCGCCAAAGATGATCTCGCCCAGTCCGATCAGGAACAGGGTGATCCCGATGGTCGCCATGAACAGAATGATATCCGGCTGGCCCACCAATGGCCGCAGGACAACCCGCTCGACAACCACCGCCAGAACGAACATCACACCAAGCGTCAGCAGAATGCAGATCCACGCAGGCACACCCATTGCGTGCAGCCCTACCAGCGTCAGCGCAGCAAAGACCACCATAATGCCTTGAGCGAAGTTGAAGATCCGGCTGGATCGGTAAATCAACACGAAGCCCAGCGCGATCAGCGCATACAGGATGCCCGAGACCAGCCCCTCCCACAGCACTTGCATTAGAAAGTCCGGCGCTGCGAACATGTCCACGAACGGCGCTACAAAAATGTCATTCAACATGTATTTCACTCCCCGCCCCGGGCCTGACCCAGGGCCTCTCAGCTTGGGCCGCAAGGTCCCGGGTCAAGCCCGGGACAGGTGGTCTGCGATGTCTCAATGTTGCACTCCCAGATATGCGTCGATCACGTCTTGATTGTTGCGCACCTCGTCAGGCGTGCCATCACCAATCTTCTTGCCGTAATCCATCACCACGACCCGGTCCGAGATATCCATGACCACACCCATGTCATGCTCGATCAGCGCGATGGTGGTGCCGAACTCATCATTCACGTCGAGAATAAAGCGGCTCATGTCCTCTTTCTCCTCGACATTCATCCCGGCCATTGGCTCATCCAGCAGCAGGATCGACGGCTCTGCCGCCAGCGCCCGCGCCAGTTCCACGCGCTTCTTCAACCCGTATGGCAAACGCCCCACCGGGGTCTTGCGAATGCTCTGGATCTCCAGAAAGTCGATGACTTCCTCGACCTTCTCGCGATTGGCAATCTCTTCGTCGCGTGCCTTGCCCCACCACATCGCCTGAGAGACAAGCCCCGCACTCATATGCGTCAGCCGCCCGGTCATGATATTGTCCAGAACCGTCATCCCCTCGAAAAGAGCGATGTTCTGAAAAGTCCGCGCCACGCCTTGCCGCGCGACCTCATAGGGTTTCATCGGCGGGCGTTTCTCGCCCTTGTACCAGACCTCGCCCTCGGACGGCGTATAGAAGCCCGAGATGATGTTCAGCATCGACGATTTACCCGCACCGTTTGGCCCGATGATCGCCCGAACCTCACCTTCGCGTATGTCGAAAGAGATATCCTTGATCGCCACCACACCGCCGAATTTCAGCGTGATGTTCCGCATTTCCATCAGCACGCCGCCAATCTGGCGACCATCTGCGGTGACGTATCCTTCGGTATCTTTCACCGCCCGTCCCCCTTGTTCACATCAAACTGTCTGCCCAGCGCGTTCGCGGGATGGCGGGTGGGGTGTCGCCGCAGGCGCACGTCACACGTCATTCTGCCGCCATCGCTTTGGGTGCCACCGGCATGACCTTGGCATCGCGGATCTCCAGCGTCGCCTTGATCTTGCCCTTCCGGCCGTCCTCATAGGTCACTTCGGTCTCGGTATAGATGCTGTCTGACCCGTCATACAAAGCTTCCACCAGATCGCCGAACTTCTCGCCGATGATCTTGCGCCGCACCTTTCGGGTCCGCGTCAACTCACCGTCATCGGCGTCCAACTCCTTGTGCAGAACCAGAAACCGATGCACCTGACAGCCCGACAACATCTCGTCCTGTGCAACGCTCGCGTTCACTTCCTCGACATGCGCCTGGATCATATCCAGAACGCGGCTATGTCCGGCCAGTTCCTGATAGGAGGCATAGGCAATGTTGTTGCGCTCGGCCCAGTTTCCGACCGCCGTCAGGTCAATGTTGATGAAGGCACAGCACCGGTCGCGTCCAGCCCCCATCACCACCGCCTCAAGGATGTTTGGGTAGAATTTCAGCTTGTTCTCGACATATTTCGGCGCGAACATGGCACCATCCGCCATCGCGCCCACATCCTTGGCGCGGTCGATAATCCGCAGATGGCCGGTGCTTTCTTCAATAAAGCCCGCATCGCCGGTCGCCACCCACCCCTCCGCATCCTTGGTATCGGCAGTTGAGTCCGCGTTCTTGAAATACTCCACGAACACGCCGGGGCTGCGATAGAACACCTCGCCATTCTCGGCGATGCGGATCTCCACACCCGGCGAAGGCACTCCCACGGTATCGGACCGCACCTGCCCATCGGGCTGCTGCGTGATGAAAACCGAAGCCTCCGTCTGCCCGTATAGCTGCTTTAGATTGATCCCGAGCGCCCGGTAGAAATCAAAGATCTCCGGACCGATCGCCTCACCTGCCGTATAGCCCACACGCACCTTGGAAAACCCCAGCGTGTTCTTCAGCGGACCGAAGACCAGAGCCTCGCCAAGCTTGTAGTGCAGGCGGTCCAGCAGCCCCACCGGCTCGCCATCCAGAATCTTCGGGCCGACCTTGCGGGCACGGGACATGAAGTGATGAAACAGCCGCTTTTTCAACGGGCTGGCATCCTCCATCCGGATCATGATGCTGGTCAGTTGTGTCTCGAACACGCGCGGCGGCGCGAAATAATAGCTGGGCGCAATCTCGCGCAGGTCCGTCATCATCGTCTCGGGGCTTTCGGGACAATTCACGCAGAACCCTGTCCAATAGGCCTGCCCGATCGAGAAGATGAAATCGCCCACCCAGGCCATCGGCAGATAGGCCAGAACCTCGTCATCCGTCTTCAAATGATCGAACTCGGCGGAATTTTTGGCCGTCTCGATGATATTGCGGTTCGACAGCACGACACCCTTGGGCTTTCCGGTCGTGCCAGACGTATACAGCATGACGCAAATGTCGTCGTAATTCTTGCCCGCCTGGCGGCGCTCCAGTTCGGCGCTGAAGTCCTCACGCGCGGCACGTCCCTGATCCTGAACCTGGCTGAACTGATGCAAATGGCTGTGGTCGTATTTGCGCAGGCCGCGCGGGTCGAGATAGATCATATGCTCGAACTGATGCAGCCCTTCCTGCACCTCGATCACCTTGTCGACCTGCTCCTGATCGGCAACGATCACAAAACGCGCGCCACAATGGCCCAGCACATAGGCCATCTCTTCGGCGCTGGCGTCCTGATACAACGGCACGGGAACCGCCCCCACCATCTGCGCCGCGACGATTGACCAGTAAAGATAGGGCCGGTTGCGGCCTATGATGGCGATAAAGTCGCCCTCGTTCACACCCAGCTTCAACAGGCCCAGTGCCAGCGCCTCGATCTCGCGCTCTGCCTCGGACCATGTCCAGCTTTGCCAGATGCCGTATTCCTTTTCGCGATATGCAGGCGAATCGGCATGGATCTTGGCATTGCGCCCAAGCAGCGCAGGAATCGAGCGCAAACCCTCTACACCCTCGGTGAGATGTGCCAAATTCAGTCCTCCCAACGTCCGGACTTTGCCGAACAAGACCACTTGCTGCGGTTCTGATGTCCATTTGGACAGTGCCCACGCTGCCGGTCAACTTTTTCCTGAACATTTCCCAATTCTTACGAATTGTAACAGCCGCCATGTCGGGCTTTGCGATGCCCGCCCCCGGTGCTAGCCATAAAGGGTAAAGAGGACGCACCATGCAAAAGTCAGTTGCGATGACCCGCGCCGGGCTGAACCTGATTCAGCAAGCATTGACGATTTACGACAGCGATCTGCGGCTCGTCGTCTGCAATCGGCGGTTTCAGGAAATGTTCAACCTGCCGCAGGCGCTGTGTACCATCGGTGCCGAATTTGAAGATACGGTCCGCCATCTGGTGATGTGCGGCGAGTATGGCGAAGTCGACGATGCCGCGGGCTTCGTGCGCATTCGTGTCGAACAGGCGCTGGCGTTCGAGCCCCATTACATGGAGCGCACCCGCGCGAATGGGCGCGTCATAAGCGTCGAGGGCGCGCCGCTGCCACAGGGGGGCTGGGTCACGGTCTATACCGACATCACCCAGACCCGCAGGCAGGAAGAGCTTCTGCGCACACATTCCGAACATCTGTCCGATCAGGTTCTGGCCCGGTCAGAAGAGCTTTCGGCGATGAACCGCAAACTCGCCGCCACCGTCACCGCTCTGGAGGAAGCCAAGCGCGAATTGACCGAAATGGAGGCCCGCACCCGGCTGGTGGCAGAGATGATGCCCGCGCATATCGCGCATCTTGATGCGGATGGACGCTACACCTATTCGAACCGGCGCCTCAGCACGGTGATTCCGGGACGGCCGTCGGAAATCCTCGGTCTGCATATCTCGGAAACGCTGGGGCCAGAGGCTTTCGCAACGGTAGAACCTTATCTGACGGCTGCCCTTGAGGGACAGCAATCAACGTTCGAATTTACCGATATCCGAAGTTCCCGGCGGATCCGGGCGGCTTTCAATCCCGATCAGTCCGACAATGGTGTCTATATCCTGTCGATGGACGTCACAGAGGAAACGCAGGCGCGGGCTGCGCTGCAACAGACCCGAAAACGAGAATTGGGGGCGCAACTGACATCCGGCCTCGCGCATGATTTTTCCAACCTTCTGACGATCATCCTTGGGATGCAATCACGTTTGCAACGGCTGGACCTGCCGGAAACGGCCGAACCGCTTGTCACCGGCACGGTTCAGGCGGCACGGCGCGGCGGTGCGCTGCTGCACCGGATTGCTGACATGACTGGCCACCGCGCCTTTTCGCCAGAACCGACCTGCATGCCGCAGTTCCTGCGCGATCTGCAAACCCTTGTCACGCCCTCCTTGTCCGATGGGCTGTCGCTGACCGTGGACAATACGTTTTCCGGAGCTTTGCTGCTGGATCCGGGAATGTTGCAGGATTCGATCCTCAATCTGATCCTTAATGCCCGCGATGCCTGCTGCGGGGCCGGCCAGATCACACTTCACGCCCGCCCCCATATGGACACCTGGGCCGAGTTTGTTGTCAGCGACACGGGGCCGGGATTTTCGGATCAGGCCCTGACACATGGGCTGGATCCGTTCTTCAGCACCAAGGGTGGCGAGGGCATGGGGCTGGGTCTGGCGATGGTGTACGACATGACAAAGCTGGCGGGCGGTGAGGTCCGACTGGGCAATTCCGACACTGGCGCGCGTGTCACCTTGCGGCTGCCATTGCGCCGGGCGCAAACCACGCCAGCGCCCGGTCTTGTCCTGCTTGTCGAGGACAGTCCCGACCTGCGGGCAGGCGTCCGCGAAATGCTGACCGATATGGGTCATGCAGTGGTCGAGGCCGCGTCGGTCGCTGAGGCCGTGCTGCTGGCCAAGGGGCTGCCGGACATTGCCCTGGTGCTGTCGGACGTTTCGCTGGAAGGCCCCGAAACCGGGCTTGCACTGCTTGACCTTCTGCCCGATCACCGCGTCAGCCTGATGACGTCGCTGCCCCCCGACAATCCGCTGCACCGCGAGGCATCGGACCGCGTACCGGTGCTGGCCAAACCGTTCACGCAGGCGCAACTGATGGGGTTCCTGATGCTGCAAAGATCTGCCGCATGACTGCCCTTGTCTCCATCCTCGATGACGAACCGGCGATCCGCCAGATGCTTGCCGATGCATTGGAGGAGGCCGGGTTCCGCACCATGAGCTTTGGCCGCGCGACAGAGTTCGAGGCTGCCTTGCAACGCAACACGCCCGATGTCTGCCTTGTCGATCTGGGGCTGCCGGATCGCGACGGGCTAAGCCTTGTGCACCGGCTGGCGCTGGAACGTGGCGCGATTGTCATCATCATCTCGGGGCGCGCGCAGGTTCAGGACCGTGTGACCGGGCTGGAACTGGGCGCCGACGACTACATCATCAAGCCGTTCGATCCGGCAGAGGTGGTGGCGCGGATCCGCGCCCGCCTGCGCGGCGCGAAACCTGCCCGCGCCTCGGCCAATACGGCGGAATTCAGCGGCTGGTCCGCGCATTTCGACCGCTATGTGCTGGAAGATGCCAGTGGCACCGAAACGCCGTTCTCTCATGCCGAGGGAGAGGTTCTGCGGCTGTTTCTGGACAGCCCCAACCGTCTGATAAGCCGCACCCATATGCAGGAAAGTCTGGGCGGCGCTGCGGGCGAAAGCTTTGACCGGGCGATGGACGTCCGCATCTCTCGTCTGCGCACCAAGCTGCGCGAAGACCCCAAAAACCCGCGCCTGATCAAGACGATCTATGGCGCGGGCTATATCTTTCTGGGGGATGTTGTCTGGCGTCAGGGCTGAAACCTGTCGCAGGGTGGAAGCAACGCCGCTAGGGGCGCTCGATCGCGATCGTCGTGCCTTCACCGCCGCCGATGCAAATCGCCGCGATGCCGCGCTTCAACCCGCGTGCCTCCAGCGCATTGAGCAGCGTCACCATGATCCGCGCACCACTTGCCCCGATTGGATGACCCAGCGCACAAGCCCCTCCGTTGACGTTCACAATATCGCGCGGCAAACCCAATTCATGCATGAACGCCATCGGAACAACGGCAAACGCCTCGTTCACCTCCCACAAATCGACGTCCGACACCCGCCAGCCCAACCGCTCCATCAGTTTTTTCGCGGCAGGCACCGGGGCCGTGGGGAACAGTGCCGGGGCCTGAGCATGGCTGGCATGGCCAAGGATGCGCGCGCGGATCGGCATATCCTGCGCCTCTGCCGTGGACCTGTCCGCCAGGATCAGCGCCGCCGCCCCATCCGAAATTGACGACGAGTTGGCGGCTGTCACCGTGCCGCCCTTGCGAAAGGCAGGTTTCAACTGTGGGATCTTCTCAGGCCGCGCCTTGCCGGGTTGTTCGTCCTTGGTGATGACCTCTTCGCCGGTGCGGGCATGGACCGTGACCGGCGTGATCTCTTTGTCAAACGCCCCGCTGCGTTCGGCGTCCAATGCGTTCGACAAAGAGGCCAGCGCGTATTGATCCTGCCCCTCGCGGGTGAACTGAAACGCCTCGGCGCAATCTTCGGCAAACGTGCCCATCAGACGGCCCTTGTCGTAGGCATCTTCCAACCCGTCCAGAAACATGTGATCCACGACCTGCTGATGCCCGATCCGCGCCCCATCGCGCATCTTGGGCAGCAGGTAAGGCGCGTTTGTCATGCTCTCCATCCCGCCGGCTGCCATGACCTGCGACTGTCCCAACGCGATCTGGTCAAAGCACAGCATCGCCGCCTTCATGCCAGAGCCGCACATCTTGTTGAGCGTCGTGGCAGGCACCTCTTCGCCCAGACCGGCCGCAAACCCCGCCTGCCGCGCCGGGGCCTGACCCTGCCCTGCGGGCAGCACACATCCCATGAGGATCTCGTCCACCGTGCTTCCGCCGGACTGTGCCAAAGCGGCGCGCAGCGCAGCCCCACCCAGGTCAGCGGCACTGACGGCGGAAAACGCGCCTTGAAATCCGCCCATTGCCGTGCGGGCGGCACCCGTAATGACGACTTCGTGCATGCGATCCTCCATGAATGATGTGTCTGACACCTGCATACAGAATAGTAAGGAATGGAATCTAGTGTCACCTGACAAGGAACAAAGCAGGAAGACACGACATGAACCTGTCGAGCAGCATTATTGGTGCCACGCAGATCATCACCGTAGAGGAAGCCCGCATTGATGCCGCCGTGGCGATCCAGTTCAAGGACCGGATGCGAGAGGTCAGTGATGGCGGCCCCGCACGCATTGTCCTGAACCTGTGCAATGTGGATTTCATCGATTCAAGCGGGCTTGGCGCAATTGTTGCCGCAATGAAGCAGCTAGAAGACGGCCGAACTCTGGACCTGTGTGCCCTGACGCCGAATGTCGACAAGGTTTTTCGATTGACCCGTATGGATACAATCTTCGGCATTTTTGACACCATCGATGATGCCGTTGCCCAACGTAGCAACTGAACGCCACCGCAGTTTCAACGCATTGGAAGCAGCGACGAAGATGTGCGACTCGATCCCGCGATCCTTATTGAGCCTGTCGTTTCAAAGTACGTCCGATGCCGTGCGCAAGACGCTGGGGTGTATCGCGCAGGCCGTCGCCGATGCCGGACAAAATCCGACCGCCACCAACAATATTGAACTCGCAATGGCCGAAGCGTTGAACAACGTCGTTGAACATTCTTTTCGGGACAGGGAAAACGGACAGATCCTGCTATCCATCATGTTGCTGGAGGACAGTTTTCGCATCAGCATCCGTCACGATGGAACCCCGATGCCAGGATTGCGCCTGCCCGCAGGAAAACCTGCCACGATCGGGAATGAAATCGCCAATCTGCCCGAGGGTGGTTTTGGCTGGTTTCTGATCCGTTCCCTGATTATTGACGCCACATATAGTCACCGGGAGAACTGGAACGAATTGGTGCTGCGCTTTTCCAGACATCCGGCCAACTGAAGATCTTCAGCGCGCCGCTCTACATGCGGTCACCGCACAGCGCATCCGTTAAAGAGCACATCCGGTTCGGAGCCGGCCATCCTGGACCGCACCCTGCAATTACCATTGATGCGAAGCAAAAAGGATTGTGCCCCAAAGAGGCCTGATTTGCTCCGTATTTCGGTCAGGAATATTGGACAAAACAAAAGGGTAGCTGCAAATAGCTTCCCTTGGCGTCACGCGTTTACAGCCCCCACCAGTGCGTGACGCCAAGGTACTTTCCGAAATCGACGGAAAGCCCCCGGCAGGCAAAGGCCGTGACCCCTGTAGAGCATTGGGGAACGCGCACAAAATCAACGACGAACCGCAAGGCCAATCGCAGAAGATGTCGAATGACCGGGGTGATCTCGTCTCGCCGAACGCTCAGATACCTAACCACACTCGGCTGACACCTGCCTCAGTTCATCTGAAAGTGAAGCTCATAGCTGCCGTCTTGAAAAGCCCCGAACAGTTCGGAAATATCGGGGTGATCGACCGGGTCGCCGGAATAATCCGCAACAAGGTTCTGCTCTGACACATAGGCCACATAGAAACTTTGGTCGTTTTCAGCCAACAGGTGATAAAACGGCTGATCCTTCACAGGACGGCTGTCCTCGGGGATGGCTTCATACCATTCCTCGGTATTGGAAAATTCCGGATCGACGTCAAAAACCACACCGCGAAACGGATGTTTCCGGTGACGGACGACCTGACCGAGATGGTATTTGGCGCTTTGCGTATGC
Source organism: Primorskyibacter flagellatus (assembly GCF_900176485.1). GTDB lineage: Bacteria > Pseudomonadota > Alphaproteobacteria > Rhodobacterales > Rhodobacteraceae > Primorskyibacter > Primorskyibacter flagellatus. The sequence continues at coordinate 188,520 of NZ_FWYD01000002.1, forward strand.
ATGGAACCCTGTTTCCCTCAATACAATCTTAGCCTGTTCACCCACCCAATGTCCAATATCGGCCGGGAATCCAATAGAAACAGACTGTGAACCTTTCCATTACAGTCACGTTTGTGTCAAAATCGCCCTTCTGGCGACAAAGGCTGCGCGGCGACAATTTTGAACTGCCCGGCACGACCGACGGGATTGTGATTTCCTCAGACGCCCGGATCAGCTAACATGCCCTCAAAATACTACAAAAAAGCGAGAGGCAGATGAGCAGAACTCTTCGCGCGATGGTGATACTGATTTTGGTCGCGTCCTGCGGCGGCGGCAACTATACCGCGCCCCGTGATCTGGACAACGCCTGTTCGATCCTCACCCAGCGCCCAAAATATATTCGCGCCATGCGTGCCGCTGAACGCCGTTGGGGTGTTCCGGTCCATGTGCAGATGGCCACGATCTACCAGGAAAGCAAATTCGTCGGCAACGCCCGCACCCCGCTGCGCTATTCGCTGGGGGTGATTCCCATTGGCCGGCAAAGTTCTGCCTACGGGTATTCACAGGCGCTGGATGCGACCTGGGATGAATATCGTCGCGCCAACGGAAAGATGAGCGCCAAGCGGGACAATATCCGCGATGCCACTGATTTCATGGGTTGGTACATGAACCAGACCCGCTCTCGGAATGGGGTGCAGCTTTGGGACGCACGCAACCAATATCTTGCCTATCACGAAGGCCATACCGGCTTTGCCCGTGGCAGCTATAATTCCAAAGCGTGGCTGGTGCGGGTCGCAAGCGAGGTTGGCAGCCGTTCGAACACCTATCAGGCGCAACTGATCAACTGCCGCGCGGCCCGCTGACGGGCGGCAGCTTCCCGCGGCGGATCGGCGCTGCGGGATTGTCCTAGCGGCTCATCTTGGCGACTTCGGCATTGATGTCGAAGATCCGGTTGGACAGGCCCGAAGCTTCTTCCAGATCCCCCAGAACAACCGTCGTGGTGCTGCCGCTGTCATCGCGTATGATCCACTGACGCAGTTGCACCGGCGGACCTGTGAACTTCAGCTGAATGTTTCCGTATTCGGGATGGTCGGGATCCTGCGCTGTCACCGTAGTGGCAGTGCCGTCATAGCCCTGCGCCGTCACCATATTGGCGCGTGCCAGATTGACATTACGATCCAGAATGATGCTGAGCGGGGTGCGGGCCAGCGGGTAACGGTCTGGCCCCTGGCCCGTCTTCTTGTCGAAGATCGCCACCTCGCCGGCATAGGCCAGCACCAGCGCCTGTTCGGGCGGATTGTATTCGAATCGCACCTTTCCGGGCCGCTTGATATAGATCGTACCCGTCGAGATCGTACCGTCATCATTGATCTGGGTGAACGCTCCCTTGGCCGATGTCAGGCCATTCAGGTAGTTGGAAATCGCATTCAGAGATAGCTTTTCCGCCGCTGCGGGCATCGCCAGAAAGGCAACGGCACTGGCCGCGGCCAAGGTGCGAAGAAAGGTCATATGTCGTCCTCAATCGTTGTTTCTGTCCAGCGCATCTAGGGCACGAACCCGGTGATATGCGATAACGGCCGGTGTGTCAGAGATATCACCTCGCCGTTGCCGCATATCAAGGGGAGCCCGACGCCGCAGGCATCAAAACGCCGTCAGCGGACAGTTGGTTCCGGCAGGGGAGGGGGCGGCAGGGGGCATATCGCAGATTTCAGCCCTACGCAGACGCGGGTTCATCCGACAGGGCAAGGCCGTGTTGGAACGCCAAGGCCCGTGCGCCGTGCCGGATGAGTTTTATTGACCGAAGACCTATCAGCCCTGTTCGGGAACCAGGATTTCACGCTTGCCGACATGGTTGGCCGCCGAGACGATGCCCTGATCCTCCATCTGCTCTACCAGACGCGCAGCCTTGTTGTAGCCGATCGCCAGTTTGCGCTGGATGTAGGAGGTCGAACATTTGCGGTCGCGAACCACGATAGCCACTGCGGTGTCGTAAAGGGCGTCCTCGCCATCGGTGTTGCCGCCGGTATTCAGCCCCAGCACGGCGTCGATATTGTCGGCTTTTTCATCATCCGGACCTTCGACCACGCCACCGATATAGCTGGGCGGGCCGTAAGCCTTGAGATGGTTGACGATCTCCTCGACCTCTTCATCCGAACAGAACGGCCCGTGGCAGCGGGTGATCTTGGCACCGCCAGCCATGTAAAGCATGTCGCCCATGCCCAGAAGCTGTTCGGCCCCCATTTCGCCCAGAATGGTGCGGCTGTCGATTTTCGACGTGACCTGGAAAGAGATCCGCGTCGGGAAGTTCGCCTTGATCGTGCCGGTGATGACATCCACCGATGGGCGCTGCGTGGCCATGATCAGGTGAATACCCGAGGCCCGCGCCATTTGTGCCAGACGCTGGATACAGGCCTCGATCTCTTTGCCCGCAACCATCATCAGGTCGGCCATCTCGTCGACGATCACGACGATATAGGGCATTTTCTTGGGTTCAATCTCTTCCGTCTCGAAGATCGGCTCGCCTGTTTCGTCGTCAAACCCGGTCTGCACGGTACGTTCAAACATCTCGCCCTTGGACAGCGCCTCGGCGACGCGGCCATTATAGCCGTCGATGTTGCGCACGCCCATCTTGGACATCTTGCGATAGCGCTCTTCCATCTCGCCCACGGTCCATTTCAGCGCAACCACGGCCTTTTTCGGGTCGGTCACAACGGGCGACAGAAGATGCGGGATGCCGTCATAGACCGACAGTTCCAGCATCTTGGGGTCGATCATGATCAGACGGCATTCGTCCGGCGTTAGCTTATACAGCAGCGACAGGATCATGGTGTTGATCGCCACCGACTTACCCGAACCGGTTGTCCCGGCAATCAGCAGGTGAGGCATCTTCGCAAGGTTCGCCACCACGGGATCGCCGCCGATATCCTTGCCCAGCGCCAGCGGCAGCTTGTGGTTGCCATCGCCGTAATCGCGAGTCGACAGGATCTCGCGGAAGGACACCATCTCGCGGTTTTCATTCGGCAATTCGATACCGATCACGCTGCGCCCCGGAACGGTGGACACACGCGCCGACAGCGCCGACATGCTGCGCGCGATGTCATCCGCCAACCCGATCACACGGCTGGCCTTGAGGCCTGCGGCTGGTTCCAGCTCGTACATGGTAACGACGGGACCGGGACGGACCGAGACGATCTCTCCCTTCACGCCATAATCGTCGAGCACGGATTCCAGCATCCGGGCATTTTCCTCCAGCGCCTCGTCCGCCAGAACATGGCGCTGGATCTTGTCGGGGCTCATCAGCAGGTTGAGCGGCGGAAGTTCGTATCCGTCGGGATTGTCCTCGAATTTCAGGCTGGGTTGCGCCTCTTGCTTCGCACGGCGCGAAGGCTGCATCGGCTTGCGCACCGGTTGTTGCACGACTTTCTTTGCATCCGGAATGGGAAGCGGTTGAGTCTGCATTGGTGGCTCGAAATGGTAGTGATCGTCCAGCATCTCTGCCTCGTCCAGATCGGCATCCTCTTGCGGCAGAGGCTGCGGCTCGGGGGCCGCAGCGGGTATATCGGCACGCGGGCGTGGCGTGATGATCCGGCCGGTTTGCGGCGGGGTTGGCGTGTCAGGAGATGCGGATGGCTCTGGTGTTGCGGCAACACCTGCGGCTGCGCTGGTCAACGGTGGTTCCACCGGAAGGCGCGGCATGCCGGAGGTCAGCGGCGGTTCCGGCGGCAGACCAGTCCGCGGCGTGATGATCAACGGATCCGGCCCGCGGCCACGTCCCTTGGTCAGCGGTGCGGCGCTTTTGACCTGCATGGCAGGGTTCTTGCGAACGCGCGCCTTGATGACATCGGCGATCTTCGCCTTGATCCGGTCATCGCTGGGCCCGTCGCCCACATCGGCATGGGATTCTGTCTCGATCAACTCGGGTTCCGGCATCTGGTCAAGCGGACGCTTGATGAGCGCAGGCATCCGCGCGAGGAAGCTGGATTTCTCTGTCGAGTCTTCGGGATCGAATTCCGGTGCGGGAACGGAGGTCTGCGCATAGGCCCATTCAGCGGCCTCGGCAGCCTCTGCCTTGCTCCGGGCACGACGTTCCGCAAGACGAGTCTGTGTCGCCTGCGCCGCGCGGACCGAGGCACCGGCCCCACGTCCCAGAAGCGTCAGGATCGTGGCATAGGTCATCACGATACCCACTATCAGGAAACGGCCGATACTGCGCAGCTCTGGCATGGTGAAGCCCAGCACGAAGGCGCCCAGCGCCAGAAGTCCCACCCCCAGCAAGAGCTGCACCAGCTTCAGACCGAAGGTCGCGCCGACAGGCAGGATGTTCAGCAATGTGCCCATCATCATGTCGCCGAACAGGCCACCCAGGCCAAAGCTGTGGGTCCAGTCCGGGCCGATATTCTGACCAGCGGCATAGACCGCGGCCAGTGCAATCCAGATCGGAGCAAAGATCACGCGGGCGGAGACGCGCTCATCACCGCGGTGCAGCGCAAACCGCACGCCCCAGGTGACCAGAACCAAGGCCAGCCCCCAGCTTCCCCAGCCGACGATCATGAACAATGGCGCGGCAATCGAGGCCCCCAGCCGACCCAGCCAGTTCTGCACCGGGGCATCCGTGGCCGACAGCCAACTGGGATCGTCCGGCGTGTAGCTGGCAATCATTGCCGCCGCTGCGCAACCCAGAATGACCAGCAGCACGCCGATCAGTTCTTTTCCGCGCTTTTCGATCGCCGCCTGCATGTTGCTGTCGAAAAGGGGATCACGCCCCCGTGCCTGATATGCCATTTTCCCTCGCCTCAATCGTACAGACAGTCACAGAGCCGGATCAGCCCGCGCTGCATCTCTTCTTTTGGGGCCACCATGGCGACCCGGATAAACTGTTCTGCGGGGTTCACCCCGTCTACTTCGCGGCCCAGATAGGCACCCGGCAGAACCCGGACGCCGGTCTGGGTCCACGCCTTCAGGGCCGCCTCTTCGCCATTGCCGACGCGCAGCCACAGAAAGAACCCTGCCTCTGGCCCTGAGTAGCCGGGCACATTCGCAAAGATCTCGTCCGCAAGCGCGTATTTCTCTTGGTAAAGCGCCCGGTTTTCCACAACATGCGCATCGTCCGCCCAAACACGGGCCGAGGCGGCCTGAATGGGCAGCGGCAAAGGTGCCCCGGAATAGGCGCGCAACTGACGGATGCGGGCGATGCATTGCGGCCCGCCGGCGACAAAGCCTGACCGCAGCCCCGGCAGGTTGGACCGCTTCGACAGCGAATGAAAGATCACCACACGCTCCGGGTCCGCTCCCATGGCCTGCGCGATCTGCAATGCGCCAGCGGGCGGCGCATCGCGGTAGATCTCGGAGTAGCATTCGTCCGCCATGATGCGGAAATCGTGCTTTTCAGCCAGCGCAATCAGATCGCGCCAATAGGCCTCACTCGCGACCGCACCCTGCGGGTTGGAGGGCGAACAGACATAGGCCAGCGCCACACGGTCCAGCACCTCTGGCGCAAGCTGCGTATAGTCGGGCAAATGGCCGGTCGCTTCGGTGGCAGGCACAAAGACCGGCTCTGCACCCACCGAAATCGCCGCAATCATGTAGACCTGATAGAACGGGTTGGGGATCAGCACGACGGGCCGCTTGCCGCGCACAGTCTCAGGGCAAAGCGCCATCGCGGCGTTATACAGCCCCTCGCGGGTGCCGTTGAGCGCCATCACCTGCGTGGCCGCGTCCAGTGTCACGCCGTAGCGGCACCCTACGAAACCCGCAATCGCCTCAAGCAGTTCAGGCGTGCCGTCATTGGCAGGGTAGCGCCCGAATCCGGCGGCATTTTCCGCGATGATCTGGGCGACCCAGGCCGGAAAATCATGCTTGGGTTCGCCAATGGTCATATGCACCACGTCGCCGCCGGGCGCGTGATGGTCCAAAAGCGCCCGCAAGCGTGGGAACGCGTAGGCCGGAAGGTTCGAGAACCGCTCGGGAAACATATTCAACTGCCTCAAAATGCGGGGTCATTAACGCCCCGCTTTGCGCCAGAATAGCCAAGCGCCCGTGGGCCGTCCACAGAAAGCCGGGGGAAAATCAGCGCTGTGGCAGTAACATCGCAATGGCTGTGGACGGCTCTGCCCCGGCACTCGCGGTCTTGACATCAGGTCAGCCGCTATTGGCGCGCCGGGCGGGTCTGGTCAGCGCAAGACGGCCTCTGCGGCGCTGCCCAGACGCAACAGAAACTCTTCGCCGTAAGCTTTGCCCATGAAGAGAATGCCGCAGCTTGGCACGCCGGTGGGCAGGGTCAAACCCGCGCCACCCATCAGGTTTCCGATTCGTGTATTCCGCAATGTCATCAGGTTTTCGGAGACATAGTAATCCGGATCGTTCATCAGCCGGTCGACATTCGGCGGCAGATTCGGTGCAGTTGCACAGATCACCGCGTCAAACCCGGCCACGCGTTTGGCCCATGTGGCGCGGTGCGCGTCCAACCGCCGCCAAGCCGCGACAAACTCCGGCCCCGAGACCTCGGCCCCGGCGCGGAACCTGTCCAGAATACGGGCAAACATCTTGTCCGGCGCGGCCTCGATCGTGTCACGCCACTGGCCATAGGCCTCGCCGGCATAAAGCGTGGGCGTGTCGGCCATTGCCTCGGCAACCTCCGGCGCGTCGATCTGGACGACCTCCGCGCCTGCCGCCTGCAACTTTTCAACGGCGGCGCTATAGGCGGCGGCGGGCGTGTCGCGCAGATCGTCGCTGGCGATGGTGCGCAAATCGGCAAGGCGGACGCCCTTCAGCGAGGCCCCGCGCAGATCAGCAGGCCCCCTGCCCTCCAGCACCGCCAGCGCCAGCGCGGCATCCTCGACCGTGCGGGTCAACGGACCGACCGTATCGAAACGGGTGCATAGCGGCACTGTGCCCGACAGAGACAGCCGCCCGGAGGTGGTCTTCAGCCCGACAAGATCGTTCCACGCCGCAGGGACGCGCACGGAGCCGCCCGTATCGGACCCGATGCCCATCGGCGCAAGCCCGAAGGCGACAGACGTGGCGGTGCCCGAGGATGATCCGCCCGACACCGCGCTTTCGTCATTCACGCAAGGCGGACTCTGCGTCATGGGGTTCAATCCAAGACCGGAAAACGCCAGTTCTGACTGATGGGTTTTGCCCAGACAGACCAACCCCATCGCGGTCGCTATGCGCAGCACCTCTGCATCGCGGTCAGGCACCCGCCCTTCCAGCAATCTGGAGCCTGCTTCGGTCGCGACACCGGCCGTGTCGAACAGGTCTTTCCAACTGCACGGCACCCCGTCCAGCGGCGATAGCCGTCGGCCTGCCCTGGCACGCGCAGACGCCGCCCCCGCCTCGGCCATGGCGCGATCCGGGGTCAGCCGCGCATAGATCCGGTCGTTCAACGGATGCGATGCAATACGGTCCAGAAAAAACTCTGCCAGCGCCACCGGATCAATCTCGCCCGCGCCAATACCGCGCCCGAGTTCCGCCGCACTTTGTTCCGACCATTGCTGCATGTCTGCTTCCTCTGATTTGACTGCCCGAGGGTAGCGGCAGCGCGGCGCATGGACAATCCCGCGCCGCCGACCATATTGGCAGACATGAGCGATATATCGGATCTTCTAATTGTGGGTGGCGGGCTGAACGGCCCGGCACTTGCGCTTGCTGCCGGGCAGGCCGGCCTGTCCGCCACCGTCATCGACGCGATGCCGGTGGATAAGGCCACTGCGCATGACTTTGACGGGCGATCCTACGCGCTTGCGCTGGCTTCGCAACGGATGCTGGCGCGGCTGGGGCTTTGGGACGTACTGGAGGATGACGCCCAGCCGATGCTGGAGATCAAGGTCAGCGACGGGCGCGCGGGCGAAGGTGCCGCGTTCCTTGGGCTGCATTTTGACCATTCCGAGATTGAAGAAGGCCCGATGGGCTACATGGTCGAAGATCGTTACCTCCGCCGCGCGTTGATGCAGGCCATGGGAGCGACGGATCTGATCCGCCACTTGCCTGATACTAAGGTGACCGGACAACAGACCGATGCAACGGGCGTTTCGGTGACGCTGGACAGCGGTGAGGTCTTGCGCGGACGCATCCTGATCGGCGCCGATGGCAGGCAAAGCGGAACAGCCCTGCGCGCGGGCATCCGGCGCACCGGTTGGCGTTACGGTCAAACCGCGCTGGTCTGCGCCATCGCCCACGACCGCCCGCATCACGGCATCGCGCATCAGCTTTTCATGCCCTCGGGGCCACTGGCGATCCTGCCGCTGACAGGCAACCGGTCCTCGATCGTCTGGAGCGAGAGCGACGACGCCGCAGCCCGGATCAACGCCCTGCCGGATGAGGGTTATCTGACCGCCCTGCGCCCCCGGTTCGGTGATTTTCTGGGCGAGATCAGCCTTGCCGGGGACCGGTTTACTTATCCGCTGTCGCTGAGCCTTGCGAACAGCTTTGTCGCCGAGCGGCTGGCCCTGGTCGGCGATGCGGCGCATGGTGTGCATCCGATTGCGGGTCAGGGCCTGAATGCGGGCTTTCGTGACGTGGCCGCATTGGCGCATGTGCTGGCCCACGCGCAACGGCGCGGTGAGGACATCGCGCAATCCGACGTTCTGGCCCGGTATCAACAGTGGCGACGCTTCGACACTGCCACGCTCGCGGGGGCTACGGACATCTTCAACAGGCTGTTTTCAAACGACAACCCGCTGCTGCGTGCGGGGCGCGATCTGGGTATGAAGGCGATTCAGTCGGTCCCTGCCCTGCGCCGCGGCTTTATCCGAGAGGCGGCGGGGCTGACGGGCGACCTGCCAGACCTGATGCGCGGCTGAACAGCGCGGCTATCGCGAGTGCAGCCCCTATGAAAATCGTGATCCAGCCGTAATACCATAACGCACCGGAAAACAGATCTTCGGCATAAGAGGACGCAAACGCCATCTTGCCGCGCATCGCCATTACAAGACCCACAATCAGGATTGCAGCCCCAGCCAATAAAGCGGCACCGCTGCGCTCAAGCCAGCCCAACAACATCGCGATCAGCGCACCGATCGGGGCACCGACCAGCGCCACCTGCACATCCCAGAACGGATGCGCGCCCAATAGCTCTCCAAGACCCAACCAAACCGTCAGGATGACTGCCAGAGCGCCGAAAAGAGCAGAAACAATAGGTCGATACATCGGACAGCCCCCCTTTTCGGGCAGAGCTTAGCTCAGTCCCTGTCACAGCAAAAATCACCTTCAGGTGATGCCCGAAGAGATCGTCCAAATCGCTTTAGCGAAGAGATTGCATTGGCGAAGATACGCCCGAAGCAAGCACCGGAACAGCGGCTTACCCCAGCCTAATCTTCCAGCCTGCGGGCTTCGTCCAGCAACATTACCGGGATGCCGTTGCGCACCGGATAGGCAAGACCTGCATTGCGGGAGATCAGCTCCTGTGCGTCCGGATCATAGACCAGCACGGCGTGGGTGTGCGGGCAGACCAAAGCCTCCAGCATCCGGCGATCAAATTCAGGGGTCGCATTCATTGCATCAGATCCTCTCCACCGCCGCGCAGGGCATATTCCAGAAGCGTGACCAATGTCTCGCGGCGCGTGGTCAGCGAGGGCGCTTCCAAAAGGGCCTGTTTGTCCTCGGGCGCAAATTCCAGCAGCATCGACAGGGAATTGATCAGCAGCTCGTCATCGGCCTCGGCCAGCGTGTCCCAATCGGCGGACAATTCCCGCGCGTCGAAATATCGGCCCAGTATCTTGAGAAAGCTGTCGCGGCAAAACGTGTCATCCGGCACGGCGTGGGCGGTCCGGTCCTGTTCGAAGCCCTCCCAAGACACTTCGCAACGTCGGTAAGGGGGGAACCCGTCAAGCTCACGCTTGACCCGGTAGCGCGACACGCCGGCAAGCGTGATCATGTAGCGCCCGTCCTCGGTTTCCGAAAACTGCGTCACCCGCCCCGCGCAGCCGATACTGTGCAACGCGTCCTCGCCATTCGGCGTGTCAAACGGCTGCACCATGCCGATCAGCCGCGAAGAGGTTTTCAGCGTGTCCTCCAGCATTTGCAGGTAGCGTGGTTCGAATATGTGCAGCGGCAGCCGAGCACGCGGCAGCAATAGCGCCCCCGGAAGCGGGAAAATCGGGATGATGTCCGGAAGATCGAGTTTGCGGCTCATGTCGCTGAAACTAGCGTTGCGACACGATCAGGCAAATATCATCGAGCTCAGTTTGCGACGACCGTTCAAGACAACCGGATCATTGGGCTTCAGCGCCTCGAAAATGGTGAACAGTTGCGCCTTGGCAGCGCCGTCATTCCATTCGCGGTCCCGACGGAAAATGTCCAGCAATTCGGCAACCGCCGCTTCCGCATCGCCACTGGCGTGCAACGCCAGGGCGAGATCAAACCGCGCCTGATGATCGTCCGGGTTTGCATCGACCTGCGCGCGCAATTCCGACACCGGGCCAGCATTCTCGGCCTGTTTCGCCAGTTCAAGCTGTGCATGGGCCGCCTCAAGTTCCGGTGCCTTGCTGATCTCGGCAGGCGCGCCGTTCAGCACGGCCTCTGCCTGTTCCAGATCCCCCGCCGCGATATGCGAACGGACCATGCCGCCATAGGCCGCGGCGTGGTTGGGGTCTTCGCCAAGAATTGCTCCGAATATCTGGGCAGCATCGGCAGCCGCGCCTTGTTCCAGCATTTCCTCTGCGGCGGTCAGCGCCTCGTCCAAGCCACCGGACGCATCGCCGCCGCCTGCCTGCACGACACGTTCGACAAATGCCTTGATTTCGGATTCAGCGACCGCGCCCTGAAACCCGTCAATGGGCTGACCCTGCCAGAACGCATAGACCGTGGGGATCGACTGAATGCGCATCTGTCCGGCGATGCCCTGCGCCTCGTCGACATTGACCTTGGCCATCCGCACGGCACCCTTGGCGGCTGTCACCGCTGCTTCCAGCTGCGGCCCCATCGTTTTACAGGGGCCACACCAAGGTGCCCAGAAATCGACGATCACCGGTGTGGTCTGACTGGCCTCGACAACCTTTGCCATGAAGTCGGCTTCGGTCACGTCCTCGATCAGCGTTGCATCAGCTTGCGGAGCGGCACCAAGTTCGATCATTTCCCAAGTTCCATATCTATCGCTTGCGTTGCGGTCTAGATGGCCCATGCCGACCCATGTTGCAAGGGGCGCGCCCTGTCCGGAGCAGCCTGACCCGAGCCATTACCTGCGTACAGCGCCCCGCGCCCGGCGCGATCACAGATCGAAAGTGGCAAAGACCGGCGCGTGATCCGAGGGCTTTTCCCACCCGCGCACATGGCGCAGCACACGGCTGGAATGGCCGGCATTGGAAATGTCGGACGTGGCCCAGACGTGATCCAGTCGGCGGCCCTTGTCGGCGGCATCCCAATCCTTGGCGCGGTAGGACCACCAACTGTAAAGCTGACCCTCGGGGATGTCCTGCCGGGTGATGTCCACCCAATTGCCCGCGTCCTGTGCCTGCGCCAGATGTTCGACCTCCACCGGTGTATGGCTGACGATCTTCAGAAGCTGCTTGTGGCTCCAGACATCATCTTCGCGCGGGGCGATGTTCAGATCGCCCACAAGGATCGACTTTTCCGGGCGGTCACCGTGGAACCAGTCGCGCATCTCGGTGAGGTAATCCAGCTTCTGGCCGAATTTCAGGTTCACCTCGCGGTCCGGCACGTCGCCACCGGCCGGCACATAGAAATTGTGGATCGTCACGCCGTTTTCCAGCTTTGCCGCGACGTGCCGGGCATGGCCAAGGCCGACAAGATCATGCCCACCCACATCTTCGATCGGCAATTTCGACAGGATCGCGACGCCGTTATAGCCTTTCTGTCCTCGCGCCACGATATGTTCGTATCCAAGGGCGCGAAACCCTTCCAGCGGAATCTTGTCGACCGGGCTCTTGCACTCTTGCAGGCACAGCACGTCCGGCGCTTCTTCCTGCAACAGCTTGCAGACGATGGGTTCGCGCAGGCGGACGGAGTTGATGTTCCATGTGGCCAGGGTGAAGGTCATCGGCAAGCTCCGGTTTGGGCGGCAATCGCGGCAGGTCAGGAAGCGCGACCTTGCCCGCATCAACGCCGGGGTGCAAGCCGGTCTGCCTGCGCGCCACGCCGTGTCACCTGCGCAACGGGCCTGTTGACTCATCCGGCCCAAAGCCCGATTGCGCCCGTCATTCCGGATCGTAGGGACGCTTGATCGACAAGGTTTTATTCAGCTTCGCCCAAGTCGCTGCCTCGAACCGTTCCGGCCATTCCACACCCAAGTGCCGCGCCCATTTGCGCGCCCGCGGCAAATAGGCCTTTGCATAGGCCAAATGACCCTCGATCATCGCCTTGCGGTTGGGAACCGGAGGCGGCAGCGACGTCAAAATCGCCTTTTGCTCATCGGTGATCAGACGGTTGAGATGCAGCACACCGCCGCGATGCGGCGCGTTGGTTTCCTCGATCAGCAGATCGACCAGAAGGTTGCGCAGATGAAAGATCCCAAGCACGCCGTTGATATATTCGCGGCGACCGTCCGCCAGATGCAGGAGGCCCAGAATGCGGATGAACTCTTCAATCTGGTATTTGACTTTACGCAGATTCGGACCGGTATCCGCCACGGTCTCGGGCAGCCCGTCATAAATCTGCGCATGATCAAAAAGCGGCTTCAGACTGCTTTGAGTATGCGCGCGCATCTGGTCGGGCTTGAGGATGATGACATTGGTGCGCGTCCAGTCTTCGGTAATGGCATTGATCAGCACGGGGACCGTCATCCGATCCCACCACAAAACGATATTGCCGGTCTTTTCAATGGCATTCCGCCAAACAGAAGCCACAGCATCGGTCGCCCCCTCATCGGCGACCAGCACGAAATCAAGATCACTGTAGGCGTCAGCCATTCCGGTCGCATAACTGCCGCTCAGAAACAGCGCCCGAATACCCGGAGCGTCGTTGATCGCGTCAACGATCGTATCAATAGCCTTTGCATGGTCCATTCTACGCAGCCTAGTGTGGATCAAAATGCGTCATCAAATCATGTAGGTTCCGCCACAAGATACAACAGTGAATGCCGATCTGCCCCCGGACAAAAAAGACCCAGGCCGAAGCCCGGGTCAGTCCAACAGGGAGGTGCATGCGATAACCCGCACATGCAACGGGAGGTCGGAATCTCTATGGTTGTGTCGAACCCGACACAACGGCTGGGGTTAATATACTCTTTTTCCCTACGCAATCAATCTATAACCGCCTGATTCAGTCACCAGAAGGCGCGCATTGGAGGGTTCCGGCTCGATTTTCTGGCGCAACCGGTAGATGTGCGTCTCAAGCGTGTGTGTCGTCACGCCGGCATTATATCCCCAGACTTCGTGAAGCAGCGTGTCGCGCGCCACCACCCCATCATTGGACCGGTAGAGAAACTTGAGAATGTTCGTCTCTTTCTCGGTCAGCCTGATCTTGCGGTCTTCATCCGTAATCAGCATCTTCATCGACGGCTTGAACGTATACGGCCCAAGCTGGAAAACCGCATCTTCGGATTGTTCGTGCTGTCGCAACTGGGCGCGAATACGGGCCAGAAGCACCGGAAACTTGAATGGCTTGGAGACGTAGTCATTGGCACCCGCGTCCAGCCCAAGGATGGTGTCAGAGTCACTGTCATGGCCGGTCAGCATCAGGATCGGTGCCTTCACGCCTTGCTTGCGCATCAGGCGGCACAGCTCGCGCCCGTCGGTATCCGGAAGCCCCACGTCCAGCACGATCAGATCGTATAGTTGCTCCTTGACGCGGATCATTGCATCCGCGCCATTACCGGCTTCGAAAACCTCGAAATCCTCTGTCATCACAAGCTGTTCAGACAGGGCCTCGCGCAGGTCGTCGTCGTCATCGACCAGCAAAATGTTCTTGAGTTGTGCCATTTGGCGTCCTCCATGTTCTGAGTGAAAGATGTGTGCCGCCACGGTGCAGGGCAAGATTTGCTGCAACTGCCTCACGTCCTCGTGTAAAGGAAGGGCCAAGTCCGCGAATATGTTTCAATTCCGGGGTAAATTCGTTACATGCCAAAGCCATCTTGCAACAATCGAGATCTCCCATGCCCTTCGCCCCCGACCCAAAGGAGATGTTGGCCCGCGCCCGCGCAGATCTGCGGATGGGCGTGCCGGTTGTTATGGACGGGCCGGCACCCGCACTGATTCTGGCGACCGAAACGCTGACACCCGAAAGACTGGCCTTTGCGCAAACGCTGGGGCCGGTTGATCTGGCGCTGACGGGGCGACGTGCGGCCACACTAAAGGCGCGTGCCTATGACGGGGATGTGGCGCGCGTGGCTTTGCCGAACGACGCGACGCTGGGCTGGGTGCGCGGACTTGCCGATCCGGCGGATGATCTGCGCAAGCCGATGAAGGGGCCGCTTGTGACGCGCCGGGATGGCGACGCCAGCCCCCACCGGTTGGCTGTGTTGCTGATAAAATCCGCGCAGTTGCTACCAGCCGCGCTGGTCCTGTCCTTGGATGACGCGGGTGGCTTTGCACAAAAACACGGGCTGACACGGCTTCAGGCCGCAAGCGTCGCGCCCCTGCTGCAAAGCCTCAGCCCGCTGTCAGAGGTTGTCGCCGCTCGCTTGCCAATCGCTGTGTCAGAAGCGGGCCGCCTGCATGTCTTCCGCCCGGAGGACGGCAGCGAGGAACATTACGCGATGGAAATCGGCAAGCCCGCCCGCAACGCGCCTGTTCTCGCGCGGTTGCACTCGGCCTGTTTCACCGGCGACCTGATGGGCAGTCTGAAATGCGACTGCGGCCCGCAATTACACGCGGCCCTCGCCCAGATGGGCGACGAGGGCGCGGGTGTGCTGTTGTATCTCAACCAGGAGGGGCGCGGCATTGGTCTGGCCAACAAGATGCGCGCCTATTCGCTTCAGGACCAGGGTTTCGACACGGTCGAGGCCAATCACCGGCTGGGGTTCGAGGATGACGAGCGTGATTTTCGCATTGGCGCGGACATTCTGAAGAAGCTGGGGTTTTCCTCTGTCCGGCTGCTGACCAACAACCCGGCGAAGATTGCGATAATGGAAAAGCACGGCATCCATGTTGCCGAACGGGTACCGCTACAGGTCGGGAAAACCGCGCATAACGAAGCCTACCTCTCTACCAAGGCAACAAAATCCGGGCATCTGTTTTGACTGCGGACGATCTTGTCCTGACCCCACAGGGTGTTCGTTTCATCGGCAGGATGTGGCCTTGCACAATAGGCCGTGGCGGCATCCGCACGGACAAGCGCGAAGGTGATGGGGCCACTCCCGTGGGCACCCACAGGATCACCGGGATACTGTATCGCCCGGACCGGATTGCGCCGCCGTCTCACTGGGCGCGCCCGATACGGCCCGGCGATCTTTGGTCAGATGACCCGGAGCGACCCGATTACAACAGGCTCGTTCGTGCGCCCTATCCCTACGGCCACGAAAGCCTGCGCCGTGCGGATCCGCTTTATGATCTGATCCTGCTGACCGATTGGAACTGGCCGGATGCAAAACCCGGTGCCGGATCCGCGATCTTCCTGCACAGATGGCGTCGCTCCGGCTTTCCGACCGAAGGTTGCGTTGCGTTCCGCCCAGATCACCTTTGGCAGATCGCACGCCGGATCACGCCGGCAACCCGGCTGACCGTTCGGGCGCGATAAAACGCGTCAGCCCGGCACACGTTCGCCAAAGATGGCCGAGCCGACACGGATATGCGTCGCCCCCAAAGCGATTGCCTGTTCGAAATCGTCGCTCATCCCCATCGACAGACCCTCAAGCCCGTTGCGCGCGGCGATCTTCGCCAGCAATGAAAAATGCAGCGACGGTGCCTCGTCGACCGGCGGGATGCACATCAACCCGCGCACTGGCAGGTCGAGGCCCCGGCATTCGTCGATGAACGCATCCGCCTCGGCGGGCAGCACACCGGCCTTTTGCGGCTCTTCGCCGGTGTTGACCTGAAGAAACAGATCCGGGCAGCGTCCGATCTCCTGCGCGATCCGGGCAATCGTTTTGGCAAGCTTGGGCCGGTCGACCGAATGGATCGCCTCGAACAGCTCTATCGCCTGCCGGGTCTTGTTGCTTTGCAATGGCCCGATCAGATGCACCTGAACGCCGTCAAACTCATCGCGGAAACCCGGCCATTTTCCAGCGGCTTCCTGCACCTTGTTCTCGCCAAACAGACGGTGCCCTTCGCCCAACACAGCGCGCACCCGGTCGTCAGGCTGCACCTTGGACACCGCGATCAGTTTGACCGAGCCGGCCTCTCGTCCTGCATCCGCCTCGGCCTTGGCGATGCGCTCCTTGATTTCCGACAGTCCCATCACGGCTCCTTCATTGCGTCGATGAACGGGGCCAGATCGGCCTCGTAGCGTTTCCAGGCGGCCGCCGATGTCTGGTAGATCGGCTGGCGCACCTGATGCAGGCTGAGCGTGCGAATATCGCCCGCGTGTTTGTGAAACTCAAGGCAGGCGTCCTGCCAGTCCAGCCCGACCGCGCCGATCAACGCGCGCGACTGGGCTTCTGGATCGGCGACAAGATCCTCGTATCGCACCTCATGGAACGCCCCCGGCATGCGGTCGCGCCAGAAGGCGATCGCCCGGTGAAAGGTCTTCACATAATGCGCGATGTCCGGCAACGAATTGGAATAGCGGTGCACCCCATTTTCAAAGTAGTTGCGGTAGATCGACAGCGCCACATCGCGCGGATCGCGATGCACGATGACAAACCGCGCGCCGGGAAGGGCGCGGCGCAGCAGACCCAGCACCAGATAGGGCTGGATCGACTTGTCGGTGACAATGCCACTATCCACGCCGACCATTCGCATCACCGCATCGGCATATGTCCGGGCCAGCATGGCCAGCTTGTCCGGCGCGATGTCGCGCAGCGGGGTCATGTCACGCGGTCCGCCAACGGCCTGAAAGGCCAGACGCGGGAACAGCGTCAGCTCGCCCCCGGCGGTCACATCCGAATGGCTGGCGATGATCTGCTCGACCAATGTCGTACCAGAGCGCGGCATGCCAATCACGAAAATCGGCCGCAATGCCAGCGTTCCCGTCGCTGCGGATATGTCAGCCCCGTCCTGCGCGGCAAGCAGCGCGTCCACGTCCCTGGTATATTCGGCGGGATCATATGGAAAATACTTGCGTTGCAGCGCATTGGCATCGTCCAGATACCCGAAAACCTTGTCGGCCTCGCCCGTCTCTGACAGAGACTTGCCCAGGGCAAAACCCAGATGCATCCGGCTTTCATCGCTTTGGCCCGCATGTTTCCAAGCGTTTTGCATATCGCGCAGCAGCTTGTCGCCACGGGTCAGTTTTTTGGTGCCCAGGAACACGCGGTAGAGTTCGCCGTCCAAAGGATGCGCTTTCAGCAGGCGGCGGTAGATTTTTTCTGCCGCGTCGAATTCCCCCAAGCGTTGCAGATAGGCGGCCTTTTCGGCCTGCGGCTTAATCGCCTTGGGGGTCAGCGCGATCAGCCTGTCCAGCGCCGACAGCGCGCCCTTGCGGTCACCGGCGGCCTGACTGGCCTGTGACAGTGCTTGCAGGATCATCGGTTCGCCCGGTTTCAGCGCATCGGCCTCGGCGTAAAGGTCCGCGGCTTGCGTATGGGCGCCGGTTGCTTCGGCGATCCGGGCCAGTTGAAACGGCAGTTCCGCCATTTTCGGCGCGGCAACGCGCAAGGATTGGTAGAGTGTCCTGGCCTCTGCCAACCGTCCCGCTGCGTGGAATTGCTTGGCCCGCTTGTACTGTTCGGAAATCTGCGCGCGGTTGATCGGGAACATCGGGGCCTCTCTTGCTGGCCCATGTGCTACTGCGCTGCGGCACAAAAGAAAAGAGCGGGCACCAAGGCCCGCTCTCTCCGTAACCAAGATTGGCTTGAGCTTAGAAGCTCATTGCCAGACCCAGCGAGTAGGTGTCTGCGTCGAGGTCAACGCCACCGATTTCGGCTTCGGAGTCACCATAGCCGAACTGAGCTTCGATACCGCCGCCCAGGTCGTAGTTGGCGATCAGGCCCCAGCCTTTGGATGTGTCGCCGTCAACGCCAGCAAGGTTGTCGAACTCACCGTAGTTCACAGCAACGGTCAGAGCGTTCATTGTGTAGCCGAACGCAACACCCCAGTGCTCCATGTCTTTCGCGCCAGGTGCTGTGAAGTTCATCGACGAGTAGTTGGCGATGGCAACGATGCCGTTGGCGAATGTGGTGTCGAGGCTGATACCCCAAACTTCGTCAGCAGGGTTGTCTTCGTCTGTGGTCTGGTAACCAAGACCAACACCCAGTGTCAGGCCAGCAAGCTCACCCGAATACTTGACACCCAGACCCCAGACAGGATCGTTGTTGCCGGAGTCGTCGACTTCGGCCGACAGGTAACCGGTGAAGGCGTCGAAGCTGTAATCGAAACGTGCGATCTGGCCGTCATACATGCCGTCGAGGCCAGCGTTGCCGTTATAGCCGCCGTGCTCGTGGTTGTCGCCCAGCGAGTCGCCGATGATGGCTTCGTTCATTGCTGCGTCGAACGCACCGTCGGTGTCGCCCATGGTCAGCTTGGCGCCGCCATATGCAACAAACATTGTCGCGCCGCCGTGGGCGGTGTCGTCACGAGTTGCGCCGGATTCGACACCACCAGTTGTGGCGTTGTTGTCGCCGATTTCTTCGTCCAGATCAACGGATGCACCGAAGGACAGACCGTTGTCTGCTTCGCCGGACATGCCGAAAGTCACGTCGATATCTGTGTGGAACTGGTCAGCGATACCGTCGCCGCCCATGATGCCCATTTCAGCGGAACCGGTCAGGTTGACGTCTGCAGCGGCGATGCCGGCAGTTGCGACCAGTGCCGTGGTAGCGAAAAGAATAGATTTCATAGTTTTCCCTCATGTGTTCGAAAGGCACGCATCAAACCGGCTTTCCGGTCTCGATGGATGATCTATGCTCCTGACGGGCGCGTGTTTGCAAGACATCCGGCTGGGGCCGTGCCAACAAGCGCTTTAGTGATGCGCTTTTGTCACAAGAATTGCACCGACCGTCAGCCCGGCTCGGCGAAGCCCGTCCAAGCCCCCGGCCTTATAAACAATCTGCGCCTTGTCGTGACGGGCGGCGGCAGGTATGGAAAGGTACAAGACGCCACGCGGGCAGGAGCACACTATATGGCATTCACGCGCTACGGACTGGCCATCGGCCTTATCGCCACGCTTGTTATGACAAGCGCGTGCAGCCGATCTGGCAGCCGCACCACTGTCGACACGCCTCCGGCGGATGAGATCCTGGATCAGAACATCTATGGGGATCGCGGGCGGCCACGCTCGACCATCTGGGATATTTTCAGGGGCCGTGATGATGTGGGTCAGGTCGGCGCAGTCAACAAATACATCTGGAATGCCTCGCTGGAGGTGCTGAACTTCCTGCCGGTGCAATCGGTCGATCCGTTCACCGGCGTGATCTCAACGGGGTATGGCACACCGCCGGGTGGCGGGCGCGCCTATCGCGCGACGATCTATGTCAGCGATCCGGCCCTTGATGCACGGTCGCTGAACGTGGCGCTGATGACGCGGTCCGGACCGGCCAGTGCGTCCACCGTGCGCGCGGTAGAGGATGCCATCCTGACCCGAGCGCGCCAGTTGCGCGGACGCGACAGCCGCCTGTAGGACCGCCACAACATTTACTGCGTTACGAATCGGCCCGCAAATCTGCGGGCCGTTGTCGTTGCGGGGCTCAGTCGCGGGTGCCTGCCTTCATCAAACCCTGCTCTTTCAGCGCCGCGTGGGTTTCATCCAGCGACCTGCGGGCGCGTTCAACCAGCGTGTCGATTTCCTGTTTCGAGATCACCAGCGGCGGCGAAATGATCATCCGGTCCCCGACATGGCGCATCACCAGATTGTTGGCAAAGCACCGTTCGCGGCAGATATAGCCCACGGTCCCGGCCTCGGCGGCAAAGGGCGCACGGGCGGATTTGTCCGGGGTCAGCGCGATAGAGGCCATCATGCCAATGATCTTCGCCTCGCCCACCAATGGATGATCGGCCAGTGATTCCCAGGCGGCGCGCAGATGGGGGCCGGTATCCTCGGCCACGCGGGTCACGATACCTTCCTCATCAAGGATGCGCAGATTCTCCAACGCGACCGCTGCCGCGACGGGGTGGCCGGAATAGGTATAGCCGTGGTTGAACTCTTCGCCGCCAATGACAGACGCAACCTCGTCACAGACAATAGATCCGCCGATCGGCTGATAGCCGGAGGACAGCCCCTTGGCGATGGTCATGATATGCGGCCGCCATCCGGTGGTTTGCGAGCCAAACCAGTTGCCGGTGCGGCCAAATCCGCAGATCACCTCATCCGCGATCAGCAGGATGTCGTGGTCGTCGCAGATGCGCTGGATCTCGGGCCAGTAGGTCGCGGGCGGGATGATGACGCCGCCCGCGCCCTGCACCGGTTCGGCGATAAAGGCGGCAACCCGGTCGGCGCCCAGGGTTTCGATGGCCTGTTCCAACTCGCGTGCACGGGCGAGGCCGAACTCTTCGGGGCTTTGTTCGCCGCCCTCGGACCACCAGTCGGGCTGGTTGATGTGGTGAATATCCGGAATCGGCAAGCCGCCCTGCGCGTGCATACCCTTCATCCCGCCAAGGCTGCCCGACCCGACGGATGAACCATGATAGCCGTTCCAGCGCGAAATGATGATATTTTTCTGCGGCTGGCCTTTGATCTGCCAATAGGTTCGCGCCATGCGGATATTGGTATCATTGGCCTCGGACCCCGATCCGGCAAAGAAGACGTGGTTCAAATCACCCGGAGCGAGCTCTGCCAGCCGCTGCGCCAGCGCGATGGCCGGTACATGCGTTGTCTGGAAAAACGTGTTGTAATAGGGCAATTCACGCATCTGGCGCGCGGCAACATCGGCCAGTTCGCTGCGGCCATAGCCGATATTCATGCACCAAAGCCCCGCCATCCCGTCAAGGATGCGGTTGCCGTCGCTATCGGTCAGCCAGACGCCATCGGCGCGGGTGATGATGCGCGCGCCCTTCTGCGTCAGCTCGTCATTGGTGGTGAAGGGATGCATGTGGTGCGCGGCGTCCAGCGCCTGCAATTCTGCGGTCGGCATATGGTTGGAAATCTGGGGCATGGGACACCTGCGGATAAAGGAAAGGTTGGCTGGCCGTAAAATATGATCAAATTCTGCACTGTCAATCGAATCAAGTCTGCAAGGCGGCACGGACCTGATTCATCCCCTGTTCGACATCGCGCCTGATCGCCCCTGCGGCGGCATCGGCATCTGCTGATTTCAGCGCCTCGATCAGCTCTTTATGCCGGTCCGGCAGGTTGAGCGTACCGAACTGTCCGCACACGACGCGCAGGGACGGTCCGAATCGCAGCCACAACCCATCGGCCAACGAGCGCAGGATCGGCGCGGCAGCCTGCGCGTAAAGCGCGTCGTGGAAACGGTAATTCTGTTCGAGATAGCCACGCACATCCCCCCCCGCGATTGCCCTGTCCAACTGCGCGTCAATCGTTTCAAGCTGACGCACTGCCCTGACGTCCGCACGCAATGCCGCACGTCTGGCAAGCTCTGGTTCCAACGCATTCCGGGCGATCACAAGCTCTTCAATCGCGGCCGCATCCAGTTGCGGCACAATAACGCGGCGATTGTCCTGAAACACCAGCGCGCTTTCGGCAATCAGCCGCCGGATGGCCTCGCGGACCGGGGTGATTCCGGCATTCAGTGTCTCGGCGATGCCCTGAATGGTCACGGCCTCCCCCGGTGCCATCTCTCCGAACAGGACGCGCGCGCGAAGCGCGCGGTAAACAATTTCATGCGCGGGCAGCTTGCTTTGACAGTGATTTGCATGGCCGTTCATCACAACATCCCTCCTATTCGCAGTTTTCGGATCTTGAGCCGCACCTTGCGTTGATTTCCCCGCCATGGAAACATCCAGTTGTTGCCAGACGGTAGAAAACTTGATCAAATCCACGCAGAGGCTGCCGACAAAAGGCGTCCCAGATCCAACAGGAGCAAATTTATGAAGACAGCGCTGCTGAGTTTCACCGCAACACTCGCCCTGACCGCCGCGGCACAGGCGCAAGAGGTGCGTGTCTATAACTGGTCCGATTATATCGACGAGGACCTTCTGTCGAAATTCGAGGAAGAGACCGGGATTGACCTGATCTACGACGTGTTCGACAGCAACGAGTTGCTGGAGACCAAGATGCTGTCCGGCGGATCGGGCTATGACGTGGTGGTGCCGACCGGCACATTCCTGCAACGTCAGATCATGGCCGGCGCTTTCCAGAAGCTCGACAAATCCAAGCTGCCCAATCTTGAGAACATGTGGAGCGTGATCTCGGACCGGACGGCGAAATACGACCCCGACAATGAATACTCGATCAACTACATGTGGGGCACCACAGGTATCGGCGTGAATGTTGCCAAGGTCCAGGAGGCGCTGGGGCCCGATGCGCCGATTGATTCCTGGGATCTGGTCTTCAAGCCCGAGAATATGGAAAAGCTGGCCGAATGCGGCGTGCATTTCCTTGACGCACCCGCCGAGATGATCCCCGCGGCGCTGAAATATATCGGCGAAGACCCCGACAGCCACGACCCCGAGGTGATCGCCAAGGTAGAACCGGTCTATGCGGCCGTGCGGCCCTATATCCAGAAGTTCCACTCGTCCGAATACATCAATGCGCTGGCAAATGGTGACATCTGCGTTGCCGTTGGCTGGTCCGGCGACATCCTGCAATCGCGTGACCGTGCGGCCGAGGCCGATAACGGGGTTGAGGTTGCGTTTAATACGCCCAAGGAAGGCGCTCAGATGTGGTTTGACCAGATGGCGATTCCAGTTGACGCGCCACACGTCGATGAGGCGCACACATTCCTGAATTTCATCATGGACGCGCAGAACGCGGCGGCGGCCTCGAACTACGTCTACTACGCCAATGGCAACAAGGCGTCGCAAGAGTTTCTCAACGAGGATGTGATCGGCGATCCGGCGATCTACCCATCCGAGGACGCTTTGAACAACTTGTTCACAACCACGCCTTTTGATCCGCGCGTACAGCGGACGGTCACGCGGCTGTGGACCAAGATCAAATCGGGCACCTAAGCTCTTTTACGGGCCCGTGCGTCCACTGCGCGGGCCTGACCCTGACAATTTGCTGGACGATTGCATGAACCAGACGGTCTTTGCCCCTTGGAACGACCCCGAAGCGAAACCATTGATTCAGTTCAAGCAGGTGACAAAGAAATTCGGAGAGTTTGTCGCGATAGACGCACTGTCGCTGGATATTTTCGAACAGGAATTCTTTGCATTGTTGGGGCCGTCAGGCTGCGGCAAGACCACGATGATGCGGATGCTTGCCGGGTTCGAATCGCCAAGTTCTGGCAGCATCCTTCTGGCGGGCAAGGACATCGCCCCGGTGCCACCGAACAAGCGCGCGGTGAACATGATGTTCCAAAGCTACGCGCTGTTTCCGCATCTGTCGGTCTGGGACAACATCGCCTTTGGCCTGCGCCGTGGCGGTGGCTCGAAAGAAGAAATCGCCGCACGGGTCGAAGAAATGCTGCGTCTCACGCGACTGACCAAGTTCTCCCGCCGCAAACCGCACCAGATTTCCGGCGGGCAGCGACAGCGCGTGGCGCTTGCCCGCAGCCTTGCCAAGGCACCGAAACTGCTGTTGCTGGATGAACCCCTGGGGGCGCTGGACAAGAAGCTGCGGCAGGACACCCAGTTCGAGTTGATGGATATTCAGGAAAAGACCGGCACCACCTTCGTGATCGTCACCCATGATCAGGAAGAGGCGATGACCGTCGCCAGCCGTGTCGCGGTGATGGATGAAGGCAGGCTTGTTCAGGTGTCCACCCCGGATGTGATCTACGAGGCACCCAATTCGGTCTATGTCGCGGATTTCATCGGCGAGGTGAACATCATCGAAGGCGCCACCGCCCAAGAGGGTGAGGCCGTCACGATCACCTGGGCAGAAGGCCAGCAACCGATCAACGCGCGCAGTACGCTCAGCCTGTCGCCGGGGCAAAAGGTGCATTTCGCGATCCGACCCGAAAAGCTGACAATTTCTGCCGAGCGTCCTGATGATGCGGCCAATGCGATGACTGGCAAGGTGCTGGACATCGCCTATCTTGGCAACATCTCGACCTATCACGTCGAGCTGCCATCCGGTCAGGTGCTCAAGGCGCAATCCGCCAATACCCGCCGGATCGCCCGCCGGTCCTTCACCTGGGAGGACACAGTTTGGCTAAGCTGGACCGATACGGCCGGCGTGGTGCTGGAGCAATGACATGCGGCGCCTGATCCTCATCGGCCTGCCTTATCTGTGGCTTCTGGCGCTGTTTTTGGTACCGTTTCTCATCGTCCTGAAGATCTCGCTGTCCGATATTGCGCTGTCGATTCCGCCCTACACGCCGCAGCTTGACCTGTCCGAGGGGTGGGCCGGTTTCCGCGCTTTCGTGGCCGCGCTGGATTTCGAGAATTTCACCTTCCTGACGACAGATGATCTTTACTGGAAGGCCTATCTCAGTTCGTTTCAGATCGCGCTGCTATCGACGCTGATGACGCTGGCCACCGGTTTTCCCATTGCCTACGCGCTGGCCCGCGCGCCGCGCGAATGGCGGCCGACGCTGCTGATGCTGGTGATCCTGCCGTTCTGGACAAGCTTTCTGATCCGCGTCTACGCGTGGATGGGCATCCTGAACACCGAAGGGCTGCTGAATCAGTTGCTTCTGGCGCTGGGGCTGATCTCGGAACCGTTGACCATCCTCAACACCAACACCGCCGTCTATATCGGCATCGTCTACACCTACCTGCCTTTCATGATCCTGCCGATCTACGCCGCGCTGGAAAAGCTGGACGACAGCCTGCTGGAAGCCGCCGAGGATCTGGGCTGTTCGCGCATCTCTGCCTTCTGGCTGGTGACTGTGCCGCTGTCCAAGTCGGGCATTGTGGCTGGATGTTTTCTCGTCTTCATCCCCGCCTTGGGTGAATTCGTGATCCCGTCGCTTTTGGGCGGATCGCAAACGCTGATGATCGGCAAAGTGCTGTGGGAAGAGTTCTTCTCCAATCGCGACTGGCCGGTTGCCTCTGCGGTGGCGATCATTCTTCTGCTGATCCTGATCGTGCCGATCATCCTGTTCCAGCGCAACCAGCAGAAACAACGCGAGGCCGAACGATGAGGGCGCAAACATTTTCACAGGGCCGTCGGCAGAGGATCTATAACGTCACCTGGCTTCGTGCGGCCACGCCGGAGGCGGACATATGAGACGTTTCACTTGGTTTAACGCCACATCGCTGACACTCGGCTTCGCGTTTCTCTACCTGCCGATGGTCATCCTGATCGTCTACAGCTTCAACGAGTCAAAGCTGGTCACCGTCTGGGCCGGCTTCTCGACCAAATGGTATGGCGAACTGATCCGGAACGAGGCGTTTCTGGATGCAGCCTGGGTCACTCTGCGCGTGGCATTCTTCAGTTCGACCCTCGCGGCGATTCTGGGAACCATGGCCGCCTATGTGCTGGTGCGCGCCAACCGTTTTCCTGGGCGTACTCTGTTTTCCGGTATGATCTACGCGCCGCTGGTCATGCCAGAGGTCATCACCGGTCTGTCGTTGCTGCTCTTGTTCATCGGCATCGGTCTGGACCGGGGCATTCTGACTATTGTTTTGGCCCACACAACGTTTTCGATGTGCTACGTCTCGGTTGTCGTTTCGTCGCGGCTGGCAAGTTTTGACATTTCCCTCGAAGAGGCGGCGCTGGATCTAGGCTGCTCGCCGTTCGAGGCTTTCCGCCTTGTCACCCTGCCGATCATCGCGCCAGCGGTGATTTCCGGATGGCTTCTGGCCTTCACCCTGTCGCTGGACGATCTGGTGATCGCGTCCTTTGCCGCCGGTCCGTCCTCGACCACCTTGCCGATCAAGATCTTCTCGGCCGTGCGGCTTGGCGTCTCGCCCGAGATCAACGCGCTGTCGACCATCATGATCGCGATTGTCACGGTGGGGGTGATTTCCGCCTCGCTGATCTCCAAACGCTCTGCCGTCCGGCAAGAGGCAGAAACCCGCGCCGCCGAACGCACATGAGGCATCTTTACGGGGCCTACGCCCTTTCCGGCGAGCCGAACCGGCTGAACCTTTGGGCGCGGGACGTGCCCGAAGACGCGCTGGCCGCCGCCTCGGCAACGGACGACATATCGGCCGATGTACTTGTCATCGGCGGCGGCTACACCGGATTGAACGCGGCATTGCATCTGGCCGAAGATGGCGCCTCTGTCTGCCTGATCGACGCCCGCCACCCCGGCTGGGGCGCCTCCGGACGCAATGGCGGCTTCTGCTGCGCGGGCGGCACACGCGCGCCAGACAAGGTGCTGACGCGCCGTTTCGGCGAGGGCGCGGCGCAAGAGGTCCGCGACGCAGAGCTTGCAGCAATCGACCATGTGGCCGCCCTGACGACGCGTCTGGGGATCGCTATCGACCGGCATTCTGATGGCGAAACGATCCTCGCCCATTCCCGCGCCGCCGCAAAACATCTGCGCACTCAAAAACCGGATATGGACAAGGCCTATCGGGCAAAAACTGAGGTCCACGACACAAGGCAGCTAAAAACGCTAGGCATGGCCTCAACCCATCACGGCGGGCTGACCTTGCCGGTGGGCTTCGCGCTGCACCCGCGCAAATACCTGTCGGGCCTCGCGCGGGCGGCCGCATCTGCGGGGGTCGCGCTTCACGGCGACAGCCCTGCGCTTGACGTCGCGCGGGATGGCAATGACTTTGTCGTGACCACGCCCCAGGCGCGCATCAAGGCCGACCGGCTGATCGTGGCCACTAATGGCTACACGACCGAGGACCTGATCCCCTGGCTGCGGGGGCGCACCCTGCCCGCGCAAAGTTCTGTCATCGCCACGGAACCGATGAACGCGGAAACGCTGAACGCGCAGGGTTGGACCAGCCACCAGATGGGCTATGAAGACCGGCGACTGCTGCATTATTTTCACCTGACGCCGGATAACCGCATGGTCTTTGGCATGCGCGGCGGTCTGGTTAGCTCTGCCGCCAATGAAACACGCATTCGCGCCCGCGTCCGCACGGATTTCGACCGGATCTTTCCGGCTTGGGCGCATGTTCCCACCCCCTACTACTGGTCCGGGATGGTTTGTCTGACGGCGTCGCTGACACCATATTGCGGCGAGATCCCGCAGATGCCCGGCGCTTTCACGGCCTTCGGTTATCACGGCAACGGCGTGGCGATGGGCAGCTATTGCGGTACGATCCTTGCTGATCTGGCACAGGGCAAGCCACCCCGCCACCTGCGCCCGCGCGCCTTTGCAGCACCGCCTCCGCGCTTCCCGCTTGGTCGTTACCGGCGGGGCTTTCTGGCGGCGGAATATGCCTGGGCGCGGTTGTCCGACTGATCCCTCAGCCTTGCGGCGTCAGGCTGCGGCGGGCCTTGCCACGCTCCAGCCCCAACTGCCGTTCCCGCCAGATGATCAACGCGCCCGCAGACATCACGATGGCAACGCCGATCATCATTGCACCCGTCGGCACCTCGCCAAACAGGACATAGCCGAAAATCAGCGCGAACAGCATCGAGGCATAGTCGAACGGCGCAAGAACCGATGCTTCGGCAAATCGGTAAGAGGATGTCAGAAAGATCTGGCCGACCCCGCCGATCAGCCCCGCGCTGATCAGCATCCACAGCACCGGCGTCGATGGCATCACCCAACCGAACGGAATGGTGAACAGCGAAAGCACTGTCGCGGTCAGCGAAAAGTAGAACACAACGGCAGAGGTCTGTTCGGACTGCACCATGCGGCGGATATGGATCTGGGCAACCGACCGCAGCGCGGCGCCCGTCAGCACCAGAACCACGCCCAGCGTCGCGGCCATTTCCATATCCTTTGGAGAGATCGACAACCGCGGCCAAAGGATGACCAGCACGCCGACCAACCCGATGCCAACCGCCGTCAGACGAAAGGCGCGCACCCGTTCGCCCAGCAAAACCGCCGCAAGCAGCACCGTAATCAGGGGCGAGGCAAAACCGATCGCCGTAACCTCGGGCAGTGGCAGAAGGCCCAACGCCGCAAATCCGCACCCCATCGCTGACGTGCCGATGATCCCGCGCCAGAAATGCGCCGCCGGGTTCCGGGTGCGCAGACCTGTCGAAAGCTCCTTGCGGGCGGCAAGCCAGATCACAATGATTGGCAGGGCAAAGAAGGACCGGAAGAACACCGCCTGAAAGCTGGACACTTCGGCCGAGCTTGCCTTGATCAGCGAGGACATGGCCATGAACAGAAAAAGCGCAAACAGCTTCAGCGCCATGCCACGAGCGGGGGACATTCAAACCTCGGGAAAGTTCAGTGTCCGGCGACATTGGACCCGAGCGCCCGAAAGGTCAATCGCGCTGACACGAAAGCGTCAGCCTGTGTCCAGGCAATGCCGCCGGAACGCGCGTTTGAGCATGTCCAGTTCGTCGCGCAAAAGCTGAAGCTCGGCGTGCAGATCGTCAGCCAGCACCTCGCCTGCAATGATGGCGAAGCTGTCCAGCAAATCGCCCGAGGCGGCATCGTTTATCAGGAACACCTGCGCACCGTCTCCCAGCATATTTGCCGGGACCGGAACCGTCAGATCCCAATGCCCTCCATCCGGGCTTTCTGTAAGTTTCACCTCGGGAAGCGCGCGGCCCTGATGGGTGACCTCGACCCTGGGCGCGGGTGAATCGGCACGTTTGCGGGTCACGATCCCTTCCCACACACCCTCGACAAAGCGCCGCTTGGCAATGTGATAGTCGCTCATGCTCTGTATGGCCTCTTCATTAGAGTTCCGCCCGTGGTCTGCGGCTGAACGTCAGGTCCCTCAGGATGACCTGATTCATAGCTGGCTCTTCGAAGATCAGGTCAAGCCATAGACGCTCTACGCGCCTTTCGTTCAGCTTTGAATAGGCCAGATCAAACTCGACAAGGGCCGCCTTGTCCGTCAACGGCAGTTCCATGACCAGCTGTTCGACATTGGGCCCGTGCTTTATATTCAGGCGCGCAAAGATGCGGAGCGGATTTTCCAGCTCGACGATCGCTTCCATGCGCAACAGATGACGACGCCGGAGGTCCTTCACCGCACTGTCCGGCAGATCGATCGCAAGCGACAGGTAGCTGCCGTCAAAACCGAACACATCCATTTGCAGGCCAAATGGGGCAAGGTCGGCCACGCGGGTATTGCGCAACTGGCGCAGCGTCAGTTCCGACCGGGTACAATCATGAAAGATCTTCACCTCTTCGCCCATCGTCGCGTTCGAAACCACCGCGGACAGGCCAGGATTACGCAGCGGGCCGCGCCACAATTGTGGCCTATAGGCCCAATCGGTATCGTTTGGTTTGGGAAAGCGAGTAGAGCCGATCCGCGGCAGTGCCAACCGACTCTCGGCAATTCGGATCAGCTTGTCGAGATGATGACGCAGGCGGCGGGCATGTTGGCGCTGCGCCCGCAACTCTTTCAGATCCGTTGCTTCTGCGCGTCGTGCGGCGCGCGCCCACCGGCGCAAGGCAGCGCGATTGGTCAACCGGTCGAGAAATCGGTTTTGCTCTGCCATGCCATCCCTCTTACCACACATCACGACGCGTGACCCAACCGCCAAACCCGGCCGCTGCGAGACCGTTAACGCAAGGCGTCGCCTTTGAACAAACTGCCGATTGCCGCGCCAAGTCCCTGCTGCCTCGGCTGTGATCCTGCGGCAGCCGCTTTGCCTGCTTCGCCAGCGCCCCGAAGCATCGCCGTACGACGCGGCGCGGTTGCCGCGTTGGCAGCATCGGTTCCGACGGGCAGTGCTTCTTGTTGCGCCGTGTCGTCCACATCCGGACTGGCGGAACGAATGGCCCGTGCTGTGGCCTGTAAGAACGCTCCGCCGTTGGCAGACGCCATTTCGCTGCCCTTCGGCGCATAGAGTGCAAGGCCGACCTGTCGTCCCGCGACCAGGAAAGCGCCCCGCCAATACCGCTGATCGCCATTCGGCAACACGCCGGTTCCGCCTTTGGCGAGTTGCACCACAGAAACACCATTCCGCGCGCTACTCCGCAATAAACCACCCCCGGCACTGGTGGCAATCTGCTCTGGTGAGGGGATCTGCGCGCCCGGATCCTTACCGCCGACCGTCACGGTGACAAGCACCGGAGGTACAAGGGCACCCGAAGTATCGCCGCTCAGAATCTGACAGCTTGCGATGACCGCAAAGGCGCGCGTGCGCTTGCTTTCGACAGTTTCCAGATCAATGCAATAATCGTCAGGGGCGCTCAGGACGACCTCGCCGCCGACAACAGGTAAGGTCGTGATCGGGTTGGCGTCAACCGAAGCGGTTCCGCGCGCTGACGCCAGCAAGCCGCGATGTCCAGCTGGTCCCGCTTCACATCCGGCCAACAACGACACGATTGCGCCCAGCAGAAATGCCGGGCGCATCATCATGCGATCATAGATCCATGTAGTCATGCTTTTCAGCCTTGCCGCCCGGATGGGTGACTGCGCCCTTGTAGATTTCACCAACAAGCTGTGAGTATTTCCACAGCGCACCGGAAGCATAGATCGTCTCGCGCGGGCCTTTCCAGTTGGCCTTGCGCTCTGCCAGCTCTTCATCGGTCAGTGCGACGTCGATCGTGCCTTCGATTGCATTCAGCGTGATCACGTCGCCGTCTTGCAGCAATGCAATCGGCCCGCCATGCGCGGCCTCCGGGCCAACGTGCCCGACACAGAAACCGCGTGTCGCGCCAGAGAAACGGCCATCAGTGATCAGTGCCACCTTCTTGCCCATCCCTTGCCCCGACAGCGCCGCAGTGGTCGCCAGCATTTCACGCATACCCGGACCGCCTGCGGGGCCTTCGTTGCGGATCACGAACACGTCGCCTTCTTTGTAGCTGCGGCTTTGCACGGCCTCGAACGCGTCCTGTTCACATTCGAACACCCGCGCCGGGCCGGTGAACAGCTGATGCTGCGCTTCCATGCCTGCGACTTTCACAATCGCACCTTCGGGGGCAAGGTTACCCTTCAGCCCGACAACACCGCCGGTTTTCGTCAAAGGCGTTTCAATCGGATAGATCACACGGCCATCGGCCTCGCGCGTGATCTTGTCCAGCGATTCACCAATCGTACAGCCATCGGCGGTGATGCAGTCTTCGTGCAGCAGACCCGCTTTGCGCAGCTCTTTCATCACGACCGGGACGCCACCAACCTCATAGAGGTCTTTGGCGACGAACTGCCCACCGGGTTTCAGATCGACGAAATACGGGGTGTCGCGGAAAATATCGCAAACATCATCAAGGTAGAAGTCAATTCCCGCCTCATGCGCCATGGCTGGCAGGTGAAGTCCGGCATTTGTCGACCCGCCCGTGCAGGCCACGACACGCGCGGCGTTTTCCAGCGATTTGCGCGTCACGATATCACGCGCCCGGATGTTCTTTTCGATTAGGTTCATGACCGCCACGCCCGACGCCTCGGCATAGGCATCGCGCGATTCGTAAGGCGCTGGCGCACCCGACGAGTTCATCAGCGCAAGGCCGATCGCCTCGGACACGCAGGCCATGGTGTTGGCGGTAAACTGACCGCCACAGGCCCCCGCCGAAGGGCAAGCCACCGCTTCGAGCTTTTCCAGCTCGCATGTGGTCATGTTGCCGGCCTGATGCTGGCCCACGGCCTCGAACACGTCCTGAACCGTCACATCCTTGCCATTCAGACGACCCGGCAGGATCGACCCGCCATACAGGAACACAGACGGCACGTTCAGACGAATCATTGCCATCATCATGCCCGGCAAGGATTTGTCGCAGCCCGCCAGGCCGACAAGGGCGTCGTAGCAATGACCGCGCATCGTCAGTTCTACCGTATCGGCAATCGCTTCACGCGACGCCAGCGAGGACCGCATGCCTTCATGGCCCATTGCAATCCCGTCAGTCACGGTAATCGTTGTGAACTCGCGCGGGGTGCCGCTGCCCGATTTGACCCCCATCTTGACCGACTGCGCCTGACGGTTCAGCGCGATGTTGCACGGGGCGGCCTCGTTCCAGCAGGTCGCAACGCCGACAAGAGGTTGATGAATTTCCTCCTCGGTCATTCCCATCGCATAGTAATAGGACCGATGCGGCGCGCGCGCCGCACCTTCGGTGACATGACGGCTTGGCAACTTGGTTTTATCGAACTGGCGCTTGAGCATGGCGCTGGCCTCCCTTGATAAATGCGTTGCAGATGGAATACCCAACGCGTTGTGCCTTCACAAGGATCTTCCTGTATGTTGCGCGCGCCGAGCGCTGCAATCAGCAAGCCGAAGTCCGCGCCGTTGAGTTTGGTCTTTTGGGATGGCCGTTATCTGACCTTTGCGATCCCATTGCCACAAGCCCGAATTGGACGGCGTCCCTTCTCACACGACATTTCAAATGATTGGAACGTCACAAAATAAACCTTTGACAGAAGTCGACAGGCAGAATACAACCCTAGGTGTAGTCTCGTCACAGCAGACGTGGACTTCCCCTCGCCGATAGTCCGGCGATCTGCGCCGGTGCTCCTCACTCCCCGGCCATGGCGCAACATCACTCCGGACAAGGCGCGCGCTTCGCACTCCCAGCGCGCGCCTCATCCGAAGGGGCGGATTGCAATTCCCTTCGCCGGCGACTATTTCACGGTGCACACAGGCTTCGGGAAATTGCAGATGAACTGGATCACTAACTACGTCCGACCGCGCATAAACTCTATCTTTTCGCGTCGTGAAATCCCCGAGAACCTGTGGACGAAATGCGACGAATGCGGAACCATGCTGTTTCACCGCGAATTGTCGGACAATCTGAACGTCTGCACCAATTGCAACCATCATATGGCAATTTCACCGCGCACGCGCTTTGAAGCGCTGTTTGACGCGGGCATCTTCACCGAAATTGCCGTGCCTGATCCAATCCCCGATCCGCTGCAATTTCGGGACCAGAAACGCTACCCCGACCGGATGAAGGCGGCGCAGAAGACCACCGGCGAAAAAGAGGCGATGCTGGTTGTCGAAGGCGACATCGGACGCACGCCGATCGTCGCCGCGGCGCAGGACTTTCGCTTCATGGGCGGATCAATGGGCATGTATGTCGGCAACGCCATTATTGCCGCCGCCGAACGCGCCGTCGCGCTGAACCGGCCGCTGATCCTGTTTTCGGCAGCGGGTGGCGCGCGCATGCAAGAGGGGATTTTATCCCTGATGCAGATGCCCCGCACCACCGTCGCCGTGCAGATGCTGAAAGAGGCCGGGCTGCCCTATATCGTCGTGCTGACCCACCCGACAACCGGCGGCGTGACCGCATCCTACGCGATGCTGGGCGACGTCCACATAGCCGAGCCCAATGCCCTGATCGGCTTTGCCGGAGCGCGGGTTATTGAACAGACAATTCGCGAAAAGCTGCCCGACGGCTTTCAGCGCGCGGAATATCTGCTGGAACACGGCATGCTTGACCGCGTCACCAACCGCACGAAGATGCGCGAAGAACTTATCACAATCACCCGGATGCTGATGGGTCTTCCGCCTGCCGTCATGGGCGACCTGCCTGCGCCGGACGGCAAGACGCCCTCTGACACCGAAGCGGTTGACGCAAAATGACCGCCGGTTCTGACGTCATCCTTGACCGGATGATGGCGCTGCACCCTAAAATCATCGACCTGACGCTTGATCGTGTCTGGCGGCTGCTGGAGGCGCTTGGCAATCCCCAGGACTCGCTGCCGCCTGTGGTCCATATCGCGGGCACCAATGGCAAGGGGTCCACCCAAGCGATGATCCGCGCCGGGCTGGAGGCGTCTGGCCACCGGGTTCACGCCTATACCTCGCCGCATCTGGCCCGGTTCCACGAACGTATCCGTCTGGCAGGCACGCTGATTTCCGAAACCGCCCTGACGGCATATCTTGACGAATGCTACGCCGCCAATAATGGCGAAAGCATCACCTATTTCGAGATCACCACCTGCGCCGCCCTGCTGGCGATGGCGCGAACGCCGGCTGATTACACGCTGCTTGAGGTCGGGCTGGGCGGCAGGTTGGATGCGACAAATGTCGTGGCCTCTCCGGCACTGACGGTCATTACCCCGGTATCGATGGATCACGAGGGCTTTCTGGGCGACACGTTGCCAAAGATCGCCGCCGAGAAGGCCGGCATCCTGAAGCGGCGCGTGCCCTGCATCGTGGGCCCGCAGCCTGAAGCCGCGCTGGAGGTCATCGAAGCGACCGCCGCCCGTCTGGGCGCGCCTGTATTGGCCCACGGCCAGCACTGGCACGCCTACCCGGAACATGGCCGCATGGTCTATCAGGACGAGACCGGCCTGCTGGATCTGCCTCTGCCCAACCTGCCCGGCGCGCATCAGATCGAAAACGCGGGCGCTGCGCTCGCTGCTCTGCGTCAGCTTGGCACCGGCAACGCCGAGGCCGCAGTCACGGCCGCCAACTGGCCCGCCCGCATGCAGCGCCTGCGCAAGGGCCTTCTGGTATCGTCTGCTCCACAGATCGAGCTGTGGCTGGATGGCGGGCACAACCCCGCCGCGGGAGAGGCATTGGCGGCGCATCTGCGCAGCCTGCCCCAACGGCCGACGCATCTGATCTGCGGCATGCTGAACACCAAGGATGTCACCGGCTATCTGCGCCCCCTCGCGCGCGTCGCAGACAGTCTTACTGCGGTGTCGATCCCCGGCGAGGCCAACACGCTGCCTGCCGAGACCACAGCCGGAATTGCGCATACCGCAGGTTTTGATACGTCAAGCGCGGTTAGTGTGGCAGACGCCCTGCACGCCATTGCGGCGCGCGAGCCCGAGGCACGCGTTTTGATCTGCGGCTCGCTCTACCTTGCGGGGCATGTCCTGCGCGAGAACGGCTGATCGCGCGCCTCCCCCAAAATGGCGAATCACAAGATGTTGACTGATTCGCAAAACTACGCCTATAAATAGATCCAAGAGATCGGTGCAAAACACGCAGCCCGGCTCTTGGAAGCTAAATGAATGATCGACCGGCGCAACACCGTGTCTGACCGGTTACGGGCGGCCACGCAGGCAAGATTTATCCGAATGATCCGCGGGCCGCGCCCGGCATACCGCGCTGCGCCGGGAGCAGACAGTTTGCATAAGGACCGCGTTGCGATCTGAAAGGGCCACGCGCCTGGACCGAACAAAAAAGGCAAGAACCAACGATAACAAGAGCAGATCTTGGGGGCCCTTCGGGGCCCCATTTTTTGCCGCCAGTTGTGACGGGAACAAGGGTTCAGGCGGCGGCTGAAATCAACCGGCCTGCCCCCAGCCGTCGGATTGCATTTCGCGCAACCGACTTGCCGTGCGTTCGAACTCGAAAGTGCCCTCACCTTCGACATACAGCATCTCCGGCTCTGCGGCGGCGCTGGCAATCAGGCGCACTTTCGCCTCGTACAGCGCATCTATCAGCGTGACGAACCGCTTCGCCTCGTTGAAATTCTGTCGTGAAAGACGCGGAATATCCTCGACAATCAGGACACGCACCGCGTCAGCAATCGCCAGATAATCCGCCGGACCCAGCATATGTCCACAAAGCTGGTAGAAAGAGACCCTCGCGACACCGTTGTGATACCGTGGCAACTCTATCCGTCGGCCTTTGACAACAATCTCCAGCTCTTCAGAGCGACCCCCTGTCAGATCCTGCCAGATTGCTTCAATCTCTTGCCTCGCGGCCGCATCCGGTGGGGTGAAGTACACTTTTGATCCGCTCAACCGATCCTGCCGGTAATCCGTGTCAGAGCGCAATTCATGCACCACCATCCGGTCATTCAAGAGCTTTATGAACGGCAGGAAAAGCTGGCGGTTCAAGCCATCCTTGTAAAGGTCGTTCGGCACCCGGTTTGAGGTCGTCACAACCACGACGCCGGCTTGAAATAGCATTTCGAACAGCCGGCCAACCAGCATCGCATCGGTGATGTCGGTGATCTGCATCTCGTCAAAGGCCAGCACCTTGACGCTGTCGGCCACGGATTTTGCGACAGGTTTCAGCGCATCCTCAACGCCGTCCTGACGGGCCTTGTGCAGAGCCGTATGAATTTCCTGCATAAATGCGTGGAAATGGACGCGCCGAACGGGAATGTCATCCAGGGCTTCGACAAACAGATCCATAAGCATCGACTTGCCACGCCCGACCCCCCCCCAAAGATAAAGCCCTTTTGGCGGTTCAGGTGCCCGCCGGAACAAACCGCGCTTCGGCGCATTCTCAAGGCTGTTCTGAATGCGTTCAAATTCCGCGAGCACAGAGCGCTGAGAGGCATCCTCTGTCAGTTCACCATCGGCGACGCGGCGCTCGTATATTGTGTTCACACTGGCCATGGTTCGGCATAGCGCGCCTGCGCACGGATGTGTAGATGCTATGAATCTCGAGGAGTGCTTCGGCACAGAGGCCCCGGCTCAGGGCCGGGGCAGGCGACGCGCGCCGCCACGGCATTTACAAACCCCCTGAGCGTTGGCTTGTGGTCTTAAGGTCAAGATGCGGCGGCGCGCAATTCTCGTTCCAACGCGTTCAGAAAGCGGGACCGGTCGGCCTTGGAGAACCCTTTCCCGCCGCCCTGCCGGAATGGATCGGCGGCTCTGAGATCCGTCATCAGATCGCGCATGCCAAGCTGTGCGCCTATATTTGCCTCCGTCAACGCCTCGCCATTGTGGCGTAGTACACGCGCGCCGTTGGCCACGCATTTGGCGGCCAATGGTATGTCGCCCGTCACCACCACATCACCTTTGCCCGCCCGGTCAGCGATCCACATATCGGCAATATCGGGGCCTTCGGAAACCACCACAAGTTCAACCAGCGGATTTGCGGGCGGGCGCAGACCACCGTTGCAGACCAGCTTCATCTCTACCCGGTGACGGCTGGCGACCTGTTCCGCCTCGGCTTTGACCGGGCAGGCATCTGCATCAACGTAGACCGTCACGCGCGCACCATCGTGGCAAACCATGATTGTTTTGGACTGATTTCCACGACACCCTCCAATTGTCCAATACCGCAAGGGGCTAGACCGGATTGCATTGTCAGGGCAAGCGCCATCAGGCCACCGTCACCCAGGCAATCACGGCCGAGACTGTCAGGATGCTCGCCGCTGTCGATATCAGGATCGCGGCAGACACACGCTGCGGTGCCACCCCGTAATGCTGTGCAAGGATAAAGACATTGCCCGCCACCGGCAGCGACGCGGCACTGATCACGACAGCAGCCTTATACGGCTCCACCGGGAACAGAAACAGCGCGCCAATGGCCACAAAGGCTGGATGCAGGATCAGTTTGCAGAAGCTGATCCAGACTGCGATGCTCATCCTTTCAGCAGATTTCGTGGCCAGTGAAGCGCCGATTGCAAACAGGGCGCCCGGCGTCGCGGCAGCCCCAAGAATGGTCATGAAATCGTTGATCGGCGCGGGCAGGGCGACCCCGGTAGAGGACCAGCCAAGCCCCAGGACCATCGACACGATCATCGGGTTTTTCAGCAATCCCAGCCCGACGCTCCGCAAGATGCCCAACGACATCCGCCCATCCCGCGATCCGGTTATCAGGATCACGATCAGGGAGGAGAACACGATCAGGTCAATCGACAACACCAGGATGATCGGGCCGACCGCGTCCTGGCCCAGCAACACGGCCAGCATCGGCACGCCCAGAAACCCGGTATTTCCGATGCACGCGCATTGTGCCTCTACGGCCGTTGTCTGAACGTCCAGCCCGCGCAGAAACCCAACGACCGACGCAATGCCGTAGACGAAGGCCGTTCCCCAAAGGTAGGCCGCCGCAAGCCGCGCATCATAGATTTCGGCGAATGATAGATTTGCCGAAAACCGGAACAACATCGCCGACAGTGCAAAGTAGAAAACGAACTTTGTGAGGTAAGCTGTCGCCTCGGCGGAAAAGAACTTCGTACGCCCCGCCCCATAGCCCAGAGCAATGAGTGCAAAGAAGGGAAGCGTTCTGAAGAAAATCTCGACCATTGGGATCTGGTAGCACGCTCCCCGGTGCCGTCAATCAGTGATTGGCGAGACGAACGACACCCTGCGCCTGGTGCCCGGCACCTTTGGTTTCGGCACAAATCCGGCGGTCGGCCGCAAATCGGGCGATGGCGCGCCCTAGCCGCTGCCGATCAGCACACCGGCAGCAAACACCAACGCCCCGCCCAGCACCACCTGAAACGCAGCCCGGAAGAACGGCGTTTGCATATAGCGGTTCTGGATCCAGGCGATGGCCCATAGCTCTACAAAAACGATGATGATGGCGATGGTCGTCGCGGTCCAGAAGGAGGGAATAAGATAAGGCAGCGCGTGGCCCAAGCCGCCCAGCGTTGTCATCACCCCTGAGGCCACGCCGCGCTTGATCGGTGATCCGCGCCCCGATAACTCTCCATCATCCGAGGCCGCCTCGGTAAAGCCCATCGAGATACCAGCCCCGACGGACGCCGCAAGCCCGACAAGGAAGGTCGTCCAGGTGTCATGTGTGGCAAAGGCAACCGCGAAGATCGGCGCAAGCGTCGAGACAGAGCCATCCATCAGCCCCGCAAGGCCCGGCTGCACCCAGGTCAGGATGAATTTGCGATGCGCGCCACGGTCCTCTTCGGCGCGGGCATCATCATTCAGATGTTGTTCCACCAACCGATCGGCCGCGTGTTGGTGTCCGGCCTCGGCAGCGGCCAGATCGCCCAGCAACTTACGGGTTTCGGCATCGGTGCTGCGCTTTGCGGCGGTCAGGTAGAATTGTTCTGCGTCAGCTTCCATCGCTGCGGCTTCATCACGGATCCGATCCAAGCCAAGGTTTTCGATCAGCCAGACCGGGCGGCGTGCGTAATAACC
Organism: Primorskyibacter flagellatus; assembly: GCF_900176485.1. GTDB lineage: Bacteria > Pseudomonadota > Alphaproteobacteria > Rhodobacterales > Rhodobacteraceae > Primorskyibacter > Primorskyibacter flagellatus. The sequence goes on from NZ_FWYD01000002.1 coordinate 227,270, forward strand.
TGCGACATGTTCGCGACGGATCAAGGGAATGACCTCGCCGAACCGTTTGCGATGCAGGGCAATCAACGACGCGCGATGGCCGTCCTCTTCGACGGCCATACCGTCAAAGACCTTGGCTGACTCCGGAAAATCCGCGCGCAACCGCTCTGCATAGCTTCGGTAAATCCGCGCATCATCCTCTTCCGACGAAATAGCAAGCGCCAGCACTTCCTGCTCGCTCAGGTCTTTGAAATGTCGCCGCTGAGTGAAATACCGCATCACTGACTCCGTTTAGAATGGTTCTAATGTAACTCCTTCCCAGAAGGCTGCAAGCGCAAAAACGTGAACGGAACCGTTTGCCGCACTCCTTGTGAACTGAACCACCTTGTTTAGATGCCAGTCAGAGATGACAGACCTGAAAGGACGTTCCGATGATCCGCTCGACATTTCTGCTGACGGCGCTTCTGACATTGCCGGTTGCCGCGCAGGCATCGCGGGGGCCCGTCGATCCACCAGTGGCGCTTTGCCCCGATACGACCGGCCCGACGCACCCGGTGCCGACAGAGTGTCTGACGACGTTTGATGCAGTGTGCAAGTGACGCCGTCTCTTGCCTGAACTGAACTGTCCGGTCTATAGTCCAGACGATCACGGGAGATTGGGAATGAATACGCAGACTTCGATCCGCAAGGGTCGGAAATTCGATCAAGTGCTCGAAGGTGCGCGCACGGTTTTCATGGCTGACGGGTTCGAAGGCGCAAGCGTCGACGACATCGCCCGCGCGGCCGGGGTGTCGAAGGCGACGCTTTACAGCTATTTCCCAGACAAGCGGCTGCTGTTCATGGAGGTGGCCACAACCGAATGCTGTCGGCAATCGGATCAGGCACCGCAGGACATCGACATGTCCGGGCCACCGCAGCTTGTTCTCGATCAGGTCGGACGCACCTTCCTGCGTTTTATCACGTCAAAATTCGGGCAGCAGATCTTTCGGCTCTGCGTGGCGGAAGGCGACCGGTTTCCCGATCTTGCCCACGCTTTCTACGAATCCGGCCCGATGGCGATGCAGCGCATGATCATCGAGTATTTTCGTCAATCCATCGCGCGCGGCGAGTTGCGGATAGACGACCTTGACCTTGCCGCCAGTCAGTTTGCAGAGCTGTGCAAAGCCGATCTGTGGACACAGCTTGTGTTTGGCATCGCGCAGGAACACTCGAATACGGATATCGACCGGGTGGTCACCGGGGCCGTGGACACGTTCATGGCGCGCTACGGCACCTGAAACAGCGCCGCTTTTGCATCCCCTGCGCTAGTCCAGTCGCCGTACCATGATCTGATTGCCAGCTCCGCGCTTTGTCTCGAACACCTTCAGATCCGCCACAAGGTCGCTGAGTTTGCGTTTGCCATAGGTCCGGGTGTCAAAATCGGGGTTGGAGGCGACGATGAACTGGCCAAGCTGACCCAGCGTGTACCAATCATCCTCCTGCTCAATCGAATCCATCGCTGTTGCGATCAGTCGGCGCGCCTCGTCCAGCTTGCCGGAACTTGCGCGCGGCGCGTTTTCAGCGCGTGCATCGTCACCGCCAAGGTTCTCAACAAAGATGAACCTTTTGCAGGCTTTACGGAACGCTTCCGGCGTCTTGGCCTGACCAATCCCGAACACGTCCAGCCCCTGTTCTCGGATGCGGCTGGCCAAACGGGTAAAATCGCTGTCCGAGGACACAAGCACAAACCCGTCGAACCGGCCTGAATGCAGCAGGTCCATCGCGTCAATCACCAACGCGATGTCGCTGGCATTCTTGCCGACGGTATTGGCGGGCTGGTGATGCGGCACCATGCCGAATTCCGACTGAACCTTCGACCAGCCATTCATCTGCGGGCTGGAAAAATCACCATAGCAGCGCCGCACACTTGCCTCCCCCAGCGCCGCGATCTCTTCGAAGATCGCCTTGGCATGTTTCGGAGACGTGTTGTCGCCGTCGATCAGCACCGCCAGAAGCGGGGTTTGTGCCTTGTCTGCCACGGAGGGCTCCTTGTGGATGGGTAATACGGGTTTGCCCCTAGCCTGTCACAGATGGCGGTACATAACCAGCGCATCGACAAACCCATCATCCGGGTGGCGAAAAGCCCCCGGCAACCGGCCCACCACGGCGAACCCTGCGCGCTGCCAGATGTCGATGGCGCGGGTGTTGCTGACCACGACAAAGTTGAACTGCATCGCAAGAAAGCCAACCGTCGCCGCCTGGTCCAGCGCATGATCCAGCATCCTACGCGCCACGCCGCGGCCCTGCGCGTCAAGCGAGGTGACGAAGCCGCAATTGCAGACATGCGCGCCACCGCCCTGCTGATTGGCTTTCAGATAGTAGCTGCCCAGTGGCACGTCGCCTTCCTCGACGATCCATGCTTCGCGCCCTGTCCCCGTCCAATAGGCCAGTGCATCCCGGCGCGAGATCTGCGGGTCGATGGCATAGGTGTCACCGGCCCGGAATACCGGTTCCAGCATTGCCCAAAGCACGCCTGCATCGGCAGGTTCGGCCACCCGAAAGACAAGATCGCTCATTTCATACCTTCGGTCTCAATCCGCATGGGTTCGCCGCAATGTTTGCAATGCACTGCATCCGCATCATGCAGCAAAAGTCCGCAAACCTTGCAGGGCTGGCGCACCTTTGTGGGCCGAAACAAGACCTGTGCAAGCCGCAGGAACAATGTGACGCCGCAGATCATCACCACGACCGAGATCAGCCGCCCCCACGTCCCGTTCAGAGTAATATCCCCGAACCCGGTCGTGGTCAGCGCCGTCACGGTGAAATACATCGCATCGGCATAATTTCCGATCTGCGAATTGCTTCGATATTGCGTGGCATAGACCAGCCCCGTCATCACGAACAGGAACACCACCAGATTGATCGCGGCGACCAGAAGCTCTTCGTTTTGCCGAAACAGGCGAAAATCCTGCCGTAGCCGCCTGAGCAATTGGTAAGTGTGCAACAGGCGCAAGGTGCGCAGGATACGAAGAAAGCCAAGTCCTTCTCCGGCGAGCGGGGCCAGAAACGAGATGATCGCCACGATGTCTGCCAAGGTCACGGGCAGGATCAGAAACTTCAAACGCCGCTCTGCAAGCGTCAGTCTGGCAACGAAATCCACCAGAAAGACGATGCCGAACACCGTATCGATTGTCTCGACCACCCTGCCATGATCGCCAAAAGACGTTGTTATCACATAGCCGATTGTGAACAGGTCAAACGCCAGCAGCGCATAACGGAAGGTATGGGCGCGATCACTCTCGCCTTCGTACAGATCTCGCAACCAGCTCTTGACCATCCCGCCTCCTCGCCAACGTATCCCGCGGGCCGATCCGCGCCCGATCAAGCCACCTGGCACCCACACCAATAGGCCGTTCAGGCGGCACCCTTAGTCAGCACCGTTCCGACGGCCTGTCACCCACATTGTGCGATCATGGCCTTGGTTGCAACGCGCCTTGGGTTGGATGCCGTCAAACCATGCAAGGTTGGCCAAACACACTGCGCTTGGGTCCGGTTGCACCAGTTGCCACGCAGCGCCAATCAAGAATCGAGCATCGGCAAAGCCGATACCGCTGGATTACGGCATTGTTTTCTGAAGGGTGGTCAAATCCGTGCTCAAAACGCTTGCTTTGCCGTGCGCGCAGGGCAACTGTCGGGACATGAACAGTCTCACGCCATTTCCGGGCAATCAGGCCTCGGCTCAGATATCCTTTCACCGCACCGAGCTGGGGGTGATCCTGTCGCTTTACGGCCGCATGGTCGCCGCTGGAGAATGGCGCGACTACGGCATTTCCAGCCTTCGTGACGTCGCGATCTTTTCGATCTTTCGCCGCACCGCGGAACACCCTCTCTACCGGATCGAGAAACGCCCGAAACTGCGCAATCGACAGGGCCAGTATGCGGTGATCGGCATGGACGGGCAGATCCTGAAACGTGGCCACGACCTGCGCGCCGTGCTGCGCGTGCTGGAGCGTAAGCTCATTCGTTCGGTAGACTGACCGCGACCGATCCGCCCACGACGCAGGCGGATGACGATGTCAGATGTTCTGAGAAAGCCTGGCGTGCCGGGTGACCGGCCCCTCGCCCTGTGCTTCGATGCGGGCAATCGCATCGCTCAATGGCTCGAATGCCACGGCCATATGATGCGCATTTGCATGAAGGATCGTTTCAGGATCAGCCACCCAGGCGACATGCCCTTTCCAGAACAGCAGGTCCCCGCGCCGGTAACTGTCATCGGCTTCACCTTCGCCCAGTTCCGCCGCCTGCATGTCGCTGTCACCGGGGCACGCAATGCCGCAAGCCAGCAGGCTTATCTGCACAAGTCCCGAACAATCGATCCCGAACGCGGAATTGCCCCCCCACAGGTAGGGCGTGCCAAGAAACAGTTCAGCCACGGCAACCGGATCGTCGGGAAGCATATTGACTGGCTGAAGATGCGCAGTCGGCACAAAGACGCGCTGACCCTCCGGATAGTTGGGGCCGCGCAAGGCGATTTCTGACCAACGACCATCTTGACCGGTGACGCTCAGCAAGCTGCCGAACGAAAGATCCATGCTCGGTTCGAACGCCTTGAAATCGGGGGTGGCCTTGGCATGGCTGCGCGCCGCGCTGACATAATGCGTGGGCGTCCACGGGGGCGATGCCAGCGCGGCGCTTTTGACATATCCGACATGCCCGTCGCGTTGCAGCCTGACAAAAGCCATGCCTTCAAAGTCGTCCAATACTAGAACCGACTCACCCATCAACACTTCTCGGTCACGCGCGCCATCCGGTGCGTTCAGCAAGTCCAGTCGCGGAGTGCAGACCTGACGCCACGCGCCCTCGGTAAAGCGCTCTGCCGTGACTTGCCCTTGCAACGACACATGCGCCACGCGAGAGTTGCACATCAGCCGGCGGCGGTCTGTCATAGATCCAGCATCTCTGGCAGAGCGTCCAGAATGGCGCGTGCGCCCTGCATGGCACCGCCTTTGGGCCGGGCAGGCGCGGCATTGGGATTCCATCCGTAAATGTCAAAATGCACGTAAGGCGCGGCTTCGACAAAGCGGCGCAGGAACAAGGCCGCGGTGATGGAGCCCGCTTGGCCGCCGGACGGCGCATTATCCAGGTCAGCTATGCCCGGTTCGATCATCGGCTCATAGACGTCCCAGAATGGCAGTTCCCAAACCGGATCCGCAGTAGTCTTGCTAGAGGTTCGCAAAGCATTCGCAAGTCCCGGCTGGGTTGAATAAAACGGTGCCAGATCCGGCCCCACCGCCACGCGGGCAGCCCCGGTCAGCGTGGCCATGCTGATGATCAGATCGGGTGCGCCCTCATCCGCGAGCGCCAGCGCATCGGCCAGCACCAACCGGCCCTCTGCATCGGTATTGTTGATCTCGACGGTCAGCCCCTTGCGGCTGGTCAGGATGTCCTGCGGGCGAAACGCCTTCCCGTCAATTGCGTTTTCCACAGCCGGGATCAGCACCCGCAGCCGCAGGGGCAGATCCAGCGCCATGATCATCCGGGCCAGTCCCAGCACATTGGCAGCGCCGCCCATGTCTTTCTTCATCAACCCCATCGAGGCCCCGGGTTTGAGGTTCAGCCCCCCGGTGTCAAAGCAAACCCCTTTGCCAACCAGAACCAACTGTGGGCCGCTTTGTCCCCAAGAGAAATCAATCAGTCTGGGCGCTTGCGACGCCGCGCGACCAACGGCGTGGATCATCGGAAAGTTCTGCTCCAGCAAAGCCTCGCCTACGGTGACGTCGCACTGCGCGCCGAACTCGTCGGCCAATCCACGCGCCGCGGCTTCAAGAGCTTCCGGCCCCATATCGGCAGCGGGTGTGTTGATCAGATCGCGGGTAAACGCCTCGGCAGCGGCCAGAACCTCTACCCGTCTTGCATCGACACCGTCCGGGGCAATCAGCCGCGCCTTGGCAGGTGTTTGCGTCTTGTAGCGGTCAAAGACGTACCCGGCGAGCAACCATCCCAAAGCCTCTTCCTCGGCGTGATCGTCCGGCAGTCCCGCTACGATCCGGTAGGTGGCATTGCCAAGCGCGGGAACTGCGGCGGCCAGCGCATACCGACCCCGCTGCCGCTGTGCCTGTGTGCCATACCCGGCCAAGGCCGCCACCGGCGCGCCGTCCGGACCGGGGATCACAAGCGCCTGCCCGATTGCCCCGGCAAAGCTGCTGGCCTCCACCCAGGCGCGGGTCCTCACATCCTGCGTCTCGATCCAAACAGGCACTTCCTCCGGCACCAACAAGGTAAGGGGCAACGCCTTGGCGCTATGGTCAGCGAAACTCGGCTTCATGGGTCGGATCTTTCCTGATGCGGCGGTTTGGCGACAAAGTACCTGCGCACACCCCGCCTGCAAGGGGTCAGATCGAAATATCCCGAAGATCCCAGATTGCGGTCAAGGATCGCTCCCCCACCCGCAGAAACCGGTTCAGTACCGCAGACAAGGCGACATGATCGCCATCATCAATGCAGTGCGTCACATCCCTTGCGGTCGTTGACAGTCCGCTCAGCCCGATCTGGTCCGCAATCGACACCAGAGACCGCGCATTCTTACGCAGATCTTCCAACTCCCCATCGCCAAATTGCCGAACTGCCTTGTTCATCCGCAACGCGATCTCTTCCATCGCCCGGCAGACCACATCTTCGGCCCCCGAAACACCAAGCTGCGAATACAGCCCGTCCAATTGTTCCGATTCCATCCGAACTGGTTCGGAATATGCAAGCAAAGTCACCCGTTCCACAAAATCACCCTTCTAACTTTAACCCCCACGGCACGCGCAGCTTGCGTCGGAGGCGTTCTCAAAAGGTTGAGGCGAAAGTCATTTTCCTCTCGAATTCGAGACGAAATGCAATTATCCCTGCGTCGAAATAATCTCGGAGAGACGGGCATGGAACACGCCAAACCTTTGCCAAGCTATCTTGTACAGCGCTACCAGGGCTGGAAGGCAACGACCTATACCGAGAACCGTGCCTGGTACAAACGTCTGGCGACCGACGGGCAGCGCCCACGCGCGATGGTGATTTCCTGCTGTGACAGCCGCGTGCATGTGACGTCGATTTTCGGGGCGGATCAGGGTGAATTTTTCATCCACCGCAATATCGCCAACCTGGTGCCTCCCTATGAACCCGATGGCGACCACCACGGCACCTCTGCAACCGTGGAATATGCCGTGACCGCGCTGAAGGTGGCGCATCTGATCGTGCTTGGGCATTCCAATTGCGGCGGCGTGCAAGGCTGCATGAGCATGTGCAGCGGCGAGGCCCCCGAACTGGAAGAAAAATCCAGCTTTGTCGGACGCTGGATGGACATCCTGCGCCCCGGCTATGACCGGGTCAAAGACGAGAGCAACGCAGAATTGCGTCTGCAAATGCTTGAGAAAGAGGCGGTCATCGTCTCGCTTGAGAATCTGATGACTTTTCCTTTCGTGCGCGAAGCAGTCGAGCAGGGAAGCCTGTCCCTGCACGGGCTATGGACTGAAATCGGCGAGGGCGGGCTGGAATATCTCTGCCCGTCCGACCGTAGTTTCCAACCGGTCTAGGCGCTCAATTCGCCCGATGTACCACCCCGGTGCACCGCAACGCACGGCCGACCAAACCGCTCGACAAGCGAACGCAGCGGCGTACCAATATGCTGGCCGGTACACATCACCCGGTTGGTGTCCGATTCCACGATGACCATGTGGCCCTCCTGAAACGCGAGCGAATAGCCCCGCTGTGTCAGGGTGCCGCGCAGGTGGTGCCAATCTTTCGCCTGTTCGAGAATGGGGCAAAGGAATGACCGCAAAAGCGAGACAGTCTCGCTATCTGGTTGAGTGGGAAGATGACTTTCAAATTGGGACATAGGCTTACTCACAATCTGCCAAGCTATAGTTAAACAACACGCAATAAGTTTCATAATATACAAGTCGTCGGCATTCCTGACAAAGACGTAACGTAAATGTGGTAAATTTGACGAATTTAATGGCCGCAACGACACGAATTACAACCAAAGCGGGCGCCCGCGGTCACGGACGCCCTCATAGCAATACGGATGAAAGGCGACTCAGCCCTTCTTGAGGACCTCGCGACCCAGCAATTCGGCGATCTGCACCGCGTTCAATGCAGCGCCCTTGCGCAGGTTGTCGGACACGCACCAGAGGTTCAGGCCGTTGTCGATGGTCGAATCCTGCCGAATGCGGCTGATAAACGTGGCATAGTCGCCCACGCACTCCACCGGCGTGACGTAGCCGCCGTCTTCACGCTTGTCGATCACCATGATGCCGGGCGCTTCGCGCAGAATATCGCGGGCCTCGTCTTCATCAAGGAAGTCCTCGAACTCGATATTGATCGCCTCGGCATGGCCGACAAAGACAGGTACGCGGACGCAGGTTGCCGTGACCTTGATCGACGGATCAATGATCTTCTTGGTCTCAGCGACCATCTTCCATTCTTCCTTGGTGGACCCGTCGTCCAGGAAAACGTCGATGTGCGGGATCACGTTGAAGGCGATCTGCTTGGTGAATTTTTTGGCCGGCTTGTCATCGACCGGATTAAAGATGCTCTTGGTCTGATCCCAAAGCTCGTCCATGCCATCCTTGCCCGCGCCCGACACCGACTGATAAGTCGACACCACCACGCGCTTGATCCTTGCGCGCTCATGCAGGGGCTTGAGCGCCACAACCATCTGCGCGGTCGAGCAGTTCGGGTTGGCGATGATGTTCTTCTTGGCATAATCGTGGATGGCTTGCGGGTTCACTTCAGGCACGATCAGCGGAATATCGCGATCATACCGATAAAGTGACGAGTTATCGATCACGACGCAGCCTGCCTTGGCAGCGAGCGGCGCATATTTCTGGGTCGCTTCGGAACCGACAGCGAACAACGCCATGTCCCAGCCCGTAAAATCAAAGGCATCGAGATCCTGCGTCTTGAGCGTGCGCTCGCCAAAGCTGACCTCTGTGCCCAGCGATCTGCGGCTGGCCAGAACGGCGATCTCATCAACAGGGAACTGGCGTTCTTCCAGTATGTTCAGCATCTCGCGGCCCACGTTCCCGGTGGCGCCAACGACTACGATCTTGTAGCCCATGAGGCTCTCCTTTCGGTTTTTCGACGAACTGGCAGTGCCGGTCCGGATCGGCCGGGTCATATCGCACAGGCAAGATGGGTGAAAGGCCCAATTCCCGCCTGACGTGCAGCCGATCTGTCCGGTGTCGTTGCGCTCAACCCTAGAACGACCACGTTTGTTGTCAGACGGCGTTATTCTTCACGTCTCTGGGGTGCCACGAAAACGGGCAATGAACCGGCTATGTCGCGCAACTTCCCAAAAGTTCTTTCGGATGATGTGATGACGACATTTGATTGAAGGCGCTTGAAACGGCACGAATATCAACAATATCGGTGGATTATCGCCTGTTTTTGCAGTCGCAGAAAATGAATACTTGTCTAACATTCCGGCAGGGGCTTAGAAGTGTCCGTGTTTCTCAGTTCGGGCGGGATTGACATCGGTGCCTAGGATAAGCTTTACAATTTTAACGCGACAGGTACATGACCGCATATGACTGTTGGTGGAATGTTTAGAAGGGTTGGGCCAGTGTTTTACTACTTGGCGACCACATTGACGCGCCTTCAGAAGAGAGCCATTTTCGTAATTCTCGACATTCTGATGATTCCGCTGGCATTGTTTGCCGCCCTCTTGCTCAACGGCTCCACCGAAGTACAACTTTCTCTTCTGACGAACCTGGTGCCCTTGATGGGCGCGATGGCAGTGCTTGGCACCGGGGTTTCGATCTACCTGTCCATTCCGCGAATAAAGCTGAATGCCTACGAAACGCGCGGCATTATCCGAACAGCACTGCACGGTACAGCGCTGGGGATTATCGGTGCGGTTGTGAACATGCTGTTCACGCCCTCCATTCCCGGCGAGGTGTTCTTCATTTTCTCGCTGTTCTACCTGGTGGCAAGCGCCAGCTGGCGTATCGCTTTGCGGCAATTCTTGCTGAATTACGTCTACCGCAAGGGTCAACGACGGATGCGCGTGCTGGTTTATGGCGCGGGACGCACAGGTCAGCAGCTTGTCGCAGCTTTGCGAACAGACGACGCGATCTTGCCGGTTGTCTTCGTGGACGACAACCCAACATTGCAAACCAATGTGGTCGCGGGGCTTCAAGTCCACGCACCAAGCCAAATCAAGGAGCTGATCACCCGTTTGGCCATTGATCGGGTGGTTTTGGCGATGCCGTCCTTGCCACAGGCGCGTCAGTCGCGCATCGCCTTGGATCTTCGTGAACTGGGCTGCGAGGTCCACGCGTTGCCCTCCTTCGCCGAGCTGGTCGGCCAAGGCGAGATGAGCAAGCAGGTAACGCCGGTTTCACTGGACGATCTCCTTGGACGCAATCGGCTGGAGACAGAATTGCCAGGCGTCAGCCACGCCTATTCCGACCGCCGCATTCTGATCACCGGTGCCGGCGGGTCCATTGGGTCAGAACTGTGCCGACAGCTGATCGCCTGCCGTCCGCATTGTATCGTGTTGCTGGATCATTCAGAGTTGGCGCTTTACAACATCGAAAAGGAAATGCGGGATCTGGCGGGCGATCTCACACTTGTGCCGGTGCTTGGCAGCATATGTGATGACGACACCGTGCGTCAGGTCTTGACCAAATACAAAATCGACGTCGTGCTGCACGCGGCGGCCTACAAGCATCTTCCGCTGGTCGAATGCAATGCGATCGCAGGCCTGCGCAACAACGTGATCGGCACGAAAGTCATCGCCGACGCTGCGCGCGACGTCGGTGTGGAGCGGTTCATCCTTGTGTCGTCCGACAAAGCCGTGCGGCCAACAAATGTCATGGGCGCGTCGAAACGGCTGGCCGAGCTGGTGGTGCAGGATCTTGCAACACGATCTGCGAATACGCGTTTTTCCATGGTTCGCTTTGGCAATGTTCTTGGCTCTTCCGGGTCTGTCATACCATTGTTCGAAGAACAGATCGGACGCGGTGGTCCCGTGACGCTGACGCACGGGTCTGTGACCCGCTACTTCATGACCATCGCAGAGGCTGCGCGTCTGGTCCTGCTCGCCGGGTCATTTGCACGCGGTGGCGATGTCTTCGTGCTCGATATGGGGGACCCTGTGCCGATCCACAAACTGGCGCGCCAGATGATCGAAGGGGCCGGTCACACCGTGCGCGACGCCGCGCATCCGGATGGCGAGATCGAAATCATGATCACTGGACTGCGTCCGGGCGAAAAGCTGCATGAAGAGTTGCTGATCTCTCCTGACATGCTGACCACGCCACACAACAAGATCCTGCGCGCTCAGGAAAGCTATCTGTCGGAAATCGAAATGGCAAACGCCATGAAGGACCTGCGCCGCGCCATCGACAGCCTGGATGAAGACGCCGCCAAAGCGGTGATCGCGCGCTGGGTGGAACGCTCTGCCGACGAAGATCGCATCGAGGACGCGCAGATCAGTTGATATAAATAGCGTTTCTGTATCAACCAGGCCTCACAATCGGGGGGCCTGTTGCATTTTAACGATGCTTCACAACTTTGCCGGAATTTCGCCCGAACACGACACCCTCCCTGCGCCACGCTGACTGCTCGTAGAAGTACGTTGTAGGTGGGTGGCTAAAATGAAGCTCGGGTTTGAAAAGGTGATGGCCTTCGGGTCAGCACACCAGATGGCATTGGTTTCCGCCTTCGAAGTGTTTGAAAACGCCGGTAGGACGTGGCTTTACGCCGCCTCATCTGCCACCGGCACAACAACTGTGTTCGAACTGCGTGAGGGACAAGGCGCGGTGCGGCGCGGTGATACGGTCATCAATGGTCTGGGGCAGACATTTGCCACCAGCGACATGACGATCATTTCACATGGGAACCAGACCAGTATGCTGTCTGTCGCCAATAACGGGGCGCGCGTCGATCTTCAGGCACTCAGCCCGACGGCGCAGATGTCTTCGGCGGGGGTATTACGTCTGCCGGAAAACGTGTCCGAGATCAGCCGCATCACCGCCTTCGATATCGGTGCGCGCCAGTTTTTTGCAACTGCCGCGCATGACGATAATGGCATTCAGCTGTGGGAAGTCGCAAAGAGCGGCACTGTTTTGCACCGGTCCACCCATACGGATACCCCCAAATCCACAGCCAAGGATGTGGTCGATCTGCTGCCGGTAACCGCTGGCGGCGACACCTTTCTCATCTCGGCTTCGGTTTCTGATAACGGGCTGTCCAGCTACAGCGTCGCCGGGAACGGGGTCAGCCGCTTCGTCGATACGCTGGGTGTCAAAGACGGGCTTTGGGTCACTGGCATAGATTCAATCGCCAGCGTCAGCGTGGGAGGTCAAACCTTCGTCATCACCGCGTCCACGACCAGCAACTCCCTGACATCGGTCCGGCTGAACGACATGGGCGTGTTTTTTATCGCCGACCACATGATCGACACCCCCCTCACCCGTTTCGCCGATGCGGACGCGCTGGCCAGTTTCGAGGTCGGGCAGCGCGGCTTTGTGCTGGCGGGAGGTTCTGATGATGGTATCAGCCTGTTGGAGGTCCTGCCGGGCGGAGAGTTGTTTCACCATCACGCGTTGGAAAACCACAATGGCTGGACGATCGAAAATGTTACGGCTATCGGCACCGCTCAGGTTGGCAACGACCAGCAGATCTTTGTCGCGGGGGCCGGGAGCGAAGGCATCACTCAACTGACGCTGGATCGGTCCGAAATTGGCGGCCGGTATATCGGCACCGATGGCCGCGACATGATCACTGGTTCCGCACGCGACGATTTGCTGATCGGCAACGGTGGCATGGATTGGCTTGATGGCGGTGCGGGTGATGACGTGCTGATCGCCGGAACCGGCGAAGACCGTCTGACAGGCGGCGCAGGCGCGGATACGTTTGTTCTGACGCGCGACGGCGTGCGGAATACCATCACGGATTTCGAACACGGTCGCGACATTATCAATCTGGATGACTGGGGCATGATATACGACATATCGGATCTGTTCCTGCGCGAACGGCCCTATGGCGTCGATATCCATTGGCAGAATCAGCATTTACGCGTGCAAAGCATGGACGGCCAGCCCATCGATCCGGATACATGGGTCGACAGTGATTTCATTTTCTGACGCCAACATCTTGGGCGAAACACAAGGCCTGCCATACTCGTCCATCAGGTCAAACACATTCCGTCGATCTGTAGGTTGATCTCGTCCTGATCTTCGCCGCCCACAAGAATCCCACGATCTGACCGGTTGGCGTGAAGGGAACTTGGGGCTCAGGTCAATACTTAGCAACAACGTCACGAAAGCAGCCGTTGGCAGGCCATATTATAGGTGCAGCTGTTTACGCGCTTAGGATGCATTATTCCAACGGGCGATCGTTCACAGGAACAGTTCGTATTCCTGCCCAGTCATGAACAAGGTCACGCTGCTTTGCGTTCCGCCATCAATCAGGGCCCAAAGAATCTGGCCGGTCGGGCGATAGACAACAAATGCTTCGGGTACACCGTCCTCACCGGCACCGGGTGTTTCGCCGACATTCACCCGGAACAACAGCGGCGACCTGTTCTTTAAGCCAAAAACCAGCATGTCGCCCTCAGCCTGAGAGTAATCGCGGATCCAGTCGCAGCGATGCTCCGTAACTCCACCATGGTAGAAACGATCGGCACCGGCATTCCCTCTGAGCCGATCATAGCCTACGCCGCCATTGATGAAGTCGTCGCCTGCGCCACCGTAAAGATAGTCAGATAATGCGCCCCCGGTTAAAGTATCGTTGCCGTCTTGCCCCATCAGCGTGTCAATGCCGTAGCTACCCCTGAGATCGTCATCGCCATTTCCACCGTAGACGAGATCATTGCCATAGCCTGCTTCTACCAGATCATTGCCGTCTCCTCCGAAAACCACGTCGTGAAGATCGGCAGAGGTGTCACCGGCGAAAATGAAATCATCTCCGCCACCACCAACCAGCGTGTCCGACCCGTCACCGCCGTACAGATAGTCGGACCCGTCTTCACCAAACAGCACGTCATCCCCACCCAGCGCGGTCAGCTTGTCATCAAACTCTGTGCCTTCCAAAACATCGTCCTGACCTGTTCCGGTTCGCTCGATCCCATCAACGGTTCCCAGGTCAGTCACTTTGCCGTCTCGCATTTCATAGACCCAAAGCCCGCGAACACCGGTGTTGCCCACGGTATCCGGCAGGTCCATCAACGCGGCGCTGCTGCCAAAAGGCGACAGCCACTCTGGTTTCGTCAAATTTCGCGCCGCGAGAAGCGCTCGGCCGCCATCATCATAAGTGCCGGTTCCCTGCGTCCACTCGATCCTTTCATAACGCATCGCCAGATCGAAATCGCCGCCGCCTCTGTCAAAAAGCTGTACTTGGAACAGGTTTGTCTGATCTGCATTCCTTCGGTAAGCACCAACATCGGCCCAAGTGATCGTCACCACATCACGAACTGCATCCAGATCGATCCATATGCTGCCGCTTTCAGTGCCTTCGCCGTCAATCCGGGTGTCCACATCCGACCAAAGCGGGGCAATCAGATCCCGAGCGACGCTGCGATTGCCGACGCCAGGATAAGACGCGAATGGGGTTCCAAAGGAAAGTGTGCCATTCGTGTTCACAAACAGACCCCAAACGCCGTACCGCGTTCCGAAATAATTGAACCCGTCGGGGAACACACTCGACAAGTCCAACCGCAGCGCCAAGTCATCACCGCGCTGCATTTCCATTTCCCCAAACCCGGCGGAGCCACCAAGCCCACGCACGACCTTACCGCTTCCAAATACCGGCATTTTCGCACCCTCGATCCAGACCTGCCCGCAAGATGAGTGCCGGGTATTAGCCTAGAGTGAATCAGCCATCTTCAAATGCTTGGCTTTTAGCTAAACTTCGGAATGGTCACTTGAGAAACCGATCGTACCAGTCAGCTCACGCGTGGCGCTTGATATAAAAAAGGCGCGGTCCCCCGCGCCCTTTTCAGTATTGATGCCCAACTCGGGTCAGAGCACAAAGTCGCCTGCAACCAGCGACGTCACGCCGTTCAGCTGGATGCTGAAATCGACATTCGTGTCGCCGTCAGTGTCGCCCTGCACCCAGGTCGTGGATCCGAAGGTGACCCAGTTCAACTGGCCAGCGATACCGCTGAACGCGCCGTTCCCGATATAGGTAAACGCCTGGTTTCCGCCAGCCGTGGTGTTGGCGTCGATGCCCGCAAGATTCAGTTCGTCAACACCGCTGACGAAGTCCTGAATGATATCGCGAGTGGCGATCGTTGACTGGTTGGTATTGGTATAGATGAACACGTCAGCCTGCGTTCCACCGTAAAGCATGTCCGCTCCGGTGCCGCCATTGAGCCGGTCGGAACCTGCGCCACCGTAGATCGAGTCGTCACCGGCCCCACCAGCAAGGTTGTCATTGTCGTTACCGCCGCCAAGCAAGTCATTGCCGTAATCACCAAGCACGGTATCGTCGCCGTCACCGCCAAGTACGGTATCGTTCCAACTCCCGCCATTCAGGTAATCGTCACCGCCTGCGCCGTCGATATTGTCGGCACCGGCATAGCCTTGAATGACGTTGGCATTGCCGTCGCCGTCCAGGTTGTCACCATTCGAAGACCCCAGAAGATTTTCGAAATTAGTGACATAATCCGTGCCCTGACTTGCGCTGACAAACTGGAACGCGCCTTGATTTGCGAGGCTGAAGTTAACGGCATCGGACGAGAAGTAGTAGTTCAGGAAGTCATTATTGCCTGCGCCACCATCCATCGTGTCGTTGCCACCACCACCGTAGATCCGGTCCTCGCCATCGCCTGCGGCGAAATAGTTTGCGGCATTGTTGCCGAACAACCGGTCATCGTGATTAGAACCGATCACACCTTCAATACCGAAGATCGTATCCGTTCCCTGGTTTGTCGAAATGAACTGAGCCGTGGTCACGGCCAAGCGCACCTGCACCCCGTCCGACGAGGTGCCGTAATGGGCCAAGTCAAATCCGTCCCCACCAGCCAATGTGTCGTTGCCAGTGCCACCAAGCAGGGTGTCGTTGTTGGCGCCGCCGTAGACACCGTCATTGGCCGCACCGCCCTCAAGCCAGTCATTGCCGCCCTGACCGGACACCGTGTCGTTGCCACCCGACCCAAGGATCGAATCGTCGCCCAGACCGCCGTAAAGCTGATCCATGCCATTACCGCCGAACAGCGAGTCATTGCCGCCGCCAGCGTTCATGGTGTCATTGCCACCATAGCCATAGATCATGTTGGCGTTGTTATCGCCGGTCAGATTGTCCCCGTAGGTAGCACTGCCGAGCAGGTTCTCGATACCCGATAGAGTGTCAGTGCCGGAGGCTCCGGTAAACTGTGCTCCAAGATTTGCAAGGCTGACCGTGACGGCACCATCGGCGTTATAGTAGCTGGCCGCGTCGATGCCACTATCGCCGGCGATCAGGTCATTGCCTTCGCCGCCTGCCAACGTATCCTCACCGATGCCACCGCGCAGCGTGTCGTTGTCATCGCCACCGTAAAGCGCGTCGTCACCGTTTCCGCCGAGCAACGAGTCGTTGCCCTCTTGACCATTCAATACGTCATTATCGTTACCGCCGCTCATGGTGTCGTCACCAAGCCCACCAAACTGCGTATCGTCGCCAGTATACGAAACGATCGAGTCGTCACCGGACGACCCTGTAAGCGTCACGTCACTCGAAGTGCCGCTTTCGATGATGTAAAGTCGATCATCGTTGAGGAGTTGCCAGTCCTGGAACGTGAAGCCGGACGCATCAAAACCGCTCGTGCCGTTGGTGTAGATGACAAGCCAGTCATCCCCGCCGCCGTTCGAACCGTCAATCCGAAGCGTGGTGCTAAGCCCGGCGGCCGAAAACTGATCGGCGTTGACGCGAACCTGTTGAATGTTCGTGCTATCGAAATTGCCAAACTCCACCTCTTCAATCGACACCAAACTGTCATCATAGAGCTGAAGAACGCCCAACCCTTGCCAATCCAAAGTGTCCGTGCCCGCGCCGCCGTCAAAGACGTTGGCACCGCTGACATCCGCAACGGCCGAGACGATCAGACGATCGTCGCCTAGGCCACCTTCCAGCGTATCCACGCCGGCAAGCCCGGTAAGCACATCGTTGCCTGCAAGGCCGATGATATGGTTGGCACCGGCAGAGCCGGTCAGATTGTCGCCTGACGCGGAAATATTGGTCCCGGTGACGTTCTCGAAACCGCTAATCGTGTCGGGCCCCGAAATGGTGTTGGCCCCCAGATTGACGGTGACGCCGCTCGCGTAGCCGTCACTGGCAAGGTAGAGCGTGTCGGTGCCAGCCCCGCCGTTCATGGAATCAGCACCGGTGCCGCCGAGAATGGTGTCATCCCCACTGCCACCGTTCAGCGTGTCATCGCCGGAGCCGCCCCAAATCGAATCCTGGCCCGTGGTGCCGGTGATGTTCTCGTTCGACGGGTCGCCATAGATATAGGTGTAGTCCTGCGCGCCCTGATCCTGAATGATCACCCCGGACAGGTCGAGCGTGGTCATCGTCGACATATTAACGAAGAGGCGCTCAAACGTGTTGCTGTCGGAATCGAAATCGAACCTGCCGAACTGCGTAATCTGGGTGTCGTAGAAATACGCGTATCGGCTGATCGTCGGGTTCGACGCGGTGACAAATTCCAGTTCTTCGAAGTTCTGGACCGTCTCGCCGCGGAAGTCCCAAGTGCCGGACACGGCCTCAAGCACCAGTGCATCGGTCCCGGCACCCCCGTCAAACAGGACCGCCGGGTTCACCTCGGCCGGGCTGACGATAATGCGATCATTCCCGCCATGCCCCAAAACGTACAGGGTGTCTGCCGTCGTGGTGATGGTGTTCGCTTCTTGCGTTCCAACCTGATAGCCATTGGCATCTGCGGGATCATTTGTCTCGTTGCTGTCGCGCGGATCCCAGATCGCGGTGAAAACATCATCGGCGCTGCCGTTGGAGAATTCCGCGGTCCAGGTGATCTGCACCCGGCCATCTTCCAGCCCGACGGCGGCGAGGTGGTCAAGGGTGGTACCGCCAAAGTTCTCGACGTCGAATTCAACACCGATCCGCGCGCCGGTATTGGAATAGCGTTGGCCGTGCAGGTCGAAGGTTTCGTCGTCAGACCAGAACACGACAAACCCATTGTCGCCCACCGCCGCGATGGCCGTGTTTTCCTGGTTACCAGCGACGCTGGTGGCCGGCGTGAAGGCACCGGTGACGGGTGCCAATGTCGAGGTATAGATACGCGCGCGAACACCTGAATTGCTGCCACCGGACCCGTCGGTCGTCCAGCTGATCACAAGGTTGCCATTCGACAGCTCTGTCACATGGGTGTCACGCGCCGCGGCCAGCCCACTATCGACCAAAACGGTAGAAATAGGTGCCCCGGAAGCGGAGCGGGTTTGCAGGTAGACCTGATCGTTGCCCGGATCGACATCGACATAACTGACCGCATAGCGGCTGCTTTGCTCCAGCGCGGCGATCTCGACCCCGGTCACGCCTTCGCCGCTGCCGGTCGCCAGGTTCGCGACAACGTATTCAGTGCCCAAAGCGCCGGTGGACGGGTTGTAGGTGCGCCCCATGATGTCACCATTGGTCGTGTTCAGCCAGGTCACCATGGAATTGGTGGCCGACAGAGAGGCAATCTGCGGCGTCAACTGGAACTCGTTGTTGGTGTTGTTGTGCACGGTGGTACCGCGCACATAGCCGCCGGTGGCGTTGTAGGTTTCGGCGATGATATCGTAGTTGAAGACGACTGGCGGCCCACCGATGACTTCGGCATCGAGATAGGTGATGACGAAACCGCCACCGTCGATTGCCGTGATCGAGGGACTGCCTTCATTGTCGGCGTTGCGAAGCGTGTTGACGCGAAATTCGCCGCCGACCTCATTGCCCAGCGGGTCGAATATCTGGCCAACAATGTCGGTCCCGTTCGGCGAGCCTGCACCGGCATCGTCGCCGGTCGTCCAGGTGATCAGAACGTTTCCGTTGCTTAGCTGCGTAATGTCGCTGTCGTAATACTGATCGGTCGTGGAGCCATTGTTGACCTGAAACTCGGAGAGCCATTCAAGTGGAGTGGTGACCATAATCTGGTTCCTTTCAAAGTTGCGCCGCCCTTAAGTCAGGGCCTCAAAAAAATTACTGCCCAAAATGAGCCGAGCGCGAAATTTTGTTAAAAAACTGGCCCGATCCGGACAGCATCTATTCTGACAGAATGCTACACCACATAGGCAACCGATCACAGTAATGAATTGCTTACCTTCCGACTTGCCGCCCTCTTAGCCACGGCTCTCGGCCAGCACTGTGCCTATGGTTGTGGTGCAAAGTCCTTGATGCTCTTTTGCGGGCGCTCTCAGACAGCAGAATATCGCGTTGCAAAGATGGCTCAACCTGCGATAACGCGACCACACTGGGACGTAATCAACTATCTACGCTGCGAGGCCGCCTTGAAAAACATCAAGTTTAATGAGCTGAAGGGCCAACATGCGTATTTTGGCCAAAGCATAGAGGACGCCGTAAAACGGGTTCTGGAGTCGGGCTGGTATATCCTGGGCCCAGAGCTGGAAGGGTTTGAGCAAGAATTTGCCAAATTCAACGGCAACAAACACGCGATCGGCGTGGCCAACGGTACGGACGCGATAGAGATTGCCCTGAATGCGCTTGGAATCGGTCAGGGGGATGAGGTCATCACCGTCGCGCATACGGCCATCGCATCGGCGGTCGGCGTGTGTCAGTCAGGTGCCACACCGGTCTTCGCCGATATCGATCCCGAGACATACCTCATCGATCCTGCACATGTCGAAAGCCTGGTGACGCCCCGCACGCGCGCGATCATGCCCGTGCATCTGTATGGCCATCCGGTTGACCTGACCGCGATGAAGGCGATCTGCACCAAGCACGGGCTGGCGCTGGTCGAGGATTGCAGCCAGGCCCATGGTGCTCTGTTCGATGGGCGCAAAGTCGGAACGCATGGCGATGTCGCGGTATTCAGCCTGTATCCAACCAAGAACCTTGGCGCTTATGGCGATGCGGGCGTGATCACCACGGACGATAGCGATTTGGCGGACAAGTGCATCAAGACCCGCAACTATGGACAGCGCGCCACCTATTATTCGGTGATGATGGGCCGCAACAGCCGGATGGACGAGATCCAGGCCGCAATCCTGCGCGAAAAGGTCAAGCGTCTGGATGACATGACGGAATATCGTCAGCGCATCGGTGCCAGCTACAAGACCAATATCAACGGTTTGGCCCTGCCCGTCACGCGTGACAATTGCAGCCACGTCTACCACCTGTTTGTGGTCCGCTCCGAGCGCCGCGATTGGTTGAAGGAACAGATGGCAGAACGCGGCGTTGGCACGCTGGTGCATTATCCGCTGCCGGTTCACATGCAGGAAAGCTTTGAATTCCTCGGCCTTAAGGAAGGCGACCTGCCCGAGACCGAGCGCGCCGCCAATCAGGTCCTGTCGCTGCCCCTGCACTTCTCGCTAGACGATGATGACATCAAATATGTGGCCGATATGGTGAACGAGGTCGTTGCAAGCTCATGAGTAACTGGGACGGCAAAAAAGCGCTCGTCACGGGCGGGCTTGGCTTCACGGGAAGCAATCTTGTACACGGGCTGGTCAATGCAGGCGTGCAGGTCACTGCAGTCGATAACATGCTGCCTGACTATGGTGCCAACCTGTTCAACCTCAAGGGCATCGAAGACAAGGTCAAGGTTCACAAAACCTCTGTCACCAATGCCGAAGCGATGAACCAACTGGTGCAGGGGCAGGATTTCGTCTTCCACCTTGCCGGGCAGGTCGACCATATTCTCAGCCAGACCAACCCGTTTATCGACATCGACTTCAACGTCGTCGGCACCACCGTGGTGCTGGAGGCCGTGCGCAAGTTCAACCCCGAAGCCCGGTTCGTCTATACCGGGACGCGCGGGCAATACGGCTCGGTCACCGATCTGCCCGTGACCGAGGATGCGCCGACCAATCCCAAGGGCGTGTACGAGCTGACCAATCTGACGGCGGAAAAGCTGGCGTCGATCTACAATGACAATTACGGCGTGAAGTCGATCATGCTGCGGATCTCGAACCTGTACGGCGAACGGGCGCAGATGAAACATCCGCGCTACGGCGTGGTGAACTGGTTCGTGCGCCAGATCATCGACGGCGATACCGTCAAGATTTTCGGCCCCTCGATCCTGCGCGACTTTCTCTATGTCGGCGATTGCGTGGACGCGATCATGCAATGCGCCCAGACCGAAGCCGCATATGGCGAGGCGTTCAACCTTGGCGGCGACAGGCCGTTCAGCTTTGGCCAGCTTGCCGACACGATCGTCGAAGCCGGTGGGACTGGCCGCTGGGAGCCTGCCGAATTCTCGAAAGAGCGCAAGATCCAGGAACCCGGCGACTTCTACCCCAGCCTTGAAAAGATCAAGCGGATCTCCGGCTGGGCACCGCAGACAACGTTGCTGGATGGGCTCAGCCGTACCTTTGATTATTACCGCGAAAACAAGAGCCACTACTGGTAAGCGCTGCGTAGCAGGCCGCAGTTGGCACGAGAAAATACGAGGAACCATTCCGCCAATGTCACAGAACCGCAACCTGTTCCTGCACCCCCCGTTGCCGATGATCAATGGCACCAAGCGCTATGCCATCATCTGGACACCGAAGGTTGCCAGCAACATCGTTCTGACGTGGTATTTGCGCGACATTGGCCTGCTTTACGCTGCGAACTTCTACAGCGAGTGGTCGCACAGGTTTCGCGGCGACGTATTGGTCAAATCGCAAACATACAAAGCGTGGCTCGCCGACGCCGCTGCCAACTACCTAGAGTATAAATACGTCAAGGTGATGCGCGATCCGTTCCGGCGGTCTGTCAGCTCTTATCGTCATGCGCTGCGCTTCGATGACACTCGGGTGCAGGTGGAACAGAAGATGGGCATCGACGCGTCGGAAGGGTTTTCCTACAACACGTTCCTGACCTTCCTCAGCCAATTGGATATTCGCAACTGCGATATTCATTTCCGCCAGCAACACCACCCCGTCGAGGATGTGGTCGGACGCGAGCGCATTGACTACATCCTGCTGGACGCGATGGAAGGCGAGCTGATCGACCACCTGGATCAGCGTCTTGGTGATGCCGGAAATGCCGACACGTCGGCAGATGAAGATGCAGAACTAAAGGCCCGCGTGGCGCATAATCTTACCCATATCAGCGCGCTGCATCACGCCAGCTATGACGGCGACGCGTTTGATGGCGAAAACTATGCTGACCACAAGTTCGCCTGCATCGACCACAAGGAATTTCCGGGTTTCGAGAAATTTGTCACGCCCCAAACTGAACAACTGGTACGGCAAATCTATGCGGCGGACTTTGCCGACATGGAACATGTGCTGAGCAAAAGCTGACGGCGGACCGGCCCCAATGGCACCGAATTTGAAAGAACAGCGCGACCTGCTTTACCTGGCCGCGCTATACGAGCGTTACGGCCATGACGACGCAGCCGCGCGATGTATCGCCCGCGCGATGCGGACGATGACGCCCGATCCTGAATACGTCGAGGGCGATCAGGTCAACCGGCTGGCAAGTTTCGGCGACCAGCTGTGTCGCCGCCTGTCCAATCGTGACTCCTACATCCTGCCCGAGCAGCGTCCGGACGACAAAACAGTGATGTTGCTTGCCACGCAACTTTACCCGACCGGCGGGCACACCGCACTTGTCTCCAATTTCGTGCGCGCCAATGGGGACCGGCGTGTGATTATTCTGGTGACCCAGTTCGACGGCGGCGAAACTGACTTGAATACAGTCAACTGGAAATATCCCGGCCTGACGGACAGCAATGTCGAGGTGATCCTTCTGGATCCGGCGAAAACCCTGCCAGAAGCCATCGGCGATG
Organism: Primorskyibacter flagellatus; assembly: GCF_900176485.1. Classification (GTDB taxonomy): domain Bacteria; phylum Pseudomonadota; class Alphaproteobacteria; order Rhodobacterales; family Rhodobacteraceae; genus Primorskyibacter; species Primorskyibacter flagellatus. The sequence continues at coordinate 250,140 of NZ_FWYD01000002.1, forward strand.
TGCTTTGGGTCGCCAGGGAGAATCGTCCGTCAGAAATTCACCTGTTCAACCATCCGCATGACGTGGCAGCCGTAACAGCCGTCGCCGCGATCAACCGGGGACGCAAAGAACCCAAAAAAACAATACTCAAGCGCATGCAGCGGCGCACTTCTCCGGATGTATTTTTCTACCACCACGCAGACATTCGGCCAACTTTGGGGCTTGCTCAACCCGGCTGCATCTACCTCGCGCATAAACGTTCGATGGTGGATGATTTCGCGCTGCCGGGGTCGCGCGGCAAACATTACATACCGCTGTCTCCTGCGACATTTACCCAGGAGATGCCCGCGCTGACCGCCGTGCAGGAAACCGCGCTTGCGGATGCCGGGTTCATTTCTGTCTCGATCGGCAACAGGATAAAGTTCTTCCCGCCGTTCAGCTATCCGGTGAAGTACAAGGAAATCGTCAGCCAGTTGCTGTTGCGCGATGACTCTGTGCATGTGCATATCGGCGATCTTTACCCTGCCGATCTGATTGCGATACGCGAAGAGTTGCGCCGCCACACAATCGACGAAGATCGCTTCCTGCACATCGCATTCTATCCTTCTCTGGCAACTTTCCTGAAAAAATACGCCGCCGACCTGTTTGTCTGTACCTTTCCGATTGGGGGCGGCATGTCCCTGATCGAGGCACTGTCCCACGGTATCGCCGTCGCGGCGCATAACCAGCCCTTCGAAGCTTTCAGTGAACTGGTCTATTGCCCGCCCGGCGTCATGATCTGGGATACGCCCGACGAATTGGGGCAGCTTGTTGCCAATCTGGACGAAACGCGGCTGAAAATGCTTCGGAACCAGGCGAAAGAACACTTCGCCAAAGAGTTTGGTTACGATGTGTTCAGCACGGCCTTGGCCAATGCGGTCAAAGCCGAACATCACAGCCCTGACATCCCATCCGATCCGGACCACAAGCTGCAACAAACGGAAGTGGACTGGCTTGTAAATCTGGTCAAGCGCAGTTGTTCGCCCAAGTTCCACAAGCAGGACATCAAGGCAACTCTGACCACAATCACCGAAGAGGCGCGCGTTCCGGGTGACAATCTCTCGGTGTATTTTGACGACGATTTCTATCGTTTGTTCGTGCTGGAAGACGATAGTTACTGGAACGCGCCGTTGCTGCATTACCTGCGGGTCGGGCATATGCGTGGATTGCAGCCTCATCCGCTTCTGGACCCTGACTGGCTTGCCGACAGCGGCACCCCGCCCGAAGGCACCGACCTTCTGACATGGTATGCACAGCGCAATCACGCAGACCCTGCACATACACATCCACTTTTTGACGGTGCGCGCTATTTCGAAAGCTCGCCGGATGTGCGCGATGCCGCGATTGATCCGCTGCGTCACTATCTTGAATATGGCTATGCCGAGTTTCTAGGTAGCCGCATTTACTGCACGCTGATTGACCGCGCCTTGTTTTCCCACAATTGCGGCCAGACGCTGACCCAGGTGCCCGACCTGCTGTATTATCTTTATTCGCCGGACGCTGCCCAAAAGACGCATACCGCCTTTGATCCCAATTTTTATCGGCATATCGCGCGCCCTCCCGCCAACGCCAGGGCGTTGCTGCACTACTACCGTCATGGCATGCTCGAGGGTTTGGATTTTCATGCGATGGTGTCCAATGATTTCCTGTCGCGGCAACACGGGTTCCGTATCAATTCCTCCGCGGCACTGAATATCTTCTTCCATGAATGGAAGACCATGGGCGAGCATATCAATCCGCATCCGCTTTTCGATACCGAGTTTGTACTTCAGCAATATCCGCATTTATGGCAGGAACCATTGCACCCGCTCACCTACTATCTGGCCGGCCGTGGCGGCGACCAGCCGCGCAGCGACTTTGTCGCCTCTGCCATCAAGACCCGCCCCCAATGGGAAACTGAAGGCCGCTCGACAATGGAATCCTTCGCCCGCGACGGCTTTCGGCACCGGTTGCGTCTGCCGGACGCCCATCCGCTGCGCGACGCGGTAGAATTGCAACTGTCGCGCGCGATCAGCGAAGGCGACAGTGCGATGGCGGATGCGATCACCGGCGCACACACGCGATTTCCATTTGCGAAAGGCGCAACGAAGCATTTTGCCAATACCCTTCTGACCCGCTGGAGAACATACACCCCCGCACCCTCCCGGATCTATCCATCAAAGATCCCAGCGGCACCGCAGCCTGCGTTTTTCGACAAGCCCCGGTCTTTGGGCTGGGCACATTTTGCGACCCACACGACTCGCAACCAAAGCCAGCCCATCCATATCCATGAGATGAACAAAGTGGCGGTTGTCGGCGGTTATCCTGGCGTGATTGATCTTGAGACCAACGAAATCCTGCTGCCCCAGGCCCCCAACCAAAGCCAAAAGACCCCGTGGCCCGAAGATCTGATTGGCGTGGAAGCTCAAGGCGACTGCGTTCGGTGGTCTTATGCGGATGTCGGGACCGAGACGATTTCCCATGGCGTGCTCTTGCGTACGGCAAATGAGCCGCAGGGCAACTGGGCGATTGATGTGATCGGGTCCTTGATGGCCCTGCTTGAGACCGGCCTGCCCCCGCGCGCGCGCCTTCTGGTTGATGAGACCATGGATTCGCGTTGCATCGAAGTGCTTCGCAGGCTGTGCGATAACCGTATCACGATCCTTCGGCGTGGGCATGTCACCAACGTCACGCGCTTGACCATCGTCACCCCGCCTGTTGCCTATGTAAACGCGCCTGACAAGGGCAAGGGGGAAGAAACCGACAGCTTCCTGAACATGGATGCACTGCAAGCCGCCCGCGACGTCCTGCAAGCGACCTATATAAACCGGCCGCAATCCAAGCGCCCGTCTGATCTCGTTCTCAGCAAAAGCGGTGTACCGAGCTGGATCACCAACTGGCACGACGTGAGCACGCTTTTCGGGGCGTCCGGGTTCGACACCGAAACCCTTGCCCATCGCAGCATTGCCGATACCGCGCAGTTGATCGGGGATGCGCGCACGCTTGTCATCTGTGAAGCCGAGCTGGCCGGACCGGCCCTGATGCTGGCGCGGCCGGGGACCCGAATTTACCTGATCAGCAATCTTGACGACTCGCAGGACCATAACAGTTGGCACAACATCGCCACCCTGTTCGGGCTGGATCTGCAATGGATCCCATGCGCAACGCTTATCAACCCCACCAGCGGTACTGCGACCCTGCCACCTATCCTTTACAAGGCTGTCATCAACCACCGGTTTAGCTAAGCCTTGCCAGAGCCGAACCATATACGTCTGTTTTTCTGTGTGTTTACCAGCGGAGGCGCTTCCGATGCCGATAAGAGCAAAGCTGATTGATTGCCTCAACAGCCGACTGATTGAGGACCTGCAACTTTATCAGACCGCCCTGTCGACATTCGGCATCGTCGCGCATGCCGTTGGGACGTCGCAAATTACTGCCATCCGGAAATCGCGCAGCAACGTCGCACGCATGCTGTTCGAGTACCTCAGCCCCGCCAAGGCGAACGAGGTCAAGGGGGATCCCCCGCAAAACGCCGCGCCAGATAGCGAGACGATCTGCCGAACGACTTTCATGGCGCAACCGCATTTCCGGATCTGGCTGGGCTATCCGGTGCTGGAACGTGACGAAGCCGACAAAGCGTTGATTGACACCTGTCTGAAATCGTTGACCACAGCCGAGGGCGTGACGGTATTCCGGGACATCGCAGTGCTGACGATGTATCTTTCGCCGCATGAATTGCCGTTGCTCTCGCCTGCGCAGATCGCAAAAATGCCGCGTTATGAACTGGGATTTTACCTCGGCATCCTGCTCAACCGTCCGGTTCTGCTGACCGAAGAGGACGAGGTCCAATATGGCAAATTCACCCCGGATCTGATCGACTGGATTTGCGAGCTGCTTGAAGACCCGCAAATCGCGCCAATCCAGAAAAGTCTTCTGGATCTTGTGCAGAAAATCAATCTGGGCGAATATTATGTGGCCGAAATCGATGCGCCGCCACTTCTTGAGAAGCGCAAGAAAATGATCGGCCTGATCCGCAGGCTTGATCCCACACTTCGCAAAATCCCGCCCTATCAACCCCCGGCCCGTGCCAATGATCCAACTCGCAAAATCCGTGTCGGATTTTTGGCGCGGACGTTGAAGAAAGGCCCGGACAGCGAGTCGCTTTACGCGCTGTTTCGTGATTTCGATACTGATCGGTTCGAGATTTACGCCTACACGATCGACCATTTCGACCGCGTTGTGAAAGCCGACAAGGCGTTTGACGAAGCCTTTGACAAAGTGCTGTCCGGACGCCGTCTGCTGCGCTATGTTCAAGGCACGGCGCATATCGTGGACAAACTTCGCAGCGACGAATTGGACATTTTCATCCTCGCCAACTCCACGCATTTCGGGGTTGGAACGGCGGATCTGCTGATCTCGCACCGGGTGGCACCGATCCAGATTTCCTCTAATACGGTGAACCCGTTGCCAACCTCTGTCGGCGCGTTCGATCATTTTCTGACGTCAAGCTGTCCCGACACATCCGACGAAATTGCCTATTCCGACATCATGGAGCCACCGATTTTCCTGGATCCGACGTCGATCTGCTATCCGTTCGGTCTCGGAAAGGAGACACGCACGGTGCTGGACCGTGCAACAATCGGGCTGCGCGACGATGATGTGATGTTCTACAATGGCAGTTCCGTCGACCGTCTGCGCGCGCCCTGCCTGCGCGCCTATATGCGCGCTGTGGCGCAGGTGCCAAATGGCAAGCTGGTGCTGGCTCCGTTCAACTCGGGGTGGTCCGGCAACCTGCATTCCAACATCTTCTGGGAACGTCTGCGGCGCGTGGCGGCCGAAGAGGGGTTCAGCCTCGAAGATATCGTCATCACCAACGAATTGACGCTGGCAGAGGCCCGCAACCTTGTGCAGATCTGCGATGTCTATCTGACCACCTGGCCGCATGGCGGGGCGACGACCGTGACACTGGCGCTGGACAAGGCCAAACCCGTGGTGGTGACGAAACGTGTGTCGTCCCGGTCCATTGACCAGTTCCTGGTCGGATCTGTCGGGCTGAATGAATTGGTAGCAAAGGATGAAGATGATTTCATCCGCATCGCCGCCGATTTGGGGCGCTCAGCGGAAACGCGCACCGCAATTGGCGACCGGCTGAGCAATTACGACGGCAAGATGCCGTTCTTTGACGTCGATAACTACTCGACCCGGTTTCAACAACTGCTGCTCGACGTCTGGGACCGCAATTGACATGCGGTGAAACGGGATTTGTCAAAGGTCCGGCCCTGCGGTAATGGGTGGCCAGACCAATCCGACGCAAGAAACGCTTCTAAGGACGAAGAAAATATGGATGCAATGATTGATCCCAAGGCCAGCATCGGCGCAAATGTGCGCTTCGGTGCAGGCGTCCGTGTCTACGCCAATGCCGAGATTGGCGATGATTGCACGATTGGTGATTTCTGCATCCTCGGCCATCCCGGACCGGGCGAAAACGACCCGCTGCGCCTTGGCGCCGGGGCAACGATACGGTCACATTCCGTGCTCTACGAAGGCTCGACCATCGGGCCGAAGCTCGAAACCGGGCATCACATCGTCATCCGTGAGAAAAGCCAGATCGGCGAGAACCTTCGGGTGGGCAATTTCTCGGACATCGAAGGCACCTGCCGGATCGGCGATTTCACCCGGCTGCACGGCTACGCCCATGTTGGCAAGGGCACGCAGATTGGCGATTTTGTCTGGTTGTTCTCACTGACCACAACAATGAACGATCCGCTCCCGCCCAGTCATATCCACGACCCGGTGACGATCGGGGACATGGTCACCGTCTGCGTCAACGCGCAATGCATGCCCGGAACGCGGATTGGCCGGGGCTGCCTGATCGCAGCGGGGGCGCTGGCCGAGGGCGAAATTCCCGACGGCCAGATCCTTGGCCGCAACGGAATCGAGGGGCCGGTGAACTTTGCCATGCATATGGCCACCCGTACGCGCCACCCGTGGCACAAGCATTTCGCCGACGCTTATCCGGACCACGCACAGGACCGGATCAAGGCGCTTGGCACCGAAATCGAGGCCGCCCTACTGGCGGCCATGTAAGCAAACCATTCCAAAGGACTGAGTAAATGGAACGCCAGGAAATCCTCGACACGATGAACCTTGTGATGACCAACAAGGGGCGCGAGCCGATTACAGACGAAACCGTTGCCACCCGCGACGCCAATTTCCGCAGCCTCGACTTTTCCGAAGTTGCCCTGCGAATCGAAACCAAGCTGGGCCGCGAACTGACCTTCGATGCCGCGGCTATGCGCAACATCGACACAGTCAAGGACGTGCTGGATTTCTTCGAGAAAGCCACGGCCTGAACCATGCCCGACGTCGCCCATAACAACACGATCACCTTTCCAGATGGTCAGTCCAGCTGGTCCGCCCTGCTGAAAAATGCCGATGCCCGGATCGGTGAACCTGACCGGTTCGATGGGCAGCGCGTGGTCTTTGTGGTCGACTCGATGCAACAGGCGTTCGGCGCGATCATCTACGGGCTGACGCATGGCTTGGATTACGGCGTGGTGGAACGCCACCGCGTCTCGCCCGAGGTGGCGGGACGCTTTGCCGAGAACGGCGTGACCCTGTTCGATTGGGCGGCCGTCACTGTCATGGGCGATGCACAACACGCGGGCGACACGCTGGAGCCGGGTCGGGTCACGGTGCTGACCTCCGGCACCACCGGGTTGCTGAAGCTGATCCCGCATAGTTGGGATACGCTCAACACTTTCGACCGGGTGGCTGAACTGCCCGCAAACACATGGTTTCTGCCCTACCAGATCGGCAGCTACGCGTGGTTCCAGATGGTGGCACTTGGGCTGTTCAAGCCCGGCCAGAACCTGGTTTGCGGTGATTTCAACGACCTTGCCGCCAGCTTTGAGACCGCGCTGCACACTGGGCAGATCACCGCAATCTCCTCTACCCCGACATTCTGGCGCCATGCGCTGATGAATATCGGCTTCGACCTGATACAATCCGCCCCGCTGACGTCAATCTCCATGGGTGGTGAGATTGTCGATCAGGCCATTCTGGACGAATTGGGCGGCATTTTCCCGCAGGCCAAGATCCGCCACATCTATGCCAGTTCCGAGGCTGGCGCGGCGATTGTCGTGACGGATGGCAAGGCCGGGTTTGACGCAAAGCTGACCGATCCCGCCCGCGCCATCGGTGTGAAGGTCGAAGAAGATCGGCTCTATATCCGCTCGCCCTATTCCAACAAGGCCGACGCTTCCGGTTGGGTTGATACTGGCGACCTTGTCGAACGTCGTGGCGACCGGTTTCTGTTTTGCGGTCGTGCAGGCAACACCATGATAAACGTGGGCGGCCAAAAAGCCTTTCCTCCGGATATCGAGGCCTATCTCAACGCACACCCAAATGTGGTCTGGTCGCAGGTCACTGCGCGCCGCGCGCCTTTGATGGGCAACTTGCCTGTGGCGAAAGTGGTGTTGACGAAAGGTGCCGACACGACAACTGCCGAGCGCGACCTGACCGAATACTGTAGCAAAGGGCTGGCCGAATACGCCGTGCCGCGCATGTGGGAGTTTCTTGACAGCGTTCCCATGCGCGCAAGTCTGAAGAGCTGAACCAAGGAACGAAAACATGCATACCAACGGACAGAACATCATCGTCAGCGGCGGCTCTCGCGGGCTGGGCCTGCATCTGGTCAGCCAGCTTCTGAAGAACGGCAACAAGGTCGCGACCTTTGCCCGGACGCGTACACCGGAAATGGACGCCCTGGACAAGGAGTACGGTGACAGTTTTCATTTTGCTTCGGTCGATGCCGTGGATGCCGACAAGGTCAACGGCTTCGTCGCCGAGGTCTGCGACAAGTTCGGCGGGCGGCTGGACAGCATCGTCAACAATGCGGCGATTGGTCAGGACCAATTGCTGATGCACACGGATCTGGACACCATCCAGCAAATCGTGAACATCAACATCGTCGGCCCGACCATTCTGATCCGCGCGGCGATCAAGCGCATGATGCTTCAGGGCGGCGGCAATATCTGCAACATCTCGTCGATCTGTGGCTCTCGCGGTTATGCGGGCCTATCGGTTTATGCCGGCTCCAAGGGCTATCTGGACGCGATGACCCGCGCGCTGGCGCGTGAAGTGGGCGAGGCGGGCATCTTCATCAACTGCGTGGCCCCCGGTTTCTTCGAATCCGAGATGTCGTCGGTCCTGCGCCCCGAACAGTTGAACACGATCAAGCGTCGGACGCCGTCGGGATCGCTGTCCAATGACGAGAACATCTTCAAGGTCGTTGATATGGTGATTTCTGGAACGACCAACATGCAGGGTCAGGTGGTGTTCGTCGATGGCGGGATCACCAGCTGATCTATCTTTGAAAGTCTCGGGCGGGCGCATCGTTGCGGCCGCCACCCCCGGCCCAGCCACCTATCTGCCCTGCGGAACCCGGCTGGTTTTCGTCTCTGACACCGACGCAGGCAACGCGGTTGCGATTGACGCAGAACCGCGCGGGGACCCGCTGCCCGACGTGATCGCTCGCGCCTTGCCGAAGCTGTCCCCAGGGTCAGCTTTGCGGGCGTGGACCGTTCTGGAAGTTGTGGCAAAGCTGACCGGTACGCCGATCCTGACCGTGTTGCGTACTGTCCCGGCCGAAACGCTGATCCGACTGGATAGGCGGAATGTCGAGCTGCTCTGGCACGGGAAAACAATCAAGATCGAACGCCACGACACGGATGATGTCTGGCTGGCGATGGGGCGGTTGGCCTGACGACATGTCGGCCGGACCGTCCTGCGATTACGCTTGTCGCTTTGCAGAACGAAGCTACAAGCCCTCTACTTCCCGATATGACGTTTCAAAACGTCCAGATACAGGGTCCCGAAGGTCTGACTGGGTTCCAGAACGGCCTTTTCTGCCCACTCGTTCCAGGCATTCAGGAACAGCTCTTTCCGGTAGGATTGCGGCACACGCTTTTCCAGAAGTTGGGGCAGCCAGCGGTTGAAAGAGCCGGGGTTCGCGCCATACGCGATGTGGGCCATGCGCCCGCGCCGGGCGGTATTGTCCCAGCTTGGCATCGCGCCGCAGATCGTGTTTTTCGGCAACTTCTTGTAATAGGCTGGCGTGGTCGAATTGTTTGCCACCGCGTTATAGTCGTAGATCAAGCCCTCGAATCCTTCGGCAGGCTCAAAGCCCAGCTTATTGCCGTCGGGACCGCCGAACAGGTAATCGCTTCCCGAGACCATGCCATGCGGGGCCATCTCGATCCAGAAGTCGAACAGATCGTCCGCGACCTGATTTTCGCCGGAAATGTGAAAACAGACAGCCCCCAGCTCGACCTCGCCGATACCTGCTTCGCGCCATGCGTCGCGCATCGCGGCGACGCTTGCAGCCGGGTCTGGCATATCTTCGGGACGGTAGATGACAAACCTGGGCCGGGTGCCATCGGGGCGTTGGTAGCGTGGATCACGCATATAGGGCAGGCTGTCCTCAACCAGTTGCTTCTCAAAACCCTTGGCATAGGTTTGTTCCAGAAGTACGGTTCCCGACAACCCATCCCAATTGCGACGCCAGCTTTCATTTGCCCAGCATAGGTAGAAAGGAAAGTCGATCTCTGGCTGTTCCAGAAGCTTGTTGAGAGGCGCCTCCAGCACCCGCTTGCCGTCAAACCAGTAATGATAGACGCAAAACGCGTCGATGCCCGCGTCTCGGGCCAACTCTGCCTGTTCGCCCATCACTTCGGTCGCGCGCAGATCGTAATATCCCAGATCAGAGGGCAGCATTGGTTGCAGATGTCCCGGAAACAGCGACTCGGCCGATACGGTGGACCGCCATTCGGTAAAGCCCTTGCCCCACCATGCATTGTTTTCCGGAATCGGATGGAATTGCGGCAGGTAAAAGGCACTGACATATTCCGGCGGTTCGGGTCGCTTGACCTGCGCCTTCGGGTCAATCTGGCTGGCCTGCACCACCTTTTGCCCGGTGGCGGCACATAAAAAGCCCAATGCGCGCTCGATCGAATGGGCCAGTGTGCCGTCAACCTGAACCTGTTCCGGTTCAAAGGTATTTTCATTAAGCTTCAGGCTTTTGATCATGCCCAGCAGCAAGGGTTTGACCCAGTAGATTGAACCGGCGGGAAACGACAGCTTGCCATGATCAACGGGAACCTCGATCCGCCGCATCAGGCTGCGCGTCGTCTCAAAGTTCGAACCCCACCATTCCTCGCCAGTGAAGTGCTGACCATCAGCGACCCAGAAACCAGCACTGTCATCCGCAACGAAAGCATCAAGCTTCTCTTGCAGGCCCTGTTTTGGCAGAATCCCCTCAATCAGATGGCGGCGCCATTTGTCGCCATCCGCGCGGTGCGGGGATTTCTTGGTGTGAAACTTGGCAACAGCTTTGTAGCTGTCCAGCATGCCGGAATTCACCAGATGCACGAACGGCAGAATGTCACGGCCACGGTTGGGCATTGACGCCACCAGCGCGTTTGGAAACTGTTTTTTGATCTTGCTGGCCAAGTCGTCAGTTTCGTCACCGCGATAGGTGATTGTGATGTAAAGATCGTGATCGATCTTTACCTGTTCGAGCGTCTCGCGGAACTCCTCCCACAGGTCGGGGTAATAAATGTGAATGACGATGGCATAGGGCGCGGTTCCGCCCGTATCGTGACCGCGCAAAACCGGCATTTTTGTCTGCGGGACTTCCACCACCTCTGGCAGTTCCTTGTGGACACGGGTTTCCTTGTGCCCACCTCTGACCCAATGCTCGAAGGCCGGAACGCCAATCGCCGCCACATCGGGATTGTAACGCAGATAGGCGGAGGGTGAAAAATCGGGGTTCGGTCGAAAGCCCATTCTCTCGCCGTATACGATATAATGGCGCAGCGGCAGCCTATGATAGAGCGGGTGGATGTGCGGATAGGCCCCGCGATAGTAGATTGGGTCAAAGAGACCGCTTTTTGACGCCTCGGCCAGGTAGCGCTGCTCGCTGGGCTTCAGGAGAAAAAGGCGCGCAAAACGGGCGATACGTTGGGCGGTAAACTTCGAAAAAAATGACATTGACGGTCCTGGATGCGGCTTCACGATCCCTTACCAATCCGGACACCCCCCTGCAAATGGGAATGTGAAGCTACGGCGTCATGGCGCCTCATTCAGTATATAGCGATTGTAACGCGACAACAGCAACAGCCCGAAAAACAGGCATATTGCCGAAATCATGTAAACGTAGGCCGGCGATACAAAGACCGCATCATAGGTTACGAAGAACCCAGCCCGAAATTCCATGATTATATGCGCAATCGGGTTAAACAGCAGGATCGTCCGGTACGGTTCGCTGATCTCGTCGACCACGAACAGAACACCTGACAGGATGAACGCAGGACGGTTGATGATGCCCCAGATCTGGTCCCAGACCGGGAACATGTGGATCAGGAAACAATTCAGCATGCCCAATCCCAATGCGATTGCCGCGGCCATTCCCATGGCCTGCGCAATCGCACCCCAATCCAGAATCGCGTTCACACCAAGCGCCACGATAAGCCCGGACATGAACAGCAGAGCGACCATGGCTTGCGTCAGATAGTTGAGGATGAACCGGCTCAGGACCGCATCAACGAATGTCACGCTGGGATAAGCCAAAAGCTGTTTGGAAAACCGGATCGACACCCCGATTTTCCGGGTAACATCGTTGTAGAGCATAAATGGTATGAAGCCCGTGCCGTAAAACAGCGCAAAATCATTTCCGAGAGGTGGCTTGCGGAACGCAAAGGAGAACACGATTGAAAGAAGGGTAACCGCAGCGATCGGCTCTGCGATCGCCCAGAGATACCCGCCGGGTGATTTGCCGTAGGTTGTGGACATCTCGCGCAGCAACAGCGCAAAGATTGCCCGCAATCCAGGGAACCTCCGGGTCTTTCGCGCCAGTAGCTTGCTTGACATCGCTTTCGAACTCCCTCCCCGGCATTGCCGGTCTTTCCTGCCCAGCTGCGGACATGTTAAGGTTTGCCGTATTGCACCCGGCGTGTGAAGGTGTAAACCATCCCTACCACCCCGGCCACGGGCAACCAGTATCGAGCGAGTTGACCATTTCCAAGACGCCACCATCTTCCGCAGCATCCAAGGGCGACACCCCATCAAAGCCGAAAGCGAGCGCTTCGGCAGCCAAGGAAGCTGTGACGCAGACGCGTCCGTCGCAGGCCGCCGAAAAGCCGACACAACCTCAGACATCCGCGCAACCCGATCAACCGCGCCTTACTCCGAAGCAGCGGGCAGCGGCGAAGCAGCGCGCTGCAGCGAGGCAACGCGTCAATGCCAATGCACAACAGGCCAATAGTGGCGAAGCTCCGGCAGCCCCCGCGCAGGCCGCGACGAATCCGGCGGCGGATGCGGCACACAGCGACAACGCCAAAAGCCAGCAACCGGCAGACGAGGCCAAACCCGCCCCCCAGCCTAAGGCTTCATCAGACCGAACGATCCCGCAAGCTGTTACCGCCGCAGACGTGAAACCACGTCATTTCGGGCTGTTAGCGGCATTCTTGGTGATCGTGGTCGCGCCGCTGATGGTCGCCGCCTATTATCTTTTCGTGATTGCAGAGGACCAATATACCTCGACGGTCGGATTTTCCGTTCGATCAGAAGAATTGAATTCCTCCCTCGACTTGCTGAGCGGATTGAACAGCCTATCCGGCACCAGCTCGTCTGATACCGACATCCTGTATGAATTCATCCAGAGTCAGGACCTCGTCAAGCGCCTTGATGAAAGGCTTGATTTGCGCGCAATCTATTCGAAACCCGATTTCGACCCGATATTCGCCTATGATGAGGCCGGGTCAATCGAGGATCTGGTGGCTTACTGGCGACGCATGGTGCGGATTTTCTACGACAGTGGCACCGGTCTGATCGAACTGCGTGTCCACGCATTCGAGCCGCAGGACGCACAGGATATTGCAACGGAGATCTTTCAGGAATCGTCTGCGATGATCAACCAACTCTCCGCGATCGCCCGCGACGACGCCACCGGCTATGCAGAAGAAGAACTGGTGAAAGCCGAGGAACGGTTGAAAGTTGCACGACAGGCGCTGACACGGTTCCGCTCTGAAACACAGATCGTCGATCCCTCTGCCGATATTCAGGGGCAGATGGGACTGCTTAATTCACTGGAAGCACAGCTTGCCGAAGCCATCATCGAGATGAACCTGCTGCGCGAAACGACCCGCGCCGCCGACCCGCGCATCGAGCAAAGCGAGCGGCGCATCGCCGTCATCGAACAGTTGATCGAAAAAGAGCGCACGAAATTCGGTGTCGGCACGGGCAATGCAACCGGCGGGCAGGACTATTCGACATTGGTGGGCGAATACGAGCGCCTCGTTGTGGACCGTGAATTTGCCGAAAAGGCCTATGTGTCGGCACTGTCTGCATTCGACGGGGCGCAGGCCGAAGCGCGTCGCCAAAGCAGGTATCTTGCCGCATATACCCGCCCTACTCTGGCAGAGAGTTCCGGCTACCCGCAGCGATGGCTGCTGACGTTGTTGACTGGGGTTTTCGCGTTCCTGACCTGGGCGATCGTCGTTCTCATCTATTACAGCGTGCGCGACAGGCGTTGAGCCGGAGATGATCGAGCTTCGCAACCTTTCCAAATACTACACGGTCAACGGTGTTACCAAACATGTCGCCCGCGACATTAATTTCACCTTTCCAACAGGCGAATGCGTCGGACTTCTGGGCCGCAACGGCGCAGGAAAGTCTAGCCTTCTGAAGATGATCGCAGGCACGATGGACCCCGACAAGGGCGAAATCCTGTCGACAGGAACAGTGTCTTGGCCGGTGGGTTTTGCGGGTAGCTTTCATCCCGATCTGTCCGGCTCGCAGAACTGCAAATTCGTGGCGCGGATCTACGGCGTCGACACCGATGAGATGTGCGATTTCGTCAAGGAGTTCTCAGAACTGGGCGCGCATTTCCAACTGCCGGTACGGACATATTCTTCGGGGATGCGGTCGCGTCTGGCTTTTGGTCTTTCGATGGCAATCCAGTTCGACACATACCTGATTGACGAAGTCACCTCGGTTGGCGATGCGGCTTTCCGCAGCAAAAGCGAAGCGATCCTGAAAGCCCGACTGGAAACCAGCGGCGCGGTGATCGTCTCCCATTCGCTGGATTTGTTGCAGCGCATGTGCACCAGCGGTGCCGTCATGGATGACGGCCAATTAACCTATTATCCGAACGTCAAACACGCGATTGAACACCACAAGCACACCATGCGCGGCACGCGTCCGAAATGGATGCGAAAGTAGCCACGCAACGGGGTGCGCGCGGTCAGATCAGAAAACCGTAACCCAGCCATGGCAGCTTTCCCGTCAACATCGTTAACGGGGAGCAATCCATGTCTGAGGTTTCGCCAGTTCTGTCACTACCGTACATCGCGCCGGCACAGGCGCAGAAACACGTCACCCATAATGAGGCATTGCGGGTGTTGGATGCCCTTGTGCAGCCAACAGTTGCAAGCCGCACGGCAGGCGATCCGCCGGCTTCGCCCTTGCATGGCGATCGCTATGTCGTGGGGCCATCGGCCTCTGGCCTGTGGGCTGCGCATGCCGGCGATTTGGCACTATTTGAAGAAGGTCTGGGGTGGAGCTTTTTCGCGGCCAAACATGGCTGGGTCGTACATGTACGCGACGAGGACATTCTGTGCGCCTTTGATGGCAGCGATTGGCAACCGTTGGGGCTGTATGCCAATCAGCCGTTGCAGAATGTACCACAGCTCGGCATCGCGACCGGCGCGGATGAGACCAACCGATTGGCCGTTGCCTCCGACGCTACATTGCTGTCCCATGCGGGCAATGGACACCAGCTAAAGATCAATAAGGCTATGGCTGCGGACACTGCCAGCCTGCTTTTTCAGACCACCTGGGGTGGCCGCGCCGAGATGGGCACAACCGGCAGCGACGACTTCGCAGTCAAGGTCAGCGCCGACGGATCGAGCTGGACCGACGTCATGGTGATGGCAGCCGATGGCTCGGCAACACAGTTTGGCACGCCGGTAATCGTGGATGAGGATGTCGCCGCGGATCGGTTGATCTCCTCCACCCACAAGCACAGCTATCTGACCATGACATTGAACAACAGCCATGCCGATCCGGTGGCATCGTCAATCCAGATGGGGTTCGGCGGCGTGCGGCGCTACGCGTGCCTTGTGCATGCGGGCTTCGAGCAGTTCAACATCACCGCCTATGACGCGGCTGGTGTCTGGAAGGGCAGCCCCGTCGTGCTGGAATTTCCCGGCTCTGCATCAATGAACAACGCGCTATATATCGACAAGAACAGCCACGTTGGCATCGGCAAAGCGCCCGGCGCCGCAAAGCTGGATATTGACGGCATTGCGCGGCTCAAGCCTTTGAGCAAGTCAGCTTTGCCTGCGGCGTCAACCGTCGGCCCAGGCGGAATCGCCTTTGTTTCAAATGCTGCCGGAGGAGCACAGCCGGCCTATAGCGACGGCACGAATTGGCGGAAAATGTCAGACAATCAGGTCGTATAGGCCATCAAGACACTACCGGGAAACGGCATGGAACCCAGCCTGCCGTTTCCGATCTATGGCAGTGAAACATTCGCCGGACGCCTGAGCGCGGTCAAATACCCGTTTCAGACAGATTTTACGCACGCTCCGGCGAAGATCCACGCCGGAGCGTGCAGGAAACTGTTCGTGGCCCGCAAACCACCCGATGGTTCCGGGTAAAATCCGATATAACCTCTTGATGAATTCGTTCTGTCCACCCGAAATTGCCGTGAACGTTCTTCTTCCCGCCCCGATAGCCTGCTCTACTGCATTGCCGTGAGTTTCGGCTAGAAGGAGACGGCAAAGCGGGTATATGACGGGCCGATGAATGACGACGCGCAAACTCTTTCGGTAACGGTGCTCATGGCGACACATGAGGGCGCGGCGACGCTTTGCGAACAGATTGACAGCATTCTTGGGCAGACGCTTTCACCGCGATCATTGATCGTCAGCGATGACGGATCGCAGGACGGCACGCGCGAAATTTTGCAGCGCTACGCAGAAAGACGCGACCTGACTGTGATGGACGGTCCTTGCGCAGGCGCGTCAGCCAATTTCCTGCATTTGCTCGCAATGCCCTCTCAGACAGATCTGGTGGCCCTTTCCGATCAGGATGACGTCTGGCTGCCGCAAAAGCTGGAACGGGCAGCCGCTGCCCTTAGGGCGATCCCGGCCGCGATCCCCGGATTATATTGTGCTCGCCCGTTGATCTGCTCTGCGGACCTTAACACCTGCCGCATCGCACCGCTGCCCAGCCGGGCACCGGGGTTTCGTCACGCCATGGTGCAGAACATCGCCGGCGGCAACTGCATGGTGATGAACCGTGCCGCGACCGACCTGATCCAGGCAGCATTGGCGGAGGTGGGCGAGATCCCCTACCATGACTGGTGGATCTACCAACTGATCACGGGGGCAGGCGGCACCGTCTTGACCGACGACGTACCGTCGTTGAAATATCGACAGCATCGGCACAACGAAGTCGGCTCTGGCCACCGCACGTTGCGTGGCTTCCTTACGCGGCCATTCAGGGTACTGTCCGGGCGCTATGCAAAGGTCAGCGCGGCCCATGCGAATGCCTTGTTGCGATCGTCCCACAGGCTGACGCCCGAAAACCACACCCTGCTTGAGAGTTTTGTAGCCGCCCAGGCAGAACGTCCTTTAACCCGTCTGCAACGACTGCGCGCATTAGGTGTCTACCGGCAAGGCCGCTCCGGCACGTTGGCGTTGTGGTGTGCTGCGCTGATGGGACGTATTTGAAATGACCGAGCAACGGCTAAAGGTGATGCTTCTGGGTGGCGACGGTGGTCGTTCTGGCGTGCCGCGGCATATCCACCAATTGGCCAACGCGTTAAGCGACCGGGCCGAGGTGGTCATCGCGTCCGATGCCGACACGGGCGGCTATGGCTTTGCGCGCGAAAACGGCCGAACCCATCTGGAAATTCCCGGCCTTGCATCCTCGCTTCAGCCAGCCCGGATTCGCGCGGCGGCTGCACAGCTCGACCGGGCCGTGGCAGCAGTGCAGCCGGACATCCTGTGGGCGCATGCCCGACTGACCTTGCCACTGGCACGGATCGTCGCGCGCAAGCGACCCGATCTGCGGCTGTCCTGCACCTATCACGGCGTGCCATTTGGCCCCGGCCACCGTCGCGCCGCCGCCACGTTCTTTCGACGGTTGGAGCGGCATTTCCTCGGCGTCACGCCGCAACATCACCTGATTTTTCTGACCGAAGAGGATCATGCCGCATTCGCGCCGGACATGCTGTCACAGCACAGCAGCCATATCGTGCCGAACTGCTCTGACCTTGGCGGTTTTGCCCCCACCGCACCTGCAGACGGACCACGGCATCTGGTGATGACCACCAGATACGCACGTCAAAAGAACCTTAGCGCTGCGGCGCGGATATTTGCGCAATTGCCGCAGGACTTTCGCCTGACTATCGCGGGGATGCACACGGATGGGCCAGGGCTACACAAACGGTTCAGGCGCATCCTGTCGGCCCCAGAGATGGCACGGGTCAATTTTGTCGGTCCGGTCAACGACGTACGCCCGCTTCTGGCACAGGCTGACGGATATCTGATGACCTCGCTTTACGAGGGCTTGTCGATCGGCATGCTGGAGGCGTTCGAATACGGGTTGCCTATTTTTTCGACCCCTGTGGGCGGCACGGCTTTGCTAAGTCGCCACCACCCGGAAATGCACATCATCGACGCGCTGCACCCCAAACGCACGGCACGCCAGATCGTCAGGGTCACCGACCGCTTTCGCGCAAACCGGGCCGACCTCGGTGGCAAGATCCATGCCAAATGGCGAGAACGATTTTCATCGCCCGTCTGGAAAACGGCGATCCTGAAAGTCTACGATGAGATATGCGCCTAAGACTAAGCCCTATTCGTGCAGCAAGCCGCGCAGATAGTGACCATAATCGTTCTTCTTCAGCGTATCGGCGTGCTCTTCCAGCATCTTGGCATCTATCCAGCCCGAGGCGTAGGCGATCTCTTCCAGACAACCAGTCTGCATGCCCTGACGTTTTTGCAAGGTACGCACGAAGTTGCCCGCATCCAGAAGCGATCCGTGCGTTCCGGTATCCAGCCAGGCAAAGCCCCGCCCCATGCGCTTGACCGATAGCGAACCTTCGTGGAGGTACATTTCCAGCAGCGATGTGATTTCCACCTCGCCGCGTGCGGACGGTTTGACCTGATGCGCGCGCTCGGACGCTTTGCCATCCAGAAAATACAGGCCGGTGACCGCATATGACGATGGCGGCACCTCTGGCTTCTCGATGATCTCGGTGACATTGCCCTGGTCATCCATTGCCACCACGCCATAGCGTTCGGGATCGGCGACGTGATAGCCAAAGACGGTGCCGCCTTCTGTCTTGGCATCGGCTTCTTCCAGAAGTTCCGGCAGGCCGTGGCCAAAGAAGATGTTGTCGCCCAGAACCATGCAAGACGGCGCGCCATCCAGAAAATCCTCGGTCAGCGTATAGGCCTGCGCCAACCCGCCCGGATCGGGTTGCACCACATAGGTCAGTTTGATGCCCCACTGGCTGCCATCGCCCAGCACGCGCTTGAACTGATCCTGATCCTGTGGCGTGGTGATCATCGCAATCTCGCGGATACCGGCCAGCATCAATACGCTGAGCGGATAATAGATCATCGGCTTGTCATAGATTGGCATCAGCTGCTTTGAGACGCCGATGGTGATCGGATACAGACGCGTGCCGGATCCCCCTGCGAGGATAATGCCCTTGCGGTCGGTCATCGTGAGATTCCTTTCAGGTCGTTCAATACGTCGGTCAGGCTTTTGCGCCAATCCGGACGGTGAATGTCAAAGGCTGCCAAAAGGCTGGAACAGTCCAACCGCGAATTGGCGGGGCGGACGGCCTTGGTGGGAAAGTCGGAACTGGGAATATCGACAACCTCCGGAGTCAGCCCGGACTGGCGAAAGATCTCGCGGGCGAAATCGGCCCAGCTGACATCCGGCGCGCCACTGAAGTGATAGGTTCCGGACAGGCTAGCGTCCTCCTGCAGGGCGCGCGCGATGGTCAGGCAACTCGCCGCGATATCGGCAGCCGCCGTTGGTCCGCCGATCTGATCGGCGACGATGGTCAGCCGATCACGCTCTGCACCGAGGCGCAGCATGGTTTTGACGAAATTGCCTCCATGCGCGGAAAACACCCAACTGGTGCGCAGGATGACAAATGTGCCACCTGCCGCGCGAACGGCCTCTTCGCCGCGCAGCTTGCTGGCACCGTAAGCGCCCAGAGGTGCCACTTCGTCGTCAACGTTCCAGGGGCGCGTGCCGCCACCGTCGAAGACATAATCGGTCGAGATATGGATGAAAGGAATGCCTTTTTCCGCGCAGGCCCGCGCCATTGCGCCCGGAGCATCGCCGTTTATCACATTGGCCAGATCAGGCTCGTCCTCGGCATTGTCCACCGCCGTATAGGCCGCCGCGTTGATGACCACTGTTGCGTCGCTGGCAAGGATCGCCTTGGCGCAAGCCTCAGGGTCCGTCAGATCCGCCGTGTCACGGCCCATAGCCGTGACCTCTGCCTGCCGCTGCAACTCTGTCGCAACCTGCCCGGATTTGCCGAAAACGAGGATCGTCATGCGTTGGTGCCCAGACGGACCCCCACGCCCTGACGCGCCTGAAGCGCACGCCACCAGTCCTCGTTCTCAAGATACCAGTCCACCGTCTTGCGCAGGCCTTCTTCCAACGTCACCGAGGGACGCCAGCCCAGTTCCTTGCGAATGCGGGTCGGGTCGATCGCATAGCGCAGATCATGGCCGGGACGGTCTGTCACGAAGGTAATCTGCTGGGCATAACCCGCATCCTTGGGGCGCTTCTCGTCCAGAATGGCGCAGATCATTCGCACAAGATCGATATTCTTGGCCTCGTTCTCGCCACCGATATTATATGTGCGCCCGTTCACCCCGTGCTGCAACACGGTCAAAAGCGCATCGGCGTGATCCTCGACATACAGCCAGTCGCGGATATTCTCGCCCGCGCCGTAAACCGGGATCGGCTCTCCGGCCAGCGCCTTCAGGATCACCACGGGGATCAGCTTTTCCGGAAAATGATAGGGACCGTAATTGTTCGAGCAGTTGGTCAGGACAAAGGGCAGTCCGTAGGTTTCGCCCCAGGCGCGCACCAGATGATCGCTGGACGCTTTCGATGCAGAATAAGGCGAATTCGGCGCATAGGGCGTGTCCTCGGTAAACATGCCCGTATCGCCAAGCGTGCCGTAAACCTCGTCGGTCGAGATATGGTGGAACCGGAAATGCATTGGCCTTCCCATATCCAGCCAATACTGCCGCGACGCTTCCAGCAGCGTATAAGTGCCCTCGACATTGGTACGGATGAAATCGCCCGGACCGTCAATCGATCGGTCGACATGGCTTTCGGCGGCAAGATGCATCACAGCGTCGGGCTGGTGCACCTTGAAGATCCATTTCAGCGCCGAGGCGTCGCAGATATCGGCTTTTTCAAATGCATAAAAAGCATGGTCCTCAACCGAGGCGACATTTTCCAGGCAGGCCGCGTAAGTCAGCGCATCCAGATTGACGACTGCATGGCCATCACGAATGGCCTGCCGCACCACGGCAGAACCAATGAACCCAGCACCGCCGGTAACGAGAATTTTCATGAGTCAGCCCTCATATTCAAACGGGGATGTCCAATCCGCCAGCATCGGCGCCTTGGCATCCTTGTCGGACAAGACAGCGCTTGCGGGGTCGATACCCCAGTCGATGCCAATCTCCGGATCTGCGAAATGCACGGTCCCGTCACAGTCCGGCGCATAAACATCTGTTGTCTTGTAAAGCAGCACGGACCGCGGCGCGCGCGTCACAAACCCGTGCAGGAACCCTTTGGGCACGAACAGTTGGCGGCCATTATCCTCTGACAGTTCCACCCCCAGCCATTTCAGGTAGGTCGGCGATCCACGGCGCACATCCACCACAACATCCAACACGCAACCGCGTCCGGTGCGCACCAGTTTGTCCTGCGCATGGGGCGGTGCCTGATAGTGCAGACCGCGCACCGTGCCAACCGCTTCGCTGATCGACTGGTTGTCTTGCACGAAATCGTGATCCAATCCGGCGTCGCGCATGGTGTTGCGATTCCAAACTTCGGAAAAGCTTCCTCGCGCGTCACTGAACCGCTTTGGCGTTAAAATCAGAACGCCATCCAGCGCTGTCTGCTCTATGTCCAAGAACAACTTTCCTTGCTGTCTAAATTTGCTGCGTGATACCAACTCGACTTACCAGAGTCACGGCAGATTTGCCCAAGAGTTTCAAACTCTAACCCAAGGGCGAATTTTTACCTTCTGAACAACTATTTATTGCCATAATGCGCATTCCAAAAGTACAGGTTAACGGCCCGGAATATCTGCGCGCGCGGGCGCGGGTTCCCAAGCCTCAATAAGCTCTACAGCCTCCTGTGCGGTTTCGACATATCGAAACAGATCAAGATCTTCATCCGAAATTGTCCCGGCGTCTGCCAGTGCTTCCCAGTTGATGATGCGCTCCCAGAACGCGCGGCCAAACAGCAAAAACGGGACCCGGCTCATCCGTCCTGTCTGGATCAACGTCAGTGTTTCGAACATTTCGTCCAGCGTGCCGAACCCGCCCGGAAACACACAGATCGCGCGTGCGCGCATCAGGAAGTGCATTTTCCGGATCGCGAAATAGTGGAAATTGAAACACAGATCCGGCGTGACGTATTCGTTGGGTGCCTGCTCGTGCGGCAGCACGATGTTAAGACCGATCGACTGCCCGCCCGCGTCCTGCGCGCCGCGGTTGCCTGCTTCCATCACACCCGGTCCGCCACCGGTCACGATGACATTTTCCAGCCTTTTGCCGGTCATGCTTTTTTCTGTCATCAGCCGTGCGAATGTCCGAGCCTCATCATAGAAATGCGACAGATCGGCGAGCGTCTTGGTCCGGGCCGTGTCTTTGTTGGCAGGTGCAGGAATGCGGGCACCGCCGAACAGCACGATGGTCGATTCCACGCCACGCTCGTCCAATATCATCTGCGGCTTAAGAAGCTCCAACTGCAAGCGGACGGGGCGCAACTCCTCGCGGCACATGAATTCATGATCGTCAAAGGCCAACCGATAGGAAGGCGCCCGCGTCTGCGGCGTGTCGGGCACCTCGTCAGCGGTGCGTCGGTCAAGGCCCGCATCGCGGAAGGGGCTGTGGCGGTCATCTTGCATGGGCATGTGTCCTTGTTCGCATGTTTCCATGCCTATAGCCTTCGGCAAGGCGATACCAGCAAGCAGGAG
Organism: Primorskyibacter flagellatus; assembly: GCF_900176485.1. Taxonomy (GTDB): domain Bacteria; phylum Pseudomonadota; class Alphaproteobacteria; order Rhodobacterales; family Rhodobacteraceae; genus Primorskyibacter; species Primorskyibacter flagellatus. Next base: position 272,467 of record NZ_FWYD01000002.1, read on the forward strand.
ACGGCAGGTGAATTGGCAGGATGAGATCGAGTCCGCGGCGCAGCGTATAAGGCCTTTTCTTCGCAAGACCCCAACCCTGCGCGCGGAAGGCTTCGGCCTGTCTTACCCGGTTGAGCTGAAGCTGGAACAGGTACAACACACCGGCAGTTTCAAGGCGCGCGGTGCGTTCAACACGCTGCTGTCGTCAGACGTACCCAAGGCGGGTGTCGTCGCGGCATCCGGCGGCAATCACGGCGCGGCGGTGGGCTTTGCCGCGTCGCGTCTGGGCCACCCGGCCCGGATCTTTGTGCCCGAGATGGCCGGCCCTGCGAAGATCGCCCTGATCCAACGGACCGGTGCGGAGCTGACGGTGGTGCCCGGTGCGTATTCGAACGCGCTGGATGCCGCCCGCGATCACGAAGACAGAACCGGTGCGATGCAGATCCACGCCTATGACGCCCCCGCCACGGTGGCCGGTCAAGGCACGGTGATGCGCGAATGGGAGAAACAGGGCCTGGAGGCTGACACCGTGTTGATCGCAGTGGGCGGCGGCGGGTTGATCGCAGGCGCGCTGGCCTGGCTGGGCGACCGCCGCAAGGTCGTGGCTGTCGAGCCTGACACCGCCTGCACCCTACACGCCGCGCTGAAGGCCGACACCCCTGTCGATGTCGAGGTTTCGGGCATCGCCGCCAATGCGCTCGGTGCCAGACGGATCGGCCAGATCTGTTTTGACCTGTCCCGGCACGGCGTGCAGTCCGTACTGGTCAACGACACTGCCATCGCACAGGCGCAGCAGGCGCTTTGGCACGAGACGCGGCAACTGGTCGAACCCGCGGGTGCTACGGCCCTCGCGGCCCTGATGTCCGGCTCTTATCGGCCCAAACCCGGCGAGCGGGTCGCAGTTTTGATCTGCGGTGGGAACCTCGCCCCCGATCCGGTGGCTTGACGTTGCGTCGCCATCTGTGATTGCCGCACCTCCCAGACACGGGTATAGGGCGGCAACGACAATTCGCCCAAACGGAGATACCGATGTCCAACGCACAGCTTGAAACCGCCATCGAAGCCGCCTGGGAGGCGCGCGACACCATCACGCCATCCACCGGCGGCGAGACCCGCGAAGCCATCGAAGACACGCTTAGCGCGCTCGATTCCGGAAAACTGCGTGTGGCAGAGCGTCAGGACAATGGCGATTGGCATGTCAATCAATGGGCCAAGAAGGCGGTATTGCTCGGGTTTCGGATCAAGGACATGGAGTTGCACGACAACGGCCCGCAGGGCTCTGGCTGGTGGGACAAGGTCGACAGCAAGTTCAAGGGCTGGGGCGACAACCAGTGGAAAGCCGCGGGCTTTCGCGCGGTGCCTAACTGTATCGTCCGCAAATCGGCCTATATCGCGCCCGGCGTGGTGCTGATGCCCTCCTTCGTGAACCTTGGCGCCTATGTCGATGAAGGCACGATGGTCGATACATGGGCGACCGTCGGGTCCTGCGCACAGATCGGCAAGGGCGTGCACCTGTCGGGCGGCGTCGGCATCGGCGGCGTTCTGGAACCCATGCAGGCCGGCCCCACCATCATCGAGGATAACTGCTTCATCGGTGCCCGCTCCGAGGTGGTCGAAGGCTGCATTGTCCGCGAAGGCTCTGTCCTTGGCATGGGCGTTTTCATCGGCCAGTCGACCAAGATCGTCGATCGCGAAACCGGTGACGTCATGTATGGCGAGGTTCCACCTTATTCCGTGGTCGTCGCAGGCTCCATGCCATCGAAGAACGGCATCAACCTTTACTGCGCGGTGATCGTCAAACGCGTGGACGCCCGGACCCGCTCCAAGACCGGCATCAACGAACTGCTGCGCGACTGAATCTGTTTTTTGTCGGAACCTTCCCGCTTGTTGCGACGTTGTTCCTCAGGACAGTTTTGCAATAGCGGGAAGGAATGACATGCAAGGAATAGGTTGGATTGCAGCGATCATCGTGGGCGGCCTCGCCGGATGGATCGCCAGCATGATTATGAAAGCCGATACAGGGATTTTCCTGAACATCATTCTCGGCATCGTCGGCGCAATTATCGCCAATGCCATCCTTGGCATTCTCGGCATTTTTGCAGCAGGATCGTGGCTTCCGCAGCTAATCGTGGGGATTGTTGGTGCCTGTATCCTTATATGGGGCTACCGCGCCATCAAAAGCTGACGCTTCCCATCACCGGAATTAACGTCTAGGACAGCCCCGCGCATTCCCGCGCGGGGTTTCGCATTTTGCGAGCAAGGAACTTGGCGGACATGACCGAAAAAAAGAAAAAGCCGCAACAGGTCTATACCCTTCTGGTGGAGGTCGGGCGCAAGACCGGCGACGGGCTGCCGAAAGGTGCCAGCGGAGCCGGGCTGATTTGCTTTGCCTCCGGCATTGACGAGGCCGAAGCCGTGCGCGAAACCGTAGCGATCCTCAAGCAGGCCGACATGGCACCGCTCGACGTCACAGGGTACGGCACTGCCGAGGAACGCGCTGCACAAGGCCACGAGATGGACGAGGATGAAACCGCCCTCATGGACCGCGCGCTTAAAGAAAATTCTGTGATCGTCGCCCAGGTCACGCCATTCTTCGACAAGGGCAAACCCTGACCCCGAACTGCCGAAACGTCAGAATTGACGCGTCACCTCTCCACTTGCTGAATAAAGAGTGCGCGGAAGCGCTCATTTGGATCACCCTGCGCCCGGTAGGACGCACATCGCAGTGGCGCTTTGCCCCCCGCTTGCCCCGCACAGCGTGATTGGTTTAAAAACCGCAAACCCGTGCAGCCCTTCCAGATCCGCAGCGCGAGCAAGAACAGCCGTCAAGCCGCAGGAGGGCACATGACCCAGATCAATCCAGAAACCCTGACCGCAGCGCTGGTCCGCTGCGCCTCTGTCACCCCCGACGAAGGCGGTGCGCTTATCTTGTTGCAAGACCTTCTCGAAGATGCCGGCTTCATCTGCACACGCGTGGACCGTGGCGGCGTGTCGAATCTCTTCGCGCGGTGGGGCGACAAGGGGCACCCCCGCACATTCGGTTTCAACGGACACACGGATGTCGTGCCGTTGGGGGATCCGGCTGACTGGACCATGCCGCCATTCGGCGCAAAGGTGAAGGACGGGTTTCTCTATGGCCGTGGCGCGACCGACATGAAGTCCGGCGTCGCCGCCTTCGCCGCCGCTGCGGTGGATTTCGTGCGCCAAACACCCCCGGACGGCTCGATCATCCTGACCATCACAGGAGACGAGGAAGGCGACGCCGTGGACGGCACTGTCGCACTGCTGGACTGGATGGACAAGGCAGACGAAGCGATGTCCGTCTGCCTTGTCGGCGAACCCACCTGCCCCGACCATATGGGCCAGATGATGAAAATCGGCCGACGCGGCTCGCTCAATGCCCATGTCACGGTGAAGGGCGTTCAGGGCCATTCCGCCTATCCACACCGCGCGATCAATCCGCTGCATGCGCTTGTCCGGCTGATGGACCGGCTGGCCAGCCACGAGCTTGACACGGGAACGGACCATTTCGACGCCTCGACCCTCGCGGTTGTCACCATCGACACGGGCAACCCGGCCACCAACGTGATCCCGGCAGAGGCGCGCGCGACGCTCAACATCCGCTTCAACGACGCGCATTCCGGTGCCAGCCTGTCGGAGTGGCTGCGCGAAGAGGCCGCCAAAGCAGACGCGGAATTTGGCACAACGACCGATCTGACCATCAAGATTTCGGGCGAAAGCTTCCTCACCCCGCCCGGCCCACTGTCCGATCTAGTTGCGCGCGCCGTGGAGGCGGAAACCGGCACCGTGCCAGAGGCTTCGACGACCGGCGGCACCTCGGATGCGCGGTTCGTCAAGAACCATTGCCCGGTTGTCGAATTTGGACTGGTCGGACGGACGATGCATCAGGTTGACGAGCGTGTCGAGGTTGCTCAGATCCATCAGCTGAAACGTATCTACACCCGGATGCTGCAAGACTACTTCGCCTGATATTTTCAGAGACGGCGGGCAGACGCGCGGTGCCCCAAAGAACCGCACATTTTTCGCAATGACGCGCGTCATGCGGCGTGATACGCCGTTGAATATGAAAACACTGCCCACAAAGGCGGAGATCCTGGATTGGATCGCCGCCAACCCGACCCTCAGCGCCAAACGCGACATTGCCAAAGCCTTTGGCATCAAAGGTGCCGCGCGTATCGACCTCAAGCGCCTGCTCAAGGAGCTGGAGGCCGAAGGGCATCTTGAAAAGCGCAAGAAAACCTATCGCGACCCGGACCGCCTGCCGCCCGTCAGCGTCTTGCAGGTCAAGGCACCGACGGCCGATGGTGATCTTTTCGCGCGGCCCTTGGAATGGCATGGCGAAGGGGTGGAACCCATCGTCCTGATCGTCACCCGCGCCAGTGATCCGGCCTTGGGCGAGGGTGACCGCATCCTTGGAAAGCTTCAGGTCGTGCATGAAGAGGACCACAATTACGAAGCGCGCGTGATCCGCCGGATCGGCACCAATCCGCAGCGCGTTGTCGGCATCTTCCGCAAGGGTGCCGAGGGCGGGCGCATTGTGAGTATCGACAAAGGCTCTGACAAGGAATGGAGCGTGCCTGACGACGCGGCACACGGCGCAAAGGACGGCGAGTTGGTCGAGGCGGAACAGGCAGGCCCCAAGGGCCGCATGGGCCTGCCACGCGCCCGCATTGTCGAACGGCTGGGCGACCCGTCTGCCCCCAAGGCCGTGTCGCTGATTGCCATTCACCAGCACGGCATCCCCGACAGCTTTCCCGACGAGGTCATCGCAGAGGCCGACGCGATGAAACCCGCAGGCCTGAAGGGCCGCGAGGATCTGCGCGACCTGCCCTTGATCACCATCGATCCCGTGGATGCACGCGACCGCGATGACGCCTGCTTTGCCCAGCCTGATGATGATCCCAAGAATGACGGCGGTCATATCGTCTGGGTCGCCATTGCCGATGTCGCACATTATGTGCGCCCCGGCTCTGCGCTTGACCACGAGGCGCGCAAACGCGGCAACTCCAGCTATTTTCCCGACCGCGTTGTGCCGATGCTGCCGGATCGGCTGTCTGGCGATCTGTGTTCGCTGCACGAAGGCGTTCCGCGCGCCTGTATGGCCGTACGGATGCGAATTGACGCGCATGGTCAGAAACTGGATCACCGCTTCGTGCGCGGCATGATGCGCTCGCCTGCCGCGCTAAGCTACCGCGAAGTGCAGGACGGGATGGACGGCACGCCAAGCGACAAGGTTGCGCCGCTGATGGACGACGTGATCCGCCCGCTGTTTGAAGCCTATTACGCGTTGCGCGACGCCCGGAATGCGCGCCAGCCGCTGGACCTTGACCTGCCCGAACGCAAGATCGTTCTGGATGAAAAAGGCAACGTCACCTCGGTGAACTTTTCGGAACGCTTTGACGCACACCGTCTGATCGAGGAATTCATGGTGCTGGCCAATGTCGCCGCCGCCGAAACCCTGATCGCCAAACGCACGCCGCTGTTGTTCCGGGTGCATGAGGAACCGCCGCCCGAAAAGCTGGATGCGCTGCGCGAGACGGCACAGGCGGCTGGGTTGACGCTCGCCAAGGGGCAGGTGCTGAAAACTGCGCATCTCAACAAGCTGCTGCATGACGCGGCTGGCACGGATGAGGCGGAATTAATCAACATATCCACGCTTCGGTCGATGACGCAGGCCTATTACAACGCCGAGAATTTCGGCCATTTCGGGCTGGCGTTGAAATCCTACGCGCATTTCACCTCGCCCATTCGGCGCTACGCCGACCTGATCGTGCACCGCGCGCTGATCACGGCGCATGGCTGGGGGGATGACGGCTTGTCGCCTCAGGAAATTGAGGGGCTGGAGACCACGGCGCAGCACATCTCGGACACCGAACGCCGGTCGATGATGGCAGAGCGCGACACCACCGATCGCTATCTGGCCTCGTATCTGTCCGAACGGGTCGGCGCGGAAATGGGCGGGCGAATCTCGGGCATTGCCCGGTTCGGCGCCTTTGTAAAGCTGGACGAAACCGGGGCGGATGGGTTGATCCCGATGCGCAATATCGGGTCGGAATATTTCCACTTTGACGCCGAGACGGCAACGCTGATGGGCGCGGATTCAGGCATGGAGATTGGCCTTGGCCAGCGCGTGACCGTGCGCCTGACCGAAGCTGTGCCGGTAACGGGGGGCATTGCGCTGGAACTTCTGGCGCTGGACGGTCAGACCATGCCGACCGGTCGGGGCCGATCCGGCACACGCGGCGCCCCACCCCGTCGCAAATCTGCAAAAGCCAAGAAAAAGGCAGCAAGCGTCAAACGCAAAAGCACCCGCCGCCGCTAAGAAACCGTGAGAATGGGAATTCTCCGCAATTCTGGGGTGGCACGTCGGCCTCCTGTCATTTTCTGTCAGCATCTGGCAGCATGATCTCAATATGAGCCGAACCGACCGATTATTGCATCTGATGCAGGGGCTGCGCAGCCTCGACCCGCCGGTGACTGCCGCCCGGCTGGCGCGCGAACTGGACGTCACCGAACGCACGATCTACCGCGACATCGCCACGCTGCGCGGGTTGGGGGCCGTGATAGATGGCGCGGCGGGGTTCGGCTATACCGTGACCGAGGATGCCAGCCTGCCGCCGCTTGCCTTCGACGACGAAGAGCTGGAGGCGCTGGTGCTGGGTCTGCGTGAAGTCGAAGCCGTGGCCGATCCGCATCTGGCCGCAGCCGCGACAGCCGCATTGTCCAAGCTGCGCGGCCGTCTGCCCGAACGGCAGGCGCACAGGTTGCAACATGCCGTGCTGACCGCGCACCGTTTTGCGCCGCCACCGCAGGCGACGGTGGACCTGCGTAGCCTGCGCAAGGCCGCCTGGGACGAGATGGAAATCCGCATCGCCTATCGCGACAAGAACGCGTGTGCGACCACCCGCCAGGTACGCCCGCTGCAAATCGTGTTCTTTCAGGACAGCCATTGTCTGCTGGCGTGGTGCTGTCTGCGGCAGGATTTCCGCGCCTTCCGGCTGGACCGCATCGCCGAACTGGAGGTTACCGGTCCCAGCTTTCGTCCTCATCGGACGTCATTGCTGCGCGCGCATCTGGCACTGTTGCGCGGCGGCGATCCGGCGATGGGCGAAACCCCGCGAACCGGACGCGGGGCGCTTTCGTAAGAGACGAAAATTGGCTATGATTCCGGTGATTTTGCGCGATTGAGGTATCCAATGTTTCGTTGCTCCGCCCCCGCCCTTCTGTCGCTGATATTGATGACGTCAGGCGCGGGCGCGAACCCGGTCGACAGCTCTGTCCGGCCCGTATCCCGCCCGTCAGATCCTCTGGTGGCGCAAATCGTTCAACTGGTCGCGCCAGCATCCTCGATCCGTCCGATAATGCGACCGGAATCACGCTCGGTTACCGCGACCGTCACACCGGTGGTGGACACGGCCTCGCAAAGCAAGCTGATGCGCTGGGTCGCCGGGTTTCGCGGACGTGCTTTGGGCGCGGGCATCAAACCTTCGGTTTTTGATGCTGCCTTCCGCAACGTCCGCTATGACCCTGACGTGATCCGCCGCGACCGCAACCAATCGGAGTTTACCAAATCCATCGGCGATTACCTTGCCTCCGCTGCCTCGGACTCGCGCGTGGAGAATGGCAAAGCCGCATTGCGTGAACATGGCCGCGCGCTGGAGGCGATAGAGGCGCGTTACGGCGTCGAAAAAGAGGTGGTTGCCGCGGTTTGGGGCATGGAGAGCGCCTATGGCACCCGTCGCGGCGAAGACCCGGTGATCAGCTCGCTGGCGACACTGGCCTTTGACGGACGTCGCGGAAAATTCTTCGAGCAGCAGTTGATCGCGGCGCTGGAAATCCTGCAATCGAACGATACAACACCCGAAAGCATGACCGGCAGTTGGGCGGGCGCAATGGGGCATACCCAGTTCATCCCGACCTCCTACCTTGCTCTGGCGGTGGACTTCACCGGCGATGGCAAACGCGACATCTGGTCGGATGATCCCACCGACGCATTGGCCTCGACCGCGAACTATCTGGCCAAAAGCGGCTGGAAAAAAGGGCAACCCTGGGGGGTAGAGGTCCGCATTCCGCGCGGCTTTGACTATTCACAAGCGCGCCGCGACCTGACCAAGATGCCCAGCGAATGGGCGCGGCTTGGCGTGACGGACATGACTGGCAACGCCGTTCGCGATTTCGGGCAGGCCTCGGTGATGCTGCCTGCGGGCGCGCAAGGTGCGGCGTTCCTGATCTTTTCCAACTTCAAGGCAATCGAGCGCTATAATGCCGCCGATGCCTATGTGATCGGTGTCGGCCACCTCAGCGACCGTTTGCGCGGCGGCGCCCCGATTCAGGCGGCTTGGCCGACCGGCGACCGGACGCTGAAATATGCAGAGCGCAAGGAAATGCAGCAACGCCTGACAGCCGCCGGGTTCAACACCGGTGGTGTGGATGGCAGAGTCGGACCAAAGACAAAGGCCGCGATGCAGGCGTACCAGAAATCCGTCGGCATGATCCCGGACGGCTATGCCTCGCTAAGCCTGCTGAACCGTTTGCGCTAGGGGCGCTGCACGTCGTCCCGCGGGCAATCGCCCGTGGTGCAGGCCAGAACACGCGCCTGCATTTCCGGTGTTGGTTCGGGATGGCTGAGGCCGCCGCACGGGTCCACATGCATCACGAGGCCTTGCTCTGTGCTTTCGACAAAACTCAGATAGCGCGTGTCGGGTTGCGGGCTGGCACACCACGGGCCGAAGCAATGTACGCGCAGGATGACATCGCGGTCAAACTCTGCCGTGAATCCGCCACTTGTCAGCGTTTTTCCGGTCAGATGCGCGGCAATGTCCGTCTCTGGCGGGGTCGCGCTTTGGTTATCATAGTCCACAACCGGCAGGCCCGAGGGATCAAAGCTTAGCATTCCCGTCACAACAAAATAGGTCTCGTCCGCAGAGGCCGCCTGTGCGTAGTCACGCGCAACGTCGGGGCGCATGCAGGACAGCGCATTTGCCTGACCTGCCACAAGCATCAACAGGGCTGCGATACTGGTTCGGGTCATAGTTGATCCTCGAAATCGGCCAGCACGCGGGCATAGACCTCGCGCTTGAAGGGAACGATGTTTTCGACCAGTTCCGATACAGGCAGCCAGCGCCACTCGGAAAACTCCGGATGGTCGGTGGCGATGTTCACCTGATCGTCCCTGCCGTGAAAGCGCAGCAGGAACCATTTCTGCTTCTGTCCGCGAAACCGGCCCTTCCAGATGCGCGGGACAAGATCATGCGGCAGATCATAGGGCAGCCAGTTTTTGGATTCCGCCTCGACCGTCACCAGATCGGCGGGCACGCCCGTCTCTTCCCATAACTCGCGCAGGGCGGCGTCGCGTGGGGTTTCGTCCTTGTCCACGCCGCCTTGCGGCATCTGCCAGGCGGGAGCGTCGTTATCAATGCGTTGCCCGACAAAGACGTGACCCGCCGCGTTAACCAGCATGACGCCGACGCAGGGACGATAGGGCAGTTTGGCGATATCTTCGGGGGTCATGTCCCGCCTCTCCGTCTGGCAAGGCCCGGCAAAGATGTGCTTCACCAGGCCTGTCCGGGGGTTCAGGCCGGCGCGGAAATCCCGCGCCGGCCTTGGATCAGTCCTTGGGGCCGAGGGCTGACAGGCCTTTGAGGATGTCGATGGCATATGCCAGCTGGTAGTCATCTTCGCGACGCTTGGCCGCCGCTTCTGCCTTGGCGCGGTCTTCCTCGATCTGGCGGATCTCATCCTCGGTCAGGCTGTCATTATCCAGGCTCCCGCGCAGGTCCGCCTCGGAGCGGAGCAACTGGTTCGCGCCCTCTTCTTCTTCGGTCTCTTCATTCGGCGTGCGGCGAGGTTGTTCAACGACGATGTCCGGGGACACGCCCAGTGCCTGAATTGACCGGCCCGACGGCGTGTAATAGCGCGCCGTGGTCAGACGCATCGCGCCGTCGCCGCGCAGCGGCATGACCGTCTGAACAGAGCCTTTGCCAAAGCTCTTGGTGCCAACGACGATGGCGCGGCGGTGATCCTGAAGCGCGCCGGCAACGATCTCGGAGGCCGAGGCAGACCCGCCATTGATCAGCACGACCAGCGGCTTGCCTTGCGAAAGGTCGCCCTCGACATAGCTTTCGGCGTTGTAGCGGTCGCCATCCACCAGATCACGGCCACGAGTCGAAACGATCTCGCCCTGTTCAAGAAACGCGTCCGACACCTTGATCGCCTGAGTCAGCAACCCGCCGGGGTTGTTGCGCAAGTCAAGAACGATGCCGTTCACCTTGTCCATGCCGCCTGCCGCCTCAACCTGTTCAGCCAGCCCTTCTTGCAGATTGGGGAAGGTCTGGTCGTTGAACGTGGTCACGCGCAGCACAACCGTTTCGCCTTCCAGACGTGTCCGCACAGCCGTCAGCTTGATCGTGTCGCGGATGATCGAGACATCGAAGGGTTCCGGGCTGCCTTCGCGCACCACGGTGACGATAATCTCGGACCCGACGGGTCCGCGCATCAGGTCCACGGCCTGATCCAGCGTCAGGCCAAGCACCGACTCACCGTCGACATGGGTGATGAAGTCACCCGATTCCATGCCGGCCTCGTCAGCGGGAGTGCCATCGATTGGCGAGACCACCTTGACGAAGCCCTCTTCCTGCGTGACCTCGATCCCGAGCCCGCCAAATTCGCCACGGGTCTGCACCCGCATGGCGTCAGCGTCATCAGGCGACAGATAGCTGGAATGCGGATCAAGCGAGGTCAGCATGCCGTTGATCGCGGCTTCGATCAGGTCGCCCTCATCGACTTCCTCGACATATTGCGCGCGGATCCTCTCGAAGATGTCGCCAAAAAGATCGAGCTGCTCATAGACATTGCCCGATTTGTTCTGCTCTTGCGCCAGCAGCGGCCCAACGAACTGCGTCGTCGCGACTATGCCTGCCAGAGTGCCGCCCAGTGCAGCCATCACAAACTTCTTCATGCGTCATCCCTTGTCGGTTGAGAACCACGTCAGGGGGTCGACGGGATCGTCTCCCTCTCTGACTTCCATATAGAGCGTTTCTGTCCATTGGGCGCCACCCCCCTCACCTGACTGTGACAGCCCCTCATCTGCCGCCGGCATCTCTCCCCCCATCAGGCCGACGGGACTGCCGGCGGGCAGGACCTGCCCGATGCGGCCGTAAACCTGATCCAGCCCCGCCAGAACGAACAGCAAATCGGCCTGCGGTTCAAGGATTGTGACCAACCCGTAATCCAGAAGCGGTCCGACATAGCGGATCGTTGCCGCCGTCGGCGTGGTGACAAGCGCGCGGGGCCGGGTGCCCACGACGATGCCGGGGCGTTCGACGCCCGCCGCATCCTCTTCGCCCGCTCCGCGCAGGATCTTGCCCGGCACCGGCAGTTCCAGATAGCCCTTGCGATCCGAAATCGCGGGCAGGCTGCCCGGCTCTTCGTCCTGTGTAATCTCGCCCAGACCTGCGGCGAAGTCGTTCAGCGTGTCGGTTCCGGCAATCAGGATCGCGGTGCGCACGGGGTCTTCGATGAAGCGTCGCGGCAGGTCCGTGCGGCTGTCGATGGCCTGGCTCAGTTCGGTCCGCGCCAGCTGCACGCCTTGCAACCCTTCGGTCAGGCGTTGCTCTGCCTCTTGTTGCAATTGCCGCAGGTCGGACACTTCTTTCAGGTCTTCCTTCAGCGCGGTTGCACGCGTGGCAAGCGCCGGGGTGACATCGGCCAAGAGCATCCCCGCCCGCGCGGTTCCGGTCGGGCCGGACGGATGCAGGGCAAGCACTGGCGCTTCGGAATTGCCAATGGTCATCAGCGCGCCCAGAAGATCGGAAATCTCGGCCTCTCGTTCCGCCAGATCGGCGCGCAGGTCCATTTCGCGCAGCGACACCCGTCGCAATCCCTCGCGCATGGCCGAAAGCCCGTCCTCATAGGCGCGCACCGTGGTGGTCAGTGCCTTCACGCGGTCGCGCGCGCTGTCGGCATCGTCCAACTGCTCTGACGCCTGTTCCAGCGCTTTTGCCGCCGCGCGTGCTGCGACGGCGGGGTCGTCCTGCGCCAGCGCGGGTGCTGCCAGAAAGATCAGGAACAGTGCAACGTATTTCATCGCCGGATCAGGCTTTCCCCGGTCATTTCAGCGGGCTTGTCCAGCCCCATTAATTCCAACAGCGTCGGGGCGAGATCCGCCAACCGACCGTTGCGAAGTGTCGCGCCTTCCGGGCCGCCGACCAGCAGCACAGGCACGGGATTGGTGGTGTGCGCCGTATGCGGCCCACCCGTTTCAGGATCTACCATGGTTTCGCAATTGCCATGGTCGGCGGTGACGATCATCGCGCCGCCTGCTTCGTTCAACGCTGCGACCACGCGGCCAAGACCTTCGTCAACTGCGGCACAGGCTTTCATCGCGGCTTGCAGATCGCCCGTATGTCCGACCATGTCGGGATTGGCATAGTTGGTCACGATCAGGTCGTAGCCTTGCTTGATGGCCTCGACAAACTTGTCCGTCACCTCGACCGAGGACATTTCGGGCTGCAAGTCATAGGTCGCGACCTTGGGCGAGGACGGCATGAACCGGTCCTCGTGTTCCTCGGGCTTTTCTCGGCCACCGTTCAGGAAAAAGGTCACATGCGGATATTTTTCGGTCTCTGCGAGACGAAATTGGGTTTTGCCGTGATGTGACACCCATTCGCCCAGCGTGTTGACGATCACCCGTTTGGGGTAGGCCGTCTGCATATAGACATTATGTGCGTCGGAATATTCCACCAGGCCAAGCATCTGGCCGAATGCAGGCTTTGCAACGCGATCGAACCCCTCGAAATCGAGCGCACCGATTGAGGCCAGAATTTCGCGCGCGCGATCGGCGCGGAAGTTGAGGCAGAAGAACCCATCGCCTTCAGCCATGCCAGCATAGTCACCGATCACCGTCGCAGGGATGAATTCGTCATTCTTGCCATTGGCGTAGGATTGCACCACGGCCTCGACAGGATCGGCCGCCGTGGCCGTGCCTTTGCCCTCGATCATCGCCGCATAGGCGGTCTCCACCCGGTCCCAGCGGTTGTCGCGGTCCATCGCGTAATACCGCCCGATGACGGTGGCGATTGTCACAGGCGCGCCCGAGCGTCCTGCCGCCCAACCCACCAATTCCTGGACAAAACCTTTTGCCGAATCCGGGGCCACGTCACGCCCATCGGTGATGGCGTGCAGATAAACCGGCACGCCCGCATCCGCGATCATCGCCATGGCGGCCTTGATATGGCTGATATGACCATGAACACCGCCATCCGACACGACCCCCATCAGATGCGCCGCGCCGCCGGTGCTTTTCAGCTTGCCGATAAAGGCGTTGATCGCCTCATTCTTGAAAAACGACCCATCCTCGATGGCAAGGTCGATCTGGCCCAGATCCATCGCCACAACGCGGCCCGCACCGATATTGGTGTGGCCAACTTCGGAATTGCCCATCTGGCCGGTCGGCAGGCCGACATCCGGTCCATGCGTGACAAGCTGTGCATGCGGGCAGGTCTGCGCGAGGTGATCCATTGTCGGGGTGTCGGCCAAGGCAGGCGCATTCGCCTCTTGCCGGTCAGACAGGCCCCAGCCGTCGAGAATACACAGAACAACGAGTTTGGGATGTCTCATCAAGGGCGTCTCCGTGATTTTCTATCGGCTGTCTACCCCAACGCTCGGATGAAGCGAAGTGGGTTTTGAGGTAAATCCGCCGGGTCAATGCGCCGTTTTCCACCCACAAGGCGTTACGTCCCCTTCAAACTTGCGCGCAAGGCGACTAGGCATAGGCAAGTCATTCTTACCGGATCAGGACACCCGCCCATGAAGATGCTGGATACTTTCATCAAACCGATGCATCCGGAGGGACGCAAATTCGTTGCGATCTTCGCCGCGATCACCCTGGTGCTGTTCTTCGTCTGGGAGGTTCTGGGCTGGATCGGCGTTGGTGCCACGGTGTGGTGCTACTACTTCTTCCGCGACCCCGAACGCGTCACGCCGAAACGCAAAGGCGTTCTGGTCAGCCCGGCAGATGGCGTCATCTCGTTGATCGAACCCGCCATCCCGCCAAAAGAGCTGGGGATGGGCGAGCGTGCCCTGACCCGCGTCAGCGTTTTCATGAACGTGTTCAACTGCCATGTGAACCGAGCCCCCATCGCCGGCACCGTGTCACAGGTGGCGTATCGTCCGGGCAAGTTTCTGAACGCGTCGCTTGACAAGGCCAGCGTTGACAACGAACGCAACAGCCTGCGGATCGACATGGCAGACGGGCGGTCCATCGCCGTGGTGCAGATCGCCGGGCTGGTTGCTCGCCGCATCGTTTGCTGGACAGATCCCGGCACGACCCTGGCCACGGGCGAACGGTTTGGCCTGATCCGCTTTGGCTCGCGGCTGGATGTGTACCTGCCCGATGGTGTGGCGCCTCTCGTCAGCATAGGTCAGACGATGGTGGCCGGAGAGACCGTCATCGCTGACCTGTCCGATGCTCCCGTACGGGTTGACTGAGCAATGTCGTCACAGACAGAGCCACCCCGCAAGGATTTCGCGCTGATCCACCTGCTGCCCAACATGTTGACCATCGGGTCGATCTGCGCGGGCCTGACCGCCATCCGGGCCGGCACTCAGGGCGATTTTCTGACAGCAGTCCTGCTGATCTTTGCCGCCTGCGTTCTTGACGGGCTGGATGGGCGTCTGGCCCGCGCGCTGAAAGTCGACAGCAAGATGGGGGCCGAACTGGATTCGCTGGCCGATTTCCTGAATTTCGGCGTCGCCCCGCCATTGCTACTGTATTTCTGGGCATTGCAGGACACGCGCAGCGCGGGCTGGCTTTCCGTCCTGATCTACACCGTCTGCTGCGTCGTCCGCCTTGCCCGGTTCAATGTCAGCACGAAAGCCACGGAACCCACGATCAGCCGGGCCTATTTTGTCGGTGTTCCCTCACCGGCAGGCGCGATGCTGGTGATGCTGCCGATGTACCTGTCCTTTGCATTCACCGACCGGTCGCTGGTGCCGGATGCGCTGATCTGCATCTACATGGTGGGGGTCGGCCTTCTGATGATCAGCCGCATCCCGACATGGTCTTTCAAAAGCACGCGGGTGTCGCGGGAAAACGTAAAATATTTCCTTGTCGCGGTGGCTTTTGTGGGGGCCGCAGTGCTGACTTATGCATGGATCGCCTTGATCGCGCTGTGTCTGGGTTATATCGCAACGGTAGCCTGGGCACTTCTGGTGCATCGTCGGAAACGCATTCGCAAAGGGTAGACTTGATGGATATCAAGGCAGTCGAAAGTTCTTATGCCCGCTGGGCACCGATCTACGACAACACTTTTGGCGCGATCACCAAAGCCGGACGACGACGCGCCGTGACCTATATCAGCGCGCAGGGCGGCAAGGTTCTGGAGGTCGGCGTCGGCACCGGACTGTCACTGGAACATTACAGCGATCAAACACGCGTCACCGGCATCGACTTTTCCAAGGAGATGCTGCGCAAGGCCCGCGCCAAGGTGGCGCTGATGCGGTTGCGCCACGTCGAGTCCTTGCGCCAGATGGATGCGCGCGCCCTCGACTTTCCGGACAACTCTTTTGACATCGTGGCGGCAATGCATGTGCTGTCGGTTGTGCCGGAGCCTGAAAAGGTGATGGCCGAGATCGCCCGCGTCTGTCGGCCCGGTGGCAAGGTCGTCATCACCAATCATTTCGCGCGCAGCAAGGGCGTCCTGGGGGCGGTTGCCAACCTCGCCTCGCCTTTTGCCAACCTGCTGGGCTGGCATTCGGATTTTGAAATCGAGACGGTACTGCAAGAACCCGATTTGCAGATTGAGGAAAAACGCGCATTGCCACCCTTGGGCGTAATGACGTTTCTGGTACTTAAAAAAGCGACCTGACCCAGCCTGTTTGAGGCCGCGCCGACCGTTCAGGGCTGTTTTGGCGCGGTTATAAAATGCAGTCAGGCCATTGGATGGAAATTTCCAGACCTGCCCAAGCGTTCCGGATTGCTGCAAACCGACAAGGCGGAACGGCATCTTGCGACGCAAGGCTATGATGACCAAAAGGCTGGATCAGACGCTGTCAGATTTTCGCTTGCAGTTGCAGCGCCTTGGCGCGGTCCGGCGAAATGCCCAGGACTTCTTCGATCTGGTGCAGCAACACATCCTCTTCTTCGTGCCTGATGCCGTCGGCGTAGACCACGGCCCAAAGTGCGGCTAGTGTTGCCTCGCGCTCTTCACTGCTGATTGCGTCGCGCAGGATCGCCGTCATTTCGGCGGTGTCGGGCATACCGCTTTCCAGTTTTTCACAAGCGGCACGCAGTTTCGCGGCCTCAACCGCATTGATGTCGTGGCGTTTGGCAAGGACGCGATCAATCAGACTGATTTCTTCAAACAGGTACGCTTTGTCGGCTTTTGCCGCGCGCACCATCAAGGCACCCATTGCGTGGCGTGCGTCGGCCTCTGGCAGCGGGGTCTGATACCCAGTGGGGTTTTGCAGGAAGGCGAGCAGGCTTTCGAACATATCAATTCCTAAAATTGTGACACCACCAGACCAGTGGCAAGGTATGCGGGACAACAGAAGCAGTCGTCGTTGCTTTCATGCTGCGACGCGCGGACACCCGACATGATCGTCGGATGTCTGCCAGATGCGTTTCGCGCGCAATTCCGATCTGTCCCGTGTCATAGAAAACGCCCCGCAAGTGACTTGCGGAGCGCTTGGAAGAGTGCAGCCTGAGCGGCAGATTTGGATCAGGCCGCGTTCGGCAGGATCACGATTTCCACCCGGCGGTTCTGCTGGCGGCCCTGAGGTGTCAGGTTCGACGCGATCGGCTGATCCTCGCCGCGGCCGAAGGACTGAATGCGACCGGAAGAGACACCATTGGAAATCAGGATACCCGAGACCGCCTGCGCACGGCGCGACGACAGGCCCTGATTGTAAGAGGCTTCGCCCGTGTTATCCGTGTGGCCGATGACCTGAATGGTGGTGTTCGGGTAGGATTGCAGGTTGCTGGCCAGCGCGCGCAGATCGCCTTGCAGGTCAGGGCGGACTGCGGTGCTGTCGGTGGCGAACAGAATATCCTGCGGCAACGTCACGATCAGACGGTCGCCGGTGTTCACGATATCGACATTGTTGCCCATCGACTGGCGCAGCGCGGCTTCCTGCTTGTCCAGATTGTTGCCGATCAGACCACCGACTGCGGCGCCGGCGGCGGCACCTGCCAGTGTGTTCTTGACGCGGTCGTCATTGTTGCCGCCGATAACGCGACCGGCAACGGCACCGCCAAGCGCGCCGATCAATGCGCCTTGCTTTGCCTGGCGGTTGGGATCGTTCTGATAATCAGCCGTGGTGCAGGCGGTCACGGCCATAAGGCCGGCGGTCGCCAAAATGGTGGGGCGGAAAGTTAAGCTCATGTCTTATTGCCTCGTCTGAATTGCGCGCGTGTCTGCACGTCCGTTTTGCGTTGAGCACTATAGGGAATGTTCTATCGCTGCCCAACCATACAACAAGAGGAAATCGGCGATGTTCCGCGCATCGTGAACAAATCGCGCGCTCAGGCGTCCGCGCGGGCACCTTCATAGGCGAGAATTGCGCGCTTTACGGGAAGGCCCCAATGATAGCCCCCCAACGCGCCGGATCTCCGCAAGGCCCGGTGGCAGGGAATAAGCAGGCTGATCGGGTTGCGCCCCACCGCCGTGCCCACCGCCCGGACGGCCTTGGGGTGGCCCACGGCCTGCGCGATTTCGGAATAGGTGGTGACGTGACCCGAGGGAATTCGCAACAGCGCCTCCCACACCTTGAGCTGAAACGGCGCACCTATCAGGTAAAGCGGCGTCGGCTCTGCTGTCGCATCACCTACGCCGAAGGCTGACTGCGCCCACGGGCGCAGACGCTCCGTATCCTCGACGAAGGAAGCCCCCGGCCAACGTGCGGTCAGATCGGCCATTGCCGCCGTCTCGCCGGATTCGGCGGCGAAGGCGATACCACAGATGCCCTTGTCGGTGCCCATGACCAAGGCGGGACCAAAGGGGCTTTCATACCAGCCCCAATAGATCACCAGCCCGGCACCGCCGCGCGCAAATTCACCCGGACTCATCGCCTCCCACCGCAAAAAGAGGTCATGCAAACGTCCGCCGCCTGACAGCCCCGTGGAATGCGCGGCCTCCAGCGTGGTGAACCGCTCGCGCAGCAGGGTCTTCGCGTGGCCCAGCGTCAGATATTGCTGGTAACGCTTGGGCGAAACACCCACCCATCGCGAAAACAGGCGCTGGAAATGCGCGGAGCTCATATCCATCGCGGCGGCGAGATCTTCCAGTGACAACGGGTCTTTGGCGGCGTCGATCAGGTCAATCGCCCGGCGCATGACGTGGAAATGATAGCCACCTTCCGCAAGATCCTCTGGCATGTCGCGTCCTTTCGTTTTGACCATCTTACCGCGCGGGCGCATCGTCCCGCGACCCGAATATTGCGCAACCTGACAAAGCGGTGCATACGGCCTGCCATGGCAAAGCAGCTAGATTATCATACGATCCGCGAGATCTTTACCCGCTTCCAGACGGCGGAACCCGAACCAAAGGGCGAGTTGGATCATGTGAACGCCTACACGCTGGTCGTGGCGGTGGCGCTGTCCGCGCAAGCGACCGATGCGGGCGTCAACAAGGCGACGGCCAAATTGTTCCAGATCGCCGACACGCCCGAAAAGATGCTGGCGCTTGGCGAAGAGGCAGTGACCGAGCATATCAAGACCATCGGCCTGTACCGCAACAAGGCCCGGAATGTCATCAAGCTAAGCCGCATTCTGGTCGAGGATTACGACGGTCAGGTGCCCTGTTCGCGGGCGGCGCTGGAATCGCTGCCCGGTGTGGGCCGCAAGACTGCCAATGTGGTGCTGAACATGTGGTGGCACTACCCGGCCCAAGCCGTGGACACGCATATCTTTCGCTTCGGCAACCGGTCGGGCGTCTGTCCGGGCAAGGATGTCGTCGCGGTCGAACGCGCCATAGAAGACAATATTCCCGTGGATTTCCAGCAGCATGCGCATCACTGGATGATCCTGCACGGACGCTATACCTGCGTCGCGCGCAAACCGAAATGCAATGCCTGCCTGATCCGTGATCTGTGCGAATTCGAGGACAAGACCCCATGAAGAAATATCAGGTTGTCGGGATCGGCAACGCCGTCGTCGATGTCATCACCCAATGCGATGACAGCTTTCTGGAACAGATGGGCATCGGCAAGGGCATCATGCAACTGATCGAGACTGAGCGCGCGCAGCTGCTGTATGCGTCGATGAAGGACCGGGTTCAGGCACCCGGCGGATCGGTGGCCAATACGCTGGCGGGGCTGGGCAGTCTGGGGCTACGCACCGGGTTCATCGGGCGCGTGCATGACGACGCCCTGGGGCGGTTCTATGCGCAGGCGATGACCGATGATGGCACGGATTTCGTGAATGCCCCGGTTCCGGGCGGCGAATTGCCAACCTCGCGCAGCATGATTTTTGTCACGCCCGATGGCGAGCGGTCGATGAACACCTATCTGGGCATCTCGGCAGAGCTTGGCCCGGATGACGTGCCCGAAGACGTTGCCTCGGATGCGGAAATCGTCTTCCTCGAAGGGTATCTCTTTGACAAGGACAAGGGCAAAGAGGCGTTCATCCGTCTTGCCCGGACCTGCCGTGCGGCTGGGGGCAAGGCCGGCATCTCGATCTCTGACCCGTTCTGCGTTGAACGCCACCGCGACGACTTCCTAAATCTGATCGAGAACGAGATGGATTTCGTCATTGGCAACGAGGCTGAAATCCGCTCGCTGTTTCAGAACAACGATCTGGATGCCGATCTGGCGCGCGTTTCGGCGATCTGCCCGCTTGTGGTCTGCACACGGTCCGGAGACGGCGTGACGATCATCCGCGACGGCGCGCGCACCGATGTTCCCGTCGACAGGGTCGTCCCCGTGGATGCAACCGGCGCGGGCGATCAGTTTGCCGCCGGGTTCCTTTACGGACTGGCCACGGGCGCTGACATGGCCACCGCCGGGCGCATGGGCTGTGTCGCTGCGGGCGAAGTGATCAGCCATATGGGCGCACGACCAGAGGCAAACCTGTTGCAATTGTTCCGTCGCAGCAACCTGACCTGAGCCTATTCAGCCCCGGTCTGCACCGGGTTTCACGTCAAATCTGCGCGAGGGCTTTGCGCGACTCAACCTTTGAGTGTATACTGGCGGCATTTAAAGACGCTGTCCCGCGCGGGACAGCATGTATTTATCGCTGTTATTTTTTCATCAAAGGACTTGTCTCATGGCCCAGTATATTCTTCTACGCGACGAAAATGCCTCTGCCCTTTCTCATTTGCGCGGTGGCACCTTCAGTGGACCGACCGCCGGTATCTCCGGCAACGAAGGGATGTTTCGCGCGCCTCCTTCGCCCGTGATCGAAACCGTCGATCTGTCAGCGGGCGACATGCGCGATGCCGCGCGCGATCCTTCGATCCTGAGCATGGCCCGGTCCATGCCGACGCGGTTGATCGAACCGGAACCAATGGAAAATGTCAGCGATGCAGATGCAGTGCCTGCCTGGGGGATCACCAGCGTCGGCGCGGACACCTCGCCCTTTGACGGCAGCGGGGTGCGCGTGGCGGTACTGGATACCGGGATTGACGCTGCCCATCCGGCATTTGCAGGCGTCACCCTGACTCAAAAGGACTTTTCAGGCTCTGGCGATCAGGATGCCAACGGCCACGGCACACATTGCGCGGGCACGATCTTTGGCCGCGACGTAGACGGCACCCGGATCGGAGTGGCACCCGGCGTCACCGATGCGTTGATCGGCAAGGTGCTGGACGATAACGGAAGCGGATCGTCCGAGATGCTGTTCAACGCGATGCGCTGGGTGTCGGGACAGGAAAAACCCGCGCGGGTGATTTCCATGTCGCTGGGTTTCGATTTCCCCGGCTTCGCAGAACGGCTGGTTCAGCAAAACAATCTTCCGGTCCTGCTGGCCACCTCTGTCGCGCTTGAAGGCTACCGGATGAATCTGCGAATGTTCGACGCGCTGATGTCGATGATCCGTCGGCAGGCCGATTTCAACGGCGGCACGGTCGTTGTAGCTGCCGCCGGGAATGAAAGCCGCCGCCAGATCTCGCCCGATTTCGAAGTGTCGGTCAGTGTTCCTGCCGCCGCAGAAGGCGTGGTTTCGGTGGGCGCCTTGGGACAAAGCGGCAGCGGACTGACCGTGGCACCGTTTTCCAACACAAACCCGGTGGTCAGCGCGCCGGGGGTCGGCATCGTTTCGGCCCGGTCAGGCGGAGGTTTGCGGTCCCTCAACGGCACATCCATGGCAACGCCGCATGTTGCGGGGATCACCGCGCTTTGGTGGCAGGCATTGGCGCAGTCAGGCGTGCCGCTGACCGCCCGCGCAGTGGACTCGCGACTGCTGGCCACGGCCGTGACGTCCGGCTTTGCGCCGGGGACGGATTTGATGGACCGGGGACAAGGCCTGGTTCAGGCACCGTCGGCAGCGATGAACTAAAGCATCAGGGCCGCGAAGCGCCTTATGTGGTTTCGCGGTCTAATCGCCCAGCTTGGCGTGCACTTCGTCCAGATCAATCTCGCCCGTTGGCAGCTTGTTGGCGGGATTGTCAAAGTCGTATTTGAACAGCTGGAAATCGCGCTTGTAGATTTCATAGACCAGATGCATCGACAGGTCGTCGAAATAGTCTTCGACCGGATGCACGCGCTTGGGGCCATGGCCTTCGGATTCGTTGAACCTTGGGATCGCGGCCAGATCCACGGCGTGGGGCAATTCGACCGCATCCAGCACCGCCTGCATGCCTTCGTCGAATTTTTCGGTCCAGAAAATCCGGTCGTAACGCCCGCCATTGACGATGAACGTGCTGATATGTCCGGACATGGCAGACCAGTGGATGTCAGGCTCCATCGGTTTTCGCCAGCGGATGGAATCGCGGGCAAACAGCAAAAAGCGCCGGAAGCTCTGAATCTGGTCGAAGTCCTCCTTGCCGTCATCACCACCGACCTCGATCCCGTATTTCTGGGTCAGCATCGGCACCAAGTTGCCCCGATAGCGGCGGCCATTGCGCTGAATCCCGCAAATCTTGTCAAAGAATGACGACAGGATGCGCGTGTAGGGGTTGCGCACGCAGGTGAACGCAAAAGAGGCGTGCGCCCGGATATTGGCCTCGATCAGATCCTGACTGTCCTCGCGCGCCCATTTGTGCAGGCCATGGGTGGCGTCGTGAATGTCACCGTCGAAAAACGCCCCGTGATCCGAGTAATACAGGATCTGACCAATCGTCGAACAGGCGCATTTCGGGACCACCCGATACACCATGCTTTCGCTCTCGGTCATCCATACCCCTGGAAAACCCATACCAACCGTCCCCCCACCGTGCGCCGCCCTTGTGTTCGGACGCTTCTTTGCGACAAAAAAGCAAAGAAATCCGGTTTATTCAACGCCCGTTCACCTCTAGTAACATAAACAATGGCCAAAGATGGGTAAGATGGTTCTCTGAATGGCAAGAATTGCCTTCATATTGTTGTGTCACAAGGATCCTGACGCCATCATCCGGCAGGCACAAAGCCTGACCGCCGTGGGCGACTACATGGCGATCCATTTCGACGCACGCGCCACGCCGGACGCGTATAGGCAGATCCGTGCGGCGCTGGATGACAATCCGAATGTCACATTCGCCAGGAAACGCGTGAAATGCGGCTGGGGGGAGTGGTCTTTGGTCCGCGCATCACTGAACGCCGTCAGCGCCGCGGTCGAGGCGTTTCCACGCGCCACGCATTTCTACATGCTGTCGGGCGATTGCATGGCCATCAAGTCAGCGGAATACGCGCATGAATTCCTGGACCGTCACGACGTCGATTACATCGAAAGCTATGACTATTTTCAGTCCGACTGGAT
This sequence comes from Primorskyibacter flagellatus, assembly GCF_900176485.1. Lineage (GTDB taxonomy): Bacteria > Pseudomonadota > Alphaproteobacteria > Rhodobacterales > Rhodobacteraceae > Primorskyibacter > Primorskyibacter flagellatus. The sequence continues at coordinate 295,355 of NZ_FWYD01000002.1, forward strand.
CAAGACCGGCTGGAAAGAAGAACGCCTGATCTACCGCCACTGGTTCAACGAGCGTACGCAGAAGCGATGGTTCTACACCATGTTCGAGCTACAGCAACGTCTGGGGCTGAAGCGCAAGATCCCGCATGACATCGACGTTATGATCGGCAGCCAATGGTGGTGCCTGCGCCGCCGGACGGTGGAAATGATCCTCGGCTTCATCTCCGAACGACGTGACGTGACGCGGTTCTTTTCGACCACCTGGATCCCGGACGAAACCTTCTTTCAAACGCTCGTGCGCCATCTGGTGCCGGAAACCGAGATCAACAACCGGTCGCTGACATTTTTGATGTTCTCGGATTATGGCATGCCGGTGACGTTCTACAACGATCACTATGATCTGCTGCTGGGGCAGGATTTTCTTTTTGCTCGAAAGATCAGCGCCGAAGCGACAGAGCTGAAACGCCGGCTTGGCGCGCTTTATGCGTCTGAAGGAACAGAATTCGCGATTTCTAACGAAGGCCAGTCGCTTTTCAGATTTCTGACGGGCCGCGGGCGGATCGGGCGACGTTTTGCCCCCCGCTTTTGGGAAAAGGAAGCAAGCTTTGGGCGCGAACGGGAACTTCTGATCGTCGTGTGCAAGAAATGGCATGTCGCCAAACGTCTGCTGGAGCGCATCCGCCAAACCACGAACATTCCCGTGATCGAATACCTGTTCAACGAAGAGGGTGCCTGGCTGCCGGATCTTGGCAATATTCAGACGTCGCTTGGCAAGCGGCATCGTCACCGGCGGTCGCTCATGCGGATGCTGTTCGATTATTTCGATACGGACCGCCTGATCGTCTGCATTGATCCGGCCAATATCGACCTTCTCGAAGACTTCTGCCGCGATCGGGCCCTGACCCGCTTGCTGGATGTCGAATGCCAGTTCACGGACGACTACCTGATCGGCCACGCGGCCCGCGTCGGGTTGGCCGGCGATCACACGCCAACAGAGACGCTAAACGCCATCCTGCCCGCCATCCGCCTGGATATTGAACATGAATCCGACCGCATCCGCGACGCGGGCTTCGCCAATCTTGGCCGCATACGGGAAACAGATGCATCCGAAGAAACCGCCCGCGTGCTGGCCGAATTTCTGTCTCTACCGCAGGACAAGGCGATGGAGATTGCACAGACCGAACACTTGTTTGCCGATTGAACCAACGACCAAGGACACCCCATGCCCTACACCTATGACGACCAGAATATCTTTGCGAAAATCCTGCGCGGCGAGATTCCCAACACAACCGTGCTGGAAACCGAGCATACGCTGGCGTTTCGGGACCTTTATCCGCAGGCACCGGTGCATGTGCTGGTGATTCCGAAGGGCGCGTATGTCTGCTACGATCATTTCGCGCGCGATGCCTCGGATGCCGAGATTGTCGATTTCAACCGCACGATCGGACGTATTGTCGAAATGGAAAGCCTGCAAGAAGGCGGATATCGCACGATCTCCAACGCCGGGCAGGCCGGGGTTCAGGAAGTGCCGCATCTGCATGTCCACATTCTCGGCGGACGACCGCTGGGCCGGATGCTGGCACCCGCCGACGGCACCTGAACGGCACCTTGTGCGCACCGTCCTGTGCCCCCATATGGGCCAAACGCATGACGGGCGACACGAAAACACGGAGCAGCAGACTTATGACCATACGCGTGCGCGTTGGGACATTAATTGATCGCAGATCGGTGCAGAATTTCATCCTTGGGGTGATCCTGTTCAACGCGGTCATTCTGGGGCTTGAGACGTCGGCCCCGCTCATGGCCCGCTTTGGCGATCTAATTCACGCGCTGGATCAGATCTGCCTGTCGATTTTCGTGATCGAGATCGGGATGAAGCTGTTTGCCCGCGGTCCTGCGTTTTTCCGCAATGGCTGGAGTGTGTTCGATTTCATCATTGTCGGCATCTCCTTGATCCCGACCGCGCAAGGCCTGTCCGTATTGCGGGCGCTGCGGATCCTGCGGCTGTTGCGCGTCCTGTCGGTCACACCGTCGCTGCGCCGCGTGGTCGAGGGGTTGATGAGCGCCCTGCCCGGCATGGGATCTGTCTTTCTGCTGACGGGTCTGATCTTCTATATCGGCGCGGTCATGGCGACCAAGCTGTTCGGGGCGATCTTCCCCGAATGGTTCGGCACGCTGGCAAAATCGGCCTATTCGCTGTTCCAGATCATGACCCTGGAATCCTGGTCAATGGGCATCGTGCGCCCGGTGATGGAGGTTTATCCCTACGCCTGGGCCTTCTTCGTGCCGTTCATTCTGGTGACGACCTTCACCGTGGTGAACCTTGTCGTGGGCCTGATCGTGAACTCGATGCAGGACGCCCATCATGCCGAAAACGACGAGCGGACCGACAGTTACCGCGATGAGGTGCTGACCCGACTGCTCGAGATCGAGACGCTGCTGAAGGACTCGCGCGAGCGCCGTTAACGGCTGCGCGTCAGTTCCAGGAACACATCTTCCAGATCCGCCTGTTCGGTGCGCACATCCCGAATGCGGATGCCTGCATCCCGCACGGCCTGCAACACGTCATCGGCCGCGATCTGACCGGACCTGTAGTTCAGCGCCAGCGCCCCATCCTCACGGCGCACCACCTCGACGCCCGGTGCCTGCGGCAGTTGGGCTGCATCACCGTCGGGCTGGATGATCATCGTGCGCGCGTCCAGATGGTTCAGCAGATTATCGGTGCTGTCGCGGGCCACGACCTCGCCCTTGTTGATGATGGCGATCTCGTCACACATCTCTTCGGCTTCTTCGAGGTAATGCGTGGTCAGGATAATCGTCATTCCGCGCTCGCGGTTCAGGCGGCGGACATTGTTCCACAACATCTGGCGCAACTCGATATCGACGCCCGCGGTGGGCTCGTCCAGCACCAGCACTTGCGGATCATGCACCAGCGCCTTGCCCAGCAACAACCTGCGCCGCATCCCGCCAGACAGGGTGCGGGCATAGGCCTCGGCCTTGTCCTCCAGCCCGATCATTTTCAGGATCTCGTCAGAGCGCCGCTGCGATTTCGGCACGCCGTACAGCCCGGCCTGCACCTCCAGCGCACCACGGGGAGTGAAGAACGGATCAAGGTTCAGCTCTTGCGGCATCACGCCGATGGCCGCGCGGGACTGGCGCGGATTGCGGTCCTGATCGAAGCCCCAGATCGTCACCTTGCCCGCCGTTTTGACCACCAGACCGGCCATGATGTTGATCAGCGTCGATTTGCCTGCACCGTTCGGCCCCAGCAATCCGAACACCGATCCGGCGGGTATGGTCAGGTCAACGCCTTTCAGCGCCTCTTTGGCCGGGGTGCGCCCCGTGCCGCCATAGGTCTTGCGCAGGCCTTCGATGCGGATCGCGTCTTGTGTCATTGCTCGGTCTTGCTCCTCTACCCGCAATCGCCCATAACGCACCTAGTGCATCGCCAGCGAAAAGGGAACGCAGCACATGACAACGCAAGCCCCGGAAATCAAGATCGTCGACACCTTTCGCGTCGCCTGTGACGGTGGTGGTGCTGCAACCGGGCATCCGCGCGTCTGGCTACAGATCCCGCATGAAACCGGCTTTGTCGAATGCCCTTATTGCGACGCAAAATACGTCCACAAGGATTTCGAAGACAAGGTCTAGGCTGCTTCGGTTCGGCGCGGCGGTCGTGACCGGGCTGCGCAAGGGCCGTCACGGCACGCTTCCGATGTCGGGCCGTGTCCAGCCAGACTGGCAGAGTTCGATACCCGTAGAAAATGAATGGGAGAGCGCGACATGGCATTCGGCAAGGGCTGTCATCTGCATCTGATCGACGGATCGGCCTTCATCTTTCGAGCGTATCATGCGCTGCCGCCGCTGACACGGAAATCGGACGGATTGCCGATTGGCGCGGTGTCCGGCTTTTGCAACATGTTGCAAAAGTATGTCGAAGGCAACGCAGGCGGCGATGTCACCCATATTGCGGTGATCTTCGACAAGGGCAGTCACACCTTCCGCAACGATATGTACGACCAGTACAAGGCCAACCGCGAGGCGATGCCAGAAGATTTGCGCCCGCAAATCCCGCTGACCCGGCAAGCCACCGAGGCGTTCAACATCGCCTGTAAAGAGCTGGAGGGTTACGAGGCCGACGACATGATCGCAACGCTTGCCTGTCAGGCGCGCGAAGCGGGCGGCCGGGTGACGATCATCAGTTCGGATAAGGATCTGATGCAACTGGTCGGCGACGGCGTGGAAATGCTGGATGCGATGAAGAACAAGCGCATTGACCGGGACGGCGTGTTCGAGAAATTCGGCGTCTGGCCGGACCGCGTGGTGGATGTGCAGGCGCTGGCCGGGGATTCCGTTGACAACGTGCCGGGCGCGCCGGGGATCGGGATCAAGACGGCGGCCTTGCTGATCAACGAATACGGCACGCTGGAGGATTTGCTGGACCGCGCCGAGGAGATCAAGCAACCCAAGCGGCGGCAGACCTTGCTGGACAATCGCGCGCAGATCGAACTGTCCAAGAAGCTGGTGCAACTGGACTGCGAAACGCCGCTGGATTTCACGCTCGACGATCTGGAGGTCAAGGAACCCGACCCCGAGACCCTGCTGAGTTTTCTGACGGAGATGGAATTCCGCACCCTGACCAAGCGCATTGCCGACGCATTGGACGTCGAGCCGCCGGTCATCCCCGACACGACCCCCGAGGGCGCGAACCCGCCCGAGAACGCCGCCGAAGCGCCGCCTTTCGAGTCGTCCGCCTATGAATGCGTCCGCGACATGGCCGCGCTGAATCGTTGGATCGAAAAGGCGCGGACACATGGCTGGGTCGCGGTGGACACCGAAACCACCGGTCTGAACGAGATGCGCGTTGATCTGGTGGGCATCTCGCTGTGCGTCGAGGCGGGTGAGGCCTGCTATATTCCGCTGATCCACAAGGAAGCCGGGGGCGATGACCTGTTCGGCTCTGATGCGCTGGCCGAGGGGCAGATGGGCGTCAACGAGGTGCTGGATGCGCTGCGCCCCCTGCTGGAAGACCCGGCGGTGATGAAAATTGGCCAGAACATGAAATACGACGCCAAGATCCTTGCGCGTCACGGCGTGAAGATCGCGCCGATCGACGACACGATGCTGATGTCCTACGCGATGAATGCGGGCCTGCACGGTCATGGCATGGATGCGCTGTCGGAACGTTATCTCAACCACGCACCGATCCCGATCAAGACATTGCTGGGCACCGGCAAAAGCCAGAAAACCTTTGATCTTGTGCCGATTGACGAGGCGACGAAATACGCCGCCGAAGATGCCGACATCACGCTGCGCCTGTGGCAGATCTTCAAGCCGCAATTACACAAGGCGCGCGTGACGCGGGTGTACGAGCGTCTGGAACGGCCCCTGGTGCCGGTGCTGGCAGAGATGGAGATGGCGGGTATCAAGGTTGCCCGCGACACGCTCAGCCGCATGTCCAATGCGTTTTCGCAGAAAATGGCGGGGCTGGAGGCCGAGATCCACGAGCTTTCGGGCGAGACATTCAACGTGGGCAGCCCCAAGCAACTGGGCGAGATCCTGTTCGACAAGATGGGCCTGGAGGGCGGCAAGAAGGGCAAGACCGGCGCCTATGCCACCGGTGCCGACGTGCTGGAGGATCTGGCGACAGAGCATGAATTGCCGCGTCGGGTGCTGGACTGGCGGCAATTGTCCAAGCTGAAATCGACCTACACGGATGCGTTGCAGGAGCATATCAATCCCGAAACCGGGCGCGTGCATACGTCTTATGTAATCTCGGGTGCCGCGACCGGGCGGCTCGCCTCGACCGACCCGAACCTGCAAAACATCCCCGTGCGCAGCGAGGAAGGCCGCCGCATCCGCGAAGCCTTTGTCGCGGAGGAAGGCAAGGTGCTGGTCAGCCTGGATTACAGCCAGATCGAGCTGCGCATCCTTGCCCATATGGCCGATATCGACGCGCTGAAACAGGCGTTCCGCGACGGGCAGGACATCCACGCCATGACGGCATCGGAAATGTTCAACGTGCCGCTGGACGAAATGACCCCGGAGGTGCGCCGTCAGGCCAAGGCGATCAACTTTGGCGTGATCTACGGCATTTCCGGCTTTGGTCTGGCCCGCAACCTGCGCATTCCGCGGGCCGAAGCGCAGGGCTTTATCGATCGCTACTTCGAACGCTTCCCCGGCATCCGCACCTATATGGATCAGACCATCGCCTTTGCCCGCGAACACGACCGGGTAGAGACGATGTTCGGCCGCGTGATCCACACGCCCGAGATTAACGCGAAAGGCCCGCGCGCGGGCTTTGCGAAACGCGCCGCGATCAACGCACCGATTCAGGGCACCGCCGCTGACATCATCCGCCGCGCGATGATCCGCATGCCGGACGCGATTGCCGGTCTGCCCGCGAAAATGCTGCTACAGGTCCACGACGAATTGTTGTTCGAGGTCGACAAGGACGCCGCCGAACCCCTGATTGATGCGGCCCGCAAAGTTATGGAGAACGCAGCCGATCCCGTCGTTCATCTGGACGTTCCACTGGTGGTCGATGCCGGACAGGGCGCAAACTGGGCAGAGGCGCATTAAGCTGCGCCGTCAGCCGGGCAGTTCCGCCGACGGTATGACCCGAAAGAACGTGCCGCCGGACCAGAGGCCGAACCAGCTTTTGCCGTCGATGTCGTGATGCGCGCCGATATCGACCAACCGATAAAAGCTCTTGCGGTCGATCAGCGCCTCCAGCCCGGCGCGGATCATCACATAGGGCGACGGCTCGCCGGTCTCGGCATCCCGGACCACGCGAATCGGATGCTCTGCTCCCGCCTGCGCAAAATCGCCGACATTCGTCTCGAACGTCAGGGTTTGCGCCTCTGCCTGCCCCTCGACGGTGAAGTCCACCGCCACGAAAGGCGCATCATCGACGGTAATACCGACCTTTTCGACGGGTGTGACCAAAAAATAGTCATCCCCGTCGCGGCGCAGAATGGTGGAGAACAGGCGCACCAGCTCCTTCCGGCCAATCGGCGTGCCAAGGTAAAACCACGTCCCATCCCGCGCGATCCGCATGTCCAGATCACCGCAAAACGGCGGATTCCACAAATGCACGGGCGGCAGCCCCTTGCCCTTTTTCGCGGCCTTTGCGGCGCTGGCCAATGTCTCTGCTGTCGGTGTCACGATATTTTGTCCGCTCATTGCTTTTGCCATTTCCGTGCTGCGAGATACACTCATATCAATCAAGCTAGTGTTCAAGGGAGTTCTGTCATGGCCGACGCCGAAAATCTGGTTGCCGAAATCGAGGCGCTGGAGGAAAAGCTGGCCCTTGCCAAGCAAGCGATCACCCGCCGCTTCATCGGTCAGGAACGGGTGGTGGAGCTGGTTCTGGCGGCGCTTCTTTGCGGCGGGCACGGGCTGTTGATCGGCCTGCCGGGGCTGGGCAAGACCCGGCTGGTCGAGACGCTTTCGACGGTGATGGGGCTGAAAGGCAACCGGGTGCAGTTCACGCCGGATCTGATGCCGGCGGATATTCTGGGCTCCGAAGTACTGGATACCGCCGCCGATGGCAGCCGGGCATTCCGGTTTATCCAAGGCCCGATCTTCTGCCAGCTTCTGATGGCGGATGAAATCAACCGCGCCAGCCCGCGCACCCAGTCGGCGCTGTTGCAGGCGATGCAGGAACGCATGGTAACGGTCGCGGGCGAGAACCGCCTGCTGGATGCGCCGTTCCACGTTCTGGCCACCCAAAACCCGATTGAGCAGGAAGGCACCTATCCACTGCCCGAGGCGCAGCTTGACCGCTTCTTGGTGCAGATCGACGTGGAATATCCCGACCGCGACACCGAACGCGACATTCTGCTGGCCACCACGGGTGTCACCGAAGACGACGCGCATAAGGTGTTCACGGCGGCAGAGCTTGTCGCGGCGCAAACGCTGTTGCGCCGGATGCCCGTCGGGGATGCCGTGGTCGAGATGATCCTTGATCTGGTCCGCGCGTTCCGCCCCGAGGACCCCACCGCCGGCGAACGCGTGCGCGACACGGTCGCCTGGGGCCCCGGCCCGCGTGCGGCGCAGGCGCTGATGCTGACCGTCCGGGCCCGCGCGATGTTACAGGGGCGTCTTGCCCCCTCGCCGGAGGACGTGCTCAATCTTGCGCAGCCGGTGCTGACGCATCGCATGGCGCTCAGCTTTTCGGCGCGCGCACGCGGCGAGAGCCTGCCGGATCTTATCAACAGCGTGGCCACCGGTCTTCTCGGTGCCGAGGCTGCCGCGTGAGCCAAGTCATCCCCCTGCGCCAAAGCGCCGAGGAAGAAGCCAGCCGCCTGCCACCGCTTCTGGCGCGGGCAGAGCATCTGGCCGGAACCGTGTTGCTGGGCGAACATGGCCGTCGCCGCGCCGGGCTGGGGGATGACTTTTGGCAATACCGGCCGGTGCAGGCAGGCGACAGTCTGCGGATGATCGACTGGCGACGCTCTGCCCGTGGCGACAGCCAATTCGTCCGCGAACGGGAATGGCAAATTGCGCAAAGCGTGATGCTCTGGGTCGATCAGGGGGCGTCCATGCGGTTCCAGTCCGACAAGAACCTGCCCACCAAGGGAGACCGGACGCGGCTGCTGACGCTGGCCTGTGCAATCATGTTGCTGCGGGGGGGCGAACGTGTCGGCCTGACCGGTGGCCATCTGCCGCCGCGCAGTGGCGAGGTACAGATCGCCCGACTGGCGGAAGCGTTCAGTCACGATACGGACGAAGACTATGCCGCGCCCGAAGCCCGCGGGATGCTGCCGCATTCGCGCGCCGTTTTTGCGTCTGACTTTCTGGGCGATATCGACCGGATCACCCACGCGCTGACCAAGGCCGCAGATCGCGGTGTGCGCGGGGTGTTGCTTCAGGTGCTCGATCCTCTGGAAGAGTCCTTCCCCTTCAAGGGTCGGACGATCTTTGAAAGCGTCGGGCACACCGTCCGGCATGAGACGCTGAAGGCCGCCGAACTGCGCGACCGCTATTTGGAACGACTGGCCCACCGCAAGGCAGAGCTGTCTCAACTGTGTCGTCTGACCGGCTGGCAATTTCACACCCACCACACCAGCGACAGCGCGCAATCCGCGTTGCTGTGGATGTGGCGCGCCATTGACGGGGGCCGCTAGATGCTGACTCTGGGCTCTTTGGGTTTCACCGCGCCGTGGCTGCTGCTGGGGCTGCTGGCGCTGCCGATCCTCTGGCTGATCCTGCGCGCGGTGCCGCCCGCCCCGGTGCGGCGGCTGTTTCCCGGCGTGGTGCTTTTGCTGGGGCTAAAGGATGACGAACAGGTCAGCGACCGGACGCCGTGGTGGCTGCTCTTGCTGCGCATGTTGGCCGTGGCGGCGGTGATCGTCGGGCTGGCTGGTCCCGTGCTGAATCCCGAAACCGAGGAACAGGCCGGCAGCGGACCGCTGTTGATCGTCATGGATGCAAGCTGGGCCAGCGCCGCCGACTGGACCGCCCGACAAGACGCAGTGGATGCAGCCCTTGCGCATGCCACGCGGGAAAGCCGACCGGCCGCGCTGATCCGCCTGACAGCACCCGAGGAGACCGCGTTTCAAAGCGCCGATACGATCCGCGCACGCCTTGGCGGCATCCTTCCTACCGCTTGGGAAGCGACACAAGCCAACATGGCCCGCAGCGCCGAGATCCTGCCCGAAGGGGCGTTTGATACGCTCTGGCTGTCCGACGGGTTGGCCCGTGACAGCCGCACATCACTGCTGACCGCGCTGGAAGATCGTGGCGAGGTTCGGGTGATCGAAAGCCCGCGCAGCTTGATCGCCCTGCATCCGGCGGGATTTGACGCAGGCAATGTGGTGCTGACGGCGCAGCGTCTGGGCGCCGGTGGCGAGCGTACGATCTCGATCGCGGCGCATGGCCTTGATCCTGCGGGCCGCCCGACCGTTCTGGCGCGTGTCCCTGCGACATTCGCTGCTGACGAAACGACCGCGACTGTCGAGCTTTCGCTGCCTTCGGAATTGCGCGCGCGTGTGGACCGGTTCGAAATCGAAGGCCAGCGCAGCGCCGGGGCCGTGACATTGCCCGATGACAGCCTGCGGCGGCGTGAAGTTGCGCTGATCGCCGGGCGGGAAAACCGCGAAGGGCTGGAGCTGCTGTCGCCCCTGCACTACCTCACCAAGGCGCTGGCCCCCACCGCCGACCTGCTGGACGGGGCGCTGCTGGACGTCTTGCCCGCCAATCCCGATGTGATCGTCCTGGCCGATGTCGCAACGCTGTCAGAGGCCGAGGAAACCGCCGTGCTGGAATGGGTGGACAAGGGTGGCCTGCTGTTGCGCTTTGCCGGACCACGACTGGCCGCGAGCGATGTCAGCCGCGCGGCCGAAGACCCCCTGATGCCCGTGCGCCTGCGCGCCGGTGGCCGCACTGTCGGTGGCGCGATGAGTTGGGGGGAGCCCAAGGAACTCGCCGATTTTCCACAAGACAGCCCGTTCTTTGGTCTGCCGGTGACGGGCGAGATCACGGTTTCAGCGCAGGTCATGGCCCAGCCGGACCCGACGCTGGCCGACCGCGTTATCGCGGCGCTCACGGACGGCACTCCTCTGGTCACGCGCAAGCGCATCGGTGCCGGACAGGTCGTGCTGGTGCATGTCACCGCCAATGCCGAATGGTCGAGCCTGCCGCTTTCCGGCCTCTTCGTGCGTATGCTGGAACGGCTCTCGGTCTCGTCAGCGAGCGAGCCGCCGAGTGCCGAGGATCTGGCGGGCACAATCTGGCAACCGGTCTCTGTGCTCGATGGGTTTGGCAAACTGGAAAAGGCTGACAATCTGCCCGGAGTGGCAGGCGAAGATCTGGCCGGGGCCCCGCTGGGATCGGATCTGCAACCGGGCGTCTATCAAGGCGAGGATCGCAGCCTTGCGCGCAACGTGATCGGCGCGGACACCCGGCTTGCCGCAATGGCATGGCCTGCGCGTATCGCAGTCAGCGGGCTGCAACGCCCCAAAGAAACTCCGCTGGCAGGATATTTGCTGGCCTTGGCAACATTGCTTCTGGTGGCCGATGTGATCGCCAGCCTTGCGCTGTCTGGGCGACTGCGCGGCGCGGGACCAACCGTTGCGGGGCTGGCCTTGGCCGTCATGCTGTTGCCACAGGACGCGCCCGCGCAATCCACCAGTGAAGAGGCGTTCGCGATCCGCGCCGCGTCTGAAGTGACGCTGGCGCATGTGCTGACAGGTGACGCCGCGCTGGATGACATGGCACAGGCCGGGCTGCTCGGTCTGTCGGAAACGCTGTTTTTCCGCACCTCGGTCGAGCCCGCCGAGCCAATCGGCGTGAACCTCGAAACCGATGAGCTGGCGTTCTTTCCAATGCTCTACTGGCCGATCACGCCGGATCAACCGACACCTTCTGACGAGGCTTATGCAAAGCTGAACGCCTATCTGCGGTCGGGCGGCATGATCCTGTTCGATACGCGAGATGCCGATGTGGCGCGATTTGGTGCCAGCAGTCCCAACGGGCGCAAGCTTCAGGCGTTGGCCGCGCCCCTGGACATTCCTCCACTGGAACCGGTGCCTGCCGACCATGTGCTGACGCGCACCTTCTATCTGCTTCAGGACTTTCCCGGCCGATACAATATCCGCGATGTCTGGGTGGAGGCCGCGCCACCGGACGCCGAACTGGTCGAGGGCATGCCGTTCCGAAACCTCAATGACAATGTGACGCCTGTCGTGATCGGCGGCAATGACTGGGCCGCGGCCTGGGCGATGGATGCGCGCGGTGCGCCGCTGTTTCCGGTGGGGCGTGGCTATGCCGGGGAACGGCAGCGAGAGCTGTCCTATCGCTTTGGCGTCAACCTTGTGATGCATGTGCTGACCGGCAACTATAAATCCGATCAGGTGCATGTTCCCGCACTTCTGGACAGGTTGGGCCAATGACCGGCAACATCATCTTTGACCCGCTTCTGCCTTGGCCTGTTCTGGCGGTTCTCGCAGCCGTTGCGGCGCTCGGCGTCGCTCTGGCGGTGTGGCGCGGCTTGTCGGGCTGGGCGTTACGCGCTTTGGCAGCCCTGGCGTTGATCGGGGCCATCGCGCAGCCCAGTTGGCAAGTGGAGGATCGCGCGCCCCTGTCCGATATTGTCCTGATGCTGGTCGACAAAAGCGCCAGTCAGACGCTGGCGGACCGTGCCGGGGTTACGCAAGAGGCCGCCGACACGCTTGCCGCGCGGATCGAAGCCCGCCCCAACACCGAGTTGCGCCGGATTGACGTGGGCGACGGCGAGGACGACGCAGGCACCCAGATCATGACCGCCCTCAACGCCGCCTTGGCGGAAGAACCCCGCGCCCGGATCTCGGGCATCCTGCTGCTTTCGGACGGGCGGCTGCACGATCTGGAACGCAGCCCCGATCTGCCCGCGCCGCTGCATCTGCTGCTGACCGGCAAGGAAACCGACTGGGACCGCCGTTTGATCGTGCGGAATGCGCCTGCCTTTGCCATTCTGGGCGAGCCTGTGACGCTGACCCTGAAGATCGAGGATAGCGGCGCAGCACCCGGTGCCGCCGGGCTGACCCCGCTGGACATTTCCATTGATGGCGGCGAAGCGCAGCGCTTTCAGGTCCCGCTGGGCGAGGATATCGAACTGCCGGTCACTCTGCCCCATGGCGGGCGCAACGTCATACGCTTTTCCGTGCCGGAGGCCGAGGGCGAGTTGACCGATCGCAACAATGCCGCGCTTGTGCAGATCAACGGGGTGCGCGACCGTCTGCGCGTGCTGCTGGTCTCGGGCGAGCCGCATGCCGGCGGGCGAACATGGCGCAACCTGCTGAAATCGGACTCGTCGGTGGATCTGGTGCATTTCACCATCCTGCGACCGCCTGAAAAGCAGGATGGCGTGCCGGTTACGGAATTGTCCCTGATCGCCTTTCCGACCCGCGAGCTGTTCCTTGAGAAGATCGAGGATTTCGACCTCATCATATTTGACCGCTACAAGCGGCGCGGCATCCTGCCGTCGCTCTACCTTGATAACGTGCGCAATTATGTGGCGGGTGGCGGGGCCGTTCTGGTCGCCGCCGGACCGGATTTCGCCAGTGCCGACAGCCTGTATCGGTCGCCACTGGGCACCATCCTGCCCGCCGAACCCACGGCGCGCGTGATCGAAGAAGGCTACCGTCCGCAAGTGACCGAACTCGGCCAGCGCCACCCGGTGACAGACGGGCTGGGCGATCCCGAAAGCTGGGGCCGCTGGCTGCGCCAGATCGACATCACCACGACAGACGGCAAGGTTGTCATGTCCGGCGTGGAGGACCGCCCGCTGCTGGTGCTTGACCGGGTTGGCGAGGGGCGCGTCGCGCTGCTGGCCTCGGATCACGCCTGGTTGTGGAACCGGGGGTTTGAAGGCGGCGGGCCGCAACTGGAGCTTCTGCGCCGTCTTGCCCACTGGATGATGAAGGAACCCGAGCTGGAGGAAGAGGCGCTCTGGGCCGACCCGACCGGCCAGACCATGCGTATTGTCCGCCGCACGCTGGAAGAAACCGCAGGGCCAGTTACCATCACCCGCCCGGATGGCGAGACAGAAGTCCTGCCGCTGGAAGAGGTGTCACCGGGCCGGTTCGAAGCCATGTATGAAGGCCCGGAAATCGGTCTGTACCGGCTGACAGATGGCGAGATCGAAAGCGTCATCGGCCTTGGTCCCGCAGCCCCGCGCGAGTTTGAGCAAACCATCGCGACAGCGGAGCTGTTGCAGCCGGTGATCGACACGATGCGCGGCGGTGCGCCCCGGCTTGAGGCGGGCCTGCCTGTGCTGCGCGAGGTCCGCGAAGGCCGGCCCGCAGCCGGTCGTGGCTGGATCGGGCTGACCCCGCGTGATGCGTTCCGGACACAGGATGTCATGCAAACGCCGCTGCTGCCTGCGTGGCTGGTGTTGCTTCTGGCGTCAGCGTTGATTGTTGGTGCGTGGCTGCGCGAGGGACGGAGCTAGGTCATTGGATCAAGATGCGCCGTCAACAGAGGATACCCGCCTAGTCGCAGGCCACTCATCCACCGGGCGACAGCGTCACCGGCATCGGGTCGCCTGACCACCCTTCGGCCGAGCATCTGGCACGGACATAGACCTCGCGGACGCCATCAGGCACGATCACCACGCTGAGTGACCGGGTAAATGGCTGTTCATTCTCATGTGGATGCATCAATTCTCTGTAGCCCAGCACGTTGCCGTCGGCATCCACAACCTCCCACCCATCGGCATAATGATCCCAACCGGTATCGGGATGCGAGATCGTAACGGAAAACCGCCACCCCATACCGGATTTCTCGGCCTCCACGGCGTCGATCCGAGGCGCGTCCGCTTGCGCCAGTGACGCAATCGGCAGGAGGACAAAAAAAAGAGCGGCTGTTTTCATACCGAACACGCTAACATTCCGCGCAGGCGGGCGCACTCACGTCTGCGTGTGAGCTTTGTTGCCGGGACTATCCAGCAACACAAGCCGCGAGTCCGACGCGAACTCTCGGCGCCCGATAACGATCAGCGTGGCAACGACCGCGAGCAACAGTGGTACGGCACCCAGCAACCAAGCAGACGCACCGATGCCGAAATAGACGCTGCGCAGTCCGCGATTATAGCCGCGCGCGGCGGTGATGTTGATCTCTGCCGCCTTCGCCGCAAGGGTATAGGCGTTTGGATGCGAGATGTCGTTCGGAACGGCGGCCATCAGGACCGAACAATAGCCAAACAAGCGGTGCGACCAGACAAACTTCAGAAAGGCATTGGCGACAAACAACAGAATAACCACCAGTTTGATTTCCCAGAACACCTCCGGCGCGTTGGTCTGCGTCAGGTTTTCTGCAATGCCGGTCAGCCGTTCCGCATTGCCGATCAGTGCCAGACCGCCCCCGATGGCAATCATGCTGGCCGACGCAAAAAACGCTGTTCCCTGCCGCAGGTTCGAGATGATCTGGGCGTCAAAGACCCGCGGATCCCGAGTTACGAATTGCTTCATCCAGTCACGTCGGTATTCTGCCATGAGAACCGATACAGAGGGCCGCGACGCCGGTGGGTGTTCCGTCAACACACTGATTGACGTCCATGCAAGGAACAGCAGCACGAGAGCCAATAAATCCAGTGGCGAAAACAGCAAGAAAGGTTCGGTCCAGTCCATGCTTGCGACCTTAGGTCCCTGTGCTTTGGGTTGCCAGATGGAAAAATTGGTTATATTTATTTACCAGCTTCGAAAAGGAGGGACGACATGCAGATGCCAGAACCGAATACGTCGATCCTGGCAAGCAAGAACCGGATCGTGGCGCGATTGCAAGAAGTGCTTCCCAAGGCGGCGGTGATCTCAGAAGAATCGGAAACGCGCGCCTATGAATGCGACGCGCTGACCGCCTATCGTTGTCCACCACTGGTGGCTGTGTTGCCTTCGACCACCCAGGAAGTCTCGGCCGTTCTGCGCATCTGCCACGAAGAGGGCGTTCCTGTGGTGCCGCGCGGTTCTGGCACGTCGCTTGCGGGCGGCGCGCTTCCCACAGCGGATTGCGTGATCCTAGGCGTGGCGCGGATGAATGCGGTGCTGGAAACGGATTACGACAACCGTTTCATCCGTGTGCAATCCGGGCGCACCAACCTGTCGGTCACAGGTGCTGTTGAGGAAAACGGGTTCTTCTACGCGCCCGATCCATCGTCGCAACTCGCCTGCGCGATCGCCGGGAATATCGCGATGAATTCCGGCGGGGCGCATTGCCTGAAATACGGCGTGACGACGAACAACTTGCTGGGCGCGACGGTCGTGTTGATGGATGGCACGGTGGTGGACATGGGCGGTGCCTACCTGGACGCAGGCGGTCTTGACCTGCTGGGCGTGATCTGCGGCTCTGAAGGCCAGCTGGGGGTGGTGACAGAAGCAACGCTGCGCATTCTGCCCAAACCCGAAGGGGCGCGGCCCGTTCTGATGGGCTTTGCCTCGAACGAGGTCGCGGGCGAATGTGTGTCAGACATCATCAAGGCGGGTGTTCTGCCCGTCGCGATTGAATTCATGGACCGTCCCTGCATTGAGGCATGCGAGGCCTTCGCCCATGCCGGCTATCCGATGTGCGAGGCGCTGCTGATTGTCGAGGTCGAAGGCTCGCCCGCCGAGATTGACGAACAGCTTGCCCTGATCCTGGAGATCGCGCGGCGGCACGACCCGGTGGAACTGCGCGAAAGCCAGTCCGAGGACGAAAGCGCGCGGATCTGGCTGGGCCGCAAATCGGCCTTCGGCGCGATGGGTCAGATCAACGATTATATGTGCCTGGATGGCACGATCCCGGTGACTTCGCTGCCGTTGGTTCTGCGCCGCATCGGTGAATTGTCGAAGCAATACGGGCTTGGCGTGGCGAATGTGTTTCACGCGGGCGACGGCAACATGCATCCGCTGATTCTCTTCGACGCCAACAAGCCCGGCGATCTGGAACTGTGCGAGGCGATGGGTGCCGATATTCTGCGGCTGTGTGTCGAGGTCGGCGGCTGCCTGACCGGCGAACACGGCGTCGGCATCGAAAAGCGTGATCTGATGGTCGATCAGTTTGATCCCGTGGACATGGAGGCGCAGATGGCGGTGAAGGACGTGTTCGACCCGGCCTGGCTGCTCAATCCCGCCAAGGTATTTCCGCTGGCCTCCTCCGAGGCGCGACGCGCTACGCGGATGGCGGCAGAGTGAGGGCGGTGTGGTCTTTTCCCTCCGAAAATCAGGAACCTGTGACAATGCGACCCCAGACAGAGACCGAACTTGCCGAAGTTGTCAGGACGGCACCCGGCCCGCTGGCAATCCGTGGTGGCGGAACGCGCCCCATTGGCGTTCCGCGTGCGGGCGATGCGCTGTCCTTGGCTGGCCTGACGGGCGTCAGCCTGTACGAACCCGGCGCGCTGACGCTGGTGGTCAAGGCAGGCACGCCATTGGCCGAGGTCGAGGCGGTGCTGGCCGAAGAAAACCAGCGCCTGCCGTTTGAGCCGATGGACCACCGCGCGTTGTTGGCCACGGATGGCGCGCCGACGATCGGCGGTGTGGTCGCGGCCAATGTCTCGGGACCACGCCGCGTGCAGGCGGGGGCGTGCCGCGATTCGATGATCGGGGTGCGCTATGTCGATGGCATGGGCAACATCATCAAGAATGGTGGCCGCGTGATGAAAAACGTCACGGGCTATGACCTTGTGAAGCTGATGGCCGGCAGTTACGGCACGCTGGGCGTGCTGACCGAGGTCGCGTTCAAGGTGCTGCCTGCACCGGGTGCCACGGCGACGATCCGCGCCATCGGGCTTGACGAGGCCACAGCCGTGCGGGCGATGTCTGCTGCCCTGGGATCACCCTTCGAGGTCAACGGCGCGTCGCACCACAGTGACCGGCACGCAGATCAAGCTGTGACGATCTTGCGGATCGAGGGGTTCTCGGAGTCAGTCGCTTATCGGGCCAACGCCCTGTCCGAGCTGCTGAAGCCATACGGTGACTGGCAGTTGGCTGACGCGGACTGGTCCAGCATCCGCGATGTAGCACCGTTTGTCGGCCAGCCGGGCGACGTCTGGCGGCTTTCCATCAAACCCAGCGACGCCCCGGGATTGGTGGCGCAGGCCGCCCCGTTGGATGCGCTGTTCGACTGGGGCGGCGGGCTGGTATGGCTGCGCGTGAGCGAAGGCACCGACCTGCGTGCCGATCTGGGGTCGTTCTCGGGCCATGCCACGCTGATCCGCGCTGCGGGCGAGACAAAGGCGCGGCTGGGAGTGTTCCACCCGGAGCCCGGTCCGCTGGCCAAAATCTCCGCTGGCCTGCGCGCGAAGTTCGATCCGCGCGGCATTCTGAACCCCGGACTGATGGGATAACGCGATGCAGACGATGTTCACCCCCGAGCAATTGCAGGACCCCGACACCGCCCGCTCCAACGAGATCCTGCGGTCCTGTGTGCATTGCGGGTTCTGCACCGCGACCTGCCCGACCTATCAGGTGCTGGGCGACGAATTGGACAGCCCGCGCGGCCGTATCTACCTGATCAAGGACATGCTGGAAAACGAGCGTGTGCCGGACGAAAAGACCGTGCGGCATATCGACCGCTGCCTGTCCTGTCTGGCCTGCATGACCACCTGCCCCTCGGGTGTGCATTACATGCATCTTGTGGATCACGCCCGCGCCTATATCGAGCAGCACTACAAGCGGCCTTGGCACGACCGGGCGCTGCGCTGGACCCTGGCCAAGATCCTGCCCTATCCGGGGCGTTTCCGTCTGGCGCTGCTTGCCGCAAAAATGGGACGGCCCTTTGCCCGGCTTATCCCGGACCCGCGCTTGCAAGCGATGCTGAAGATGGCACCGAAACAGATCCCGCCGGTCAGCCGTAACGACGACCCCCAGAGTTTTGCACCGACCGTTGCGCGCAAAATGCGCGTGGCTCTGATGACCGGGTGCGCTCAGAAGGCGCTGAACACAGATATCAATGACGCTACCATCCGCCTACTGCGGCGGCTGGGTTGTGAGGTTGTTGTCGCCAAGGGTGCGGGCTGTTGCGGTGCGCTGACCCATCACATGGGCCGCGAGGAAGAGGCGCACGGCTCTGCCGCCGCGAATATCCGCGCCTGGATACATGAAATGGACGGCGCCGGGCTGGACGCGATCGTCATCAACACCTCGGGCTGCGGAACGACTGTGAAGGATTACGGGCATATGTTCCGAAATGGCCCCTTGGCGGAAGATGCCGCGCGCATCTCTGGGATCGCCATGGATGTCAGCGAGCTTTTGATGAAGCTGGACATGCCCGAGGGCGATGCAAAGGACGTGACCGTCGCCTATCACGCGGCCTGCTCTTTGCAACACGGCCAAAAGATCAAGACGCACCCGAAGACGCTGCTGAAGAAGGCTGGGTTTCGGGTGGCAGAGCCAGCGGATTCGCATCTTTGCTGCGGCTCTGCGGGTACATATAACCTTATGCAGCCAGAGATTTCGGGACAGTTGAAGACCCGCAAGGTCGAGACTTTGGAAAAGTTGGCACCTGACATCATCGCCGCCGGCAATATTGGCTGCATGATGCAGATCGGGTCAGGCACCGGCGTGCCGGTTGTGCATACGGTGGAGCTTTTGGACTGGGCGACCGGCGGACCGAAACCGAGCGCGCTAAGAAGCGAACATTCCTAACTTACCTGTTAGCTCCATGTAAACACGGTTCAAAGTCGGGACGTTTCTTGTTGAGGTACCTCATCGCTCTGCGAGCGATGAGGTAGTTCGTAGAGCAGTTATTTCCCGCCAAGCGATCCTTCACCATGACCGGACCAGCCGCCGGAGACCTCTTCGGTCGATTCGTCAGACAGCTCTTCCGGCAAGATCAGGTTCAGGACGATGGCGATCAGCGCCGCCGGAAGCAGGCCGGATGTCATCAGGATCCGCAAAGTGTCCGGCAGATACTGAACCGCTTTCGGATCGAGTTGCAGACCCAGGCCGACAGACAGGGCAATCGCAAAGATCACCATGTTGCGACGGTTCCAATTCACGTCCGACAGCATCGAGATGCCCGCAGCGACAACCATCCCGAACATCACGACAACACCGCCGCCGAGAACCTCGATCGGAACCGTGCGAATAACCGCCCCAACCTTGGGGATCAGGCCGCAGATGATCAGAAAAATCGCGCCGATGGTCACGACATGGCGGCTCATGACGCCGGTCATGGCGATCAGACCGACGTTTTGGCTGAACGACGTATTGGGAAAACCTCCAAAGACACCGGCCACCGCAGAGCCGACACCGTCAGCATAGGTCGCACCCGTGATTTCCTCTTCGGTCGCTTCCCGACCGGCACCGCCCTTGGTGATGCCCGAAACGTCACCCACGGTTTCGACCGCCGACACGAACGCCATCAGGCAGAACCCGACAATCGCGGCAAAGCTCATCTCGAAGCCGTATTTGAACGGTATTGGAAGTGCTACCGGCGCTGCACGCTCCCAGCTTTGCGCGATCCCTTCAAACGTGACCATCCCCATCGCCATGGCGTAGAAATAGCCAACGATGATGCCGATGACGACCGCCGAGACAGCCAGCATGCCCTTGGCATAGAACTTGAGCGCCAGTGTCACGAAGACCACGACCAAAGCCGCCGACCAGTTCAGCAAAGAGCCATATTCCGGCAGATCGGCCGCCTTGGCAGGCACGCCCCCCGCAGAATATTCGATACCGACCTTGACCAGAGCCAAACCGATCATGGTGACCACAAGGCCTGTGACCAGCGGTGGCAGGGCAAAGCGGATCTTGCCGATGAACGTCGCAATGAAGGTGTGGAACAGGCCGCCAATGACGACACCGCCGAACAGGGCGGGCAGTGCCTCGACACCCTTGCCTGCAACCAGTGGAATCATGATCGGGATAAATGCAAACGACGTGCCTTGCACGATGGGCAGACGCGCGCCGACCGGTCCCATGCCGATGGTCTGAAACAGCGTGGCGACCCCTGCAAACAACATCGACATCTGGATCAGATAGGTCATGTCGGGAAAGCCCTGCGCGCCGGCGTCAGAGCCAAAGCCGAAACCAGCGGCACCTGCGATGATGATCGCCGGCGTCACGTTCGAGACGAACATGGCCAAAACGTGCTGGATGCCCAGCGGAATGGCGCGGTGAAGCGCCGGCGTGTAATTCGGATCCCGAAGCTGTTCCGGCGTCCCTATGGATGTGTCTGCCATTATGTATTTACTCCCCTGAGAGTTGTTCGGCGCTGGCTTTCTGCCAACCGCCTTTGTCATTCTTCGATGATGAATTCCTCTTTGAACCAGTGCTCTTCAAGATTTGCTCCGTCACCGATACGGTCGATGACCGCGAACAGTCCCGGTTCGGACAAGGGTGTCAGAACGCCATGCCATGTGCTTTTGTGAAAATTGATCGCTTGTCCCGGTGCCGTCAGAAAAGCTCTGGGGTCTTTGGGAACGCCGTCCTCGTCCCGTGCGACAACCACCAGAAAGGGATCGGCGGACATCGGCACGAAGGCCTGACTGCCTAGCGGGTGCCGTTCGACCAGTTGAAGTGGCAAGGGCAAGCTTTCCTTCTTGCCTTTGAAAATGCTGATCCCGGCGCGCCCATCAGAAAAATCAAGCAGGGCCTTGTCGTGGAACCGTCCACATTTGCCCTGGTTGATCATTTTATCCGGGCTGCCCGACGCGTCCAGCAGATCGCCATAAGGGGCGAATGCCTCGGCGGTGAGCGGAGCGGCTTTGATACGGTGTGTCATTTTCCCAACTTCTCCTGCAAGCGAAGCTCGGCGATGCGTTCAACCTGACGGCAGGCCTCGGCAAACTCGGTAGCGCGGTCGTTATCGATCCGGCGACGGAACGCCTCGATGATCGACGCCTTGGTGTTGTCGCGCACGGCGATGATGAACGGAAAGCCGAATTTTCCTGTATAGGTCTCGTTCATCTCGGTCAGCGTGGCGCGTTCTTCGTCGGTCAGAGAATCCAGCCCGACAGAGGCTTGCTCGGCCGTGGATTCTGCTGTCAGACGCTTGGCTTCTGCCAGCTTGCCCGCCAGATCCGGGTGCGCTGTCAACACGCCAAGCCGCTTGTCTTCGGGCGCGCTGCGGAACACCCGCGCCAGCAATTGATGCACACCTGCGGCGGTGTCATGGGTCTGGCCGAACTCAAGCTCATAGGCACCTTCTGCGATCCATGGGCTGTGTTCGAAGATGCCACCGAATTCCGCGACGAATGTCTCGCGGTCCATGTCGGAGGGGCGGGTACGGTGCATTGGCGGATTCTCCTTTGCCCAATGTTCGGCAATCTCCAGACGAGTCGCGAACCAGACGCCTTCGTGCGATTTGAAATGTTCGAGAGCACGCCGCAAAGCGGCAGCGCGGCCGGGACGTCCGATCAGACGGCAATGCAGGCCGATCGACAGCATTTTGGGTGCGCCGGCACAGCCTTCTTCGTAAAGGACATCGAAACTGTCCTTGAGATAGGTTTCGAACTGATCCCCGGACGTGAAACCTGCCTGAATGGCGAAACGCATGTCGTTGCAATCCATCGTGTAGGGCACGATCAACTGGTCGCGCCCGTCGAATTGCATCCAGTAAGGCAGATCATCGGCATAGCTGTCCGCAACATAGGCGAATTGACCGACTTCCGCCGCAAGCCGGACGGTGTTGTTGGAACAGCGGCCCGTATACCAGCCGCGAGGTGCCTCACCCGTAACTTCGGTGTGCAGGCGGATGGCCTCGGCAATCGTTTCGCGCTCTTCTTCTTCGGACATATCCTTATGTTCGATCCATTTCAGGCCGTGGCTGGCGATTTCCCAGCCCGAAGCCTTCATGGCTGCCACCTGTTCCGGCGCGCGGGCCAGGGCAGAGGTTACGCCGTATACGGTGATCGGCAGGTCGCTCAGCATACGGTGGATACGCCAGAAGCCGGCACGCGATCCGTATTCGTAGATCGTCTCCATGTTCCAGTGGCGCTGTCCGGGCCAGGGCTGCGCACCGGTTATTTCCGACAGGAATGCCTCTGATGCCGCATCGCCATGCAGAATGTTGTTCTCGCCGCCCTCTTCATAGTTCAGAACGATCTGTACGGCGATCTTTGCGCCGTTGGGCCAGTTTGCGGCAGGCGGCGTCGCGCCATAGCCTGTCATGTCGCGTGGATATTGTGTCACTACTTGCCCTCCTTGGTGATGTACTTGTAGATCAGAACAATACATTTGTTTTTCAAAAAAAATACGAAGCAGTGTTCAGTGCCACGGGGTTTGTGAAAAATCGTCGCTTTTGCCAGAATGTACAAAACAAAGGAGCGTTTCATGTCCGGATATCTGACCACCCATGTCCTTGACACGGCCCGAGGCTGCCCGGCTGAAGGGATGAAGATCGACCTGTTTCGTCTTGTCGGGCCAGATCGCGAGTTGCTGAAAACCGTCGTTACCAATGACGATGGCCGGACGGACGCGCAAATCCTGCCAAGCGCAGAGTTCGAGACCGGGGTCTACGAACTGGTGTTTCATGCTGGCGAATACCTCGACCGGACAGGCACACCACCCGAAGAGCCCAGGTTTCTGGACGTGATCCCAATTCGGTTCGGAATGTCCGAAGCACAGCATTATCATGTTCCACTGCTGCTCTCGCCCTTCAGCTATGCGACCTATCGCGGCAGTTGATCAGGGAGTTTCGTATGCTTGATCGCATCGCCGATGCGGTCGGATATGAATTCCATGAACAGGCGGGTCTTTGGGTCCTGATGACGCCGATGTGTGAAAAGACACGCCATCTGAATAGGTTCGGGCGGCGTTTCCTCACCTACCACGATCAAAGCACCTGATTTTAAATAATCTGCCACTTCAAAGACGGGCTTCAGTGTTATGCCATGACCGGCAAGCGCCCAATCGACAAGGATGTCGCCGTCATCACATTCGTACCGTCCGGACGCTCTGAACCGTTTCGGTCCGGCCTCGGTCATCAGGGGCCATTGGAACTCCGTTGCGCCGGGAAAGCGAAGGTTGAGACATTCGTGCTTGCCGTTGACGATCTCGTCGCCGGAACGGGGATGCCCGCGTTTGTGAACATAATCCGGGGATGCACAAAGCACCCGCTGCACATCGGCAATCTTCTTGATCCGCAGATTGCTGTCCTCGGGCTGGCCAAGAAAATAAGCAAGATCCAGTCCTTCGGTCGTCAGATCGACTTTGCGGTCTGTCAATCTCAGGCGTAAACTGACATCCGGATACTCTGCCAGAAATGCTGGCACCTGAGGGGCGATCAGGCGTCGCCCAACCCCAAGGGGTGCCGCGACATATAGCGATCCTTTCGGACGATCCGTGATCTCGATCACTTGCGCCTCGGCTGCTTCCACTGATTCCAGCACTTCGCACGCACCGCGGTAAAACGCCTTGCCTTGTTCTGTCGCGTTCAGATTGCGAGTGGTCCGCTGAAACAGTCGAACGCCAAGATACTCTTCAAGCTGGGAAATCCGCGACGAGGTGACCGCCGGGGAAATTCTCAGGTCCCGCCCAGCCGCAGACATGCTGCCCAGCTCATAGACGCGCACAAAGGTTCGGATGTTATCAAGGTAAGACATTATTCTGCTTTTTTTGATGCAGCTTGGTAATACAGACCGATACCAGACTAATTTGAAGTCGCCTAGTGTGATGGCAAGTTCGAATCTAGGGAGGTCAGCATGTACGACTTGGCAATCATGTGGGACTGGATCGCGTTTTCGGTCCGGTGGCTGCATGTCATTACGGCGATGGCATGGATCGGCGCATCGTTTTATTTCATCGCGCTTGATCTGGGGCTTCGAAAGGTCCCGAACATGCCTGTTGGTGCGCATGGCGAAGAGTGGCAGGTGCATGGCGGTGGCTTCTACCACATCCAGAAATACCTTGTTGCGCCTGAAAACATGCCCGAGCATCTGATCTGGCACAAATGGCAAAGCTACATCACCTGGGTATCGGGTGCGGCATTGCTGATGATCGTCTATTGGGTGGGCGGTGAGTTGTTCCTGCTGGACCCGACAAAAGCCGAACTGGCGCTGTGGCAAGGCATTCTGATCTCTGCTGGTTCCCTGACCATCGGTTGGCTGGCCTATGATTACATGTGCAAATCCAAGCTGGGGGAACATTCCACGCTTCTGATGTTGCTGCTGTTCATCATTCTTGTGGTGATGTCCTGGGGCTATAACCAGATCTTCACCGGTCGGGCCGCCCTACTTCATCTCGGTGCGTTCACCGCAACGATCATGACGGCGAACGTCTTTTTCCAGATCATGCCCAATCAGCGGATCGTGGTAGATGACCTCAAGGCCGGGCGCACACCCGACGCGAAATATGGCAAGATTGCCAAGCTGCGCTCTACCCACAACAACTATCTGACGCTGCCCGTTGTGTTCCTGATGCTCAGCAACCACTACCCGCTGGCTTTCGGAACGGAATATGCATGGATCATCGCAAGCCTGATTTTCCTGACAGGCGTCACGATCCGGCATTACTTCAACACGATGCATGCCACAGGCAGTGGACCGCATTGGACATGGGCAGTCACCGTCCTCCTGATGATTCTGATCGCGTGGCTTTCGACAGTCAGCACCGGCGAAACATGGGAGGATGCCGAAGCCCGCGAACTGACCCCGTATGAGCAGAAATATGCGTCTGCTGCAGGTTTCGAAGACGCTTATGATACCGTGGTCGGCAATTGTTCGATGTGTCACGCAAGAGAGCCGGTCTGGGGAACCATGAAATGGGCCCCCAAAGGCGTCTATCTTGAAACGCCCGGAGATGTCGCGCGCCATGCCGGCCAAATCTATCTTCAGGCTGGCCTGAGCCACGCGATGCCGCCGCCGAATGCGATCCAGATGGACGACGAAGCCCGCAAGACCATCGTGGCCTGGGTCCGCGAAGTCCGCGCTTCGGAATAACAATGCGTTCCGCCGGTTCCGAAGATGTCGAAAATTCTGGACTGGACGCCTTGCCAGAGATGGGAAGATTGCGCTTTGTTGAGCGGAGGGAGACTTCTCGAACTGGCCGTTGAGGCGCATGCCATATCTCTTACCGGCGTTTCTTTGTCCGGCATCCCCACATCGCCGATCTCGACGACGTGAGCCCCCTCTACTCTGGGCTTACTTGGCGGGGGAACAAACCCAGATTTCCTTGTATCGGATTTGCGGCGGCAGGAAACATGCGTTCCTGCATCGTTCTGCAAAAATCTACATTTACCCGCAAGGCAAGTATCTTTGTCTATTGCTGTCTTTGTGGGGGATATGTATGTCCGGCGGTGGGACACCCTTCCCCAACGAAGGGCGCTTATCTGGAAGGATAGCTTAAATGGCTATGACCAAACCGGCCACGCGGCCGGACAATCCGCGTTTTTCTTCTGGCCCCTGTGCCAAAATCCCTACATTCGAGTTGTCAAAGCTGTCGGACGCCGCATTGGGCCGGTCGCACCGCGCTGCTGTTGGCAAGGCCAAGCTGAAGGCCGCGATCGACGAAACCCGCGCCATTCTGGGCGTGCCAGCGGATTACCGCATCGGGATCGTGCCCGCATCCGACACGGGTGCGATGGAAATGGCGATGTGGTCCCTGCTGGGCGCACGCAAGGCCGAGATGCTGGCGTGGGAAAGCTTTGGCGCGGGCTGGGTCACCGATGTGGTCAAGCAGCTGAAAATCGACGCCGAGATCAAGACCGCCGAATATGGCCAGATTGTCGATTTCGCGACAGTCGATTTTGACAATGACGTTGTCTTTACATGGAACGGCACCACCTCGGGCGCGCGCGTTCCGAATGGTGACGCGATCCCGGCGAACCGCGAAGGCTTGACGATCTGCGATGCGACATCGGCCGCATTTGCGCAGGATCTGCCATGGGACAAGCTGGATGTGACGACGTTCTCCTGGCAGAAGGTCATGGGCGGCGAAGCGGCGCACGGGATGCTGATACTCAGCCCGCGCGCAGTGGAGCGTCTGGAAAGCTACACCCCTGCATGGCCCCTGCCGAAAATCTTCCGCATGACGAAGGGCGGCAAGCTGATCGAAGGTATCTTTGTGGGCGAGACGATCAACACACCGTCGATGCTGGCGGTCGAGGATTACCTTGTTGCACTGGAATGGGCCAAATCGGTTGGTGGGCTGAAAGGCCTGATGGCGCGTGCTGATGCCAACGCCAAAGTGCTGTGGGACTTCTGCGACCGAAATGACTGGATCGCCAATCTTGCCGATGATCCGGCAACGCGGTCCAACACGTCGGTCTGTCTGAAGTTCACGGACGTGCGCATCAAGGATGGCGCTGCCTTCGCCAAGGCCGTCGCGAAAAAGCTGGCCGACTATAACGCAGCCTATGACATCGGCGCCTATCGCGATGCCCCTGCGGGCCTGCGTATCTGGTGCGGTGCGACTATCGAAGCCGCAGACGTCGAAAAGCTGACCCTCTGGCTGACATGGGCCTTTGAGGAAGTCTTGGCAGAGCAGACCGAAGCGGCCTGACCTTCACATAGCGACACGCGTCCCGGGCCTGACCCGGGACCTTACCCCTTCCCCTTTAAGCAGGAGGCCTCGGATCAAGTCCGAGGCACGCAGAGACACACCATGCCCAAAGTACTCATTTCCGACAAACTTTCCGCCGCCGCCGTCCAGATCTTCAAGGATCGCGGCATCGACGTGGATTTCCAGCCCGACCTCGGCAAAGACAAGGACAAGCTTGCCGAAGTCATTGGCCAGTATGACGGTCTGGCGATCCGTTCGGCCACCAAGGTCACCGAAAAGATCCTTGCGAACGCCACCAACCTCAAGGTCATCGGCCGCGCGGGTATTGGTGTCGACAATGTCGATCGCGATGCTGCGTCCAAGAAGGGCGTGATCGTGATGAACACCCCTTTCGGCAACATGATCACCACCGCCGAACACGCCATCGCCATGATGTTCGCCGTCGCCCGTCAGATCCCCGAAGCCAGCGCCTCGACCCATGCCGGCAAATGGGAAAAGTCCAAGTTCATGGGGGTCGAGCTGACCGGCAAGACCCTTGGCGTGATCGGCGCGGGCAATATCGGCGGCATCGTTTGCGACCGTGCACGCGGGTTGAAGATGAAGGTTGCCGCTTACGATCCGTTCCTCAGCCATGAAAAGGCCGACAAGATGGGCGTGGCGAAAGTCGAACTGGACGAGCTGCTGCAACGCGCCGACTTTATCACTCTGCATGTGCCGCTGACCGATCAGACCCGCAACATTCTCAGCCGTGAGAACCTTGAAAAGACCAAGAAGGGCGTGCGGATCATCAACTGCGCGCGTGGCGGTCTGGTGGACGAGGAAGCGCTGGCCGATCTGCTGAAATCCGGCCATGTTGCGGGTGCCGCTTTTGACGTTTTTGCGCAGGAACCGGCAACCGAGAACCCTCTCTTCGACCTGCCCAACGTGGTTTGCACCCCGCATCTGGGGGCTGCCACCAGCGAGGCTCAGGAAAACGTCGCCCTTCAGGTGGCCGAGCAGATGTCGGACTATCTGCTGACCGGTGCTGTGACCAACGCGCTCAACATGCCGTCGGTCACCGCCGAAGAAGCCAAGGTCATGGGGCCGTGGATCAAGTTGTCAGAACATCTTGGCAGCTTCATCGGTCAGATGACGGACGAGCCGATCAAGGCGATCAACATTCTATATGATGGCATCGTCTCGGAAATGAACCTGGCTGCGCTGAACTGCGCCGTCATCTCGGGTATCATGAAACGTGCCAATCCGGATGTGAACATGGTGTCCGCCCCGGTCATCGCGGCAGAGCGTGGCATTCAGATCTCGACCACCAATCAGGAACAGTCCGGCGTTTTCGAAGGCTATGTGAAAGTCACCGTCGTCACCTCCAAATTCGAGCGCAGCATTGCCGGGACGGTCTTTTCGGACGGCAAGCCTCGGTTCATCCAGATCAAGGGCATCAATATCGACGCCGAGATCGGCAACCACATGCTGTATACCACCAACGAAGACGTGCCGGGCATCATCGGCACATTGGGGCAGACCATGGGCGAGAATAACGTCAACATCGCCAACTTTACCCTCGGTCGTTCCGCCGCAAAAGGCGAAGCAATTGCCCTGCTCTATGTCGATGAAGCGGTGCCCGCAGCGGTTCTGGACAAGTTGAAGAGCACCGGCATGTTCCAGCAGGTCAAGACGCTGGAATTTGACGTCGCCTGACGCGCCCTTAGATACATGATACGAAGCGCCGCCACGCATCCGTGGCGGCGTTTGCGTTTGCCCTGACGGGCAGGGTTTAGAACTCACTCCAAACGCGCTAGATCACGTTGTAACGAGAGGACGCTTTCATGACCCAGCCGATTTTTGCCATCGGAGACATTCACGGCCAATACGACGCCATGCAGCGCGCGCTGGATCACATCGAGGCGGACCCGGCCTTTCCCGCTCGGGTAGTCTTTCTGGGCGACTATCTTGACCGTGGGCCGCAGGCCAAAAAAGTCATCCAGTGCCTGATCGACGGGATGGATGAAGGACGGGATTGGATTGCATTGTTGGGCAACCATGACCGCTACATGCTGAACTTCCTCGAAGATCCCCGCTACCGGGACCCAAACACCCGCGATCTGCTCGACTGGCTTGACGACCGCATCGGCGGGCGAACAACTTTGGCTTCATATGGTATCGATACGGGCAACGACCGGTCGCCAGAGGCGATACATGCCGATGCTCTGGCCGCAATCCCGAAGGCCCATATCGAGTTCATCCGCAATCTGCCGCTGATGCATGTGACCGACGACCATGTTTTCGTGCATGCGGGGATCAGGCCCGGCGTGCCGCTGGAGGATCAGGTCGAAGAAGACCTGATCTGGATCCGGAAAGGGTTTCTGGAAGACGAGCGCGATCACGGCCGTCTGGTTGTCCACGGGCACACGGCGCTACAGGTCCCGCAACATTACACCAACCGCGTCAACCTTGATGGCGGCGCGGGCTACGGTCGTCCACTTTACCCAGCGCTGATCGAGGGTAACAAGGTCAGCCTGCTCTCGGGACGCCAGCGCATCAGCCTATGACGCTGCGCGAGGCTGCGTGGACGCACCTGCAAGTGCAACCCACGCGTCATATTGCGACAGGAACAGCTCGCCAGTCAGCTCGTCCAGAAAATGGCTGCGTTTAAGCCTGTCCGTCACCGGCCCTTTGACCTCTGACAGGTGCAGGCGGATGCCCATATCGGCCAGCCGGTGCATGACAGCCTCCAGGCTTTCCAGCGCGCTCATGTCAATCTCGTTCACGGCAGAGCACATCAGCACGACATCGGTGATCGGCTCGTCGCAGACCACGCGGTCGGTCACGTAATCCTCCAGAAAGCGCGCATTGGCGAAATACAGGTTTTCGTCGATGCGCAGCGTCACCAACGAAGGCCGGGTTTCCACCTCATGCCGGTTGATGTTGCGGAAATGCTGCGTGCCGGGCACCAGCCCCACTTCCGCGACATGCGGGCGCGACGTCTTGTAAAGAAACAACCCGATCGACAGCAACACACCTGCCGAGACACCAACCTCCACCCCGAATCCCAGCGTCAACAGGATGGTCGCGGCAACGGCGGTGAAATCGACTTTGGAATAGCCCCAGGTCTTCTTGAGAATCGAGAAATCCACGAGACTGAGAACCGCCACGATGATCGTCGCGGCAAGCGTGGCCTTGGGCAGGAAGAACAACAGTGGCGTCAGCAGCAGCGCGGCCAGCGCGATGCCAACTGCGGTGAAGGCACCTGCCGCGGGCGTCTCGGCGCCCGCGTCGAAGTTCACAACCGAGCGCGCAAAGCCGCCCGTCACCGGGTAGCCGCCGGAAATTGCCGCGGCGATGTTGGAGGCCCCGAGGCCCACAAGTTCCTGATCCGGAACAATCCGCTGGCGCCGCTTCGCGGCAAGCGTTTGCGCGACGGAAACAGATTCAACAAACCCGATGACCGAGATCAGCAAGGCCGACACGAACAGCGTGCCCCACATATCCATATCCCAGCTGGGCAGCGTCAGGGGTGGCAGGCCCTTCGGCACCTCGCCCACGATTTTCACGCCCCTGTCACCCAGTCCGAACAGCCAGACGGCAATGGTGGTCACGGCAACCGCCGCCACCGGTCCGGCCTTGGCCACGATATCGGCAAGCCGTGGCTTCAGACCTGCCATCAGAAGCAAGGGCTTCAGGCCCTTGCGGACCCAGAACAGGAAAGCGACCGTGGACACCCCGATAATCAGCGTGATGAGATTGGTCTGGCCAAGGTTCGCGACCATCGATGACACAAGTTCGATCAGATTATGCCCGCCAGCCTCGATCCCGAAGATATGCTTTAGCTGCGAGGTGGCGATCAGCACGCCAGACGCGGTGATAAAGCCCGCAATCACCGGGTGTGACAGGAAATTCGCCAGAAACCCCAGCCGGAACACGCCCATCACCACAAGGATCAACCCCGACAGGAACGCCAGCGTGACCGCCGCCGCCGCGTATTCCGCCGTGCCTTGCAGCGCCATATTCCCCACCGCGGCGGCCGTCATCAGCGAAACCACCGCCACCGGCCCCACAGCCAGCACCCGGCTGGTGCCGAAGATCGCGTAGGCCACCAGCGGCAGGATAGACGCGTAAAGCCCCATCTCGGCAGGCAAGCCCGCGAGAAGGGCATAGGCCAGCGATTGCGGGATCAGCATGATCGTGACAATCACCGCCGCCACCAGATCCGAGGTCAGCGTATCGCGCCCATAGGTCTTGGACCAGGTAAGAATTGGCAGGTGCCGCTCCAGCGCAGCGCGGGTGAGTTTTGGTGGTGTCATCAGTCTGTCCAGTTCCTGTGGAAACCCACGCCCAACCGTGCAGGCGATGCGATGGCTAAGCCGTTATGTATTCATATTGGCGAATATGTAAAGGCCCGCGAAGTTCAGATCTCAAAGGCGCGCAGCTGAAACCTGCATCCGGCAAGGTTGCCAGCCTCTCTGCCCATCGCGTTGACATCCTGCGAGGCAACAGGAAAGGCTGGGCGCATGCAGCACGGAGAGCAGACATGAGCGGAGCGTGGGAATTCTGGATCGACCGTGGCGGCACGTTCACCGACATCGTGGCGCTGTCGCCAGAAGGTCAGGTGCAGACGCACAAGCTGTTGTCAGAGAACCCCGAACGCTACCGCGACGCTGCCGTGCAGGGCATCCGCGAGATGATGGACTGTCATGGCGCGTTTGCCGACAACGCGATCCACGCGGTGAAGATGGGCACAACCGTTGCCACAAATGCGTTGCTGGAGCGCAAGGGCGAGCGGGTCCTGTTGCTGATCACGCAAGGGTTTCGTGACCTCTTGCAGATCGGCTATCAAACCCGGCCCCGTCTGTTTGATCTGGAAATCGTGCGCCCGGACCTTCTTTATGATCGGGTCGAAGAAATGACCGAACGGCTGGATGCCGAGGGCACCGTCCTCACACCGCTGGACGAAGACGCGGCGCGCACTGCCCTGCAATCCGCCTATGATGACGGGATCCGGGCCGTCGCCATTGCGGGCCTGCACGCTTACCTGAATGACACGCACGAGGCCCGCGCGGCCAAGATCGCGCGCGAGATCGGGTTCACCCAGATTTCGACCAGCGCCGAGGTCAGCCAGTTGTCGAAACTGGTCAGCCGGGGCGATACCACCGTGGTCGATGCCTACCTGTCGCCGATCCTGCGCCGCTATGTCGATCAGGTGGCAAGCGCGCTGGATCTGGGCCGCGCCTGTCGCTGCCTGCTCTTCATGCAAAGCTCTGGTGGTTTGACCGATGCGCGGCTGTTTCAGGGCAAGGATGCGATCCTGTCCGGTCCGGCGGGCGGCATCGTCGGCATGGTCAAGACGGCGGAGGCTGCGGGCCATGACCGGCTGATCGGTTTCGACATGGGCGGCACCTCGACCGATGTCAGCCACTATGCGGGCGATTATGAACGCAGTTTCGAAACCGAGGTCGCAGGCGTCCGGATGCGGGCACCGATGATGGACATCCACACCGTTGCGGCCGGCGGTGGCTCGGTCTGCAAATTCGAGGATGGCCGGTTTCAGGTCGGCCCCGAAAGTGCGGGTGCCGATCCCGGCCCTGCCTGCTATCGCCGTGGCGGGCCGCTGACCGTCACCGATTGCAACGTCATGCTGGGCAAACTGAACCCTGACCACTTTCCCGCCGTCTTTGGTCCGGAGGGCGATCAGCCGCTCGATCTTGCTGTGGTGCGTGAGAAATTCGCCACCCTTGCGCAACAGGTCGCCGAGGCGACCGGTGACACCCCCCGCTCGCCCGAGGATATGGCCGAAGGTTTCTTGCGCATCGCTGTGGACAATATGGCCAATGCGATCAAGAAGATCAGCGTGCAGCGCGGGCATGACGTCACCCGCTACACGTTGCAGTGCTTTGGCGGCGCAGGCGGGCAGCATGCCTGTCTTGTGGCCGACGCGTTGGGCATGAAACGCGTGTTCATTCATCCGCATGCCGGGGTGTTGTCCGCCTACGGAATGGGGTTGGCCGAAATCCGCGCCATGCGCGAAACGCAGGTGGATGCGCCATTGGCCGACATCGACACTGCACGGCATGCGCTGGACCGCATTTCCGAAGACGCCCGCGCCGAGGTTGCCAATCAGGGCGTCTCACAAATCGACGTCCGGCAGCGTGCGCATTTGCGCTATGATGGTTCACATCAACCGCTTGAGGTGGCTTTTGGCGCGCCGGACAAGATGCGCGCGGATTTCGAGAACGCCCACCGCCAACGCTTCGGTTTTGCCTCGCCCGAGCGCGACATCCTGTTCGAAATGCTCAGCGCCGAGGCCGTCGGCGATACCGGTCAGGTGCCCTCGGCCGTTTTGCCGGAGGGTGACGGCGCAGCCAAGGCGCAGGTTCCCGTTCATCTGGCCGGAGATGTGCAAAACGTCCCGCTTTACCTGCGCGATGCGCTGAACGCCGAAACCGCGATTGACGGCCCCGCGATCATCACCGAACCCACCGGCACCAATGTGATCGAACCCGGCTGGACCGCGCAACTGGACGGGATGGGCAACCTGATCCTGGACCGCACGTCCGAGGCTGACCGCGCGGGCGCCGCCAGGACGCAAGCCGATCCGGTGATGCTGGAAGTGTTCAACAACCTGTTCATGTCCGTGGCCGATCAGATGGGGGCAACGCTGGCCAACACGTCATGGTCCGTGAACATCAAGGAACGGCTGGATTTCTCCTGCGCGATCTTCGACGAGGCCGGCGATCTGGTGGCCAACGCGCCGCATGTGCCGGTGCATCTGGGGTCCATGTCCGACAGCATCAAGACAGTGATGCGCGACAATCCGGATGTGGCCGAGGGCGACGCTTTCATGCTGAATTCGCCCTATAATGGCGGCACCCACCTACCGGATGTAACCGTGGTCACGCCGGTCTTTGTCGATGGGAAGCCGGTCTTCTGGCTGGGTTCGCGCGGGCATCACGCCGACATTGGCGGACGGACCCCCGGCTCGGCCCCGCCCGACAGCACCCGGATCGAGGACGAAGGCGTGCTGATCGACAATGTCCGCCTTGTCGCCGAAGGCACGCTGCAAGAGGGCGCTGCACGCGAGGTTCTGCTGTCCGGTCGCTACCCCTGCCGCAACGTCGATCAGAACATGGCCGATCTCAAGGCGCAGGTCGCCGCGAATGAAACCGGGCGTCAGGAATTGCTGAAAGTGGTGCAGGCCTACGGGCTGGATGTGGTGCGCGCCTATATGGGCCATGTGCAGGACAATGCCGAGGAAAGCGTGCGCCGGGTGATCGACAAGCTGACGGATGGCGCGTTCAGCTATCCGATGGATCATGGCGCGGTGATCGAGGTCAAGGTGAGCGTGGACCGTGCCAACCGGACCGCCACCGTGGATTTCACCGGCACCTCGCCGCAGCATACGGGCAATTACAACGCCCCGCTAGCGATTGCCCATGCGGTTGTCCTGTATGTCTTCCGTACCATGGTGGGGGCAGAAATCCCGCTCAATCAAGGCTGCCTGAAACCGCTGAAAATCATCGTACCCGAAGGCTCCATGCTGCATCCGGTCTATCCGGCTGCCGTGATTGCGGGCAATACAGAGGTCAGTCAGGCCACCTGCAACGCCCTTTACGGCGCGCTGCACGTCATCGCCTGTTCGCAGGCCACCATGAACAACTTCGTCTGGGGCAACGAAACCTTCCAGAACTACGAAACGATTGCCGGCGGCACCGGTGCCGGGCCGGGGTTCAATGGCTGCGACGCCGTGCAAAGCCACATGACCAATACCCGCATGACCGACCCCGAAACGCTGGAGAAACGCTTTCCCGTGCGCCTGGAGGCATTCGGCATTCGCGAAAGTTCTGGCGGGAGTGGGAAATGGCGGGGCGGGAACGGAGCGCTACGTCGCATGCGGTTTCTGGAGCCGGTGACGGTGACAACCCTGTGTTCGCACCGCATCGTACCCCCCTTCGGCGTCGATGGTGGCGGTGATGGCGCGGTCGGTCAAAACTGGGCGGAGCTGTCTGATGGCCGGCGCGTGGAGCTGAACGGCAACGATGAAATCGACCTGCCGGCGGGCGGCGTTTTCGTGATGCAGACGCCAGGCGGAGGCGGCTGGGGCGAAAGCTAGAAGCACCTCACAACCCATAGATGCAAACAGTCGCATGTATCGGCAGCGCGCCTTATTGTGCCCATTTAGCCTGTAGACTGGGTGAATTTCGGGCACTTTGTCGATTTATGTCAGAATTAAGGGAAGAGCGTTACATCTGATGCTGCTATGCTTCGCTGATCTGTCGCTGCATCGGGCAGCGGCAAATCACCAGGAGTATCGCAATGTCAGGAAAATTCGTCGTCGCATATGACGGCAGCCCGGCGTCCAGACGGGCGCTTGATTTCGCGGCCGACCGTGCCGCGGCACAGAGCACAACGCTGGTGGTTGTGCATGTGTTGGAATGGTCGCCCTATTCCTTCCTCACCCCGACCGAAATCGAAGAACGTCATGTGCGTCGCCGCCAAGAACTTGAACGCGCTGAAAAGGCGCTGATGGCCCCGGTGGTCGAGGAGTTGTCCAGCAAGGGCATCACAATCGAGACTGTCATCAAATACGGCCATATTTCAGACACGCTGTGCGAGGTGGTGAAAGACAAGGGCGCGACGCAGATGTTTGTCGGTCGCGACGGTCATGGTGCCTTGTCTGCGCGAGTGTTCGGCTCTGTCGCCGGATCGCTCGTCCAGATCGCCCCGGTACCGTGCACAATCGTACCGTAAAATTGCCGCACAAGAACAGCAATCAAGAACAGGGATATACAATGTCACGCTTTCCACTTTTGCTGGCGATCATCGTCACCACATTGGGCAGCCTCGCCGGTCCGGCGATGGCCCAATCCATCGACGAGAAAGTCAATCAGATATTCGCCAGCTCTACCGGCTGGTTTGTGAATTTCATTTTCAGTCCGTTTCCCGGCACATCCTTTCCCTGGATTGTTGCCTGGCTGGTGGTCGCGGCCACGATCTTTACCGTCTACTTCGGGGTAATCCAGTTTCGGGCCATTCCGCATTCCATTGCCTTGGTAAAGGGAGACTATTCAGATCCTGACGACGCCGGCGAAGTCAGCCACTTTCAGGCGCTGGCGACTGCCCTTTCGGGCACTGTCGGCCTGGGCAACATTGCCGGTGTGGCGGTTGCCGTGGGCATCGGTGGCCCCGGTGCCACGTTCTGGATGATCCTGGCGGGCCTCATGGGCATGGCCTCGAAATTCACCGAATGCACGCTGGGTGTGAAATACCGGAATGAGTTTGCAGACGGCCATGTTTCGGGCGGCCCGATGTATTATCTGACCAAGGGCTTTGCAGAGCGCAGCCTGCCCGGCGGTCGCTTCCTTGCGATCATGTTCTCGATCTTCTGTATCCTGGGTGCCCTTGGTGGCGGCAACATGTTCCAGTCCAACCAGGCGCATGCGCAGATCACCAATGTGGTCGGCGACTATCCCGGCTGGATTACCGGCGTCATTTTTGCCGGCATCGTGTTCGCTGTCATCGTCGGCGGTCTGCAATCCATCGCCAAGGTAACAGAGAAAATCGTGCCGTTTATGGGCATACTCTACGTCGTGACCGCGCTGGTCATCCTTCTGGTGAACTATGACAAGATCGGCTGGGCCTTCGGCCAGATCTTTGGGGGTGCCTTCACCGGCCTTGGTGTCGCAGGCGGCATGGTCGGGGCGTTGATACAGGGTTTCAAGCGGGCTGCCTTCTCGAACGAAGCGGGCGTTGGTTCTGCCGCGATCGCCCACTCTGCCGTGCGGACGAAAGAACCGATTACCGAGGGCTTCGTGTCGCTGCTGGAGCCGTTCATCGACACCGTGGTGATCTGCACCATGACCGCGCTGGTGATCATCATCACCGGTCAGTTGATGGTTGACCCGAATACAGGGCTTTATCTTTTGGACGAAGCAGGCAGCGCAATCCAGACAGTCGACGGAAATTCCGGCGTGGCCCTGACCTCGGCGGCGTTCAGCCAGACCTTCGGCTGGTTCAAATATGTGCTGGCTCTCGCGGTTGTCCTGTTTGCCTTCTCGACGATGATCTCGTGGTCCTATTACGGGCTGAAGGCATGGACCTACCTGTTCGGCGAAGGCAAGAGCAAGGAACTGACCTTCAAGGTGATCTTCTGCATCTTCGTCGTGATCGGTGCCGCCGCAAGCCTTGGACCGGTCATCGACTTCTCCGATGCCGCGATCTTCTCGATGGCAGTGGTCAACATCATCGGACTTTACTTCCTGATGCCGGTCGTCAAGCGCGAGCTTGAAAGCTATCTCACGCGTCTGAAATCCGGCGAGATCAAGCGTTACAAATCCTGATCTGTTTGGCTAAACAGGAAAGGGGCGGCCCATGGGCGGCCCCTTTTTGCGTCACCCGCCCCGGACTTGATCCGGGGCCTCTGCCCTGCTCCCGGTGCCGTCCGGATAACCTGTGCCGCGCGGCCATGATCCCGCGCTAAAGTAACACCTCGCAGACAGCCCAGAGATGTCCCGAACGAAACCAGCGTGACAGACGACGCGCGGACGTGTAATCACCCCCATCATGGCAAAGACAATATCAGATCCGAACTACAAGGTGATCGCCGAGAATCGGCGCGCGCGCTACGACTATGCCATCGAGGATGATCTCGAAGTGGGCATCATTCTGATGGGCTCCGAGGTGAAATCCCTGCGCACCGGGCAGTCCAACATCGCTGAAAGCTACGCCACCGTCGACGACGGCGAGCTGTGGCTGGTGAACTCCTATATCGCCCCCTACGACCAGGCGATGTTCGGACACGAGGATCGCCGCCGCCGCAAGCTTCTGGCCAGCCGCAGGGAACTTGCCCGGCTGTGGAACGAAACCCGGCGCAAGGGCATGACCCTTGTGCCGCTGGTGATGTATTTCAACCATCGGGGCATCGTGAAGCTGAAGATCGGTATCGCCAAGGGCAAGAAAAACCACGACAAGCGCGCCACGGAGGCAAAGCGCGACTGGGGGCGTCAGAAACAGCGTCTGCTGCGTCAGAACCACTGAGCGTCCAAACAAAAAGCTTCGGGATTTTGTTCGCAAACGCACCTGACCGGATCATGGCACGTCCGTGCAATTGGCGCGATTTCCGGCCTTGGCCGGAAGAGCACCCGTTACGCACCTCATTATCGGCTTTTGGCCTTGCGAGGCTGGCCGCACCGTGACGGGCGCGCTGCCGAAAGTTCCTCGCCCACGGCAGGTTGATCAACGCTCGCGTCGGGGTCAAAGGCCGCCTTGGCGACACCATCCCGCCGACAGTGTCGGGCTGCGTGGTTATGGCCGTTCTCGATTGTGCCCGCAACAAGATGGGAAATAAGCGACGATCAGCGCGCAGACCGCCCTGCGGCACCGTCTGACACTTGCCACTATGCCCCACAGACCGTATGCAAAGGCGCAACTGATCTCGGGGGAAACATGGCACAAGACGATCCCAGGACACTGGTCTCAACGGACTGGCTCGCGGCGCATCTCAAGGATCCTGACCTGCGCGTCCTTGACGCATCGTGGTACCTGCCTGATGCGGGCCGCGATCCGCGGAGCGAATATGACGCGGCTCATATTCCCGGCGCTCGCTTTTTCGACGTCGCCGAAATCTCGGACAACCGTTCCGACCTGCCGCATATGGTGCCGCCGGTTGAAAAGTTCATGTCACGCCTGCGGGCGATGGGCGTGGGCGACGGTCATCAGGTGGTGGTCTATGACGGCATGGGGATTTTTTCTGCCGCTCGGGTTTGGTGGCTGTTCCGCCTGATGGGCCAGTTCAACATCGCCGTTCTGGATGGCGGCCTGCCCAAATGGCTGGCAGAGGATCGTCCGACCGAGGATATGCCCCCGATCGTGCGCGACCGCCACATGACGGTGCGCCGCCAGAACCATATGGTCAAGGACGTGACGCAGGTG
Organism: Primorskyibacter flagellatus; assembly: GCF_900176485.1. Classification (GTDB taxonomy): domain Bacteria; phylum Pseudomonadota; class Alphaproteobacteria; order Rhodobacterales; family Rhodobacteraceae; genus Primorskyibacter; species Primorskyibacter flagellatus. The sequence continues at coordinate 334,153 of NZ_FWYD01000002.1, forward strand.
GCCTCGGCCTCCAAGCTGCGCAACCACGAAATCATCGACGCGCGCTCTCCCAGCCGGTTTGCCGGAGCAGAGCCAGAGCCACGCGAGGGGCTGCGGGCGGGCCATATTCCCGGCGCGCGCAACGTCCACTATGCAACATTGCTGAACGAAGACGGCACGATGAAGCCGCCGCAGCAATTGCGCACAATATTCGAGGATGCGGGCGTCGATCTTGCCCAGCCTGCCATCACCACTTGCGGATCGGGCGTCACAGCCGCGATCCTGTCCCTCGCGCTGGAGCGTATGGGCAAGACCGACCACGCACTTTATGACGGATCCTGGGCCGAATGGGGCATGTTCCCAACGGTTCCCGTCGCCACCGGAGACGCCTGATGTTCGAAAACCTCAAAGCCCAACCCGCCGACAAGATCCTTGCGCTGATGCAGGCCTACAAGGAAGATCCGCGCGAGACCAAGATCGACCTGGGCGTCGGTGTCTACAAGAATGCGGAAGGTGTCACACCCGTGATGCGCGCCGTCAAGACGGCGGAAAAGCGTCTGTGGGAAGAAGAAACCACCAAAAGCTACGTCGCCCTTGCCGGGGATCCGGCCTTTTCCGACGCGCTGATCGCCTTGGTACTGGGCGATGCGGTAGAGCGTGAAAACGTCGCCGCTGCGGCAACGCCCGGCGGCACGGGCGCGGTCCGTCACGCGTTCGAGATGGCCCGCATGGCCAACCCCGATGTCCGCGTCTTCGTGTCTGATCCGACATGGCCGAACCACCTGTCGATCCTGAAGTTCATGGGCCTGCCGACGATTTCCTATCGGTATTTCGACAGTGACACCGGCGCGGTGGATTTCGACGGGATGATGGAAGATCTGGCGCAGATCAAGAAAGGCGACCTCGTGTTGCTGCATGGTTGCTGCCACAACCCGTCCGGCGCAAACCTGAACCTGACACAGTGGCAGGCGGTTGTTGACCTGCTGCTCAAGACAGGCGCGACACCGATGATCGACATCGCCTATCAGGGTTTTGGCGACGGCTTGGAAGAAGACGCAGCAGGCACACGCCTCGTCGCGTCTTCCGTACCCGAATGCCTGATCGCGGCCAGCTGCTCGAAAAACTTCGGCGTCTACCGCGAGCGTACCGGCCTTCTGATGGCCGTGTCGCAGGACGCCTCCGCGCGTGAGCTTAACCAAGGCTCTCTGGCTTACCTCAACCGTCAGAACTTTTCCTTCCCACCTGATCATGGCGCGCGACTGGTAACCATGGTCCTGACAGACGAGGCCCTGCGCGCCGACTGGGCATCAGAAGTGGAAGACATCCGCAAAGGCCTGCTTGATCTGCGCGAACAGTTGGCGGGCGAGTTGCAACGCCTTTCAGGCTCGGACCGCTTCGGCTTCATCGCGCAGCATCGTGGCATGTTCTCTCGCCTCGGCTGCACGCCTGATCAGGTCGACACCCTGCGCAGAGATCACGGCATCTATCTGGTCGGTGACAGCCGCCTCAACATTGCGGGGCTGAACAAGACCACGGTTCCGATCCTCGCCAAGGCGATCATCGACTCTGGCATCTAGGTCCCTGCCACACGTACCGCGATTTCACTGTCTCGACAGTGAAAGCGCGGGCTCACGTCGCAACGAGCACCAGAAACCTGCGTGCCGCAGGCACTCAATGGGATCAAACCCGCGTCATAGAGCGCTGACCTAAGACGCCTTGCGGTGCGGCGCGAACAGCGCCGTTGCCGCAAGGATCATACCCGACACCGTCGCGATCATTCCTGCCGCGCTGACAGAGTTCTGCCCCCCCAGCCATAACGGGCCATATCCGGCCAGCACATAGCCCAGCACTGCTGACAGGCAGGCAAACGCCACACTCCACCAGATTTGCGTTTCCAACCGTTCGGTCATCAGGCGCGCCGCGGCGGGCGGGCAGATGAACATCGCAATCACGATGATCGACCCCACTGCATCAAACGCCGCAACCGCCGCTGATGCCGCCGTTACCACCAGCGCCAAACCAAGTATCGTCGCCGGAACGCCCTGAGCCCGCGCAAATCCCTCATCGAAGGTCGAGATCTTCAGCGGCCGCCACAGCAGCCGAATAAATGCCACAACCGCCACCAAGGTGACCGTGATCCGGGTCAGTTCCGGCGGCAAGGATGCCAGCGCCACGGGGTCGAGAAGGGATTCCCACCCCGCCGCTTCCAGCCAGATCAGGCTTTCCAGGTTGCCATAAAGCGCATGTTGCACGTCCAGATGCACCGACGAGGTGTCGGATTGCTCCAGCAGCAGCACCCCGCCTGCGAACATCGCCGTAAAGGTCACGCCCATGGCGGCACCTGCATCGACGCGGCCCAGTCGGCGGATCAGCTCTATCAACCCAACGGCGATCAAGGCGGCCCCCGCCGCCCCCAGCATCATCGGCCAGGTTCCGATCCGCCCGGTCACGAGGAAGGCCACGACAATGCCAGGAAGCACCACATGGCTGATCGCATCGCCGATCAGCGCTTGCCTGCGCAGCACAAGGAAGTTGCCGGGCAACGCGCAGGCAATCGCCGCGAATGTGCCGATCAGCAAGGGCGGCAGCGAAAGCGCTACAAACTCTGCGCCGATCATGCTGTTACCCTTTTCGGTCCGCCAATACGTCGGTCGATCTCGGCCAGTTGATCGGCGGTCAGCACCGACGCGATATCGGTCATGCCGTTATCCTGCATCGCCAGCGGGGCAAGGCTGTCGCTGCGCCGCACCTCCTGCCATCGGGTCTCGTCGCGCAGGACTTTCGCGGCCCGGGCCCGCCCCTCTTCGGTGATCACGTTATCGGCCCTCAGGAACCCTTCGCGCAGCAACAGCCTGCGGGTCATGCGCTCATAAACCGGTTGGCCTTGCGCCAATGAAATCAGCCCCTGCCGCAGATGCACGCGCCGTTGAAAACGCCGGTATCGCAAACCGGCCGCCAACACGCCCCGCCCCGGAGCCACCAGCAAGGACACCACGAACAGCGCAAAGCCGATCAGCACAATGATCGGCCCCGTCGGCAAGGCGGGTGCGGTGGCAGAGATCGCCGCACCCACATAGCCCGCCAGCCCGCCGAACAGCCCCGCCAGCGCCACCACATATTCTGCCCGGTTGGTCCAGAAACGCGCGGTGACCGCCGGGATGATCAGCAGCGCCACGATCATGATCAGCCCGACGATCTTCAGGCCCACCACCGTAATCGCCATCACCAGCGCCATGGTCAGAAAATCGGTGCGGCTGACAGATGTGCCCGCAGTCTCGGCATAGCCCGGATCAAAAGCGACCTGGATCATCGGCCGCCGCAGCAGCAGCGCCAGTGCCAGAACCAGCGCCCCGCCGATTGCCAGCGTCAGCGCGTCGCTGAACAGCATTCCCGCGGTGGACCCCAAAAGAAACGTCTCCAACCCGGCTTGTCGTCCGCTGGACAGTGTTTGAATGACCGTCAGGATGACGATCCCCGCGCCGAAGAATACCGACAGCACCGCCCCGATTGCGGCATCTTCGGCCAGTCTGGTGTGCCGGGTCAGCCATGTGACGCACAGCAACCCCGCCAGCGCCGACAGGGCCGATCCCGCCAGCAATCCCGGCAGCCAGCGGCCATCGCCGCCAAGCGCCACCATCACCAGAAAGGCCAGACCGATACCGGGCAGGGTCGCATGGCTTATCGCATCCGACACCAGCGAGCGCTTGCGCAGGAACAGAAACGTGCCTGTCGCCCCCGCCGCCACGCCCAGACTGGCCGCGCCCAACGCCACCAGCGTCGCGTTATAGCCCATCTGAAGAAGCAGTGCGTCACGCAGCATGGCTTAGACCATCCCCAGAACCAGTTGGTCGATCTGCCCGGTCGCCAGACGTCCGCCATAGGCCTCTTGCAGATTGGCGGCGGTAAAGGCGGTCTCGACCGACCCTTCGGCGATCTTGCGGCGGTTGATCAGGAAGACATTGTCGAAATACTGCGCCACCGTTGACAGGTCGTGATGCACGGCAACAACCGTGCGCCCCTCTGCCCGCAATTCCTTCAGAACCACGATGATCGCGCGCTCTGTCGCGGCATCGACACCGGCGAAAGGTTCGTCCAGCAGGTAAAGCTCTGCATCCTGCGCCAGCGCGCGGGCGAGAAACACGCGTTGTTGCTGCCCACCGGACAGTTGCCCGATCTGACGATCCGCGAAATCGGCCATGCCAACGCGGTCAAGGCAGGCAAGCGCGTGCGCCACATGCCGCGCACGGACAGGCCGCAACAGGCCAAGCTCTCGGCTCAGGCCCATCAAGGCGACATCCATCACCGTGGTCGGAAAATCCCAATCGACGCTGGCGCGCTGCGGCACATAGGCGATGCGGGCGCGCTGTTTCGCCAACGGTTTGCCAAAGACCGTCGCACTCCCGGACAGGGGGCGGACGATCCCAAGTGCTGCTTTCAGAAGCGTCGACTTACCTGCGCCGTTCGGGCCGATAATGGCGGTCATCGCACCGGGCTCCGCCGTCAGGTCGATGGAGAATATCGCTGGCTCCTCGCCATATGAAACCGTCATCCCACGAATCGCCAGCGGGCTTTGCGCAAGGGTGTCCGCGACGGGGCGGCCTTCATCGGTTGCCAATTGTGGCATTGCGTCTTTCATATCAAATCCCTGCCGACAGCTTGCCGGACATGCCCTGCGCAGGCACATCGGCCCCAAGCGCGCGGGCAATCACGGTGATATTGTGATCCAGCATCCCGATATAGGTGCCTTCATATGTATCGGCCTGGCCCATCGCGTCCGAGAAAAGCTCTCCGCCGATGCGAACGTCATGGCCCTGTGCGGCGGCACCCTCGACCAGCGCACGAATGTTGCGATCAGAGACAGAGCTTTCGACGAACACCGCCTTTATGTCGCGCGTCACCAGCGTATCTACCAGCATCCGGATCCGTTGCAGCCCCGCTTCGCTCTCGGTCGAGATGCCCTGGATGCCCAAAACCTCAAACCCGTAGGCGCGGCCGAAATAACCGAATGCGTCATGCGCCGTGACAAGAACGCGGGCAGGTTCGGGCACCTTGGCAAGCGTTTCGTGCGCATAGGCGACCAGCGCGTCGATCTCGGCGACGAAAACCTCCGCGTTGGCGGTGAATATTTCCGCGTGTTCGGGGCGGGCGTCAATCAACGCATCACGGACCCGCAAAGCCACCGGGCGCCACAGTTCAGGTGCCATCCAGACATGCGGATCGGCCTTGTTCTCATAATCGGCGTGACGCAGCAGCAGATCCGACGGCACCGCCTCGCCCACCGCGACGACATTGCGGGACGTGGCGAGACGCTTGAAGAACTCCTCCATCTGCGCCTCAAGATACAGCCCGTGCCACAGCACCAGATCGGCGCGGGTGATCGCCACGATGTCAGAGCGCGTCTGGCGATAGGAATGCGGGTCGACGCCCGGTCCCATCAGCCCGCGCACCTCTGCCAGCGGACCGGCAATGCGGCGCGCGGTGTCGGCGATCATGCCGGTGGTTGCGACAATTGTGAGTGTGTCGTCCTGCGCTGCCGCAATGCGCGGAAGCGTAGTGACGGCCGTGGCCCCAGCGAGGCCTAGAAGGAGATTGCGACGTTTCATATGGCATGCATATGCGAGTCATTCTCATAAAGTCAATGATATTGAGAATTATTCGCAACTAAAGCGCCGATTTACCCCGGCCCGGCCCCGCGCTATGACAAACAAGGGCGAGAATTGGCAGGAAAGGCCGGGTAATGGACCGAAGTGGCGGACGCGGGGTGATGTATATTGCATGGGGCAGTGCCCATGTGGATGTGGCCCGGCGATCAGCGGCCAGCGTCAAGAAATCGAATCCCGGCCTACAGACCTGTATCTGGTGCGCCGAAAGCGATGATACCAGCGGCTTTGACCTCAGCTTTGTGATCCCGGAAGGGCTGAAACGTCCCAAGGTGGATCTGTTGCCCGACACGCCCTTCGACGAAACACTTTATCTGGATAATGACACGATCATTCGCGCCGATCTGCGCAGCCTGTTCGATCTGTTGCAGAAATTCGAGCTGTGCGGCGCGCATGTCATGCTGTGGCATCGTCCCCGGCATCGCAAGGTCTGGCGCAAGGAACCGCCAGACGCCTTCCCAGAGATCAATTGCGGCGTGTTGCTGTACCGGTCATCCGACCGTGTGTTCGACTTCTTCCGGGAATGGAGCCGCGCCTTCACGGTGGCCGGGTTCCGCGTCGATCAGGTGACATTCCGCGAACTGCTGTGGGACTCGGACCTGCGCTTCTACGTTTTCCCGCCGCAATACAACAAGCGCATCTTCGAGCCGTCCGAGGTGATCTGGTCCGATCAGCCCAAGCCGCGCATCGTCCATCTGCCGATCCTGCGACCGCAGAAAACCCGGTTCAAGACGTGGTTTGGCGAACAGATCGCCCGCTACTGGGGCTGACGCGACGGGCAAGCTTGCCAGCGGGTCGTCGGCGTGCCACGCTTGGCCTCTCTGAACCAGCCCGGACATGACGATGGACAGCAAGACGACAACCGCCACGCATCAGCTTCCGCAGGCGCTGGAGCCGCGCAATCCGGGGATGGACCTTGATCTGGATTGGGTGGCACGAGCGCGGGCGAACCGGTCGGCCATCGAACGACGTGCGGCATCTCTGCCGGGGCGGCGTTCGGTCAAGAAGGACTATCAGGCCGCCTGGCTGTTGAAAGCGATCAGTTGCATTGATCTTACGACCCTGGCCGGTGACGACACCGAAGGCCGCGTGCGCCGCCTGTGTGCCAAGGCCCGCCAGCCGGTACGCGCCGATCTGCTGGCCGCGTTGGGCGTCGAGGGGCTGACCACCGGTGCGGTCTGCGTTTATCACGACATGGTGGAATGCGCCGTGGACGCGCTGCAAGGGTCCGGCATTCCGGTCGCCGCCGTGTCCACAGGCTTTCCCGCAGGGTTGTCGCCCTTTCATCTGCGCGTCGCCGAGATAGAGGAAAGCGTGCGCGCCGGTGCGTCAGAGATCGACATCGTGATCTCTCGACGGCATGTCCTGACCGGTAACTGGCAGGCGCTTTACGATGAGATGCGGGCCTTTCGCGCCGCGTGCGGGGATGCCCATGTCAAGGCGATCCTCGCCACCGGAGAGTTGGGGACGTTGCAGAATGTCGCCCGCGCCTCGCTGATCTGCATGATGGCGGGAGCCGACTTCATCAAGACCTCCACCGGCAAGGAAAGTGTGAACGCCACGCTACCCGTCACGCTGGTCATGGTGCGCGCGATCCGCGAGTTTTTCGACGAAACCGGCTACCGCGTTGGCTACAAACCTGCGGGCGGAATCTCCAAAGCCAAGGACGCGCTGACCTATCTGGCGCTGATGAAGGACGAGTTGGGCCACCCTTGGGTGCAGCCGGACCTGTTCCGCTTTGGCGCATCGTCGCTGCTGGGCGATATAGAGCGACAACTGGAACATCACGTCACCGGGACCTATTCGGCGTCGTGGCGCCATGCGCTAAGCTGACCCGCCATGCCGATGTCCAGCAACCACGCGCTATTCGCCGTTTTTACCATGCTAGTCGTGCTGTCGACCATGTGGCGCCGCCGGCGTCTGCGCCGCGCTGTGCGCGACCTGCCGACGCGCATGCAGCGGCTGCTTGGTCCGGAACCGTTGTTCAGCCCGCCCCCGGACGACGACCTGCCCGACGGGTTGCGCAGCTATGCGGCGCTGCACAAGCGCACGCGCCTTATCAACTATGCCTGCTGGGCAATTGCCGCGCTTTACGCCGCGCTGATCGTGTTTCTTCTGCTGAAAGGCACTCCGACATGACCGTAAAAGAGATCTTTGAGACCATGGATTATGGACCTGCCCCCGAAAGCGCTGCCGAAGCTCTGGCATGGCTCGCGGAACACAGCGATGGATTTGGTCATTTCATTGACGGCAGCTTTACCAAGCCCGGCGCAGGGTTTGATAGCCGCAACCCCGCGAATGGCGAGGTTCTGGCCACGCTCACCCAGGCCACGCCGGCAGATGTGGACAGCGCCGTGGCGGCGGCGCGGGCGGCTCAGGGCAAATGGTCCAAGCTTGGCGGCCCCGGCCGTGCGCGCCACCTGTATGCCTTGGCACGGTTGTTGCAAAAACACGCCCGGCTGTTTGCGGTGCTGGAGACGCTGGATAACGGCAAGCCCATCCGCGAAAGCCGAGACATCGACGTGCCCTTGGCACAGCGGCATTTCTACTATCATGCCGGCATGGCGCAGCTTATGGAAAAGACCCAGCCGGGGCGCGAGGCTATGGGCGTTTGCGGTCAGATCATCCCGTGGAACTTCCCGCTGTTGATGCTGTCATGGAAGATCGCGCCCGCGCTGGCGATGGGCAACACGGTTGTGCTGAAGCCCGCGGAATATACCTCGCTGACCGCGTTGCTTTTTGCCGATATCTGCCGTCAGGCCGGGCTGCCCAAGGGCGTCGTGAACATCGTGACCGGCGATGGCGACGTGGGCCGGATGATTGTCGATGCAGATGTGGACAAGATCGCCTTCACCGGTTCGACAGAGGTGGGGCGCGCGATCCGCGAAGCCACCGCCGGATCGGGCAAGTCCCTGACGCTGGAGCTGGGCGGCAAATCCCCCTATATCGTGTTCGAGGACGCCGATCTGGATTCCGCCGTCGAGGGGCTGGTCGATGCGATCTGGTTCAATGGCGGTCAGGTCTGCTGTGCTGGTTCGCGCCTGCTGGTGCAGGAAGGCGTATCGGAAGATTTCTACCGTCGTCTGCGCCGCCGCATGGACGGGCTGCGCGTGGGCGACCCGCTGGACAAATGCATCGACATCGGCGCAATCGTGGATCCGGTGCAGCGCGACAGCATCGCCCGCATGGTTGACAGCAATACCGAAGGCGAGACCTATCGCGCTGCCGCCACTCTGCCCGCGTCAGGCTGTTACTATCCGCCGACGCTGATCACCGGGCTTAGCCCGGCCAGCACCTTGATGCAGGACGAAATCTTTGGCCCTGTCTTGGTTGGCACCACCTTCCGCACCCCGTCAGAGGCGGTGGAACTGGCCAACAACACCCGTTACGGCCTTGCTGCGAGCGTGTGGAGCGAGAACATCAACGTGGCTCTGGACATGGCCCCCAAGCTGGTTGCCGGTGTGGTCTGGGTCAACGGGACGAATATGCTGGACGCCGCCGCTGGGTTTGGCGGCATGCGCGAAAGCGGCTTTGGCCGCGAAGGCGGCTGGGAGGGGCTAACCGCCTATACGAGGCCAACAGGCAAGCCCAAACCCTTGTCCAAGATCGAAGCCTTCACAGGCGACAAGGGGCCGGAGGACGGCATTGACCGGACGGCCAAGCTCTATATCGGGGGCAAGCAGGCGCGGCCCGATGGCGGCTATTCGCGGGGTGTCTATAGCAAGTCCGGCACGCTTCTGGGTCAGGTGCCGATTGCCAACCGCAAAGACATCCGCAATGCGGTCGAGGCAGCTCATGGGGCGAAAGGCTGGCCCGCCGCGACCGCTCATCTGCGCGCGCAGGTTCTGTATTATCTGGGCGAGAACCTGTCTGCGCGGGCCGAGGAGTTCGCCAAGCGTCTTGATCAGATGACCGGCAATCGCACAGGCGTCAAGGAAGTCGAGGCCGCCGTGGACCGTCTGTTCACCTATGCGGCATGGGCCGACAAGCTGGATGGCGACGTCCGTGCGGTCCCGCTGCGCGGCGTGGCGCTGGCGATGCGCGAGCCGGTGGGCGTGATCGGCGTGCTGTGTCCGGATGAGGCCCCACTGCTGGGGTTGGTGTCGGTCATGGCACCTGCCATCGCGATGGGCAACCGGGTGGTGCTGGCCGCGTCGGAACCTTTTCCGCTGGCAGCCACGGATTTCTATCAGGTGCTGGAAACCTCTGACGTGCCTGCGGGCGTTGTCAACATCCTGACCGGCAACCATGCAGAACTGGCCCCGACTCTTGCCGCGCATGCCGATGTGAACGCGGTCTGGAGCTTCTCGTCCACCGATCTTGCCGCCACGATTGAACGCGGCGCCGCTGGCAACCTGAAACGCACCTGGGTGAATAACGGCCAATCGCGTGACTGGATGGGCGAAGAAGGCGAAGGCCAGACATTCCTGGACGCCGCGACCGAGATCAAAACGGTCTGGGTGCCTTACGGCGCCTGAGGCACAGGTATCAGGCGCTTTGTGAACGGTTTCCGCCCGCTATGGCTGGGCATGAAGGGCACGGAAAGGGGCAAGAGGGGCAGCGCCCCCTTCCCGATGCTTGCCAGGCCGTTAACGCCAGTCCAGCACGACTTTGCCGCTGGATCCGCCGCGCATCTCGGCAAAGCCGGTTTCAAACTCCGCGGCGGGAAAGCGGTGGGTGATGATGCCGGACACGTCCAGCCCGTTTTCCAGCATGGCGATCATCTTGTACCATGTCTCGAATATCTCGCGGCCATAGACACCCTTGATCGTCAGCGCCTTGAAGACGATGCGGCTCCAGTCCACGGGCGTCTTGCCCGGCGGGATGCCCAGCATCGCAATCCGCCCGCCCATCACGAGGCTATCGACCATCTGATCGAAGGCGCGGGCATTGCCCGACATCTCCAGCCCGACGTCAAAGCCCTGCCGCATTTTCAGACGGGGAATGACCTCTGCCAGATCCTCTTTGGCGACGTTCACCGGCACCACGTCGGTGACTCTTTCCGCCAGCGCCAGACGGTCCGCGTTCACATCCGTGATGACCACGTGGCGCGCCCCGACATGGCGCGCGACAGCCGCCGCCATGATGCCGATGGGGCCCGCGCCGGTAATCAGCACATCCTCGCCCACCAGATCGAAGCTGAGCGCGGTATGCACCGCATTGCCCAACGGATCTAGGATCGCACCGATGTCGTCCGGGATACTGTCCGGCAGCGGCACCACGTTGAACGCGGGCAGGCGCAAGTACTCGGCAAAGGCACCCTGTTCGTTGACACCGATCCCGCGCGTTTCGGGGTCCAGATGGAATTTGCCTGCGCGGCTCTGGCGGGAATGCTTGCCGATCAGATGCCCCTCGCCCGAACATCGCTGGCCGATTTTCAGATCCTCGACATCCCGCCCCAGCGCCACGATCTCTCCGGCGAATTCATGGCCTGTCACCAAAGGCACCGGCACGGTTTTTTGCGCCCATTCATCCCAGTTCCAGATATGTACATCGGTGCCGCAGATCCCGGTCTTGTGAACCCGGATCAGCACATCGTCCGGGCCGATCTCGGGGATGGGGCGTTCTTCCAGCCAAAGTCCTTCGCGGGGTTCGGCCTTGACCAGTGCTTTCATCGTATCAGTCATCAAATCACCCCTGTGGCTTTGCCCGCGACCTCAAAGGCGGCGAGTGCTTTGTCCAGATCGTCGCGTGTCAGGGCGGCGTTCATCTGCGTGCGAATGCGGGCCTTGCCCTTCGGCACCACCGGAAAGAAAAAGCCCGAGACATAGACGCCCTCGTCGAACAGCCGCGAGGCCATATCCTGTGCCAATTGCGCCTCACCCAGCATCACCGGAATGATCGGATGTTCGCCGGGAAGCAGATCAAACCCCAGACGGGTCAGCCCCGCGCGCCAGTATTTGGCATTCTCGAACAGTTGCGCACGCAGGGCGTCGCCCTCTTCGACCAGCCGGATCGCCTCGATCCCGGCCGCGACAACCGAGGGCGGCAGCGCGTTCGAAAAAAGGTAGGGGCGCGCGCGTTGGCGCAGCAGGTCCACCACCGCCTGCGGTCCGGCGATATAGCCGCCGATCGCACCGCCAAGCGCCTTGCCCAGCGTGCCTGTCAGGATGTCGGCCTTGATGCCGAAATGCGCGGGCGTGCCTGCGCCTTTCGGCCCCATGAACCCGGTCGCGTGGCAGTCATCGACCATCAGCAGAGCGTCATAACGGTCGGCCAGCGCACGGATCTCCGGCAGCTTGGCCAGATAACCATCCATGCTGAACACGCCGTCGGTGGCGATCATCACATGACGCGCGCCAGCGTCGCGGGCCGCTTTCAACTGGGCCTCAAGATCGTCCATGTCGGAATTGGCGAAGCGATAGCGTTTCGCCTTGCACAGCCGAATACCGTCGATGATCGACGCGTGGTTGAGACTGTCTGAGATGATTGCGTCTTCCGGCCCCAGAAGCGGCTCGAACACTGCGGCGTTCGCGTCGAAACATGCGGCAAACAGGATCGCGTCATCCGTCCCCAGGAAGGACGCCAGCCGCTCCTCCAGTTGCGTATGCAGATCCTGCGTCCCGCAAATGAATCGCACGGAGGCCATGCCGTAGCCGTGATCGTCCATGGCCTGTTTGGCGACGGCAATCAGATCGGGATGATCCGCAAGCCCGAGGTAGTTGTTGGCGCAAAGGTTCAACACTTCGCGCCCGCCAACATCGATACGCGCGCCTTGCGGTGAGGTGATCAATCGTTCGCGCTTCATCAGGCCGTCAGCCTCAATGCCACGAAGTTCGTCTTGCAGATGGGTCAAAAAAGCCTGGGTCATGGGGATGAGTCTCCTTTGTCAGCCAACTCTACCATAGCGGATTAAGTTCCGAAATAGAAGAAATCCGTAATTACGGATATTTTCCCTTATGCCGGATTAACCGCCCATCACGATCAGGAATGCCTGCACCTCGCCGCCTTCGGCCGCGATCTTATGGGGTATGTCGGCTGCATAACGTGCGGTATCTCCCGGCCCAAGCCGTGCTACCGCGTCCCCTGACCGGACCATGACCGTGCCAGAGACCACTGTCAGTTGCTCGCGGGCACCTCGCGTGTGGGGTTGACTGTCCAGTACACCACCTGACCGAAGCAACAGCTCGTATACCTCATGCCGACCAGCCTCTTCTGGGGGCGACAGGATGCGAATCCGGCACCCTTCACCCATATTGTCGATGGTCGGCACCTGATCGGCGCGCAGCACCTCGACGGTCTGCATCACTTCGGCGGTCTCAAGCAGCCCCGCGAAATCCACCTGAAGCGCCCGCGTCAGGTTCCACAAGGTTGCAATCGTGGGCGAGGATTCCCCGCGCTCGATCTGGCTGACCATAGAGCGCGAGACACCCGACAGTTTCGACACCGCCTCCAGCGACAGGTCCTGCGCGCGCCGGGCCTCTTTCAGACGTGCGGGAAGGCGCAACAAAATATCGTCATGTTCATCCGTCATATAGGACGTGATGCCCTGCTTGGCGACGTTCTGTCAATCGCTAGACAGGACCTTCCATGTCGCCCAGCCTGTACAGCGCACGTCCGGTGACGTTCTTGATGCCGGCCAGACCCCGAACAATCGCAACAAGGACAGGACCGCCGATTGATGCGACCGGGAACAAAAAGTGGTGGCGCAGCCCGTGACGTTGCGTCAGGCTACCACATAACGCTGTCTGCGTCATAACTTCAGCAACAACTGGTAAAGGAGCCTATCATGTCAGATGATATCGTTATTCTCAGCGGCGCACGCACCGCCGTCGGCACGTTCGGCGGCGCGCTTGCCGGCACATCCCCCATTGACCTTGGTACAGTTGCCGCGCGCGCTGCTCTGGAACGTGCTGGCGTCGAAGGCGGGCAGATTGGCCATGTCACCTTTGGCCATGTCATCAACACCGAACCGCGGGACATGTATCTTAGCCGAGTCGCCGCCATGCAGGCCGGCGTGCCGGACACCACGCCCGCCATGAACGTGAACCGGCTTTGCGGGTCCGGCGCGCAGGCGATCGTTTCGGTCGTGCAATCACTGATGCTGGGCGACGCGGATTTCGGCCTCGCGGGCGGTGCCGAGAACATGTCGCGCAGTCCGTATATCGTGCCGGATCAGCGCTGGGGTGCCAAGATGGGCGACATCCGCACGCTGGATATGATGCTGGGCGCGTTGAACTGCCCCTTCGGCACCGGACATATGGGCGTGACCGCCGAGAATGTCGCCGCAGAACACGACATCACACGCGACGCACAGGACGCCTTTGCGCTGGAAAGCCAGAAGCGCACGGCCGCTGCGATCAGCGAGGGACGCTTCAAGGACCAGATTGTGCCTGTAGAGGTGCGGGTAAAGCGCGACATGGTGGCCTTTGACACGGATGAACATCCCAAGGCGTCAACCACGGCGGAAATTCTGGCCGGGCTGCGACCGGCTTTCCAGAAGGACGGGACCGTCACGGCGGGCAACGCTTCGGGTATCAATGACGGTGCGGCGGCGCTGGTTTTGGCGCGCGCCAGTGCCGCAGAGAAGGCAGGCCTGAAGCCCCGTGCGCGGGTGCTGGGCTATGCCCATGCCGGTGTGCGGCCGGACGTCATGGGCATCGGTCCTGTTCCGGCCGTCGAGGCGCTTCTGGAACGGACGGGCCTGAAAGCCGACGATTTCGACGTGATCGAATCCAACGAGGCGTTTGCGGCGCAGGCGCTGGCCGTGAACAAGGGTCTGGGGCTTGATCCGGCGAAGGTGAACCCCAATGGCGGGGCCATCGCCCTTGGCCATCCGGTCGGGGCCACAGGTGCCATTATCACCGTCAAAGCCCTGTACGAGCTGGAGCGGATCGGCGGAAAGCGCGCCCTGATTACAATGTGCATCGGCGGCGGTCAGGGTATTGCCTTGGCAATCGAACGCATCTGAAGCTTTGCGCCCGCCCTTGCTGGCGGGCGCATCAAACACCCTTCGATGTCGCCGTCGACGCAAATTCAGCGTCTTTACCGGCAATTCGAAGCTGGACGTGGCCAAACCCTCAGGTCATGACTTGCCTCTCCCAAAAGCCGGGATAAAGCGCCACGAACCCGTCATCCGCCACCTTCAGCTCTGTCTGAAATTCCGTCTGTTCGGCTTCGTAACGCACCAACCCGCCACGCTCGCGGGTATAGGCCTGGTTCAGGGGCCGCAACGCGCCCTCGGGCTCGCACAGCCAGGCCGCACGGGCCTGCATCCGACCCACCTCGCATAACCGGCGCAGCGGCATCAAGTTGGTGGCGGGCGTGAAACCGAGGTCAATGTCCACCGCGCCTTCGACCGCCGGTTGCGGCACATCGTTCAATGCCCAGTTGTCTCCGTTTCGCAGAAGACGCAAGGCCACGGGCTGATCGCGGAATGTGCCGGTGACATCGGCGCTTTGCGTAAACCAATCGCCGTCGCAGCGGATCACATAGTCCAGATGCGACCACCCCTGCCCGTCGCCAAAACGCGCATGTCCGATCAGCATCCACCCCGCTCCTGACCGGACAAGGCGACAGCGATCTCGCCCCTCCCGGTCCAGCGCGCGCCATTCCGCTGTGGCAACAGTTTCGGCAGTCATGGACACCTCCAGAACGGTATGCCGGGAATCCGACCCTGACACTCCGCTGAACGCGCGTGTCAGATGCCTGAAATCGTAACCCGGATCGGTTGAATGGTGACACGACATGGCACAGCCAAGCAAGGAGTCTGCGGACCAGGGTGTTTAAGAAGTTTTTCATATCAATGAAGCATCGTCTGGCGCAGGACCAACCGAGCCGGAACAAGGCATGAGCTTTGCAACCAAACTGTCAGAGGAACGCCGCGCACGGCTGGCGGCCGAACGCCTGCTGGAACTCAAACAGGCGGAACTGTTTGCCGCCAATCGCAAACTGGGCAAACATGCCCGTGCCTTGTCGAACGAGATCACGGAAACCCGCGCCGAGGTGCTGACCGTGCGGACGGAAAACCAGCGCGTGAAATCCGACCTGAGCGTTGCCAACCAGAAGATCGAAATTGCAGAGCGTCGCCTGTGGCAATCCATCCGGACGATTCAGGACGGCTTTGCTTTTTTCGATGCCGACAACATGATGATCGCCGCCAACCATGCCTATCTGTCTGTGTTCGACGGGCTGGAGGAGGTGCGCCCCGGCATTTTCTATCCCCGCATTCTGCAACTCATCACCGAGGAGGGGATCGTCAACATCGGCGATCAGCCGCCCGCCGAGTGGCGCGCCATGATGATCGACCGTTGGGAAACCGACAATCCTGACCCGATCACGCTGAAATTGTGGAACAATCAATATATCAAACTGGTCGATCAGCGCGGCCAATGCGGTGACGTTGTCAGCATCGCGCGGAATATCACGGAAACCGTTCGCTATGAAAAGAGACTTAAGGAGGCGCAGCGACGCGCCGAGGCCGCGAACCGCGCGAAATCCACCTTCCTCGCGAATATGAGCCACGAGATCAGAACCCCGATGAACGGCGTCATCGGCATGGCGGATCTGCTGTCAGACACCGATCTGAGCGAAGAACAACGTCTTTATGCCGAAACGATCAAGAATTCTGGTGAAGCTTTGCTGGTGATCATCAACGACGTACTCGATTATTCCAAGATCGAGGCTGACAAGCTTATCCTGCACCCGGAACCTTTCAATCTGGAACGAAGCCTGCACGAAGTCGCGATGCTGTTTCAGCCGACAGCGCGCGACAAAGATCTTGAAATGATGATCGACTACGACATGTTTCTACCGGCCTGGTTTGTCGGCGATCCCGGTCGCTTGCGGCAAGTTCTGACGAATCTTATTGGCAACGCACTGAAATTTACCCAAACCGGGCATGTGCTGATCCGAGTCGTGGGCATGTGCTCTGACCAGAAGAATGCCGCGATCCATGTCACGGTTGAAGATACCGGTATCGGCCTGCCCCCCGACAAGGCCGAACATATCTTCGGTGAGTTCAATCAGGTCGAGGATGAGCGCAATCGCCAGTTTGAAGGCACCGGGCTGGGCTTGGCGATCACCAAACGGCTTATTCACTTGATGGGCGGCAATATCTGGGTGGATTCCGAGGTAGGCTGCGGATCCTGCTTCGGGTTTCGTATCACCCTACCAATCGCAGAACCTTTAACCAATCAAAACCCGGTTCTGCCGAAGAACCTGCGCCGGGTCATGGTGGTGGACGACCAGCCGGTCAACAGCATGATCATGCAAAAACAACTGACCGTTCTGGGCATCGAAACCCTGATCTGCACATCTGCGCAAGCTGCGTTGGAAAAACTGCACACGGCACCAGATGTTGTCATCCTCGAACAGCAGCTACCCGACACGACCGGACTCGCCCTTGCACAGGAAATGCGTGATCGCGGGCTTTTCGCACCGATCCTGTTGCTTTCAAACATCCCCGGCGAAACCGTGGCGGACCCCGCGCGTGAATGCGTGCACACCGTATTGCAAAAGCCGTTATCTCGGCGTTCGCTGTTTGACGAGTTGGAAGCATTGGCCAAAGCAGCGCCACCCAAGGCGCACCCCCGGCCCGCACCCACGCCCATCATGGAAGCCCCGGTCACCTCTCCGGGCAGCGCGCGCCAGATGAAGCTGCTGGTGGCAGAGGATAACAAGACCAATCAGTTGGTGTTCAAGAAAATGGTGTGCACGCTGGATCTGTCGCTTCGCTTTGCGCAAAACGGGATAGAGGCGGTCGCCGCCGTGGCAGAGGACCGTCCCGACCTGATTTTCATGGACATCTCGATGCCGAAAATGGACGGGAAGGAAGCCACCGGTCACATCCGTGCGGCCGAACCAGACGGCCAGCACGTCCCCATCGTCGCGCTGACTGCTCATGCAATGGCCGGCGACCGCGAAGCCATCATTGCTTGCGGGCTGGATGACTATATGACCAAGCCCCTGCGCAAGGCCGAACTGACGGAGATGATCGAAAGGCATCGTCCCAGCGACACAAGACCCGTCAGCCCATCGCATTAGCCGTCAGGCGGCCTGAGCTGCCTCGCTGCGGACAAAGACCGGGCGCTCCGGAGTGCTGAGATCCGGACGCAAGGCATAGCCGCCGGTATCGAACTCTGTCAGGCTGGCGGGATCAGTCAGGCGGTGCTGAATGATGTAGCGGGCCATCGCTCCCCGCGCACGCTTGGCGAAGAAACTGACAATCTTCGGGCCGCCCGGCTTCTCCTCCATGAAGACCGGCGTGATCACGCGCAGCTTCAGGGCCTTGGGCGCGACCGCCCCGAAATATTCCTGGCTCGCACAATTCACCAGCACATCCGTGTTCAGTTGCTTTGCCTGCGCATTCAACGCTTTGGACAGGTCGTCGCGCCAATAGTCATACAGATTGCTCCCGCGGCGCGTCTTCAGCCTGCTGCCCATTTCCAGCCGATATGGCTGGATCGCGTCGCAAGGCCGCAATACCCCGTAAAGGCCGGACAGAATGCGCAGATGGTCCTGCGCCCAGACCATTTCATCGACGTCCAAGGACGCCGCTTCAAGCCCCATATAGGTGTCACCGGCAAAGGCCAGCGCGGCCGGACGCACCGCATCCGCCTGCGGTTCCTCGGAAAAGTCACGAAAGCGGTCACGGTTCAGGCGCGCCAGATCGGGACTGAGATCCATCAGTTTTTGCAGGCTGCCAAGCGTTTGATTGCGCATGGTTTTGGCCAGCCTGTTGGCATCGTCCAAAAGGGATGGCGTGGTCATGCTGTGCTCGGGCCGCTCTGCCCAATCCAGCCGCTTTGCCGGCGAAATCACTATCAGCATATCAACCCCCTTCGAAATCCGTCCAACGACTTAGCCCGCTTCGTGGATCGCGTCCAGAAAGGCCGGGCCGAACCGCGCCACCTTTTGCGCGCCCATGCCCTGAATTGCCTCAAGATCGGCTGCCGTGCCGGGGCGCCGCTCGGCGATGTGCCGCAAAGTGGCCGTGGTGCAACTGAGATATTTCTCGGTTCCGTCCTCGCCGCGCGACAGACGTGCCTGCGCCTCTTGCAACCGGTCGAACAGCGCCCCTGACGCACGGCCGGCCATCTTGCGCCGCACCGGGTGCATCTCTTCTTCGGCACCGGTGATGACCTCCAGAAACGCAGTCCCGTAGCTTTCCAGCTTTTTCGCACCAACTCCGCCGATACGCGCCATCTGGTCAAGCGTTCCGGGGCGCGTTTCGGCCATTTCCACCAGCGTCCGGTCGTTGAAGATGATATAGGCCGGCACCCGAGCAGCCTCTGCCAGGGCGCGGCGTTTGGCCTTGAGGGCCGATAGAAGCGGCGCGTCCTCTTCGCTGACCATCGCCTTGACCGCAGGTCTGCGACTGGCCGACGCCGCGCGAATACTGTCGCGCCGAAGGTCGATCTGCGCCTCGCCGCGCAACAGAGGCAAGGCCGCATCCGTCATGCGCAGCGCGCCGTGGCGTTCAGGATCGGGGCGCAGCAGATCGTGTCCCATCATCTGCCGGAACAGCGCCTGCCAGCCGCGCTTGTCAAATTCGCGTCCTACCCCGAAAGTGGGCAAACGATCATGCCCCTTGTCGCGAACCTTGTCGGTCAGATTCCCGGTGAGAATATCAATCAGGTGACCCGCGCCGAAATATTCGCCGGTCCGCAATGCAGCCGACAGCGCCTTTCGCACGGCCTCTGTTCCATCGAACACTTCGGCAGGCTGGTCGCAAAGATCGCAATTCCCGCAGTTTACGTCGGTTTCGCCAAAATAGCCCAGCAGCGTCTTGCGGCGACAGTGCAGCGCCTCGGCCAGACCCAGCAGCGCGTTCAGCCGCCCGTGATCGGCGGCGCGGCGTTCCGGCGGGGCCAGCCCTTCGTCAATCTGGCTGCGGCGCAGGCGTATATCCTCGGGGCCGAACAGGGTCATCGTTTCGGCGGGGCCGCCATCACGCCCGGCGCGTCCGATTTCCTGATAATAGGCCTCGATGCTTTTGGGCAGATCGGCATGGGCGACCCAGCGGATGTCGGGCTTGTCCACGCCCATTCCGAAGGCAACAGTCGCCACAACGATCAACCCATCCTCTCGGGCAAAGCGCGACTCGACCGCGCGGCGATCCTCGGCATCCATTCCGCCATGGTAGAAACACGCGTTGTGCCCGGCCTGACGCAGTGCCCCTGACAGGCCTTCAGTCTTTGCGCGCGTGCCGCAATAGACGATGCCCGACTGTCCCTTGCGCGCATCGGCAAAGTCGAGGATCTGCCGCCGGGGGCCGTCCTTACCAGCAAAGGCCAGATGAATGTTCGGCCGGTCAAACCCGCGCAGAAAACGCTGTGGCTCCACCCCGGCAAACAGGCGCGTGACAATTTCATCCTGCGTTTCAGCGTCGGCGGTCGCGGTAAAGGCGGCAACCGGCACGTCCAACAGTTCACGCAACTCGCCGATGCGCAGGTAGTCGGGGCGGAAATCATGGCCCCACTGGCTGACGCAATGCGCCTCATCCACCGCGATCATCGACACGCCAATACGGCGCAGCATCGAAATGGTTCCACCTGCCGCCAGCCGTTCGGGCGCGAGGTAAAGCAGCTTCAGCGCGCCGGATTCAAGCTCTTGCCAGACGGTTTCCGTCTCTTCCTGTGTGTTGCCAGAGGTCAACGCACCGGCAGCAACGCCCGACTCGCGCAACCCACGCACCTGATCCCGCATCAGCGCAATCAACGGCGAGATCACCACCGTCACGCCATCGCGCATCAGGGCGGGCAGTTGGAAACACAGAGACTTGCCGCCGCCGGTCGGCATGATCGCCAACACATTGCGGCCATCCGCAACGGCACGCACGATCTCTTCCTGGCCCGGGCGGAAGGCACCAAAACCGAATACATCGCTTAACAGCACGTCGGCGCTGGCGGAGTCGCGGGGCATGAAAACCTGCTTTATTATCTACATCTGCTCTGATGCCGACAATCACATACCAAGTCTCGTGAAACAAGGCCGCGCCGCCTGGTTCGTAGGGCAATTCCTGGGAACGTGCAAAAGGACGTGGGTTCAGTAGCTGTAGAACAGTGCCGCGTTATTCGCCAGAATGATCCGAATTGCGTAAACCGCGACCAACGCCACCAGCGGTGCCAAGTCCAATCCGCCCATCGCCGGCAGGATCTGGCGAATACGGCTATAGACCGGTTCAAGCAGACGGTTGAGGCCGTCCCAGATCTGTGCCACCAGCGGCTGCCGCAGGTTGAGGACCTGAAAACTGATCAGCCAGCTCATGATGACATGTGCGATGATGATGAACCAGACAATGTCCAGCAGCAGCATTAGGATCTGAAAGAGCGATTGCATACGCGGTGTCCTCAAGGTCTGTACCGCTGGCACAGGTAATGGCGCAGGGCGCAAAGGGCAAGAGTGCCGCAAGGTTGCAATTGACGCGCCCGGCAGCCCTGCTCAGGTGTTGCGGTAAAAGGAGACTGCCGATGTACCCGTTCATTCGCATGGCCAAAGAGTTGGTGATCAATCGCAAGGCGTCAAAGCTTTCGCCCACCGGCACCCATGTGTCGCGCCATATGTGCCTGCCCTGGGACATCGACCTGTGGGCCGAGTTGAACAACGGCCGGACGCTGACGATCTATGATCTGGGACGCATTCCTCTGGCGCAGCGCACCGGGTTGATCGGGGTGCTTCGACGTCAGCGCTGGGGCTTGACGGTTGCCGGCGTTTCGGTGCGCTATCGCCGCCGCATCCGGATGTTCGATGTGGTCGAGATGCGCAGTCGGCTTGTGGGATGGGACGAAAAGTTCATCTATCTGGACCAATCAATGTGGCGCAAGGACGGTGCCTGCGCCAATCAGGGTCTTTACCGGACGGCGGTAACGGGCCGTGACGGAATTATCCCCCCGGCTCAGGTGGCCGCGGCCTTGGGCGCGAATCCGACATCGCCGCCCCTGCCCGACTGGATCCGGGCCTGGATCACGGCCGAGGATCAGCGTCCCTGGCCGCCGAAGCAGGATTGACACTTCCAGTCACACAGGGGCAGGGTCGCGCAAGTTTCAAAGCCGGAGGACCGTCATTGTGGCAACGATATCTCTGCGCAAGCGGGTCTGGGGCTGGTTCTTCTTTGACTGGGCAAGTCAGCCCTACAACACGTTGCTCATCACCTTCATCTTCGGGCCATATGTCAAGGAATTGCTTGATGACGGCGCGGGCGCACAGGCTGCCTGGGGTTACGGCATCACGGCTGCCGGTCTGGCAATAGCGGTTCTCGCACCGGTTCTTGGCGCATTGGCCGACATCTCGGGCAACCGGATCAGGTGGATTTGGCTGTTCTCGGCCATGTATGTTATCGGCGCGGGCATGCTTTGGTTCGCCGCTCCGGATGATTTCAACCTGCTTTTCACGCTGATGTTTTTTGCAATCGGGCTGGTCGGAATGGAGATGGCGACGATCTTCACCAACTCCATGCTGCCAGACCTTGGCCCCCGTGAGGACATCGGCAAACTTTCGGGCAATGGCTGGGCCTTTGGCTATGTCGGCGGTTTGCTGGCGCTTGTCATCATGCTGACACTGTTTGCGGAAAGCGCCGAAACCGGGCGCACAATTCTGGGGATCGAGCCGATCCTTGGTTTCGACCCAGTACAGCGCGAGGGCACCCGGTTTGTCGGACCATTGACCGCGCTTTGGTATGCGCTTTTCATGGTTCCGTTCTTCCTGTTCGTCCGCGAACCACGCCGCATGGCCAGGCCCGCGGGCGCGTTCGGCAAGGCGATGCGTCAGTTGGGCTCGACCATTCGGAACCTGCCGCGCACGCCTTCGCTGTTCGCCTATCTCGGCTCGTCGATGCTCTACCGCGACGCGTTGAACGGAATGTACGCGTTTGGCGGCATCTACGCGGCGGGCGTGTTGGGCTGGGGCGTCGTGGATACCGGAATGTTCGGGATCATCGCCATCATCGCGGGGGCGATCTTTGCCTGGATCGGGGGGCGCGCTGACGCTGTGTTCGGCCCCAAGCCGGTGATCACCACCTGCATCATCGTCCTGACATTCGTCGCGATCGCGATCACGCTTGTCAGCCGCGAGACATTGTTCGGGATAGCAGTGGCCGAAGGCTCTCGGTTGCCTGACATCACATTCCTGACGCTTGGCGCGATCATTGGCGCGGCGGGCGGTGTGATCCAGTCGGCCAGCCGCACGATGATGGTGCGGCAAGCCCGGCCCGGCCATATGGCAGAGGGGTTTGGCCTGTTTGCACTGGCCGGGAAAGCGACCAGCTTCATCGCCCCGGCAAGCGTCGCCGTCGCGACCCAGCTGACCGGATCGCAGCAACTTGGCGTGACGCCATTGATCGCCCTGTTCC
The DNA here is from genome assembly GCF_900176485.1 of Primorskyibacter flagellatus. Taxonomy (GTDB): domain Bacteria; phylum Pseudomonadota; class Alphaproteobacteria; order Rhodobacterales; family Rhodobacteraceae; genus Primorskyibacter; species Primorskyibacter flagellatus. The sequence goes on from NZ_FWYD01000002.1 coordinate 357,082, forward strand.
TTTTGGGGCTAATTCTGCTATTCTATGTCAAAAGCGACGGAGATCGAGCAGCATGATCCGCATTTTGACCGGCCTGACGCTGGCCCTGAGCCTCGCCGCCTGCGGGGGTGGCAAAACAGAAAAAACCATAGAGACCGTCGGAAGTTCAGCCGGTGTGCTCAGTTCGAAAAGCGCCAAGCAGCTTTTCGGAAACGAGGCCGGAGGGTCAGGGCAATCGCCCGCGCCCTATGGCAGTTACGCCAAAGGCTGCCTTGCCGGCGGTGTGCAACTGGCTGAAACCGGTCCGACCTGGCAGGCGATGCGGCTGTCCAGAAACCGCAATTGGGGTCATCCGGAACTGGTGGATTTCGCCAAGAACCTCAGCCGGAAGGCTGCGCAGCAGCCGGGTTGGAACGGCCTGTATTTCGGCGACTTCAGCCAGCCTCGCGGCGGGCCGATGCTGTCGGGTCATGCCAGCCATCAGGTCGGTCTTGACGCCGATATATGGCTGCGTCCGGCGGATAACCTGAACCTCAGCGTTTCCGCCCGTGAAAACATCTCGTCAATCTCCATGCGGCGGGCGGCCGGCGCTTATACCAACAGCAACTGGACCCGCGCCCATCACGAGATCGTCAAAGCGGCGGCCAAGGATCCACGCGTCGCACGGATCTTCATCTTCCCCGGTGCCAAGGTGCAGATGTGCAATGACGAAACCGGCGACCGTGCCTGGCTGAACAAGATCCGGCCATGGTACGGGCATCACTACCATTTCCATGTGCGTCTGCGCTGCCCCCGTGGCGCGTCGGGCTGTGTTGACCAAACACCCCCGCCCGCAGGCGATGGCTGCGCGGATGCAAAAAACTGGGTGAACAACATCCTCAACCCGCCGCCGCCGGATCCCAACGCCCCCAAGCCCAAGCCGAAACGCGAACTGACCTTGGCTGACCTTCCGCGTCAATGCGCCGCCGTATTGTCGGCACCCTAGCCGTTGCCTTCGGGCTTTCGTCAACGCTGAACGCTTTCGCAGATGTGGATCACAACGCCCGACTGGTCGGGTCGTTCATCTGGCAAGGCGAGGGCAAACGGTTTGGCGGCTTCTCGGGCCTGGAGGTTTCGGATGACGGGCAGAGGCTTTACGCGATCAGCGACCGCGGCAGCTATGTAACGGCCCGGCTTGAGCGAACGGACGGACAGATCACGGGTATTGCGTCCAATCGTGTCGTCGCATTGCGCGACTATGACGGCACGTTGATTGGTGGCGGTGGTGACGCGGAAGGGTTGGCCATAGACGCTGACGGGCGCTGGTATGTCTCGCTCGAAGCGTTCCACCGGGTTGTCGCCTATCCCAGCTTCGACAAGGCGACCTGGGTGCCGATTGCTGAAGAGTTCCCCAGCTTGCAGGACAATGCTGGACTGGAAGCGCTGGCGATAGACGCAGCGGGGCGAGTCTATGCCATCCCGGAACGATCAGGCCAATTGACCCGGGACTTTCCAGTGTACCGATTTGACGGCAGCGCATGGTCCATCCCTTTCACAATTCCGCGCTCGGGTGGTTTCCTGCCGGTAGGGGCGGATTTCGGCCCCGAAGGACGGCTTTATCTGCTGGAGCGCGAATTTTCGGGCTTTGGGTTTCGAAGCCGCGTGCGCCGATTTTCCGTGGAAGGTGACATCATCGCTCACATCGAAACGCTGTTGGAGACGGCGACATGGGCACATGACAACCTCGAAGGGATCGCTGTCTGGCAGGATGCACAAGGCATCCGGCTGACGATGATCTCTGACGACAACTTCAAATTCTTTCAGCGCACGGAGCTGGTGGAATACATCGTCATCGACTGACTTGATTTGCGCGCACGCGCTGGGTATCAGACCCCGTTCCCGCAGATTCGGGGGCCAAGTCTCCGCTACCTTGCAAAAACGGACCAGATTCATGACCCGCAGACATCTTCCCGGCATTCTTGCCATGGCCGCCATTGTCGTGGCCTCCAATATTCTGGTGCAATTCCTGTTCGGCCAATGGCTGACATGGGGTGCATTCACCTACCCGCTGGCCTTTCTTGTCACCGATGTGATGAACCGCGTTTACGGCGCAGGCCCCGCCCGAAAGGTCGTGATCGCCGGTTTCGTCGTGGGGGTGATCTGTTCACTGATCGGCACACAGATCATGGGCGAATACGGGCCGCTGGTTACTGTCCGCATCGCGATCGGGTCCGGAGCGGCCTTCCTGACCGCGCAGCTTCTGGACGTCGCACTCTTTGACCGTCTGCGACAGGGTCGCTGGTGGCGCGCGCCATTGGCCTCGACATTGGTAGGATCGTCGATTGATACCGCGCTTTTCTTCACCATTGCATTTTCCGGCGCGCTGACCGTCCTTGAGCCATCCAATGATGTGTCATGGGCCGCCGAAGCGTTGCCCCTGTTGGGAATGGGTCCGATGGTGCCGCTTTGGATCTCGCTTGCCTGTGCCGACTGGCTTGTGAAACTTTGCCTCGCGCTGATCGCTCTGGTGCCGTTCCGGGCGATCACGGTCTACTTGGAAGGCAAACGCGCCACAGCGTAAACCCATCACGAAAAAAACATTTTGCGTCAGGCGCTTTCCGTGCCACCTTGAAGTTGCGTTTTGAAACAGCTGAAAGGAGGTGATCCAGTGTCGAGAGAGATGTTGGAGAGAGGTGTCGGAACAGTTTGGAGGATGACCTGTTAGGGCAGACCCTGACAGAACCAAAATCCGAATTGGCGAGAGTCTGAACCGACCCCCGCCTCCCGAGTTCTCGAAGGGCCGTCCACAATAGGGCGGCCCTTTTTGCATTGTTCCGCCGGTCGGGACATTCCGCTTTTTGACTGCTAAAGAAGCCCGATGTTGCGCATCAATGAACAGATCACCATCGAAGCCTGGGAGCTGACAGAGCAGTTCATCCGCGCGTCCGGGCCGGGTGGGCAGAATGTCAACAAGGTGTCCAGCGCTGTCGAATTGCGGTTCGAGGCGGAACGCTCGCCCAACCTACCCGATCCCGTGAAGCGGCGGTTGCGGCGGCTGGCCGGGCGTCGCTGGACGAAAGAGGGCGCGCTGATCCTTCAGGTGGACGAAACCCGGTCACAGACACGCAACCGCGAGATTGCCCGCGACCGGCTGGCGGAGTTGATCCGCAAGGCGCTGGAAAAACCCAAGCGGCGCATACCAACCAAGGTTTCCCTCAATCAAAAGCGCAAACGCGTCGAGGCCAAGAAAGCCCGAAGTGAGGTAAAGGCCCTGCGCGGTCGGGTCGATGACGGTTAGGCGGCCCCGTCAGACCACGACATCCATCCGGGGCTGATCGCCCACGCCGAAGACGCGCTTGTAGCGGGCGATCTCTTCCGCCGGTCCCATCGCCTTGTTTGGATTGTCTGACAGCTTCACGGTCGGGCGGCCTTCGGCACTGATTGCTTTGCACACCAGACTGAAGGGCGCGAGCCGGTCGTCTTTGGTCAAGCCACGGAAATCATTGGTCAGCAACGTCCCCCAACCGAAAGACACGCGCACCCGGCCCGCAAACTGGGCATGCAGTTCCAGGATTTTCTCTTCATTCAGCCCGTCCGAGAAGATCACCAATTTCTGCGTTGGATCTTCGCCGCGCTCTTTCCACCAGCGGATCGCGCTTTCGGCACCGGTGGCCGGATCGCCGGAATCGATGCGAATACCGGTCCAACCGGCCAGCCAATCGGGCGCGTTGCGCAAAAACCCTTCGGTCCCGTAAGTATCTGGCAGAATGATCCGCAAATTGCCGTCATGTTCCTCATGCCAATCCGCAAGCACATCATAGGGCGCATTAGCCAAGGCTGTGTCACTCTCTGCCAAGGCCGCATAGACCATCGGCAATTCATGCGCGTTGGTGCCGATCGCCTCCAGATCCCGGTTTTTGGCGATCAGGCAATTCGACGTCCCGACAAAGCCTGCGCCCAGCCCTTCGGTCATCGCCTGCACACACCAGTCCTGCCACAAGAAGCTGTGCCTGCGCCGTGTGCCGAAATCCGCAATGCGTGCACTTGGAACAGAGCGCAATCGCTCGACCTTTTCCCACAGCTTGGTCATCGCGCGGGCGTAGAGGATCTGAAGCTCGAACCGGCCCATCGTGTTCAGCACCGCCCGACCCCGCAATTCCATCAAGATGGCGAGTGCCGGAATTTCCCACAGCATGACCTCAGGCCAGCTGCCCTCGAACGTCAACTCGTATTGGTCGCCCACACGTTCCAGATGGTAGGGCGGCAGCCGCATACCCTCGAACCATTCCATGAAATCGGGGCGGAACATCTGCCGTTTGCCGTAAAACGTGTTGCCGCGCAGCCAGGTGCTTTCACCGCGTGCCAATGACAAAGAGCGCACATGATCCAGCTGTTCGCGCAACTCTCCTTCATCAATAAGTTTCGCAAGCGGAACATGCGTGGAGCGATTGATGAGGCTGAACACAACCTGCGTATCGGGTTTGTTGCGGAAAACTGACTGACACATCAATAGCTTGTAAAAATCCGTATCAATCAAGGATCGGATGATCGGGTCGATCTTCCATTTGTGGTTCCAGACGCGTGTGGCAATGTCCAAGATGCTGTCCTCATTCGGGAATTACAGCTTTGATATGCGATGGCGACCACGGGGTCCAACTGGTTTCTCAGGGTTTCGACGCCCGCGACAGCGCCTGAAACAATTGCGCCTTGCGTAAAGGTTTGGCAAGAAAGTCATCCATGCCAGCCTCAAAACACGCCTCGCGGTCGGACTCGAATGCATTGGCAGTCAGTGCAATGATATGCGGCTGGACGCCCCCGATCATCCGGATCTCCCGCGTTGCGGCAAGCCCGTCCATCTCCGGCATGGACATATCCATCAGAATCACGTCCGGCATTGTTTCTCGGACCAGGTTCACCGCCTGCACGCCATCATTGGCAAAGCGAAGGTCGATAGGTTGATGCAAGAGATATTTTTGAATCAACAACCTGTTGGTCCCGTTGTCCTCGGCAACGAGCAGGCGCATCCCGGGATGTATCGTCGTGATATCCTGCAAGGGTGCGGTCACAGCAGTATCGTCAGCGTGATCGAGCAGAAGCGTCAGGTCAAACTGCGCACCCGGCGGAGGCCGGGGCGAAAGCACAAGATCGCCGCCCATGCGCCGCGCCAGCAATCTTGAGATCGACAGACCCAAGCCCGTCCCGCCAAAGCGTCGCGTCGTGGCCGCGTCAGCCTGTGCAAACTGGCCGAAAATATGGTCCGCATTCGCCGGGTCCACGCCTATGCCGGTATCGGTTACATTCACGGTTAACAATATTCGATTCTCGACGGTTTCCCATGATGTCCGGATCGTTACACCGCCTTTCGAGGTGAACTTCAGCGCATTGCCAAGCAGATTAACCAGAATCTGCCGTACGCGGCCTCTGTCTCCCAGCACGGTCTGGGGCAAGGGAACGTCGTGGCAGATATCCAGGAACAGCCCTTTTTCCCGCGCCTGTACACGCAGCAGGTCCGTTGCCTCACGGATGCAGGTGGCGAGCGAAAACTGTTCAGCGCAAATGCTCATCCGGTCGGCATCCAGCCGTGAAAAGTCAAGCACATCGTTGACGATCTTCAGCAGTGAAGCGGCGGACGAACGAATCGTCTCCGCGAAGAGTTTCTGGTCCTTTGACATGCTCGTTTCAGCCAAAAGCTCTGCCATGCCGATGATGCCATTCATTGGCGTGCGGATCTCATGGCTCATGGTTGCAAGAAAATCCGCCTTGGCGCGCGCACCATCTTCGGCTGCAAGTTTGGCTTCCGCCAGTAATCGTTCCTGCTCTTTCGCGGCAGTTATATCGCGTTCGATCGCAACGATCGTTTCCACGCCGCCCTCGGCGTTGAGAACCGGCACGATGTTTGCCTCGACCCAGATCAACCGGCCGTCTTTCGTCGCGTTCAGCACCTCTTCACGGCATGGCAAGCCGGCGGCTCTTGCCTGTGCAATTCGTTGGCAGGTATCGGGATCGGTGTCGGGTGCGTTCAACACATCTGCCGGCGTTTTGCCAACTGCATCCTCAAGCGTATAGCCGGTGATCCGCGTGAAAGCCTCATTCACCCAGAGAATCCGTGAGTCAGCGTCAGACAAGATCACCGAATCGTTGGCATGCCGCGCCACCAGAGACAATTGGCTTGCCTCGCGTTCCTTGAACGCCAGATCGTGGCCAACGCGCTCTTCGGCCAGTTTCCCCAACAGCAACGCGCGACTGTGCGACGCTTCGCGGTCATGCCCGGCCACGATAAAGCCGATATAGCTGCGCACCGTGTATAGCAGCATGATCGCCGCCAGAATGTCATATCCATGACGCGGCACCCACCCCCCCATCCGCGCAATATCAATCGCGAAATGGCCAAGCAATGTAAGGGCGTAGACGGTCAGGCGTACTTTGGCGGCACCGGGATGAAACGGGTAGACCATCCCGGCATTGATTGCCGCACCAGTCAGATATGACAATGCGACCAGACTGGCCTGACCGGGAGGGGCCGCAAAGTCCGCCAGGGTAACACAGGACGCGATCGTTACGGCCTGAAACCCTGCGGTCACGCTTGATCCTCGATAGGCAAGCTCGTAGGCCGATTTATCAACAAGCCGATCTGGCAGCTTGCGAAGATACAGGCAGTCCACCGCCTCTCCCATCAGGGCGAGGAAGATTGCCAACAGTCCTATGCGCCAATCGCTAAGCACGACCAGCGTTGCCGCACCGGACAGAGTCAACCAATGACGGGTGACAAAATGGCTGACGCGCCCCCGGGCATAACGCGCGAGCAGCCCAGCCGGACTGTTGCGCGCGTCGAAGGCGGCGAGTTGCCGTTCCGTGTGCAGAACGGGTTGAGACATTGCAGCATCCGCTCCTGTTTCTGACGCTCAGAAACAGCTACGCCCAGCAAGTTAAGAAAACGGCAAGAACGATGTTACCGTAAGGTCACGCCAGCGGCGGTCATGCCCGCAAGCGCCGCATCCAGAGAGCCATCCAGATCAATGCCGCGACAGGCCGACTTGGCCACGACGACATCAAACCCCCGCCCCGCCGCATCGACCGCCGAGAAGTTCACGCAGAAATCCAGCGCAAGCCCAACAAGCGTCAACTGCTCTATCCCGCGCGAGCGCAGATACCCCTCAAGCCCGGTTGAAGTCTCATGATCATTTTCGAACAGGGCCGAATAGCTGTCAATCTCGCGGCGAAACCCTTTGCGAATGATCAGGTCGGCCCGGTCGACATTCAAATCGGCATGAAATGCAGCGCCATCTGTGCCCTGTATGCAGTGATCGGGCCACAGCACTTGTGGACCATATGGCATCTGGATCAGGTCCAGCGGCTTTTTCCCCGAATGCTGGCTGGCAAATGATGAATGGTCGGCCGGGTGCCAATCCTGTGTCAACACAATGGCGTCAAAGTCATCCATCATTGCATTGATCGGCGCGACAATTTGGTCGCCGCCATCGACGGCCAAGGCACCGCCGGGACAAAAATCGTTCTGGACATCAATGACTATAAGCGCGTGCATGTCGTTAGCCTCTGCTTGGGATCGCCCCATGGGTAGGACGCGCGCGGCGGGCGGTCAACGGGCTGCGCCATTTGTACCTCTTGATAGCGGCGCGGCGCAGGCGTAAATCGCCGCCATGTTCACTGTCGCCGCCCTTTATCACTTCACCCGTTTTGCGGATCCCGCTGGCATTCTGGGTCCGTTGCTGGACCTGTGCCGTGCAGAGCGTATCACCGGCACCTTGCTGTTGGCGCATGAGGGTATCAACGGCACAATCGCCGGGCCTGCACAGGGTATCGACGCGGTATTGACGCATCTGCGCGCCCTGCCCGGCTGTGCCGATCTGGAATGGAAACTCTCGTCCGCGACCAAGCAGCCATTTGCGCGAATGAAAGTGCGCCTGAAGCGCGAGATCGTGACAATGGGCCAGCCCAATGTCGATCCGAAAGCGCGCGTTGGCCATTATGTGCGCCCGGAGGATTGGAACGAATTGATCCAAAGCCCGGACGTGGCCGTGATCGACACCCGCAACGACTATGAGGTTGCGATCGGCACGTTCGAAGGCGCGGTCGATCCGGAAACGGCCAGTTTTCGGGACTTCCCTGCGTGGTGGGAAAAGAACAAAGAGCGGTTTCACAACAAGCGCATCGCCATGTTCTGCACCGGCGGCATCCGCTGCGAGAAGTCCACCAATTATCTGTTGGGACAAGGCGTACCAGAGGTGTTTCACCTCAAGGGCGGCATTCTGAAATACCTCGAAGAGGTGCCGGAGGCTGAAAGCACCTGGCAGGGCGAGTGTTTTGTGTTTGACGGACGGGTTTCGGTCGGGCACGGCCTGCGTGAAGGCCCGCATGAACTGTGCCATGCCTGTCGTCGCCCGATCCTGCCCGAGGATCGCACGCGCCCGGAATACGAACACGGCGTCTCCTGCCACCATTGTGCGGACGAAACCTCAGCCGACGACAAGGCCCGCTTCCGTGAGCGACAAAAACAGATTGAACTGGCGCGGGCGCGCGGTGAAACCCATCTGGGTGGTGAGAATAGCGTCTGAAGCGCAGGCCGGAAATTCATGGTCTGAAGACAATCGTCGCATTCCCCCTTTCCGTACTATCTTTCGTTGCCGGATGACACAAACGCTTTGGCGGCCGTCATGGACGCGACGGGCCGTCATGGCATAATGTTGGCCAGGAGACTGCCTGATAAAGGCACGTCTTGAGCGAATGAAGTTTTAATTTGACACCTGAATTAAACTGACCGACTATCCCGGTCAGACGCCGGGAGGGGCATGATGTATCTAGGTCTTGATTTGGGCACGTCCGGAATTCGGGCGTTGCTGGTCCACGCGGATGGCAGCGTTGCAGGCTCCGCCGAGGCGACCTACCCGATCTCTCATCCCCAACGTGGCTGGTCCGAACAGAACCCCGCCGACTGGGTGACGGCCTGCAACGGCGTTGTGGCCGACCTGCGCGCGGCACATCCCGATGAATGGGCGGGGCTCAAGGGCATCGCGGTGGCAGGCCAGATGCACGGCGCAACCCTGCTTGGTGCCGATGATACCATGCTAAGACCCTGCATCCTGTGGAACGACACCCGCAGCTTTGCCGAGGCCGCCGAACTGGATGCACAGGCCAACCTCCGGGCGCTGTCCGGCAATATCGTCTTTCCCGGCTTCACCGCGCCGAAATTGCTTTGGGTCGCGCGCAATGAACCGGAGATTTTCGCGCGCATCGCCAAGGTTCTGCTTCCCAAGGATTACCTGACCTTCTGGCTGACCGGAGAGCATGTTTCCGAAATGTCCGATGCGGCCGGCACTGCCTGGCTGGACGTGGGAAAGCGCGCATGGTCGCAGGACCTTCTGGACGCCTCAGACATGCGGATGGACCAGATGCCCCGACTGGTTGAAGGTTCTGAAATGGCCGGTGCTTTGCGCGGATCACTTGCGCAGGAGTGGGGGATCTCGCATCCCGTTGCGGTGGCTGGCGGCGGCGGCGACAACGCCGTGGCCGCTTGCGGCGTGGGTGCGCTGTCCGAAGGCGACGGGTTTGTCTCGCTTGGCACGTCCGGCGTTCTTCTGGCCGCCAAGGATAGCTTTTCCCCGATGCCCGAGACGGCGGTTCATACCTTCTGCCATGCCATCCCCGACACGTGGTATCAGATGGGTGTGATCCTTGCCGCGACCGACAGTCTGAACTGGCTGGCGCGCAATCTGGGGCAGGACGCAGCGACACTGTCAAAGGCGCTTGGAGACCGGATCGAAGGCCCCGGCAAGACACGCTTCCTGCCCTACCTGTCGGGCGAACGCACGCCACACAATGACAGCACCATCCGGGGCGCTTTGCTGAACCTCGACATCTCGCACGGCCCCAAGGAACTGACGCAGGCCGTGATGGAAGGCGTCGCCTTTGCCCTGCGGGACAATCTTGAGGCGCTGAAGACGACCGGCACCAGGCTTGAACGGGTGCTGGCCATCGGCGGCGGCGCGCAGTCCCCCTATTGGGTAGAGCTTTGCGCGACGCTGCTGGACCTGCCCATCGACCTGCCCGCGAAAGGCGAATTCGGCGCGGCAATGGGTGCTGCACGGCTGGCGCAATGCGCGGCCACCGGCGTACGCGCCCAGGATGTGATGTCGGCACCCGACGTGGCCCGCACCATCGCCCCCCGAAGCGATCTGAAAGCCGCGTATGAAGAGGCCTATCAATCCTTCCGCGCCACCTATCCAGCCCTGAAGGATCTGCCATGACCGCCGGCTTTTTCGACGCCATTGCCCCCGTTGCCTACGAGGGGCCAGACAGCACCAATCCGATGGCCTTTCATCACTACAACCCTGACGAATTGGTGATGGGCAAACGGATGGAAGACCACCTGCGCTTTGCCGTCGCCTATTGGCACAGCTTCGCATGGGAAGGTGGCGACCCTTTCGGCGGGCAGACGTTCATCCGGCCCTGGCATCCACAGGATTCAATGGCCAACGCGAAATCAAAGGCCGACGCCGCGTTCGAGATGTTTCGCATTCTGGGTCAGCCGTATTTCTGCTTTCACGACGCTGATGTCCGACCCGAGGGCAACAGCTTTGCCGAGAATCTGAAGGGTCTGGAAGAGATCACCGACTATTTCGGCCAGAAGATGGAAGAGACGGGCACCAAACTGCTTTGGGGCACGGCCAATATGTTCAGCCACCGGCGCTGGATGTCGGGGGCCTCGACCAACCCGGACCCGGACGTTTTTGCCTTCGCCGCCGCCACGGTCAAAAGCTGCATGGATGCCACCCAAAAGCTGGGCGGGCAGAATTACGTCCTCTGGGGCGGGCGCGAAGGGTACGAGACGTTGCTCAACACCGATCTGGGCCAAGAGATGGACCATATGGGCCGGTTCCTGAACATGGTTGTGGATTACAAGCACAAGATCGGCTTCAAGGGCGCAATCTTGCTGGAACCCAAACCGCAGGAACCGTCGAAGCATCAGTATGACTATGACGCGGCGACCTGCATCGGATTCCTGCGCAAATACGGGCTGGAAAATGAGGTGAAGCTGAACCTTGAGCAGGGCCACGCGATCCTTGCAGGGCACAGCTTTGAACACGAGATTACGGTGGCTGCGTCCGAGGGGATGCTGGGGTCGATCGACATGAATCGCAACGATTATCAGTCGGGGTGGGATACGGATCAGTTCCCCAACAACGTGCCGGAGGTGGCGCTGGCCTATTACCACATCCTCAAATCCGGCGGTTTCACCACCGGTGGCACGAATTTTGACGCCAAGCTGCGGCGTCAATCACTGGATGCCGAGGATCTAATCGCCGGACATATCGGCGGGATGGATATTTGTGCGCGCGGCCTGAAAGCCGCAGCAGCCATGCTGGAAGATGGCGGCCTGGAAGACGCGCTGACCACGCGATATGCCGGATGGCAGACCGAAAGCGCGCAAGAGATGCTGAACAGCGACCTCGGCACGATCTTTGATCGGGTGCTGGCCGAGGACATCAATCCGCAGCCACGCTCTGGCCGTCAAGAGATCCTTGAAAACTACGTCAACAGGTTCGTCTGATGGCAACGGGGCTGGACATCCCCGCCGGGCAAATTCGCCGCCACGTTCTGCAAAGCGATGTTGCGCAGGTGTCCGTGTTGTCGCTTGGCTGTGCCGTACAGGATTGGCGGGTCAGCCATGATGGCGGTGAAGTGCCGGTGGTGCTGGGCTATGCCGATCCGGCTGGCTACCGGGCCGGTGCCAATTGCATGGGCTTTGTCGCCGGGCGGGTCGTCAACCGCATATCCGGTGCCAGCTTCGTCTTGAACGGTGAAGAATGGTCGCTCACCTCCGCCGATCCGGCATACCAGTTGCACGGTGGGCCGGGCGGGCTGAGCCGTTGTAACTGGACGACAGAGGCAGATGGCACCCGCGCCGTTCGTCTGACATTGCACTCGCCGCATCTGGATCAGGGCTATCCCGGTGCGGTGGATTTCGAGATCACGATCTCGCTCGACGGACACCGCCTGACCTATGACATGCAGGCGCGGCCCGACCGGGAAACACCCATCAATCTGGCGCATCACAGCTATTACAACCTGATGGGCGCTGGCCCTGTCAAAGACCATCTGCTGAGGATAAACGGCTCAAACCACACGCCCAACGGGCCGGATCTGGTGGCTTTGGGCCATACAGCGGCTGTCGTGGGCACTGTCTATGATTTCCGCGATGCGCGCCCCGTTGGCATGGCCGACCTGGATGGCAATATTGTTCTGGACGGCGGCAACGGTCCGGCGGCGGAAGTCACGGCGCCCAACGGGCTGCGGCTGAGGATGTGGACGAACCAGCCCTGCATGCAGGTCTACAACAGCGTCACCCTGGCATCACATGGCACGCCGCTGCCCGGTCAGGAACACTTGCGCTACACCGGGCTTTGCCTCGAAGCGCAAGGCTTTCCAAATGCGCCCAATGTGCCAGAGTTTCCATCCATCCTGTGCAGCCCGGTCACTCCCTACCATCAGCGCACGGAGATCGAGATCGCGCCGCAAAGGGCAGCAACCTAAGCCGCGTTTTGCGCTGCAATCTCGCGGAGGGACATGTCTGCGACCTTGTCGATGGCATAGGTCGCAGCCCCCCCCGCCCACATCAGATCACCCCATTTATGCGACAGGATCTCTGGCGGCGGCTGATCTATCTGCACGATGGACCGGCGGGCATCTGCCAGCACGTCCTCTGCAAAAAGGTGGTCGAACTGCATGCGTTCGCCCGCCAGAATGATCAACTGCGGGTCAAAGATGTTGATGAGATTTGCCAACCCCATGGCAAATATCCGCCCAGCATGATCGACGATGTGCCGCGCCTTCGCATTGCCATCACGCGCGGCGGTCAGCAACGGGCCTATGGCTTTGTCGGCATCGGCTTGAGGAAAAACAAGCCCGGCAGACTCCGCCTCTCGAAGCAATGCGTAATCCGCCACGTAAGCCTCCAGGCAGCCCCGTTGTCCACAGCGACACTTCGCACCGTCCAGTTGCACCTTTGTGTGGCCGAACTCTGCCCCACAGCCCCGCGTCCCGCGATAGAGTTTCCCGTCCAACACGATGCCCATGCCGACACCCGCTTCGATCGTGACAACAATGAAATCGCGATAGGCCGCACCCGGTCCGAAATACATCTCGGCCACGGCAACCAGATTGGCATCGTTATCGGTAAAAACCGGCAAGCCAAGCTCTGCCGACACAATCGCGCTGATCGGCTGATTGCGTTCGGTAAGAGACGGCGACCAGTACACAAACCCGCGCGACGCATCGACCACACCGGCCATACCCAACCCGACAGCCGAGAGGTCAGCGAACGACAGACCTGATGCATCCAGCGTCCGCTCTAACGCTTGCTTCAGGGTTCGTGCCAACCCGGTTGCGGCCAACCTGCTGGCCGGAAGACGTTCGGTGTATTCCCCCACGATCTTTCCTGCAAAATCCATCAACACAATGGACAGTGCCCGATTGGCGACCTTCACCCCTGCCACCAGATGCGCGGCACCACGCAAGGCCAGATCAACACGTGGACGGCCACGTCGCGCATCGCGCTGATCGTCGGCGCTTGCCACTTCGCAGATCATCCCCTGATGAAGAAGCTCTGCCGTGATCGTCGTCACGGTGGCCTGACTGATGCCTGTGCTCCGCGCCAGATCAATACGGGCAACGCGGCCCGCACGGCGGATCGCATCCAAAATCGTTCGTCTGCTGCGTTCTCTTTGTTCCTTGGCCATCCGGGCGATGCCCCCTGAGGATCGGATAGGAATTCTGTCTCACCGTTGACCTGAATATCTTGAATTCAGGCACCGGATCAGTATCGTGGCAGGGTAGAAACTATTCCGCAAGAATTAATTTTGTTTGTCAATTAAATGGCACGCGCTGGTGAAGGTCTTGCATTCACCCGTTCAGACCCAAATCTTTCATCGCGTTGCGTAAAGCGATCTGGAACACCTGATCTTGTGGCGATTGCGCGGTCTCGGGACGTCGCATCAGGCCGACAGGCCCGCGCATCATCGACGTGTCCCAAGGCAATGCCACAAGATGACCGTCGGCGATCTCGTTCGCGACCACCCCGGCCGAGATGATCCAGATGGCATCCGACCGTCGGGTAAAAACGCGCCCGAAGGCACCAGAGACAGTCTCCAGTCGCTTGTCGATCCGCCCGATCCCATGACTGATCAGAAATCGTTCCACCAGCGGACGAATGGCGGATCCCTGTGAGGGATAGATTACCTGATATTCGGGAATCCGTGGCAGTTCTGGTGCCGCAAGAAGCGGATGACCGGCGCGCACGATGAAGCGGACCTCTTCGTTATACAGCTGCGTGAAAGAGATGTTCTGCATCGAGTCTGACGGACCGAGCCGGCCGATGACAATGTCCAGATCACCACGCCGCAAGCGGTCGATCAAATAGCCGTGCGGACCGTCCATGATCTGTAGCGTTGTGCTGGAAGACAGTTCCGCGAAATGAGTCGCCACTGCCGGCATAAGCCCTGCCGCGACAGACGGTAAGGCGCCCACTGCCAGTCGCGCCCGGCCCTGCCCGGCCAAGTCCTCGACCCCCGCCACCGCCTGCAGCAACGACGCAAGGGACATCTCTGCAAAATGCAGAAACACGTCCCCATGCCGAGTCAACGAAACGCCAGCGCGGCTGCGCGTCAGAAGTGGAACGTTCAAGATCTCTTCCAGCTCTTTGAGGGTCTTGGAAATCGCGGGTTGTGTCAGGTTCAACTTTTCTGCCGCGCTCTTCATGCTGCGAGCGCGACAAATTTCAACAAAACACTGAAGATGGCGGATCTTGATGCGACGGTCGAGCATTTGGTTTCCATTTTTGGCAATCAAAGCAGACAAAACATCATTTTACATATTTCAATCAATCATTAATATGTCAGCATGCAAGACAGGCTAGGGAGGGCGAAACATGCGCACGCAAGTTGCCATCATTGGGGGCGGTCCCTCGGGCCTTCTGCTTTCACAACTGCTGCTGCGCCGGGGCATCGACACGGTCGTGCTGGAACGCAAGTCCCGCGAATACGTCCTGGGCCGCATCCGCGCGGGCGTCCTTGAAACAGGCATGGTCGGCTTGATGCGCGAGGCAGGCATTGCCGACCGGATGGACAAGGAAGGGATCATCCACGAGGGCACCCTGCTGTCCTTCGACGACGAAGAGTTCGAGGTCAACTTCACCGAACATACCGGCACGCATGTGATGATCTATGGTCAGACCGAGGTCACACGGGATCTGTACGATGCGCGCGAAGCGGCGGGCGGCAAGATCGTCTACAATGTCGAGAACGTGGTCATCAACGACGCCGACACCGAAAAACCCTTTGTCACCTACGAGGTGGGCGGCAAATCCGAACGCATCGAGTGCGATTTCGTGGCGGGCTGCGACGGGTTTCATGGGGTCAGCCGCCGAACCATTCCGCATGACGTGCGGCGCGACTATGAAAAGGTCTATCCTTTTGGATGGCTGGGCATCCTGTCGGAGACGCCCCCGGTCAATGACGAATTGATCTACGCCAATTCGGCGCGTGGTTTTGCGCTGTGTTCGATGCGAAATGCCAATCTCAGCCGGTATTACGTTCAATGCCAATTGGAGGATTCGCCCGACGACTGGACGGATCAGCGGTTCTGGGACGAATTGCGCAGCCGCATCCCCGCGAAATATGCCGACACGCTGGTCACCGGACCGTCGATTGAAAAATCCATCGCGCCCCTGCGATCCTTCGTCACCGAGCCGATGCGCTGGGGGCGGCTGTTCCTGTGTGGGGACGCTGCACATATCGTGCCGCCCACCGGTGCCAAAGGACTCAACACCGCCGCATCCGATGTGCATTATCTTTATCAGGGGTTGATGCAGCATTACGAAGAGAGCGACCCGGAAGGGATTGACCGTTATTCCGAACGGGCGCTTGCGCGGGCCTGGAAGGCCGAACGGTTCAGTTGGTGGATGACCACGCTGCTGCACCGGTTCCCCGACCAGACCGCATTTGACCTCAAGATACAGCGCGCCGATCTGGAGTTTCTGCGATCCAACCGCGAAGCACAAAGCGTGATGGCACAGAATTATGTAGGCTTGCCTTACTGAAAGAGGATGAACATGGTTGATCGCTACGAAAAGGGCATGACGGTCCGAAAATCCGTTCTGGGCGAGGCGCATGTTAATCGTGCCGAGGCGGCAAAGACCCCGTTTGACGAAGCCTTCCAGACGCTCATCACCGAAGCTGCCTGGGGCACCGTCTGGGCCAGCGACGGGATCGGAGACCGGGAACGATCTATGCTGACCTTGGCTTTGTTGGCAGCATTGGGCAATTTCGAGGAGATCCCCATGCATATCCGCGCGACGACTCGTACGGGTGCCAGTAAGACCGACGTTTTGGAAGCATTTCAGCATGTGGCAATCTATGCTGGCGTCCCGCGCGCCAACCACGCTCTGAAACTTGCCAAGCAAACCTACGCAGAGATGGAACGGGACTAAGCTTCAGGCCGCACCGAACAGCCTGATTGCAGAAGGAAAACGACAGATGAAGAAACCCGCAGAGTTCTACCAACGCGACCTTGGGCGTCACCCGCCGGCCTATTCCCCCATCTACAAGACCAGCGTGGCCCGCTCACCGCAATATCCGTTGATCAGCCTGCAAAACTCGGCCTCAGAAATCACCGGGCCTGTGTTCGGGCATAACGACATCGACCCGATCGACAATGATCTGATCCTGAACTACGCACAGCCCGACGAGATGCCGATAGGCGAGCGGATCATCCTGCACGGGCGTGTTCTGGATGAAAACGCCCGCCCGATTCCCAATACGCTGGTCGAGATCTGGCAAGCCAATGCGGGCGGGCGCTACCGGCACAAGAAAGACACCTATCTTGCACCTATCGACCCAAATTTCGGCGGCTGCGGCCGGACCATGACGGACGAGGACGGGTATTACTACTTTCGCACCATCAAACCCGGTGCCTATCCGTGGCGCAATTTTGTCAACAGCTGGCGGCCTGCGCATATCCATGTGTCTGTGTTTGGCACCGGGTTTGCCCAGCGCCTGATCAGCCAGATCTACTTTGAGGGCGACCCCCTTATCCAGACCTGTCCTATGGTCAAATCGATCCCCGACCCCGACGCAGTCGATGCCCTGATCGCCAAATTGGACCTGAACGGCACCATTCCGCTGGACAGCATCGCCTACAAATTCGACATTGTCTTGCGCGGACGACGGTCCACCCTGTTTGAAAACCGACTGGAGGGGAACTGACCCATGCCCCAACAATTGAATTATCTTCGCGAAACGCCGTCACAAACCGCTGGACCCTATGTCCATATCGGCCTTGCGCCTGGATCCGCAGGCTTTGACATCTACCGCGAAGAACTTGGCCACGACATTGCCGGGCCGAACGCCAAGGGCGAACGTATTCGAGTCGAGGGGTTGGTCATTGACGGCACCGGAAGTCCGATCAAGGATGTACTTCTGGAGACATGGCAGGCGAATGCGGATGGCATCTATGCCCATCCCGAACATCTTGGTGCGGTCGAGGATGGCTTTCGCGGCTGGGGGCGTGTCATCACTGATTTCAATACTGGCGAATGGGGGTTTGACACCATAAAGCCCGGTGCTGTCATGGGACGAAACGGGCAAATGATGGCCCCGCATATAAACCTTTGGGTGGTCGCGCGCGGCATCAATGTCGGACTGAACACACGGATCTACTTTTCGGACGAGGAAACGGCGAATGCGGCCGACCCGGTGATGAATATCATCGAATGGGAGCGCAGGCGGCAAACGCTGATCGCACAGCGCAGCGAACCTGACGGCAAGGCCGTCTATCGTTTCGACGTGCAGATCCAGGGCCAGAACGAAACCGTCTTCTTCGATATTTGACACATCCGGGTGCGCCCCTTCTTGGCGGCCCATAAACAAATACTGGACCAAAACATGACCAACCCCTGCATCATCTGTGTCGCGATCACCGGATCAGTACCGACCAAGAAAAACAATCCCGCCGTTCCGATCACGATCACAGAGCAGGTGGAAAGCACCCATGCCGCCTTCGAGGCAGGCGCGTCTATCGCCCATTGCCATGTACGCAATGATGACCAGACACCGTCCTCTGATCCCGAACGCTTTGCGCGGCTTCTTGAAGGCTTGCGCGAACACTGCCCGGGAATGATCGTGCAGCTATCCACCGGCGGCAGGTCCGGCACGGGCCGAGAGCGCGGCGGCATGCTGTCACTGTCGCCCGACATGGCGTCGCTATCTGTGGGATCTAACAACTTCCCCACACGGGTCTACGAAAACGCACCGGATCTCGTCGCTTGGCTGGCCTCTGAAATGATTCGGTATGAGGTCACCCCGGAAATTGAGGCATTTGATCTTAGCCACATTCTGCACGCCATCCGTATGCACGATGAAGGACTGCTTTTCGGAAACCTCTATGTCCAATTCGTTATGGGGGTGAAAAATGCTATGCCTGCCGACAAAGAGGTGTTCGATTTTTATGTTCAAACAATGAAATCGCGCTGTCCGGATGCAAACTGGTGTGCTGCGGGAATTGGCCCAAACCAGATACGGGTCAACGAATGGGCAATCGCCGCGGGCGGCCACACGCGAACGGGTCTGGAAGACAATATGCGTCTGGACCGGGATACACTCGCGCCATCAAACGCCGCGCTGGTCGAACGGGCCGCCAAGCTTTGCGAAAAATACGAACGGCCAGTCGCAACTTGGCAACAAGCACGCGAAATTCTGCACCTTCCAACCAAGAGTGGATAGGTTTTGGATGACCTACCACGTCCCAATACCGACGTAGCGGCCAGCCAACCGATCTTGCGCTGTCAGAAGTTACAGGACTCCACGTTCAAGAAAGCCAGTTTGATCTGCCGGCAAACTGGCTTGCGGAACAAGAGCTTCCGCTTTTTCGTCGAAACCTAGCTCCAGCAGGCGTGCTCTAATCTCTGACCGGCGACTTTCGGACAGACGAGCTATCTCTTGCTCTTGCAGAAAAAACGCCATCTCCAGGAAATTGCGAGTGCTACCAGTTGTTGTCGCATTACCGACGACTTGAGAGAGAAGTGCCTCTTTATCTGAGACTGACAAGTCCTCAGAATTGCGGATCTCCGCGACTGCTGATTTGAATTCACCCTCATCGGTCCGTAATGATACAAGGAGTTTGGCCAATGTTTTATCCGGAAGTGAGCCATCATATTCTTTTAGGAACGTTTCCATAAGCGATGGGTCGATCGCTTCCTCATATCCACCATCTTCCTGAACTTCCTGAGGGATTGATGCCTCGGGACCATAATCCTGAAATCTAGTTGAGTCGGCTGCTGCTGCTTCGATCTCCAAGCTTACCGTTTCGTAATTATTATTCTTTAACACGTCGGCCAAGGATTCAGGCTTCGGCTGTGCTTTTGACAAAAACTCATCTAGCTTTTCGGCAATATTATTTCTGGCATTTACGCGCAGTGCTGCCGACAGTCGCGGCCCAATCAATTCCCGAAGATGTGGCGAAAGTGACTTGAATTGCTTGAGAAACCCTTCAGGCGAAACTAGGGCTTCAGGCTGACCCCCTGAAATGACCACGAACGCCAACTCGGCCAACGCTTCACAACCGACGGTGGTTTTCGGCGGAAGCCCACCTGCCCAACTATCAACGTCCAGAAATCTAAGCGTGGGCGCATATTTTTCACGAATCGTCGCATCCACGAGTTTGAGTATTTGTCGCGCTTCCTGAGGCAACCCGAAGTAGATGTAAGAACGGGCCATTTGTTCCGCTACATCGCGCGACACCTCGCCATCGTCGCCTATGAGCTTCGACTGAAGAGATGCTATTTCAGTGCCAAACCCATTGGACTCCAGCATGGGGCGGAGCTGAGCACCGCAATCAAAACGCTCTTCTTTATTGGTTTTGATGATGTGCGGTGCCACGGAAAAAGATGCCCTGTCAGCTTCAGAGCCATGCGGCCCTGTCGAGAGGTGCGGGACAATCTGCGCTGACCTGGTGTTTTCCGAGTATGTCCCGGCGCTCGCCGTAAGATATCCTTGCGACGCTTTCTGCATTATCGCATCAACGATTCCAGAAAATGCGCTATCGCCAACCTCGACAACGTCACGTTCCGACGACGTTTCTACAGGTGTTGCTTCGCTGGCAACCTCGTGTTTCAAAATAGTATCTATCCAGAAATCATTGAGAAAACCACGATTGACGGGTTTTACTTCAGTACTTGACGGACCTTCGGGAGCAACATCCACAACCACAATCCGAGGCCTGTACTCGAAAGCTGTTGCCACGCAATCGCAGTTCAGCAGCAATTCTATGCGTCCCTTAGCCGGCAGCACATTGACCTCGCCGATCCTCTCGCGCGTAATCTTGAGAAAAACCTGATCAAGAACTGCCTCGTATCTTTTTCCGGGAAACACGATTGAAACTTTGCGTTTGTCTTGTTCCAGTTGCCACCCGGATTTGTCAGGCAAATATAGGACAAGCCGGGTAAACGTTCCGTGCTCACCCGATTTGATGGTTATGGTCTCTGCGCTGGAAGGTGCGGCAAGAACACAAAGCCAGAATATCACAAACAGATACTTCATGCAGCGTCCTTCAGGCCGCGCAGGGCTTCTTCCAGTTCATTGTAGCTGGGCCGGATATGATCAGGCGCATTCTGGCGTCCGACCTCGATGCAATTGATTGTCGAGTGATTGTGGAGGTTGGCAATCAGGACTTCGCGGATGAGATGATAGAAGTGGCTGTCTTCTTCGACCACAGCTTTTACTTTCGACGCGAAAGGCGCGACAAGACCATAAGCAAGAAACACGCCAAGAAATGTCCCGACCAAAGCCCCACCGATCAATCGTCCGAGCACCTCCGGCGGCTGGTCAATCGAACCCATGGTCTTGATCACGCCGAGAACCGCAGCGACAATACCCAATGCTGGAAGACCATCAGCCACGGTTTGCAAAGCATGGCTGGAGTGCAACGCGTGGTGTTGCGAAGCTTCCATGCGTTTGTCCAGCACCTCTTCCACCTGATGCGGGTCGTCGTAATTCATCGACGCCGAACGCAACGTATCACAGATAAGGTTCACCGCTTCCTTGTCAGCAAGTATCTTTTCATATTTTCCGAAGATCGTAGAAGATTGCGGGTCTTCCACATGTTCTTCGATGGCGACAGGATTGCTCCTCGCCAAGCGGATCAACTCATAAAGCAGGCACAGAAGATCACGGTAATCCTCCGGCTTCCATTTCCGGCCTTTAAAGACCTTCGAGATGTCCTTGAGTGTATGCTTGACCGCTGCGCCATCATTGCTGATCAGAAATGCACCAACCGCTGCCCCCCCGATCATCATCATTTCGAACGGGAGAGTTTTCAAAATGATCGCCATCTTACCACCGGCGGCAAGGTAGCCACCAAAGACCATAGCGAAAATCGTGATGATGCCGATGATACCAAACACGCGATAAGCTCCTGCTTCTGGATACCGGAGACGTTAAAACGACGGTTGTTAAGATAGTCCTTCTTCGTGGTGTCTCTTGTGCTCATGGCGGTCGAATTTACATGGATTTTTCTTAAATATTGGCCAATCCATCACCACCTCGCATCGGCGCGGTCAAATCAGCCATAGCTTCTTGGTGGCCTATCAAACTGTCATAGAGTGCGCTGGCAGTCGGCAAACACCAAACAGCAACCCGAGCAGAACGGCACTGAACGTGGTGGTGACATCTTGCATCGGAAAAGCACAAGGACACCGCTTCTAACAAATGGTGCCCTTGAACAGTGATATCGGGAGGCCAGGTTTTTACGCTTTGCGGAGCCCCATACCCCAGAATGCGGCCTCCAGTTGTGTTGCGGTTGTGAACCGTTTTTGCAACTGCGACCACCGGGGGGAGGTCTCGGGCGCGGGGCCCAGTCGCCGCGTCATCGCTCCGTCGATCATCTGGCCAAGCCGCGTCATCGCGGTTTGGTATTCACTGCCGTTATAGGTGTCGATCCATGCGCGATAGGGCGTATCGGGCGCGGCCTCTACACCAAGCCGCGTGCCGATTTCGGCGTACCCAAAGCAACATGGTGCCAGTGACGCCAGCAGATCCAGAAAGTCGCCCTGTAACCCTGCATCCATGACGTAGCGCGTATAGGCGATGTTCTCGAACTCTTCCACCGCGTTGAAAAGGGTGACCTCGTCAATGCCTTCTGCGGCACAGGTCTCAATATGCAGGGCCATTTCGTGATTGACGAATCCATTGACTGAACCAGCGCAGACTTTCATCTCTTCCAATGTTTCGGCCTTGACCACCCCTAGGGACCAGGCGCGCGAAAAATGCACAAGAAAGACGTAGTCCTGTATCAGGTAATGCAGGAAAGCCGCGCGAGGCAACGTGCCGTCGCGCAGGCCGTCGACAAAAGGGTGATGCGTATAGCTACGCCAATCATCCGCGCATCCGTCCCGCAACAGGGCAACGGTGCGACCATGTTCCAATCCACTCATTAGACTGTCACCTCGATGGTGGTGTCTGACAGTGTTCTCATGGGTGCAGTCCTTTGAATTTTGCAAAGTGATGGGTTGGGCCGTGGCCCGTTCCGACCGTCAAGTCATCGGCATGGGCAAGAGCGGACGCGACATAAGCCTTGGCGGCGGTGACGGCGTCGCGCAGGTCCAATCCCTGCGCGAGCTGTGCCGCCAGGGCGGCAGACAGTGTACACCCCGTGCCATGGGTATTGCGGGTCTTGGTTCGTTGCCCTTCAAACCAGGTCACACCATCCCGCGTGACAAGGCAGTCCGGGCTTTCCGGTGCCTCCAGATGCCCGCCCTTCATCAGGACGGCAGCTGGCCCCTTGGCGATAAGCGCGCGGCCTTGTTCTTGCATGGCGGTCCGATCTGCAGCGATCGAAGCACCCAGAAGATGCGCAGCTTCGGGCAGATTGGGCGTCAGAAGCCTGGCCAGTGGTAAAAGCTGCGCCCGCAGCACAGATACAGCATCGGGCTGTAACAAGGGTGCGCCGCCCTTGGCGATCATCACGGGGTCCAGCACAATTGGAGCAGTACAGTCTCGCAGCACCTCGGCGACAGCGGCGGCAATGTCGGCATTGGCAATCATGCCAATTTTAACCGCATCCACTCTGATGTCCTCGAACACCGCTTTGATCTGCGCTTGAACGAAATCGGGCGGCACCAGATGAATATCACTGACGCCTTGCGTATTTTGCGCCGTGAGTGCCGTGATCGCAGCCATGGCGTAGGCCCCATTGGCCGAAATCGCCTTGATATCTGCCTGTATGCCCGCGCCCCCTGATGGATCCGACCCGGCAATGCTAAGCACGTTTGCGATCATGCCCGGCCCTCCTGAAAGCTAAAGGCACGCGCCGCTGCCGCGACATCGGGCTGCCCACAAATGGCGGACACGACAGCCAGACCATCAGCACCGCTTTTCAGCACGGCACTTGCGTGTTCCGCTTTCAGCCCACCTATGGCGACGGCAGGAAGCGACGAGAGCGCGACAAGACGCGCCAACCCATCAAACCCGATAGGTGCGGCATGGTCGGTTTTGGTCGCCGTGCCGAAAACCGGGCCAAGACCAAGATAGTCGACTATGGAGGGATCAGCCCCCTGCACAGTCTGCGCCGTCTCGCAGGACAGCCCCAGAATCTTGTCCGGGCCAAGCCGCGCGCGGGCCTGCGCGGGCGTCAGATCTCCCTGTCCGATATGCGCCCCGTCTACATCGGCAGCGACGGCGGCATCCACGTCATCGTTGATCACCAAAGGCACGCCGCTGCCCGAAAGAGCCTTTTTGATCGCGCGTGCCAGCTCTACCCGTTCGTGTGTTTGTGCGGACTTGTCACGCAACTGCACCATGCTGACACCGCCCGATACTGCGCAACGCACCGTATCGATAACCCCACGCGAGGCGCAAAGCTGCGGATCGGTGACAAGGTAAAGCCGAAGGCTTTTGCGCAGGACCGTCATGCGACAACCACTTCGTGCAGGTCGTCGGGCTTTACCGCCGCCAACGCGTCGAGGAAATGCACTTGGAAGCTGCCGGGGCCACTTGCCTGCCTGGCCGCCATGCCGCCGGCCACTTTAAAATGTGCCAACGCGCCCAAGGCCGCGTCAAACGCCGGTCCGACGGCTGCGTACGCCCCCATCAATGCTGTCAGCGAACAGCCCAAGGCGGTCACCTGCGGCATGATCTCCGACCCGCCTGCGACCCGTGCCGTCCGCGTGCCGTCGGTGACAAGATCCACAGGACCGGTGATCGCGACAACAGAGCCGAATTTCCGTGCCAATGCTACACCCACAGCTTCAGCCGCTTCGACAGCATCGCCGCTGTCGGCCCCCTTGCCGGATCCCGCCTCTCCAGCGAGGGCAAGGATCTCTGAGGCGTTTCCCCGCAGGATCGTCGGACGCAAGGACAGAATGTCCTGCGCGACCCCTTTGCGGTAGTTGCTGACGAAATGCGCAACCGGGTCGAAGACCCACGGAATATTGTGGGTGTTTGCCGTCTCGGCTGCGGATATCATGCCCACGACCCAAGGGGCAGACAATGTTCCGATGTTAATTGTCAACGCCCCGGAAATCGGCGTGAAATCCGTGATTTCTTCAACGGCATGAAGCATGGCAGGCGACGCGCCGGCAGCCAATACAACGTTGGCGGCGATGTTCATCGCCACATAGTTGGTGATGCAGTGTACAAGCGGGCTTTGCGCGCGAAGCGGAGTCAGAATATCTGTCACAGTCATTGCGGCTCTTTCAGGTTCTGGCGAAAAAGAGCACTTTGTCAGCAAATATAAAGCGACTGTGACCTCCCTCCGCCAGCATTATCTGGTTCAGGTTCAAAGGGTACGTCTCAGCTTGGCAGCGCCCCCGGCTAAAGCGACATTAGGCAAGCCTTGATACGGCGTCAATCGCCATGGGAAACTCTGGCCCGGACATCACTGTGCCGGGGCTTTCAACTTTTCTATGATTCAGGGCGGTCTGATTATTCAACGCCGGGCTGCGGTTCTTCCGGAGTGATCCGTTCCAGCGGATAGTCCCAGAACTGCCATCCATCAGTCCCTTCGGGCAGCCAGTAGACATTGCTATACCCCCATTCGATTGCGCGTTTGGCGGCGTTCCAGCTCATCCAGCACTCTGCAAGGCAGAAGAAGAGGACCGGATGCGTGCTGTCATTTTTCGTGACATTGGCCAAACCGCGTCGGAAATACCCTTCTGTGACGTCCGCAATGGCCCCGTAGCCGACATTGGGCAGCCAGATCGCGCCGGGGATGGAGTCTCGCGGTTTGTCGCGCCAGATCGTGCCTTCGGGCAGGTTGGCGGGTTTCGGGGCTTGCGGCAGAACATCAATGAATGCGGTCTGGCCCGCTTGCCACAGGTCATGTGCCGCCTCCGGCCCGACGACCGTGCCACCCGACAGGGTAGACGGGACCGGCCCCCGGTAGCGGTCCATCCGGTAATCCGCGGGTTCGTCTTCAGCCACCACACTGACTGGCAGTCCCACAAAAAGCAGGATCGCCAGCATCCGGATCATTGGGACAGATCCAGAACCGTATCCCCAAGGTCCGAGACCAACGGCACGCCCGCATCAGCAAGCAGAGCGTTGATTTCATCCTGATTGCGTCGAATGAGCGAGTTCAGCTTGCGCTGCCAAACTTTTTCACCCTGTCGGACGCCCATCGTGATCCGGTAGTAAAGTTTGGGCGGCAGGGTTTCCTTGATCAGCGGAATGGCTTTCATACCCGGATGGGATTGTTTGACCAAAGGACCTCCGATCGGCCCCCAAATGATGGCGGCGTCGATCTCTCCGCTTTCAAGGTCGGCCAGCATGTCCTCTGAAGGGCTTTCGTACCGTCTGTCAACAAACAGATGGTAGGCCTTTGCCTTCCCTATCAAGCCGTTGCGCGCCATATGGGTAGCAGGCGGGCTTCCGGCGATGATCCCGATCTTCAACCCCTGCAAGCGTTCATCCGACAGCACGGTGACGTCGGTCAACGGGCCGTCCTTCGGAACGATCAGCACATATGTCGATGTCAGATAATGATTGGTGTTCAGCACAAGCTCATGGCCCTGCGCATAACCAATGATCACGTCGCATTTCTTGATCTTAAGCGTGTTGCGGACAAAGCCGGTCGCCATCGGATACCAGGTATATTGAACGGGCAGACCCAGCTTTTCGCCGACCAGCTCTGCCAGCGCGTTTTCATAGCCAGATCCGTCTTGCATGGACATCGGGGCATTGGCTGGATCTGCGCAAACCCTCAATGCGTGCGTCGAGACAAGATCAGAGGTCTGCGCCTGCGCCACACCGGCGCAAAGCAACAATCCCAAAAACCCTGACGCGACAAGGCGCATCGTATCAGCCCATGCAATCATTTTCCATCTCGCGGATCAGATCGGACTTGGCTTCTTTCTTGGCCGGGCGACCACGCGGCACCGCATCCATGCCACGGGCTTTGAGGTAAACATAGATGTCATTGAGATAGCACATCACGTTCGGGTTGTCGCCAAAGTGCGGCATGACCGAGTTGCCATTCTGACGACCATTCACCACGACATCATAAAAATCGTAATAGTCCAGATGCACGGCGGAATTCTTGATCTTCGGCGCATAGGTGGACCCTTCGCCATCCGGGCCATGACAGACATGACATTCCGAATGATAGCGACGGAAACCCGAGAAGGTCATCCAATCGACGGTTCCATCCTCGGCTACCTTGTAGGTAGGAATATCATCTTCGGTGAAGTACATGCCATCGTCCTCATAGGCGACAGCGACTTCATCAGCGTGTTCTTCGGGCTTTACCGGCTGATCGCTCGAGCTTTGGGCAAAGGCTGCAAGGGGAAGCAGCGTCGATACGGCGGCGGCAAAGAAAAAATGGGATGCGGTGCGCATCATGGCTGTTCACCTTTCGGACAGTCGTTAGGGGAGGTCCGGCACACGGATGCGCCGGACCCAGCTCTTGAAGCGTCATCGAGCCTTAATCCGGCAGTGCGAACACGGTCAGCTGACCACCCAACGCGGTATAGTCGCTCAGAGCGGCATAGCCACCCACGGCACCCAGACCGTCATTCGGGTTCGTCAGACCAGCCGCAAGACCGATCCCGGCCCAGCCGCCAATACCAGACAAGATGCCGATATACTGCTTACCTTCAAACTCGTAGGTCATCACGTTACCGATGATGCCAGATGGGGTTTTGAAGCGGTACAATTCGTCACCTGTGGTCGCATCAATCGCCTTCAGATAGCCTTCGAGCGTGCCGTAGAAGACAATGTCACCCGCAGTTGCCAAAGCACCGGACCAGACCGAGAACTGCTCGGGGATGGACCACTTGATCTCACCCACCGTGTTGTCCCAGGCGATGAAGTTACCCATGCCGCCATGGCTGTCGGGTGCCGGATACATCGCCAGCGTCGCGCCGACATAGGGCTGACCGGCGGTGTAGGCCACGCGGAACGGTTCGTAGTCCATGCAGACGTGGTTGGTCGGGACATACATCAGCTCTGTTTTCGGCGAGTAGGCCGCAGGCTGCTGGTCCTTGGACCCAAGCGCCGCCGGGCAAATACCGGTGGAGTTGACGTCTTCGCCATTCTGCTCGGTCGAGTACTGCGCGACAACGGCCGGACGACCGTATGTCTCGGATTCGGGGTCCATATCGACACCGGTCGTCCAGTTCACAGCCGGATCGAACTTTTCCGCCACCAGCAATTCGCCGGTTTCGCGATCCAGGGTATATCCCAGACCGTTCCGGTCGAAATGCGTCAGCAGCTTGCGCTCTTCACCATCAATTTCCTGCTCCGTAAGGATCATTTCATTGACGCCGTCATAATCCCACTCGTCATGCGGGGTCATCTGGTAGAACCACTTGGCCATGCCGTCATCGGGGTCACGCGCCATGATGGTCATCGACCAACGGTTGTCGCCCGGGCGTTGCGCAGGGTTCCAGGTCGAAGGGTTGGCAGAGCCGTAATAGAAGAGGTCAAGCTCCTCGTCGTAGGAATACCATCCCCACGTCGTGGCGCCGCCGATCTTCCACTGATCGCCTTCCCAGGTCTTGATAGAGCTGTCCACGCCGATCGGCTCGCCCAGATGGGTGGTCTTTTCCGGGTCCACCAACAGTTGATCGTCGGTGCCGACAGAATAGGCGCGCCACTCAAGTTCGCCCGTTTCCATGTTGTAGGCCGTGACATGGCCCTGAACACCGAATTCACCGCCCGAGATACCGACAATGATCTTGTCCTTCACCGGAAGAACCGTCGCGGTGTTTGTCTCGCCTATCGACGCGTCGCCGTTCTGTGCTTCCCACTTCACCTCGCCGCTCATGGCGTCCAGCGCGACCACTTTCGTGTCGGCCTGATGAAGGAAGATCTTGCCATTGGCGTAGGCAACACCGCGGTTCACGGTATCGCAGCACATCACCGGGATGACATCCGGGTCCTGCTTTGGTTCGTATTTCCAGACGATCTTGCCGTCCTGTGCCAGATCAAGCGCATAGACGATGTTCGGGAACGGCGTGTGAACATACATCATGTTGTCGATCACCAGCGGCGAGCCTTCGTGGCCCCGCAGCACGCCGGTGGAGAATGTCCATGCAACCTGAAGGTCGCCGACGTTTTCGGCGTTGATCTGATCGAGTTTGGAATATCTCTGGTTTTTGTAATCGCCCGTCTGGATCGCCCATTGTGCCGGGTTGTCCATCAGCGTCATGAGATCGTCATTCGCCATCGCCATACTGGCGCAGCAAAGGGCGATGCCCGAGGTTAACATTCTAAGGGTCTTCATTTCAGTCCTCCCGAAATACACGGCTTTCGCCGCCTCATGGCAAAACGGGGCTTAGCCCATCTGCCGCTATGTACTGCCCCGCCAGCTCTCTCCTCCCGGCGGGGCAGACATTTCTTATGTCACGAACCTTCGTCAGTCGCCTCAGTTTCGTCAGAATGGCTCGCTAGAAACGCAATCACATCTGCGCGGTCCTCTTCTTTACGAAGCCCGGCAAAGGACATCTTCGTGCCCTTGGCGAAATCGCGCGGTTTTTCCAGAAAGGCAGCCAGTGCTTCGGGCGTCCAGACATCCCCGGCTTCGCCCATTTCCGCCAGAACCTTGGAGTATTTGAAGTCTTCCACACTGGCGATCTGCCGCCCCATGATGTTGTTCAGGACCGGCCCAACCTTGCTTTTGGCGTCCTCGCCCACATCGTGGCAAGCTTGGCATTTGCGGAACACTTTTTCGCCTTTTTCCGCATCACCTGCCATCGAGTGGCTTTCGGCCATGACGGCAAGCGGAAGAAGTGTCGCAAAAGCTGTGCAGATTACTGTTTTGAACATTTTAAGCCTCTATCTTACTGGTCTTGAAGCAAACGATCTGCGTGCCAGGCAACGTGATCGCCTGCGAAGGAGTTCACAAAGAAATACGAATGGTCGTAGCCTTCCTGCATCCGAAACACCCCTGGCTGCCGATTGCGCATCATGGCCTCGGCAAGTGTTTCCGGCTTGAGCAGGTCCAGAAACTGGTCAGATCCACCTTGATCGATCAGCAGGTCGCCTTTCCATCCCTTGTCGTCCATAAGTAGCACGGAGTCGTGCTGGCACCAGCTTGATTCGTCATCTCCAAGATAGGCGCTTAGCTGCTTTCGACCCCAATCGCTTTGGGTGGGGTTCGCAATCGGCGCGAAAGCGGACAGTGAATCGTACATATCAGGATTGCGCATCGCGATGGTCAACGCGCCGTGCCCGCCCATCGAATGCCCGGTTATCCCGTGCCGGTCGAGGATGGCGAAATTCGCCAGCACCAGATCACGCAATTCGCTGGTGATGTAGTCATACATCTGGAAATGCGGACGCCAGGGGTTGCGCGTCGCATTGACGTAAAACCCGGCGCCCTGCCCCAGATCATAGGCGTCGTCATCCGCCACGTCGTCGCCGCGCGGCGAGGTGTCGGGAAAGACGAGCGCAAGACCGTGTTCGGCCGCATGTTCCTGAAGCCCGGCTTTCACCATCGCGTTTTCATGCGTACAGGTCAGACCCGACAGATACCACAGAACTGGCACCTTTCCGGTCTTTGCCTGTGGCGGCAGATAGACGGCGAAGGTCATGTCGCATCCGCAGGCGGTCGAGGCGTGTTTGTAAACGCCCTGAACGCCTTCGAAGCTACGATTTTCAGAAAGAGTTTCCATACCGGATCAGAACTCCACCACGGCACGGATCGACTTGCCTTCATGCATCAGGTCAAAGCCGTGATTGATCTCGTCCAGCGTCAGCTTGTGCGTGATCATCGGGTCGATCTCGATCTTGCCATCCATGTACCAGTCGACGATTTTCGGCACATCTGTGCGGCCCTTGGCGCCGCCAAACGCGGTTCCGCGCCAGACACGTCCTGTCACCAGTTGGAAAGGTCGCGTGCTGATTTCAGCCCCCGCAGGTGCCACGCCGATGATGATTGATTCGCCCCAGCCCTTATGCGCGCATTCCAGCGCCGTGCGCATCACGTTCACATTGCCGGTCGCGTCAAAGGTGTAATCCGCACCGCCCTTGGTAAGCTCGACCAGATGCGCCACCAGATCGCCCTCGACCTTCGAGGGGTTCACGAAATCGGTCATGCCGAAATGCTCGGCCATTTCGATCTTGTCGTCATTCAGATCGACACCGACGATCTGATCACAACCCGCCAGACGCAGGCCCTGCAAGACGTTCAGGCCAATGCCGCCCAGACCAAAGACAACCGCGCGGCTGCCAATCTCTACCTTGGCAGTGTTGATGACAGCGCCGATGCCCGTGGTGACACCGCAACCGATATAGCAGACCTTGTCGAACGGCGCGTCCTTGCGGATCTTGGCCAGCGCGATCTCTGGCACAACCGTGTGGTTGGCGAAGGTCGAACAGCCCATGTAGTGGTGGATCGGTGTGCCATCCAGCATCTTGAACCGCGTCGTACCATCAGGCAGCAGACCCTGACCTTGTGTCGAACGCACCTTCTGGCACAGGTTGGTCTTGGGGTTCAGACAGTATTCGCATTCGCGGCATTCGGGCGTGTAAAGCGGGATCACATGATCGCCCACCTCCAGCGTGGTCACACCTTCGCCGACCTCGATCACGACGCCTGCGCCCTCATGGCCAAGAATTGCCGGGAAGATGCCTTCGGGGTCGTCACCGGAACGGGTAAATTCATCCGTATGGCACAGGCCCGTGGCCTTGATCTCGACCAGCACTTCTCCCTTGCGGGGCCCGTCCAGTTCGACTTCCATGATTTCCAGTGGTTTACCTGCCTCAACGGCCACGGCAGCACGAGTTCGCATATGTATTCTTCCTTCCTTTGCGCGCCGACACGTTTTACCGGCCACGCATTTTTAACGGATTATGGTAGGGGGCAGTATACCAAACAATGCAGACTATGGTGGGCATTGGGAAGCGTAGACTTGCCTTGCGCCCTCGGGCATCTTTTATCTGGGAGGATTTTTCAAATGGTTCACGCCAGAATTCTAGTGCTCGCCGGGTTGTGTCTTGCGACCCCAGCCCTCGCCACCGATTTTTCGGATCCGACATGGCCCTGCGTGCAGCGCAAGGTGGGGCAATTGTCCGTTGGCCTGATGTGGGCGCATCCGGTCCCGGACACTGTGCCGAAGGCGATACAGGACGACGTGAATACGCTTGCCGACACATTGGCCGTCAGGCGAATCGAGCTTGAGACATTACGCCCCGATATTGCCGCCTTTGCTGCGCAGGTAGAGGGAGATCCTGACGCTTTGGGTCTGGTGTTCAAGCAAGTGTTCGACCGTTTGTCCCGCCGGCGCGGCCGGATCATCCACGGCATCGAGGAATTTTCGCTTAGCCAGATCGGGCTGAGCGAAAAGATCGAAGCCGCGCGCAGCGAGATGGCAACGCAACTGGCAACCGAAGACCCGGATTTTGACAGGGTGGACGCGCTGGAAGAGCAACTTGACTGGGATCAGCTGATCTATTCGGACAGGCAGAAGAACATCACCTATCTGTGCGAAACGCCGACACTGCTGGAAAAACGTCTGTTCGGGATTGCCCAGATGCTTCAGGCAGAGGTCAAGGACAGCTGAACCCTATTCCCATTCAAGCTCTGTAAAGGCAACGGTGGCGTTGCGCGGATTATACGCCTCGAACAGGTGCCAATGCTCCGCCTCGTCGGCCGCGATGGTCTTTACCGCGTCGCCAAGCCGCGTGCCGTCGGCAATCGCGGCGCGGGTGTCCGTGACAAGCGTTTGCAAGTAGCGTTCCAAAGCGGCGGCGCCCGCCGGCCAAGGCAGTGACGCCGCGCCATGTCCGGGCACGACTCGCAGGGCTGCTTGCGCTTTCATCCGCGCCATAACGTCCTGCCAGCCAAGAACGCTGCCATCCAGCGCAGGCGTGTGCTGATCGAACACAAGATCGCCGGCGAATAGCGTTCCGCTTTTTGTATCGAACACCGTGAGATCCGCGGGCGTATGGGCTGTGGGCCAGGCCGTCAGGGTCAACACTCGATTCCCGAGGTCGATCTGATCCTCGGCCCCGATCCGGTGTGAGATGTCCGGCGAAACCGTTCCGATCATCGCCTCTTCACCAATCAGGCGGTGCAGGCTTTCAAGGTAGTTCGCCTGCCGGTCGGCAAGCGCGCGCGGCAGCCTTTCGTGACCGACCAACTCTGCCCCTGCATCCGCGAACAGCGTCGCGCCGAAGACATGGTCCGGGTGCATATGAGTCAGGATCACATGACTTACCGGCTTGTCTGTACGCTGCCGGATGCTGCGCCACAGCGCCTCGCCCATCCAGCGGGCAGAGCCGCTGTCGATCACCGCGACCGAAGCGTCGCCAATGACAAAGCCCAGATTGGACACGTCCCCTAGATTGACCTCGTCAGGTTCCTCGATCAGACCCGAATGGACGAAGACACCCTCTGCAATCTCATCCACCGCCAGTGCAGCGCCCTTCGGTTGGCAAAAAGCGGCCGTTCCCGCAGGCGTTTGCGGCGGGGCCTCTGCCAGCGCCGCCTCGCAGGCCTGTTGATTGTCGGCCTCAAATCCCGGCAGCAGCATCTCGCGGCACGGTCCCGCGCCTGCATTCAGACAGATCAACACGACAGCTTCGAACATCGCCCTCCCTCCTAACAGGTCACAGGTCGCGCGCGGAAACGTGTGCGGCACCGACCAAACGCTCTATATCAGAAAACCTGAATTTGTGTCATAATTCGCTTTGTACCCATGCAAGAGGAGGAGGCATGGCCAATCCAGCCATTATCACGGCGGTCGTTGTTGCGTTGTTCGCATCGCCCGCTTTCGCCGATGACCCGATCACGAACCCGTTAACCGAAAGCGCAACCTGGCAGGACCTGCGCCCGGATATTCTGGGGGACGCCCCGCTTGCCGATGGGGCCGCCATCATCAGTGTCGATGCGCCTTACCGCGCGCATGATGCCGCGACGGTTCCAGTGGTGCTGCGCCAGCTTGACCCATCGCTGCCGATCAAAAAAGCAACTGTGGTCATTGACGAGAACCCGGCCCCCGTGGCCGCTGTCATGGAATTTTCCGACGCAATGGCCCCGCTCGATTTCGAGTTGCGCGTGCGCGTGGACCAGTATTCCAATCTCCGGGTGATCGCAGAAACAGATCAGGGCCTGTCCATGTCGGGCCGGTATGTCAAAGCCTCTGGCGGCTGTTCCGCTCCCGCAACCAAGGACCCCGAACAGGCACTGGCCGGCATTGGCAAGATGAAGCTGCGCCTGTTTGGCGAGCCTGCCATGTCTACACCGCGTCGCGAGGCGCAGATCATGATCCGGCACCCGAATTACTCCGGGCTGCAACGCGATCAGGTGACACAGCTGTTCATCCCCGCGCATTTCATCGATCATATGGAGGTCTGGCAGGGCGAGGATCTGCTGTTCACTGTCGATGGTGGCATCTCGATTTCCGAAAACCCGGTCTTTCGATTTTCCTACACCGATAACGGTGCCGAGATGCTGACCGTCAAAGCCACGGATACCGATGGCAACAGCTTCGCGCATGATCTGAGCAAAGCGGCGCAGGGCTGATCGGCCCGACACCCTCAGAAACAGATAATCTCTGCTTCGGCCTGCGCGCGGCGCAGGTCGGCCACCAAAGCCTCGGCCACGACGGCGCTGTTGAAAACGGCCATGCGTTCGCCCCCCGTGCGCCGCATCGAAAGGACCGTTTCCGCCTGCAAGTATTTTTCGTATGGCAGGATTGTGGCAATCTCATCTATCGAGCAGGCGCATTGTTGCAGCACCTCGCGGCTGCGCCCGTTCGTGGCCATACAGGCAAAGACGTAATCCGCGCGAGCGGCTGTCGGGTAGTCGTTATATTGCTGTGCAACGCTTTGCGCGCTGGCCGCCAGCGGTGCAACTGCCAGAATGAGCGCGCAGGTCAGGCCTTTCATCTCGTTTCCCCCAGCGTATCAAACGTGATCTCCGAATGGTAAACCGGGCCGTCGCCCGCACCGGGCGCATCTGCCGTCATGCTAAGATACCAGCCGGGCACGTCCTCGGACATCACCACCTGCATTTCCAAGTCGCCGAAGCCTTGCATCCGGTCGCGGTTCGGGTCGTCCTTGAACGGGAACAGGCTGACCGTCTTTGTGGCCACCATGCGCCCGTCAACTTCTGCTTCGCCCTCGATCACCTCCGACGTCTGGATCAGCGCGTCCTTGACCCGATTGCGGATGTAAAAAGGACTGCCACCCGCCGATTCCGCCATGTCGCGGATGACCGATTCATAAAAGACCATGATCATCGGATTACCGACGCTGGCCGGGAAACGCCCCATACCGCGCATCTTGTCCTCTTTGTGGAATGAGATTTTCAGCATCCCATCCTCGTCGGTCGAAAAGTTCAGCGCGATGTCTCCGGTGTCTCGCTCGCCCGCCTCTGGTTTCAAGGCGTTGGTGACCTCGCGGTGATAGAACAGCGTTTTGTCTCGGCTGATCTCGTCCAATGTTCCATTGCGGAACAGCAGGTCATAGGTCTTGGCCCCGTCCGCCGAATTCGCGACGGCTGGTGCCGCCAATAGTGCAATCGCAAAGGCCAGTTGTTTCAGCATCATAAAATTCCTCCCTCAGCCGAGAGTATTCCCCTGTCCGGCAGTGTCATGCCCGACTTTCGGCTGCACTCCGGCGGTGTGCTCCTTGACCTTCCATTCGATCAGCGGACGCAGGCGCGACAACTGCAATGGTTTGGTCATGACTGTGAAGTCCATCCGCTTCCCGGCCCGCAACAAGCTTTCCCGCCGATCGGCGGTTATCATGATCGCCGGGACATTCGTGCCGGTTTCCCGGCGGATGGTCTCTATGGTGCGCAGGCCGGTATCCGCGCCGTCCAATTGATAATCCACCAGCATGATGTCCGGTGGCATTCCCATATCCCGAACAAAGTTCACGGCTTCTTCGGTGGACGCCGCAGGCAATACGCTTGCCCCCCAGCCCTGCAAAGTCTGTGTCGTGGCAAACAGCACATCCGCGTCATTCTCTACCACCAAGGCGATATGATCCAACGGCACGTCACCAAAGCTCAATGCCGCCTTCACGGGTTCGGAGTCGCCGATGGAATCGCCCACGCGGTCCATCTCGATACAAAAGACCGATCCAACGCCCAGTTCTGACGACATCCAAAGCCGGTGCCCGAGATGGCGGCACGTCCGTTCGACAATCGACAGGCCCAGCCCGACACCTGAACCGACGGGCACATTTCCGGCACGAGCGAATTCTTCGAAGATGCGGCTTTGATCTTCCTCACCGATGCCGATGCCGGTGTCCCAGACCTGCAATTCGACCTTGTCACCGCGACGCCTGCACCCAAACAGAACCTTGCCGCCCGGCTCTGTGTACTGGATCGCGTTCACCACAAGGTTCTGAATGGACCGCAGCAGATAGACCGGATCGGACCGGACATGATGATTGCACGGCACCATCACAAGCTTCGCGCCCTTTTGTTCGGCCAGCGGGGTCTGATCCTCGTAGACACCTTGCAAAATCGTGCCGAGGTTCAGCGTGCGGGCCGTCACCGCATCCTCTTCGATACTGTCCAACCGCGATATATCCAGCAGGGCATGCAACAATTGCTCAATGGACGTGAAAGCCCCTTTCAACCGCTCTGTCAGGGGGGCGTGCGGCGACCCCATAGTGTTTTGTTGCAATGTCGCAATCAACAGCTTGGCGGCATTGATGGGCTGCAACAGGTCATGGCTGGCCGCCGCCAGAAAACGGGTCTTGGACGACACCGCAGCTTCGGCGCGCTCCTTGGCAAAGCGCAGCTCTTCCTCGACGCGGGCCTTTTCGTCATATTGTTCCGTAAGGCGCGCATTTGCGCGGGTCAGTTCTGCCGTGCGCTCCTGCACCCGGTTTTCCAGCATCTCGGTTGCGCGCGCTTCCAGCGTGACATCCTTCAGTTCGACCAGAAAGCCGCCATCCGGCAGCATATTGGCCTGAAGATCAAAGACCCTGTCGGTGACACTGCGCACCCGCTGCCGAAACCGTCCGCTGCGCAGCAACCGCGCCTGCCATTGTTCGACCATCAAAATCGTGGCACCTTCGATCACCCCGCGTCGCGTGAGAAAGGCCAGCAGGCTGTGAAGCGACATGCCCTTTTCCACAGCACCGTAGGGCAGGCCCAACAATTGCCGGAACGGCAGGTTATGCATCATCACCCGGCCCGTCGAAGAAAAGGTACACACGCCCGAGGTCATGTTCTCGAACACCGCCTGAAGGTAGTCGGCCTGTCTGTCGATCAGCCGCTCTTTCTCGGTCCGGTTCTGCCGCACGATCGACGTGATTTCCGTCAACAACAGGATGCGCGTTCCGGCAGAGGTCCGCTCCATGTTCAGCCGGTACCAGCGGTCCTCGGTCATCTCGATCACGACCGACAACGTCGGGGCGGCCACATCCGCTTGCGTAATTTTCCGGTCCAGTGACAGGACATGCGCGCTTTGTGTCAGAAGGCTGAAATATCCCGTCAGGCTAAGCCCCGGAACCACCTGATCCGAGACATCCTGCAAGAGGTGCTGAAAAAGATCGTTGCAAATATCGAGCTGCTTACCGGTGAACAGCGCCAGCCCGTCACCCATCGCCGACAGCGCCTCGTCCAGATTGCGGCGGGTGCGCTCTCGATCATATTGAACGCTTTCCAACTCGGTCGCCGCCCGTTCCAGATCACGGGTCTTTGCAGCGACCTGCGCCTGCAACTCGATGGCCGATTGAAAGGCGCTATACGCTGTCGTGCCAACCTCGTTTTGCCGCGTAGCCCGCCTGACCAATGCCGCAATAATCTTGGATTGGCGTGCGACTTGAATATCCGGTGCTTCGGTCGGGTCGATCATGTCCATTGCCCGTGCCCCCCGTCGCTTTCAAAGAACGCGACGCCGACAAAGGTCTGGTTCATATGCAGCCCGCAATGCTGCTCGCCATAGGTGTTGAAGCCAAGAACCCGATGCCGACGAAAGATCTTGGAGACGTGCCTGTCGAGCTGCTTTTCTTCGAATTCCAGCTTTCGCAACACGCAATCGAAGGCAAGGATGAAATCCGGTGCCCGCCCCGCCGGGTCGCGCACATCCAGCTCTGCTTCCAATGTCTCGATGATATTCTTGCCGCGGCCCAGCATCATCACCAGCCCGTCGTCGATAGCGGCAAGAAACGACAGCGACTGGCCATTCGTCAGGGCAAAGATCGCGCGGACATAGTGGTTTTCGTTATGGCAGACCAGCATCGGGTTTTCGGCAAAAACCTGCGGCGACAGATCCTCGACTGCACAGCCGACCAATCGCGCATATTCCTTTGCCGCCGGGGCACCGTTTATCTCGTGGACCAGACGCTCTTCGGTGTTGGCATCGGTGATGACCAGTTGCTTGCCGTTTGGCAGGAAGTGGTCAAAGCTGAGGCCTTGGAATTGCAGGTTCGTCTCGACCATCAGCAGCAGTGCCGCGTTGCCATGGAACGCGCCGTTATGCAGGATGAAGGTTTCGCCAAAGGCCAGACCATCCCCGGCAGAGCCGCCGAAGACCGGAATGCCCTCCAGCACGGTTTCCAGAACCGAGGCCAGCAGATCCTCTTGTTTCGACAGACCGTCGGCAAAAACCAAGGCAAGCCGGTTCCAGCCCGGTGTGCGCAGGAACTGGCTGTTCTGGCGTTTGACCTGGCTGATAATCGGCGCGATGGACAGGGGTTTCAGCGGTTTGAACAGGATCGAGGAACAGCGGAAATTCTCTTTGTGAAACGCGATCAAAAGCAACGCGTCTGTCTCGTAGCCAGCAGGCGTGATCTGTCCCGCCGTCGTGCAGCCAAACACCGGCACACCGTCCAGCCTGTCAGCCAAAGCATCGGCCAGAACGCCCGCGTCCAATCCGGACGGTGCCAACACCAGCACAAAACACGTCTGCACAAGGTCGATACCCGTCGCGGCCTCCTCGACCGCGTCGCGGGCATCAGGGGCGGTGGATTGCGCCACCGTCACAAATTTCGGACCAGAGCAGGGGTTGGTGTCTCGCATATCCGTCCTACTAACGGCAGAGGAACGAAAGCGCCTCCGGCTCCTCGACCGATTCCAAAGCCTGGGCATGGGCCGCCTCGACCATCAGGGCGGCCTGCGTTCGGTTGCTGACACCAAGGCGTCGCAGCAGCGCCGTGATATGCGCCTTGACCGTCGCCTCGGCCAGATCAAGCTCGTAGGCGATCTGCTTGTTCGGCTTGCCTTCGCATATCAGCTTCATCACCTTCTGCTGCTGCGGCGTCAACGCGGCCAGCTTGGGGTGAATGTTCTCCAGCAAATCCTCGGGCGTTTCGGCGGGCCGGGCCTGACGGTAATCCTTCGGGACATATTTGCGCCCCGCCGCGATCTCTGCCAGCACGGTCTGGATCACGTTCGCAGGCGTGTCCTTCGGCAAAAAACCGGCGGCACCCTCGTTCATCAACGAGGTCACAAGCACATGCGACGTCATCGAAGAGATGACCAAAATCGGAATATCCGGCACATGCGCCCGCAACGAAATGAACCCCGAGATGCCATTCACATCCGGCAAGACCAGATCAAACATCACCAGATCCGGGTGAAACCCCGATTCCAGCAATGCGAGCGCCGCTTTCAAAGATCCGGCCTTTTCTACCTGACAGTCCGCAAAGACCCCGCCCAAGGCCGACGCAAGCGCATCGCTGTATAGCGGATGGTCGTCAACAATCAGCACCGAAGAGATTGTCTCTTCCGGAACCGCAACGTCAAAGTGTTGCATAGCAGTAGCCTCCCAGTTCAAGAAGCTAGCTTAGCGACGATTTTTTGCAACCGTTTCAACGCATCTAAGATCACTTTCCGCCCATGTCCGCAGCCATCAGGCCTTTTGTTTCGCGACATGGGTCGCGATCAGATCCATCAGGGGCGGGGACAGGCAATCATAGGGCGTCAACCCCAGCTCTGTCAGGCGTCCGCGGATCTCGTCCATGCGGGACGGGTCCACCCCGGCTTCAATGATTGACGAGACAAACGCCGCGAAGGTCGGTGCCGCCCACCCCTTTTGCGCGGACAGTTCGGTATGCACGAAATCCAACCCATGAAACGGGTGTCCGGTATCCTCGATCCGGCCGACCATGTGCGTTCCGCAATCGCGGCAGGCATGGCGCTGGATTGCGGCGTTTTCGTCAACAATCCCCAGTTTGTCCGCATTTTCAGTGACTTTGACATTGCTGCGCGGCGTCACGGCGACCTGACTGAAGATCGCACCCTTGGGCTTCCAGCATTTGGTGCAGCCGCAGACGTGGTTATGCGCAGTCTGGCCAGAGATTTCGACCACCACCGGATTGGTCTGGCACTGGCACCGCAACGTCCCGCCGCCGAAATTCGGGTCTTCCGGCGGGATGCCACTGTCAACTTGTGGATGAATTTTCACATGCGTGTATTTGGGCGTGGTGTCGGCAGTGTCATTGCTTCCACCCCCGAACAGATTGTCCAATAGTCCCATGGTCGTGTCCTCCCTTAGGCAGTGCGTCCAGTGTCGAACGCTGTGCGCAAGCCTCTGCCTGTCGGGCGTGTCTGGCAATTCAGCGCTTAGTCTTAACTCTGGCATGCGATTGCAGGAAGGACCGGACAAAGCCGCGCAAGTCCGGGGTGTTGGCATCCGGCGCGAATATCGCCCGGTCGAGACCGTCCAAAAGGCGGCCGTCCTCCGGCCCGGCCCCGTCCCGGCCCACCAAGGCATATGCCGCGCGCCTGACCTGAGCGGGCTCACCCGCACGCGCCGCCCGCGCCATCTGTCGTGTCAACGGATCGAGGATCTTGAGCCGCCGCCTTAATGCCGTAGCGTCGGGGCGCCTGCCGGACACCATCCAGCCCAGACCGGCACCGAAGATCAGCAGCGCGACAAAGGCGACCGGCCATCCGGGCAGGACAGACGGGCGCGCGGGCGGTGGCACCGGAGGCAGCGCAGTTTCGTCATAGGCTACCCGCTGAGCCGAGATCGTGACATCGCGCATCACCCGCGCGTCAGTGTCGAAATACTCCAGATGCAGCGGCTCCACGATGGTGGAATAGGCATTGCCCGGCCGGATCGTCCAGCGCCAGAATACGAAAGTGACCGGTCCTTCCGGCGAAAGCTCTATCAGGCGCTTTTCGGGATGGGCGAAAACCATGCCCGACGGCGAATGAAGCTCTGGCATCGGCGGCACCATTTCCGGAGTCACGCCGATGGCCTTGATGCGGACGATCCGCAACACGCCCTCACCCGCCTTCAAACGGTCCGGCGCGTTCGACCATTGGTCGGAAATCTCGACACGTTTGGCCGGGAACCACCAACCGCCCTCCGGCAGAT
Source organism: Primorskyibacter flagellatus (assembly GCF_900176485.1). Taxonomy (GTDB): domain Bacteria; phylum Pseudomonadota; class Alphaproteobacteria; order Rhodobacterales; family Rhodobacteraceae; genus Primorskyibacter; species Primorskyibacter flagellatus. Next base: position 397,835 of record NZ_FWYD01000002.1, read on the forward strand.
CCGGCGGGGCGGCGACCTCTACCGTCACCGGCGGCGAGGTAATATCATGCGCGAACCAGTCATCGCCTTCATCGGTCAGGGTCAGATGATGCGTGAAGGGCCCGATGGTCAATGTGCCCGCGTCTTCGGGATATAGCGCCATCCGGCGTTCCATCACCTTGACGGTCTTGCCGTTCAGACGCTCCTCGCTCCATTTATCAGGGCCCAGCTGCGTCCAGTTGAACCCTTCCAACGCAGGTTGTTCCAGTTTCTCAAGGGTGATGTGCCGACGATAAACCCCGCGGATCAGGATCGGGATCATCTCGCGGGCATAAGGTTGTGCGTCCTGCTCCAGAACAGTGACCGTCAGTTGCAGATCCTGCGGCTCGACGTTGCGCGATTGTGCCAAAACCGGACCCGCAAAAAGCATCGTGATCAGCAGACAGACCATCCTCATCGCGGATCCTCCGGCGTGGGTGGCTCCAGCCCCAGGGCCTTTCGCCGCTTACGTTCCTGCGAGATACGCGCGGCGAGGTATTCGCCCGGCACATCTGCCAATTGCCGTAGCCAGCGTTCATCCGCCACCATGAACCGGTCGTCGAACACGCGCCGCACCTTCTGGGATGCGTTGCTGCGCAGTTCGACATTGCCAAGCATGGCCGACGCATTGGTGACCTCATCCCCCGTCCCGGCGGCGCGCGCATTGCCCTGCGCGACAAACGATTCCTCAATTACGCCTTCTTTTTGCTCTCCGAACAGCCCAAGAACCTCCGGGTCGATCCCAAGCGATGCATAATAAGCAGCAATCAGGTCAAAATTGGCCTGTGCGTCGCCGTCTCCTCCGGGAATCACACGATCATAGGCCTCAAGCGCGGCCGAATATTTGCCATCCCGCGCCTGCGCCGTTCCAAGATTGTAATAGGCCCGGGCATCGGCAAACGCTTCTGCCGCGTCGGACAGCTTCCGGGCGCGATAGAGCGCAACCCCGCGCCACTGCGCATCCTTGAATAGGGGTGTCGCCAATGCGGGCATTCCTGCCGACAGCAGGACCCGGCCGAAACCGGACGTTCCGCCGAGGATCAGGGCCAACGCGGTTGCGGCGGCAGCTATCAATGCCAGCACCTTCATGTCATCTGCCTGCGAAACAACATCAGCATCGGGATCAGGGCCAACGCCAACAACGCCCGCCCCATGTCACGCCAGAACAAAAGCGGATAGGATTGTTGTTCCAGCCGGTCACGCGCCTGCCCCGTCAACCAATCGGATAGGTCGTCCGGCGCGTCCAGCGACATCAGCGTGCCGCCACCAATCGCGGCATGTGCCTCCATCTCGGGCGTTAACGGGCCGAAAGCGATGATCGACAGCCGCGCGCCCTCCGCCGCAATCCGCTCTGCCACGGTCAGACTGTCAGGGCCCAGCCCTGCGCCATCGGTGAACAGGACCACATCCCCGGCCAGCACCTCTGCTTCGGTCAGCATCACACCTGCAAGATCCAACCCGCGTTCCGGCCGTGATCCGGGATCAGGCACCGTTTCGGGACCGATCAGCGACAGGGTCTGGCCCAACTGTTTGTGATCCGCCGTCAGGTCCGTGGCGACATAGGCATCGCCTGCATACACCACCATCCCGCCGGGACGCGAGCCGAGCGACGCAATCCCGAACCGGCCCATCGTGACCAGATCCTGCCAGCGGGGGCTTTCCGTCACGCTGGGCGAGGCGTCAACGACAAGAACAACACCGTCGAGATTTCGGAAGGACACCGCATCGCGTCTTTCCACCGCCGGACCGGACAGGGCCAGCACCGCGACGGCAGCCGCCCCGACTGCGGCAATCAAAGGCACCCTGTCACGCCGTGTCTCGACCCGCCCAAGCGCTGCCATTGCCCGCAAAAGCTCTGGCCGAATGGCGCGTTCCCACCCACCGATGCCGCCCTGATGGCGGTACAGCCACACGGCCAGCACTGCGAGGACGGGTAGCGCCAGAAGCCACAGGGGCCGCAGCAATGTCAGATCGCCGATCATGCGGATTGTTCCCGCCATGCAAGGCCAACGCACCCCAGCATTGCCAAGACTGCGGGCCAGATCCAGAATTCGGCATAGACCTCTGCCGACAGCCCGTCGCTGTCGGTGGCCTCCAGCCGGTCCAGCGCTTCGGTGACGGCGACAAGGTCTTCGGTGGTCCGCACGCGAAAGCTCTGCCCGCCCGACACGTCCGAAATGGCCCGCAGGGTCGTGGCATCGACCACGCCACGCTCGCCTTCCTCTGCGGTCGTTTCATCCTTCGGGCCAAGCGCGATCGTATGCACCCGAACGCCCATATCGGCGGCCAGTCGCGCGACGCCCTGCGGGTTTGTGGCACCCGCATTATTGGCCCCGTCCGACAGCAGAATGACCACGCGCGTGGCGGCCTCAGACGCTTCCAGCCGTTTCAGGGCCAGCCCCAATGCGTCGGAAATATTGGTCGCGCGGCCGGAAATGCCTATGGTCGCCTCCTCGATCCGGCGGGCGACCGCTTCGGTATCAAAGGTGAACGGCGTGGCGTAATACGCGTCAGAGCCGAAAACGATCAGCGCCACCCGGTCCCCGGCGCGGCGGCGGGCAAAAGCGGACCCGACGGCGGTAACGGCCTCCAGCCGGCTCACTTGCGCGCCGTCGAGATAGAAATCGTCCCGCACCATTGACCCGGACAGATCCAGCGCAATCGCCAGATCGCGGCCCGAGACCTTCAGCGCAGCCACCGGCTCTGGCATCCGGGGGCCGCAAAGCGCCAGCACCGTCAAAACCCAGATCAGCCACGGCAAGGCGCGTTGCAGGCGCGCGGGCATGTCTGATCCTGCCCCGCGGGACCGCCTGATCAGTGCCGCCCCGATGCGTTCAGGCACGGCCAGCGCCGTGCCACCCGCACGGATCGGTGGCAGGAACCGCACCGCCAGCAATGGCAAGGGCAGCAAGGCCAAGGCCCAGGGGGTTGCCAGCTCAAGCATGGCGCGCCAACGCCGCACGCAGGGTCGCGCTGTCCGGCCCGCCATCAGGACGGTACAGGCCGTCACACAGCGCGGAAAACTGCGAAGGGTCGTATAATTTCAGTAAATGAAGCAAGGCTATCCGCCGCTCGGCGTCAGGCAATGCGTCGAGTTCGCCAAGTCGTCGGGCAAGAGTGGGCCGGGCGGGGGCGGGGCGCGGCTTTCGACCAAGAAACTGCCGGGCGATCAGGCCAATCATCAAAGCCGCAATTGCCGCTAAAGCAATTGCGGCGGCAAGCTCTGCGCCCATCCCGCCCGTCGCTTCCGCCGGAAGCCGGATGTCGCGCAGCCCGGCCTGCAAGGCGTGTTCGCTCAGCGCCCTTTCGTTCATGGTGTGCGATCCGATGGCAGGGATGTCGCCAGTCGGCGCGCGGTTTCTACGATTTCTGCGCCTGCATTCACGAGCAGCGCGGGACGCCCGGCAATGGTTTCCATCTCTGGTGGCGTCGCGGATTTGTCGTGCATCGCGACGCGTATCCGCCGGCCATCGGGCAACCGAATAGGGTAGCGCCCCGCTGGCAGGTTGTCGGTTGCCCCGTCGACCACCCGTATCAGACGCGGCACCCGACGCCGCGCCAGAGATGACAGCCTATCGGCCAATCCCTCGCCCATATGGTCAAAACCGGACGCGATAAGCACCTCTGCCCCGGCGGACACAAGCCGCTCTGTCCGCGACAAGGCCTCGTCCAGCGTGCGATCTTCGGAATGTCCGTCTATCACCGATTGCAGCGCCATGTCATGCGCCCGCGCCAAACCACCTATGACATCCAGCATTCCCCGCGCCCGGCCACGCGGTGCCACGACAACCTGACCATCCGGCAACATGGCCAGCAATCCCACGCGCCCGCCTTCGACCACGATGCGCCATCCAATCAGGCACAGCGCCTCTGCCGCGGCGACGGACCGGAAGGCGCGCGAAATTCCCCACAGCATCGAAGGTCGAAAATCCGCCACCAGCAGCGATACGCGGTCGCGCTCCTCGTGGAATTGGCGAACATGCAATGCGCCGGTGCGCGCCGTTGTACCCTTGTCGAGATGCCGTATATCGTCGCCCGCCACATATTCGCGCACATCGGCCACCTCTTGACCGTGGCCCTTGCGCCTGATGGCAAAGCCGCCCGGCAGCGCGGCGAGCACCGGTTCGTCCAATGGACGCAAGGCCACTTGGCGCAAGGCGATCAGCTCTGTCGCGGACAGCGTGACGCCCGGTGCCTTCAACGCGGCGGTCACAGCGCCTCGACCGCGCCAAGGATGGTGGCAACCACGTCGCGCTGGCTGCGGCCTTCGGCGACGGCGCGCCATGACAGAACCATCCTGTGCGCCATCGTGTCCCCGGCAAGATCGGCGACATCCTCCGGCAAGGCATAATCCCGCCCCCGCAGATAGGCCCGCGCCTTGGAGGCCGCAGCCAACGCCAGCGATCCACGCGGCGAGACGGCATGTTCGATCTCGGCGGCCAGCTCCCCTTTACGCGTCGCGGTCACAAGGCGAACGATATAGTCGCGCAGTTCCGGTGACAGATGCACCGCCATGGCCTGCCGCCGCGCCTCTTGCAGGGCCGCCAGCGGCATCTGCCCCGCTGCGACGGGCGGCTGGGCAGCCTCGGTTTCGACCAGATCAAGGATCTGCCGTTCGGTCTGTGCGTCAGGCAGGTCAAGATTGACGTAAAGCAGGAACCGGTCCAACTGCGCCTCTGGCAATGGAAACGTGCCGTCATGCTCAATCGGGTTCTGCGTTGCGACGACCAGAAACGGGTCCGGCAGGGCATGAGTCTGGTTGCCAGCCGTGACCTGCCCTTCGGCCATCGCCTCCAGAAGCGCCGATTGCACCTTGGGTGGCGCGCGGTTGATCTCGTCCACCAGCACCAGATTGTGAAAGACCGGACCGGGCACAAATTCAAACGTGCCGGTTTGCGGACGAAACACCGGCGTCCCGGTCAGATCGGCAGGCATCAGATCAGGCGTACACTGGATCCGGGCAAAACTGCCTTCGACCGCGTTTGACAGCCATTTGACCGCGCGCGTCTTGGCCAGCCCTGGCGGCCCTTCCAGCAAAAGATGCCCACCGGTCAGCAAAGAGATCATCAGTCGCTCGATCAGCCGCTCGTGTCCGACAAGGCCCTGCGACAGATAGCCAAGCAGCGATCGCATGTTCTCTGGTGGGCTGTTTGGCAATGCGTCCATGTATCCTCCTCGTCGCCTTTTCGGCGCCATTTTGCGGAGATGTTAGGGCATCGTTTGACACAGCACTATACCGTCGTAAGTCGCATCATTGCGTGGCGGCGCGACAGTCCGGATCGAGAATGAGTGAGAACCGCGGATCGGCTCGCGTAGCCTCTGTCAATGCTGCCAACCGGTCGAATTCGGTATCGATATAGTCGATGAAAGCGGGTTCTGTTGTCTGGTCCACAGCCGAACCCGCAACCGCGTGCATCATAAACACGTCAAATTCGCACAGCCTTGACGGGTTGGACCGGAGCAATGCCGACATGAACGCTTTGGAACCCCAGGGCAGGCGATGCGTATTCAGCGGCACTTCCTGAAGCTTTGACAGGAAAACAGGGTCGCGCCGTATCAGCAGCACGTCCATCCCGAAGGTGAAGCTTTGAAACAACTCTTCGATCAGTATGGACCGATAATAGGCCTCCTCCAGCGACCCCGGCGGGGACACTGCCTGCTGGACCATCAGATGCGTCGTGGCCCCGCGCCTGCCAAAGAAGGTCTGCGCCATGGCCGGGGAATTTGCCGCGTAAAATCGTCCGGGCAGCAGTCCCAGCCCGTAGGCGTCATTCATCCAGTCAAGATCCTGCGTCAGCGCCTGATTTGGGGGAAAACCTGAATAAAGCCGCAGAATGGCGGTCCGACCTGATCCGCATGACCGCGCGTGCCGCCCTGCGTAGCGCATCGGAAGCGGCTTTCCAAAGACATGGCGGGCCAGTGCGCGGAACGTGTCCAGCACCGCCAGCGATTGCGCGGTCGGCGGATCACCAATAAGGCACAGCGCCGCGCCCGACAGGTCGCGCCCGTTGATATGGATCGGGATCGACATATCCCGACCCAGCATTGTCGAACGCAGCTGATAGTTCCAGCCGCTGCGCGCCAGCTCAAGAAAGCTCTGCCGATCCGCAGCGCGCCCCTGCCCTGCGACCAGAAGGACCAAAGCCACGACACCACAAAGAAACAAACCGCCACGCATGGGCAGAGTTTAGCGGGATTGGGGCCAACTTCCACTCTGAAGGCGGCTCTGGGTCATGTTGCGCTTGACTGCCCGAAGCGTCGTGGATGGCACCCGCCCGTGTCAGGCCTGCCGATTGGTGGCGGGGTGAGGATGCGCAATATCGGCGCAAGGCAGGTTAGGTCGCTGCCTCTGTTGCAGCGGGGTTGAACCCGCCCCGCCCGGAAATCGCACGCGCTGCACGGTCGTTGCCCTGCCGCAGCGATGCCTCGACTCCCGCGCCATCAAGCCAGGCATTCAGAAAACCGGCATTGAACGCGTCTCCCGCGCCGGTCGTGTCAACCGGCGTCACGGCGATGGCGGGCGCGGCCATTGCCGTATCACCATGCCCGGCGCTTGCACCTTCAGCGCCGCGCTTAATCACGTCAAGGCTGGACCAGGGCGGCGGCAGCCCTGCGGCGACAAGGCGTTGCGCCTCGACAGCATTGGGCAGGAAAACATCGACCTGTGCGATCAGCGGCGCTGCACCTTTGGCGTCCAGCGTTTCGTCCCACGCGCAGTCAAGCGACAGGGTCAGCCCGGCACCGCGCGCCGCGTCGATCAGCCAGGGGCATTCCACCAGCGTCGCCAACTCTCCGATATGCATATGCCTGGACCCGCGCAGATCGCCAGCCGTCAGGCGCGGCAGGGCGGGACCGGCCCGGCGGGTGACGAAGGCGCGGTCGTCCGTACCCGTCAACACCACGGTAATTTGCGGATCATTGCCGTCAGGTGCTGCGCGGCACAGAATCAGGTTCAACCCGGCATGCGCCAGATCACCGGCAACGACCGTGTCAAACGGTGCGCCGGGCAAGGTCGCCGCCAGCGCCGCGTGCCGCCCCAAGGCCCCGAAATGCGCCGCTGTTATGAACGCTCCGCCGCCCGCATGAAGTCCCAGCCCCGAGGCGTAGATCTCTGTTCCCATGCTGGGCAGGCGCGGCACGCCGGTGAAGATCAGGTCGCAATATAGCCGACCCGCGCACACGACCGCACCCTCAAGGCTCACCGCAGCGCCTCGCCGGTTTCGGCGTCGAATACATGCAGGTTTTCCAATGCCGCTGTCAGCGTAACCTCTTCGCCCACCTCGGGCGGGGTGCGCCCATCCGCCTTTGCGATCACCTCGTCGCCTTCGCGCCCGACATAGATCAGTGTTTCCGCCCCCAGTGGTTCACGGACCAGCACCGGCCCCCGCACCAGCGCCGGGCCATCGCCGGGATAAAGATCCTCCGGCCGCACGCCCAGCACCACTGCCTGACCGGGCTTGGCGGCGGTGTTCAGCGTGACCTCTGTGCCGCTGTCCAGCCAAATCTTGCCACCGTCCTCGACCACGCCGGGCAGCATGTTCATCGAGGGCGCCCCGATGAACCGCGCGACAAATGTATTTGCCGGGCTGTGATACACCTCGGACGGCGTGCCGACTTGCTGTATATGGCCGTCCTTCATGATGACGATCCGGTCGGCCATGGTCATCGCCTCGACCTGATCGTGGGTCACGAAGATAATCGTGTTCCCGACCCGCTGGTGCAGTTTCTTGATCTCCAGCCGCATCTGCGTGCGCAGTTGCGCATCCAGATTGCTGAGCGGCTCGTCAAACAGGAACACCGCCGGGTCGCGCACCATGGCCCGCCCGATGGCGACGCGCTGGCGCTGCCCGCCTGACAACTGGCTGGGCTTGCGGTCCAGAAGGTCGGTCATGCCAAGGATCACGGCAACCTCGTCGATCCGGCGCTCCTTGTCGGCGCGCGGCATCTTGGCGGTGCGAAGCCCGAAGCCGATATTCTTGCGCACCGTCATATGCGGATAGATCGCGTAATTCTGGAACACCATGGCGATGTCGCGCTCTTTGGGTTCAAGGTTGTTGACCAAGCGCCCGGCGATGGACACCTCGCCCGAGGTGATTTCCTCTAGCCCCGCTATCATCCGCAAGGTGGTGGACTTGCCACAGCCTGAAGGCCCGACAAAAACCACGAATTCGCCATCCTCCACGTCAAGGCTGATACCGTGCAGCACTTGCGTCTTGTCATAGCGTTTCACCAGATCGCGGATCGACAGATCGGCCATTCTTTATCCCTCAAGGATCGTCGTGAAGGCGGCCTGAAGGCGTGCCTTGGCATTTCTGTGGCGTGTGGCGCGGGTGTCCATCGCGGTGCGCTGCGCCGTCGCCGTCTGGGCGTAGCCGTCCAAAGCTGCGTTCAAAGCGGCAGGCGCAGGCCCGCCGGGACGGTCGCGCCGCGCGATAAACGTCTCGGGCGCGACGGCATGTGCGAATGCCGCATTGTCCAATACCGGCGCCCGGCCCGCGGCGGTTTCAAATGCGTCGGAAAAGGCGTCGAACCCCTGCCCAAGCGGAACACCCGCCGCGATCACGGCCCGTGCCGTCGTGGCGGCGATCTCATGCGCCTGACGGAAACTCAGCCCCTCGTCGCGCACCAGCGTATCGGCCAGTTCGGTGATGGTGATGCAGGCGGCATCCGTGGTGGCGCGCACCCGGTCTGCATTGACCGACACAGCCGGGATCAACGCGCCCAGCAGCGACAGCACCCGACCGCCCCGGTCGAAGGCGGCATAGCCTGCGGCCTGCACCTCGCCCTCGGAATCGTTCATGTCTGTGAAGGGGGTGTTGTGCATCGTGCCGATGACGGCCTCGCACTGCCCACAAGTGACGCTGGACAGGTGGCGCAGATGCTCGATCGGCACCGGGTTGCGTTTTTGTGGCATGATGGAGCTGATCTGCACGAGGCTGTTGGGCACGTAGAGCTGCCCGACCTCGAAGGCGGTCCAGAACTGCATGTCCTGAATGACGCGGCCCAGATGCAGGAACATCAGCCGGATCGCGGAATACAGCCCCGTCACATAATCCACCGCCGCGATGCAGCCGTAGGAATTCAGCAGCGGACCTTCAAAGCCAAGAAGCTCGGCAACGCGGTGCCGGTCAATCGGAAACCCGCTGGTGGTAATTGCTGCCGCCCCCATCGGGCAATGCTCCAGCCCGTCGGCGGCGGCATCCAGCCGGGCGATGTCGCGTTGCAGCACCTCGATCACCGCGCCAAGGTAATGGCCGAAGGTGGTAGGCTGGGCGGGCTGGCCGTGTGTATAGGCGACAATCGGCGTGTCGGCCTCGGCCCGGGCCTTGGCAATCAGCGCATCCGTCAGATCAAGCGCCTGTGCCATCAGATGCGCCGTGCGGCTGCGCAGGGCCAGCTTGAACAGGGTGTGGTCCATGTCATTGCGCGACCGTGCCGTGTGCAGCGCGCCGCCCAGATCGCCCAGCCGCTTGCGTAACTCGGACTCGACAAGGAAGAAGTAGTCCTCATGCGCGCCGGTATAGCGAAGCGTGGAAATATCGGTCTCGGCCTCAATGTCGATCAGCGACTGCGCGATGGAACGTGCCGCCGCAGGTGGCAGGATGCCGGTTTCGGACAACATCACCAGATGCGCCCGATTGAGAGCCCCCATATGGACCGCATAATGGGTTTTGACTCCCTCAAACAGCGGTGCCAGCACCGTGTCACGATAGACCGGATCAGGGAAACGCGAGGTATCCGTCATCCCTTCAACCCCGCCATGACGACGCCCTGGATGATGTAGCGTTGGAAGATCAGGAACACGACCAGCGTTGGAATGGTAGAAATTGCAGCGCCGGTCATGATCAACTCCCACGCGACGTCTGCCTCATCGCCGAAGGATGAAAGGCCAACGGGCAGCGTGTACATCTCGACCGAATTGGTCACGATCAGCGGCCAGATGAAGGCGGTCCAATTGCCAAGGAACACAAAGATCGCAAGCGCCGCCAGCGCCGGCTTCACCAGCGGCATGGCGACCGTCCACCAGATTTGTAGCTCGTTCAGCCCGTCGATGCGCGCCGCCTCGATAAAATCATCCGGCACGGTTTCAAAGAATTGCTTCATCAGGAAGGTGCCGAAGGCGGTCATCAGGCCGGGGAACATGATGCCCCAATAAGTGTCCAGCCAGCCCAGTTGCTGGCTCATCAGATACCACGGGATCACCAGCATCTCTGTCGGGATCATCAGCGTCGACAGGATCGCGATGAACACGATGTAACGGCCGGGAAACCGGAACTTGCACAGCGTGTAGCCGACAAGACTGTCAAACAGCACGTTCGACACCGTCGTGACCACGGCGATGACGATGGAGTTGATAAACCAGCCGTAGAACCGCCCATCCTCCAGCACATATGTGTAGTTTTCCAGATGCGGCTCGTCAGGGATCAGTTGCAGATTGTAAACTTCATGCGGCCATTTCAGCGAGGTCGAGATCATGTAGGCGATCGGCATGACCATCGCGATGCCGCCCAGAAACAGCAGCGTCCAACGCAGGATCTGGCCCAAATTGGCCGGCCGTCGCGGAGGGGCGGCATGCAGCAGCGCATCAGCGTTTGGGCGGATCTCTTCGGTCACGGCCATCTAGATCGTGTCCCTTCGGGTTTGAACAGCGACCGTGATCGCGGAGGAAAGTGCTGATTGAGTATCCATGCTCAGCGGTCCCTCATGATCCAGAGTTGAAACAGGCTGACCAGCAACAGCACGATGAACAGCACCACGGTCTGCGCCGCAGCATAGCCCATGTCGAAGGAACTGAATGCGGTCTGATAGATCATCAGCACCAGCGGTTTTGTCGAATTGAGCGGGCCGCCGGGATTGTTCGTCGTCATATTGAAGACATGATCGAAGATCCGCAGGAAACCGATGGACGAGAAAACCACCAGAAACACGATTGTCGGCCTCAGGAGCGGCAGCGTGATCTCCCACAAAACCGTCCAGGTCGAGACGCCATCAATGCGCGCGGCCTCGTAATAGCTGCGCGGAATGGCGCGTAGGCCGGCCATGAAGATGATGACCTGAAAGCCCAGACCGGCCCAGACAGCAGGGGCAAGGATCGCGGGCAGCGCATTGGTCGTCGAGTTCAGGAAGTTGATCTGTGGGATACCAATGCTGGCCAGCGCGTTATTGAACAGCCCTACCGGGACCGGCTGATAAAACCAGCGCCAGACCCAGGCCATGGCGACGGCACTGGTCATAAACGGCAGGAAATACAGCATCCGCAGAAAGCCGTGCATGAACCGCACCTTGTCGAGATGGTAGGCAATGCCAAACGCCACCACCAGGCTGACGGGCGTGCCCAGCAGTAGATAGATGAAGGTGTTGCGGAACACCTGCCAGAAGACCGGATCGGACAGCAGCGTGGTATAATTGTCCAGTCCCGTCCATGTCCGCGTGCCCAGCAGGTTCCAGTCCTGAAAGCTGATCAGCATCGCGTTGCCGGTCGGGTAAAACCGAATGACCGAATAGAACAGCACCGGCAGGGCCAGAAATGCCCAGGCCCAGACGATCTGTTTTTGCTTGATGGTCAGGTTTCGATACATGTCAGGACGGCCCCGCAATTACGCCCCGGATTTGCGGGGCGGGTTGATCCCGGCGCGCAAGGGCACGCCGGGACCGAAGACGCAGGCTCAGTTCCCGCTATAGTAATCGTCGAGGATTTTTTGCTCGGCTTCGGCGGCAATTGTCAGGCTTTCGCCCGGATCCATGCCTTCAAGCGTGATGCGTTCGACCATTTCAACCATCGCCTGCCGCTGGCCGCTTTCATCCGCAAACTTCGTGGTGTGTGCATATTCCAGACCACGGATGAACGGGCCAAAAACCGGGTCATTCGCATTGGTCTCGGTCATGCCGACTGATGGCTTGGCGGGCAGTTCTCCGACCACGTCCAGCCAGACCTGCATTGCCTCGTCCGAAGTGATGTATTGCATGAACTTGACCGCGGCATCGTATTTTTCGCCCTCGGCCTTGGTTGTGATCGCGTTGACCCAATAGGACGAATAGTTGGAACGCATCCCATCCGCATTGGCGGGCAGTTCGGTCACGCCCCATTTCAGGCCCCGCGTACTTTCCAGCGCGCCGATCCGGAACGATCCGTCGATATGCATGCCTGCGCGGCCCGCCTTGAACGCGGCCTGCGGTTCATCCATGAAGTTGAACGCGGTGACAGGGTTTTCATCCGTTGCCAGACCGACATAGAAATCCAGCGCCTTGCGCCCGGCCTCGGTGTCGTAATTCACTGTCTTGTAGTCATCAAGGTAAGGCTCGCTGCCGAACTGACGCACCAGCACTTCGCGCCACCAGTGGTGATCCTGCGCCGTCATCCCTGCGGTCAACCCGACCTGAGTGATGTTGCCAGCGCCGTCGACCTTGGTCATGGCCTGCGCGGCGGCGATCAACTCGTCCAGATTGGTGGGTGGCTCGACACCGGCCTCTTCCATCAGACGTTCGTTGTAGAACAGCGCAAGGCTGCGGACGGCGGTCGGCAGCGCCCAGTACTGGCCATCGCCTTTCATCGCCTGCACCATCGGGAAGAACTCTGCGTCGATAGCCTCTACCGGGAACGCATCACCGGGCAGCGGCTGGATCAGGTCGGCACCGACATAGTCATTCAACCAGCCATAGAACAGTTGCACCACATCCGGGCCTTCTCCGGCAGGAATGGCGGCGGCGACCTTGGTACGGTAATCTGCATACGGGAAATGCGTCATCGTGACGGTGATGTCCGGGTTGGCGGCCTCGAACTTCTCGATCAGCTGGTCCATTGCAGCGACGCGGGCGTCGAAAAAGTACTGCCAATATTCGATCTCGACCGCCTGAGCGGGGGTCGTTATCAGCGACGCGGCACCGGCGGCAGTTGCCACGGCCCAAGCCTTCAATGTCGGAAATGCCATCGGAGTCTCCCTGTTTTGTCGTGGCCGTGACCCGCGTCTGGCGTAGGTCCGGACCTTGGCTTCGTTTAACTCAACCAGCTTGAGTATTCAAGAAAATTGAGTTAATCGAGTTCCATGAGCGCATCTCATCGCCAAATTCCGGGTGTCAACGCCGAACGCACCCGCAGTCACAACCGGCAGATGGTGCTGGGCAGCGTCCGCGCGGCTGGCGCGATTGGACGGGCAGAGATTGCGCGCGCTTCGGGCCTGTCCACACAGGCAGTGTCAAACATCATCGCGGACATGTTGGCGGACGGAATGCTGCGCGAACATGGCCGCCGCACCGGGGGGCGCGGCCTGCCAGTGCAACAATATGCGATCAACCCCTCTGGCGGGTACGGGCTGGGGATCGAGATACGGCCCAACGCGGTTTTCTCGGCGTTGATTGACCTGACCGGAACGACCAAACACAGCCACCGGACAGAACTTACAAACAATGAGCCGAAAACCGTGCTGGCAGAGGTCGCAGAACATAAATTCCGTGCGCTGCAGGACACGGGCGTGCGCGAAACATCGGTATTGGGCGCGGGCGTCGTCATGCCCGGACCCTTTGGCGCGACCGGAATCCAGAACAGCGGCTCTGACCTGCCGGGCTGGCAGGATATAGATCCACAAGGCTTGCTGGAGGGCGCGCTTCACCTGCCGGTTTTCGTCGAAAACGACGCCAATGCCAGCGCCATGGCGGAACGGATTTCCGGCGTTGCGCAGGGGCTGGAGACATTCGCCTTCCTTTACTTCGGTCAGGGGCTGGGCCTGGGGCTGCTGCAAGGCGGACGGCTGGTCTCTGGCGCGTTTGGCAATGCGGGCGAGATCGGCCATATCCCGGTGATCGCGCAGGGCGTACCAGTCGCATTGGAAAGCTGCGTCAGCCGATTGTCGGTGCAGGCCCATTTGTCCGCCCACGGGATCGACGCCCGCGATATGGATGATCTGAGCCGGCTCTACGCGCAATCCGCACCGCCCTTGCTGGAATGGCTCGATACCGCTGTGCAGCCTTTTTCTGCCGCCATCGGCATTATCGAAAACCTCTTCGATCCACAGGTCGTGATCCTTGGCGGTGCCATGCCGGATGCGGTGCTGGACCATCTTATCGACGCGGTGCGCCTGCCCGACCGGTCCGTGTCCAACCGTGCCGACCGCAGGCAGCCTCGGCTGATGCGCGGCACGTCGGGGCGCATGACTGCCACGCTGGGTGCCGCGGCCCTTGTTCTTAACCAGGCGTTCACCCCGATGATCGCCGCAAGCCGGTAGGCCCCCATGCCCACACCAGACCAGACCCGCCTTGATACTGCACGCGCGCATTCGCGCATCCTTGATCTGTGGTTCGCGCTGCGCCCGCTGACCAGCGTGGTGCGGCTGATGAATTCCGGGGCCCACCCCGATGACGAGACGTCTTCGATGCTGGCGGCCCTTGGGCTGCGCGACGGCGTCAACCTGTCCTATGCCTGCTCGACCCGGGGAGAGGGCGGTCAGAACGACATCGGCATTGAAGCGGGAGCCGATCTCGGCGCGCTGCGCACCCGAGAGATGGAGCGCGCCTGCGATATCCTCAATATGCGGATGTATTGGCATGGAGTCTCTGCCGATGATCCGATCACCGATTTCGGGTTCTCCAAAAGCGGCGAAGAAACCCTAGGGCGCTGGGGCAAAGACGCGCTGATGGCGCGGTTTGTGCAAATTGTGCGAACCGAACGACCGGATATCCTGATCCCCACCTTCCTCGACATTCCCGGTCAGCACGGTCACCACCGCGCCATGACCGCCGCCGCGCATCAGGTGATGCAGGCCGCCGCCGATCCGGAATTCGCCTGCGACTTGCCACCGTGGCAGATTTCCAAACTTTATTTGCCAGCCTGGTCCGGCGCAGGCCAGGCCTATGACGATGACGAACCACCGCCCCCCGCCACGCTGGAAGTGCCTGCGACCGGGCGTGATCCGGTCAGCGGCTGGCCGTATGCCCGGATTGGACAGATGTCCCGCGCCTTTCACCGGACACAAGGGATGGGGCGCTGGGTGCCTGCCGGTGCCGGTCAGGACTGGCCGCTGCATCTGGCGGAAAGCCACGTCTCTGGCCCTGATCTGGCCGTCACTGACGGGTTGCCGGAAAACCTGGCGGATCTGGCGTCGCTGGCACCTGCAATCGGTCCAGACCTGCACACTGCGCAGAAAGCGATTGCTGCGGCTGTCGCCGGATTTCCGAACTTTGCCACAATCGCCGTGCAGGCACGCACCGCATATGACCATGTGGTGTCGGCCGAACATGCCTGTCCGCCGGACGCTGCCCCGCTGATCGCGCACAGGCTTGCCGCCAAACGTGTGCAGCTTGGCCACGTCCTACGTCTGGCCCTGGGGATCGAGGCGCGCGCGCGCATCAGCGACATGCGGCTGCGGCCCGGCGCGCAAACGACGCTGGAGGTCGAGTGTGAGCCCGGCGACGCCCCTGATCTGACCGTCACGCCCGATCTGCCTGATGGGTGGCAGGTCGATGGCGACAGCTTGCGCATCAGCGAAGCAACAAGCCCGAGTGATGGGTATCGCGCCGCATATGATCCTGCCGACCCGCCTGTCCCGGCGTTGCATCTGGACATTGGCGGGGCAAGCGTCCGTGTCCCGTTCGAGCGGCCGCCGGTTATCCTGAGCACGCGTGCTGCCACCCTGACCCCGCATGCAGAGGTGATCAACCTTGCCACACAGCGGCGTCAGATTGCGGTGTCCCTGTCAGATTTGCACCCATCGGCGGCCAAGCCATCGCTGGCCCTGCCAACCGGCTGGCAGGCCGAGCGCAGCGATACCGGCCTGACACTCCGCCTGCCGAAAACCACAGCACAGGGCCTCTATCACCTGCCGCTGCTTCTGGACGGACAAGCCGCAACCAGCGAGTCCTGCATAGATTTTCCGCATATCGACCCAACAATGCAAAGCCGCCCCGCCGCGCTTTCGGTCCAGGTTCTGCACGCCGATCTGCCGCCAGCACGCGTCGCCTATATCGGCAGCGGCCACGACCGTGTGGCGCATTGGCTGGGGGCGCTTGGCGCCGATGTGACCGACCTGTCTGATGCCGATCTGGACAGCGACGCCGCTTTCGCGCCCTTTGATACGGTGGTGATCGGTATCTTCGCCCTGCGTTTTCGCCCCGGTTTGCTTGAGGCGATGCCGCGTCTTCACGCCTGGGTGCGGGCGGGGGGGCATCTCGTGACGCTTTACCACCGGCCTTGGGACAACTGGACGCCCGAAACCACGCCCCCGCTTCGGCTCCAGATCGGACAGCCTTCGCTGCGCTGGCGCGTCACGGACGAGGCAGCCCCTGTGACGCAGGTTCAGGACCATCCGCTTTTGTCATCCCCCAACAAGATCGGCCCGGAGGATTGGAACGGCTGGCACAAGGAGAGGGGGCTGTATTTCGCCAAAAGCTGGGATCCGGCCTATGCCACCCCGCTGGAAATGAACGATCCGGATGAAGCCCCTCTGAAAGGCGCATTGCTGAGCGCCGAGGTCGGCAAGGGCCGGCACACGCATACCTCGCTGATCCTGCATCACCAGATGGCGCGGCTGGTGCCGGGCGCGTTCCGGTTGATGGCGAACCTGACCGCCCCCGCTACCCGATGACAGAGCAGCCGCCGCGCGACAATCTGCGTGGCGCGGCCTGGCTGTTTGCGGATATGGGGCTGAACATCTGGGCGCTGAGCATCGTCAAGGCGCTTGGCCTTGGCTATCCGCCCGCGCAGATCGTGTTCCTGCGGGCAGCGGTCGGTCTTATGCTGCTGACACCGCTGATCCTGCGCAAACGGTCGGCCTTTCGCAACGTGCCGCAGCCCTGGTTCCAAATGCTGCGCGTGGCGCTGTCAGCCGTCACGCTGACCGCCAGCTATTTCGCCATCGCGCGGGTGCCGCTTGCACTTTACACGACGATGAACTTCACCCGTCCGATGGTGGTCATGCTGCTCGCCGCGGTCGTGCTTCGCGAACGCATCACGGCCCGCCAATGGGGGGCAGCGGCGCTTGCCATGACCGGGATCGTGATAGCGACGGATCCCGCCGCGACACCCTTGGGGGCCGGGCTTGCCGCGCTGTTATTGGTGGTCTTGACCGGATCCGGCGCAGTGATCGTGACACGGGCGCTGCGCGGCACGCCAGAGATCGTGATGATGACGTTCTACACCGTCGGGCTGGCTCTCTGTACCCTGCCTTTCGCGTTGACCGACTGGGTCGCAGTGCCTGCGGATGAACTGCCGATTCTGCTGCTGATCGGAGTGTTCGCTCAGGCCGGACAGCTGTGTTTCCTACGGGCGCATTTTCTGGGCGAAGCAGGTGTATTGTCGGTGCTGGGATATGCGAGCCTGCTGGTTTCGGTCACTGTCGGCTACCTTCTGTTCGACGAAGTGCCCGGCCCACGGTTTTTCGCAGGGGCGACTTTGGTCGTCGTCGCGGCGCTTACACTTGGCCTTCGGGGACGGCGGCGCGGGCGCGGCGCGGGCGAATCGGGGCGCCAACCCGGCCGTTAGGCACCTCCCGCGACACTATGTTCGCGCGCCAAGACCCTGATCCGCTTAACCTTATTTTAACCACAACCAGGTCCGACTATGTCACAAGACGCAGCATGAGCGTTGACGGGTGCAGACAGTTCAAATACAACGCAGGGGTGCCCTACGATTTGCTGATTACACTTTTTTGGTGCAGTTTCGTTGCGAAAAGGAAACATTAATGTCGAACATAGGCGGCAAAGCCTATGCGATGAATGTGGTCACGCCGAGCAATCCCAAAATTACCTGGGTCAATCGGCTGCTGTTCATGGCATCTCGTGGATTACCAAAAAACCTGATGGGCTTGCTTGGCCTTTCGATCATTCATTTTGCCCGCTGGGTGATCATCCGGCCAAACGAATGGCCCGACCTTGGTCAAGGAAAACAAACCGTGAAGAACGACTACATGTTGTTCTGTTCCAATTTCAACGGAACCTGGGACCAGTATATTGATGCATTTTCAGACGGTATCCCGAAGGGCCTGAACCTGTTCTGGTACTCGGCCACCAAGTATCCGCAATCAATTCCGGTGACGACGTTCAAAACATATATCACCTATAATCAGGTCAATACGGATTACTATTACAACGCGACGCCTGGCTCGGCACAACGCGACATCAAATCCAGCCTTCGCGTCTATGATGCCGTCCTGCAACTGGCCAAGTCGCACGGAACGCAATCGCCCGAAGAGTTCGCCAAAGCGTATAAAGAGACGATGTTCAGGGTCCAAAGCTGCCTTGGCGATCCGGGGATCGGCCCCGTTGCCAGCCTTGATACAGAGCGCGCAGACATCAATCGCGGCGCTTATGTCAGGAATGCCCAGCAGACCTTCGACAGCGAACGAACCTAAACAAACTGAGGATTGCCTCATGCCGGATCTTGATACAGGTCATCTGTTCCTGACGACCCTCGCACCGATCAAGGCCGGAAAGGCCGGGGACGGGTCGAACACCTCCTGCGAGCAGAAAGTGAGGGCAACGCTGGCAATGCTTCCCACAGCATTGCAGTCCCCCGCAACGCAAAATACCGGATTGAACAGCCCGTTTTCGCGCAACAAACGCACACATCTGGCGCGCATGTTTGTGCTGGGCGATGTCATCTATAACGGGCGTAACGCGCAGAACCCGGTCGTGGCCACGGCAAAGGGCATCAACCCGGTAGAGCCGCAGGAAATCGACAAGCTGAACGCGGCCTATCTGGTGTTTTGCGCCGATATTGATGCCGTTACCGAAGATGGCGCGCCGCTGCCGCACAATCTGACCGCCGAAGAACAGACCGAAGTGCGCAAATCCTATGCCCGCAAGCTGTGGGATACGATGGGCCCGGAACTGGAAGAGATCTATCGCAATTGCGTGGGGTTCGATGGCGTCAACTCGGCCGATGGGTTTGCCGAATACCTCGACCGGTGCCATGTCGAAACGACGATGCCCTTCCACGATTATTACCTGAAACTGCCCAAATTCAACGAGCTTTCGGTCCCCAAGCTTCTGGCAGCCATCCTGGTGCCAGCGGGGATCGGGCTGCTCGCGCTGGTGCTTTGGCTGTTCGGCATGTCCAGCGTGTTGGGCATCAGCACGCTGCTATTGTTCGTCCTTGGCTTCATCATCGCCGTCGTGGCTGCGGTGCTAAGTGCCAGATACGCGCTGAGCAACGGCAGCAAACCCCTGCCGCCCGGCGAATATGACGATCTGCCATCGGTCCTGAAGGCGCTTTACGTCCAGCAGACCTTTGCGGATTTCGCCATCGACCATCAGGGCGCGGATGCGGACAAGATTTACGAGGATTTCGGGGCTTTTCTGGAAACCCACAAACCCGCAGACAAGATGTCACCGACGCAAAATCCCGGCGTGATCTCGATCGCGGCCGAGGGCGGCCTTTCAAGCTAGGATTGAAATTCAACCATGACACGCAGCCTGAATCTGGACGACATACAAGGCAATGTGATCCGCGCTTATGGACGCTACTCCTTTCCTTTCGCACGATATTTCTTTCTCAACATTTCCGATTGCGGCAAAGGACGACAGTTCATCGAAGCGGTGCGCCAGAAGGTGACCACCGGGGCCACTTGGCCCGAAGGCGGCAAGCCGCCGGTGACGATGAATATCGGCTTTACGTTTCTGGGGCTTCTGAAAATGCAGATCCCAGAACGGACCCTGCGCGGCATGCCCGAAGACTTCATCTCTGGCATGAAAAACCGCGCTTTCATCCTTGGCGATCGCGATGTGACCAAAACCGAGGCTGAATCGGTCGGATGGGACAAGCACTGGGATCCGATCTGGCAGGGCAACCGGGTTGGCGACGGCGACGATACCGACAACGTCCATATCTGGATCTCGATGAATGCGCAGCTTCACACCCTGGGGCAGGATGAACCCGTCGCTGAACTGGAAGAGCAGACCCAATGGTTGCGGGATCTGTGCAAGGATCTGGATCAGGGCGTCCGGATCCTGACCAATAACGGCAAGAACGGCGATCAGGAATATCAGGCCTCTTCTGCCGTCTTTCAGGAAAAGAACGGCGTCAAACTGCCCACCCCCAAGGAACATTTCGGCTTTTCCGATGGCATCGGCGACCCGGTTTACAAAGGTCAGTACGCGCCGGAGCTTGAAAAGACAGCCGTAATCGGCCGCGGCAAGCGCATGAGCCCGGAAGCCGGATGGGAACCGATCGAGGCGGGAGAATTCATTCTCGGCCACCCCGATGAAAGCCAGGAGTTACCCCCCGCCGCCGCCCCGCCGGAATTCACGCGCAACTCTACCTTCATGGCCTATCGCAAGCTGCACGAGAACGTCGGCACCTTCGATGAGGTGATGCGCGAAGAGGCCAAGACATTCGCCGCCCATCAAGGCGTCTCGGAGATCGAAGCCCGCGAAACCCTGCATGCCAAGATGTGCGGGCGCTGGTCGGACGGCGTGCCGATTTCAGTGGTGCCAACGTATGAGGAATGGATCGCGTTTGGCGACAAGATGGGGTTCAACGACGCGGACCCAGTGAAAGCGCTGGAAAATCAGGTAGCCTATCTTCGGTCCCCCGCCTCGTCGGATTTTGTCTATGCCGACGATATGCTTGGCTACAAGAACCCTGTGGGATCGCATCTGCGGCGCATGAATACGCGCGACTATCTTGATCCGCTCAACAAGATCGGGATCGACCCCGAGACTGGCCAGCAGCACAAGAACGAGAACGCAACCTCGGCCCTTAACAAACGCCGCCGTATCCTGCGGCGTGGCTTGCCCTACGGTCCGCGCGTCGGCGAAGCCAAGACCGACGATACCGAGCAGGGCGTCACCATGATCATCATGTGTGCCAGCCTGTCGCGTCAGTTTGAGTTCGTGCAGCAACAGTGGATCCAATACGGGCTGGATTTTCATCAGGGCAACGACACCTGCCCCATGCTTGGCAATCACGACCGCCACAAACGCTTTACGATCACGTCCGATCCGAAATCCGGCAAGAACCCTTATGTGATGAGCAAGCTAAAGACCTTTGTCGAATGCCGCGGCGGGGATTACTTCTTCATACCCTCGATGACCGCCTTGCGGATGATGGCCATGGGCACTGTCGACGCGACATGACCAAACAATGCCGAAAGGACAGGCAATGATTTCAGCGGTTCGCAATATCGGCGGAACCATTCTCGCCGTCCTGATGGTTTGGGGCGAGGGGTTGCGCGCGGCTGCCCAGTTGGCCGGGATCGCCTTCAAGGCTTCCCGCGCCGAAGGCGGGCTAAAGCAGAATATCGGCACGGAATTGAAGACAGTTTCCGGCCAGCGCAAGGTGTTCGAGGTGTTGCGGGCATTCCTGCCCAATCTGTCGCTCAAACGAAAGCTGGTGAAAAGCTACGACAATACCGGCACGGTCATCATCACCCGCAGTAACGATTGTCTGGATGTGCTGGCCCGCAACGAGGATTTCGAAGTCGTCTATGGCAGTCGGATGCGCAAGCTGACCGATGGCGACAACTTCTTTCTGGGAATGCAGCCGGGCTGGGACTACACCCGCGACACCTCTGCGATGCGACTGGCGGCACGCCATACCGATGTTGCTGAAATCGTCCTGCCGCGCGCGCAGTTGATGGCGAGCGATATTGTCGAGCGCAGCCATGGCAAGATTGACCTGCCCGCGCAGCTTTCCTTGCAAGTGCCGTGGGATATGACCAACACCTATTTCGGCACCGGCGGGCCGGACGCGGCCACCATGAAGGACTGGACCAGCACCCTGTTCTGGTATCTGTTCGAGGATCTGCCCGCCGATCCTGAACTGGACGCAAAGGCGATGAACTGTGCCGCCGGGCTGCGCGATTATCTTGACGCGGCCATTGCCGACCGCAAGGCCAACCCGACCGACGCCGAGGATATTCTGAACCGCTGCCTTGCCCAGCAACGCGCCGACACGCCGGGGATGAGCGATCTTGGCATCCGTAACAATATACTGGGGCTTCTGATCGGCGCTATTCCGACAATCTCAAAGGCATGTTGCTACGCGATGGACGAATTGCTGAACCGTCCGGAGGAGCTTGAGCGCGCGCATCGTGCGGCTTTGACGAATGACGCGTCCTACGAGAACTACATCTGGGAAGCGCTGCGCTTCTATCCCCACAACCCCGTCATCTACCGCCGCGCAACCCGCGATACCACTGTCGCGCGGTCGTCCTTCCGGCAGGTGAACGTCAAGAAAGGCCAGATGGTCTTTGCCGCGACCGTTTCGGCGATGTTTGACCGCTACGCCGTGGAGGCACCGCAGGAATTTCGCATCAATCGCCCGTTCGAGACCTACATCATCTGGGGTTACGGGATGCATATCTGTTTCGGCGCAGCGATCAACAAGGCGGTGATCCCGGCAATTCTGAAACCTTTGCTGGCGCAGAAAAACCTGCGACGTGCCCCTGGACCTGCCGGTCAGATCGACACCGGGCCAACGCCCCACCCGCAGCATTTCCACCTTGAATTCGACACCTGAGTTCGGCGGGGTCTAGTCGTATTCAATGCGGTAAGTGACCTCCAAAGACCGAACATTCCTGCCGGGCGCGACATCCGGGCGAAACGTGATCTGCCCATCGGCTCCTATCGGTGCCCGTGACTGCTGTGAATTCGCCAGTGGGACGGGCCGCGATTGCATCGCTTCGTCGGCGTCCGCGCCGTTTTCAAAGGCAGCAATGATGGCTGACAGTTTGGCTTTCTGTTCGCTATAACTGCTTTTTGCGAAGGCACTTGCATGGCTGTCGATCTTGCGTTCCACGCGCTCCGCCTCGGCTGTGCGACCGATACCATGATACGCCTCAGCCAATGTCAGGTAGATCCATTCTCGGTCACCACGTCCGGCAAAGCTATCTTCGTCACTGATAAGATCCTCGCAAATCCGCGCAACTTGCTCACGGATCATGTTGGCATGCCCGAAATTGACAATCGCGTCGAACCGCGTTTCCTGACGCGTCGCCCGCAGCGAGTACATGAAAGCGACGTTGATCCCGTTGTAATAGTCCTGCCGAATGTAAAACCCCCGTTCGTAAAACCGGATCGCCCGATCAAGATATTCCGCATCATCGGTCAAATCGAACAGGCGCTTGTTGATCGCGCCCGCCAGACCAAGCGTTTCGGGATCGTTGGTGATACCCGGCGCGCAATACTTCTCTAATATGTCTTCGGCCTGATAGAGCGCAGACATTGTCAGATCAGCGTCAATCTTGCCGTTCGTGTCGCGTTTCTCACCGACTTTGTAGGTGGCGAGTGCAAGCTTCTGCACAAGATACACATCCGGCTTGCTGTCGGGCCGCCCTTTGGTTTGCAGGTCCATGGTTCGGCGCAGCAGATCTATGGCAGTCTCGAAGTCTTTCGACGCCATCGCGTCCTCGGCGGCTTGCAGCATGGTCGCAAGCGATGCGCCATCATCTGGCAGGGCAGTGTTCCGCGCCTCTGGCGCAATATACGCGGGCGGCACAAGGAACGATTCAGGGGTATAGTCCGGCGGCCTCATACTTTTCAGATTTCGATAAACCGGACTGTCAGATTCTGCGGGCACATCAGGTGAAGTTTCCTGTCGGATCCTTTCGGTCCCGATGATCTTGGCCAGAATATCGGATAGATACGCGACAAACCGGTCCTGTTCGTCGGCGCTGATGCCTTCGCCGCCATGCTCGTATTGATGGATCACGAAAGAACTGAGATCGAAGGGAATGCGTTCCAGCAACAGCGCCTCGGCGATCAGCACCGTGGTATTCGGGCGCTGCGCGTGCCTTACGCCCAACTCGTAAAAAACGTTGGCATTCAAAGTCGACAGATCGGCAATGACCAAATCTGCCTCAAACAGCCAGCGATACATGATGGAATCAATCTGACCGGTCAGGTTGGCATCAATGGCGCGAAAACAATTGACGTTAACCTTGTCACAGGCCGGCTGGACCAACTGCTTAAAGGTCTGGTCAAGGTTCAGAACGCGGCCCGTCACATAGTCGGTCTTGTGGCCAAACCCCGTTACCACAAAGCATGTCAGCTGCCGCTCTGACCCGCCCTTTGCATCAGACGATTCGTTTCCATCCTGCTGCATTATATGTCCCTCCGTCCGTGGAATCCGTCACCCGATATCGAACTGTTTACCGAAATGCTCTTCCTTTATCAGGATACAAGCCGCCTTACCTATATCGGTCAGGTCGTCCATGTTTTCGGGTTTGTCCATCTGCGCAATCGCCTCCAGCCGATCCATCGAGTAGTCGACATTCAGGTTGTCTTTCAGCCATACGGTGTCGAACTCGACGTTGTAGCGCAGATAGGTCAACAGTGGCGTGCCACCGCCCAGAATATCAGAACTTAGATCGCCCACCTCGCTGTCGATCGATCGCGCCGTCGGGCTGTCCGACATCCATTGCAGCAACTGTTCGTTCAACGCGGCATTATCGTCCATCAGCGAGGACAAACCGCGCACGCCCAGTTCTGCGGCGGACATTTTCATGACCTTTTCCTGCTCCATCGCCAGTGTCTTGGTACCGGTGCCCAATGACACAATCTGGATCTTGTCGCTGCCCACCGGCCAGTTCAACCCGTGGTTTTTCAGCGCTGCGAGCATCAACAGTTGCAGCGCCGGATTGTTGTAGGGACTGACCCCACCATCGACGAATGCGCCCTGCATGTCAGATGT
This sequence comes from Primorskyibacter flagellatus, assembly GCF_900176485.1. Lineage (GTDB taxonomy): Bacteria > Pseudomonadota > Alphaproteobacteria > Rhodobacterales > Rhodobacteraceae > Primorskyibacter > Primorskyibacter flagellatus. Next base: position 422,472 of record NZ_FWYD01000002.1, read on the forward strand.
CACATTGATCAGTTCGGGTTCAAAATACGTCGGCGCAGCCGAGCTTGCCCGAACCACCTGGCGCAGCAGGTAATCCTTGTTGGGCGTTGACCCGCTGCCGGGGATCTCGTTGTAATACATACCCTTGGGGTTGTTGTGGATAATCCACGGGCTGCCGGTGTCGATGCGTTTGACGACAATCCCCAGCCCGGTTTTCACCTCTGGCCCGCCAAGACAGATATCGCCGTATTCACGTTCCAGACCTTCGCGCACGGCCTTGGCGGAAAATTTCGGCCGCAAAAGCCCCATCCGAAAGAATGACGATTGGAAAATGTCGTTTCCAAATTCGAGGTAAAGCTTGTTGATCCGGCTGACCGGCCAGCCAAGTGCCAGCGCCGACGCAATGATCGCACCGGTAGAAGTGCCGCCGATCAGGTCGAAATAATCCGATAAGACCGTGTTTTCGTCACCGGTACGCTTGCGCAATATCTCTTCTATGCGGGCCAGCATTTGCAGGGTCAGAATTCCGCGGATGCCGCCCCCGTCCAGTGCAAGAATTCGCTTTGGGCCTGGTCCGAACAAATGAGCGTTCAGGTCTTTTGACATTTGGCTAACCTTTCTTTGCATCGCGAGATGGAACTCTCCGATATGTATTCATGTGTTTGAAAAAATTGGTCTGTCCGGAAGAGTACAAAGGAGACAGACACGCGACTTCGGTTGATTGGTGGACCAAAGCCGATACGGGCCAAGTGGAAAAACGCTTGTTTTCATTTTGATTGCGAAGGCTGCGGAACCGCATGTCTATTGGAGCCGTTTCCCTATCTGAAAGTCAACAGTCACGCGGGCTTGCGCGCTGGTCTAGAGGCCGAATTCGTCGCTCTCCACTGCTTGCAGGATGCTGGCATCAGACCCATTTGGGAGGAGGGCTGACTGACACGAAGGCGGATGATCCTTATTTGCCGTTGATCTGTGAAGGATGGGTAAAGATATGCAACGCGTGATTTTGTTCAGCGGCCATATGATCGACAGTCCGGACCGGGACACACCGCGATTTCCGGCGTCGATGGAAGATGCGGCAAGCGCGCGGATCGCGGCAATTCTTGAAGGCTGGCGGGTCGGCAAGGACGACATTTGCATCTGTGGCGGCGCACGCGGGGGGGACATTCTTTTCGCGGAACACGGTCTTGACCGGGGCGCGCAGGTGCGGTTGTTCCTCCCGTTGGAAAAAGAAGCATTTCTTGAGGAGTCGGTCAGGCTCCCGCTCGCTTGCGACTCTGGCTGGGAGGACCGGTTTGCAGATGTCCTTGGACGGTCTACGGCGGCGTGGCCGGATCCGGCCGGCGCCACCGATGCCTCGGACAACCCTTTCGCGCGGAACAACACCCGCATGATTGCTGCGGCAAAGACCTGTGCCGATGGCGGCCCGATTCATCTGCTGCTGTTGTGGAATGGACAGGGCGGTGACGGCGACGGCGGCACCGCCGATGTCGCGCATCGGGTCGAGTGTATCGCGGCGAAGGTGGCGATCATTGATCCAGCCAAACTGCATTGATCCGGGTCTACCCGCCTTCTGGCGAGGATTTCTCCATTCCCGCGCGCTCTGCCTGATCGGACTGGGTTGCCTTTCGTATCGACTGGGTCCAGCCCGATGTTTCCTTCCGCAGCATGGTCTCAACCCGCGTGACCAACAGTTCAAAGGGCTTTTCACCGTCATATGGTGCCGCCCGCGCGAGAAAGAGGAATTTCTCCTGCTTCAAAGCCTCTGACACGGCACGGTATTCGCCCCAGTTTTCCTGGAACCGGTACAGCCCAATGACCCCGGCGAGGACTGCCACAATCAGCCCCAAAGCACCGATCACCATGCCGACATAGACGTGTTTGTCGATGTATCCGGCCAAGAGCGGGATCGACGCGGCGGCAATAATCTCGATCAGCCGCAGCTTCTTGTAAGCGGCCTGATTGGACACGCTTTTGCGGTCGTACCACTCAATCTGCCCATCGAGGCGCTGCTCCAGATAGTCGGTTTCGGCGCTGGTCATGGCATGACGGCCCAAGCGTCAGAAGCTGTGCACATATTGAACCATGACAATATCCGCATCGATCTTGATGTCGCCATTCAGCGAACCTCGTCCGGGATTGGTGGCTTCGGTCAGACGGATCGGTGCGTCGTCAAAGAACGTGTGCGCATAGCCGAACTTGATGGACCGCGACGGCGAGAACGCATGCGACAGGCCAAGGCCAACATAGTAGCGATGCGCATTGGGTGCCCGCGGGTTGCGGACCTTGGTCGGTGTCGGGGTTTCGTCATAGGCGAGCCCCCCGAAAATCTTGGTCTTGGGCGTCACCTGATAGCCTGCGCCGACGGCGACATAGATTGCGTCGTGCCAGCCGTTTTTGACCTCGATGGTTCCAAGACCATTCGACGTCTCAACGATCGTGTCTGTAAATTTGCTCCACCCGGTCAGTGTTGCCGACCCGTAGACCTCCAGCTTGTCGTTGATTTGCCCATGCGCGCCAAGCTGCAACATCCACGGCGTAGCAATATCGTATTTCGCCGATCCGGAATCCGAGATGCCAAAGCCGGGCAGCGCGGCCAATGCTGCCGTCGATCCGTCGATCTGTACGTCGCCGTCGAATTCATGGTTGATCGCTGACCGATAGGAGACGCCGAACCGCCATTGATCCGTCGCCTGATATTCCAGACCGACCGTGGCCCCGAATGCCAGCTTGTCGCCCTCAAACGTCGCCAATGCATCAGTCCCGCGCGCCGGAGCAGCGGGCGTTGTCGAAATGTTGGTCGCGAATTTCGAGGTATAATACTGGATGTTGAGTCCCGCACCGAGGCTAAGCTGTTCAGTGACCTGATAAGACAGCATCGGGCTGAGGTTGTAGGCTGTCAGTTCTGTTGTCGTCGCGGTGTATCGGGATGCGGCTGTGTCAGTATAGTCCGATTCCGTCGCCCAGGGTGCGTTGAACGCCAGCCCGAAATGCAGCTTGTCCGACAGTTGCTTGCTCACATACCAGAAACCGGAAAAGGTCGTGTCGAGGAATTGCGACGGCTCTGACGGGTTCCCGTCTGTGATCGGCACGCCGCCGGATGTGGTAGCAGACAGCCCTTCAAACGTGTCGGTTGGCAGGATCAGCGTCACACCGGCAGACGCATTCCATCCCGGAAACCGGCTCAGCGACGCAGGGTTGGAAAACATCGCCGATACGTCGTCAATGCCCGCACCATTCGCGGCATAGGCTGTTCCCAGCCCCATCGCGCTTTGATGCAGGTTTTGGTAGCCATTGGCCATCGCCGAAATCGGAACTGCCAGCGCCACCATCAGGGTCACCGTTGATAAATGTCTTTTCAAGAGCATGACGCTTGTCCTCTGCGTGACGCCGTGGCCCGTTAATGATCGGTCATCGGCAATATGCGCAAGCGCCCCTATGGCCTTGCTTTGCTGGGAACTGGAAAAATTACGCTCTGGAAACCGCCGGTCGGATGTGATCCCGACCTAAGGCAAATCTGAATGGCTTGGATACCTGCCGAAAAAAGACAGCAGCGCCAGCCACGGCGTACACCTATACATATGCTACTTATGCAACCTTAGACTGTATCAGGTAAACCCCGATAACATTGCTTGGCACCGCCAGTTCGCAAATCATAAGATGTGGATTTTCGGTCACACACACCGTCCCCCCACATCAGGCTGCGGGCGATAAGCCTTAAGACAATGGCAAATAAGTGTAAACTTGCCCGACCCCAAGGGTTGTGTCGCGTGGCTGACAAGGCGATGTCTCTTGACGTAGCACTACTATTACGGAAACATGCGTACATCTTTAACGGCAGCGTATCCAAGGCAACAGATTTTGGCCGGACCATGCCTGCTGGAATACGCTTGCCCCTGACGAACACCTGATGAAACCGAACCGCAGGAAACGCATTACCTTGGCCAGGACCATTCTTCACGCCGCGGGTTCGGTCTTTGGTTGTCTGCGTGCATGGGTTTTTCTGGCCATAATGGGTGTCATTTCAACAATGCCCGCATTGGCCCAGACCTGTGATGTTGACTTTGTGCCGATGCCCGCCGGCTTCCCGGACCAGCCGATCAATATCTTCATTCCGCGCAGCACCGCATCCGGATCGCTGCCGCTGAGTGACGAGATCGCAAAGGCCATCCGCAATCTCAAGGACGCCGACGGCAACGATCTGAACATCGAGGTGAACCTTCTGTTCAAGTTCGGTGGCAATCTGGACGTCGCGCTGGAGTATTTCTCAGAGCTGCCGCCAAACGGGTATAACGTCATACAGCTTAACGACACCTATGCCAGCCTGCTTGCCACATCACCCGATCAGGATGTGTTCCTGACGCCCCTGAACATCGCGCAGATCACCTTCAGTCAGCTGTACATCCGCACGGACGATACCCGGTTTTCGGATCTTGGCGGGTTTGTCGATCACGCATCGGCGGGTGACACCTCGACCTTGAAAATCGCGATTTTCGGCGGCGATGATACCGGCCTTGGGCTTGAGGATTTCCTGCTGGAAAAGTTCGAGCAAGCTTTTCTGATCCCGCTCGACACCTCTGCCGAAACGCCGGTGATCGAAGAGGTGCCGACCACGGCCAACGACCCAGCCACCCCGCCCGCCTTTGTGCCGCAAGCCTATGAAAGCGGGTCCGAAAGGTACTTTTCGCTGTTCAACAAGACGGACAGCAAGGATGGCTACGCCGATGCCCTGATCGAGCAACCCGGCGACATTGCGCGGCTGATAGAAGGTGGTTTCCTGAAGCCGATCTTCACCTTGCTGCCAAAGAAGGACGTTACACAGGCGCTGACCGCGCGACTTGGGCCGACCACGTCTTTCGCTACGCCTGACCGGGAACAATGCCATGCCTATTACCGGTTCCGGGGCTTTTTCGTACAGCAGAACATACCGCCCGAACGACGACAATTTCTGGACTGGTTGTTCCAGCAAGCCTTCAACTCCGAGAGTTTTCAGAAATTCAATCGCACACACTATATGGATGTCCTGTATACTAACCCGGACATCATCAGCAGCTACTGCTCCAGAAAACAGGCAGAAGCGTTCTTTTTCGATAGTATCAGCCATTTCAAAGAGTGTTTGGACGCGGCGAGCCCTGACAATGCTCGATGAATGGAGATGCCCGAATTGAACGATCCGACTGTCGATCGGCTGGCTCGCGCCGCGTTGCAAAGCGATACAGAGGCGTATCGCTTGATCGCGAAACGTCTGTCCCGAAACCCGCTGGAGACTGCCTTGTTCGGTGGTAAATGGAACGGGGATCACGTCGAGCGCCGCTTGCGGCTGTTCCGCGATCTGACGCCGGAATATGAACGAGTGATGGCGGGTTTTGGCATCTCTGATCCCAGCGCGACTTTCCTGTTCGAGATCATCGTGCCGCTTACGCAATATCTGGGCCAACGCGCGACCGAAGCGTCCGGCACCTTTCTGGTTGGCATCGGCGGCGGTCCGGGGGTTGGCAAAACGACGCAATCCAAGATCCTGTCCGCCTGTCTGCCGATGATGGCGTCTGCCAAGCAACGCTGTCTCAGCCTTTCGCTGGACGACTTCTATTTCCCGAAAGAAGAACGTCTGCGCCGTGGACACAAGTGGCGGACCTTGCCCGGATCGCATGATACCGAACGGCTTTGCGCGTTTGTCTCGTCACTTGATCGCCGGGGCGAGACGTTGACCGTTCCACGCTACGATCTGGGCCGCGACACGCCAGCGGCGGACGAGGTTCTGCCGGACACGCCCGACATCTGCATTTTCGACGGGGCGATGGTCGGCGCGCGCTGCCCCGGCTATGACACACTGGCAGATCGGTTCGATTTCTTCATCTACCTCGACGCCCCGATTGCCCAATTGCAACAATGGCGTTTTGGCCGAGAACGCAAAATCCGCCAACAAACCCATGGGCAGGCCGGATTTACCGAAGAGCAGATGCAAGCGTTCTGGAACGAAGCCTTGCAACCCAGCATCACCCAATGGGTCATGCCAAACGCACGCATCGCCGATGTGGTGCTGGAAATCGGGCCTGACAGAAATCTTCTGGGGGTCCGTCGGCCGCAATCGCAGGCCAAGACAGAGGCAGAGACTATATGACCGTGACAAACGAGGCAGAGAAACAGGCGCGCGTAGACGCCCTGCTGGTGCAAGGCAAAAACGTGTATCAGCCGCTTTACAACTACCCCCACAAGCCCGCGATTGGGCCGCTGCGCCCCTGCTTGGACCGTTGCCGCGCGGTCGAGGAGGCGATGGGTGACAATATAGAGGGACGCAAGCTGTGGGATGCGGGCTGTTCACTGGGCTATAACACGCTGTATTTCGTGGATCGCGGCATGATCGGGCGCGGCAGCGATATTGACCCGCGCAATGTCAGCCTGTGTCAGGAAATCCAGCTCTACACGCCCGGCAGCGCCACATTCGTGCAAGAAGAGCTTTCGGCTGAAACCTGCGCGCAAATAGCGCCCGGAGACTTCGACTATGCGTTTTTCTTCAGCATTCTCCACCACATCGTGCAAAACAAGGGGTTAAAGCATGTTCAGGGCATGATGCAGATGCTGACGGAGCGCATTCCGGTTCTGTTTGTCGAATTGGCGCTGAAATCCGAGATCCCGCCCCCCGGCTATACGTGGGACACTTATTTGCCGGACGAAGAGTTGGCAATTTTTGAGACCTGTGGCGCGCTTGATATTCAGCTGATTGGCCACTTTGCCACTCATGTCGGGCCAGTTCCCCGCCCGCTGTACCGCGTTTCGCGCAAAAACGGCGGCGGGACATCCTGAGCAATGGCAACCAATGCCCTCTCTGCTGACAAATTGCTGTCCGACCCGATCCTCGGGCAATTATCAGCGATTCAGCTATCAAAACTCTTGCCACATATCGAGACGCGCGTGATTTCGGCGGGGGCATATCTGTACCAGACGGGCGACGCCGCCCGGACCGTCTATCTGATCCAGCGCGGCACGATCCGCCTGGAATGCGCGAGCGGCCGCTTTGTCACGCGGAATGAAGGCTATGCAGGCGAAGAGGCCTTGCTGGGCATCGACACCCACACGGATGCCGCCATCGCGGTAGAAGACTCCAACGTGCTGGCGATCCCGGCCGTAGCCCTTGCGGGCATAGCCGAGATCAGCCGATCCCTGCGTGAGCTTTTCTTCAAATCCTACGCCAGCCGCTACGATGATCCGGGCAATGCCGCCACGTCGCAGATCCCCGCGACGCTAACAGGCGATGCAACACTCCTCGCAATTGCCGGTTGGCTTCAAGCCATCGTCTGGCCGGTTGCGGTGTATTACATCGGCCCTGCCATCGGCCTAAGCGACGCCGCGACCGATTTCCTCGCCATAATCTCGGTCACTGTCTGCATGTGGCTGTTCGGCTTGGTGCCGGAATATGTGCCGCCGTTGTTTGCCGCGCTTGCGGTGATCTTGTTGGATGTCGCGCCGCCCGAACAGGCGCTGTCCGGCTTTCGTTCCGAAAGCTTCTTCATCTGCCTCAGCATCTTCGGCATCGGGGCGTTGATGGTTGCATCGGGCGTGACTTATCGGTTCTCGCTGTGGGTCTTGTCGCGCGTCCCTTCTACGTCGCTTGGGTACAGCCTCAGCCTGTTTGGCCTTGGGACGCTGCTGTCGCCGATCATTCCGTCGGTGGTGGGCCGCATCACCATCATCTCGCCCTTTCTCGTGGACCTGGTCGAGATCTCCAAGGCCGGGCGCAAAGACGTTTTTGCCAATCGGCTGATCTTTAGTCTGACGGCGGGTGTGTCGATTTTTGTGCCGCTGTTTCTGACGGCATCTGTGCCCAACCTTGTGGTGTACGGGCTTCTTGATCCCCAAACGCAATTCGCGTTTGACTGGCTGTCGTGGTTCAACGCGGCCTCGGTCTTTGGCCTGCTTGTGCTGGTGTCCTACTTCGCAGTCTCTGTGGTGCTTTTCCGCGGCGCGCGGCAATTTTCCATCCCGCGGCAGACCATCCTGGAACAACGCCGCATCCTCGGCCCCATCGCACGTCTGGAATGGATCGCAATTCTGGCGGTATCCGCCATGACCCTCGGCATCCTGACAGAGGCACTGCACGGGATCGACGTGCCATGGGTTGCGCTGGCCATTTTCGTGACGCTCATGCTGTTCGGTTCGCTTCAGCGCGAAGCGTTGCGCAACCAGATCGACTGGCCGGTGCTGGTCTATATCGGGGCAATCGTCGGCTGGGTGCCCATTGCCGCCAGCACGGGGCTGGACACGTTCATCGTCAGCCATCTGGGGTGGCTCGGCGCGTATATGCGCAGCGACTTTCCGCTCTTTATCCTGATGTTATCGGCCATGATCCTGCTGGTGCGGCTGGCCCTGCCCACCGGTGTCACTGTGGTGCTGTTCGCGACCGCGCTGTTTCCGCTGGCCATCGCGCAGGGCACGTCACTGTGGTTGATTGGCTTTGTCATCCTTGCCGTCGCCGATACGTTCATTTTTCCGTATCAAAGCTCGTATTTCCTGAAGCTTCGCAACGATCTTGCAGCACGCGGCATGGCCGAAGTTTGTGACGAGTCGCGCATCATCACCGCGAATATTGTCATGCTGGCCCTGCGGATCGGCGCAATTTACGGCTCGCTGGTGTACTGGCAAAAGCTGGATTTGATCTGATGAACAGAAACTCTCTGCGCATCGCTGTCATGCTGGTCTTCATGGGGCTGTTTTTTGCGCTGGTCTACTGGCAGAAAAGCCGCGCTCAGCAGATCCTGATTATCCACAGCTACAATACAGATTACTCATGGGTCGAGGCGATCAACGAAGGCATCGAACGCGCGATAAAGGATCATCCGGGCATCTTGGTCCGCTATCATTACATGGATCTGAAGAACCATACAGGTGAGCATTTTCGGCGCACAGCCGCAAAGCTGGCCAACAGGGTGGTCGAGGAATCCCAGCCAGACGTGCTGATCCTGTTCGACGACCCCGCGCAAACGCTGGTGGGTCAGAAGTTTTTCAAGGACCGCGAAGACGGGCAGCCAGCGATCAAAGTAGTGTTTGGCGGGGTCAATGGTGATCCCGCCGCCTATTACGGCGATAGCAAAAATGTCAGCGGCATCCTCGAACGCAAACCGATGGAGGTGATCCGCGACATTTCGCTTACGCTACTTCAAGTGCAGGTCGCGGAGGGGGTGGCACCAATCGCCAAGCCCCGCGTCGTGTTCATCGGTGACAGGTCAGCATCCATCACTGCCGACATTCCGCATTTTACCAGCATCGACTGGGCTCCGTTCGAGTGGCTGGACCCGGTGCAAGTGGACACGTTCGACGAATGGAAACAGGCGGTGCAGCGCGCCGGGCAGGATGCGGACCTTATTCTTGTAACCAACTATCAACAGATCCGCGACGGCGAGGACGGACCCTTCATTCGTCCGGCCAGTCAGGTTATGAAATGGGCCGAGGCAAACGCCACCGTGCCGATCGTCGGCATGGGCTGGACCAACAGCCAGGATGGCGCGATGCTCAGCGTATCGGCGTCACCCTACGAACAGGGCGAGGTCGCAGCCCGCGAAGCCCTGTCGGTCCTGGACGGGGCCGCGCCGATGGGCACGATGACGTCAAAGCAGTTTCTGGTCCATATATGTCAACCGGCGCTGGAACGGCGCGGCCTGATCGTCCCCTTCATCCACGAAGCCTTTGCCCGCGCCACAGGCAACTTCTACACGGGAGATTGTTAACGTGGCCGTCCCCGCAAAGCGCAGCTGGCGGCAAATTGAAACAGACGCCGTATGAGCACGATCTTCATCAGCCACAGTTCTGCCGACAGTGCGCTGGCCAAGCAGCTTGAAGCACGGCTGCGGCAGCAGAACCATGTCTGCGTATTTCTTGATCTTGATCCGACCAAGGGCATCGTTGCGGGACGCAGTTGGGAAAGGACGCTCTACCGCAAACTGCGGGCCTGTCGGGTTGTGATTGCGATCTGCACGGAATCCTACCTGCAATCACACTGGTGCTTTGCCGAGATCGCCCTGGCCCGAATGGAGGGCAAGCCGATCATGGCGCTTCTGGCCGATCCGTTGGCGCCGGATGCCAAGCTGCCCTCGATCATCACCGAAAAGCAGTTCATCGACCTGCGGGCGAACCCCGAGGACGGATACAGGCGGCTCTGGCACGGGCTGTCGGAACTGGATCTGCTGGGCGCGGTTGGCGATTGGGACCCCAGATCATCGCCCTATCTTGGTCTGAACGCGTATCACGAAGAACATGCACCGGTATTTTTCGGCCGCGAAAACGAGGTTCGCGCAGGCGTTGAATTGCTGGACCGTGGCGCACCGGGGCTGATCATGGTGCTGGGGGCTTCCGGCAGCGGCAAATCCTCGCTCGCGCGCGCCGGTATTCTGCCCCGGCTGCGCCGCGAACCGAAACACTGGGTGATCGTCGATCCGTTTCGCCCCGGTCGCGACCCGTTTGCGGAACTGGCTCAATCGCTCAGTAATTCGTTGCGGCGCTACGCCCCCAACGCAACACCCGACGCGCGCAAGCCCGAAAACATCCAACGGCGGCTGGAGACATGGCACAAAGCACCGCCCCTGCTGCTGACGCATCAAATGGAGCCAGATCCCCCGACAGCAGAGACAAAGCCACAGGAAGACGAACGCCTTCACAATCTTCTGGCAAGGCTTGAGGCCCTCCGCCACGAACCGCCCTCGGACGCAAACGCGTCGTTGCTTGAATTTCTGGACTGGAGCCTCGATGACCTCCGGCGGATCTGCAATCAAGAACCCGAGGATGCGCCGATGCGTCCCGGATCCACCCCGCTTGTCGATTTTGCTTATCAATTGCGTCGCAGCGCCGGCCAGCCCGAAGCGCAGCTGCTGGTGGTTATCGACCAGTTCGAGGAACTTCTTGGCCAACTCGGGACCAATGCCCAGACTGCGCATTTCCTGAACCTTCTGGCGGCGTCGCTGGATGTCGAAGATTCACCGATCACCGTCTTTGTCACGATGCGGTCGGATTTTCTGGAATCCTTTCAGCACGCGAACGCGCAGCTTGGCATGGATTTCGAGACGCTGTCGCTTGGCCCCATGGCGGTCGAAGGCATGCGGCAGGTGATCGAAGCGCCGGCCAAGCTGGGCGCGATAGAGTTGGAGCCCGGACTGGCCGATCGGCTGCTTGAGGATGCCAGCACGGCCGATGCGCTACCGCTTCTGTCCTTCACCCTTTGGCTGATGTGGCGCGATTGTCATCAGGCCGGATTGCTGACCCTGGACGCCTATAAGGTTTTGGGCGGTCTGGATGGTGCCATCGCGGGCGAGGCGGACGCCATCCTTGCCCGCGCCCGCCAGAACGACAAGGAACCCGCGCTGCGTATCGCATTTCTGCAAATGGTGCGGCTTGCGGATGACGGCCAGTTTGCGCGCCAGCCCGTGCCTTGGGATGCGCCGGAATTGCGCCCCGTGGAAGACCTGCTTGACAGTTTTGTCGAGCGGCGGCTGCTGGTTTCGCGCGCCGAGGGTGGCACACGGGTGCTGGAAGTGGCGCATGAGTCGCTGTTCCGGACTTGGAAGCCGCTGCGCAGTTGGATCGAGGATCACCGGGCGGAATTTCTGCTGCGACAACAGGTCAGGCAAGCCTCTGTCGCATGGGACAAGGCCGGGCGTCCCGCCGATCATCTCTGGCGCGGATCACGGCTTGAACAAGCGGTCGAACTTCTCAACCGCGGCGGATTTGACGGGCGGACCACAGACCACAAAACCGGCAAGGCGTTTGTGCAAACAAGCGAGGCGATGCGAAAACGCCAAGGCCGCAGGCGCCGCAATATCGTGATGGCAGTCACTGCGGTGCTGCTGGGGTTTCTGGGATATGCTTTGGTCAAGGAACACGAGGCCAAGATGTCCGAACGCATGTCCTGGGCACGGCAGCAGGCGCTAACTGCACTTGGCCTGATGGGCACGGACCCGGTGCAAAGCATGGTCACGGCGCGCTCGGCCGTTTGCGTGACCCAAACCCATGATGGGCTGGTGCTGCCCGCCGCGCAGAGCGCGCTGAACCGCGCGGTGCAGGCTGCGCAGAGGCAGCAAACCTTGAAAGGTCACAAACATGCCGTGACCGACGTTCATTTCCTCCCGCCGCCAGGCGACGGCGGCACCGCAGTGCAGCACATGATCTCGCTGGATCGAAACCGCTCGGTGCTGACGTGGAATGTGCCGGACGACACGGCCCGTCAGTGCAGCGGAACACCCGCACCCAAATTGGCTGCTGACAGGGTTCGGCAGTTTGCAGCCAGCCCCTCCGGCGGCTTTTTCATCGCGGCGGTGGCCGGCGGCAATGTCGACTTATATGACATATCCAATCCTGCGGACCGCCCGAAACTGTCTGCGGTCATGCCACAACAGGTCGAGGTGTCGGCCATTTCCGTGGCCCCCGATGGCAGCCGCACAGCGGTTGCGGGCCGGGACGGGTCCGTGGTGGTCACACCGATTTCCGATAAGTCTTGGACGACAAACGGTATTGCCTTGCCGCGGCAAGATGTTCGCGTCACTCATCTTGCTTTCAGCGAGGATGCCCGCGTGCTTGCTACGGCGGGTTGGGACGGCAAGCTTACACTTTGGGATGCCGCCACTGGTGCGCTGCTTCACCGGCTTGAAAGCCACGCCGAAGGCGTCACGGCGCTCGCGTTCAAGGATGGTATGCTGGCCAGCGGTGGCTGGGATAAAATGGTCAAGGTCTGGGACATATCGTCGGGCAAGCTGATACATCGCTACGCACATGATGCCGCAATCTCTGCCCTCGCATTTGTGCCCGATAGCGACGCTGTTCACATCTTGGCAAGCGCCAGTTGGGACAAGACCGTTCGGCTATGGGACGTCACCATGGGAAGCGCGCTGCACACGCTGGAACACAGCGCTCCTGTCGTGTCGCTTGCAGTAGCGCCTAAGTCGGCCAATGTCCCGGAGGCAGGCCCGCTTCGTATTGCCACGGGTGATTGGAGTGGCCGGGTCTATCTCTGGACGCTGGACAAGGGCGCAAAAACGACCGCGGCCTCAAAGATCGTGGCTCATCACCAACAGCCGGTGAATGCCCTGAGTTTCAACGAGGATGCCAGCCGACTTGCCAGCGCCAGCGACGATTCCACGATCAAGCTGTCCAAGCTGACCGACCGGACTGACCAATATGACTGGAAAAGCGGGCTGGACGTACGGCAGTTCAACCGCGGCGCAACCAATGAGAAATGGATCGCTGTCATTACCCAAAACGGCGTGCAGGTTCAGGACGCGCATGAAGGCGGGGTCCGGCAATCGGTGACCGGCTATTCGGGCAACGCCGAGGGTGTTGCGTTCAGCGCCGGCACATCCAGCAGGCTGGCGGTCGCGGCGGACACTTTGTTCGAGTATTACCTTGATCCGCAGGAATTGTTGATATGCGCCGACAAAATGATCGCGCAAGATCCCACTACGCACGCAGCCGGGAAATCCATGGCAGAGCTTTGTTCGCAGGTGGCGCTGCCTTCGGACATTGCCAGTATATGGTCCAGGGGCCGCGCCTTTCTGACTCGATTCCTTACCTTCCAGTGAGATGCGCAACCGTCAGTCCGTTGAGGACTTTCAGCATCACGCCGCTCAACATGCGCTCCAAAGCAAGTTTCGTCCAAGCAGACGATGAAATCAGCCTATTTTGACACGATATATCTGCGTTGACGTCCGGCCCCAATCGGCCCTCTCGGCGCGAAAAGCCAGAAGGCCGATATGATCCTTAAACCGAATGATGTGTTCGAGTTTGTCGCATCTAGTTGGTGATGATCTCCGGCCCCATGAAGGTTGTCGGCAACCATGTCGACAGGATCGGGATATAGGTGACCATGATCAGGAACACGAACAGCACTGCCAGAAACGGAAGCGAGGCCCGCACGACCCGCATCATCGGCATTCCGGCGACGCCGGATGTGACGAACAGGTTCAGGCCGACGGGCGGCGTGATCATCCCGATTTCCATGTTCACCACCATGATGATGCCCAGATGGATGGGGTCGATGCCCAGTTGAATCGCGATGGGAAAGACCAAAGGTGCGACGATGACGATCAGGCCCGACGGCTCCATGAACTGCCCGCCGATCAGCAGGATCACGTTGACGATCACCAGAAACATCACCGCGCCGAAGCCCGCAGACAGCATCGCGCCGGCGATCTGCTGGGGGATCTGCTCGTCCGTCAGGACGTGTTTCAGGATCAGTGCGTTGGCGATGATGAACATCAACGTCACCGTCAGCTTGCCCGCCTCGAAAAGCGTATCGCGGGTGTCGCGATGAAAGAACACCGTGATCAGTGCTATCGGCTTGTCCAGCAAGGTCAGGTTGCGCTGGCCTTCGGGGCGCGACAGGGGCCCCATGTCGCGGTAGACAAAGCTGGCGATGAAGAAGGCGTAGACGGCCGCCACCGCCGCTGCCTCCGTCGGGGTGAAGATACCGCCGTAGATGCCGCCAAGGATGATGACGATCAGGAACAGACCCCACCCCGCTTCGCGCCCGGCAAGAAACACTTCTCCCCAGCCCTTCCATTCGCCTTTCGGCAATTTCCTGACAACCGCGATGATGAAAATCGTCAGCATCAGCATCGAGCCCGCCATCAGCCCCGGAATGACGCCGGCCAGAAACATGCGCCCAACCGAGACGTCAGTGGCAGACGCATAGACCACCATCACGATGGAGGGCGGGATCAGGATGCCCAGCGTGCCCGCATTGGCGATGACACCGGCGGCAAAATCCTTGGAATAGCCCACCTGCCGCATGCCCGCGATCACGATGGAGCCGATGGCGACCACAGTGGCAGGCGAAGACCCTGACAGCGCTGCGAAAAGCATGCAGGCAAAAACCCCCGCGATGGCCAACCCGCCGGGCAGGTGCCCCACAATCGCAATGGAAAACCGGATGATGCGCTTCGCCACGCCGCCAGTGGACATGAAGCTGGACGCGAGGATGAAGAACGGGATCGCCAGCAACGTGTAATGCCCGGCCATCGCCTGAAAGAAGGTCTGTGCGATAGATGCCAGCGATGTATCGCTCAGCACCAGCAGGAAGACGATGGATGACAGGCCCAGACTGACCGCAATCGGCACACCGATCAGCATCAGACCGATAACCATGACGAATAGTGAGACAACTTCCATGTCGATCAGCCCTCGCGATTCATGTGCGCGACGTCGTCGATGGCGTCTTCGGCTTCATGGCTGACGATCAGGCTTTTGGAGCGGCCCGTGGCAAGACGAATGGTGGCTTGTATGTACCGAAACAAAAGCAGCGCCATGCCGAAGGGCAGCATGACATAGGGGATAAAGCGGGGCAGTTTTTCGTAATGCTCGCCCTCGTTCATGATCGGTTCAATCCAGCGAAGCCATTCCGGAAAGCGAATATCCACCACCTCGTACCAGCCGCGGTAGGATGTGCGCTTCATGTCTTCCAGCCCGATCGGGAACCACCGTCCCGTGGTCTGCGGCAGGTTTGCGAAATTGGCCCAATAGTCCCAGGCACCTTTCATCAACAGCGAAGCGTAGATAATACAAAGCGCACCGGCGAACAGCGCCAGAACAACGCGGGTGGCAGGCGAGAACAGGTTAATCACCGCATCCACGCCCAGATGGGCGGTCACCTTTACGGCGTAGCTGACCCCGAAAAGCACGAGCCATGCAAACAGGAACGTCACGGCCTCCAACCCCCAGACCAGCCCGGTGTTGAACCCGTAGCGCAGCACGACGTTGACAAATGTGATGATGGTCATGACACCAAGGATTAGCGCAATCGCGGTCTCCTCGATCTCGTTCACGAAACGGCCAAGCGCCGTTTCCGGTTGATAGTGAGCGGACATGTTTCCCCTCCGAACTATGTCTGGTTGGAGTCGGGCTCCACCACCCCGAAGGGCCGCAGACCGGAAAGGCCCCTTTCCGCCCCTATCGTTTGATGATGCCTGCCCCCGGCATTCAGTTGCGGGGGGCAAGGCTTAGATTTAGATCAATGCTTCGCGTTGATTTCTTGCGCCGCGTCGATGTTCTCTTGTCCAACGTCCGCCGTGAACTGCTCCCAGACCGGCTTCATCGCATCAACCCAGGCCTGGCGCTGATCCTCATCCAACTCGCGGATGACACCGCCCGCATCAAGCACGGCCTGACGCGCCTCCATGTCGACTTCATTCACGGCCGCGTTCCGTTCCGTTGTCACCTCATCAACGATGGTCGCAAGCTGATCACGGACGTCATCCGGCAGGCCTTCCCACCAGTCGATGGATGTCACGAGCATATAGTCAAGCACTCCGTGATTGGTCTCGGTCGTGCCGTCCTGCACCTCAAAGAACTTCTGCCCATAGATATTCGACCAGGTGTTTTCCTGCCCATCGACCACACCGGTTTGCAGCGCGCCATACACTTCGGAAAACGCCATGGGTTGCGGGCTGGCGTCCAGCGCCTCGAATTGCGCCTTAAGCACGTCCGATTGCTGCACGCGGAATTTCAGCCCGGCCGCATCCGCAGGCAAGATCAAAGGCTTGCTTGCAGACATCTGTTTCATGCCGTTATGCCAGAATCCAAGACCCACCAACCCACGACGAGTCATCGATTCTTTCATTGCCTGCCCTGTTTCAGAGTTCTGGAACTCATCCACGGCATTGATGTTCTTGAACATGAAAGGCAGATCGAAAATCCGGAACACCTTTGTGAACTGCTCAAACTTCGAAAGCGAAGGCGCGGCGAACTGCACGTCGCCCTGCAGCATCGCTTCCAGGACCTGATCATCATTATAAAGCGTCGAGTTCGGGAAGACCTCCATGCAGGCCTTTCCGTCCATCTCGTTGTTCACACGTTCCATCAGCAGGCTGGCTGCGATCCCCTTGGGGTGCTTGTCAGAGTTGGTGACATGGCTGAACTTGATCGCAATCTCGCCATCATCACAGGCTGCAACCGCTGTTTGCGCCGTGGCTGTCAAAACGGTCGCAATCGCCGCGCTCATCAGAAATCTTTTCATGTGGTCTCCTCCCGGGATCCTGATTTTCTTTTTTATTGCCTCACAAAACCACGCGATGCGGTGGCGCCAGTCAATAGAAACGGCGCATCGCACTCAAGTTTTCGTGACAAGCATCTGAGGTTTATAAATTTTATTATTTGTATCATTGGCTTGCAGCCAGAACCGCGGATTCGGAGTTTTGATCTTCCTCTCCTCAACACCGCCCCCATACAGCCTGCGGCGCGCACAATACGTAAAACCGGGTATGCCTTCTACCGCAGAGCGACGATGGACGCTCGAACGATTCGGCGTTCAAACTCAGCTCAACCCGGCCAAAGTGCCTTGGGCCAAAGCGGCCCCCTCATGGTACTCTTCAATCTGCACGACCTTTTTCGGGATGGCGGGCGGGGCGATGGGCGACAGCCCGAGCGGCGTACGTCGTCCCCTGCGCTGACCTCACGCCACCGCCGCATCATCACGGGTCAAACGCCAGCCATCACGGTGTCTACGGCACGCGACAGGCGGTCCACCATTTCGTCCAACTCGGTTTCGGTTGCGATGAAGGGAGGCGCAAGAAGGACGTGGTCACCATGGCGTCCGTCCCGCGTACCCGGCATCGGATAGCAGATCAATCCTTCGGCAAAGGCCGCTTTCGTGAGCTTGCCCGCAAGGCCCAAGGCCGGATCGAAGGGTGTCTTTGTCTGTCGGTCCGCGACAAATTCCAGCCCCCGGAACAGACCACGGCCCCGGATGTCACCAATATGGGCGTGCTGGGCGAACCGTGCTGTCAGCGCAGAGTGCAGATAGGCACCGCGCGCCTGGACCTGTGGAACCAGATCACGCTCCAGCAGTTCCGACACGACCGCAAGGCCGGCTGCTGCTGCGACCGGATGGCCGATATAAGTGTGTCCGTGCTGGAAAAACCCTGTACCTTGGGCGATCGTGTCGTAGATCGCACGAGAGCACAGCATCGCGCCAATCGGCTGATACCCCGCGCCCAGCCCTTTGGCGATACACAGAATATCGGGCGCAACATCATCTGCATCACAGGCAAAAAGATGCCCGGTGCGGCCCATGCCGCACATCACCTCATCCAGGATCAGCAAGACGCCGTAGCGGTCACAAATCTCGCGCACGCGCTTGAAGTAGCCCGGCACCGACGGCACCGCGCCCAGTGTCGCGCCGACCACAGGTTCCGCGATGAAGGCAATGACACTGTCTTCGCCAAGCCGCTGTATCTCGGCCTCAAGTTCATTGGCGACACGCTGGCCGTAGGCCTCGGGCGTTTCGCCTTCGGCGGCTTCGGCATATTCATAGCAGGGCGCGATATGGCTCATGTCTAGCAGCAGTGGCGCAAACTGCTGACGCCGCCATGCGTTGCCCCCTGCGGACAATGCGCCAATGGTGTTGCCATGATAACTTTGCCGCCGGGCAATCAGATGCCGCCGCTGAGGTTCGCCATTCTCGACATGATACTGTCGGGCCAACTTGATCGCACTTTCCACGGCCTCGGAACCGCCCGAGACGAAATACACCCGGTCCAACTCGCCCGGCGCATTTTCAATCAGCAAGTCGGCCAGCTGCTCTGCCGGATCAGAGGTGAAAAAGCCGGTATGCGCAAAGGCCAGCTGATCGACCTGCGCCTTGATCGCGTCGCGGACGCGCGCATTGGAATGACCCAGGCAGGACACGGCTGCGCCCCCCGATCCGTCAAAGTAACGCTTGCCGTCAGCATCGATCAGATAGCAGCCGTCACCTCCCACCGCCGTGGGCAGGCTGGCGTTACAGTGGCGGGGAAAGACGTGGCTTTGAGTCTGGCTCATGACAGGGGCCTTTTGAAGAAAAACGTCGCGCGGCGATCAAAGCCGCGACAACAGGATAAGGGGTATTTCTGCCGCCAGTGAGGCAATTTTAAAGATGTCATGTCGCCACATGAGGGATCCCTGCCGCTCTGTGGCAATAATGTTCACCGGCATCGGGTATCGGACGCTTCGGCGTCAACGGCCCCCAGCGCGGATGCAACACGATCATTTCGCGACTTTAGATCGCGCAGCGCAAGTGGTGACTCCCATGCCACATGTAACAGGCAACGGTCACCAAAAATGTACCACAAATAAAACGGAGGGTTCCGGACATAGCGCCAGAACCCTCCGTCACCCCACGTGCTCCCTACACACCACACGCGAACTGAATTAGGTTCCAGCCATACTAGCCAGACAAGTAGAGACTACCCCAACCATATGCCCGGGGCAAACGTCTAGTAGCTACAATTTAGCTCACTTGTGATGTTTCGCGGTCGGAGACATGGTGCCATGCCCCAATCGGCCTTAGCCGTAGACGGCTTCCTTGCGGAAATGTTTGGTCAGCATGTAATAGATCACGGCGCGATACTTATTGCGCTCGGACTGCCCGTAGGTCTCGATCACAGACTTGATTGCATCATCCAGTTCCGCCCCATCAGGCAAGCCCAGCTTCTTCATCAAAAAGTTCTTCTTGACGGTCTCAAGCTCGTCCGGCTGGCTTCCCGCCACTGTCGACGCGTCGGCGTTGTAAATGGCCGGTCCGCAGGCAATGGTCACTTTGCGAAGCAGGTCCATATCAGGATCCATGCCGCATTTTGTCCTCAGATCGTCAGCATATTTCTCGATCAATTCGTCGCGTCGTCCCATAATATTCTCCCAATAATGTCAGGTCTCGTGCCTGGCTTGACTCGTCCCAGTTTCAGCACAAGCGACAGGTTAACGGGAAATGTTGGTATGACAATGGCAAAGCCGGGCGGATTTTCCCCTGAGCGGAAAGTCACCCTTACGTCACCTCACAGGTAAACGGGTCCGCGTCAGATGATCCGGTGGCATATGCTACGGGGTTGGGCCTTTACACGCTTGTTACAGCGCTCTGATGCTCAAAGGCACGTGGCCACCAAGCATGCAACGGCGATAGACGATCCTGCCACAGGCTTCGCCCGACGCCGCGCCGGAGGATCTGCGATGCCGGAACACCGAAACAACCGAATTCGTATGAAGGGATAACAGTAGCAGGCCACCCTGGTGGATGGCCTGAAACCGTGTGCCACGGGCAATGCCCGCAACCCTTGTTCCGCAAATCGAATGCGCGACAGTCCCCCAATTACGACAAATCGCGGCTCCGGATCAGTAACGGTAATGATCCGGCTTGAACGGACCATCGGCACCAACGCCGATATAGGCGGCCTGCTCGGCATCCAGCTTTGTCAACTTCACGCCGATCCGGTCAAGATGCAGACGCGCCACCTTTTCGTCCAGATGCTTGGGCAGGACATATACTTCGTTCTTGTAGTCCTCGCCCTTTGTCCACAACTCGATCTGCGCCAGAACCTGATTGGTAAAGCTTGCCGACATCACGAAGGAGGGATGGCCGGTGGCGTTGCCAAGGTTCAGCAAACGGCCCTCGGACAGCAGGATGATCCGATTGCCCGAGGGCATCTCGATCATATCAACCTGGTCCTTGATGTTGGTCCACTTGTGGTTCTTGAGGTTGGCAATCTGGATCTCGTTATCGAAGTGGCCGATATTGCCGACGATGGCCATGTCCTTCATCTCGCGCATATGCTCGATCCGGATCACGTCCTTGTTGCCGGTGGTGGTGATGAAAATATCGGCCTTGGCGACCTCGTCTTCCAGCAACACAACCTCGAACCCGTCCATTGCGGCCTGAAGCGCGCAGATCGGATCGACCTCTGTCACCTTCACGCGTGCACCCGCGCCGCGCAGGCTTGCGGCAGAGCCTTTGCCCACATCGCCGTAGCCGCAAACCACCGCAACCTTGCCGGCCATCATCGTGTCGGTGGCGCGGCGGATACCGTCAACCAGCGATTCCTTGCAGCCATACTTGTTGTCGAATTTCGACTTGGTGACGCTGTCATTGACGTTGATCGCCGGGAAAGGCAGGTGACCCTTTTCCATCATCTTGTACAGGCGATGCACGCCGGTCGTGGTCTCTTCGCTGACACCTTTGAGCATGTGGCGCTGCTTGACGAACCAGCCGGGGCTTTCCTTGATCCGCTTGCGGATCTGGGCAAACAGGGCGACCTCTTCCTCGGATGTCGGGGTCGCGATCAGGTCTTCTTCGCCTTCTTCGACACGCGCACCGATCAGAATGTACAGCGTCGCATCGCCGCCATCGTCAAGGATCAGGTTCGCGCCGCCCTCCTCGAACATGAAGATCCGGTCGGCATAGTCCCAGTATTCCTCCAGCGTTTCGCCCTTGATGGCGAACACCGGCGTGCCGGTTTCAGCAATTGCCGCCGCCGCATGATCCTGCGTCGAGAAGATGTTGCAGGACGCCCAGCGCACATCCGCGCCCAGCGCCACCAGCGTTTCGATCAGAACAGCGGTCTGGATGGTCATGTGCAGGCTGCCCGCGATCCGCGCGCCTTTCAGCGGCTTGGACTCGCCGTATTCCTTGCGCAACGCCATCAGGCCGGGCATCTCGGTTTCGGCGATATTCAGTTCCTTGCGCCCGTATTCAGCAAGATTGATGTCTTTGACGATATAGTCGGTGGCCATGCCAGCTCTCCAGAAATTCCCGATAGGTTTGCCACGCCCCTAGCATCCCTTGATTTCTCGGGCAACGTAGATCAGGATTCCGACGATCAAGGCCCGCGTGACGCGGCCACGTCAGGGCAGGAATTCAAACATGTCAAACGATCAGGCTTCGGTATCCGAGAACGGGATTCCGCAGAATGAATATGGCCGCTATTGCGTCCCGGACGGGCTGGAGCAGCGCCCCGCATCGCGCGCCGTCCTGTCCGGCAGGGTGTATGAGCCCGACACGCTGCGCTTCATGCGCAAACATGCAGGTGATGGCGACATCATCCATGCCGGTGCGTTTTTCGGCGACTTCATTCCGGCGTTGTCCAGCGCTCTGGCCCCTGAAGCGCGGCTATGGGCGTTTGAACCCAACCCTGCCAACCATCATTGCGCCACCCGGACCGTTGCACTGAACGGCTTGTCGAATGTCACGCTGACCAATGCCGCGCTGTCCAACCGCGACGGCGAAGTGCTGTTTCAAACCCGCGATGCCGAGGGGTGTTCATTGGGCGGCCTGAGCAAATTCGTGACCGAGGACGGCCCCGGCGTCGAGCCGGTGAAGGCGGTGATGCTGGACTATGTCGTGCCGCTGGACCGCAAGCTGTCGATCCTGCAACTGGATGTCGAAGGCCATGAGAAACAGGCGCTGAAAGGCGCGTGGCACCTTATCCACCGATGGCAGCCGATCCTGATCCTTGAATATCTTGATCAGGCGCAGTGGATCAATCGGACGTTTCGTGGTTTGAACTATACCCAGATCGGCAAGTTGCACGGCAATTTTGTCTACGCGACAACACCGGTCACTCTGGATTAGGCTCTGGACCCGGAAACTCCGACGGCCTGCGCGACGTTCCCGGCATTTACACAGAAAACCGGACGTCATACTCAAGGGCCACGGATTTATCAGGAAGACGAGATGGCCAAACAACCACGCGCATGGCAACGAATGCTATCGGGGCGCAGGCTCGACTTGTTGGACCCCACCCCCGTCGATATCGAGATCGAGGACATTGCGCATGGGCTTGCCTTTGTCGCCCGCTGGAACGGCCAGACGCGCGGCGAGCATGCCTATTCTGTCGCCGAACATTCGCTGCTGGTCGAGACCCTGTTCACCCGCATCTGCCCGGATGAGCCGGCAAAATGGCAGTTGGCCGCCCTGCTGCACGATGCACCGGAATATGTGATCGGGGACATGATCTCGCCGGTAAAGGCTGCCGTCGGGCCGGGCTACGGTGCGTTGGACGAACGGTTGGCCGGGGCCATCCATATCCGCTTTGGCCTGCCCGCCACGATCCCGGTGAAGATCAAGAAGCTGATCAAGAAGGCCGACAAGGTCAGCGCGTGGATGGAGGCCATTCAGATTGCCGGCTTCTCGCGCAGCGAAGCAGACCGCCTGTTCGGCGCTCCTGAGCCGGGGTTGATCCGCGATCTGTCCATTCGGCTGCGCCCACCGGCCGTGACGCGGGCAGAGTTCACGCATCGCCATGCGGCGTTGCTCGGGGCGATGACATGACGCTTGTTCGCGCAGCCCGCGACGGCGATGAGGCGGGAATGGTGGCCATTCTCAACCCGTTGATCCACGCGGGCGACAGCACGGCCTTGACCACCGAAGTGACCTCCCGCGATCTGTGCGACTGGCGGGCACGACATATCGGGCGCAACGCGTGGCACGTTGCAGAGGACGACACCGGTCTGCTTGGCTTTCAGTGGATCGAGCCGCATAAGGGTCTTCCACCCGACACCTGCGATATTGCCACCTACGTTCGCATTGGCCTGAACGGTACAGGCATCGGATCTGCCCTGTTTTCCGCAACCAAAACCGCCGCGCAAGAGCTTGGCTACCGCTATATCGCGGCCGTCATTCGTGCCGACAATACTGGCGGCCTGGCCTATTACGACAGCCGGGGCTTCGAGGACTGGAAAACCTGGGACGACGCGCCCGTCGCGCCCCGCGTCATGAAGCGCTTCGCGCTCTGACCATCGCGCCGTAACCGTAAGCGGCAGACCACATCCCGTTCAGCGCGGAGACCGTTTTGCGAGGATCCGCTGCAAGGTCCGGCGGTGCATGTTCAGCCGCCGCGCCGTTTCCGAGACATTCCGGTCGCACAGCTCATAGACACGCTGGATATGCTCCCACCGGACACGATCCGCACTCATCGGATTTTCCGGCGGGGGTGGCAGATCGTCGTCATTGGCCAGCAGTGCATTTGTGATGTCGGTCGCATCGGCGGGCTTTGACAGATAGTCCGTCGCCCCGATCTTCACCGCGGCCACCGCCGTCGCAATCGCACCATAGCCGGTCAGGACCACGACCTTGCAATCGGGCCGCTTGTCGCGCAGCACCTCGACCACATCCAAGCCGTTGCCATCCTCAAGCCGCAGATCACAGACGGCGTAGGCGGGGGGTCGCGCAGTCGCGATAGCCTTGCCCGCTGCTACAGAACCGGCGATCTCAACCTCAAACCCACGTTTTTCCATCGCCTTTGCCAAGCGCCTGAGAAACGCCTCGTCATCATCCAGAAGAAGGAGGCTTTTGTCCTCTCCCAAATCCTGTAGCTTGCGTTCTGCCACTCGACTCTCCTTCGGACGATATGAGGTTGTCCGAACATACCTATCCCGAGGTCAAGGGGCGGTCAAACCATATGCAATTAGGCGTTGTTCACAAAGCAGCCAATCCGGTCCGCCATATCCTCGGGGCCAAGATCGCGGCGGAAGTATTCGACAAATCCATATTCCGGCAAGACCAGGTAGCTGAAGGTGGAGTGATCCACGAGGTAATAGTCGCTGCCGTCCTCATGCGCCTTGTAGTAAGTGCGGTAGGCTTGGCTTGCGGCTTTGACCTGCTCCTCGGACCCAGTCAGCCCGATCATCCGCTCATGCATGTTCGACGCGAACTCGCCAACGACTTCAGGCGTGTCGCGCTTGGGGTCGATCGAGATGAACACCGGCGTCACAGACTGGCCACGCTCTTGCAGGACATCCACCGCATCGGCGTTACGCGCAACATCCAGCGGGCAGACATCCGGGCAGAATGTATACCCGAAATACAGCAAGGACGGCTCTGTGATCACATCCTTGTCGCTGACTGTCGCACCCGTATCATCGACCAGAGTGAACGGGCCACCGATCTGACCTGCGCCGCCGGCGACTTGGGTGGCACGGCACTGCGCAAAGCGATCGTCAGACCCGTTGGTTGTCGCGAAATAAACCCCGCCGGCAAGCAACAAGACGCCTACGGCAGTAGCGGCAAGGACAGTGGTCTTCTTCATTTTACTTACTCCGGGGACCAAGGTGTTTTACGCCGAACCCAGTTGATCCGGAACCCGGTCACACCTAACAATTGGCTTATTGAATGCAAGGGAACGAATGGCCGCAGATGAGCACCTCTGAAACCTCTTTTGCCGGCGGCCGCAACCGGGGCAACTGGATCCGTCTGCGCACGATGATCCTGATCCGCTGGATTGCCATTGTCGGGCAGTTGGTGGCGATCTTCGTGGCCCAGCGCATGTTCAACCTGACGCTGGAGCTTGGCCTGTGCCTTATGGCGGTCGGTGTCTCGGTTATCGGGAACCTGATCGCGGTTTTTGTCTTTCCGGAAAACAAGCGTCTCAGCGAGACCGAGAACTTCCTGATGGTGCTGTTTGATGTGCTGCAACTGTCCTTTCTGCTGTACCTGACCGGAGGCCTGAACAATCCGTTCGCCTTGCTGGTGTTGGGGCCGGTCACGGTCTCCGCCTCGGTGTTGACGCTACGATCCACTGCTCTGCTGGGGATCACAGCGTTTGTCCTGATGTCGCTGCTGATCCGGTTTCACCTGCCGCTGCGGACCGAAGAAGGCTTCATCCTGCGCGTCCCGGACACGTTTCTGTACGGAAACTGGGTCGCAATCACCATCGCGCTGCTGTTTCTGTCGATCTATTCCCGCCGCATCGCGAACGAAATGCACTCCATGGACGACGCTTTGGCCGCGACGCAAATGGCGTTGTCCCGCGCGCAGAAGTTGAACGACCTTGGCGGCGTGGTCGCGGCAGCCGCGCATGAGCTTGGCACACCGCTGGCCACGATAAAACTGACCTCGGCAGAGCTGATGGAAGACCTGCATGACCAACCGGATTTGCAGGAAGACGCGCGCCTGATCCGCGAGCAGGCCGATCGCTGTCGCGACATCCTTCGTTCGATGGGACGCGCTGGCAAAGAAGATTTGCACATGCGCCAGGCACCGCTGGTGCAGGTCATCATGGAAGCGGCAGAACCGCATGAAAACCGCGGGAAGAAAATCATTGTCGAGGAAGGCCCCGGACCGGGTGGCGAGGCGGAACAACCCAACATCCTGCGCCGTCCGGAAATCATTCACGGGCTGCGCAACCTCGTTCAGAACGCCGTGGATTTTTCCCGCACCACCGTCTGGATCGAGTCAACATGGACGGAAGCAAAAATCACCATTCGGATCATCGACGACGGGCGCGGTTATCCTCCGAACCTACTCGGGCGGATCGGTGACCCTTTTGTGCGCAACCGCCGGACGGATCGTGACCGCAGCGCGCGTCCGGAATACGAAGGCATGGGGCTGGGTTTGTTCATCGCCAAGACGCTGCTGGAGCGTACCGGCGCGCAGTTGAATTTTGCCAACGGGTCAGATGGGTTTTTACCGAAATCAATGACGTCCGAAAGGTGCGGTGCCATCGTCGAGGTGGTTTGGCCCCGCAACATGATTGTCACGGAACTGGGAAAGTCAGGGCACCCGATCGGCGAAAACACCTTGATCGAAGTTTAGGGCACTGTTCCGATTAAGGGGTTATTAACGCTGTTAAGGAAATGTCGGCATATCCGAATCTGACAGCAAAGCTGGACCGGCATGATCGAAACGTATGACTTCCTGGTGGTTTGCACCGCCGCAGCGATTACCGCGATCATTCTGCTATCCGTATTGGCGCGCGGCAACGATCGCCCGGCTGGACGACCCCATCCCCGTCAGGATGTTGAACCGGCCATTTCGGTCTTGCTCAAAGACGACATGATCGTCGATGCAACGGACGAGACACGAGACTTGATGGCGGGCAAAAACATCACCTGGCACGATCTTGTCGCCAGTTTGCGCGCACGTTTTCCTTCGCTGCCCGATCATGTACCCCGTGAACGGCAGCTTTTTTCCTCAGCCAAGCCCGACGATGACGGTTATATCGAGGTTGATAAAGTCGGCAGCCGGATGCGCCTGACGCTGTGCGACCGACCGGCCAGCTCAGCCGATCTGCACCAATTACGCAGCGCCCAGTCCGAACTGGACCTGCTGCGTATCGCCTTGGGAACGGCACCCAATCCAATTTGGAAAAGCGACAGCAAAAATCGCACGGACTGGAGCAACAAAGCCTATGACACCCTGACCGCGAGCGTCGAGAGCTATCAGCCCGGAGCGCCTATTTTCGATGTGCCATCCAACGGGCTGGAGCATATGCGCACCCGGCGCACCTGCCTGACATCGGCGCGCGGCGACGCCCAACGATGGTTCGATATCACATCCGCGCAACACGGTGCGTCATGGCTTCATTTCGGGATCGACGTAACGGCTGTTGTGCGGGCAGAGATCGCGCAGCGCAACTTTGTCCAGACCCTGACAAAGACTTTTGCCTACCTGCCCATCGGCCTGGCCATTTTTGACCGCAATCGTCAGCTTGCACTTTTCAATCCGGCATTGATCGACCTGACGCAGCTGTCCGCCGAATTTCTTTCCGGTCGACCGAATCTGCTGTCGTTCTTCGACCGGCTTCGCGAAGGCCGGATGATGCCCGAGCCCAAGAACTACCACGGTTGGCGCGAGCAGATGGCGGACCTTGTCGCAGCCGCCAGCGATGACCGCTATTCCGAAACCTGGTCGCTTGCCTCTGGGTTGACCTACAAAGTCACCGGCCGGCCGCACCCTGACGGCGCAATTGCCTTTTTGTTTGAAGATATCAGTGCCGAGATTTCGTTGACGCGCCGGTTCCGGTCAGAGCTAGAGCTAAGCCAATGTGTGATCGACACGCTGGACGACGCCATCGCGATCTTCTCACAAAACGGCGTGCTGTCCTTTTCCAATACAGCCTACCGCACGCTGTGGAAGTCTGATCCGGACAGCAGTTTTGCCGAGATGACCGTCGTTGACGCCACCCGGCAGTGGCAGGAACTGTGCCATCCGTCACCCATGTGGGGCGAGCTGCGCGATTTTGTGGTGCAGGGCCATGACCGGGCGGCCTGGGAAATGCGAGTAACGCACAGGAACGGCGGTCAGATTCTTTGCCAGATAACCCCTGTGTCGGGCGGATCAACGCTTGTCAGCTTTGCCTGCGAAACGCCGACGCTGCCCATACGGCAATTGGACACGCAGAGCGTCTGAACCCGCTTGCAGCCACAGGCATGGGCGTTAATGTCGCCGCCATGTCACGCGGATCAACGACCTTTCACATAAATTCTGAACAGGCGACCTGTGCCTTTGCCCGGACCCTTGGCACCCGGCTGCAACCCGGCGACAGTGTACTGCTGGAAGGCGGCATCGGCGCAGGCAAGACCTTTTTCGCGCGACAGCTGATCCAGTCGTTGCTGACAGAGCCTGAAGACGTTCCCTCACCTACATTCACGCTTGTTCAGGTCTATGACAGCACGTCTGGTGAAATCTGGCACTGCGATCTGTACCGCCTTACCGACCCCGCGCAGTGTATCGAGCTTGGTCTTGAAGAGGCTTTTGAAAGCGCGATTTGCCTGATTGAGTGGCCCGACAGGCTTGGTTCGCTAACGCCAGAAGACGCGCTGACCATTCGGTTCTCCGAAACCGCTCAGGAAGACGCCCGCGAGTTGTCATTGAATTGGCACGGTGCGAAGTGGAAGTCCCGGCTTGAGGGAATAGTCGGATGACTTCGCCGGATGATTTTCTGTCACGGTCAGGCTGGACTGACGCTGACCGCGCATTGCTGGCCGGTGACGCCTCTTCGCGCACCTATATGCGTCTCACGGATGGCACGCGCAGTGCTATCTTGATGACTGACCCGGCGGGCGACACGCAGCTGTTTCAGACGCTCTCGGAGTATCTGGTCGAAAATGGTCTGAGCGCGCCGCGTATATTGGCCGCCGACACGGATAATGGTTTGCTTCTGCTGGAAGATCTCGGCGATGCGCTGTTTGCGCGTCTGGCAGAGGAGAATCCGTCGCAGGAGTCGCTGCTATACCGTACCGCCGCCGAAGTCTTGGCACGAGTCCACCGCCTGTCCCCTCCGGCCAACCTGCCGCGCGCCACGCCGGATATGCTGGCGCAGGCCACCGACCTCGTCTTCGATTGGTATGCCGAACATGCGGGTCAACCCGTGGCGGTTGATGCGAAATCTGCGGCGATCAATGCCATGCAGGATGCATTGCAGGCCCATGCAGGCGCGCCCTCGGTGATGATCCTGCGGGACTATCACGCCGAAAACCTGCTTTGGTTGCCGGACCGCACCGGCAGCGCACGCGCCGGCCTTCTGGACTTTCAGGACGCCATGCTGGGCCACGCGCCCTATGACCTCATGTCGCTTTTGCAGGACGCGCGCCGGGATGTGCCTGCCTCTGTCGTCGCTGACACGACAACCTATTTCCTAAAACTTACCGGCCATGACCCGGATCAATTTGCCGCCGCCGCCGCTGTTCTGGGTGCGCAAAGAAATCTGCGTATTCTCGGGGTCTTTACCCGGCTTTGCATCGGTGCGGGCAAGCCGCATTACATCGACCTGATCCCCCGTGTCTGGGCTCACCTGCAAACCAACCTCGCGCATCCGGTGCTTGCAGAACTGGCGCGGCAACTTGCGCCGCTTCTGCCGCCTCCTGAAACCGCCGTTCTGGAAAGGCTGAAATCGCAGTGTCCGACCCGCAAGCCGTGATGATCTTCGCCGCGGGCTTTGGCACGCGCATGAAGGACTTGACCCGAACCCGCCCGAAACCGCTGATCAAGGTCGCCGGGCGGCCCCTGATCGATCATGCGTTGGACCTGACCAAGCCATTTCCGGATTTGCGCCGTGTCGTCAACCTGCACTATCTGCCTGACCTTCTGCGCGCGCATCTGGCATCGACCGACGTTCTGTTCAGTCACGAGACCCCCGCGATCCTCGACACGGGCGGAGGGTTGCGGCAGGCGCTGACTTTGCTGCAATCCAATCCGGTATTCACCACGAATACCGATGCGGTCTGGCGCGGCCCCAATCCGTTTCAGTTGTTGGCAAATGCCTGGCGGCCCGACGACATGGATGCGCTTCTGCTCTGTGTGCCATTGCAGCACGCCATTGGACACAATGGCGAAGGGGATTTCACGCTCCTGCCGGACGGCCGCCTGCAACGCGGTCCGGGGCTGGTCTATAGCGGCGTGCAGATTATCCGGACGGACGGGCTTCACCCCATCCCCGAACAGGTCTTTTCGCTGAACGTACTTTGGAATGAAATCGCGAAGAACGGGCGACTTTATGGCCTGCCCTATGATGGTAAATGGTGCGATGTCGGCCACCCCGAAGGCATCGCGCTGGCCGAGGCGATGCTGGATGTTTAGCGATACGCCCGCCCCGCGCCTTTTTGGCTTGGCACCCGGTGTGGATTTCCCGGCCGCCCTGATCGACGGGCTGACCGAACGGATGGCCGATACCCCGCCAGAGGCTTGGGCGCAGGTCGAGCTGATCGTGAACACCCGCCGCATGTCCCGCCGGATCCGCGATATTTTTGACGCCGGGCCCCCAAAACTCTTGCCGCGCGTTCGTCTTCTGACATCGTTGGCGGACGCCACTGACATGCCCGACCTGCCGGATCCGGTGCCAGCCTTGCGGCGCAGGCTGGAACTGTCACAACTCATCGCCCGGCTACTGGACCAGCAACCCGATCTCGCCCCGCGCACGGCCCTGTTCGACCTTGCCGACAGCCTTACCGCCTTGATGGACGAGATGCAGGGCGAGGGCGTGCCGCCATCTGCCATCGCGGCGCTGGACGTGTCCGACCTCAGCGGTCATTGGGAGCGCGCACAAACCTTCATCAGCATCGTGCAAAGCTATTTCGACAAGGATGCAGAGCCCCCGGACACCGCCGCATGGCAACGGCTGGCGACGCTTCGGCTGATCCGCGATTGGGAACTCTCGCCGCCCGATCACCCGGTGATCCTTGCAGGCTCAACCGGGTCTCGTGGCACCACGGCGTTGTTGATGCGGGCCGTGGCGCGGCTGCCGCAGGGTGCGGTGGTTCTGCCCGGCTTTGATTACGACATGCCGGATCATGTCTGGGATGCGCTGACCGACGGGATGACAAGCGAGGATCACCCGCAATATCGCTTTGCCCGGTTGATGCAGCAAATGGAATTGCGCCCCGATCAGGTCACGCCCTGGTCGGACACGCCAGCACCCTCGGCAGATCGCAATCGACTGGTGTCGCTTTCCCTGCGGCCTGCGCCGGTCACCGATCAATGGCTTACGGACGGGCCGACCCTGCCGGACCTTACGATAGCGACCAAAGATGTGACCTTGCTGGAGGCGCCGACGCGTCGCGATGAGGCGCTGGCCATCGCCATGCGTCTGCGAAAGGCGGCAGAGGACGGTCAAACCGCAGCGCTGATAACGCCGGACCGGATGCTGACCCGTCAGGTAACCTCGGCCCTGGACCGCTGGGACATCGTGCCGGATGACAGCGCGGGCACGCCTTTGCAACTGACCCCACCGGGCCGCTTTCTGCGGCATGTGCTGGATCTGTTTCAGCGCCCCTGCACCGCCGAGACGCTGCTGACCCTTCTGAAACATCCGCTGACCCATACCGGGCAGGACCGCAATCGGCACCTGATCCTGACCCGCGAGTTGGAGCTTCACATCCGTCGGCAGGGCATCCCCTTCCCGACGGCAGAGGCATTGCAAGGCTGGGCGGAGAAACAGGACGCGGCGGAATGGCTTGCCTGGATGGCTGCCTGTTTCATGGTTGATCCGCTAAAGGGCAAGCGCCCCCTGTCGGACTGGGCAGAAACCCATATCGCGCGGGCCGAGGCGATCTCGGCCGGGCCAAACGCCACCGGCAGCGGCATCCTGTGGGATCAGGCGGCCGGCCGCTCTGCGAAAGCCGCCATGCAGCAGATCGCCGCCGAGGCGCCCCATGGCGGGGAAATGGACGCCACCGATTACGACTCCCTTGTTTCGGGCGTCCTGGTTTCGGCGGAACCGTTGCGCGATCGCGACGCGCCGCACCCGCATATCCTGATCTGGGGCACGCTGGAGGCACGGGTGCAGGGCACGGACCTGATGATCCTTGGCGGGCTGAACGAAGGCAGTTGGCCGGAACTGCCCGGCGCTGATCCTTGGCTGAACCGCAAGATGCGGCATGATGCGGGACTGTTGCTGCCTGAGCGGCGGATCGGCCTTGCGGCGCATGATTTCCAGCAGGCTGTTGCCGCGCCCGAGGTCTGGATGACCCGCTCCTTGCGATCGGATGACGCCGAAACGGTGGCCGGACGATGGCTGAACCGACTGACCAACCTGATGAACGGCCTGCCGGGTCGCAACGGGCCAAAAGCGCTGCGCCAGATGCAGGCTCGCGGCGCAGACTGGTTGGCCCATGCGCGCGCATTGGAGGCGACGGAACCCGTTGCTCCGGCCCTGCGCCCCTCCCCCTGTCCTCCGGTAGAGGCGCGTCCGAAACAACTGTCCGTCACCGAGATCAAACGGCTTATCCGCGATCCCTATGCGATCTACGCCCGTCATGTCTTGCGGCTGCGACCGCTTGATCCGTTGCAACGCGCGCCGGATGCTTTGCTGCGGGGCATCCTGCTGCATAGCGTGATCGAACACTTCGTGCGCGACGTCACCGCGAACCCGTCGCTGCTGACCCCCCAACACCTGTCCGCCATTGCGCGGGAACGGCTGGACAGCGATGTGCCGTGGCCCTCGACCAGACGGATCTGGCAGGCGCGGCTTGACAAGGCCGCAGGTGGTTTTGTCGCGAACGAGGCACAAAGGCAAACTGCCGCAACGCCCGTCGTGCATGAGACACGAGGGCGCGCAGAGATCCCGATGCTGGGTTTCACCCTGACGGCCATGGCCGACCGCATCGACCGCGACAGCGAGGGCAGGTTGCATATCTTCGATTATAAGACTGGCACGCCGCCCAGCCCATCCGAGCAGGCGAAATTCGACAAGCAACTGCTGCTGGAGGCGGCGATGGCCACACAGGGCGCGTTCGACGGTCTGGCACCCGCAGAGGTCGCGCAGGCGCTCTATATCGGGCTGACCGCCCCGCCCAAAGAGGTTCCCGCTCCGCTGGGCAAGGAACCGCCCGAAAAGGTTTGGGACGAGTTCACCGCGCTTATTGCCGCCTATCAACAGGCCGATCAGGGGTTTACCGCCCGCCGCGCGATGCAGGAGGACAAGCACGTTTCCGACTATGATCAGCTTTCGCGGTTCGGCGAATGGGACGGCGCGGACGATGCCACCCAAGAGGTGCTGGAATGATCCGCGACGACGCCACAGAGGCGCAGGTACGCGCCGCGCACCCTTCGGAATCAACGTGGCTGTCAGCCAATGCAGGGTCAGGCAAGACCCGTGTGCTGACCGACCGTGTGGCACGGCTGCTGCTGAACAAGGTGTCGCCCTCGCATATTCTGTGCCTGACCTACACCAAAGCGGCCGCAAGCGAGATGCAGAACCGGCTGTTTCGGCGGCTGGGTGAATGGGCGATGCTGGATGATGCGGCGCTCAGCTCAGAACTGGATCAGCTTGGTGTCGAATCCGCGCTGGACGAAGAGTTTCTGCAACAGGCGCGCACCCTGTTTGCCCGCGCGATCGAAACGCCGGGCGGCCTGCGCATCCAGACCATTCATTCCTTCTGCGCGGCGCTTTTGCGCCGGTTCCCGCTGGAGGCGGGCATCAGCCCGCAATTCAAGGAAATGGAGGACCGCGCCGCCATCTTGCTTCAGGCCGAAGTGGTCGATGCGCTGGCGCTTTCCCATCCTGCCGAAGTCACCGCCGCCGCCTGGCACTTTTCCTCCGATGACGATCTGGAAAGCCTGACAAAGGACATTTTGCAGCACCGCACCGCCCTGTCGCGCCCCCTTGCCGAACCCGAGATAAAGGCGCTTTACGGCCTTGATCCCGACACGTCGCGCGCCAGTATCGCCCAAACGGTTTTCCTTGGCGGCGAGGCGGAATTGCTGGCGGAACTGGTGTCTGCGCTCCGCTCCAGCAGTGCGATGGATCTTCGGGCTGTCGGGCCGCTGGGCGGGATCGGCCTTCCGGATTTCGATGCATTACCGGTGATGGAAGGCGTGTTTTTAACAGGCGCTGGCGCGAAAGACCCCTTCACGGCGAAGATCGGCACCTTTCCGACCAAGGGGCTGCAAAAATCCATTCCCCACCTAATGCCCCGGCTGGAGGATTTGATGCGCCGGGTCGAAAGCGCCCGCGAAGAACGTCTTGCCCTGCTCGCAGCAGAGAAAACGCACGCGCTGCACCGGTTCGCGGCACTGTTCCTGCCCAAATTCGACGCCGCGAAGCAACGCAAGGGCTGGCTCGACTTCGATGATCTGATCTTCAAGGCCCGCGCCCTTTTGAACGACCCCAAAGTAGCGGCTTGGGTGCTGTACAAGCTGGACGGCGGCATAGACCATATCCTTGTCGATGAGGCGCAGGACACCAGCCCGGTGCAATGGCAGATCATTGAACGGTTGGCGCAGGAATTCACCGCAGGCGTCAGCGCGCGGTCGGATCACATCCGCACCGTTTTCGTGGTTGGGGACCGCAAGCAATCCATCTATTCGTTCCAGGGCGCTGACCCGCGTGAATTCGACCGGATGCGGGACGAGTTCGAACAACGGCTGGCCGCCTCGCCCACGCCGCTGCAAAGCCTGACGCTGCAATACTCGTTCCGCTCTGCCACGCCGGTGCTGCAACTTGTGGACAAGACATTCGAGGGGCGCAACGACGCGGGCTTTGGCGAAGAGGCCGCGCACCGGGCCTTCAAATCCGACATGCCGGGGCGCGTCGATCTGTGGCCGGTGGTCGAACGCAACAGTGAGAAAGACGAAACCCCTTGGTACGAACCGCTGGACCGACCCGACACGCGGCACCACACCGTAACGCTGGCAGGGCGCATCGCCGGGTTCATCCACGACCAGATCGGCCAGCCCATCGCGCAAGAGATCGGCAATACCGGGCAATATCAGACGCGCCAGATTCATGCCGGTGATTTTCTGATCCTCGTGCAGCGGCGCGGGCCGTTGTTTCAGGAGATCATCCGCGCCTGCAAGGCCGGTGGGTTGCCGATTGCCGGTGCCGACAGGCTCAAGGTCGGGGCGGAATTGGCGGTGCGCGATCTGGCGGCCGTGCTCAAGGTTCTGGCAACGCCCGAGGACAGCCTGTCGCTCGCGGAAGCGTTGAAATCCCCTCTGTTCGGCTGGACGGAACAGCAGGTCTTTGATCTGGCCCATCGTCGCGACGGCCCGTTTCTGTGGGCTGCATTGCGCAAGCGTCGTGACGAATTCCCCAATGTCTGGGCCGTCCTGAACGACCTGATGGGCAAGACCGATTTTCTGCGGCCCTACGACCTTATCGAGCGTATCCTCACCCGGCATGACGGCCGCCGCAAACTGTTGGCCCGGCTGGGGGAAGAGGCCGAGGACGGGATCAACGCGCTGCTGTCCCAGGCGCTTGGCTATGAGCAATCGGATATCCCCAGTCTCACCGGGTTCCTGCAATGGATGCAGACCGACGACTTCGTCATAAAGCGGCAGGCCGATAGCGCAGGAAAACGCATCCGGGTGATGACCGTGCATGGCGCAAAAGGGCTGGAGGCCCCAATCGTGATGCTGCCCGATAGCGGTCAGCGGATCCAGCGGGCATCCCGCGGTCTTTTGAAATGCGCAGACACGGTGATCTGGCCTGCAACTGCGGCGCAAAGCCCCTCCGTGCAGTCCGAAGCGCAGGAGGCAGAGCGCGCCGCCCAACGCAACGAACGCGACCGGTTGCTCTACGTCGCCATGACCCGCGCCGAAAAGTGGCTGATCGTCGCCGCGGCCGGCGAGCTGGGCAAGGACGGCGAAGCGTGGCACGACCGGGTGCGCGTCGGCATGGAGAATGCAGGCGCCGAACCACACGGGTTCGATTTTGGCGAACTGGGCTCCGGACCGGGATTGCGCATGCAGACCGGCGATTGGGAAAGCCCCCCGCAGATTTCGCCAGAGCCCTCGGTCAGTGAAACGGCAGCTTTGCCTCCGTTCATGTCCCAGCCGGCCCCGCTTGTCATCCCCCCCGCAGAAACCCTTAGCCCATCTGATCTGGGGGGTGCCAAGGCCCTGCCCGGTGAGGCTGGGCTGGACGAGGAAACGGCCAAGACGCTGGGGTCCGCCTTGCATCTGTTGCTGGAACATTTGCCAATTGTGACCAGCGATCTTCGTGCCGCCCGAGCCGACAGGCTGCTGGCGCGCGCCGGTGAAATCCTGTTGCCCGAACATCGCGCTCAGTTGGTGAAAGAGGCGCTATACCTGCTGGACGCACCCGAACTGGCGCATCTTTTCGGCGAGGGCACATTGGCCGAAGTGCCAATCACCGCGACCCTGCACGCGCTTGGCGGTCGGCGCATCCACGGGGTCATCGACAGGCTGATTATCACCCCGCAAAAGATCACCGCCGTGGATTTCAAATCAAACCGCACCGTTCCCGACAGCCCGGAAAACTGCCCCGATGGCCTGCTGCGGCAGATGGGCGCCTATGCCGCTGCCCTTGAAGAGATCTACCCGAACCACCAGATTGAAACCGGTATCTTATGGACTGCGGTGCCGCGATACATGCCCTTACCTAACGATATGGTGAGTGTTGCCCTGTCCATGACCGCCACATCTTGACGTCATGCGCCGGGCTTCCTAGGTTTCATGCCCAAGATGAAAACCCCTCGAATCTCTTTAGGAGAACCCCAATGGCTACCGTGGCAGTGACCGACGACACGTTCGACGCCGAAGTAAAAAATTCCGACATCCCCGTTGTGGTGGATTTCTGGGCCGAATGGTGCGGTCCTTGCAAGCAGATCGGCCCAGCCCTTGAAGAGCTGTCCGCCGAGATGGATGGACAGATCAAGGTGGCCAAGGTCGATGTTGACCAGAACCCTAATTCCGCAGCGGCAATGGGCGTGCGCGGCATTCCAGCGCTGTTCATTTTCAAGGACGGTCAGGTGGTGTCCAACCGTGCCGGGGCTGCTCCAAAAGCTGCGCTGGAAAGCTGGATCAAGGAATCGATCTAAGCGCCGGTCCGACCCACAGACATCGAAAGGGCACCCCTCGCGGTGCCCTTTTTGCTGGGGGTTGCAAGCTGCGCAAACGCGCCTGCCCTTGCACCCTGTCACCCCGCCCGCCATATACGCCGGGAAGGAAACGGAGGCACCACATGGCAGAAAACGACTTTCCCGGTTGGCACGGCACCACAATTATCGGTGTGCGCAAAGGCGGCCGCGTGGTGATTGCAGGCGACGGACAGGTCAGCCTGGGCCAGACAGTGATCAAGGGCACCGCCCGCAAGGTGCGCCGGATTTCGCCAGGCGGCTACGATGTTGTTGCAGGGTTTGCCGGCTCCACCGCCGACGCCTTTACGTTGTTGGAACGGCTGGAAACCAAACTTGAGGCAACCCCCGGTCAGCTTCAGCGCGCCAGTGTCGAACTTGCCAAGGACTGGCGCACCGACAAATACCTGCAAAAACTCGAAGCGATGCTGATCGTCACCGACGGGACGGATCTGTATGTGATCACTGGCGCGGGCGACGTGCTGGAACCCGAACATGACGTCACCGCGATCGGCTCTGGCGGCAACTACGCACTCGCCGCCGGCCGGGCACTGATGGATACCGAACTGGACGCCGAAAGCGTCGCGCGCCGTGCGATGGCCATCGCTGCGGATATTTGCGTCTACACCAATGGAAATCTCACGGTCGAAACCATCGACGGCAAAGACGCTTCCTGAGTGGCTTGCCAACTTTTGCCTCAAGATGTGCGCCCGACGTGACCGTTGCATAAGGACCCGCTATGACTGACCTGACCCCCCGCGAGATCGTATCAGAGCTTGACCGGTTCATTATCGGCCAGAACGATGCCAAGCGCGCTGTCGCCGTTGCCCTTCGCAACCGCTGGCGCCGCAAGCAGTTGGCAGATGACCTGCGCGACGAGGTTTACCCCAAGAACATCCTGATGATCGGCCCGACAGGTGTCGGCAAGACCGAGATCAGCCGCCGTCTGGCCAAGCTTGCCCGCGCGCCGTTCATCAAGGTGGAAGCCACGAAATTCACCGAAGTCGGCTATGTTGGTCGCGATGTAGAACAGATCGTGCGTGACCTTGTCGATGCTGCCATCGCAATGACCCGCGAATACATGCGCGAAGACGTGAAATCCGCCGCGCATCATGCGGCAGAGGAACGCGTGATCACTGCCATCGCCGGTGAGGATGCCCGCGAAGGTACGCGCGAGATGTTCCGCAAGAAGCTGAAATCAGGCGAGCTGGACAGCACAGAGATTGAACTCGATCTGGCCGACACCTCCAACCCGATGCCGACATTCGATATTCCCGGACAGCCGGGCGCCAATATGGGCATGATGAACTTGGGCGACCTTTTCGGAAAGGCATTTCAGGGCCGCACGACACGCAAACGCATGACCGTGGCCGAAAGCTACGAAGCGCTGATCTCGGAAGAGGCGGACAAGCTTTTGGACGACGAAACCGTAAAGGCCGCGGCGATTGAGGCGGTGGAACAGAACGGTATCGTTTTCCTCGACGAAATCGACAAGGTATGTGCCCGCAGCGATGCGCGCGGCGGCGATGTCAGCCGCGAAGGCGTGCAGCGCGATTTGCTCCCGCTGATCGAGGGCACCACCGTCAGCACCAAACATGGCCCGGTGAAGACCGACCATATCCTGTTTATCGCCAGCGGCGCGTTTCACATTGCCAAGCCTTCGGACCTCTTGCCGGAACTTCAGGGCCGCTTGCCGATCCGCGTGAACCTGCGCGCGCTGACAGAGGCGGATTTCGTGCGGATCCTCACAGAGACGGACAATGCGCTGACGCTGCAATACACCGCCCTGATGGCCACCGAAAAGGTCGAGGTGACCTTTACCGAGGACGGCATCGCGGCCTTGGCAAAGATCGCCGCCGACGTGAACCAATCGGTTGAAAATATCGGGGCGCGGCGTCTTTACACCGTGATGGAGCGCGTTTTCGAAGACCTGAGTTTCGACGCCCCCGATCAATCCGGAAGTGATGTCACCGTTGACGCGGAGTTTGTGGACAAGCATCTGGGTGAGTTGACAAAATCCACCGATCTCAGCCGCTACGTCCTGTGACCTTCGGATAAGCTTGACTGACCTGTGGGCGCGACCATTTCCGCGCTACCGCCAATAAAAAGCCCCGCAAATTGCGGGGCTTCTGTCGTTTGGATATGACGAGGATTACGCGAACCACCACCGTTCGATAAAGCGGCTGCCGTCCATCTGGAAAGAATTGCCGATCGTTCCCGAATTCGCCAGCTTGGTGGAATGTGCGTCAACATAGTTGGCATACATCGGGATCACCGAGCCGCCATTCGTCGAACACAGCATCTGCATCTCGGTATACATGTCGCGACGCTTGCTGCTGTCCAACTCTGCCCGTGCGGACAGAAGCAATTCCTGAAAACGGGCATTTTCCCAGCCGGTGTCGTTCCACGGCGCGCCGGACGCATAGGCCGACGAGAACATCCAGTCCTCAGTCGCACGACCCGACCAATAGGACGCGCACCACGGTTTTTTCAGCCAGACATTGGACCAGTACCCATCCGCTGGTTCCTGAACCACGTTGATGTTCACGCCCGCCGCCTTGGCTGACGCCTGATAAAGCTGTGCAGCGTCAACCGCACCGGCAAATGCCGCGCTGGAGGCCGACAAGTCAACGCTCAGCCCCTCAAGACCCGCCTCTTTCAACAGCGCCTTCGCCTTGTCCGGATCATAGCTGTTCTGCGGCAGATCGGCTGCATAATACTGGTTCGCGGGACCGATTGGGTGGTCATTCGCAACAGACCCGTGACCCAACAGGATTTTCTGGACCATCTCGTCGCGGTTGATCGCGTGTTTCAGCGCCTGACGCACCTTGAGATTGCTGAACGGATCCAGCGCCGTCAGCATCGGGAAGGTGAAGTGCCGGTTGCCCGTCACCTCGAAGATGTTGACGTTGGGATTTGCCTTCAGCAGCGCTTCGGTCTTGTAATCGACACGGTTGACGGCATCGACCTGACCCGTCATCAGCGCGTTCATTCGGGCCGACGCATCGTTGATCGCAATAACTTCGATCTGGTCGAACCACCCCGCCTTGCCGTCCTTGTAATGGCTGTCAACGCGGCTCAGCAATGTCCGCACACCGGGATCGAACGCTTCGACCTTATACATGCCGGTCCCGATGCCTTTGGCAATGGCTTCGTCGATCTGGCCCGCCGGGTACATCAGCAGGTGGTAATCCGCCAAGAGGAACGGGAAGTCAGCATTGCCCGATTCAAGCGTAAAGACAACCTCGTGATCGCTGACCTTCTTGATTTCCGAAATCGCCGACACAATCGGCTTGGCCGCTGATTTCGACCCTTCTGCCGTGTGCATGTTCAGCGATTCAATCACGTCATCTGCACCAAAGGCCTTGCCGTTGTGGAACGTCACGCCCTGACGCAGCTTGAACGTCCAGGTTTTCGCATCTGCCGACGCTTCCCAGCTTTCGGCCAATTCGCCGATCAATTCACCGCTGGCCGACACTTCAGTCATGCAATCAAACACGGCACCGTAGGCACACATGATCATGTAGGTATCTGAATGCGTCCGGCCGTCCCAGGTGTCGGATGTATTGGCACCCGCAAGTCCCAGACGCAGCGTTCCCCCACGCTTGGCCTCGGCGCGCAAAGGCAGGCCCGTCGCTGCAAGAACGCTCGCGGCTGCACCGGTTTTCAGCAGGCTTCGTCTGCTAATCTGTACCATTTTTTCGTCTCCCTGTACTTTTCTTTATCGCGGATCTTCCGCAAATCCTGGACCCCGCCCCTTACCGAAGCGTTGACGATTCTCATCCCATCTTATCAACTGCGGCGTCGCCGATGTTATCAACTCCGCGTTCCGCAAGCAGGTTTGTCAGCCAATCCGGATCCATTTCCGGCACGGAACTGAGCAGCAGATCGGTATAGGCGTGATGGGGCGGGCGGAACATCTCGTCCTTTGGCCCCTGTTCGATCACCTGCCCCTCTTTCATCACAACAACCTCATCGGCGATGGATCGCACCGTCGCAAGATCATGGGTTATGAACATATAGCTGAGTTTCAACTCGTCCTGAAGGCGCGCCAGCAGTTTGAGGATACCTTCGGCGACCAATTGATCCAGCGCGCTGGTGACCTCGTCGCAAATGATGAAACGCGGCTCGGCTGCCAAAGCGCGGGCAATGCCAATGCGCTGCTTCTGACCGCCCGAAAGCTCTGACGGCAGGCGGTCGAAATACTGATCGGCGGGCAGCTCGATTTCATCCAGCAACTGCTCAACCCGGCGGCGGCGGTCACGCCCGCGCAGGCCCATGTAGAATTGCACGGGCCGGCCGATGATCTCGCCAATCGTCTTGCGGGGATTTAGCGCGGTGTCCGCCATCTGGTAGATCATCTGCACCTGTCGCAGCTGGTCTTTGCTGCGCTTACGGTAATCGGCGGGCATCTCAACCCCGTCGACCATGATCGACCCGACCAACGGCGGCAGTAGCCCGGTGATGCAGCGCGCAGCCGTGGACTTGCCAGAGCCGCTTTCGCCCACAACTGCCACGGTACGCCCTTCATGGATGTCGAAACTGACGTTCCGCAGCACCTTTACCGGCCCGTAAGCGGCGGTCACCTTGCGGACAGAAACAACCGGCACCGCGCCGGAAGCCACCACGCGCTTTTGCGGGCGCTTGAATTCGCGCACTGCCCAAAGGCTTTTGGTATAGTCTTCTTTCGGGTGAGACAGCATCTCGCGGGTTTCGGCCTCTTCGACCTCATCCCCCTTCAACAATACCTTGATGCGGTCGGCCATCTGCGCCACCACCGCCAGATCATGGGTGATGTAGATCGCGGCGGTATCGAATTGCTCGACAATATCACGGATCGCGGCCAGCACCTCGATCTGAGTTGTCACGTCCAGCGCCGTCGTCGGCTCGTCGAAGATGATCAGATCCGGGCGGCAGGACATCGCCATTGCCGTCATCGCGCGTTGCAACTGTCCGCCGGACACCTGATGCGGGTAGCGAAAACCGATCTCTTCGGGGTTGGGCAGACGCAAGCGACGATACAGCTCCACCGCGTCGGCGGCGCTTTCGCTGCGCGACATGACGCCATGCTGGACCGGTGCCTCAGTATGCTGGTCGATCAGTTTATGCGCCGGGTTAAAGCTGGCGGCGGCGGATTGCGCGACATAGGCGATGCGGGTGCCCAACAGTTTGCGCTTGGTCTCGGCCGAGGCGTTGACCAGATCAATGCCGTCAAACTCCACCGAACCATCGGAAATGCGCACGCCGTCGCGGGTAAAGCCCATCCCGGCCAGCCCGATGGTGGATTTACCCGCCCCGCTTTCACCGATCAGACCCAAAACCTCACCCTTGTGCAGATCCAGATCCACACCGTTGATGATCGGCAGCCACGTCTCGTCCGACCGGCCTTCGATCTTCAGGCCCCGGATTTTCAACAGAAGATCACTCATCGGTTCAATCCTTCAGCCCCGAGGTCCGGTGCAGCATCCAGTCCACCACAAAATTCACTGCAACCGTCAGCAGCGCGATGGCACCCGCTGCCAAAAGCGGCAGAGCAGCGGTCAGCGGCGAGAAGGCGGCGAAATTGATGAATTGCGACAGATCACGCACCATCGTGCCCCAATCGGCCAAAGGCGGCTGGATACCGACGCCCAGAAAGCTGAGCGATGCGATGGTCAGGAACACGAAACAGAACCGCAGCCCGAACTCTGCCAACAAGGGCGCGTAGGCGTTTGGCAGGATCTCCTTGAAGATCAGGTAGGGCAGCCCCTCGCCGCGCAGCTTCGCCGCCTCGATGTAATCCATCACCACGATGTTCAACCCGACGGCGCGGGCAAGACGAAACACACGGGTGGAATCGATCACCGCGATAATGAGGATCATGTAGACGGTCAGCAGCCATTTCTCGGACCCCGCCCAGGCACTGGCGATGGTCATCAACAGAAGCGCGAAAATCAACGACGGGATCGCCATCAGCACATCCACCGCCCGGCTGAGCACCTGATCCAGCCAGCCTTGCAAGGTCGCGGCAAGAAATCCCAATGAGCCGCCAAGCAGAAACGCCAGACAGGTCGTGACGAACGCAATGCCCACGGTATTTTGTGCGCCGTAGATCAGACGGGACAGAAGGTCGCGCCCGATCTGGTCGGTGCCAAGCGGAAAGGCCGGATCGCCTCCGGTTTCCGGGTTGCCACCGGGCAGGATGTTGACGCGGGCGAAGACCTCTTCCTGCCCATGCGGCGCAATGGCCCCGGCAAAAATCGCAAGGACTGCGTAAATCAGGATGATCAGGATTCCGAAGCTGGCAGTCAAAGGCATCTCGCGGAACAGCTTGCGGGTGCCGGCCGTCCCCACCGCACGGCCCAGAAGGCGGAAAAGCCAGGCGACGATTGCGAAGATTACGACGCCCTGAAACGCCCAGCGAAAGAACACCGCGCCGGGCTGAAACCACAGCCAAAGCCCGCCAAGCAACGCCCCGGCCGCCAGAGCATATCCAAAGGCGACACCATACGGCATGTCGCGGAAATACGGGCTATTGCCGGTGATGTTCTGTCCCGCCAGACGGAACGCCCATCCGGCAAGACCAAGCGCCAGCACCATCAGCAGGATCCAGAGTATCATGCTCATTTGGGATGCCTCAGGCGCGGATTGGACAGCAAAGACATGATATCCGCCGTCAGATTCAGCAGGATATAGGCCGCCGCGAAAATCAGGCAGCAGGCCTGTACCAGCGGGATGTCACGGTTCTTGACGCCGTCCACGAACAACTGCCCGATGCCGGGATAGACAAAGACAACCTCGACCACGACCACCCCGGTGATGAGATAGGCAAGGTTCAGCGCGACCACGTTGATGATCGGCGCCAGCGCGTTGGGCAGGGCGTGCTTGACGATCACCCGCAGGGGCGAGATGCCCTTCAGCCGCGCCATCTCGATATAGGGCGAGGCGAGCAGGTTGATGATTGCCGCGCGGGTCATACGCATCATATGCGCCGTGACCACCAG
The DNA here is from genome assembly GCF_900176485.1 of Primorskyibacter flagellatus. Taxonomy (GTDB): domain Bacteria; phylum Pseudomonadota; class Alphaproteobacteria; order Rhodobacterales; family Rhodobacteraceae; genus Primorskyibacter; species Primorskyibacter flagellatus. Next base: position 466,244 of record NZ_FWYD01000002.1, read on the forward strand.
CGTCAGCGTCAACGCGGGCAACAGCGTCTTTTGCAGACGTTCGCCAAAGCCCATGCCGTCATAGATATTCGACAGCGACGGCAGCACCGGATTGAGCACCGCAAGAAACAGGATCAGCACATAAGCCAGAAAAAACTCCGGGCTGGAGATCGAACTGAGCGTGAAGACATTTGCCGCCTTGTCGAACGCCGAATTGCGATAGAGTGCTGCCAGAACGCCCAGAAAGATCGAGAATGGCACAGCAATGCAGGCCGTGACGCCCGCGAGGAACATCGTGTTGGCAAATCGTGGCGCGATCTGCGTGGCGACCGTGACTTCGGTTCCGCCACTCTCTGCGCCGACGAAGCTGGCAAAGTTTGCCTGCGCGAACGAAGACCCCAGATCCCCCTGCACCGCGCCCGCAAGCCAAGTGAAATAACGGCTTACCGGGGGTTGATCCAATCCAAGGTCCTGCCGGATCGCGGCGATCGCCTCTGGTGTGGCGGCCTGCCCCAGAATCGCCTGCGCAAAATCGCCGGGCAGCATGTTTACCGCCGTGAAGATAACAATTGATACGATGAACAGGGTCAACACACCCAGCGCAATGCGCTGCAAGATGATGCGAAAGACTGATGACACCTGACCTCTTTCAGTTGTTTCTGCTGATGGCGTGAAGCGTAACCGCTGACGGATCTAAGTAAACCCCTGTGACGAAGAACGCTGCGTCCGGTTTTAGCGGCCGGTCAGTTGATCCATGATTTTGACCAGCTCTGCGCTGATGCCGGGTTCGGACAGCGCGTGCCCGGCATTCCGGATCATGCGCAGTTCCGCATTTGGCCACGCATTCGCGAGTTGCCAGGCACGTTCCGGCGGGCAGATCATATCGTAGCGGCCCTGCACGATCACGCCGGGAATATGCGCGATCCGGTCAACATGGGCGAGGATCTGACCGTCAAAATCCAGAAAGCCCGCATTGGTAAAATAGTGGTTTTCCAACCGCGCAAAGGCCCGCGCGTAATCCCCCGGCGCATCGCCGCCCGATCCGCTTGAATAGACCGAGGCAAGCGCATTTTCCCAAGCAGACCAAGCCTTTGCATATTGCGTCTCGATCCGCAGATCATTCGAAAACAGCCGCTTGTGATAGGCACCGATCATGTCGTGCCGCTCATCTTCCGGGATCAGGTCAGAGAAGCGCGCCCAAGGTTCGGGCCAGAACAGCCCGGCCCCGCCACCATAGAACCAGTCCAATTCCGCCTGGGTCATCATGAACACGCCGCGCAGCACCAGATTGCTGACATGCTCGGGATGCGTCTCGGCATAGATCAGCGCCAGCGTCGCGCCCCAGCTGCCGCCGAAGACGATGAACTTCTCGACCCCCAAATCCTCGCGGATCTGTTCAATATCGGCAACCAGATCCCATGTCGTGTTGTTGATGACGCTGGCATGAGGCCGTGACCGGCCACATCCGCGCTGATCGAAAAGCACGGCACGATACACCTTGGGATCGAAATAGCGCCGCATCGTCGGGCTGCACCCGCCGCCGGGGCCGCCATGCAGCACGATCACCGGAATCCCGTCCGGATTGCCGCATTGCTCGACATAGATCGTGTGTCCGCCTCCGACCTCCATCATGCGTTGGTCGAACGGATCGAGGGGTGGATAAAGATGCTGCACTGCGCGCTTTTGGCCCGAGAATTTGTCCATGACCGATCTATATATGGACAAGCAGACAAAAAACACAGGAACTTCGCGATGCAGGCAACTCAGACCACGGTCGACCCGTCGGAAATTGCCAAATTCGAAGCGATGGCCGCCGAATGGTGGGATCCGAACGGCAAATTCAAGCCGCTGCACATGCTCAATCCGTGCAGGCTGGATTACATCACCAGCCAGATCTCGGAAGAATTTGATCGTGATCTCAATGCCTTGCGGCCTTTCAAAGGCCTGCGTATTCTGGACATCGGCTGTGGCGGCGGGCTTTTGTGCGAACCGATGGCACGACTGGGCGCAACGGTGGTCGGTGCCGATGCGGCAGAAGGTAACATCCCCGTCGCGCAGGTTCACGCGCAGCAATCGGGACTGGAGATCGACTATCGCCACACCACAGCCGAGGCGATGGCAGCGGCCGAAGAACAGTTCGACGTAGTGCTGAACATGGAAGTGGTAGAACACGTCGCCGACCCGCTTGCTTATCTGACCGCCTGCAAAGACTTGTTGAAACCCAAAGGGTTACACATCTGCTCGACAATCAATCGCAACCCCAAAAGCTTTGCCATGGCGATTGTCGGTGCGGAATATGTGATGCGCTGGCTGCCGAAAGGGACGCATGAATGGGCCAAGTTCATCACCCCGGAAGAGCTGTTCGACCTGATGCGCAAGGCAGGGCTTGATCCGGTGGATCGCAAGGGCTTCGTCTTCAACCCGATCACCTGGCAATGGCGCCTGTCCGACCGCGACCTGAGCGTGAATTACGTCACCGCCAGCCTGAAACCGGGGCCGTCCGTTTGAGGCCTTTTGGGGCTTTTGTGCTGCAATTGTGTACATAAGCCCCTTGGGGCCAAGATGGGGGCACCTTGCGGGGATTCCTGTTCGTCATTCGGTGCCCGGCCCCAAGACTGAATGGCTGGATGCGCTTAGTCGTTCACACCCGCGAGGAAGGATATGAGCGCGTCGGACACTTTCTGTTGGATGGCCCGGCGCGCTTCCGATGAAGCGCCGCAAAGGGATGGATCGCCCGCCTCCTCTTGGAGAATATCCGGGCCGGCGTCGGTGCAGACCGCGAACGCATCGAACACGGACGCGTTGGGTATGACAACGTCTTTTGCAAGTTGGTCGTTGTCGGATGCGTCATCAGGATCACCAAGAGAAATCCGCAGCGCGCTGACCTCCGCCGGGACCGCGCCAAGCGCGGTCAGATATTCCGGGTTCACGCCGATCACCGCCTTAACGCGCGGATCTTTGACCAACTGCGCCAAGCTTTCCTGACTGGTTTGCGACGGATCAACGCCTTGCTTGGCATACCAGCCACAATCAGGATTTTCCATTTCACTATCGGCGGCGCAGGACCCCATGTAACGCGCAACGTCGAGTTCTGCCCCGGCGACGGAAAATGCGGCGGTCGCGCCAAGCGCGAATCCTGCAACTGAAATGCTGCGATCATCGACCCGCTGACCCCAGGCCTTGTCCGTCAGCATCAGATCAATCACGCGGCGGATGTCCTGCGGCCTGCGCCAGATCTCGTCCAATGCGGCGGCTGCATTTTCCGGACGCGGTGCGTTGACCTCTACCACGACATAACCTGCTCGCGTTATGGCGGAACTGAGCCAGGCACCGGAATCAGCAGCGGACCGCAAGCCGCCGTGTGACACCACCACCAGTGGGAACGCACCTTCCGGAAACCGGGCATCCGGGGCGGCTGGAACCCCTTCAAATACTGGATTTCCGCCAACGGTTTCCGATGCTTCACCCTCCGAGGGATACCAGATCGACAGGGACAGGGGGCGTTCCGCTACCGTCGTTTCGGAAAGATGCGCAACACCCGCCGCAGGCTGTGCCAGACAGGGCGCTGCGGCCAGGAACAAAGCTAAGGAAAGACCGAGTCTCATTTCATGGTTCCATGTGCGGATTGCATTGTAAGCCGCTGTATCACGCCTTTATGGCAATGACAGCAAGGTCTGCTTGGCCGACCCCTCGCTTCTGTGATCATCGCTGTGAATCGCTTTGCCCCGTCCGCCTCGCGACGGGTCGGGCAGCATTGCGACGGGCGTCCCTCTGGCAGATGACGGGGCGTGATCCCCAACCCAAAGCAAAGCCCCGATTGATCTTTCCCGCTGTTGGAGTCTAGAGAAGGACAAATATCCCGAGGGAACAACATGACACAAGAGCACGGCGATCCCCGCCACCTTGAGACTCTGGATCGCGATCTGGCGCGGTTCTCCAGTCTGGAGATCGCAACCACCTATGTCGGGCGCCCCATGGTGGGGCCTGCCGTCTCGCTTGTGTTCGTTGTGTTGGCGGGTTTGACCGCCGCGCTTTTCTTCGGACAAACCAACAACTCCCTGATCGTGATCGTGGCCGCCTGTCTTGGGGCCTATATGGCGCTGAATATCGGCGCGAATGATGTTGCCAACAACATGGGCCCGGCGGTCGGGGCCAACGCGCTGAGCATGGGCGGTGCCATTGCCATCGCTGTCGTCTTCGAAAGCGCGGGCGCGTTGCTTGCAGGTGGGGATGTCGTCTCGACCATTGCCAAGGGGATCATCGCACCCGAAAGCATGGCCACGGCGGAAATGTTCATCTGGGCAATGATGGCCGCGCTTTTGTCCGCCGCACTTTGGGTCAATCTGGCGACATGGGTCGGCGCGCCGGTATCCACGACCCATTCGGTCGTGGGCGGTGTCATGGGCGCGGGCATCGTCGCCGCCGGGTTCGGTGCGGTGAACTGGTCCACGATGAGCAAGATCGCGGCCAGCTGGGTGATTTCCCCGATTCTCGGTGGGGCAATCGCGGCGCTGTTCCTCTGGTTCATCAAATCCAAGATCATCTATCAGAACGACAAGATCGCGGCCGCGCGCAAATGGGTGCCGGTTCTTGTGGGCATCATGGCCGGTGCCTTTTCCGCCTATCTGGCATTGAAGGGCTTCAAGAAGGTTATCCAGTTTGATCTGACAACGACCTTGCTGATCGGTGCGGTGGCGGGCGTCCTGTCCTGGATCATCATGATCCCGGTGATCCGGCGAAAATCGGAAGGGCTTGAGAACCGCAACAAATCGCTGAAGACCCTGTTCGGCATCCCGCTGGTCGTGTCGGCCGCGCTGCTAAGTTTTGCGCATGGTGCGAATGATGTGGCCAACGCCGTTGGCCCCCTTGCCGCGATCGTGCAAGCCTCGCAATCGGGCAACTTCACCGATGCCGTCAGCATTCCGTTCTGGGTCATGGTGCTGGGGGCGTTCGGCATTTCCTTCGGGCTGCTTCTGTTCGGGCCAAAGCTGATCCGGATGGTTGGCAGCCAGATCACGAAGCTGAACCCGATGCGGGCCTATTGCGTCGCCCTGTCCGCGGCCATCACGGTCATTTTGGCAAGCTGGCTGGGGATTCCGGTCAGTTCTACCCATATCGCGGTGGGCGGCGTGTTCGGCGTCGGGTTTTTCAGGGAATGGGATACGGAAAGGCGCATAAAAAAGGCACGCCTGACCATGCCCGACCGCCCCACATACCCGGCCGCCGAACGGCGGCGCCGAAAGCTGGTGCGCAGGTCCCATTTCATGACGATCATTGCGGCCTGGGTCATCACTGTTCCAGCCGCCGCGATATTGTCGGGAACGATCCTGTTCCTGATCACGCTGGTCATGGGGGCGTCCTGACGCGATCCGAATCCGGCCAAGCCGTGTCCGTTTCATCGACGGGCGGGTCAGCAGCCATGTGTCGCGTGGCGGGATGGCTGCTTTGTGTCGAACTGCCGTCCTTGGCCTGTGCTAAGGATCGGTTTCCAGCTTCAGCCGCAACTCGCGCAGGACGGGCAGGACGGATTTGACGCGGGTATCGCCGAGGTCGGCAACAAGGTCGGCGATCATCGGCGTGATGGCAGCAACGGCGGCGTTGCGCGCGGCGAGGCCTGCGGGGCTGATCGCAACCATCTTGCGGCGGGCATCCTCCCAATCGGGACGGATATGGACGTAGCCGGCATTCTCCAGCTTGGTCAGCGTGTTCGTCATCGCGCCGCGTGTCAGGTGAAACGCGCGGGCGAGCTGGGCCGGGGTGCGTTCGTCAGATGATCGCGCAAGGTGGTTCAACACCGAGAAATGCGAAATCTCCATCTTGTTCGGCAGCACCTTGTTCAACCGGTTGCGCAAAAGCTGATCGGCGGTCAGCAATTCACTGAACAGCAAGGCGGCGGTGGCGTTGATCGAATCCGACATCAGGGGCTTTCAAAGCTGCGCGTATGGGTCAGGGACGGAATCCGCGCCCGCGCTTTGCTTACTGCGTTCAGGTCAAGATCGACAAGGGTCAGCCCCGGTTCGGTGCCCGCATCTGCGATAACCTCTCCCCAAGGCGAAATCACCATCGAATGCCCGTATGTGCTGCGGCATTTGCCGGTGCTGGCGGGATGCGTGCCGGTTTGCGCAGGGGCCAGGACCCAGGCGCCGGTTTCAATCGCGCGGGCGCGCAGCAGGCTTTCCCAATGCGCCGCACCTGTGACAGGCGAAAAGGCCGAGGGCACTGTCAGGATTTGCGCGCCAGCCTGCGCCAAGGCGCGGTAAAGATGCGGGAAGCGGATGTCGTAGCAGATGCTGAGACCAAGCGTGCCGAAGGGCGTCTGCGCCACGACGGCGCGGGTTCCGGGCGCGTAGCCAGAGGATTCGCGGTAACTTTCCGTCTCTGACACGTCCACGTCGAACATGTGGATCTTGTCATAGCGGGCGCGGATTTCGCCATCTGGTGCGATCAGGAAGGACCGGTTGGCAAAGCGGTCTTCCGGCGGATCGGACTTGACGGCAAGCGAGCCGATCAGCAGCCAGATGCCAAGCTTTGCCGCGGTGTCGCGCAGGCCCGAGAGGGTTTCGTCCTGTGCCTCATTGCGCAGCACCTGCGCCTGATGCGGCCTGCTCATCGAGACGCAATTGGTGACTTCGGGCGTCAGGGCGAAGCCTGCCCCTGCTGCGGCTGCCTCGTGCAGAAGGCCCCGGACAAGGCCCAGGTTCTGCGCCGGATCGTCCGACGAGGTCAGTTGCAGCAGGGCGGTGCGCATCAGCTGGCCAAAAGCGGGTCCAGCTTGCCGGCACGCTCCAACGCATAGAGCTCGTCACAGCCGCCGACATGGGTTTCGCCGACAAAGATCTGCGGCACGGTACGTCCGCCACTGGCGCGCTGGATCATTTCCGGCTTGCGGTCGGGGTTGGCCAACACGTCAATCTCGGTGAAGTTGACATTTTTCTGGTTCAGCAACCGCTTGGCCGCGTGACAAAAGCCGCAAAGCGGCGAGGTGTAGATTTCAACGTCTTGCATGTCTGGTCCCTTCTGACAGGCGTGTTTGTCAGGGATTTAAGGCTGGTTTGCAACGCGTGCCAGTGCGATGACACAAACTTCACGCGCCCGCGACGCGTGGCAGGCCTCTGCCGCCGCCGCCAAAGTCGCGCCGGAGGTCATCACGTCATCGACCAACAGGACCGAGCGCCCCTCGATCGACGCGCCGTGCTGGGGGTGGGCGCGGATGCTGCCGGTCAGCATGGCAAAGCGTGCATCGCGGGTCAGCCCCTCCAGCGAGCGGGTCCGGGTTGTGCGCAGCAACAGATCCGGGCAGGTCTTGCGCCCCGTTTCACGGGCCAAGGCGGTGGCCAGCAGGGCCGATTGGTTGAAGCGCCGCCGCGCCATGCGCGACCAATGCAGCGGCACCGGAGCGATCAGCGTGTCCTCGCGCAGCAAGGGCCTGACGGCCTGCGCCATCCACTTTGCGGCGGGGCGGACCACATCATGCCGGTCCCCATGTTTGAGCGACAGCACCAGCCTGCGGCCGGCATCGCGATACAGCAACGCGGCGCGCCCCTGTTGCCACGGCCGTTCGGTGGTCATGCAATCATCGCAATGCACCGCCACACCGTCATCCACGCCCGGCAGCGGTGTGCCGCAGAGATCACAGATCAGACCGCCGATAAACGGCGTGTCGCGCCAGCAAGGGCCGCAAAGGCCGAAATCGCTTTCGACCATGCCGCCGCAGGTCAGGCATCGCGGCGGATAGATCAGCTGGAGTGCCGTTTGCAAACCTGCCCAAGCCACCTTATGTCTCTGCCCCATGACTGCCGTGCCCCTGACCGATCTTGCGGCGCTTGCCCGCAACCGCGCCCGTGCGACCCGTGCGCCTGCCCTGTTCCTGCACCAGTCGGCGCGGGATGAGGTCGAGGATCGTCTCTCGATGGTTAACAGGCAGTTTACCAATCCCGCCATTGTCACGCCTTTCCCCGAAATCTGGCAAGATGTCCTGCCGGGCGTGAAAATCGTGGCCGATACGGATGTGCTGGCGCTGGACGAGGGCGCGCATGATCTGGTGATCCATGCGCTTGCGCTGCATTGGGCGAATGATCCGGTGGGGCAGTTGATCCAGTGTCGCCATGCGTTGCGCCCGGACGGGCTGCACCTGTCTGTGGCGTTTGGCGGGCAAACCCTGCACCAGTTGCGCAGCGCGCTTGCACAGGCGGAAAGCACTGTCACCGGCGGGCTGTCGCCGCGTGTCGCACCGATGGCCGAGATCCGCGATCTGGGGGCGCTGTTGCAGCGGGCGGGGTTTGCGCTGCCGGTCGCGGACAGCCTGCCCCTGACGGTCAGCTATGCCACGCCGCTGCATCTGATGCAGGACCTGCGGGCGATGGGCGAGGGCAACGCATTGAATGGCCGCCTGCGCGGATTCACCCGGCGCGACGTGATCGCAGAGGCCGCGCGGATCTATGTCGAAACCTGGGGTGCCCCAGACGGCCGCATTCCCGCGACATTCGAGATGATCTTCCTGACCGGATGGGCGGCCCATGACAGCCAGCCCAAGCCTTTGCGCCCCGGATCTGCGGCGCATCGTCTTGCCGACGCGCTTGGCACCGACGAAACGCCGCTGAAAGATTGACCAATGCGACATTCACGATATGTCGGACCTGAACATACTGAACGGATGCCCGCCCATGCTTGATGCTACTCACTCTGCCAGCCGTCCCGCAAATGCACCTGATGACCATCCGGTTGTCGCCAAACCGAAAATCGGCGTGCTGCTGGCCAATCTGGGCACGCCTGACGGGCATGATTACTGGTCGATGCGGCGCTATCTGAACGAGTTCCTGTCCGACAAGCGGGTCATCGACTATCCGCGCTGGAAGTGGCAGCCGCTGTTGCAGCTTATCATCCTGACCAAACGGCCCTTCAGTTCCGGTGCGGCCTATCGGTCGATCTGGAATACCGAACGGGACGAAAGCCCGCTGATGACGATCACACGCGACCAGACCGCGGCGATCGCGGCAGAGGTGCAGGCGCGGCATGGCGATCAGGTGATGGTCGATTTCTGCATGCGCTATGGCAACCCGTCCACCGAATCAAAGGTCCGCGCGATGGTCGAGGCCGGGTGTCGCAAGATCCTGTTTTTCCCGCTCTATCCGCATTACGCCGGTGCCACCTCTGCCACCGCGAACGATCAGTTCTTCCGCGCGTTGATGAAGGAAACCTGGCAGCCCACCGCCCGCGTCGCGGACCCTTATTTCGACCAGCCCCTGTATATCGAGGCGCTGGCGCAATCGGTGGAGCGTGGCTATGCGGCGCTGAGCGAGAAGCCCGATATTCTGGTCTGTTCCTATCACGGTATGCCGCAACGCTATCTGATGCAGGGCGATCCGTATCACTGCCAATGCCAGAAAACGACTCGACTGCTGAAGGAACGGCTGGGCTGGGCCGATACAGAGATTCGCACCACGTTCCAGTCGGTCTTTGGCCCCGAGGAATGGCTGAAACCCTATACGGTGGAAGAGGTGGCCCGGCTTGCAAAGGAAGAAGGCAAGAAGAAGATCGCGGTGATCGCGCCCGCGTTTTCCGCTGATTGCATCGAGACGCTGGAAGAGATCAACGAAGAGATCCGCGAAAGCTTTGAAGAGGCGGGTGGCGAGCAGTTCACCTATATCCCCTGCCTGAACGACGACCCGGCGCATGTGACAGCGCTGGCAGGCGTGATTGATCAGAATCTTCAGGGCTGGGTCTGACCCCGGCCAGACAAATGCGCATGTAAAAAGGGCGGCGCTTTCGCACCGCCCTTTTCGAATTCTCTAATCCCGTAGGGGAATTAGTTGGACGCGGCTGCTGCGATAACTGCCAGCAGTACCAGCGGAATGATCAGGCCAGCGGAAGAAGAGCTTGTCGCTGCTTCTTCAACAACCACAACCGGCTCCATTACTACGTCGTCTTTTGCATACGAACCGGCCATTGCGGTCGAAGCGGCGGCTGTCAGGACAGCGGCGAGTGCGAGTTTCTTCATTGTATACCTCCAGTAATACGCTTGTAGTTTCCCACGCAGGGCTAACAGCAAGCACCCAAGACTTACCTCGTAACTCTTTCTAAGCAGCTATTTTCGCCTAATGCAAACGCAACCTTGACGCTTTCGAAGCAGCCCCTGTCCAATGTCGTCAAATTAGCAACACTTGCGTTCCGACCTTCGTCAGCCTGAACAGCTCTTGGATGTGCTCGTTGTACAAGCCGATGCAACCATTGGAAGAACGACGGCCGATCTTGCGTGTGTCATGGGTGCCGTGGATGCGGTAATACTGCCAGCTGAGATACAGCGCATGCGTGCCAAGCGGGTTGTCCGGGCCGGGGCCAACAAAGTCCGGCCATTCCGGATTGCGCTTTTTCATCGCAGGCGTCGGTGCCCAGCTGGGGCCTTCGACCTTGCGGATCACGCTGGTGCGGCCACGACGCGTCAGATCCTCTGTCAAAGGCACGGAGGACGGGTACAGCTTGTAGGTCGCTCCATCCTCTGACCAATAGTGCAGGGCCCGCGAAGTGATGTCCACGAGAACCGCGCCATTGTTCAGCGAACTGAAATAGGGTTGCCAGTCCAGCGCCCGAAAGCTGGAGATATTGCGGCGGACAACCTGCGACAGTTCACGCTCTATCTCGACCGTGTCGGCACCGTTGACATTCTGTGCCAAGGCCGGCGTCGCAGCGAACGCAGCGCCAGCAGCCAGAAAGCCGCGGCGGTCAAAAATCCGAGGTATCGGCTTTGTCATCTTGGAACTCCATAAGGAAAACAGACATTATGGTAACATATTTATTGCCGGAATGCCTCAGTCGCAATTCAAACCGGCGTCATTGGGCCTACTCACGCGGATGTGGGTTTGAATAGCAACGTAAGCACCGCTATGGCTGAAGCAGTGCAATGAACGGATGACAGACACATGATGCGTGCCATATTCTTGACCATTTCGACCCTGCTGGTGCTTGCAGCATGTGCCCCTGCACCCGTGGTCTCAACCCCGGTTCTGGCAGATGGCAGGCCTGCGCCAAAGGTCTACCGAATCAGCGCAGGCTCTGAGTCGCGCATCCAGTTCAGAATGCTCGACTCGGTCAATGCGCTGCGTCAGGCCACAGGTGTGTCCCCGGTCCAACTGAATGCGCAGCTTACCGCAGCGGCGGCCACGCATTCCCGCGATATGGCGGCGCAGAACCGTCCGTGGCATTTCGGATCCGACGGATCTTCGCCGCTGGATCGAGTCCGCCGCGCCGGCTATTCGGGTGAATTGGTGGGCGAGAATATCTCGGAAACCTACGAGACAGAGCTGGAAACCCTGGCCGCCTGGATGGAAACACCCGCCACGCGCAACGTGATCGTCGGCGCCGAGGCCCGCAACATGGGCTTTTCCTGGCACCAGGAAAACAATGGCAAGATCTGGTGGACCATGGTGATGGGCAACTAGGCCCGACCCGCCACACAAACTGCCCCGGACTTGATCCGGGGCCTTGCGCCCACGCCTAGGGCTGGATTGAAATCGGTGTCCCGTTTTTCACCATGGCGTAGATCTGTTCGATCTCGCGGTCCGTCACGGCGATGCAGCCTGCCGTCCAGTCGCGTTTTCCATCACGGTATTTCTTGGGTCTGCCGTGAATGAAGATGTCGCCACCGGGCGGTTTGCCCAGTGCGATCGCCTCGGCGAGATCGGCCTCATTGGGATAATCGATTCCGATGGACAGGTGGAACTCGCTGTTCGGATTGCGCCGGTCTATCAGGTAGTTGCCCTCGGGCGTGCGGCCATCGCCGCTGATCTTCTTGTCGCCGGATGGCGCAAAGCCAAGCCCGATATTGTAGGCCTCCAGCACTTCGGTATTGTGCAGCAGATACATCCGCCGCTCGCCCTTGTTGACGACCACCTGAGTCACTTCGGGGCCATTATATGTCTTGAACTTGCTCGCGCAGCCCGACACGCCGATCATCAGCATGACGACTGCAAGAAACCTGAATACTCGCATTTTTCTGCCTGTTTTTGTATTTGCCTCGGGTGACAGGGTACATTTTTTCGGGCGTCGGAGGTAGGGGGATTATCAACTCAAACCACGGATTGTGGCGGCGATCCGCCTTAGGCGTTCAACGTGAAGCCCGCGACCAGTTCGACATGCGTCGACCAGCGGAACTGATCGACCACGTCAATCCAGTCGATCCGGTATCCGGCATCGACCAACATCTTCGCATCCCGCGCGAATGTCACCGGATTGCACGACACATGTGCGATGACCGGAATGCCGCTTTTGGCAAGCTCGGCGATCTGCGCCTGCGAGCCGGCACGGGGCGGGTCGATCACGGCCGCGTCAAAGCCCTTCAGGTCAGAGACGTCCAGCGGCGCGCGGAACAGGTCGCGCGTGGTATGGGTGACGGCGTGCAGCAGCGGTGCCTTGCGCCACCCGGCATCCAGCGCGCGCACCATCGCCGCATCCCCTTCGACCGCATGCACCGCCGCCGCCCGAGCAAGCGGCAAGGCAAACGTGCCGCATCCGGCAAACAGGTCCACGATGCGGGCAGCACCTCCGACGGCTTCTGTCACGGCAGCCAAAAGCGCCGATTCGCCTTCGGGAGTTGCTTGCAGGAACGCACCGGCGGGGGGCGTCACCCGTGCAGGGCCGAACTGTTGCTCGGGCATGCGCCGGGTCAGGGCAAGATCGGCGTCCCAGGTCAGGCGCGCCAGATCGAATTTTTCCGCGATCGCGGCAAGCTGCATTTGCAGCTGCGGATCGGCCTCTTTGCCGCCCGTCACGGCGACATCCAGCCCGCCAAGCGAGGTGGTGACCATAACCGAAAGCTCTGCCTTGCGGCTGGTGCCGGCAATCGCCAGCGCCTCGACCATCGGCAGGGCGGCGGCAATGGCGGGATCGACCAATAGGCAATCCGGCACCTCGACGATCACATCGGCGCCGCGCTTGTGAAACCCGGCCATCGCCCCCTTCTTGGTGCGGCGTGCGGAAAACCCGGCACGACGGCGAGTCGAGGGCGGTGAGGTCAGGATCCGGCGCGGCTGAACCTCCAACCCATGCGCAGCCAGCGCGTGTGTCACGATGCCCAGCTTCCAATCGGTGACAAACCTGTTTGACACATGCTGCAACTGGCACCCGCCACAGGCGGCAGCATGTCGACAAGGCGCTTTTACCCGGTCAGGCGAGGACGTCACGATCCTGGGCTGCGGCATGGCATCGCCCACAACATCGCCCTCGACCACTTCGCCGGGCAAGGTGCGTGGGACATAAATCGGGCCGGCTGCAATGCCGTCGCCGTGATGTCCCAGCCGTTCTATGGTCACTGTCGTCATAGGCACGCCCTAACGCTTGTCTGCGCCGCGATCCAGCCTATTCGGCGGCATCCTGCGATCCGATAAAGCCGCCCGACTGCCGGTCCCAGTAGCGCGCATAAAGCCCACCCCGCGCCAGAAGCTGCGTATGCGTGCCGCTCTCGACGATGCGACCGTCATCCATGACGATAATCCGGTCCATGCTGGAGATCGTGGACAGGCGGTGCGCGATGGCCAGCACGGTCTTGCCCTGCATCACCCGGTCCAGCGCGCCCTGAATCGAGGCTTCGACCTCGGAATCAAGCGCGCTTGTCGCCTCGTCCAGCACAAGGATCGGCGCGTCCTTCAGGATAGCGCGGGCCAGGGCGATCCGTTGACGCTGGCCGCCGGACAGTTTGACGCCACGCTCGCCCAGATGCGCGCCGTAGCCTTCGCGGCCCATATGGTCCTGCATCTTCAGGATGAACTCATGCGCCTCGGCCTGTTTGGCGGCGGCGATCACCTCGTCCTTTGTGGCCTCTGGCCTGCCATAGCGGATGTTGTCCAGCGCCGAGCGGTTGAACATCGCGGTTTCCTGCGTGACCATGCCGATCATCCGCCGCAAGGATTCTTGCGTCACGCCGCCAATGTCCTGCCCGTCGATCTGGATGGCCCCGCCTTCGGTGTCATAGAGCCGCAGAAGCAGCGCCACGAGGGTCGATTTCCCGGCACCGGACGCGCCCACAATGCCCAGCTTTTCGTCCGGCTGAATGGTCAGGGACACGTTCTCGATCCCGCCGGTGCGCCGCCCATAGGCAAAGCTGACATCCTTGAAATCGACCTGCGCGTTTGTCACCACCAGATCTTGCGCATCGGGCTTGTCCACCAGCGTATGGGGCGGCGTAAGCGTGCGCATCCCGTCCTCGACCTCGCCGATATTTGCGTAAAGGCCCATCAGCGTGAAGCTGACCCAACCGGTCATCTGCGCCAGCCGCAGCGCCACAGCACCGGTTGCCGCGATGTCGCCAGCGGTCACAAGGCCAAGGTTCCAGTAAAACAGCGCGCCGCCGACCAGAAGCACCGGCAGAATGCCCGCAAGCGCCATCAGCCAGAACCGGAAGGCCACTGAAATGTAGCCGAATTCCACCGAACGGTCGCGATAGGTCTGCATCGCGCCCAGCGCCGCGCGATCTTCGTAATCGGCATGGGCGAACAGCTTGACGGTCTTGATATTGGTGACGGTATCGACAATCTGCCCAGTGGTCATCGCCCGCGCCCCAGCGCGCGCCTTTGACCGCTGGCGGATGCGTGGCATGAAATGGCGGATCAGAAAGCCGTAGCCCACCATCCACACCACCAGCCCGGCGGCGATGCGCAGATCGACCGTACCCAGCATCAGCACCGCGCCGACGACAGAGGCGAGCGCAAAGAGGACGGTATGCAGGATCTCGACCACGGAATCGTTCATCGCGCGGGCGGTTTGCCATTCCTTTTGCGCGATACGGCCCGCAAAATCGTTGTCGAAGAAGGTGACAGCGTGGCCAAGGGTATAGCGGTGCAGGCGCGACAGGATCAGGTTCAGCACGTTGGGCTGCACCATGACCGATTGCGTGACCGACGCGACCCCCAGAATCGCCGGGCGCAGCAGGATGAAGAACAAGAGCGACCATATGAGAATGCCGCTTTGGTCGGCAAAGACGGATTGCGCGTCCGAGGACAGCGCCGCGTCGATCACCCGGCCCAGAAGCAGCGCGGCGATCACTTCGGTTATCCCCGCGATGATCGACACCGCGCCAGCAAGGGCCAAGACCCGCTCTGTCCCGCGCAGGCCCCAGCGAAAGAACGCCAGAAGAGTCCGCGGCGGCGCGCCTTCGGCAGGTGCGAAATGGTCGATCCAGTCGGCAAATCTCATGCGGTGGCCTCGGTTTCGTCGTCATCGTCGGTTGTCAGGAAGCCGCCGGATTGGCGCGCCCAGAACCCGGCATATAGCCCACCTTGCGCCAAAAGCGCGTCATGGGTGCCTTCCTCGACAATCCGGCCCTGATCCAGCACCAGAATGCGGTCCATATGGGCGATGGTGGACAAGCGGTGCGCAATGGCGATCACGGTTTTGCCTTCCATCATGCCGTAGAGCGTTTTCTGGATCGCGGCCTCGACCTCGGAATCGAGTGCGCTTGTCGCCTCGTCCAGCAGCAGGATGGGCGCATCTTTCAGGATGACGCGGGCCAATGTGACGCGCTGGCGCTGGCCGCCCGACAGCTTCACCCCGCGTTCGCCAACCTGCACGTCATAGCCCGTGCGCCCCTGCGGATCCTGCAAGGTCAGGATGAAGTCATGCGCCTCGGCCTTCGTCGCGGCGGCGATCATCTCTGCCTCACTCGCGTCGGGCCGCCCGTACAGGATATTGTCGCGCACCGAGCGATGCAGCAAGGCACTGTCCTGCTGAACCATCCCGATCTGACTGCGCAAACTGTCCTGCGTCACGGCACAGATGTCCTGCCCGTCGATCAGGATGCGGCCCTGTTCGACGTCGTAAAACCGCAAAAGCAGCTTGACCAAGGTGGATTTGCCGGCACCCGAGCGACCGAGCAGCCCGATCTTTTCACCCGGCCGGATGTTCAGCGTGACACCGTCCAACCCGCCAGTGTCACGGCCGTAATGATGCGACAGATCCTGGATCGTGATCGCGCCATCGGTCAGCACAAGGGGTGGCGCGTCCTTGTCATCCACCAGATCGAGCGGCTGGGCAATCGTCTCCATCCCTTCGGCCACGACGCCAAGTTCCCGGAACAGGCTGGTCAGCGCCCACATGATCCAGCCGGTCATCGCGTTCAGCCGCAAGGTCAGCGCGGTCGCGGCCGCCACGACCCCAACCGATGCCTGCCCTTGCGTCCAGAGCAGCAGACCCCAGCCAACGACCCCGACGATCAGCAGGCCGTTCAGCGCCACAAGCGTCACATCCATGATCGTGAAGATCCGCATCTCGGCGGCAAAGGTCTCGCGGGCTTTTTCAATTGCTTCGCGCGCAAACTCCAGCTCGCGGTCGTGATGCGCAAACATCTTGACCGAATGGATGTTCGAATAACTGTCCACGACGCGCCCTGTGACAAGGCTGCGCGCATCCGATGCTGCCTTTGACGCCGGACCGACGCGCTTGATCGTCCACCGCATCAACGCGGCATATAGCGCAAGCCACAGCACCAGCGGGATCATCAGGCGCACATCGCCCTGCCCCAACATGACCAGCGCCCCGACCACATAGGCAAGTGCAAAGGTGATCGCGTCAAAGACCTGAAACACCGCCTCGCCCGCCGCCGGGGGTGTCTGCATGATCCTGTTGGCGATGCGACCGGCAAAGTCATTTTCGAACCAGCCGACCGACTGGCGTAACACATGCCCATGCGCGCGCCAGCGGATCAACGTCCCGAAATTCGGCATGATCGCGTTGTTCAGCAACAACACATCCAGCATCTGCAACACGGGCCGCAGGAACAGGATGAACAGCGCGAGCAGGATGAACTTTGTGCCATGGTCCGCCCAGACCTGCGCGGGGTCGCCACCCAGCACATCGACAATCCAGCCCATCGCCCAGATCAATGCGATTTCGACCGTGGCCACGACG
This sequence comes from Primorskyibacter flagellatus, assembly GCF_900176485.1. Classification (GTDB taxonomy): domain Bacteria; phylum Pseudomonadota; class Alphaproteobacteria; order Rhodobacterales; family Rhodobacteraceae; genus Primorskyibacter; species Primorskyibacter flagellatus. The sequence continues at coordinate 483,116 of NZ_FWYD01000002.1, forward strand.
ACCGAAGCCAGCGCGGTCAGTGCAAAGACGCGTTTGAACGGCACGGAATAGCCGCGCAGGAACGGCCACAGCTTCGTGGGCGGCCTGTCCTGACGCGGATAGTCGCAATAGGGATCTACAAGGCGTTCAAAAAAACGAAACACGGGCGGGCTCTGATCTGATCGGGTTGGCGCACTTTCACCGATTTTCCGCCCGAAGGCCATGCCTTGGGTTCTGTGGCGGGTCAGGTGTCGCCAAGCAGCGCATCACGGTCAAGGGTGAAGCCCGATGCGATCCATTTCATTTCAAGCGATTTCAGCTTTTCGCCCAGCGCAGGGCCGGTCAATTCGGGCATCAAGTCCTTGGCCTTAATGGGAAATTTTTGGGAGGCTGCATCGAGCACGGTGCGCAACCATTGCGGGTCAATGGCAGAGTCGAACAGCGCCGCCCGCAGGATCAGAACCGAAAGGGCAGTGTCGGTGCCATAAAGGTAGCCCAGCGCCTCGGGGCTATCCATGTTGCCGATCAGATCCCCCAGCAACGCAAGTTGCTTGTGTTGTGCCTTTGACAGGCGCAGGGACTCGCCGTCGCGAAACCCCAAAGCGGCAAGGCGGCGCAGCGGATCGGTTGGAATGTTCAGACTGCCTTCGTGATGCACAAGCGGTGCCAGCGCCGTTGACACCGCGCCGGGCATGATCACCCGCAAAACGCCGGTGTGTTCCATGGCCGCAATCGCCGGGGCCGGGTCCGGGGCCGCCAGCAACTTGAGCATTTCCGACCCGACACGCTCTTTAGACAGTGTTTGCAGACCGTCGAGATTTGACGCGATTGCCGAAAGTGCCTCGGCATCAAAGCCCTGATCGGGGTCGCCATACCATGCTGCAAAGCGGAAGAAGCGCAGCGACCGCAGATAATCCTCGCGGATCCGATCGGTCGCATTCAGGATGAACCGGACGCGCCGCGCGCGTAGATCCGGCAGGCCGCCCAGCGGATCAATGACTTCTCCGGTCCGGTCCGCATACAGCGCGTTCATCGTCAGGTCGCGGCGCACGGCGTCTTCGGCAATATCGCCCGAAAAGGCGACCACGGCGCGGCGGCCATCTGTTTCTACATCGGCCCGAAACGTGGTGATCTCATGCGGGGCACCGTTCGAGATGACCGTGACCGTGCCATGCTCGATGCCGGTGGGAACGGTCTTCAGCCCAGCGCCTTCGGCCAGGGCCATGACCTGCTGCGGCAGGGCATTGGTTGAAATATCCATGTCACTGACCGCCGCGCCCAGCAGATCATTGCGTACGCAGCCGCCTACGAAATAGGCCAGATAGCCACCGGCCTCCAGCATCTGCATGACTGCCTGCGTTTCGGGCGCAAGAAACCACGTGCCGGTCACGCGGGTCATCGCGACAACCGCTCTGCCAGACCCCGAAGGATGCGCGCGGTGGCTCCCCAGATGTAATAGGGTCCGAATGGCACGATATAATAATGACGCGTCTGGCCGCGCCAGCGGCGTCCCTGAATAGTGTAGTTTTCCGGCACCAAAAGGTGGTGCAACGGCACGCGAAAGACTTCGGCGACCTCGCCGGGTTCCGGGATCAGATCGAAGGGTTGGGAAATGATCCCGATGACCGGCGTAATGGTGAAGGACGTGACCGTCTCATGCGTGGGCAATGTGCCGACCACATCAACCAATTCGGTTGGCAGCCCGATCTCTTCGTGCGCTTCGCGCAGGGCGGCGGCGACAACATCGGCATCGGTGTCATCCTGCTTGCCACCGGGAAAGGAAATCTGACCCGGATGATGCTTCAGCGCCGAGGACCGCTTTGTGAGGATGATTTCCGGCCCGTCCGGCCCCTCAAGCACCGGAACAAGCACGCCGGCAGCCCGCAGCCTTCGACCCTCAGGCAGAACGACGCCGGGATTGAGGTCAAAATCCGATGACGCGGCTCCCGATGGTTCAACCGCGCGACGCAGCAGTTTGAGGGTGTCAGTTGTCACCCTCGTCACCCTTTGCTTCGAAACCAACAGTCGACGGGTCGAGCACATAATGCGCACCACAGAACTGGCAGTCCGCCGTGACCGTCCCCTCATCGGTGGTCATCTTCTCGATATCCCTGGCGGAATAGATCGACAGGCTTTGGCGCACGCGATCCTCCGAGCAGGTGCATCCGAACCGGACCGGCTGTGTATCGAACACGCGCGGGTTTTCTTCGTGGAACAGCCGCACCAGCAGATCGGTCGCAGGCAGGCTGGGGCCGATCAGTTCAATGTCCTCGACCGTGTCCAGCAGAAGATTGGCCCGGTTCCAGTTTTCGCTGGCGTCGTCATCCAGAATATCGTCGGCCGCCAACAGGCCACCCTCGCCGGATCCACCTTCGCCACCCGCTGCGGGAGACGCCTTGGGCATCGTCTGCAACATGATCCCGCCAGCGCGCCAATGTTCCGGCACGCCGGGTTCGGTGGACCGTCCGAAGCTGAGCGCGAAGCGGGTCGGCAACTGCTCTGACTGGGCGAAATACGTCTCTGCGCAGTTGGAAAGCGTGGCACCCGTCAGCGGCGTGATGCCCTGATATGGCGTCATGCCCTTGCCCTGGTCGATCATGATCGCGAAATAGCCTTCGCCCACGTTGTCACGCGGCGGCCCGTCGGTCAGACGGTCGGCATCATAGCTGGCATAGGCGCGGATCTTGGCAGGTTCGCCTTCTTTCGTGGGGCCGTAGAAATCGGTCGCGATCATGCGCACCGGGCCTTTGGACTGAACCTGCAAGGACAGTTTCCAGCGCAGCTTGATCGTCTGCCCGATCAGCGCGGTCAACAACGCCATCTCCGCCACCAGCGCCTCGACCTGGGGCGGGTAGTCATGCTGTTTCAGGATGCCGTCCAGAACGCCGTCCAGCCGCGCGACCCGGCCGCGAATATCCGAGCGGTCAAGTTGAAAGGGCAGGACGGTGTCGTCCCAGGCGAGTTTAGAACCGAGTGTCATGGGGGTTTCCTTGGCCGTGGCGTGTTGGCATACAGCGACAATATAGGGACGGCAAGCAATCGGCCAAGGGGGCGGCAAATGACAAGACGGTTTGGCAACAGCCCCCTGCCCGGCAAAAACTATGTAGCCCGGCCCGGAGTCTACGCCATCCTGCCCGGCAAGCGCGGCTTGTTATTGACCCATCAATCACAACCGGAACCAGAGTTTCAGCTGCCCGGTGGCGGCATTGATCCGGGCGAATCGCCCTTGCGCGCGCTGCATCGCGAGGTTTGGGAAGAGACCGGCTGGACGATTGCACGGCCCCGCAGGCTGGGAGTATTCCGGCGTTTCACCTTCATGCCTGACTACGATATTTGGGCAGAGAAGATTTGTACCGTCTATCTCGCGGCCCCGGTTCGCAGTTGCGGGGACCCTGTAGAGCCGGATCACACGGCCTGTTGGATGAAACCACGCGATGCAATGGTCGAGCTGGCAAATGCCGGAGATCGGCATTTTGTTCGCCGGATGCTAGGATTGTGCTGAGATCTGATTGACCTCCGGACATCCGAATTCAAGCAATGCGGCTGACACGTCGTCGGTCAACTGACCCGGCGCTGCCATATCTTCGGCAAGCCGCGAGAACATATCCTGCAAATAGTCGGCACCGCTGCCAGTGTGGGGCGTCGAAATTGCCAGCCGGTGCAGCCCGTCATCCTCCAGCATCCACCCGTTTTTCATCACGCATTCCGGAAATCCGTCAGAATAGAGCAATAACCGATCACCGGCGGCGAGTCGGATCTCGGATTGGTCATATATCACGTCGTTTACGAGCCCCACGGGTACACCACCGCATCCGATGAATTCGGCACTGCCGTCAGCCCGCATGACCAACGGGTGCGGATGTCCGGCCTGAACAAGTTTCGCGACACCTGTGCGAAGATCGACCACGGCGTAGAGAAGCGTCAGATATTCCTCGACCCCGGCATCGGCATTCAATCGGTCGTTCAGCATGCGGGCGACAACGTCGGGCGGGCGCAGCTTGAGACGGCCGTCCGTATCGCGCTCCATCGCGATGTTCTGGTCCGGAAAGGAACTGTTGAGATAGCCCGCCACCCGCGCCGTCATCATCGCAGACGTAATGCCGTGACCGGACACGTCGATGCTGTAGAATCCCAACTGCATGTCATCGGGGCTGAACATGCCGACAAGATCGCCGCCCACATGTCCACAGGGCTTGAGCAGGAGGCTTACGCGCGAACCGCCGAAATCGCGGACCGTTTCGGGCATCAGAGAGTCCTGGATCTTGCGGGCCTGTTTCAGATCCTTGTCGATGGCATCATACAGGGTCTGCAAAGTCCCCAGCGTTTCCGAGATCACGCGGTTTTTCTGGTTCAACTCGCGTTCCATCTGCAGGATACGCGCGCCGGCGGTGATCCGGGCGCGAAGCTCTGCCGCATTCACGGGCTTGGTCAGAAAGTCGTCGGCACCGGCATCCAGCCCCCGCGCGATTTCATCCTTTTCGCCCTTGGAGGTCAGCAGGATGAAATAGCCATAGCTGTCGCGCGCCAACTGCCTGAACCGACGACAAAATTCCAACCCATCCATGCCGGGCATCATCCAGTCGGACAATACAAGGTCCGGTTGGTGGCTGTCGCAGAGGGCGATTGCCTCGTCGCCCGAGGCGGCCTCAATCACCTCCAGCCCCCATTTTCGCAACAGGCTGGTGATGATTTTGCGCTGGAGTCTGCTGTCATCAACGACCAAAGCCAGACGCAGCGTCGCACTGCCCGCCATCGTGTTCGATGATTCGTCCACCGCCATGGTCACAGGAACGCCCTTCATGTCTAGCTTCGGTTTCATGCGGTCTGGTGTAGGCCCGTGCTGATTAAGCTATGATGAATCCCGAACCCCAAAACCGGCAACAATTTCTTAGCATTTGACCGATACCGTACTGCAAGGAGGGCGCGATGATAGATTGGCAGCGCATATCAGAGCTTCGCGACGAAATCGGCGCGGACGATTTCGATGAGGTGGTTGACCTGTTTCTGGCAGAGGTGGAGGAGACGCTTGAAGCCTTGCCAAATGCCGAAAACTCACAGCTTGAGCCGATGTTGCATCTGCTCAAGGGCAGTGCGCTGAATCTTGGATTTCAGGCCTTTGCAAACCGGTGTCTTGAAGGCGAAGCCGCAGCACGCGCCGACAGGCCGGAAGAGATAGACCGCGATGCGATCAGACAGCTATATGACGCCTCGCGCAGCGCCTTTCTGCAACAGATCACGGCCTGACCTGCTGTGACCTCTGCCCGCTTGCTGCCTTCGCCCTCCCATCCGGCCCGCTCAACGCAGGGTCAAATGACGAATTGCGCCAATGTCTCGTCGTTGGTGATGTCAGTATAGGTGAAGCCTGCGGCGTCCAGCTTCGCAAGAAAAGCCCCAAAGCTCGACGCGTCGCGGGTTTCGATGCCGATCAGAACAGAGCCGAAGTTCCGCGCAGACTTCTTGAGATACTCGAACCGCGCAATGTCATCTTCGGGACCAAGGAAGTTCAGAAACTCTTTCAACGCGCCGGGCCGCTGCGGCATTCGCAGGATGAAGTATTTCTTCAGCCCCTGATAACGCTGCGCCCGCTCTTTGACCTCGGGCAGACGCTCGAAATCGAAATTTCCGCCGGAAGTGACGCACACCACGCGCCGCCCGCGGATTGCATGGCCCAGATCACGCAGCGCATCGACGGCCAAAGCGCCCGCGGGTTCCAGAACGATCCCCTCGACGTTCAGCATTTCCAACATGGTGACGCAAAGCCGGTCCTCCGGAATGGTCAGTGAGTTGGCCAGACCGACACCTTTGAGGCGGGCAAATGTCCGTTCGCCAATCTGCCCGACAGCAGCCCCGTCGGCAAAGGTGTTAACGGAGTCGAGCTTGACCGGCTGACCCATCTGCAAGGCCGCGTGAAGACAGGCCCCGCCTGCGGGCTCCACAAAAGTATATTGCACATCCGTCCCGAAATAGCTGAGCACGCCGGAGGATAGACCACCGCCGCCAACCGGCAGCATCAGATGATCGGGCTTGCCGCCTAACTGTTCCTCGATCTCTACCGCGACAGAGGCCTGACCTTCGATCACGTCCTCATCGTCAAATGGCGACAGGAAATGTCCGTTGGTCTCCGTGCAATAGGTCTGCGCAGCACGAAGCGTGTCGTCGAAGTAATCGCCGGTCAGCTGGATCTCGATGTTATTGCCACCGAACATCCGTGTCTTCTGGATCTTCTGTTGCGGCGTCGTCACCGGCATGAAGATCACACCGCGCTTGCCAAAGTGGCGACACATGAACGCGACACCCTGCGCGTGATTGCCGGCGCTGGCGCAGACAAAAACCGGCGCATCGGGTTGCTTGCGCATCGCGTTGAACGCCCCGCGCAGCTTGTAGCTGCGCACAGGCGACAGATCCTCGCGTTTCAACCAGACTTCGCATCCGTAGGTTTCCGACAGATGCGCGTTCAGCAGCAACGGGGTTGGCGGAAAAACATCGCGCATTGCGCTGGTGGCGTCACGCGCCTTTTTGATGAAATCAGTCATCTTCGATCAGTGTCCCATGATGGCAAACGAGGCAAGCCTAGTCGATGCTGCGGCCTTCGATGAAATGACCGTAGACTGTGGTCAGCAGCGAGATACCGATGATTGTCACAAACCAGTTCACCACCAGAATATAGATCAGGTTGATGATGGATCCCGGATCACTGTTCAACAGGCTTGGCAGCACCACGATCAGCGTTGCGACGCTAACGACAACGCCCAGAACCACGAAGGTCGAGGCCTGATCTCGTGTCGCCGCCCATGCCTCGCCCAGGGTCAGGTTTTTGCCGATTGCGCAGGCCGGCAGGATCGACCCGAAACGGAAAAACAGGACCGAAGCAAGACCAATGGCCACCGGAACGATCAGCACCGTCAATGGCGGCGCGATGGCACCGATCATGGCAAGTGGCATCGAGGCAATGAGAACCCCGACGGCGACGATGATCCCGATCAATATCGAACGCCCGAAATAGCCAAGCATCTTGCCGCCATGCATCCGGGGCAGATACCCCTCGGGATAGTCCTCTGCCAGGACAAAACGATGCCAGGCGACAGCGATCCAAAGACTTGCCACGAGGCCGAGCATGTTGAGGACCATCGTCATCACGGCATATTGCCCCGTCCCGGCCGGGAACGTGCCGTCGTTGATCGCGCTGGCCATATCGGCATTGAGATAGCCATACACCTGGGCCGCGATCGACACGAGGTAAAGAACGATGGAAATTCGGAACGCTGCGCCAAGGTTGTTGAACACCAAGCGAACCGAATGGACGAAAATCTGCCAACCCAACATCGAAAACTCCTGCACCATGTGCGCTTGTGCTAGCACGCGAGCCCGCCGCCGCCAATGCCACCATCTTGTGCTGCGCAACAAAACCCGCTATCCGCCCCGCGATACTGAACAAGGAAGTGCTGCCCATGTCCGCGCCCAAGAAAGTTGTTCTGGCCTATTCCGGTGGCCTCGATACCTCGATCATCCTGAAATGGTTGCAGACCGAATATGGCTGCGAGGTTGTCACCTTCACCGCCGATCTGGGTCAGGGCGAAGAACTGGAACCCGCCCGCAAGAAGGCCGAGATGATGGGCATCAAGCCCGAAAACATCTTTATTGAAGATGTGCGCGAGGAATTCGTGCGCGATTTCGTCTTCCCGATGTTCCGTGCCAACGCGGTTTATGAGGGTCTGTACCTGCTGGGCACGTCGATTGCGCGGCCGCTGATTTCCAAGCGTCTGGTAGAGATTGCAGAAGCCACCGGCGCCGATGCCGTGGCCCATGGCGCGACCGGCAAGGGCAACGATCAGGTCCGGTTTGAACTTTGCGCCTATGCGCTGAACCCCGACATCAAGGTGATCGCACCCTGGCGGGAATGGGATCTCAGCTCGCGCACCAAGCTGCTGGCCTTTGCCGAGGAAAACCAGATCCCGATCGCCAAGGACAAGCGCGGCGAGGCGCCCTTCTCTGTCGATGCGAACCTGCTGCACACCTCGTCCGAAGGCAAGGTGCTGGAAGACCCGGCGCAGGACGCGCCCGATTATGTCTACCAACGCACCGTCAATCCAGAGGATGCGCCCAACACGCCCGAATTTATCGAGATCACCTTCGAAAAGGGCGATCCCGTTGCGATCAATGGCGAAGCGATGTCGCCTGCCACCATCCTGACCAAGCTGAACGAATATGGCGGCAAGCATGGTATCGGTCGGCTTGATCTGGTCGAGGGTCGTTTCGTCGGCATGAAATCGCGCGGGATCTATGAAACCCCCGGCGGCACCATTCTGCTGGAGGCCCATCGCGGCATCGAGCAGATCACGCTGGACCGGGGCGCGGCGCATCTGAAAGACGAGCTGATGCCGCGCTATGCCGAGATCATCTATAACGGCTTCTGGTTCTCGCCCGAACGCGAAATGCTGCAAGCGCTGATCGACAAGAGCCAGGAACATGTCACCGGCACCGTGCGGCTGAAGCTGTACAAAGGTCTTGCGCGCACAGTTGGCCGCTGGTCCGATCACTCGCTGTATTCCGAGGCACATGTGACGTTCGAGGATGACGCAGGTGCCTACGACCAGAAGGACGCGGCCGGGTTCATTCAACTGAATGCGCTGCGCCTGAAACTGCTCGCGGCGCGGAACAAGCGACTTAAGGGCTAACAAATCCCGCATGTTGAAACGAGCATGGCCGGCCCTTTCGGGGCCGGCCATCTTCGTTTGTACTGGTTACCAAGTGTACTCGTTATCAACGCGATTTAGCTTATTCGGCCGTGACGACCGTCATTACCAAGTTTCCGTCCGGCTTGATCGGTCCGTCTTCCGTCGCGCCCAAGGTGTATTCAAAAACGCCGGTCGACATGCCGCCCGCTTCGGAGTGGACCATAAGCATCAACATCTCGCCCGACTTGACTTCCTCTGTCAGGATCGCGGCCACATCGACATTCTCGCCACCACGCAGGGGCGCATAGCCCACAACCGGACCGGGCTTCATTTCTGCATCTGTGCGGTGAACAACCAGCCATCCATTTTCGGCGGCCTGAACCATATCGGCGCTTACGATGCCGTTGGCAACGCTTTGGTCAGACGCTTCAACCATTGGTGCCATGGAATGCGACGCGGCAAAGGCTGTGCTGGCGGCAAGCATAGCGGCAGGGGCGAGGGTCAGAAACTTGTTCATTTTTAACTCCGTATCTGGTTTTCGCCGCAAAGCGCGGCGGCGTATGACCTAGACACGGACAGAACACGCAATTAGTTTCACGCCGCTGAAGAAAAATCCCTACAAAGCGTATCGGCGCATCTTTTCATAGGCAGGCAAGGCGGCCTCGACCAAAGCGGCCAAGCTGTCTGTGACCTCTGGAAGTGGCCCTTCGGGCCCCGCGAAACCGACTGACTCATGTACCGCGCCGTACCAAACGGGCGCCCAGACGCCGTCAAAGGGTTTTGTCCCGGCTGGCCATTCCAGCATCGCGGGGTCAAAGCTCAGCCCTAGCTCGGCACAAAGCTTGCGCAACATGCCTTCGGGATTGTCCCGAATATCGGCACTGTCCAAGACCAGCGGCTTATGTCCAATGGCAGTGATTTCGTCGAACAGGTCTGCCTGCTGAACAAAACCGATGTCATCCAGAGTTGGATTTTCGTATTTCGCGGCAAAACTGGCAACAACGCGTGCCGGATGGCGGATCAGAAAGACGTTGGCGACCTTGCCCAGCCAGTCACGCGGCACCCCTTCAATCATGTGCTGGGCCATTTGCTTATGATAGACGTGAGGGGCATTGTCCGGGTTCGGCCCAAGCAAGCCATGCACGACATTCGCCGGATCTGTAGATTGCGACGCGATGATATCCTCGCGCATCGGATGGGCCAGACCGGTCTGCGCCAGATAGGCCGCATAAAACGGCTCGTCCACCGCCGCAAAGTCCGAACGGTTTCCGAACGCATACATCATCGCCGTCGACAGGTTGCGCGGCCCCGACCACATTGCGAGTTTCATAGCACCTCCACCGGCTGTTTGCGGCCACGCTAGATGCGGGCGGGCGCAAAGCCAAGCCAGTAAAGTCGCGTCACCAATGCGTGACAAGCCATGACAGTGACTGGACGTGAGGGGCCTCTCGCTGGCACGGTTATGCGCAACGGAGGTATGTTACCATGAACCTATTTGTAAAACTCAAGCCCTTGCTGCTGTCCGTGCTGATCATTGCGGGACTGACCCTGCAAAGCCAAGAGGCGCAGGCAGGCCCGAACAAGACAATAACCCTCGCCGGCGGCTGCTTCTGGTGCGTCGAGGCTGATTTCGAAAAAGTGCCCGGCGTGATTTCCGCCGTGTCCGGCTATACTGGCGGTACGGTCAAAAACCCGACATACAAACAGGTCACACGCGGCGGTACCGGCCATTACGAGGCCGTGCAGATCACCTATGACGCGGGCCGCGTAAGTCTGGAGAGCCTGCTTTCCGCGTTCTTCCGCAGCGTCGATCCGACAGATGCAGGCGGTCAGTTCTGTGACCGGGGAGAGAGCTACCGGACGGCAATATTCGTCTCTGACAGTGCCGAAAACGCTGCTGCCAAAAAGGCCAAATCCGACGCACAGGCGGCCCTTGGCAAGAAGATCGTAACACCGATCCTGAATGCAAAGCCGTTCTACAAGGCCGAGGATTATCATCAGGGCTATTACAAGGGGTCCAGTCTTGTCTTGACCCGGTTTGGTCCGCTGAGTCAGGCCAAGGCGTACAAGCGATACCGCGATGCCTGCGGACGCGATCAGCGGGTCAAGCAGCTTTGGGGGAATGCCGCGCTGTTTGCAGGGTAGCCGCTAAGATATGTCGTCCTGAATGTCTTTCAGGTCGGGAATAACATCCGCCGCGCCAAGCCTTGTGACTTGCAGCGCGGCGGCGCGGGTCGCCTGAGAAATTGCCTGCGCCATCGGCAAACCGCGATCCAGCCCCGCCAGAACATAGCCCGTAAAGGTATCGCCTGCGCCTGTCGTGTCGACCACATCGACGGGCAGCGCGGGAAAGTCCCGGCACTCACCGGTTTCTGTCTGATGCCAGCGGCTGCCCTTTGCCCCCAAGGTGACGATGACGTCCCTCACGGGCAGGCTTTCAGGGGCAAGGCCGGTGGCCTCTTGCAGTTGGGCGGCCTCTACCTCGTTGAGAATGAGGAAATCACAGAAGCTTAGCACTGCCTCGACCGCCTCGGCCTGAAAAGGTGCGGCGGCATAGGCAACCTTCATGCCCTTGGCCGCAGCAAGTTTTGCGGCCTCTACCTGGGCATTGGTTTCATTCTGCATCAACAGCGTGTCGTCGGGGCCGGCTTGGACCAGCGAATCCTCCAGCATCTGCGTCGAAATCAGCCGGTTCGTGCCCGCGTAGAGTATGATCGTGTTCTCGCCATCATCATCGACATAGATGATCGCATGGCCCGATGCGTCCTGATCCAGAACAGAAATGCCCCGCGTATCGACGCCGTATTCCAGCAAGCGGTCCCGTGCCCAGACACCGTCCTGACCGACAGCGCCGATATGCACGACATGGGCCGCCGCGCGCGCCGCCGCCACCGACATATTTGTGCCCTTTCCCCCCAAACCCCGACTCATCGAACCGCAGGAAAGCGTCTCTCCGGGGCTGGGCAGATGCGGTACGCGATAGACGATATCGGCGTTGATAGAGCCTAAATTGAAGATCGTCACAGGCCCGCTCCTTGTCGCTTGCTATGTAGAGTGCCGCCGATCACCCGACCTTGCAAGCGGCCAGCACGGCCATGTTCAGAATATCGTTGGCCGTTGAAACAGACGAGCAGATCTGAATCGACTCACCGATCCCTGCCAGAATTGGCCCGATGACGGTGGCACCCGCCATTTCCTGCATCAGTTTTGTCGAGATCGACGCCGAGTGCCGCGCCGGAACAACCAAAATATTGGCAGGGCCGGTCAGCCGCGAGAACGGGTAATTCTCTTGCGACCGGGTATTAAGCGCCACATCCACGGTCATCTCGCCTTCGTATTCAAAGCTGACGCCGCGCCGGTCAAGCACTTTGGGTGCCTTATGCATCTTTTCGGCACGCTCGGACACCGGATAGCCAAAGGTCGAGAAGCTGACAAAAGCCACACGTGGTTCCAGCCCCAGATGCCGTGCAACATCGGCACTGCGCTCTGCAATCGTGGCAAGATCCTCTTCATCCGGCCATTCATGCACCAACGTGTCAGAGATCATCACGATCCGACCCTTGTGAAGCAGCGCGGTCACGCCAACCGCACCGTGCTGTGCGTCCGCGTCAAAAACGTGGTTGATCAATTCCATCACATGCGCGGATTTGCGGGTCGCGCCGGTGATCAGCCCGTCACCGTGGCCATGCGCCAACATCAGCGCGGCAAAGACATGCCGGTCGCGCGTGGCAAGGCGGTGTATGTCCTGCCGATCATGGCCTTTACGTTGCAGCCTGTCGTAAAGAAACTCTTTGTAGGCTGGCAGGTGGCGCGTGTTCGCCGCGTTGACGATTTCCAACTCGCGGACCGCGTCGCCCATTCCGGCGGCTTCCAGCTTGGTCCTGACGTCATCTTGCCGACCGACGACCAGCGCCTTGCCCAGCCCATTGCGTTGATACATGACCGCAGCACGCAGCACCCGTGGATCATCCCCTTCGGCAAAGATCATACGGGCCTGAGCGGCACGGGCGCGGGCGTTGATGCCCCGCAGAATATTCGAGGTCGGATCCATCCGCGCCTTCAACGACGCCTCGTAGGCATCCATGTCGATGATGGGGCGCCGCGCGGCACCGGTGTCCATTCCGGCACGCGCCACCGCGGGCGGAATCCGGTGAATCAACCGGGGATCAAAGGGCGTCGGAATGATATAGTCCCGCCCGAAAGACAGGTTGCGCCCATAGGCCATCGCGACCTCGTCAGGCACATCTTCGCGCGCGAGATCGGCAAGGGCCTGGGCGCAGGCGATTTTCATCTCGTCATTGATCGCACGCGCATGGATATCCAGCGCCCCGCGAAACAGATACGGAAAGCCCAGAACATTGTTCACCTGATTGGGATAGTCCGACCGGCCTGTTGCGACGATGGCATCGGCGCGCACTTCATGCGCCTCTTCGGGCGTGATCTCGGGGTCGGGGTTGGCCATCGCGAAAATCACCGGATCATCGGCCATCGATGCCAGCATATCCTGCGTCACAGCACCCTTGGCGGAGACGCCGAGAAACACATCCGCGCCTTTCATTGCCTCTTCCAGAGACCGCATTTCTGTCTTGACCGCATGAGCAGATTTCCACTGGTTCATGCCTTCGGTGCGGCCCTGATAGATCACGCCCTTGGTGTCGCACATGATGCAGTTTTCGTGCTTGGCACCCATCGACTTGACCAACTCAAGGCAGGCGATTCCCGCCGCACCGGCACCGTTCAGCACGATCTTGCAGTTTTCGATCTTCTTGCCGGAAATATGCAGCGCGTTGATCAAGCCTGCCGCACAGATCACAGCAGTCCCGTGTTGGTCGTCATGGAAGACGGGGATGTCCATTTCTTCCTTGAGGCGCTGCTCGATGATGAAACATTCGGGCGCCTTTATGTCCTCAAGGTTGATGCCGCCAAATGTCGGCCCCATCAGCCGAACAGCATTGCAAAACGCGTCTGCGTCTTCGGTATCCAACTCGATGTCGATGGAATTGACATCAGCGAAGCGCTTGAACAGCACCGCCTTGCCTTCCATCACCGGCTTGGAGCCAAGCGCACCAAGATTGCCCAGCCCCAGAACCGCCGTACCGTTCGAGATCACGGCAACCAGATTGCCCTTGTTGGTGTAATCATAGGCCGTTTCAGGATTGGCGGCGATTTCCAGACAGGGAACGGCGACGCCCGGCGAATAGGCAAGGCTGAGGTCGCGTTGCGTGGTCATCGGCACGGTCGCGGTGATCTCAAACTTGCCGGGCGTGGGTTCCAGATGGAACGCAAGTGCCTCTTCGCGGGTGTATTTCTGTTTGACCATGCGCCTGTCTCTCCTGCTGGACGATTATTCGTGCTTAACGCAGCATGCAGCATGCCTCAACTGTCCTCGTTTTCGGCTTTTACCCGCAAGGCGTGCTTTGTAAGGTCGCGGTCTCAAATCAAGGGGGTTCGCATGGATGCGGCCGAAGCCACCGTCACGCCAATGATGGCACAGTTTCTGGAGATCAAGGCGCAATATCCCGATGCGCTGCTGTTCTACAGGATGGGCGACTTTTACGAGATGTTTTTCGAGGACGCCAAGCAGGCGGCCGAAGCGCTGGACATTGCGTTGACCAAACGCGGCAAGCACGCGGGTGAAGACATTCCCATGTGCGGCGTGCCGGTCCATGCGGCCGAAGGCTATTTGCTGACCCTGATCCGCAAGGGGTTTCGCGTTGCGGTCTGCGAGCAGATGGAAAGCCCGGCAGAGGCAAAGAAGCGCGGCTATAAATCGGTGGTCAAACGCGATGTCGTGCGATTGGTGACGCCCGGAACGCTGACCGAAGAAAGCCTGTTGGAAGCACGGCGGCACAATTACCTCGCATCCGTGGCGATCATCCGCGACAGCGCGGCGTTGGCCTGGGCCGACATTTCCACCGGTGCGTTTAACGTGATGCCGCTGGAACAGAGCCGCATCGGTCCCGAAGTGGCGCGACTGCTGCCGTCGGAGGTATTGGTGGCCGACGGCGCTGATCTGTCGGTCTACGAAGATCTTGGGATTGCCGCGACAGAGCTTTCGCGCGCCAGTTTTGACAGCGGCGGGGCCGAGAGCCGTCTTTGCGCGCTGTTCGGTGTGAAAACACTTGAATCCTATGGCAATTTCGACCGTGCGGAACTGTCTGCCATGGGGGCGCTGGTCGATTATCTGGATATTACCCAGAAGGGCCGGCTGCCGCTGCTCCGGCCACCGCAACGCGAGACTTTGTCGGGACTCATGCAGATTGATGCCGCCACGCGCCGCAATCTGGAACTGACACATGCCCTGTCTGGCGGACGCGCCGGGTCGTTGCTGTCGGTGATGGACCACACGGTGACCGCAGCGGGGGCGCGGTTGCTGGAACGGCGGATCTCCAGCCCCTCGCGCGATCTGACGTCGATCCACAATCGGCTGGATGCTGTTGATTGGGCAGTCGATGCAGACGAACAGAGGCTGTTCCTGCGGGATACGCTTCGCAGTGTTCCGGATCTGGACCGTGCACTATCAAGACTTGCGCTGGATCGTGGTGGCCCAAGAGATCTGGCCGCAATTCGGAACGGCCTTACGCAAGCGGACACAATTGCAGGCAGTTTGGCCACCGGTTTACCTGACCTTCTAAGCGATGCTGCGCGTGATCTGGGTGGCCATCAGGATCTTTTGCTACTGCTTGATGAGGCCTTGATCGCAGAGCCTCCGCTGCTGTCTCGCGACGGCGGATTCATCGCAGAAGGTTATGCGCCAGAGTTGGACGAGGCCCGCACCCTGCGCGACGAAGGGCGCAGCGTGATTGCCGCCATGCAACAGGAATACGCGGCCCAGACCGGCATTACTGCGCTGAAGATCAAGCATAACAACGTGCTTGGCTATTTCATTGAAACACCCGCGACGCATGCGGAAAAGATGCTATCCGCCCCGCTGTCGGATAAGTTCATCCATCGTCAGACCACGGCAAATCAGGTGCGTTTCACCACAGTCGAATTGAATGAGTTGGAAACGCGCATTCTGAACGCTGGCGGGCAGGCGATCGAGATTGAAAAGCGGCTCTATGAAACGCTGAAACAGGCAATTCTTGAACAAGCCGCACAGATCAGCGCAACCGCGCGGGCGTTGGCAGAGTTCGACCTGGCTTGTGGACTTGCCGATCTGGCATCCGCGCAGAACTGGGCGCGTCCAACTGTGGACAACTCGCGACTGTTTGAAATCGAAGGCGGCCGACATCCGGTGGTAGAGGCAGCCCTTGCGCGGCAGGGCGCTACATTCGTCGCCAATGATTGCGCGCTTCTGGCAGAGGCAGAGGCGCCGTCGATCCAATTGCTGACCGGCCCCAACATGGCGGGTAAATCTACCTATCTAAGACAAAATGCACTGATCGCGCTTATCGCTCAGATGGGCAGCTATGTTCCGGCGGAACGGGCGCATATCGGCATCGTCAGCCAGATCTTCAGCCGCGTGGGCGCGTCGGATGATCTGGCCCGCGGACGGTCAACCTTTATGGTCGAGATGGTCGAAACGGCCGCGATCCTTAATCAGGCTGACGACCGGGCGCTGGTGATCCTCGACGAGATCGGGCGCGGGACCGCAACCTATGACGGGCTGTCCATTGCCTGGGCGACGCTGGAATACCTGCATGACGTGAACCGGGTGCGTGCCCTGTTCGCAACGCATTACCACGAGCTTACGGCATTGGCGGGTAAACTTCCCGGCGTGGGAAACACGACCGTTGCCGTTAGGGAATGGAAGGGCGACGTGATCTTCCTGCACGAGGTGCGCAAAGGCGCCGCTGACAGATCTTACGGCGTGCAGGTTGCGCAGCTTGCGGGCTTGCCGAGCGCAGTGATCGACCGGGCGCGGACAGTTCTTGATGCGTTGGAAAAAGGCGAGCGGGAACGCAGTTCCCCCAAAGCGTTGATCGACGATCTTCCGCTATTTGCCGCCGCGTCGCCCGCCCCCAGACAAGTTACCAAAACCTCTGCGGTCGAGGCACGTTTGACGGAGATCATGCCAGACGAGTTAAGCCCACGAGATGCGCTGCAAGCTCTCTACGAGCTTCGAGATCTTCTGGAGGGGGACTAGATCATATCGGTCGTGCAACCGAACGAAAAATGCCCCCGGCAATCCGGGGGCATTTTTTATCACATGACTCTTTTTATCCAGCGAAGGACGACACGCCGACCTGGGCCGGCCGCAAGAGCCGATCGTATAGAAGGAACCCTTCTGCGGAGACTTGAATGATCTCGCCGGACTTTGTGCCCGGCAGAGGTGCTTCAAACATCGCCTCATGCAGTTTGGGATCGAATTTCTCGCCGACCTCTGGCGAGACAACCTCTATTCCGTGCTTCTTGAACACGTTCCGAAGTTCTCGGAGCGTCAATTCAACACCTTCGATCAGTGCGGTGTTTTTCTCGGCCGCGTCTTCGGATGTTCCCAGGGCCCGCTGAAGGTTATCGTAAACCGGCAACAAATCGCGGGCCAGTTTCGAACCGCCATATCGCTCTGCCTCGCGCCGGTCCTTTTCGGACCGTTTGCGCGAATTTTCAGCATCGGCCAACGCGCGCATGAACCGATCGCGCAATTCATCGCGCTCGGCCCGCAATGCGTCCAGCTCTATTGCCTCGTCATCATCTTCCGCCATCACATCTGCATATTCTTCTTCTTCAGTCGAATCGATGTCATCCAGGAAGTCTTCTTCCTTCGGGTCTGCCATTCTTCACCTCTAGCTCCGGTCCGAGATCAACTTCCCGACCAGTTGTGCCGTGTAGTCCACAATCGGGACAATCCGTCCATAGTTCAGGCGCGTGGGTCCAATGACGCCAACCGCACCAATTATCTTTCGATCCGAGTTCATATATGGAGAGACCACCAGAGAGGAACCCGAAAGTGAGAAAAGTTTGTTCTCTGAGCCAATAAAAATACGCACCCCGTCGCCTGCTTCGGTCAATTCCAGAAATTCTGCGATGTCACGCTTGCGTTCCAGGTCATCGAAAAGCGATCGGATGCGATCAAGTTCAGCCTCGTCAGCCTCGGCACCCAACAGGTTTGATCGTCCGCGGACGATCAAGCGTTCATGGTGATGGCCTTCACCGGTCCAGACGGCGATACCACTGTCGACCATTTCGCGTGCAAGGGAATCAATCTCTTGCCTGCGGGCATCAATTTCGGTTTTCATTTCACGCTGCAAATCAGACAGCGTTCTGCCTTCGATCAGCGCGTTAAGAAAATTCGCCGCCTCACGCATCGAACTTGGTGTCTGACCCGGCGGCGGGCTGAACAGACGGTTCTCAACATGGCCATCGCCGAACACCAGAACGACCAAAGCGCGGTCATGCCCAAGGCTGACAAACTCGATATGCTTGATCGGAGCTTCATGTTTTGGTGTCAAAACAAGCGACGCGCCGCGCGTTACGCCAGACAGGGCCGCGCTGACGCGGTCCAGCGCGTTTGATACATCATCGGTGTTACTGGTGAGTGTGGCGTCCAGCTTTTGACGATCATCGTCTCCAAGGTCGCCGACTTCCAGAAGACCATCGACGAACATCCTGAGACCCGTCTGCGTCGGGATTCTTCCGGCGCTGACATGCGGACTGTCCAGAAGACCAAGGAATTCGAGGTCCTGCATGACATTCCGGATTGTGGCGGCGCTGACCTTTTCGCTAAGCGTGCGCGTCAATGTGCGCGACCCGACAGGCTCTCCGCTGTCCAGATAGCCTTCGACAACCCGCCGGAACACCTCCCGCGAGCGGTCGTTCATCTCACCTAGAATTTTCTGACCGTCATTCATGATCGGAACCCATTCTGCGGACGGCCATTAAAGACGCTGGGGCGGAAAGGTCAATCGGACTTGCGCATGCCCCTTTTGGCCCTGTATCCCGACTGCAAATCTGGGAAGGATACAGAATGCGACCGTCAGGACGAGATCTAAGCGAAATGCGCGCAGTTTCAATCGAAACCGGCGTCACAATGCACGCGGAGGGTTCTTGCCTGATCCGTATGGGCAACACCCATGTGTTGTGTACCGCAACCATCGAGGACCGCGTGCCGCCGTTCATCAAAGGATCGGGGTTGGGCTGGGTCACTGCCGAATACGGTATGCTGCCGCGCGCCACCAACACGCGGATGCGTCGTGAAGCAACTGCCGGTAAGCAAGGTGGCCGCACGGTCGAGATTCAGCGTTTGATCGGACGCAGCCTTCGCGCCGGCGTGGACCGCGTCGCACTGGGCGAAAGACAGATCACCGTGGATTGCGACGTCATTCAGGCCGATGGCGGCACCCGCTGCGCATCCATCACTGGCGGTTGGGTTGCGCTGCGTCTGGCTGTCAACAAGCTGATGAAAGCGGGTGACGTCATCTCTGACCCGCTGGTTGATCCTGTGGCGGCGGTTTCATGTGGCGTCTATGCGGGTCAGGCCGTTCTTGACCTGGACTACCCCGAGGATAGCGAGGCCGGCGTGGACGGTAACTTTATCATCCATGGCGATGGTCGGCTCATCGAGGTGCAGATGTCAGCCGAAGGCGCCACGTTCTCGCGCGATCAGATGAACCAACTTATGGATCTTGCCGAAAAGGGCACGGCAGAGTTGATGGCAGCGCAAAAAGCCGCAACCACATGATACGGAAATTCTCTGGCGACACTTTGCTGGTCGCCACCCACAACTCAGGCAAGCTTGAGGAGATCAAAAATCTTCTTGAGCCTTATGGCGTCAAGGTTGTCGGTGGTGCCGAAATGGATCTGCCCGAACCCGAAGAGACTGAGACGACATTCGCAGGCAATGCCCGCATCAAAGCCCACGCAGCCGCGAAGGCGACCGGACTGCCTGCCCTGTCAGATGACAGCGGTATTGAGATTGACGCACTGGATGGCGCGCCCGGCGTCTATACTGCGGATTGGGCAGAAACAGAGACTGGGCGGGACTTTGTTATGGCCATGACCAAGGCCCGCGACGCGCTTGAGGCGCGTAATGCGCCCTACCCGCGCACCGCTCGGTTTTGTTGCACATTGGTCCTTGCCTGGCCCGACGGACATGACGAGGTATTCCCCGGCGAAATGCTAGGTCAGGTCGTCTGGCCGATGCGCGGGGATCAGGGCCATGGGTATGACCCGATTTTTCAGCCCGATGGTTATGACATAACATTTGGCGAGATGGATCGCTGGGAAAAGAACAGGATAAGCCATCGTGCAGATGCCTTCCGGAAGTTTGTCACGGCCTGCTTTGACTGAAGACTGGCAGAACGGCGGCTTCGGCCTTTATATCCATTGGCCGTTCTGCACTGCCAAATGCCCCTATTGCGACTTCAACAGCCATGTCTCGCGCCAGATCGACCATGCGCGCTGGACGCGCGCCTATCTGTCAGAGATTGACCGCGCCGGTGCGCAGACGCAAGGCCGCATCCTGAATACGGTGTTCTTCGGTGGCGGCACACCGTCACTGATGGCGCCGGACACCGTCGCAGCAATCCTTGACCGGGTACGCGCCACCTGGCCGATGGTGAATGATCCGGAAATTACTCTGGAGGCGAACCCCGGCTCTGTCGATGCCGGGAACTTTCGCGCCTATGCACAGGCTGGTGTGAACCGCGTCTCGATGGGCATTCAGGCGCTGAACGATACGGACCTGCGCCGGCTCGGCCGCATTCACACGGTCAAAGAGGCCCGCGCGGCCTTCGATATCGCCCGAAATCAATTTGATCGCGTTAGCTTTGACCTGATCTACGCAAGACAAGATCAGGGGCTGAATGCTTGGAAGACTGAATTACGCGAAGCGCTGGATATGAGCGTGGACCACTTGTCGCTCTATCAACTCACCATCGAGAATGGGACTGCTTTTGGCGACCGCTTCAATGCAGGGGGTCTGCGCGGGCTGCCCAATGACGACCTGTCGGCGGATATGTACCAGATTACTCAAGATGTTTGTGGCGAGTACGGCATGTCCGCCTACGAAGTATCAAACCACGCACGACCAGGTTCTGAATCACGGCACAATTTGATCTACTGGAGATACGGGGACTATATTGGAATCGGCCCTGGAGCCCATGGCCGCGTGACGCTGGATGGTCGCCGACGCGCAACAGTTGCGTGGTCAATGCCAGACAAGTGGCTCTCGGCGGCGGAACAAGACAACGGAACAAAAGAGCAGGAAGTTTTGCCTGCGCTCGAACAGGCACAAGAATACCTTCTGTTGGGTCTACGAATATCCGAAGGCATAGATATTGCTCGGTTGGCTAGATTTGGTGGATCGTTTGTTGATCACGCTAAAATCGACGGGCTAGTTGACCTCGGCATGGTTGAACGCCGGGGTCATAAGTTGCGGGCCACCGCGCGGGGGTGCCTCGTCCTGAATGCCGTTATTGAAGAGCTGATGCCCCTGGGCTGATCAATTGCCGCTTAAAATCCGGCACAAATCGTCCAACTGCTCCAGATTCGTGTAGCGGATAACCAATTGTCCGGATTCCCCGCCGGCCTTGTGATCCACACTCACCGACATTCCCAGAGCAGCAGAAATATCACCTTCAAGGGCTTTTGTATCCGCGTCCTTTTCCGCCCGACCTCCCTTCGGCTTTGCACCCGAAGTGGCCGCAGGATCAGTCTGTGCAGCTTTCTTGACGGCTTTTTCAATATCTCGAACCGACCATCCAGCCGAAACAGCCTGCTTGGCCAACTCCAGTGATTTATCGGAGGTAATAAGCGCTCTTGCATGTCCCGCGGAAAGATCGCCACCCACAACCATCTTCTGCACATCGTCGGGCAAATTCAGCAGTCTGAGAAGGTTGGCGATATGACTGCGGCTTTTACCAAGGGCCTCCGCCATCTTTTCCTGAGTATGGCCAAAACGGTCCATCAGCTGCCTATATCCCGCAGCTTCTTCGATCGCATTGAGATCCGCGCGTTGAATGTTCTCGATAATCGCGACTTCCAACACCTCGATGTCGGAAAACTCACGCACCAATACCGGCAATTCGTGCAGTTGGGCCATTTGTGCAGCCCGCCAACGCCGCTCCCCCGCAACGATCTCGTATAGATTACTCTCTCCGGGCTTTGGACGAACGATCAAAGGCTGGATAACGCCGCGCGTTCGTATGGACGCCGCCAACTCGTCCAATTGCTCCGGCGTAAAATGTCGCCGTGGCTGGTCAGGATTTGGGACAATCCGCTCTATCGGGATAGAGCGGTCCGCCCTAGGCGATGTATCCGCGCTCTGCTCTCCTGTTGGATCCACATCTGCCATCAACGCGGTCAGGCCACGGCCCAATCCGCGACGACGCTCTTTACTCTCTGTCATCTCATTCCTCCGGTAGCTTAAGCAGCCATCTTTGCGTTTTTTTGTAATAGTTCCCGCGCAAGCTCTCGATAGGCCGCAGCACCTTTTGAGCTTCCGTCATATTGCAGGACCGGCAGCGCATAGGATGGTGCTTCGCTGACCCTAACATTCCGCGGAATAACCGCATTGAACACCAGTTCCCCAAGATTGTCCCGCGCGTCACTTTCTACCTGCTGAGAGAGGTTATTTCGTGCGTCATACATGGTCATCACCACCCCCTCGATACGCAAATGTGGATTTGCCGTCTGCCGGACCTCACGAATTGTGAGCATTAATTGGCTTAGGCCTTCGAGCGCAAAAAATTCACTTTGGAGTGGCACCAGGACTGAATGCGATGCGACCATCGCGTTTACGGTAAGAAGATTCAACGACGGAGGACAGTCAATCAGGATAAAGTCCAGCGCGAAATCGTCCATCGCTGCTTGCCGAAGAGCGTCATGCAGCAAATAGCTACGCTTTTCGTTAGCGATAAGTTCGATATCAGCAGAGCTAAGATCTACAGTCGCAGGTATGATCATCAAGCGTTCGACACTGGTTTTCTGAACGACGGCATGAAGCTCTGTATCGTCCAGCAGCAATTCGTAGGTGGTGAGACCACGGTCTTCGGGCTCTATTCCCAGCCCCGTAGACGCATTCCCCTGAGGGTCGAGATCGACTACAAGCACACGACAGCCAAGCTCTGCCAAAGCCGCACCCAGATTGATCGTGGTGGTGGTCTTCCCTACCCCGCCCTTCTGATTGGCGACGGCTATGATTTTTGGACCAGCGGGTCTGGCAAGATCAGACACGAGAGATGCCTCCGATTTTTAGTATAGCGGCCATAGGGTCTGTTTTGCTTTGTATCACATCCAGATCAAATCGCCATGACTCGCGCGCCTTATCCACCTCTTTTTGCCATTTTTCGCCTTTTGAAAAGATGGCCGTTCCGTCGTATGCGAGATGCAAGTTTGCGAAAGACAGCAACGTATCCAGGTCGGCAAGAGCCCTCGCGCTGACGACATTTGCCTTCAAAGGATCGAGATTTTCAATTCGCTCCGACATTACAGTCGCATGCAGATCTAATTTTCGAATGACATTTCTGAGAAATGCGGCCTTTCTTAGATCAGATTCGACAAGCACTGTCTTCATTTCAGGCGACGCTTCAGTAGCAAGAATAGCCACGACAAGACCAGGAAGGCCGCCTCCGCTACCCAGATCAAGCCAAGTTTTGCTAGGGTGTTCAATTGATTGGAAAACCTGAATGGAATCAATGATGTGACGATGCCATACATCCGATGCTGATTTTTTCGAAATCAGGTTAATCTTTGCTGTCCATGCTAACAAGAGATCGACATATCGTTGCAGCTTTTCATATGTTTCACGTGAAACATTCAAGCTTCGCATCATAGTCAAGCTGATCTCCGCTTCAACTGCCGGATTTTCGCCAAAAGCAGAACAAGTGCGGCGGGCGTCATGCTTTCGATCTTTGCAGCTTCAGAAAGATTTTTGGGCCGCGCCGCAGACAGTTTCGATTTCAGTTCATTTGAAAGCCCATCAACGCCTACATACACAAAATCTTCGGGAATAACTTGAGCTTCATCACGCCGAACCATCTCCACATCTCGATTTTGTCGTTCAATGTAGTGCACATATAGCGCCTCGCGCGCCAACTGTTCACGAGATTCGCTATCAATTGCCGCAAATTCAGGTGCAAGTTTAATCAGTGTTCCGAAATCTATATTCGCAAATGCGAGCAGATCATAACCCGATCTCCGCGCACCATCATGGTTGATGGTGACGCCAACTGCTTCAACATCACGCGTTGTAAAAGTTTTTGACGACAGCGATGTCCGGGCGGACGTTAGCCGATCTAACTTGACTTCAAACAACTGCTTTCGCTTTTCGGAAACACACCCAAGATCGATCGCCTTCGGTGTTAATCTTTGGTCCGCATTGTCCGCCCGCAAAGAAAGCCGAAACTCTGCGCGTGATGTGAACATGCGATAAGGCTCTTGAACGCCCTTCGACGTCAAATCATCAATCATTACCCCAATATAACTATCAGACCGGCTGAAGTGTACCGGTTCTTGACCCTGACAAGCGGCAGCGGCGTTAAGTCCGGCTACCAATCCTTGGGCAGCAGCTTCCTCATACCCCGTTGTCCCATTGATCTGACCTGCCAAATACAAGCCAGATACAACTTTCACCTGCAATGTAGAGCTTAGAGATCTAGGATCTACATAATCATATTCTATGGCGTAACCTGGTTGTACGATTTCCGCAGCTTCAAGCCCGACAATGGAGTTTACATATCTCGTCTGTACCTTCTGGGGCATAGATGTCGATATACCGTTTGGATATATGGTATTAGACTCAAGGCCTTCTGGCTCAAGAAATATTTGATGAGACTCTTTATCCGCAAACCGTACAATCTTGTCTTCGATTGAAGGGCAGTAGCGAGGACCAACGCCATCAATCCGCCCACCATACATTGCAGATTTATCAAGGTTATTTCGAATAATCTCATGAGTTTCGGCGTTCGTATGCGTAATGCCACATGTCACTTGCCGCAACGAAGCGGATTTAGACATAAACGAAAAGAGCGTCGGGTCTTCATCCCCAGGCTGCGCGTCCAAAATATCCCAATTTATGCTCCGCGCATCCAGCCGTGGCGGGGTTCCGGTCTTCAACCTCCCCAACCGCAAATTAAACTCATCAATGCGTTCAGCAAGTCGTACAGAAGGCTTGTCCCCCATCCTGCCGCCGGGATGCGAAATATCCCCTATATGGATGACGCCACGCAAAAACGTGCCGGTGGTAAGCACAACAGCCGCCGCGGAAAGTTTCGAACCGTCCTCGAGAATGACCCCGCGAACTTCGCCGGAACGCATGATAAAGTCCGTTGCCTCTCCTTCAATAATTTGAAGATTCTCGGCTAATTCCATTTCTTGAAGCATCGCAAGGCGGTAGACTTTACGATCAGCTTGTGCGCGTGGGCCTTGAACTGCCGGTCCCTTACGTTTGTTCAACAGCCTAAATTGGATCCCCGCTTTATCGGCAACACGCCCCATGACGCCATCAAAGGCATCAATCTCACGAACAAGATGGCCTTTTCCAAGCCCTCCAATCGCAGGATTACAGGACATCACCCCGATTCCCTCACGTTTCAACGTGACGAGTGCTGTTTTCGCGCCCATCCGGGCTGACGCATGCGCGGCTTCTGTACCGGCATGCCCGCCGCCGATGACAACAACATCAAAGGTTCGATGTTTCACGTGAAACACTCCGCTACTTACCAAGGCAGAAACTTGAGAAAATTTCGTCTAACAACATTTCGACATCAACGCGACCTATAAGTTTTTCGAGATGTCGAATCGCTACACGAAGTTCTTCTGCTGCAATATCATATTGCTCACTATTTTGGCTAACCAGAGTTTCGGCATAATTCAAAGCCGAAAGCGTTTCTCGCATTGCCACGCGATGTCGTTCCCGCGTCGCAAGTCCAGCACTCTTAGAGCGCAACGTCAAAACAGATGTTATTCGTTTGATAAGAGCGTCAACGCCACGCCCGGTGAGACCAGAAACGCCAACTCCATCGTGATCAGCTTTAGAAGCCACAGAAATATCATCGTCTTTCAGGGCAATGTCCGAAGGCTCACTGTCCTCGAACAGAAGAACGCGCAGATCTGCGGCGCTCGCCCTCTGAATTGCTCGCTCAATTCCCAAGCTTTCGACAATGTCATCAGTTTCGCGCAAGCCAGCTGTGTCCAATAGCGTCACTGGCAGACCGTCGAGCTCCATCCTAACTTCAATAACATCACGCGTTGTACCTGCGACTTCCGATGTAATCGCAGCGTCACGACCGGCAAGGGCATTCAGAAGCGTCGATTTTCCGACGTTTGGCGCCCCAATAATCGCAACCTCAAAACCGGATCTAATGCGTTCTGCTGATTTGAAGCCATCCAATTGTATCTGAAGTGAATGCGTAATATCGGCTATTAAACTTAGAACTTCAGGTCCAACATCTTCGGGCACGTCTTCATCAGCAAAATCAATAACAGCTTCGAGTAGTGCTGAAGCTCGGATAAGCTTTGTTCTCCAGTTCCCAACTACTTGCCCGAGATCCCCCGAGAGTGACCTCAACGCCTGTACGCGTTGCGCCTCGGTTTCCGCTTCGATCAGATCTGCAAGTCCTTCGACCTGAGCTAGATCCAAGCGACCGTTTTCCAACGCTCGGCGCGTGAACTCACCTGGTTCGGCCAAACGTAGCCCACCAAGTTCGGACAGTTCCCGCAACACCGCTGATACCACGGCAATACTACCATGTAGATGAAGCTCAACAACAGATTCGCCAGTAAAGCTGGCACCATCAGGAAACACCAGAACCAGCGCCTCGTCGAGATATTCACCGGACGCGGTCTTTATGCGTCGAACAGCGTGCTGTCGTGGAGCTGGTAAACTACCGCAAAGGATTGTGGCAGCATCAAATGCGTCTGGACCAGAAATTCTTACAACTGCGACGCCCGCTTTTCCCTGAGCCGAGGCCAGAGCGTAAATCGTATCCATGATACACCCTCTCAGCTGGCACGTCAGGTGTTCATGGAGTCGAAGAACTCTGAATTACTCTTGGTTTGCTTCAACTTCGAAATCAGGAATTCAATGGCGTCTGTCGTCCCCATCGGGTTCAAGATACGGCGAAGAACAAACGTCTTTTGCAGATCAATCTTGTCCACCAGAAGCTCTTCTTTCCGGGTTCCGGACTTGAGGATATCCATAGATGGGAAAACACGTTTGTCAGCAACTTTCCGATCAAGAACAATCTCGGAATTCCCTGTTCCTTTGAATTCCTCAAAAATCACTTCGTCCATTCGACTTCCTGTGTCGATCAGGGCCGTGGCGATAATCGTCAAGGAGCCGCCCTCTTCAATATTACGCGCGGCGCCAAAGAAACGCTTAGGCCGTTGCAAGGCGTTTGCATCCACACCACCCGTCAGGACTTTACCAGATGACGGCACCACGGTGTTGAATGCCCTACCAAGTCTCGTGATCGAATCAAGAAGAATAACAACATCTCGTTTATGTTCGACCAGACGCTTGGCTTTTTCAATCACCATTTCGGATACAGCGACGTGCCGGGTTGCAGGCTCATCAAAGGTCGAAGAAATAACCTCGCCTTTCACCGAGCGCTGCATGTCGGTGACTTCCTCGGGCCGTTCGTCGATCAGCAGAACAATCAAGTAAGCGTCGGGATGATTCACTTCGATCGAGCGGGCAATATTCTGCAACAGAACCGTTTTACCCGTCCGCGGCGGCGCGACAATGAGAGATCTCTGTCCTTTTCCGATCGGCGCCACAAGGTCGATGATCCGTGCAGATTTATCCTTGATGGTCGGATCTTCAACTTCCATCTTCATTCGTTCATCAGGATACAACGGTGTGAGGTTATCGAACGCAATTTTATGTCGCGCCTTCTCCGGATCTTGAAAGTTTATTTTCAAGACGTCCATCAACGCAAAGTAACGCTCGGAATCCTCGGGCGCCTTGATCGTGCCTTCAATCGTATCCCCCGTACGCAAAGAAAACTTGCGGGTCATATCTGGCGATACATAGATGTCGTCCGGACCCGGCAGATAGTTCGCCTCCGGCGAGCGCAAGAAGCCAAAACCGTCCTGGAGTACTTCGAGGACGCCATCACCGCTGATTTCCCACCCTTCATCCGCGCGCTCGCGCAGGATCTGGAACATCATTTCACCTTTCCGCATGGTCGAGGCGTTTTCGATCTCCAGTTCCTCGGCCATCGCCAGAAGATCCTTGGGGCTCTTGGCTTTAAGATCCGCGAGGTTCAGTGATTCTTGAGTCATGGGAATATCCTTGATCGCGCCCGAACGAGCGACCGATCCTGCAATGTGTCAGAGAATACGCACCCCGGACGGGGCGGTTTGACGCTACATAGGCAGACTATACATCGAAGTCAATTCCCGTCAGAATTTCACTACGACGGAGAACACAATCACGACCATCAAAAGCGTCGGAACCTCGTTCATCAATCGAAATTGCCGACCGGACAAAACATTCTCGCCGCGCACAAAGTTTTTGCGGCGCACGCCCAGCCAATGATGAAACCACGTCATCCCAAGCACAGCAGCCGCTTTGCTCCACGGCCAAACCTGTGTCCAGTCAACGATTCCAGGCGTCAGAACCAATGCAAGTCCAAAAAGCCATGTCGTGATCATTGACGGCAACATGATCGCGCGAAGTAGCTTCACTTCCATGATCTGAAAGGTAGCATCTGTCGCGTCACCTGTCTTGGTCCGCTCGGCGTGATAGACGAACAACCTGGGCAGGTAGAACAGACCAGCCATCCAGGAGATCACAGCCATGATATGAATGGCCTTGATCCATGGGTAGGCCAAGCTGAGCATATCAGACATCACAAACTCCTTCGGACGGTGCAGAGTTCTTAATTAAATAAAGAGATATAGAAAAGATGATTAAGAAGTAGGGTGACGTTTTGCTGTGGATCATTGATCTGTGCCGGCAGTTATCCCATGCGGATAACTGTCGTCGTCATAAGAGCAAACAAGTGTTGGTAAAACGCGAATTATTAGTAATTAATCATTGTTATTCAATGACTTGAATAATTTATAAGGAGTGGATAAATCCGGTAGTGTTGTGGCGTATGCTCTATCAGACATGAACGTCCACAAGGCACAGATTATGCTTTTCCACTGTGTGCAACCGCGCTGCGTGGTTCCCAGACCTTGCTAGATCTCCCCAGGTTGCAATGCCGATCAATTTTCCCCAGTACTGTTCCCTAACAAACCCCGTAACAAACCCACGGATTCATCCACATGACTAACGAGCTGGTTCTTGCGTCACGCTCTGCGATCCGGGCACAGCTTTTACGCAACGCGGGTGTACAGATACGTGTGGCGCCAGCTACAATTGATGAAATTTCCGTACGACGCGCCTTGGAGGCGGAAGGCGCGCCACCACGCGATGTTGCGGATACCTTGGCAGAAATGAAGGCAAAGAAAGCCAGTAGCAAAGCGCCTGACCACCTCGTTCTGGGATGTGATCAAGTACTGGCGGTTGATCGGAAGATCATCGCCAAGCCTGCGACGCCCCAGGAGGCGCGCGACCAGTTGATGTTGTTGCGGGATCGCAAGCATCAGCTTTTGTCTGCGGCGGTAATATATAAGGACGGAAAGCCGACATGGCGTCATGTATCGACCGCCCGGCTGACGATGCGCGCCTTCTCCGAAAACTATATTGATGGTTACATCGACCGAAATTGGCAGAGCATTCAGCATTCCGTAGGGGGATATAAGTTGGAAGAAGAAGGGGTACGTCTGTTTGCGCGGGTTGAGGGCGACTATTTCACGATCCTCGGGCTGCCGCTGCTGGAGCTGTTGGGGTATCTGACGATCAGCGGGGTTGTGGAAGCATGACGGCATGTGAAACTTCGGGCAGGTCATGACCTTTCGGCTCGGCCTGACAGGCTCAATCGGGATGGGTAAATCCACCACCGCGCGACTGTTCGCGGAGGAAGGCTGTGATATATGGGATGCCGACGCTGCCGTACATCGTCTCTATTCCGGTGCGGCCGTCCCCTTGATGCAAGCAGAGTTCCCTGATGCGATCATCAACGGCGAAGTTTGCCGAGAGGCGTTGAAACGGATTATCTCGGACGACAACACCGCGCTGAAACGCATCGAATCCATCATCCATCCGCTTGTACGCGAGGACCGATTACAATTTGTAACCGACACGAAAGCAACGATTTGCGTGTTCGATATACCGCTACTTTTTGAAACGAACAGCCAGGCGGAATTTGATGCCGTGGCTTGTGTGTCTGTTTCGCCAGAGATCCAGCGGCAACGTGTGCTGGATAGAGAAACAATGAGCGTTACCCAATTTGAGATGATCTTGGCGCAACAGCTGCCGATCGCTGACAAGCTTGCCCGTGCAGACTATGTCATTGATACGACGACCATGGACCAGGCTCGCGCGGACGTGCAGCATGTGGTGACTGACATCAAAAGGCGGATGCGTGATGCGTGAAATCGTGATGGACACCGAAACCACTGGTTTCGATCCCGAAGCTGGCGACCGCATTGTCGAGATTGGCGGCGTGGAGTTGTTGAACCATGTTCCAACGGGACGGACCTATCACCAGTATATCAATCCCGAACGGGGCATGCCGCAAGACGCGTTCGAAGTGCATGGGCTTGGCGACGAATTTTTGCGGGACAAACCGGTTTTCGCGAAGATTGCAGACGAGTTTCTGGAATTTGTGGGCGATTCCAAACTGGTGATCCACAATGCCAGCTTTGACATGAAGTTTCTTAACGCAGAGCTTCGCTGGCTCAAGAAGCCACAGCTTCCTTGGGAGCAAGCGATAGACACGCTGGCGATTGCCCGAAAGAAGTTTCCAGGCTCGCCGGCGTCGCTGGATGCCCTTTGTCGGCGGTTTGGCATCGACAATGCCAGCCGGACGCTTCACGGCGCGTTGCTGGATAGCGAGATCCTGGCAGAGGTCTATCTGGAACTCATCGGGGGCAAGCAGCCGGATTTTGCGCTCGCGCCGATCCGCGATGCGAAGTCCGGAGGCGAGAATGACGATTGGCGCCCATCGCGTAGGCCGACGCCCCTGCCCTCGCATCTCACAGAAAAGGAAAAGGCGGCACATGCCGCCTTTGTCGAAAAGCTGGGGGATGGCGCGCTTTGGCTCAAGGGCTAGCGCGCTTGACTTGTATCAGAACGTCAGGCGTCAGCCTTTGGCTTTTCGGCCTGACGACGTTGAATTTCCGCACGGTAAAGCTGAAGAAAATCAATATTCTCGAGGTTTAGCGGTGGGAATCCACCATCGCGGGTCACATCTGATACGATGCGGCGCACGAAGGGAAACAGCATCCGCGGGCATTCGATCAGCAGAAAAGGATGCAGCTGCTCTTCTGGTACACCTTCGATCTGGAAAACGCCGGCGTAATCCAGCTCCAACAGGAACAGATGCTCGCCGCTTTCCTTGGCCTTGCTGTCGACCTTGAGTTTCAGAACGACTTCGTACTGGTTGTCCGCGCTACGCTTCTTCGCATCAAGGTTAACCTGCACGGTGACGTCAGGCTGCACTTCGCCGGTGGCACCTTTCTGCGAAAGGATGTTTTCAAACGACATATCGCGCACAAACTGCGCAAGGATGTTCATTTTCATGTTTTGCGCTGCTGCTGCGGCAGCTTCGGGGGCCTGGGCCCCATTCTCTTCGGCCATACGTCGTCTCTCCCAATGGCATAAATGCTGTCTTCCCCGGATTAGCAGGTACAGGCAGCGGTCTCAATCCTCAGATCAGTGCTTTGTCCAACCCGACGGTGGCTCATGCGTCGGACGTTTGGTCGGATCAACCTCTGTAAATTCGCCGTCTATCACGTCATTTGGACCTGCCCGTCCGGAATTGGGAGGAGCACGGCGCCCCGGTTGCGCTCCCATTTCGAACTTTTGAACCTTTACACGTTTGCGCGCCCAACGGTAGACCGCGCGTCGCACCGGTGGTGCCAGCAGGGCAAACCCGGCAGCGTCCGTGAAAAAACCGGGCGTCAACAGCAGCGCACCAGAGAACAATATCATGGCTCCATGTGCCAGATGTTCAGTCGGATCCCTCAAATCCGAGAATGATTCCCGTAGGTTGGCAATTGCCAATGCCCCTTGCGACCGTACGAGCCATGTGCCCAGGATCGCCGTCAAGATCACAATCGCGAGTGTCGGCCAAAGCCCGATCAGTCCACCGACTTGGATGAATAATGCGATTTCGATCAACGGGATCGACAGGAATGCTAAAAACAGCCACATCTGCAATGCTCCTTTCAGGGCGGGCATGGTGGACTTGCTCCACCTCAGCCCCTACATAAGAAACCTAATCGGCTGTTTCCATGCGTGCCAGAAAAGAGGACCGAATGAGCTCTCCTATTTTACAACTTCTGGTGCTTGCAGGCATCGTGATTTTTCTGATTCTGCGCTTGAGGAGCGTTCTTGGAACCCGTGATGGCTTTGAGCCGACGCAAAAAACTCCGAAGGCCAGTTCGGCTCGGCGCAAGCCCGATCTTTCGGTGATCGAAGGCGGACCGGATCGCGACATCATTGATCATGTGCCCGATGGCTCGTCGGCAGCCAAGGCATTGGCAAAAATGAAAGCTGCGGAACCGGAGTTTGGTGTCGCTGACTTCTTGCAGGGTGCGCGTGGCGCCTATGAGATGATCCTTATGGGCTTCGAGCGTGGCGATTTGGCCGAGATCAAACCATTCCTTGCCGATGATGTTTATCAGTCTTTCGCCGAAGTTGTTGAATCGCGCGAGGCTCAGGGCTTGACCATCGAAGCGGAGTTTGTCGGCGTACGCGAACTTTCACTTAGCGATGCTGAGTTCCATGACGAGACCCGGCTGGCTGAAATCACGGTGAGGTTCGTGGGCGAACTTACCTCTGTGGTACGTGATCGGGCCGGCGAGATTATCGAGGGCAGCGCAACCCAGATCAAACGTCAGAAAGATGTGTGGACCTTTGCCCGCGCGATGGGTGCAGACGACCCCAATTGGCAACTGGTCGCAACCGGCGAATGATCGAAACGCTGCGGTCAACAGTGTTTGCGGGGGTGGTGATGTCCGGAAACGAAACCGCAGCGCAGAGCAAGCCGGTCCACAAGTTGCTGGATTTTCAGCAGCTTGACGGATGGGAAACTGATGATCATCAGGCTGCGCTTGATGTATTTTTGACGACATGCAGCGATATGAAAGACCCCGCTTGGCGCGCGCTGGGTACCGTCGCTGCGGAGCAGACTGATGCCAAAGCGTTTTTCGAGCTGTTTTTTCGGCCTGTGTTGATCGAGGATGGCGCTGACGCGCTGTTCACTGGCTATTTCGAGCCGGAGTTGCATGGCTCTCGGGTTCAGACTGAAACCTATCGCTTTCCAATTTACGCGTTGCCGCCTGAGGCGCGCGAGGTGTCGCCTTGGCTGACGCGACGCGATATTCTTAGTGGCGGGTATTTGCATGATCGCGGATTGGAAATTGCGTGGGTCGATGATCCTGTAGAGCTTTTTTTCTTGCAAATACAAGGATCTGGCAGGGTTCGGCTACCGGACGGAGGGTTCCTTCGTGTTGGGTACGGCGGTGCCAATGGCCACCCGTATCGCAGCATTGGCAAAGAGCTGGTGCGCCGCGGCGTGTATGACGCGCATCAAGTGTCCGCCCAGGTCATCAAGAACTGGATCCGGCGCAATCCGCGAGAAGGGGAAGATCTGCTTTATCACAACCCATCTTACGTTTTTTTCCGCGAGGTTAGCGAGGTTCCCGCGCATCTTGGTCCTCTGGGCGCAATGAACCGGTCCGTCACAACCGGACGATCCATCGCTGTGGACCCGGTTTTTACACCTCTGGGCGCGCCTGTTTGGGTTGAAAAAGATGGTAAAGATCCGATCCGCCGACTTATGGTCGCGCAGGATACCGGATCCGCCATTAAAGGGGCGCAACGGGCCGATATATTTTTTGGAACGGGCGATAAGGCAGGACGGGCAGCCGGCAAGCTGAAAGATACCGGGCGGATGGCCGTGTTGATGCCGATACAGCACGTCTCCGAAACCTTGCCCGAGGCTGTCCAATGAGCAAGCGGCGCGTGCGCCCTGACGAGCTTGATCTCTGGCGGCAAGTAACAAAAAATACGGAACGGCTTGATGTGCGCAAGGTCTTTCAGCCGAAACCGGCAAAACCTGCACAAAAGCCCGCTGTCCAGCCGGAACCAAACCCACCGCAGCCACTGACCCGGTTTGAGGTCGGCGAACGCAGCCGTAAACGAGACAGTCAGGCCACCCTGCCCCCAAGTATCAAGGATCGGTTAAGCACCGATCCGGTCCAGATGGACAAAAAGGCCTTTACCCGACTCAAGCGCGGCAAACTTCTGCCTGATGCGCGTCTGGACCTGCATGGAATGACTCTGGATCAGGCGCATGGTGCGCTGACAGGCTTTATCTTGCGGGCGCAATCCAGGGGGCATAGGTTGGTTCTGATCATCACCGGCAAGGGCGCGCGGCATGATCCACACGATCCCGCGCCGCGTAGGCGTGGGGTGCTGAAGCAACAGGTGCCCATGTGGTTGCGGATGGCACCTCTGGGTCAGGCGGTGATGCAAATTTCTGAAGCACATATCCGTCACGGCGGCACTGGCGCTTACTATGTCTACCTCCGAAAGAACCGTTAAATGTTCATGGCAAGAAGTGGACGGGCGCGACCGACACCAATCGCCATTAGCGCACTGGTAAACAGAAAGTATCCTGCCGCGCCAAGATATTGGATCTGAATTCCGACATCGAGGTCAATCAAGACGCCCGTCAGGCCCGGCCCCAAGGCCGATCCCAACACCATGACAGCCGCGGCCATCGCTTTGATCGACCCAAGGCTGCGGGTGCCATAAAACTCTGCCCAGAACGCGTTGGGCAACGTGGTGTTGGCGCCCGCTGTCATCCCCATAAATACCAGCCCCAAGGCAATCATGAGCGGCGATTGGCCGGTTCCGAACAAACCAAACGCGATCACCATCGGCAGTTGAAACCATGGGATCAGCCGTGCTGTGCCCAATTTGTCCAGCAGCCAGCCGGATATGATCATCGAAATCACGGATACCGCAGTGAACAGCGGAAAGAACGCGACCAATTGAATATGTTCAATGCCTTTCACGCTGGCGAAATAGACCTGGTTGAAGAAAAATGCGGTGGAAAATGCGGCTGGACCCAAAAGGGCGGGCACCATGAACCAGAACAACCAATGTTTGAACGCTTGTGGTCTGCTCCAATGGCGGCCCGCCATGCCCAAGGACACACCCGTATCGGCCATGGATTGCGGTGTTCTTTCGGTTCTCAGCAAAGTCCAAAGCAAGGGAATTGCCAGAATCGAGATGCCCGCGGCCACCAGCCAAAGCTCTCGCCATCCCAGAACCTTCATGGCCGCGACAAAAGTCACGGGTAGAGTGGCTTCGCCGATTGAAAACCCGAGGCCTACGCACATCAGGGCTTTACCGCGCGTCGCAACGAACCAACGGGACACGGACACTACGGCGATATGGCTTAGCATGCCCTGACCAAGCAGACGCAGAAAGAAAATGACGCCAACCAATACCCAGCTGTGCTGTGCCAATGACATGCTCACACAGGCCAGCGCCAGAATGAGCAGAACAACCGAACCCAGTGACCGTGCCCGGAAAATATCGGTCAACCCGCCGGCCCAGACCATGACCAGCGCAGAGATCGACGTGCCGAGTGTATAGATCCCGCCCCATTGACCATGTGACAGATTGAACTCTGTCCGGATTTCTCCGGCAAAGATCGAAATGAAGTACGTTTGCCCAAAGCCCGACAAGAAAGCCAGAAAACCACCAGCCAGCAACCAGGGCGCATTTTGTGTGACAAAACGGGGAATATTCATGGTGTGACTATGTGACGTTTCGTGTGTCGCCGCTATAGGTTAACAGCATAAGGACAAACATTTGCGAAGCCCATCTCTTCAGCCTTGGTCCGAAGGAGCGGGTATCTTTCACGGTCGGTATAGTAGGGTCGTTCAGTTGGGCCGCGTCGTATCTTGCGTCACAAATACACGAATTTCTGCAAGATTTACCGTCTGCCGACCGTGGTTGTTGACGAAAGGCCGCAAAGACCGCAAAAACTCCGCCAATTGAATGTGAAAGGAAGCTCCCATGAAGATCGCAATGATCGGGACGGGTTATGTTGGGCTGGTTTCAGGGGTCTGTTTCTCTGATTTCGGTCACGAAGTAGTTTGTGTGGACAAGGATCCCCGCAAGATCGAGCGGCTGGAAAACGGTGAAGTTCCGATTTTTGAGCCGGGTCTTGACCTACTTATGAACAAGAACGTCGAAGCCGGCCGCCTGACCTTTACCATGGACCTGGAGAAGGCAGTGACCGGTGCCGATGCGGTTTTCATCGCGGTCGGGACACCCACGCGTCGCGGTGATGGTCACGCGGATTTGACCTATGTGATGGCCGCCGCGGAAGAGATCGCGCGCGTTGCCAAGGAATATGTGGTGATCGTCACCAAATCGACCGTCCCGGTCGGGACAAACCGTCAGGTCGGCGAGGTCGTCAAAAAGGCCAACCCGTCACTGGATTTCGATGTTGCCTCGAACCCCGAATTTCTGCGCGAAGGCGCGGCGATTGACGATTTCATGAAGCCGGACCGCGTGGTTGTTGGTGTTCAGACTGATCGTGCGGCAGAAGTGATGGCCGATATTTATCGGCCCCTGTATCTGCGCGACTTCCCGATCGTGACCACCGATCTGGAATCCGCCGAGATGATCAAATATGCCGCGAACGCCTTTCTCGCCACCAAGATCACCTTTATCAACGAGATCGCCGCTTTGTGCGAAAAAGTCGGCGCGGATGTAAAGCAGGTGTCAAAGGGCGTCGGCATGGACAACCGGATCGGCAACAAGTTTCTGCACGCAGGTCCGGGCTATGGTGGATCATGTTTCCCTAAAGATACCAAGGCGTTGGCACGGATAGGCCAAGAACATGCGGTCCCGATGCAGATCACCGAAACGGTCATCAAGGTCAATGAAGAGATCAAGCGCCGGATGATCGACAAGCTGCTTGATCTCTGCGGCGGTTCGTTCAATGGCAAGACGGTCGCCGTGCTGGGCGTGACATTCAAGCCCAACACCGATGATATGCGCGACGCGCCTTCCCTGACCATCGTGCCCGCGCTTGTTGGCGGTGGGGCGAAGGTTAAGGCTTGTGACCCGCAAGGACGCCACGAAGGAGAGGCGCTTTTGCCCGGCGTGACCTGGGTCGAGGATCCCTATGAGTCCGCTGACAAGGCCGATCTGGTTGTGGTTCTGACCGAATGGAACGAATTTCGCGCGCTGGATTTGAAGCGGATCGCGGAGAGCATGACGACAGCTCGTTTGGCGGATCTGCGCAACGTCTACTCACCGACGGACGCAGAACGCGCAGGCTTTGTGGCGTATGAAAGCATTGGTCGCGAGGGTTATACGCGCTGAACAATCATATGTCCGGTGCAACATCGGACATATTTCTCGACGGACTTTGGGACGCGGCGCGCATGACAAACGGTCTTGGTCGGCTCGGTTGAATTGGTCAGACCTGTGCAGCTGCGATGCGCATGCTTTCTTGTCAGTTTGTCGCCGAGATGGAGAGGGTCGGTTCTGGAAGGTGTGACCGGAATGACGCAAATAAAGCGGGCGCTGCTTCTTGGTGCAGGTGGCAAGCTGGGGACGATGTTCCGGGCTGCCTGGGAAAACGCGCCACCGCCGGGATTTGAGCTTGTCTCAATTTTTCGCGACCCTGTCACTCCGGAAGGTGGCGTACGGTGGCAGCCGGGCGACGGGCCTCTGCAAGTCGGTCCGGTACATGCGGTGATTGCACTTTGGGGCGTAACGCCGGGGCAGCGAGCCGATCTGAGTGACAATGGAATATTGGCGATCGAGGCTCAAACCCTTGCTCATCAACTAAACGCAGAACGTGTGCTGCATTGCTCGTCCGCCGCAATCTACAAGCCGTCATTACATCCGCTGTCAGAGGACATTCCAGGCGATCCGCAGAATGATTACGGCCGCGCCAAACTGGAGATGGAGCACGCGGTTGCGGACTGGTATGCGGCGCATCCATACGGGCCGAAGCCTTGCCTGATGCGGATCGGCAATGTTGCTGGTGCGGACAGTCTGTTTGCCACGATGCGCGCCAGCCCACATGTCACTCTGGATAGGTTTGCAGACGGGCAGGGGCCTCGCAGAAGCTACATCGCACCGCAAGATTTTCTGCATGCCCTTGTAGGACTGCTTCGTTGTCCCTTGGATGACGCGCCTTTCCTGGTCAACATGTCGGCTCCGAAAGCGACGTCGATGCAGGCGATTGCAGAAGCCGCCGGCTGCGATATTGCCTGGAAGGAAGCGTCTGAGAATGCCAATGCCCTGGTGGAACTGGACACGACGCGCTTGCAGAAGATTGCCCCTTTACCCATGTCTTCAGCGGACCCCGATAGGCTGTTAGAGACTTGGCGCAGTAGGGCGGAGACGCAATGACTTCGGCAAAACGCCTGACCGATCTGATCTGCGCTGCCTTGCTGGCAGTCGTTTTGCTGCCTGTTGGAGTACTGATTGCCGCGGTTTTGCTGATCAAGGAGGGCCGTCCGATCTTCTACATTTCGGAGCGGATGAAATCTGTGGATGAAGGGTTTCAGCTTTGGAAGTTTCGGACCATGAGCGTTGACCCCGCCGATAGTGGCGTGTCGGGCGGGGACAAGTCGTCGCGGATTACGCCAGCGGGCCAATTCCTGCGTCGGCACAGGCTCGACGAAATTCCGCAGCTTTGGAATGTGCTGCGTGGTGATATCAGTTTCGTAGGACCGCGCCCGCCTTTACGGCGCTATGTCGAGCAGTTTCCGGAAATTTACCACGAAGTTCTGAAGTCGCGCCCCGGGATCACCGGGATGGCGACTTTGGCTTATCATCGTACTGAAGAGCAGTTGTTGGCACCTTGCCAGACGGCAGAGGAAACCGAGGCCGTCTATACAAAACGCTGTGTACCCAGAAAGGCGCGTTTGGATCTGATATACGCACAGCGCAGGACGGTGTGTGGCGACCTAAAGCTGATGCTGGCGACGGTGTTCCGGCGTATCTCACTCCATTAAGGTCACGGGCACGGCTATTTCCGAAGCTGCTGCGCCGCAACATACCCTGTGAACGTTCCAAGCCATTGCCTTGTGCTGACAATGTCGCCGGCGCCATCCACGAGGTAGGTATTGCTGAACGAACCGTCCGGCCCGATGCATTGCGCTGTCATTTTCTGGGCTACGGTGTTGATCGCACCCAGTTTCACCGGTGCCGTACCGTCACGCGAGACTGCGCAGGTATATTGTGACGTTGCCGTGACATCCTCGCCGGTCAAAAAGCGCATCGTGTAGGGCGCTGAACCGCCGGATTTGCGCGAGACCAGGGACAGCAACGCGTTTTCTTCGGATGACATCAGATCGCCACCAAGCCCGCGTGTCGATGTAATCATGCCACCGCGGAAGGTCAGCGTTTGCCGTTGTTCGGTTGCGTAAGTCCGGTAGTGTCCGTTTTGAGCGATCTGAATGACCAGCGCACTTGCCTTGCGGGATTCAACCGTTACCAGCGCCAGTGGTCCGGCCTTTGTCGCGAGAGCCTGATTGATCTGTGCGACAGTGACCTGCGGCGGTTCCGTCTTGCGCGATCTCGCCACCGTGCCGTTCACCAACTGTTTAAACACTTCCGTGCGCTGCTCTTGGGCCGTGTCGTTGCCACAGGATGCCAGCCCGATCAGTGCAGCAAGGGCGAGGAGGACGCGTGAAATGCGTGGTATGATCATCTCCAGAACTTTCCCCAGGTCTTGGCCAATTCCGGCCGGTGGTAATCACGGACCTGTTCGTACAACCGTCCATCAACATTCAGCCGTGCGCCGCCATCCCGGGTCAGAGACTTGATCTCGGCGTTGTTGGCCTGACGAGAGGGCTGTCCCAGCACCCAGCCCAGCGGGATCGACAGCCGAATGCCCTTGTCGAAAGAGCCTTCGCCAAAATCGTCATAAGAAACATCAGTAAAGGTCGCAAAAGCCCCGACACGCCAGCCGTTTGCAAATTCACGGTCCAGCGCGACAGTGGCACCATAATCGCCTGCAAGATAGCGGCCCACATCCAGCTGCCCGTGAAAGCCGTTGCCGAAATCGTAATAGGCCGAGGCGTGGCCAGTCAGAACCTCATAGTCCCGAAGGCCCAGCATCTGATCATAATCGCGCTGCTTGACGAAGTTCAGCTCGACGCCCAAGGCCAGCGGACTGCCGACCTGCTTCCACAGCAACTCTCCCGAGGCACCCGCGTACATCTCTTCAAGGTAGCCCAACGTCACGCGGCTGTAGAGGTTCTTGCCCGGACGTCCATAGGCGGCAAGCGTCAGATGTTCGATCGCCGGATCACCCTCTTTGGAATATTTCGCATAGTCGGTTCGCACGCGGGGCAGTCCTGATGGGTCATTACGCGTTACATCATCCAGATTGCCGCCGATTTTCTTGGTCACGGCGCCGGACAGCACGAGATTCGGCAAAACCCGGTAATCAGCTTTCAGGCGGACGCCCGCGTCGGCGCGCACGGGGTTGTCCGGATCAAATGCGCTGAGCGCGATATACGGATTGAACGCCCAGGTGAAGCGCGGATAAAGTCCGGCTTCGGGGGCAGGGGCCATGTTATAGCCATCCAGAATGCGCGCCTTCGCCAGCATTTCTGTCGCGGCATCATTTTCAAGCGCCTCAAGATCGCTTCGCTGGATTGATACGGCAGACATGGCCATTCCGTTGACAACGGGGACGATGACGAATTCTTCCACCGAAGCCGGCAGGACGCGGCTCATGGCGCGTGCCGTACGACCAATTGCTTGCGGCGCGGCACCGTACCGTGGATTGCGAAGCCGGATCGTGGCGCGGCGTGGTTCAAGCTTCAGCGCTTCTAAAACTAGGCCCTCGCGTTCCAAGGATGATTTCAAGGCAGATTTTGCATTGGCCGATGTCGCGGCAGAGTCCGTTGTCCACCCCAGGTCCTGCACCGCGGCCGGGCTTCGAACTGCAACCGGAAGCGGTGCAGTTTCGGTGCCACCGGGGACCTGAGCGCGCTTGGGGTTGGTAAAGAGCGTGAACTGTGCGCCGACTTCGGTCCCGTATACATGATACAAGGACAACTGGTTGCCATTGTTAAAGCGATAGTCAATCCCGTAGTTCCACGGAGATTCCCGATCAAACTGTCCGGTAGTGCTTTCCTGAACGTAGTCGTCCGAAGAGTATTCCAGCTTAAATGTCAGGCTTTTGTTCGGCGAATAGCTGACCCCGCCGAAAGGCGCAACATCACCCCGGAACCAGCGATCGTAGGTCGGCACGCCACCCTGACCCAAAAGCTCTGCCGGGCGGTCACCCGTGTCGCCGATGGCACCATAGCTGCCCAACCGACCCCAGCCCAAACCGCCGGTGACGCGTAGTCCCGGCACCAGCTCTTTTGTAGCGACAAGGTATTCGCCGCCATAAAGACCGGTTCCGATGAAATCCTGAAGCCCCACGGTGATCGCCGGAAGGGTCTGTGTTTCGGTCAGAAGTTCATAGCGCAGATCGAAACTGCGGTCGAAATATCGCCCATTGACGTTGCCCGGTGCCGGAAAGTTCTCGATTGCCGAGTAGCGGAAGCTGCCGGACAGGCGGGGCGTGATCTGGAAATTCAAAGTAGCGCGCGTGGTGTCGCCAAACCGCGAAACGGTGGTTGCCAGCGTTGCATCCGGGGCGGGGCCTGCGGTTGGCATGTCAATCAGACCAGGGCTGCCATATAGGTTGTACCCCGGTAAGCCTTGCGCAAGCGCCAGTGTACTCGGCAGCGCTGTCATCAGTGCAAGAATGCTCGCGGCGCACAATGCTCGGCCACGCCAAGAGCCAGTGTATCTTGTCAGGCCGGTTTGCGTCATGTCTGGATCCGTTCGTCGTGTAGGCGCATCTTTCTTTTGCTAAGCCAATGGCGCACGCAAGTCTATTGCCTGAAGGCTCACAGCAAAATGTTTGTGGGATAAACGGCACGTCTGGCCGTATCTGACGGCCGCGACGGCAATTAACTGCTCATTTTTAATTGTTAAGGGGGGCGTAACGGTTGCCTTGATAGGTCTGAAGTCGGGTGAGAAAAAGGTGGTAGATATGGTTGCGCAAACAAATGCGTCGCCGGTTGTCATCATCAAACGGAAAAAGGTTGTTGCGGCCGACGGACACCATGGTGGTGCTTGGAAGGTTGCATATGCGGACTTCGTGACCGCAATGATGGCCTTTTTCATGTTGATGTGGCTTCTGAACGCGACAACGGAAAAACAACGTCAGGGCATCGCGGATTATTTCAGTCCGACCATCGCGATCAGTCGGATTGCCGGTGGCGGGGATGGAAATTTCGGTGGAAACAGCATCTTCACGGAAGATGCCTTGCCGCAGACCGGGACCGGGTCAAGCAGCCTGCGACCGACAGAATCCAACCAAGCGCGTGGATGGTCGGATGCTGGCTCGGACGAGGATAAGGACGATGCCCAGGATGAACAGTTCGCCGCTGTGGAAGAAGCGCTTTTGGGTCGAAGTGGCGAAAGTATGCTGGCGGACGAGATGCTTCGGCACATCGTGACCAAAGTGACGGATGAAGGGCTTGTGATCGAGATGCACGATCTCGAAGAAACACCGCTGTTTACGGATGACATGGAGCCGACAGCAATGTTGGAGTCGATTGTTGCGGCTCTTGCCGAGGCGTCTAAAATTGTCACCAACCCGGTAGCGATCGAGGGCCATGTCCGGTCAGTCCCGGTTGTGATGACATCCCGGCCAGTGTGGGACCAGTCCTCCGCGCGCGCTGATGCTGTCAGAAAGCTTCTTGAATCAGAAAGACTTATGCCAGAACGCTTTGCAAGACTGACGGGACATGCTGATAGGGATCTGGCAAACTTCAATCCGATGTCCGTACGCAATAACCGTGTTGAGGTCATCTTCCTTCGCACCAATATCTGAACATGAAGAGAAACTTGATGAAGGAAATTCAAGGTCATTAGCGGGCTGTTAAGCGAGCGAGCGTATCTGTTGCTCAGAGATCGACTCGATGCAGCAGAAGGGCTCGCGTATGACCATTTCCAGTTCGCTAAATGCAGGTGTTGCCGGGCTTGCAAGCAATGCCACACGGCTTGGTACAATTTCCGACAACATCTCAAACTCTTCCACCTACGGATACAAGCGGGTGGAAACGGATTTTCAGTCGATGGTGCTGGCGTCAGGCGGTGGTACATATTCCGCGGGCGGAGTCAGGGCGACGACACAGCGACTGATTGGCCAGGACGGCCCGCTTATTTCGACCTCCAACGCCAACGATTTGGCTGTCCGCAATCGCGGGTTTCTGCCGGTGGCGCGGGCCACGGATGTGGAAGCAGGGAACGGCAATCCAAAGATGCTGCTGACCACGACAGGGTCGTTTCGGACAGATTCAGAAGGGTATCTGCGCAGCACGAATGATCTGATGCTGCTCGGCTGGCCGGCAAATTCGGACGGCAGCATTGGAACTTTTTCTCGCGATTCCAGCGACGGGCTTGAACCTGTGCGCGTCAACCTGAATCAGTTCTCTGCTGAACCCACAACGCGGATGTCATTGGGTGTCAATCTGCCAGCGACCATGACGGATGCGGGATCGCCAGGAACCGCGCAGCCTCTCTCGGTTGAGTATTTCGACAATATGGGCCGTTCGGAGAATATAGAGGCAAGCTTTACACCTACGGTGCCGGCTTCGGGAACTTCGAATGAATGGACCATGGTGCTGCGTGACAGTGCCTCGGGCGGCGCTGTGATTGGCGAATATACGCTGACATTCGACGACAGTCGCGGCTCTGGCGGCAACCTCGCCAGCGTGACGACAATCTCCGGCGGCACTTATGACGGCACAACCGGCACCGCGATTGTCAATGTGGATGGCGGCCCCATGGAAATCAGTATCGGAAGGCTCAACCAGAATGACGGGCTGACCCAGCTAGGCGACACGTTCGCGCCGCTGGATGTTTCCAAGGACGGTTCGCCGGTCGGCAACATGACGTCGGTGGAGGTCGATGAAACGGGCATGGTTCACGCCTATTTCGATACTGGTATCACGCGCACAATTTATCAGGTGCCGCTTGTTGATGTGCCCAACCCGAACGGGCTCAAGGCTATGGACAAGCAAACTTACAGCCATTCGCCTGAAAGCGGTGCGTATTTCCTGTGGAACTCCGGTGACGGGCCTACGGGCGAAATCGCCACATTTGCACGCGAGGAGTCGACGACTGACGTGGCAAATGAACTGACGGACATGATCCAAACCCAAAGGGCCTATTCGTCCAACGCCAAGGTTATCCAAACCGTCGACGAAATGCTTCAGGAAACCACGAACATCAAACGCTGAAATGCAGGTTGATCCAAGGAGAAGACGATGACCCTGAATGGAGCACTCTCCAATGCGCTGAGCGGGCTGAACGCCTCTGCCCGCGCCACGATCAACGTGTCATCCAATATCGCGAACGCCCTGACCGATGGATATGGACGCCGCGAATTAACCGTCGAAAGCCGGATAGCGGGCAGTCATGGCGGCGTCGCGATCACCGGAACCCTACGTCATGTCGATCCGGTGATTCTGGCGGACCGTCGATTGGCCGACGCAGAGCTTGGCAACGCAAGTGATCTGGCGAGCTTTGCCGCGCGGATGGAGACGGGTATCGGCCTGCCCGGCGAAGCAGGGTCCGTGTCACAGGTAATTGCGGATTTTGACAGTGCGCTTGTCACCGCAGCCTCTCGGCCGGATTCAGAGGAACGGTTGGGAGCCGTCGCGCGCAGCGCAGAGGCGCTGGTCAACACGATCAACACAATATCTGACGGTATCAGCAGCGCTCGCGAAGACGCCGATGCAAAAATCGGCCAAATGGTTGATCAACTCAACACGTCATTGAACAGAGTGGTTGATCTGAACAAGAAAATTTCCAGCGCAATCCATAAGGGACAGGATACGTCAAGCTTTCTCGACGCTCGCCAAAAAGCTGTTGATGAAATCAGCGAAATGATTCCGGTTCACACGGTCGCACGAGAGCGCGGAGCGATTGCAATTTATTCGACGGGCGGGGCAATCCTGCTGGAAGGTACGGCAATTGAAGTCGGCTTTGCAACGACTGGTAAGATCGA
Source organism: Primorskyibacter flagellatus (assembly GCF_900176485.1). GTDB lineage: Bacteria > Pseudomonadota > Alphaproteobacteria > Rhodobacterales > Rhodobacteraceae > Primorskyibacter > Primorskyibacter flagellatus. Next base: position 527,853 of record NZ_FWYD01000002.1, read on the forward strand.
ACCACAAATGACCTTGGCTGGCGGTCATTTGTCAGGCCTTACATTGAACGGACGTGCGGTTGATACATCTGCCGACAGCGGCGCGTTGCGTGGCGGAAGGTTGGGGGCCCAGTTACAGATCCGCGATGAAACGGCACCCGCCATGCAGGCGACTCTCGACGGGTTGGCGCGCGACCTTGCGGAACGGTTTGGGCCCGGTAGTGCCGATAGTACGATCACGGCTGGCAGTGCGGGCATGTTCACCGATTGGGGGTCACCGTTCGACCCGAGTTTTGAAACCGGCTTCGCCAGCCGGATGGAGCTAAACTCATCTCTTGCGCAGGACGGCGGCAGTTTATGGAAATGGCGCGCAGGTATCGGTGCCACGACCCCAGGCGTTGTCGGGGATTCCGGGCTGCTCAACGGGCTGAAGCAGGCGCTTTCAACCAACACTTTGCCGTCTTCATCCGCGCTGCCAAGCGTCCTGTCCACCCCGGATGCCCTGGCGGCCGGTCTCTTGTCGCAGATGTCATCCTTGCGATTGGGGGCTGATGATACGCTTGCCTATGCCTCCAGCGCCCAGAACACCTTGAAAGAATTGGAACGCGGCCAGGGCGTTGATACCGATTACGAGCTTCAGAAGCTCATGGAGTTCGAAAACAGTTATGCCGCGAACGCTCGTGTCATTCAGACCGTGGATGAAATGCTACAGGCCATTCTCAACATTTAGGAGCGACCATGCAGACACTTGGCGATCTTGCCCAGGGTATGACCCTGCGGTTCCACCAAAGCCGGATAAAATCCGAAATGGGCCAGTTAAATTCTGAAATCGCGACAGGGCAAGTCCGCGACAAGGCAGAGCGCGTCGGCGGTGATTTCCGTCAGCTGGCGGGTATTCAGCATAATCTGACCAGGCTGGAAGGTTACAGCATCGCAACAGCTGAAGCGAGCCAGATTGCCGGTACGTTACAAACCATCCTTGGCAAGGTTCAGGATGAGGCTCAGGCGTTGGCAGCCCCGTTGACAGGTGTCGGAATGAACACTCTGCCGGCCACGCGTGAAGCGCTGGGGACAGAAGCGCTCGATCGTTTGGGTGCGATGATCGGCGCGCTCAATACGCAATCTGGCGGTCGCAGTTATCTTTCCGGGACTTCAACGGACCAATCTCCGCTGGCAGATGTTTCGACCCTGATGACGGCCCTTCGGGGCGCGATTTCAGGGCAGACCACAACCTTAGGGGTGATTACCGCGCTTGACAATTGGTTCACCGCGCCGGCCGGTTTTGACGCTGTAATGTATCAGGGCGGAACCCAGGATCTTGCATCGCTTCGATTGGGCGAAACGGAAACTGCCGATATTGCGCTTCGCGCTGACGATGAAACCTTGCGAAATATCCTCAAGAACACTGCACTTGCCGCGCTGGCGACCGATGCATCCGTCGGTTTGCCAATGGGTATTCAGGTCGATTTGCAAAACCATGCCGGCGCAGCCTTGCTGACGGTCAATGACGACATAACCGATCTGCGCGCCAAGATCGGCACCCTTGAGGCGCGGATTGAAGAGACGTCGATACGCAATGCGGCCGAGGTTTCCAGTCTCTCACAGGCCCGCAATTCACTGTTGGAGGCAGATCCCTACGAAACAGCCAGCCGACTTGAAGAAGTGCAGTATCAGTTGGAAACGGTTTATGCCCTGACGGCGCGTTCCGCTCGCCTGTCCTTGTTGGAGTATCTCCGGTGAAAACTGTGATGAAATGGGTCGCATTGGGAATTTCCTTGTTGATCTCGCTACCCGCGCAGGCGCAATCCATTCGGATCAAAGACCTGGTCGAGTTCGACGGTGTGCGCGGCAATGATCTGGTCGGCTACGGCTTGGTTGTCGGTTTGAACGGAACAGGCGACGGCCTTCGAAACGCGCCCTTCACCGAAGAGATCATGAGCAATATCCTCGAAAGACTTGGCGTCAATGTCTCGGGAGAACAGTTCAGGCCGAAAAATGTGGCTGCGGTCTTTGTGACGTCCGTCTTGCCGCCCTTCGCCCGTGCGGGGGGGCAGGTTGATGTAACAGTGTCGGCCATCGGTGACGCAAAAAGCCTGCTTGGTGGTACATTGGTGATGACGCCACTCAATGCTGCTGATGGCGAAATCTACGCTGTGGCCCAAGGTACGGTGATTGCAGGCGGCGCGTCCGCAGAAGGCGAGGCCGCAGCTGTGATACAAGGCGTGCCCACTTCGGGTGTTATTCCGTCCGGGGCGCGCGTCGAGCGCGAAGTCGACTTCGATTTTTCTTCGCTGTCAACGCTGCGACTCGCATTGCGCGAGCCTGACTTTACAACCGCGGCGCGGATAGAAACGGCGCTGAACAACAATTTTCGGGGGTCGGTCGCGCGCATGTTGGATTCCGGCACCGTTGAACTGAATATTGAACGGACCGGCGCGTCGTCACCGGCCCACGCGCTCGTTCGAGTGGAAAATCTGGTGATCGAACCCGAACGTCGCGCCCGCGTCGTTGTCGATCAGCGCTCCGGCACCATTGTCATGGGGTCCGATGTCCGAATTTCTCGTGTTGCCGTTTCTCAGGGCAACTTAACGCTCAGGATTGCGGAGCAGCCTGTTGCCGTTCAACCCAGCCCGTTCAGCGATGGTGAAACGGTTGTCGTACCGCGCAGTCAGGCCGAAATTACCGAAGAACCCGGCCCAAGTCTTGCCGAGGTGCCCGGCGGCACATCCCTATCAGAAGTCATCGCTGGTCTGAACGCCCTTGGCGTCAATCCGCGCGACATGATTGATATTCTCAAGAGCATAAAAGCCGCCGGCGCGCTTCATGCTGAATTTGTCGTACGCTGACGGCGCGATCGTAAAATCGCGCGTGAATCCCAGATCTCGCAAATTTGATTAACTTTGCGGAAATCTATCGGCCTTAACACAAAAAGGGTTGCTTCAGCACTGTCTAGGACCACCGCGCTGTAGCTATCTTATTGGAGTCGAGACGTGGAATTTCAGTTCAGCGGGCTCTCGCAATCGAAGATCATTCTAACGATCGCGCTGATGGCGACGATTGTGATGATGATCTTGCCGGTACCGGCCTTTCTGCTGGATGTCGGCCTTGCGGCGTCGTTTGCCTTGGCCGTGTTAATCTTCACAGTTACGCTTTTTATCGAAAAACCGTTGGATTTTGCAGCCTTCCCGACTGTGCTTTTGGCCTCGTTGATGCTGCGATTGTCCCTGAACGTGTCGTCGACCAAACTGATCATTGGTCAAGGGCATGAAGGGACGCATGCAGCCGGCAATGTTATTGAGAGTTTCGCCAGTTTCGTGATGAGCGGCAGCGTTTTTCTTGGGCTTGTGGTCTTTGGCGTGCTTCTTATCGTGAACTTCATGGTGATCACCAAAGGTGCCGCGCGTATGGCTGAAGTCGGTGCGCGATTTGCGCTGGACGGGATGCCCGGCAAACAGCTTGCAATTGACAGCGATCTCAGCGCAGGCGCAATCACCCACGAAGAGGCGCGTGCGCGTCGAGAAAAAGAACAGCAGGAAACGACTTTTTTCGGATCATTGGATGGCGCGTCAAAATTTGTGAAGGGTGATGCTGTCGCAGGTCTTCTGATAACGCTGCTTAACCTTGTTATGGGCCTGATTATGGGTGTTGTCGTGCAGGGGATGCCTTTGGGCAGTGCGTTTGAGACCTACGCAATTCTTACAGTTGGCGATGGGTTGGTGACGCAGATCCCTGCCGTCATCATCTCGGTCGCAGCAGCGCTTCTGTTGGCGCGCGGCGGCGCCGTCGGCGCGACAGACGTTGCCCTTATGACGCAGATTGGAAAACACCCAACGGCTTTGGGGACGGTAGCTGTGTTCATGGCGATGTTCGCTCTTGTTCCCGGACTGCCTTTCATTCCGTTCATTTTGGGCGCGCTTGGGTTGGGCAGTGCCGCCTTTATGGTCTCTCGCAATCAGTCCGAGGAAGCAAAAAATTCGAATGACGACGCTGAGACAGAGATCATGCCCAAAGCGCCTCTGATAGGCGATGTTCTTGATCTCGACGACATTCATGTGCAATTCGCGCCGGATCTGGTAAATATGGTGCTCGACCCCGGATCCGGGCTTGATGTGCGGATCACCAATATGCGGAGTCACATTGCGAGCGCTTATGGTCTGATCATGCCGGAAATTCGGTTGACCGACGATGCAAGCCTGTCGAGTGGCACCTATGTCATCAGGATCCAGGGAGTCGAGACCGCGAAAGCCGAACTCAATCCCGACATGGTTCTTGCGCTGGTCCCGGACGCGTCCGACAATCTACCGCCAGGCGCGACTGTAACCGAACCTGTTTACGGTGCGCCCGCGCGGTGGATCAAACCTGCGGATCAGGAAAAGGCTGCACTGACCGGAGCGACTATTGTAACCCCGGCAGAGATCCTTGCCACGCATCTTCTGGAAACCATCAAGCGAAACTTCTCGCGCCTGCTGACGCTGAAGGCCCTAAGGCGTCTGCTTGATGAGATGACCGCCCTTTCAAACGAAACGCGTGCAGATGCAAACCGCAAATTGCTGGAAGAACTTATTCCTGATCGTGTGCCCGTCGACCTTCTACATTCGGTGCTGCGGCTGCTGCTGGAAGAACAGGTGTCGATCCGAAACATGCCGTTGATCCTCGAAGCGATTGCTGAGGCGCGTCGCCTTCACGCGAACCCGGACGGCATTTGTGAGCACGTCCGGCAGAGGCTTGGGTTCCAGTTGGTTTCGACTGTTTCACGCGATGACGGTTCCATTCCGCTAATCCAGCTGGCGCCCGAATGGGAAGACACGTTCAGCCGGTTTCAGATCGAGAGTGACAAAGGCGGGCTGGATGTCGCTCTGCCGCCGGACGATTTTGAACGGTTGACGGCGCGCGTGGCAGAGCAGATCTCCAAGGCCGGAGAGCGCGGTGTCAGCCCCGCCGTCGTTACATCTGGCCGGCGCCGCAGGTTCATCCGAACCGTTTTGGCGGCCAAGGGGATTAACACGCCGGTCCTGTCTTTCGAAGAAATTGGCATCGAAGCTCGGCCGGCGCTTGTCGGTGTGGTGGCAGCATGACTGCAATGGAAAACCTTCTTTCACAAAGCTCGATCTGGCTCTGGGCGCTTTTCGTGGTGTTTCTAAGGATCGGCACCGCAATCCTTGTTCTGCCGGGCGTTGGCGAGCGGAGCATTCCCGTTCGCATCAAGCTGGCAATCTCCGTTGCGCTCAGTCTTGCCGTTGCGCCGTCCATCTGGCCGAACCTGCCGGAAATGAAAGGCGGGCTGGCGGGTTTTGCGCCGCTTGCCGCAAGCGAGAGCACGAATGGTCTGGCGATCGGGTTGTTTTTGAGGCTGTTGATTCTGGGGCTTCAGATCGCGGGATCCATCGCGGCGCAGTCGACATCCCTTTCGCAGATCGCCGGCAATACCGGAGCAGAGCCGATGCCTGCGATCGGAAACCTGCTGACGGTCGGTGGCCTCGCATTGCTTTTCGCCACCGGATATCAGGTCAAGATTGTATTATTCTTGACGAATTCCTACCTGATTTTGCCGTTTGGTGCGTTTCCCGACCCAAGTTCTCTGGCTTCTTTGGGCATTGCCCGTACGGCTAAGGCTTTTGCTACGGCCTTTACGCTTGCGGCACCTTTTATAATTCTGTCAGTACTTTACAACCTGACTCTTGGCGTCATTAACCGAGCCATGCCGCAGCTCATGGTCGCGTTTGTCGGGGCACCGGTCATAACACTGGGGGCCTTGGCGATGATGTTTGTTCTGGCACCCACGCTGCTCGCCGTTTGGGTTCAAGGCTTTGATACGTTTCTGTCCGCGCCGTTGGCCCCCTGACGCATGTCGCAGGGTGACGATGACAGTGACAAAAGTCACGAACCATCCCAGCGAAAACTGGATCAGGCCCGCAAGAAGGGCGAGGTTGCAAAATCGACCGACATCTCGACTTGGGCGTCCTATTTGGGGCTACTTTTGGCATTCTATGCTGTTGGAGCCACGGCGGCGTTTAAATTTGGGTCGTTGCTGGTTGGATTTCTCGATCGACCTGACGATTTGGCGCAGATTTTTTTTAGGCCCGGTGCCACCACGCCAGTTGTCGGCTTAAGCAGTGGAGTTTTGACAAATATCATGCCTTTGTTCGTGTTTCCGGCGGTATTGGTTGTGCTAAGCCTGATTGCCCAACGCGCCCTTGTTTTTGCGCCGACCAAACTGCAACCGAAACTCTCCCGAATTTCCCTCATCGCAAACGCCAAGAACAAATTCGGTCGCAACGGGTTTTTTGAGTTTGGCAAGAGTTTTGTGAAACTTCTCATATATTCAATTTGCCTGGCAGTTTTAATCCGTGCCCGAATGGACGAAATTTTGGGGTCCGTCCGGTCGGATCCAGCAACTGCGATTATGCTGCTCGCCAAGCTGTCGATGCAGTTCCTGATAATCGTCGTGATAATCTCGGCGGCAATTGGGGCGCTGGATTTTTTCTGGCAACATGCAGAGTTGATGCGCAAGAACCGGATGTCACATAAAGAGATGCGTGACGAGCACAAGGAGTCAGAAGGCGACCCATATATGCGTCAGGCTCGTCGTGCCAAAGCGCAGGAAATCGTCGGAAAACAGATGGTTTCTGACGTCGCTCAGGCCGATGTTGTTCTTGTGAACCCGACGCATTACGCGGTGGCTTTAAAATGGAGCCGCGCAGCCGGCGAAGCACCGGTTTGCGTGGCAAAAGGCGTGGATGAAATCGCTCGGCGCATTCGCGAAGTTGCACAGGAAAATGGTGTGCCCATGCATTCTGACCCACCGGCAACACGGGCTTTGTTCGCATCCACTGAAGTCGGGCAGATGATCGCCCCGGAACATTACAAACCGGTCGCCGCAGCCATCAGGTTTGCTGAAGACATGCGGCAGCGCGCGAAAGGGTTTAGAAGATGACCGGCAAACTGAAGGCTCTTGCAGAGATGATGGACATGCAACTCAAACAGCAGATGTCTCAACTCCAGAACATTGAACTGCAACAGAAACAGATCCGGAATGAATTGTCGGAATTGACAACGCTTGGGAAGTCCCGATTTAGTGGCGCATCGGAGCTACAGGCGCGGGCCATCGCGGGCGCGGATTCTGCCTGGCGAAGCTGGGCTACACAGCGGCAAACTCAGCTTAATGGACAATTGGCTTTGTTGACAGCGCGGAAGCTGACACAGTTGGAAGACGTCCGTCGGGCCTTTGCGCGAAATCAGGCTGCCGAGGGGCTGGTGACAAACGCGACGCAACAACACGGCAGAGAACGGATGGCTCGCGACGCTGACAGGTTATTGGAGTTGGTAATCATGAAATCGGGGTAGAAATGGTCAAGCAAGGTGTGGCGATTCAGCTGTGATCTGACAGTTGGTCGCTTTTTTGGCGACGTCTGTCAGTTCACGAACTTTCTCTTCCAGATTTCTTTCCCATCGATCATAGTTTCGATGGATCTGACCTGCCACGGGATTTTTCCGCCAGCGTCGATTAGAGTGCGTAGCAACTTGAGGACGGACGATGAGGCGAAGACGCTTCACAGACGAGCAGATCATCGGCATCCTGTCAGAGCATGACGCCGGCGCGAAATGCGCGGATTTGTGTCGGAAGGTGCCTTTTACAACAGGAAGGCCATATTCCACAACTTGGCCCATGCCCGCGTGGCGATCGCCGGTTGGGCAGACGACTATAACACCAAACGCCCGCATCCGGCCGCAGCTTATCAAACTCCGGTCGACTACGCACGGACCCTGACCACCGCAATCGCCCGCCCCGCTGCACAAGATGAAAGCTCCGCGCGTCGGGCGATTGCTCAACTTGCGCCGATTGGCGTAAACCCTCGGCGTACTCCGGTCGCGGCCGGATGAAAAACTAGTGGCAGGTCAAATCGATAGTGTCACGTTTTGGAAGATGAGAGCGATCAGCAGCAGCTTGACACACATCCGGATAGCGTCGAACAGAGGACAGGCTCGATCTGCGTGGCGGCGTTCATGAACAGTGGGAGTGCCAGCAAGGTTGCCATCAATTGCCCGAACAGCCCAAGGGCGGCGAAACCTGCCCCAAACTGGCGCTGCCGCACAGCGTTCAGAAAGCTGACCACCGCGTCAAAATAGGTTTCGACCATCTATGATGTAGCCGGCCCAGTGATTTGTTGAAGCCTGCATGCGCCAACAACGATATCTGAAAAAGTTGAGATCGAGATACTGGTTTGTTCAGGCGTCCTGTCTGGCAATTTCAACAATAAGCACACTTTTCAGCGCGGGGCCCAGCACTGCACGACCATCCTGATAAAGATCTTGTCGCAGGATATTTAGTTGATTTGACCCCGTGAAATTGCCGTCAAAACCACCAAGATTCGCATGGTCGAACATGGATTGAAGAAAGACGCCTCGTAGCTTCGGTTCTTTGGCGAACACCAAGTCCTTACTTTCGGGCGCAATTTCGAGCGCAAGCGAAACCACCACCAGGGATTTTACGCGTTCGCCATGAACGATCGGAACCACAAACTGATTGTTAAGCTTGACGAATTCGTAGTCGGTGCCGGTGTTTCGCTCATGCTCTTTTCTCTTTGCTGTGTGTTGCACGGCATCAGGACCACAGGGGGCGACGTTCGCTGTGTTCGTCTCTTCAGCTGGTGGTGCCAGAAAAATCGCCGCAGCGATACCAGATCCGGTTCCGATCGCTGCCAAAGTGAGAGGAATTATGAGCTTGATCATGTGGTACCTCAGAAAGGAAGAACTGCATCCAGGACTTGTTGACCGACTCTGGGTTGTTGCATGTCGGAGATCTGCCCGCGGCCACCGTAAGAGATGCGCGCCGACGCAATTTTGTCATAAGTAATTTCATTCATCCGCGAGATGTCCTCCGGGCGGACATAGCCGGAAACAACCAACTCGCGGATCTCGTAGTTTACGCGAACTTCTTGCAGGCCCTCGATGGAAAGGACGCCATTGGGCAGGACATCCGTCACTGTCGCCGCAACGCGCAAAGTCAGCTTTTCATTTCGGCGCACTGAACCATCGCCACTGGAATCACTGGCACTGCTGATCGAAACGGCGTCGTCAAGGCTGCTGCCTTCGGGCATCTTCTCGTTCACCCTTTGCGGCAAGCCGAACAGTTGCGGCAGGCCAAGACTTTCCGACCCGCTTCGTGATCTGGATGTGGCGTTTGAAATTTCGGCTTTTTCATCAATTTCGATTACAACGGTCATGATATCACCGCGCTTCTCGGCGCGTCGGTCGCCCAGCAGCGAACGCCGACTTCCGCTCCACAAAGATGCTTCGTCATGCGGCGCAAGTCGCGTGGTGGTTTCCGGCAAGCCGGCAAATACCATGGCTTGATGTTCCGGGCCCCGGTTGGCCGGCGTGAAATCCGGTGCCTTTCCGATGTGATCCATCCGTCCGCACCCTGCGAGGCCGGCGCAGAGGCCGACGATGATAAGCGTCGTCTTTTTCATTGTGATACAACCACCTGCCCTTGAGGATCGATCTGCCCGAACACGCTGGTTCGGGAACTCAGGTTCATGACGCGGATACGGTCGCCTTCACCGCCGCGTCCCAGTGATCTGCCATCCGAAGTTATCCGCAGGCCGCCCTGCTCGAAAATCAGCGTGACAATGTCGTTTCGGTCAACAATCGCCGGCGGGCCAACGTCACCCGTTCGCACCGGCCTGCCTGCATAGATCGTCACCCGCGCTTCCTGTCCAACTGCGTCTTCGAGGTTGGCTAGCGCGCCGGGGATTGTCGTTTCCGAAACCAGCAGGTCCTGTGCCGACAACAGCATTTGCGCCCGGATCGTGCGCGCGGCGATCAACGTCTCGGCAACTGCGGGCACCGCGAGCAGGCAGAAAAGGGAAGTGAGGAGCGTTCTCATCACCTCACCTGCGTTGTCGCGCCCAGCATCTGGTCCGCGGCGGAAATGACCTTGGCGTTCAGCTCATAACCTCGTTGTGCCTCGATCAATTCAGTGACTTCGCGAACCGCATCGACAGAACTGTCTTCAAGATATCCTTGCCGCAAGGTGCCTAACCCGTCCTCGCCGGGTGACGCGGTCAGCGCCGGACCGGAGGCTTCGGTCTCCACAAAAAGATTGCTGCCCATCGCCTCCAATCCCTTTGGGTTGGTGAAGCCAGCAAGGTTGAACTGGCCCAAGACCTGCGCTTCGGTGGTGTCGTTGAAATAGGCGTAGACCTCTCCATCACCGTTGATAGAGATTGAACGCGCATCGGATGGGATCACGATATCCGGCGCGACGGGAAACCCTTCAGATGTGACGATCAAGCCGTCGGCGCTGCGCTTCAGCCCGCCGTCGCGGGTATAGGCGGCCCGGCCTGACGGCAGAGTGACCTCCAGATAGCCCTGACCATCAATGGCGATATCCAGATCGCCACCGGTCGCCGAGAGCGCCCCTTGTTGCAATTGTACCGACACGGAGGCGGGCCTGACACCCAGTCCAAGCTGAACGCCGGTTGGCAAAACGGTGCCGTCAGAGGCATTTATAGATCCGGCGCGGCTGACCTGCTGGTAGTGCAGGTCGGCAAATTCCGCGCGACGCGCATTATAGCCTGTTGTACTCATGTTCGACAGGTTGTTCGAGATAACCTCGACCCGCATCTGCTGAGCGCTCATCCCGGTGGCGGCAATTTTCAGGGCACGCATTATGCTCTCCTGTAATGATCTATTTGATTAGTGTTTTCATTGCGGTGCGGATGCGTTCGTCTTCGGCATCCATGAAGCTTTGGCCCATCTCGTAGGCGCGCTGTACCTCGATCATGCGGGCAAGCTGACTGATCGGATCGACATTCGACGCCTCAAGAAACCCCTGGATGACACGCGCTTCTTCGACGGGTTCAGACCCAGCCTCGCTGCGGAAAAGCACGCTGCCTTCACGGATCATTTCGCGTGGGTTCACAGGCGCGAAGATACCGATTTGTCCCAGCGGCTGACCATTGGCACTGATCGTGCCATCCGGTGCGATGCTGACAGGCCCGTCCCCGGCGGGCACAAACACAGGCGTCTCGCCCAGATCCAGCACCGGATGCCCGTCCGCAGTGACCAGATTGCCCTGCGCGTCGGGTGTGAACATGCCCGCGCGGGTCAGCCGATTGCCATCCGGCGTCTGCACCATGAAGAAACCATCGCCCTCGATCGCCAGGTCAAATGCGTTGCCGGTCTTGGTCAACTCCCCTTGCGAGAGCGAGGTTTCGGCAACGCGGGCCGACGCCATGGACAGGCTGTCTCCGCCTTTCGAACGCATGATATATTCTGAGAAAAGCAGCCCTTCCTGCTTGAAGCCGGTGGTCGCCGCGTTGGCGATATTGTTGGCGACGACTTGCATTTCGCGCTTCAGGCCGGATTGGCGGGTGAGTGTCGTATACCCTGCGTTTTCCATTCTATCCTCCGATAATCAAAGGCATGAGGTGGTCATGAAAAAAGGCCACCAAGGTTTGTGTCATGAAGCTCATCGAGAGCCAGAAAACGACCACGATCGCGATCATCTTTGGCACGAAAGTCAGGGTCATTTCCTGAACTGAGGTCAGAGCCTGAAACAATCCAACGCCGACGCCAGCGATCAGGGCGACCGTCAGGATCGGGACCGATGTGATCACTGCCACCCACAGCCCTTGTCGCAACGTGTCGTAGAAAATTGCGTCACTCAGCATAATCGCGCCCTAGACCGGCATCCGAAGGATTTCCTGATATGCCTCGACCACCTTATTACGGACCGTTACTGCGGTTTCGACAGCCAGTTCTGATTGTGCCAGTGCCTGAACCAGTGCGTGTGGATCAGCCTGTCCGACCATCGCGGCCTTCGCAGTTTCCTCGCCGGCCTGAACGGTTTGGGCGAAGTCTTCTGCCACATTGACGAAGGCTTCCTTCGCGCCTTGGGTGGTTTCCGGTACGGGCTGAAGGGCGGGTTTGCTACTGGTGTAGCTTTGGGCAGCGAAAAGCGATTGGATGTCCATTCTGGTCTCCCTTTGAAATTAGCGTCTTAGTAGCTCAAGCAATCCGCTCGACATTTGCCGGGCCTGATCGAACATTTTCAGGTTGGCCTCGTAGCTGCGCTGGGCTTCACGGGCGTCTGCCATCTCGATAATCAAATCCACATTGGAGGCTTCGTAATGACCGGTTTGGTCTGCCATCGGATGCGAAGGGTCGTGAATTTTGTCGAGTTCCGTCCTGTCGAGCGTCACCCGGCCAGTCGCCACACTGCCGACGCCGGTCGCCCGGTTCATTTCTGTTTCGAACGGGACAAGTTTGCGGCGATAGCCGGGCGTATCTGCGTTGGCTATATTCTCTGAAACCAGCCGAAGTCGTTTGGCCTGTGCTTGTAGTCCACTGGCAGAGACAAATAGCGAGTCGGAAAACGCACTCATATGGTGTCCTTTCTGGGTCAGCCCCGGCCAAGGCTGGCGCGCAGGATATTGAGGCTGGATTTATAGACCGCGAGCGCCTGATCGTGATTGCGTTTCGCCTCCACAGCCTTGACCATTTCCATCTCGACGGAAACACCGTTGCCGTTCGGACTGTCCGACGCGCCTTCCTTGACGCTGATCTCAGGCGTGGCTGGTGAGATGTTCCCGTTCAAGTGTCCGGCACGGGTTGCTTTTGGGACTCCACCGGTTTGGTTGGCGAAGCTGGCAAAATCACCGACCTGTCTCGCAAGATAGTCCGGGGTATCGGCATTCGCGATGTTCTGTGAAATCACGGCTTGGCGTGTTCCTGCGTGCTGCGCCAGCGAAATGGCGGTACGGAAAATTTCTAGGTTTTGATACACCGGGGCTTCTCCCTCGATTGGCTTCAACCAAGGCTTAACCCTGATTCCTTTAGAAAAGGTTTGTGGAACATTTCAGGAGCGTTCGATGCAAAATCGAGGGATTACCGATCTGAGGGAAAAAATCACCAGTCTTGAACCTGTTCGGGCGGTGGGTCGTGTGGCTGAGGTCGAGGGCGCGCTGATCTGGGTGCGCGGCATCGCCGGTGACGCGCGGATCGGCGACAGATTAAGCCTGTTCCGTCGGGATAACGCGCCGCTTGGCGGTGAGGCTTTGATGATCCGCAACGCTATGGTCGCGATGTTGCCAGAGGGCAACGTAGAAGGCGTGACTTTGGAAGACCGGGTCGCAGTCCTGGGCCGCAATACTCTGGCACCTTCAGATGAATGGATCGGGCGCGTGATTGATCCGTTCGGAAAGGCGCTGGATGGTTTGCCGCTGTCGGCCGGAAGCGGAAGACGGGAATTGCGATGTGATCCCCCGGATCCAGCAAGCCGGAGGCCCCTGGGCGCGCGCCTGGAAACCGGGCACGCTGTTTTCAATACGTTCCTCCCGATTGCGCGCGGTCAACGGCTTGGGCTTTTTGCGGGATCGGGCGTTGGTAAGTCGAGCTTGCTGGCCAGCCTTGCACGCCAGATCGACGCCGATGTTGTTGTTGTTTCTCTTGTTGGCGAACGCGGCCGCGAGCTTCGGGAGTTTGTCGATACCACACTTGGTGAGGATGGTATGAAGCGGTCAGTCGTCGTCGCCGCAACGTCTGATAGATCACCACTTGTCCGACGGCGCTGTCCATTGGCTGCGATGGCAGTTGCCGAACATTTTCGGGATCAGGGCGCGCATGTCTTATTACTCGTGGATTCAATCACGCGATTTGCCGAAGCGCATCGGGAGGTTGCAATCGCGGCTGGCGAGCTTCCAGCGTTGCGCGGGTATCCGCCCTCCACAGCGCATCAGATTATGTCGCTTTGCGAACGTGCGGGGCCGGGATCTGCCGCGGCAGGTGACATTACGGCCATCTTCTCGGTTCTTGTCGCTGGATCAGACATGGAAGAACCTGTCGCAGATATCCTGCGTGGTGTTCTTGATGGCCATGTCGTGATGGACCGGAAAATTGCCGAACGCGGACGATATCCGGCAATAGATTTGCTGAGGTCAGTCTCACGAAGCCTGCCCGGATGCGCCAGCGCAGACGAGAATCAATTGCTCCTTGCTGCACGCAAGTTAATGGGAACATATTCAGAATCTGAAATGATGGTTCGCGCGGGGTTGTATAAAGACGGCACAGATCCCGCACTGGACCAGGCTATTCGCGCTTGGCCGGAACTGGACGGCTTTCTTTCACTTTCCGAGCCGGGCAGTTCCCGAGACAGCTTTTCGCGGCTGCGTCTAATTCTGCGGAAAACCGGTGTGCAGATTGTTCCTGTGGCAACAAATTCGGTCACAGCGGCGTCGCATGCCCCGGGTCAGGTTTCGGGATGACGTGAGCCTAGGTGTTAAATTTCACAGTTTGACGGTGCGTTTTTTCTCGGGCTCGGAAGGAAGGAATACGGGACAAGTTCGTCACGGGAGCGCGATATACTGTCACCCTGCAGGCGCAAGCGCAGCATGCTGCCGAGAGAGGCTTCTTTCATATCGACATAGCCGAGGTTCAAACTGTGGAGGGCAAGCTCTACCTCCTTGTTGGCATTGACCGAGCCAGAAAGTTTACGATCGTGCAACTCGTGGACAAGGCGGATCGCAAGGCCGCGTGGAATTTCTAGAATATCTGCTCAAGGCTGTTCGCTACCGCATTCACAGTAAGCGGCGGCCGCGGCCCATTGATTTTTCAGTTGCGTTTGATTGATCGCGTGAAGCTGAGGTCTGCTGGTAGCTCGTCAGGAACTACGAGACGAGGTCCTTATGAGCCATCTGCCCGCTGGCCGTAGGCCCATGGCATCAACGCGTCGATGTCCTTGTCGAGATGACCGTTGGCCAGCTTCGTGAACAGGTCCTTCAGATAGGCGTATGGCTCGACGCCATTCATCTTGCAGGAGCCGATCAGGCTGGCGCAGCGTGTCCAGTTCCGGCCGCCTTCGTCATGACCGGCAAAAAGTGCGTTGCGGCGATTCATGGCAGGGCTGCGGATGACGTTCTCGACGAGGTTTGAGTCGATATCGACGTGACCATCGTCCAGGAACAGGCGGAAGCCGTCCTGACGCTTCAGCATATAGGCCATGGCCTTGCCGAGATCGGACTTGCGCGAGACCTGCCGGGCCTGCGCCTGCAGCCAGGCGAAGAATTCATCGACGAATGGACGAGACAGTTCCTGCCGGACGGCCCGGCGCTGATCAGGATCCGAGCCACGGATTTGGTCTTTGATCTTGTAGAGCGTGGCGATGCGCAACAGCGCCTTGTTCACGATAGGCGAACCCTTCGTGGGTTTGGCCTTGATCAGTTTGCGTCGTCCATGCGCCCAGCAGAACGCCAGACGCAATGGATCGCCGCCCGTGCGTTTTGGTGTGGCAAGGTGAGTATAGGCGCCGTAAGCATCAACTTGGATCGTGCCGTTGAAGCCGTGCAATATTTCGGCGGCATATTCGCCTTTACGCCCGGGCCGATAGTGGAACACGACACCCGGCGGTGCGGGGCCATTCCAGCCACGGTCGTCGCGCAAGACCGCCCAAAGGTAGCCAGTCTTGGTTTTGCCGCGCCCGGGATCCAGCACCGGGGCGGTGGTTTCGTCGACATAGAGCCGAGAACTTTCCGACATCAGGCGCTTGCCCATGTGATCGACCACGGGCGCAATCAGCGCGCCGGTCCGACCCATCTAGTCAGCCAGAACCGAGCGGTCGATCGGCACGCCGTGACGGGCCATGACCATGGCCTGCCGGTTCGGCGGCATGTGCTCGGAATGCTTGGACACGGCAATCTGGGCCAGCAGCGCCTCGGTGGACCAGCTGCCCTCCAGAAGATGCGCCGGGGCTTTGGCCTGAACTACACCCGCGCGCCCCTTGGGGCAGGCGTATTTAGGGCGGATCGTGACGATCACCTGATAGCGCGCCGGGATGTAATCCAGCCGGTCGACCCGATCCTCGCCGATCTTGACCATGTCGCCACAGCCGCAAGGGCAAGCAATGCTGTTAGGCTCGATGATACGCTCGACGCGCGGCAGGTGTTCCGGCAAGGCGCGCGCCTTGCGCTTCTTGCGCGGTGCCTTCTTCTCGGGATCGGTCCCGCTGGCCGCGATCTTCGCCTCGACCGCGGCAATCTGTTCCTGGGTCTCGGCGATGGCGGCTTCCAGTTCCTCCAGCGCCAATTCGAGCTGCGCGGGGTCCAGCTTCTCGGATTTAGGCCCAAACTTCGCATGCCGGTATTGCCCGACCTGGCCTTCCAGCTTCTCGATCAGTGCCTTCAACTCGGTGATGAAGGCGTCCTTCTCGGCCACCACCGCCTGCTCATGCTGGCGCGCCGCACGCTCGACCGACAGCTCGAATTGCGCGGCCTCGAACGCCTTCACAACCTCGGGCGGGAGGTCCGGAAACAGGCTGAGATCGAAGGGCTGCAACATGCGGATTCATAACCGTTCCGGGCAGGAAAGGCCAATAAAACAACACCAAAACAGGGCCAAATTCATCCCGCCGCACGAGACGCAAACACCCGTTGCGCCACAACCCGCCGCCAGTCCAGCCCTTCGAACAATGCTTCAAACTGGGCCCGCGACAGCCGCATCGTCCCGTCTTGTACCTTCGGCCAGGCAAAGCTTCCCTGTTCCAAGGCCTTGTAAACCAGCACGAGACCGGTTCCGTCCCAGACTAGGATTCTCATCCTGTCCCCGCGCTTTGATCGGAAGATTACCGTCACCCCGGAATGCAGATCGAGCGTCAGCTCGGTCTGCACAATCAGCTCCAGCCCCCGATGCCCGCAGCGGAAGTCCACCGGTCGCGTCGCGATCAGGATCGGTAGACGCTGCCCGGCGACAATCACGGCGCACCCCGCAGCGCCTGCACCAGAGCCACCGCACGTTCCACCGCCACATCATCGGGAATGCGCAGTATCACATCGGACGCGATCTCGATCATCAGCACCCCGGCGTCACCGGTCGCCGCCGCCTTTGAAGGAGATGAAACCGACTGACCCGCAGGCTCGGGCAGAATGGACAGCGGCACAAAGGCAGGCTCCGTCGCTTCGACCTTCGGCGATCCATGAAGCGCGTCCATCAAGTGACTTGGCAGGGCCAGCCGACCTTGTCGTGCATGGCGACGCCAATCCGAAAGATGATGAGGAAGAATATCATAGCGCGCGGCCACATCCACCACCCGGATACCGGGCTGCAGGCTTTCAGCCACGATCCGCGCTTTCACATCATCTGGCCAATGCCGCTTGCCGCGCCGCCGAGGTTCAACGACCTCGCACCGCCCCACGAACCCGTCACCACCATCCGCCATGCGATACCACCATCTGCTGACGCAGACCTTGTCGCAGGCGCGTCACGCGTCAGGAACACATCAAATCAATGGGCCGGAACCGCCGCATACCATTCACACGATCCTGACCTCCTCTCATTGGCTGCTCCGTAATCAACTGCTAGGCTATGGACGACGGCATCCGGTTCGCCGAGCAGCCCGGCACCGGACTACAGCATATTCACGGCAGATGTGACCTGATATGAGTTGCGAGGCAAATGGAATCGAGCACCACCTGACGAAACCGAACCATCCGTGCAGCGGTTCCATAACAACAATCACGATCAGTTGTGAGTGCATCTCGCCGACTTCACAGCGGCCTACTATTTCGTCGGAAGGCTCAAGATATTTAGCGGTCTCACGCCGGACGAATACATATGCTGAATGGCTTTGATGATGTGACCGCCCCCCGACGGCATCTCTGTGCCAAGGTGGGTCTGCGATGATCCACAAAGGAGGACGGTCATGTCGGAGATTATCACGGTCGGGCTCGATCTGGCGAAGAATGTGTTCCAGGTGCATGGGGCGGACGCCGCAGGCGGTGCGGTGCTACGGAAGAAGCTGCGGCGCACGCAGGTGCTGGGGTTCTTTGAGGCTTTGCCGCCTTGCGTCGTGGCGATGGAAGCCTGTGGTGGTGCACATTACTGGGGTCGAGAGATTGGCAAGCTTGGACATGAGGTCCGGCTGATCCCTCCGGCCTACGTGAAGCCCTTCGTGAAATAATGACCACCTCTCCATTACTTGACTTATCATCAGGTGGCCATAATGCGGAGGACTCTGTGCAAACCTGCTGTTTGTCAGCGTTTTTGCCCCATGTTCCTCCGCATTATTTCAGA